>NZ_JACIFY010000004.1 GCF_014197615.1 Rhizobium esperanzae
TCCACGCTGCCTCCCCACGATCGGTCGCCCTCTCGCAGTTGCGCTTCTCTTCGTTCGCCATGACCAGCTTACGGTGGGACTTCCACCCACAAGAGTGCGCCCATGCTGGGCGCACAATGCGAAACCCGCCGTCATCCGACGGCGGGTTTTCTTGTGCCTTGACGGCCGGGATCAGAGGGCGGCGCGGACCGCCTCGATGATCGCCTGCACGGCGGGCTCGTCCGCATGGCTTTCCCGGCGGGCGCGCACGAGGCAGGCCTGCGAATGCAGGATGACGCCGTCCTGAAGCACCTTGAGGTGGTTGGCGCGCAGCGTCGAGCCGGTAGAGGTGATATCGACGATGATATCGGCCGAGCCGGAGGCCGGAGCGCCCTCGGTGGCGCCGAGGCTTTCGACGATGCGATAGAGTTGGATGCCGTGCTGGCTCGAAAAGAACTGCTGGGTCAGGCGCCAGTATTTGGTGGCGATGGCCAGGCGCCGGCCATGACGGGCGCGAAAATCGGCAGCGACGTCGCCGAGATCGGCCATAGTCTCGACGTCGAGCCAGATCTCCGGCACGGCGACGACGACATCGGCATGGCCGAAGCCGAGGCGGGCGCAGAATTCGACGCGTTTGTCGACTTCGGAAAAACCTTCCCGCATCAGATCCTCGCCGGTGACGCCGAAATCGACGCTGCCGTTGCCGAGTTCGCGGGAGATTTCGGAGGCCGAGAGGAAGGCGACCTCGACATCGTCCCAGCCTTCGACACGGCCGCGATAGGAGCGGTCGTTGCCAACGGCCGTGATCGGCATGCCGGCGCGTTCGAAGATCGCCGAAGCGTCATCCTTCATCCGGCCCTTGGAGGGAAGCGCGATGGTGATGGTCATGCCGCTGCCCTTTCGGTTTCGATGCGGTCGAGCCAGAAGGAGAAGCCGACAGCCGGAATGCGGTCCGTCGCACCGAGGAAGGTCAGAAGTTTATCGAAGCGGCCGCCGCCGGCCAGAACCGCGCTCGAGCCTTCCACTGTGACCTCGAAGACGAGGCCGGTGTAATAGTCGAGCGGCCGTCCGAAGGCAGCGCGGTAACCAAGACCGGAGAGATCGACACCGGCATTGGCAAGGGCCGCGACCCGTCCGTTGAAACGAGAGAGTGCGTTGCCGAGTTTCAAACCGGCCGCATCGGCGAAACCGGCAAGAGCCGCGGACGCGTTGACGAGCGGCACGTCGAGCGACAGGAACTCTTCCAGCACATGGAAGGCCGCGTCGTCGAGGCGCGTTTCGGAGAGGATCAGCTTTTCCCTAAGCCGCCGGGCGATCTCGACCGGCGAGCGGCTGGCATTGGTGGAATAACCCGTCGCCTGCATTTCCTGCTCGAGATGGGCGACCAGCGCCTGCTCGTCGCCCGAGGCGACAAGCCTGGCAATATCGTCATCCAGCCCGGTGACGAATTGCGGGCTCACCAGGCCGGCCAGCAGTGCTTCCAGCTGCGTCATGTTGCCGAAGGCGTGGATCAGGCGCTTCTGCCAGCCGAGCGGCAGGCCAAGTGCCTGGACGACCGCCTCAAACACCGCCTGATCGCCCAGCGTCACGGCTAAGCGCCGGCCCGGCAGCAGGCGGGCGAGAATGCCGGTGGCATCGCCGATCGCGCGGGCGTCGGCGCTCGGTATGTTGATATCGCCTAGATCCTCGATGCCGGCCTGGTAGAATTCATTGGCGCCGTCGCGGCGCTGGCGAAAGACCTCGCCGAGATAGGCGTAACGCTTCGGTGTGCCGGTTGCGGTTTCGATATGGCGCAGACAGACGGGGATGGTGAATTCGGGACGCAGGCAGAGGCTGGCGCCGGTTTCGCTCTCGGTCATGAAGATGCGGCGGCGAAGGTCCTCGCCGGCGATATCGAGGAAAGGCTCGGCCGGCTGGATGACGGGCGTGTCGATGCGCTCGGCGTTGCGCGCGGCAAATTCGGCCAGCAGGTCGGCGGAGAATTCGGGGAGGTTGATCAGGGGCATGCCGGGCTCCAAGCGATAAGCGAAGGGCGCGTGGGAAAGTACCCCCCTCTGCCCTGCCGGGCATCTCCCCCACAAGGGGGGAGATCGGCTGGGCGCACCGGCTTCGCTGAATATTGAGCACGCGCCAAGCGGCTTCGGCCAACTAAGGTGTTCGATCGGGGCAAGCGACCGCTTCTATCCGATCTCCCCCCTTGTGGGGGAGATGCCCGGCAGGGCAGAGGGGGGTATGCCTCAGACATCACCGCCCGCCCTCTTCCGATCCTCCGCCTGCGCGGCAAGGATCTCCCTCACCTTGGCGACGAGATCGGCTTCCGGCACCGTCTCCTGCGCCACGCGGGCTTCGCGCCAGCTGGCATTGTCCTCGATCTCGCCGGAGAGCCGCTTGCCCTCGATCAGATCCTTGATCTGCACGACACCCCCGGCGCGCTCGTCGCCGCCCTGGATGATGGCGACGGGGCAGCCGCGGCGGTCGGCATATTTCAGCTGATTGCCGAATTTCTTCCAGTTGCCCTGGAACATCTCGGCGCGGATGCCGGCGGCGCGCAGCTGCTGCGTCATCTTCTGATAACGGCCCATCGCCTCGACATCACCGTCCATGACGGTGACCAGCACCGGCTCGATGACTGCGCTGGCGCCGAGCTTGCCGAGGTTCTTCAGCGCCGTCATCAAGCGGGAGACGCCGATCGAAAAGCCGGTCGCCGGTACCGGCTGGCCCATGAAGCGGGAGACGAGACCATCATAACGGCCGCCGCCGCCGACCGAACCGAAGACGACCTTTTCGCCCTTCTCGTTGGTGACGTCGAAGGTGAGTTCGGCCTCATAGACCGGGCCGGTATAGTATTCGAGGCCGCGCACGACGGAGGGATCGATCTTGATGCGATCGGAGCCGTAACCGGCGCTCGCAACCAGCGCACCGATGAAATTCAGCTCCTCGACGCCTTCGCCACCCCGCGAGGTTCCGGCAACGAGTTCGGCCAGGCGTGCGGCGCTTTCGGCGTAGTCCTTGATACCGACGAAGAACAGCACCTTGTCGATCTGTTCCTGGTTGAGCCCGGCGCCCTTGGTGAAGTCGCCGGATTCATCCTTGCGGCCGGGACCGAGCAGCAGGGCCACACCTTCGGGACCGAACTTATCGAGCTTGTCGATGGCGCGCAGCACGTTGAGGCGCTGGCCGGCCTTGTCGTCGCCGCCGAGGCCAATCGCCTCCAGCACCCCGTCCAGGACCTTGCGGTTGTTGACGCGGATGACATAGTCGCCGCGCTTGATGCCGAGCGCTTCGAGCGTATCGGCCATCATCATGCACATTTCGGCATCGGCCTGAACACCAGGCGCACCGACCGTATCGGCATCGAACTGCATGAACTGGCGGAAGCGGCCGGGGCCCGGCTTCTCATTGCGGAAGACGTAACCGGCGCGATAGGTGCGGTAGGGAAGCTGGATCTCGTTGAAATTTTCGGCGACATGGCGGGCAAGCGGCGCCGTCAGGTCGTAGCGCAGCGACATCCATTGCTCGTCGTCGTCCTGCAGCGAGAAGACGCCCTCGTTCGGCCGGTCGCTGTCGGGCAGGAACTTGCCGAGCGCATCGGTATATTCGAACAGCGGCGTTTCCACAGGATCGAAACCATAATGCTCGTAGACTTCCCGGATCTTTGCCGTCATCTCGTTGACGGCGCGGATGTCGCCGGCCGTCCGGTCGACGAAGCCGCGCGGCAGGCGGGCCTTGAGCTTTTGCGGTTTCTTCTGTTTGTCGTTCATTTCCGGGAATTCCGCTGACTGTGACAGTGGCGGTTTCCTAACCGATCGGGCGGGGAGCGGCAAGGGCGAAGGGTCTTGATGTCTACAGCGCCGCGCGTCTTTTTCAGACGCGCAAAGGACGCTGTAGCACTTTGAACTACTGCATAATTCCTTAAATCGATTCCGATTTAAGGAATTATGCAGTGGGCCAGAATCGATTGAACGAAGAGGCATCGATCGAAATGCGGATAGTCCCATGATCACTGAAGCGCTTCTCTATGCCGCGACATTGCCTCTGACCGGCAAGCCCTATCGAAAATTCATCCGTTATTCCGTCAATCTCTGGTCGCGGGCCGGCCGCTGTGCCGCCGAATGGGCCGAGCATGAGGAGAAGAGCCGCAATGCGATCCGCATGGCTGCGGCCGATCTCCGGCAGAAGCGGACGGCCGTCGTGCTCGGTTCCGGTCTGCTGCGCGATGTGCCGATCGAGGAACTGGCGAAAAGCTTCGACACCGTCGTGCTCGTCGATCTCGTTCATCTCGCCTCGGTGCGCCTGAGGCTCGCGGCCAAGACCTATCGCAATATCAGGCTGATCGAGCGCGATCTCTCCGGCTATGACGATCTCGCCGCCGGCCGCGTGCCCGAACCGCTGGGGTTTCTGCGCTCGGTTCCCTATCTCGATTTCGTGGTGTCCGCCAATCTTTTGTCGCAAATCGGCCGCGGCGTGAAGCGGCGATATGCAGCGGAGGCGGGAATGCCTGAAGATACCGTGGAAAGGCTGATCGCGGCGCATCTCACCGGGCTTTCCGATCTGCCCTGCCGCAGCTGCCTGGTGACCGACATCGCCTATGCCGTCGTCGACCGCAACGGCCGGACGCATGAAGAGGCCGACTTGCTGCACGGCGTTTCGCCGCCGCCGGCAAGAGCGACCTGGACATGGCCGGTCGCCCCGCTCGGCGAGGAGAGCAAGGACTACAAGATCGAACACAAGGTCATTGCCGCCTGGTAAAGAGGCATGACGATGCCGTGATCGGCCGGTGTGTCACCGTCGGCCAGCTTGGCTTGCGGCCGGCATTCGCCTATAAGGTGCCATGCGCACGCTTGCTCTCATCACGATGGTCCTCGGCTGGCTGGTCTATAGCGCCATGTCCGCATGGGCAGGCTGTCCGACATGCGCCTCGATGACTGCGCCGGTCGCCGTCGAGACCGGCAGCGTGCACCATCAGATGGCCGGCATGGATATGCCCGAGGGGGCAGCCAAGACTGCTCCTCTGAAAGACCCCTGCACCACCGGCAACTCAGCGCATATGCCGCTTTGCGCCGCCTGCCTTCTGCTGCCGCCGGCGGTGACGGTCATGGACGGCGGAAAGTCCGTTTTCGGCTATCCCGCCCCGGTGCCGGTCCGCGCCCTTGACGATAATCACCCCGCCCCGCAGGCGCCCCCTCCCCGATTGTCCTGACATCACGCCCCTGCAGATTCGTAAACCTATTGTCAGACAGAGGAAGGAACTCTCATGTCTCTGAAAATCATCGCCGTTACCGCCGTGCTTACCGCCATTGCCGCCCCTGTCCTTGCCGAAGACATGCCGATGGACATGAGCAAGCCGATGGGCAGCCACGATGCGGCCAGCCACGCCTTCAGCGAGGCGAACGACAAGATGCACAAGGATATGATGATCGAGTATAGCGGCGATGCCGACAAGGATTTCGTCCGCGGCATGATCCCTCATCATCAGGGCGCGATCGATATGGCGAAGATCGAACTTCAATACGGAAAGGATCCGAAAATCCGCAAGCTCGCCGAGGCCGTGATCAAGGCGCAGGAAGCCGAGATCGCCGAGATGAACGCCTGGCTCAAGGCCCACGGCAAGTAGGCGATCGGCTCGGCACAAGGCCGAGCATGACGGAAGAGAGGTAATGAACAAACTAGGGAACGCCTGAAGGCGTTCCCTAGTGGTTCGGGCGACCTCAGTCCTTCTGCTCGAAATCCGCCGGCCGGCGGCCCGCGCCCTGCCGCGACAGCATCCAGCCAGGATATTCCGGCGCAAGGGCGCTCACCTCGTCGAGCTTTTTCAAATCGTCTTCATCGAGCTTCAGCTTGACGGCGGCGAGGTTCTGGTCGAGCTGGTCGACCCGCTTGGCGCCGATGATGACCGTCGTGACAAAAGGCTTGGCGAGGATATAGGCGAGCGCCACGGTGGCGACGCTGACGCCGTGCTTTTCGGCGACCTCGCGCATGACGGCGACGCAGGCCCAGGCCCGATCCGTGTCGACGGGCGGGAAGTCGAAACTGGCGCGGCGGCCCTCGCCGTTTCCGGGGGAGCCCGGACCGTATTTGCCGGAGAGCAGGCCGCCGGCGAGCGGCGACCAGACCATCAGGCCGAGCTTTTCCTCCTGCATCATCGGCACGATGTCGCGTTCGAGATCGCGGCCGGCGATGGAATAATAGGCCTGCACCGTCTCGAAGCGGGCAAAGCCTCGGCGTTCGGAGAGGCCGAGCGCCTTGGAAATGCGCCAGGCCTGCCAGTTGGAGACGCCGATATAACGCACGAGGCCGCGGGAAACGAGATCGTCGAAGGCGCGCAGCGTCTCCTCGATCGGCGTCACCGTATCGGTGGCGTGGATCTGGTAGAGGTCGATATGATCCGTCTGCAGGCGCTTCAGGCTCGCCTCGACGGAATCCATGATGTGACCGCGCGAGGCGCCACGGTCGTTCGGCTTGTCGCCCATGACGCCATAGACCTTGGTGGCGATGACCACGTCCTTGCGAGGCACGTCGAGGTTTTTCAGCGCCTGGCCGAGCAGCCTTTCGGACTCGCCTGATGAATAGACGTCGGCCGTGTCGATGAAATTGACGCCTGAGGCGAGCGAACGCTCGACGATCCGGTCGGCGTCATTCTGGTCGGCGCCGGCGATGGCGCCCCACATGCTGCCCTGTTTGGCTTCGCCGAAGGTCATGGTGCCCAGGCAGATTTCCGAGACGAAAAGTCCCGTATTTCCGAGTTGATTGTAACGCATGGTCGAAAAAATCCTTTGTGTCTGCCGCAAGAGGGGCTTGCGAACCGCTGAACTTCATTTTTTGATTATTGGCCTGCGCGTGACAGGCACAGCCGTGGCTGGCTGCAGGGTGAGGCAGGTTCGATGTAGTGCGGCGCCGGCGCTTTTCAACGCCGTCTCACCGTAAAGGCGATGCCCTTGTCTCGACACAGGCGACCGATAGATTACCGGCCTTATTTCAAGAGGTAAGCAGATGGCGACGGGACCACTGACCACGATCGGCTTCGATGCCGATGATACGCTTTGGCAGAACGAACAATATTACCGGCTGACGGAAGCGCATTTCACCAGGCTGCTTGCCGATTTCGCCGAAGGACCGAAGATTTCCGAGCGGCTGCTGGAGGCGGAAAAACGCAACCTTCGCCATTACGGCTTCGGCATCAAGGGCTTCACGCTGTCGATGATCGAAACGGCGATCGAGATCACCGAGGGCAAGGTGCCCTCGAGCGTGATCGCCAAGATCCTCGATACCGGCCGCGACCTCCTCTCGCATCCGGTCGAGACCCTGCCGCATGTGCGCGACACGCTGGAGGCGCTTGCCGGCAAATATCTGCTGGTGATGATCACCAAGGGCGATCTGTTCGACCAGGAGCGAAAGCTTGCCCAATCCGGGCTCGGCGATTTCTTCGATGCGATCGAGATCGTCTCCGACAAGACGGCCGTCACCTATCGGCGCATTTTCGCCAAGGTCGGCGACGGACCGGAACGGGCGATGATGGTCGGCAACTCGCTGAAATCGGACATCGTGCCGGCGATCGCCGCCGGCAGCTACGGCGTCTTCGTGCCGCATGAACTCACCTGGGTGCTGGAACATGTCGACGAACCGACGGAGGCGCCGCGCTTTCGCAAGATCGACCATCTCGGCGAATTGCGCGGGCTGATCGACCGGCTGGCATAGATCGGCCGCACGCGTCGTTACTGCTTGGCAGGCGCCTTCGGAAAGAGCGACGGGCGCTCCGGCTCGGCCGGCGGCTGCGGCTGCTGGCGGGCGGCCGCCAAGGGCTCGATCAGGATGCTGAAGGGAGCGCCGAGGCCGCGGCGCGGCGAGACCTTGGAATAGTAGGGGCGCAGCAGCCAGGTGGTATTGTCCTTGACCGTCGTCTCGAAGCTCGTGCCGTCCTCGTCGGTGCCGAAGAAGGCCTCGTCATCCGGTTTGGACAGATCGAAGATCGCCAGGAAGGCAAATTTGCTCTTCGTCGCAAAGCTGATCTTCACATGCTGGCCGGCGCGCACCGGCAGCGTGTAGACATGGCTATTGCCGAATTTCGTCCAGCCCTTGAGCTGCATGGTGACGGCGGGAAATTGCAGTTTCTCCAGCTTCTCGCCGGGATCGAGCTGCGGCGTCTGCGCCATGGCGGAGGCCGTCAGGAAAAACAGGGCAGCGGCAGTGATCAATGTTCTCACGGACAGATCTTTCATGGTCGAACCAGGACGGCGCGCATCGCCTCGACCTCGGGCCGGCAGAAGCAGCCCTCCAGATGATCGTTGACGAGACCCATCGCCTGCATGAAAGCATAAACTGTGGTCGGACCGACAAAGGTCCAGCCGCGTTTCTTCAGATCCTTCGAAATGATCACCGATGTCGGCGTCGTCGGATTGGCGACGATATGCTCGCGGTCGACCACAGCGGGCCGCTCGTTGTGACCGGGTTCGAAGCGCCAGAAATAATGGGCAAGCGAGCCGAACTCGTCTCTCAGCGCGATTGCGCGTTTGGCGTTATTGATGGTGGAGACGATCTTGCCGCGATGGCGGATGATGCCGGCATCGGCAAGGCAGCGGGCGACATCCTCTTCGCCGAAAAGGGCGACCTTTTCGAAATCGAAAGCGGCAAAGGCGGCGCGGAAATTCTCGCGCTTGCGCAGGATGGTCAGCCAGGAAAGGCCGGACTGGAACCCTTCGAGGCAGATCTTCTCGAAGAGGCGGATGTCATTGGTGACGGGGCGGCCCCATTCCTCGTCATGATAGCGGAGATAATCGGGCAGATTGGCGTGCCAGTGGCAGCGACTCCTGCCATCCTCGCCGATGATGATGCCTGTCGCGCTCATGATCCTTCATTCTGCGGGGGTCCGCTTCGTTCTCCGGTCGTGATTCCGGCTTTACCATTTGCAAACCGTCTTTCCAAACCGAACGGTAACCCTGACGAAAAGTTTATCCGATCGGTCGGCTTTTCATGAAACGATCTTTACCATTCGCTGGCGGATAGGGTGGCAGCGTCATTCCCGGGCGGAACATCTCCGTCCAGGCGGAGATCTCCCGCCAGCGCATTTTCGGTCATTTGTAGAGAGTTCGTCCGATGATGAAACAGCTTGTTCTTGCCGCAGCCCTCTTCGGCATTTTCTCCACGGCCGCCCTTGCAGACGACCGCTACGCCACCCGTCCGCCTGTTGTGCTCAGCCCCGATCTGACGGCGCCCTGGATCAACCAGCTCGGCGGCGGCACGGTTCGTCCCGTCGTCTATCAGCGGCCGGTCATCCAGCCGCAGCAGCGCGGCCTTTTCCAGCGCCGCGTCATTCGCCAGGCGCCGCAGGTGTCACCACAGACCGTGTCGGCGATCAATCCCGGCATCCCGGCGATCCGCCATCCGATCGAACCGCAATTCCTGCCGCAGATGGTCGATTACGACACCACGGAAAAGCCAGGCACGATCGTCATCGATACCAACAACCGCTTCCTCTATCTGGTGATGGCGGGCGGCAAGGCGCGGCGCTACGGCGTCGGCGTCGGCAAGCCGGGCTTCGAATGGGCGGGCGTCCACAAGATCACCCGCAAGACGGAATGGCCGGACTGGACGCCGCCTGCCGAGATGATCAGCCGCGAAGCCGCCAAGGGCCATTACCTGCCGGCGCGGATGGAAGGCGGAGAAGAAAACCCGCTCGGCGCGCGCGCCATGTATCTCGGCTCGACGCTTTACCGCATCCACGGCACCAACGCACCCTGGTCGATCGGCAGCGCCGTTTCCTCCGGCTGCATCCGCCTGCGCAACGAAGACGTCGTCGATCTCTATGACCGCGTCAGTGTCGGAACCCGCGTCATCGTCATGTAACGGTGGCGCAATTACCTCGGGAGCCGCAAGAACAAGTGGCTCCCTTCTCCAAAACTGCTTTATCCGCCGACGCCGATCTTGAATCAGGCAGAAGTTCATGTAGCTTCGGGCGGATCTGCTTGAGGGGAATCGATCATGATCAAATTGATGCCGGGTCTGGCTGCCGCCGGACTTGTCCTGTCCTTGATGTCTACATCAGCCTTGGCTGCACCCGCCGGCTCTACTCCTGACAATGCGCAGCGCCCGGCACAGGTCGTGCGTGTGGCGCAGATGCCGAAATATGTGAAGCCGGAATTCAAGCGCAAGAAAGTGCGGCTGGTGACGACGGAAGCAGCCGGCACCGTCATTATCGATACCAACAACAAGTATCTTTATCTCATCGAGGGCAACAACCGCGCCACCCGCTATGGCATCGGTGTCGGCCGCGACGGCTTCGGCTGGTCGGGGGTCGTCAAGATCGGGCGCAAGGCGGAATGGCCGGCATGGACGCCGCCGGCCGAGATGCGCCGCCGCGAAGCCGCCAAGGGCCACATCATTCCCGCCTATCAGGAAGGCGGCGAGGACAATCCGCTCGGCGCGCGCGCCATGTATCTCTACCAGGGCGGCCGCGACACGATTTTCCGCATCCACGGCACCAACCAGCCCTGGACGATCGGCCTCAACATGTCCTCCGGCTGCATCCGGATGATGAATGAGGATGTGACGCATCTTTACGATCGCGCGCCTGTCGGCACCAAGGTGATCGTTATCGGCCCCGGCAACAAGCAGGGCAAGGTCGCGTTCGAGGACCGCGGCATCGACGTGCTGCGCACGCTTTTCGGCGGCTGAGCAACACTTTAGAAAAAAATGAAAGGCGCTCTTTGATGCGCCTTTTATTTTTCTTAGACATTGCGGCGGAAAGCTGGCACATCTGCCGCAAGGTCGACTCATTTGCAATATCGGGGCTATTCAATGACATATGCGCTGCGTTCCTCAGCTTCCCTGCTTGCGGGCATCGCGTTTTTCACGATCTGTTCGGCAGCCTCCGCCTCGGCGGAAGACCTGCAATTCTCCATCTACGGCGGCTATCAGACGGCGCCGCACAGCGGCGTCGATCTTTCCGACGGCACGCATTTCACCGCCGGCTGGGAAGGCAAGTCCTTCGGCAGCCCGCCTTACTACGGCGGCCGCGTGACCTGGTGGCTGGAGAATTTCAACAAGCCGAACTGGGGTATTTCGCTCGATTATACCCATGACAAGGTCTATGCCGACGACGATACGCTGGCCAAGACCGGCTGGTCGCATTTCGAATTCACCGACGGCCTGAACCTGCTCACCGTGAACGGGCTCTACCGCTTCCAGGATCCGGCTCGCCGCTGGACCCCCTATCTCGGCGCCGGTATCGGCGTGAATATTCCGCATGTCGAAGTGATTCGCCCTGAAGGCAAGACCTGGGCCTATGAATTCGGCGGCGTGACGCTGCAGGCTCAGGCCGGTGTCGATTTCAAGGTGACCGATCGCTGGTCGACCTTCGTCGAATATAAGGGCACCTATTCGCGCGTCGACGTTCCGATCGACAGCGGCGTGGACCTGAAGACCAACATCTTCACCAATGCCGTCAATGTCGGCGTGTCATTCCACTGGTAATCGCCACTGGTAATCGAGAATTCCGGCTGCGGCGCTATTTGGTGCCGCAGCTGACCTTGCCCTCGGCGGCATAGGGTTTGTCCCCGCCTTCGATCTTCAGGGCATAGGTGCCGGTGAAATTTGCAGCCGGCTTGCCGCGTTCGCCGGCAACCACCACCAGATCCAGCGTTGCACCGCCGGTGTCGTCCTCGCCGCCGTCGACGACCTCAAGCAGCAGCTCGCCGTCACGCGACCAATGGTTGGTCAGGTGCTGCGATTCGAACACGCGCTTTCCGAACACGCTCGCTTGCGCCTGATCCTTGACGACAAGCGCGCCGCGGAAATGGTTGAGCTTGTGGCCGGCATCGCTGGCGAAACCGCTTTCGAGCGTGAAGCGCGCCTGCGCGTCATCGGCGGAACAGAAATAGCGGCTATCGGCATGGGCAGCGCCCGCCGCACCGAGCAGCCCCGCAAGTACAGTCATTCCCCGCCACATCGTCTAAAACTCCCGAGACCGGCCCGACGGGCCTTCGCAAGCTTCAGCCTAGCGGCAAACCTGTTAATTTTTCCGGCACAGCGCCGCCGTAAGCCCAATCGAGCAGCTCGACCGTATGCAGGATCGGTATGCCGGTGCCGGTGGCGATCTGGGTGATGCAGCCGATATTGCCGGTGGCGATGATATCGGCCTTGGTGGCCTCGATGTTCTTGACCTTACGCGCCTTCAACGCTGCCGAGATCTCCGGCTGCATGATGTTGTAGGTGCCGGCCGAGCCGCAGCAAAGATGGCCTTCGGCGGGATCGCCCACGGTAAAACCCGCCGCTTTCAGCAATTGCTTCGGCGCGAGCGTGATGCGCTGGCCGTGCTGCATCGAACAGGCGGAGTGATAGGCGACCGTGATGCCTCTCGGCATATGCGCCGGCAGATCGAGGGTCGCCAGATATTCGGTGATGTCCCTGGCAAGCGCCGAGACCCTGGCGGCCTTTGCCGCATAGGCGGGATCGAGGCGCAGCATATGGCCGTAATCCTTGATCGTCGTGCCGCAGCCGGAGGCGGTGATGATGATCGCATCGAGCCCCTGCCCGTCGATCTCGCGCGTCCAGATATCGACATTGGCCCGCGCACTGGCGAGCGCCTGTTCGGCGCGTCCCATGTGATGAACCAGCGAACCGCAGCAGACCTCGCCCTCCGGCAGCACGACCTCGACGCCGAGCCGCGTCAGCAGCCGGATCGCCGCCGCGTTGATGCCGGGGGCGAGCACCGGCTGGGCACAGCCGGAAAGGATCGCCACCCGGCCGCGCCGTTCCGTCTCGGGCTTGTAGATGCCGGGTTTTGCGAAGGCCGAAGCTGCGGGCACACGGCGCGGCGCAAGCGCCAGCATGGCGGCGAAGGGTTTCAGCGCGCTCCCGCGCATCAGGCCGGCAAAGGGCCGGCCGAGGCGGGCGAGATTAAGCGCCAGGCGGAAACGGCCGGGATAGGGCAGCACGGCGGCAAGAATGGCGCGCGTCAGCCTGTTCATCAGCGGGCGCCGGTAGGTCTTTTCGATATGGGCGCGGGCGTGATCGACCAGATGCATGTAGTCGACGCCGGAGGGACAGGTGGTGACGCAGGCAAGGCAGGAAAGACAGCGGTCGATATGGGTGACGACTTCGGCATCGGCGGGCCGGCCGTTTTCCAGCATGTCCTTGATCAGGTAGATGCGGCCGCGCGGGCTGTCGAGCTCATTGCCAAGGGTGACATAGGTGGGACAGGTGGCGGTGCAGAAACCGCAATGGACACACTTGCGCAGAATCTGTTCGGATTCGGCGACGTGCGGGTCGGCGAGCTGGGCGGGGGTGAAATTGGTTTGCATCTAGCGGGGCCTCCGCTTTGCGGGCGCTGTGCCTGGGGCACCCCCCTCTGTCCTGCCGGACATCTCCCCCACAAGGGGGGAGATTGGATGGAGGCGATGGCTTCCCCAAACAACTAAGGCACGATGACTCCAGTACAGTAGATGGGGAGCAGTGATCCAACCTCTTGCCGATCTCCCCCCTTGTGGGGGAGATGTCCGGCAGGACAGAGGGGGGTGACCCGCGCGCAAACTCATCTTCTCACCCCATCTTCCCCGGATTAAAAATCCCGGCCGGATCGAATTTCTCCTTCACTCGCCGCGACAGCATCGCCACCGCCTCGGGCTCCGGATGAAACGCCGCAATTGCCGCCCTCGCCGCCTCAGACGCGCGGATCAGCGTCGCATGGCCGCCGCCGAGCGCCTTGATGAAACGGCGGACCAGTTCGGCTTCGGGGCTGGCCTCCATCCGCATCCAGACGAGGCCGCCCTGCCAATCGTAAAAGGCGTCGACGCCGGCTTCCAGACGCAGCGCTGCGACCAGCTGATGGCCGGTGCCGGGGGCGACCGAGACGCGCCAGACCGGCCGCGCCGTGCCATCGGCATAAGGCAGCACGTCACGGATTTCCTGCCAGAGCCTGCGGCTTTCCGGCTGCTGCAGCCGCGTGACCGTCGCAAAGGTCGACATCGCAGCCACCAGCTTTTCCACGCGCACCTCGACCGAGCCGGCCAGGCCCTCGATGCGCAGAACCGTCGCCTCGCCCTCGGGCAATTTGCCACCGAGAAATTTCCACGTCACCGTCAGCGGCAGGTGGGCGGCTCCGGACACTTCGACCGGCAGCGCCATCGCTGCCGCCATGGCCTTTGCCGCCTCGGCGTCGTTGAGGCCGGATAGAACAACCGTCTGTTCCGTCTTCGCAGACGGCGGCACGCGAAAGGTGACTTCGGTGAGAAAACCCAGCGTGCCGTGCGAACCGGCGATCAGCTTGACGAGATCGAGGCCGGTGACGTTCTTCATCACCCGGCCGCCGGCCTTGATGATCTCGCCCCTGCCGTTGATGAAACGCACACCGAGCAGGCTGTCGCGGGCGGCGCCGGAGACGAGGCGGCGCGGCCCGGAGACATTGGCCGCGAAGACGCCGCCAATGGTCGGCTCGCCCGATGTGCCCATGACCGGGCGATGATCCATCGGCTCGAAGGCGAGCATCTGGCCGCTGCCCGACAGTGCTGCCTCGACCTCGGCCAGCGGCGTGCCGGATCGGGCAGTCATCACCATTTCACCGGGATTATAGGCGACGATGCCGGCAAGCCCGGTCGAGCGCAACCGGTCTTCGGCGGCTACGGCATTGCCGAAACCCGAGCGGGTATCGCCGCCGCAGATCGCGAGCGGCCGGCCTGTCTGCGCATGGGCGCGAACGATTGCCGCCGCCTCTTCCTCGCTTGAAGGCATCAGATCGATCATGCGGCGGGGCGCCCTTCGAGCGGGAAGACCTTCGACGGGTTGAGGATCCAGCCGGGATCGAAGGCGGCGCGCGCCGCCATCTGCTGGGCAAGATCGGCGTCGGAATATTGGTGCCGCATCAGGTCGCGCTTCTCGATGCCGACGCCGTGTTCGCCGGTGAGGCAGCCGCCGGCATCGACGCAAAGCTTCAGGATATCGTTGCCGGCGGCTTCGGCGCGGGCGGCATCTTCCGGATCATTGGCGTTGAAGAGGATCAGCGGATGCATATTGCCGTCGCCGGCATGGAAGACGTTGGCAACCCGCAGGCCGTAATGATCGACGATCTCGGCGGTTCTCTTCAGTACGTGCGACAGCTGGCTGAGCGGCACGGTGCCGTCCATGCAGATATAGTCGGCGATGCGGCCGGTGGCGCCGAAGGCGGATTTGCGGCCCTTCCAGATCAAGGCTGCCTCGGTCGCCGACTGGCATTCGCGCACGGTCTTGACGGCGTGTCGGCGGGCGATCTCGACGATATCCTTCAGCGTGGCGTCCATCTCAGCTTCCGAACCCTCGACCTCGACGATCAGCAGCGCCCCGACATCAAGGGGATAACCGGCATGGGCAAAGGCTTCGCAGATCTCGATGGCCGGCTTGTCCATGAATTCGATCGCAACCGGGACGATGCCGGCGGCGATGACATCGGCAACGCAGGCGCCGGCCTCTTCGGAAGTTTCGAAGCCGAAGAGCACGGGGCGCGCGCCTTCCGGCTTGGCGATCAGCCGCACCGTCGCCTCGGTGACGATGCCGAGCTGGCCTTCATGGCCGCAGACGAGGCCGAGCAGGTCATAACCCGCCGCATCCAGCGCCTTGCCGCCGAGTTCGATCACCGTACCGTCGACCAGCACCATGCGGACGCCGAGCAGATTGTTGGTGGTGACACCATATTTCAGGCAGTGGGCGCCGCCGGAATTCATGCCGATATTGCCGCCAATGGTGCAGGCAAGCTGCGAGCTCGGATCGGGGGCATAGAAAAATCCGTCCGCAGAGACGGATTCGGAGATATTGAGATTGGTGACGCCGGCCTGAACCACGGCTGCCCGGTTCGGCAGATCGATTTCGAGGATGCGGTTCATCTTCGACAGGCCGAGCACGACGGCATCTTCCTGCGGTATGGCGCCGCCGGAGAGCGACGTCCCGGCGCCGCGCGGCACGACGGGAATGCCGTAACGGTGGCAGTAACGCATGATGGCCGAGACCTCAGCGGTGGTGCGCGGCAGGGCGACGGCGAGCGGCAGGCGGCGGTAGGACACGAAGGCGTCGGTCTCGAACGGCACCAGTTCGCGCGCCTCATGCACCAGGCATTCCGACGGCAGAAGATCGGTCAGATCGGCGACGATCTGGGCTCGACGCGCCAGGACGTCGGCGCGGGGGGCGAGAAACGAAATGGCGTCGGACATGGCGTTCTCCCTAGCCCTGACGACGGGAAAATGACAGCGGAAATCGGCGGAAACCTCCCGCCGCCACTCAGTCGGCTTAGCACTTTCCCGAAAGCGGCGCAAATGCTAAGCACTTATGCCAAAAGAGGAAAAAGTCGCAGAACCGCATGACCAATCTGGGTGATCTCGAAATCTTTGCCAAGGTCGTTTCGACGGGCAGCATGTCGCTTGCCGGGCGCGCGCTCGGCTTTTCCCCCGCCGTCGTCTCCAAGCGGATCAAACGGCTGGAGGACCGGCTCGGCACCCGGCTGTTGCAGCGCACGACGCGGCAGATCTCGCTGACGGAAGCCGGACAGGGTTTCTACGACCGCGTTCTCGGCATTCTCGCAGGGTTGGAGGAGGCGGAATTCTATATTGCGGGCCGCTCGGCGCAGATGCACGGTACGCTGAAGATCTCCGCGCCGACCTCCTTCGGCCGCATGCATATCGCCCCGCATCTGAAGGATTTCATGGAGGCGCATCCGGAGCTGGCGATCAACCTGGTGCTGACGGACGAATTCAGCGACATCGTCGGCGGCGGCTTCGATCTGGCGATCCGCATCGCCGAGCTCACCGATTCGAGCCTCGTCGCCCGCCGGCTGGCGCCGGTGCGCCGGCTGCTCTGCGCCTCGCCGGATTATCTGGCGGCGCATGGCAGGCCGAGAGATATCGAGGATCTGAAACACCACCGCTGCCTGCCGGCGCACAATAACGACACCTGGCGGCTGAACGGGCCGGACGGGCCGCTCAGCCTGCGGCCGGAAGGCATGCTGGTCACCAATTCCAGCGAGGTGATCCGCGAGGCAGTCATCGCCGGCCTCGGGATCGCGCTGCGCTCCACCTGGGATATCGGCGAAGAGCTCAAGGCCGGCCGGCTGGTGCAGGTGCTGCCGGCCTATGAAGGCTCGCCCAATGTCGCGCTGTCGGTCGTCTATCCCAGCCGGCAGTTCCTGCCGGCCAAGGTGCGGCTGTTCATCGACTATCTCACCGAGCTGTACGGACCCGTTCCCTATTGGGAGCGCTAGAGACGTCGCCGGCCAAGGCTCAGCGCGCCAATTCGAGATAGGCGCTCGCCACCATCGCATCGATATCCCTGGGCACAGGCACGATGCAGGAATGGGGACCGGCCTCGCCTTTGGCGATGCGCTCGAGACAGCGGGCTTGCAGGGTGAAGCCGAGATCCATCGATTCGACGCTGTTGCCGAGCGGCCTCGGGCCGGCGAGATTGGCCATGTGGCCGCCGCCGAGCACATGAAAGGAGCGGCCGTCGCTCAGATGGAAGGTCTCGATATGATCGGCCTCGTAGCGCTCGATGGCCGTGACATCGGGATGGCGGCGGAAGGCTTCGACATCGATCTCCTGCGGGAAATGGCCGCCATTCATCAGGATCGCGCCGTCCTTCAAAAGCGGCAGGTCGGCTGCCGTGACGATATCGGCAAAACCGGTGACGGTGACGAGAATATCGGCCGAGCGGATCGCCGCCTCGCGCAGCGGCGTCGCGAACCCGTCGAGATGCGCTTCGAGCGCCGTGACCGGATCGATATCGACGACGCTGACGGTCGAAAAGGCATTGCGGAAACAGGCGGCGGCGCCCTTGCCGCAGGCGCCGTAACCGAAGACCGTTACGCGTTTGCCGTTGGTCGAGCGGTTGGTGAAGCGCAGATAGCTTTCGAACAGGCTCTGGCCGACGGCATGCCTGTTTTCGGCGAACTGCTTGATCGGGCTGTCATTGATGACGAGGATCGGTATTTTAAGGCGCTCGCGCAGCGGCAGCAGGCGGGTGCGGCCCGAGGTGGTTTCCTCGGTGCCGCCGCGCAGGTTGGCATAGGGCTTTTCCGCCGCGATCGCGAACAGATCGCCGCCATTGTCGAGCAGCAGGTCCGGCCTTTCTGCGATGACGGTCTTGAGGCTCTGATGATGGGCGGCAGGATCGGTCGTCTGCGTGGCGAAGACCGTAATGCCCTCAGAGCGAAGGAACTCGACCGTCGACGGCTGGGTGC
The DNA here is from genome assembly GCF_014197615.1 of Rhizobium esperanzae. Classification (GTDB taxonomy): domain Bacteria; phylum Pseudomonadota; class Alphaproteobacteria; order Rhizobiales; family Rhizobiaceae; genus Rhizobium; species Rhizobium esperanzae_A. The sequence goes on from NZ_JACIFY010000004.1 coordinate 18,167, forward strand.
TGTTGAGATTGCCGGTGCAGACGAGACGCGCGCCGCCGGCGCGCAGCGTCATCAAGAGCGCCGCCGTCTTCGGCTCGAGATGGATGCCGGTGCCGATCGACAGGCCCTCGAAAGGACGCGTCTGCTCGAATTCGGCAGCCGTCGCCTTCAGCAAGCGGCAGCTGTCGCCGATCCAGTCGATGCGAGTTGCGGTCTTTTCCATCATCTCTTCCCTGTTGCCGTCGTTGCACCGTTTTTAGCGGAGCAGCGAGCCCACGAATATGGAAGTAATTCTGGCAAAGGAGCAGAAAATCTGCCCTTTCAAGTCCCGGTCCCGCAACGAAGCAGCCAGGCGGCCAGCGCCGCAAAGGCCGGCCGTTTGGCATCCGGCGTCCGGCAGCAGAGGCGGTAGCCCGACGGCCGGGCAATGAAGCCGTAGGGCGCCAGCAGATGCCCGCGCTGAAGATCGTCTTCGATCGAGGCGCGCGGCGCCAGAGCAACGCCAAGCCCGGAGCGGGCAGCTCCGAGCGCCAGCAGCAGATCCTCGAATTCCTGGGTGCGGGAAAAGGCGACCGGGGGCGTGCCGCTTTCGGCAAACCATTCGTCCCAGAGCTTCGGAGCACTGCGGCTGACGAGCATCGTCAGGGCGCCCATCGCCTCGGGATCGGCCGAGAGCGTCGCGGCAAGCGCGGCTGTCACGACCGGGCCGAATTCGTCTTCCATGAAACGCAGGGCGGTCATGCCTGCGGCCGGCCGATATTCGCCGCCCATGATCAGAGCGTCCAGTTCCGGGTGGGTCTGCAGCGGCTCGACTACGGTCATCGGCACGATGTCGACCACCGTATCTCCAAGGCTTGCCTGCATGTCCGCCACGCGCGGCATCAACCACCAGACCGCGAAGGCGGAGGGCACGCCGAGCCGGATGCGGCCCGGCACGATGCCTTCGAGTTCCAAAGCGGCGCGTTGCAGAATATCGAAGGCGGTGCCTGCAGCGACGGCAAAGGCGCTCGCCTGCACGGTCGGGACCAGCCTGCGGCCGTCACGCGTGAAGAGCTTGCGCCCGACATGATTCTCCAGCGTAGCGATCTGCTGGCGCACGGCGCCGCGCACCACATTCAGCTCTTCGGCGGCCTTCATGATGCTGCCGTGACGGCAGACGGCCTCGAAGGCGCGGATGGCGTTGAGTGGTGGAAGACGCATGATTACCACAAGCACAAATGATAGTGGATCACTTGATCTTGCCATTGAATGAAAGGCAAGTCCGCGCCATATTGTACACCTGTGCAATGTGGCGCATTCGAGACAGAGCATGACGGAATTTCCGAACCTGTCCGGCCTCGATTCCCCTATGTACGGCAATCGAATCGCGTTCGGATCGTCCCGTCGCTCTTTTGGATTGTGTAGGCTTTTCGTGATACACGTATATGAGTGATTCCTAACGACCCTTTGGAAGGTGACCCGACAATTGACTCTTCTCGCCCGATTGGCATCCGATGTGCAACTGATGTTCCGGCGTCCGCCGCGACAGCAATATGGTGCGATCTGCTACCGGGTGAAAAAGAAGAGCGGTGACGTCGAGGTGCTTTTGATGACGAGCCGCGATACCGGCCGCTGGGTCATTCCCAAGGGCTGGCCGATGACGGGCAAGTGCGCTCATGAGGTCGCCGCACAGGAAGCCCTTGAGGAAGCCGGCGTCCGCGGCGTGGTCGAGAAGGAGACCCTCGGCGCTTACAGCTATTCGAAAGTGCTGCGCGACGGCGTGCAGGTGGTCTGCAAGGTGCAGGTCTATGCGCTCGAAGTCAGCGACATAGCGAAGAACTTCAAGGAAAAGGGCGAACGCACCATCGAATGGGTCTCGTTCGATGAGGCGGCCGGACGCGTGCGCGAACCGGAGCTTCGTGGCCTGCTGCTCGCCTTCAAGCGGGTGATGACGGAAAGACTTGCGTCCCCAGGGGCCAAACAGGTCCCGGAGGCCAAGCAGATTTCGGCGGCCAAACAGATTTCGGCGAAATGAATCCTGCCATCTTGCTGTGCTAGAAAAGCAGCCTAGAAGCAGATTTCATATCCCGGAAAACGAATGCCGCCACGTCCCACAGTCCTCACGAAACGCACGCTCGACAAGGATCTCGACAAGATCACCCATGCCGAGGACGCGGCAAAGCATGTCCTGCGGCTGCTGGTGGCGCCCGGTCTCGGCTTGATCTTCGTCGGTCTGGCGATGTTATTTGCCGGCGTCTATGTGTTCGACCAGCCGGGAGCGGTGCTCGTCGTGGCGGCGGCGGCCCTTGCCGGCTATATGGCAATGAACATCGGCGCCAATGATGTGACCAACAATGTCGGCGCGGCCGTCGGCGCCCGCGCCATGACGATGGGCCAGGCGCTGGTCATCGCAGCAATTTTCGAGGTTCTCGGCGCCACGATCGCCGGTGGTGAAGTCGTCAGGACGATTTCCTCGAATATCGTCGACACCGTCCGGGTGCCGCAGGCCTTGCTCGGCTGGATCATGATGGCGGCGCTGATGGCGGCAGCCCTCTGGATCAACCTCGCCACCTGGATGAACGCGCCGGTTTCCACCACCCATGCGATCGTCGGGGCAGTGATCGGCGCCGGCATCGCAGCCGTCGGGCCGGAGCCGGTGAACTGGCAGGTGATGGCGGAAATCACCTCGAGCTGGATCACCTCGCCGCTGATCGGCGGGCTGATCGCGGCCGGGCTGCTTTATCTCGTCAAGACGCTGATCATTTACCGCGACGACAAGATCGCGGCAGCCGAGCGCTGGGTGCCGGTGCTGGTGGCGGTCATGGCCGGCGGCTTCACGGCCTATATGGTGCTGCAGCTGTCGCCCACGGGCAAATTTCCGGCCTTCACCGTCATCCTCATCGGCATCGGCAGCGGGCTGGTCAGCTGGCTTGCCGCCCGGCCGCTCGTTCTTGCCCAGGCGCGGGCCCTTGAAAACCGCAACAGTTCGCTGCGGGTGCTGTTCCGGCTGCCGCTCATCGGCTCTGCGGCGCTGCTTTCCTTCGCGCATGGCGCAAACGACGTTTCGAACGCGGTCGGGCCGCTTTCGGCGATCGTCCATTCGGTCGGCATCGGCGGCGACGGCCTGGGGCATCCGCCGCTCTGGGTGATGCTGATTGGCGCCTTCGGCATCTCCGTCGGCCTGCTGCTGTTCGGCCCGCGCCTGATCCGTCTCGTCGGCGAGGAAATCACCAAGCTCAACCCGATGCGCGCCTATTGCGTGGCGCTGTCGACCGCCTTCACCGTCATCGTCGCTTCGTGGCTCGGCCTGCCGGTCAGCACCACGCATATCGCCGTCGGCTCCGTCTTCGGCGTCGGCTTCTTCCGCGAATGGTATACGCGCCACTCGACGCGCCGTATCGCCTATATCAGGCGCAAGACGGAAAGCTTCGATCTCGAGGAGCCGGAGGAGCCGAATGTTCACGAGAGGCGGCGGCGCTATCTGGTGCGCCGCTCGCATTTCATGACCATCGTCGCCGCCTGGATCATCACCGTGCCGGTTTCGGCAGCGCTTGCGGCAATGATTTATTGGGCTATGTTCGCGCTCTTCGTCTGAAACCTAAAGCACGTCGCATCAAACTTGATTCATGTGACGTGCTTTAGGTCTCTGTTTCACGCATGTTGTTGTCGCAAAACCGCTGCACACTTTTGCGCAACATGCTTTAAGAGTTTTTCGAATGCGCGCCAATTTCCGCATGCAACGGCTTTTCGTCGACGCGCCGCTTTCTGCCGGCGCCGCCATCGAGGCGAGCGCCGACCAGTTCAACTATCTCGCCAATGTGCTGAGGATGGAGGCCGGCGCAGAGATCCTGCTCTTCAATGGCCGTGACGGTGAGTGGAAGGCGACCCTCAGCTTCCCCACGCGCAAGCGCATCCAGCTGACGGCCACCGAAGAGACGCGGCCGCAGCCCGCACCTTGCGACCTGCATTATCTCTTCGCGCCGCTAAAGGTCGGCCGCCTGGATTATCTCGTGCAGAAGGCGGTCGAAATGGGCGCGGGCCTGCTGCAGCCCGTCATGACCCAGCACGTGCAGGGCAAGATCACCAATCTCGACAAGCTGCGCGCCAATGTCGTCGAGGCGGCGGAGCAATGCGGCATTCTCGGCATTCCCGAGGTGGCCGAGCCGGTGCGGCTTTCCGACCTGCTCGACCGCTGGCCGACGGAGCGCCGCATCATCTATTGCGACGAGGGCGATGCCGGGCAGAACCCGCTGCCGGTGCTGTCGGCGATCAGGGAAAGGCATCTGGCTTTGCTGGTCGGGCCGGAAGGCGGCTTTTCCGAAGAGGAACGGGCACGGCTTCGAAGGCTCGATTTCGTCACCGCCATTCCGCTCGGACCGCGCATCCTCAGGGCCGATACGGCAGCGGTTGCAGCGCTGGCGGTGGTCCAGGCGGCGATCGGCGACTGGCGCTGACGGCGAAAACGGGTGGACATGGAAATCGCTGCTATTTTTTTGATGCGTCATTGAAAGAATTTCACTTGCAACATACGTGGCTTGGGTCCTAATCACCCTTCCAGATGCCCCGCCCCCTGGGCGCCTTTTCGAATACAGGTACCCCGCATGGCCCGCGACACCACCGACCAGACACCGCTCTCTTCGGTTCAGGATCTGACCGATTACATCGCCGCCGGCAACAAGCCGCGGGAGCGCTTCCGGATCGGCACCGAACACGAGAAATTCGCCTTCTTCCGCGCCGACAACAGCCCGGTTCCCTATTTCGGCGACGCCAGCATTTCGGCCCTGCTCACCGGTCTGCAGGCGAAAAGCGGCTGGGAGCCGATCATGGACGGCGGCAATATCATCGGCCTTGCCGAGCAGAGCGGCATGGGGGCGATCTCGATCGAGCCGGGCGGCCAGTTCGAACTCTCCGGCGCACCGTTGGAAACGCTGCACGAGACCTGCCGGGAATCGAACCAGCACCTGGCGACGCTGCGTGAGATCGCCGAGCCGATGGGCATCCGCTTCCTCGGCATCGGCGGCAGCCCGAAATGGACCTATGCCGAAACCCCACAAATGCCGAAATCGCGCTACGAGATCATGACCCGCTACATGCCGAAGGTCGGCAGCCAGGGTCTCGACATGATGTACCGCACCTGCACGATCCAGGTGAATCTCGATTTCTCCTCGGAAGCCGACATGCGCCGGAAGATGCGCGTCTCGATGAAGCTGCAATCGCTGGCGACCGCCCTGTTTGCATCCTCGCCCTTCACCGAGGGCAAGCCGAACGGGCTGCTTTCCTGGCGTGGCGATATCTGGCGCGATGTCGACAACCAGCGCTCAGGGCTGCTCGATTTCACCTTCCGCGACGATTTCGGCTTCCGCGACTATGCCGAATGGGCGCTCGACGTGCCGATGTATTTCATCGTCCGGGACGGGCACTATCACGACTGTACCCATGTCACCTTCCGCCAGTTTATGAACGGCGCGTTGAAGGGCGAGGTCGCAGATCCCGCGCCGACAATGGGGGACTGGACGAACCATCTTTCCACGCTCTTCCCGGACGTGCGGATGAAGCGTTTCCTCGAAATGCGCGGCGCCGACGGCGGCCCGTGGCGGCGCATCTGTGCGTTGCCGGCCTTCTGGGTCGGCCTGCTCTACGACGACGCAGCGCTTGAGGCCGCCGACGAGCTGACCAAAGATTGGACCTTTGCCGAGGTCGGCGCCCTGCGCAATGCCGTTCCGGCAGGAGGGCTGAAGGCGGTGTTTCGCGGGCATGCGCTGCTCGATGTGGCGCGCGAGGTGGTCGCCATATCGAAAGCCGGGCTCAAGGCGCGCGGCCGGCTGAACCGCGAAGGCCAGGACGAGAGCATCTTCCTGGCGCCGCTCGACGAAGTGCTCGCCAAGAAGGCGACACTCGCCGAGGATCTGCTGTCGCTTTATCACGGCCGCTGGAACGGCTCCGTCGAACCGGTCTTCGAGGACTATCAGTACTGAGCCTGCCCGGGCTGTCTCCCGCCCGGAAAACCGCTCGGCGCTTTCGCTGGCTTTGCTTTAAGTTCTTATGGCAAAAAGCCGTTTGCACATTACCATTTCCGGATATAGTGGCGTGACACGCGTCACGACTCGGGGAAAGGGACCTCCATGCTGCCACTCTTCGACATGATGATGCAGGCGCAGAACGGCGCGGCGATGGAAGCGATCGCCCGGCAGTTCAATCTGGCGCAGGAACAGGCGACCAAGGCGATGGCGGCGTTGATGCCGGCTTTTTCCGCCGGCCTGAAACGCAGCACCAGCAATCCTTATGATTTTGTCGGCCTGATGCAGGCCGTCTCCTCCGGCAATTACGCGCGTTATTTCGAGGATATGAGCCGGGCTTTCACGCCGGAGGGCATTTCCGACGGCAACAACATCCTCGCCCAGCTTTTCGGCTCGAAGGAAGTTTCGCGCGCAGTCGCCGCCCAGGCGGCACAGATGACCGGGATCGGCCAGGATATCTACCAGCGGATGCTGCCGGTGCTGGCCGATACGCTGATGGGCGGGCTCTTCAAGCAGACGACCGGCCAGATGGCCGCCCCGGTCAACCCCTTCGTCAACACGGCGATGGGCGAAACCATCCAGAAATGGCTTGAGAGCACTGGCTTCGCGCCGAAACCGAAGACGGCCCCTGAGCCCAGCATCTTCGACAATCCCTTCACGCAGGCGATGCAGCAGATGTTTTCGCTGCCGAAGGCTCAACCGGCGCCTCAGCCGAACCCCTTCCTCGACAACCCCTTCGCCAAGGCCTTCCAGGAGATGATGGGTGGGCTCGGCCAGCAGGCCGCCCAGCCGGCAAGCAAGACGCCCGAGGCGCCGAAGGAAGAGGCGAAGGTTACTGCCGACAGCTATGGCGAGATGCTGAACGCCATGTTCGACAGCGGACTGGAAGTGCAGAAGACCTACCAGAGGAACCTGGAGGCGATCTTCGAGACGTATCGGCCGAAGCCCTCCCCCGGCACCAAGGCATAAAAAAACCCGGAGATGGCTTTGGGAAAAGCCGATCACCGGGTCAAGCGGCAGGGCTATTGGCTATCACCCTGCGGGGAAACTCGACGCTCCTACTCCGGGTAGGAACGGAAAAGCTGCAGGCGCCAGCGATTGCGCGCCGAACGCGTCAGATGTTCCGACGGGTCCTCGAAAAAGGTCGACGCCACGAACGCGGAGGTCAGATCGGCCCTGGTGAGGCCGATATCCCTCAGCTGACTGTCGTTCAGATCGTGCAGCGCGTTGATCTCCATGCGATTGCGGAACATCCGAAAGAGAGAGGCCAACGGTGCGAAACCTGCCGCCAGACGCTGGGAAAACGTCCGGGTCGGCTTGCCGCAGTCGAGTTCGAGTGTCTGTTCTGTCATGCGCATTGAACTCTCCTTTCTGTACAGTGCCGCACGTCTTTTCAGACGGGTGAAGGGCGCTGTAACGTTTTAGATCGGCGCGCAACGCAACCCACCCCTCCCGCGAGGTCATGCGGGAAGGAGCAAGCTGAATTCCGCTTGGACAGGCAGGGTGTCTGTCCTTCACATTGCTTTGATTTGCATCCCGAAGATGCCAAAGAGCTATTGATCAGTCCAACGAATGTTTCTAATGATTATCATCAGCTATCTTTATGGGTGACACCATGTCCGCGCCTCTTGATCTCGACCAGTTGCAGACTTTCATCGCCATCGTCGATTCCGGCAGCTTCACCAAGGCCGCCGACAGGGTCTACAAGACCCAATCGGCCGTCTCCATGCAGATGCGCCGCCTCGAAGAGCGCATCGGCAAGCAGCTGTTCATCAAGGATGGACGCGGCAACCGGCTGACGGTCGAGGGCGAAAAACTGCTCAACTATGCCCGGCGCATCATCCGCCTCAACAACGAGGCGATCGCCGCCTTCGACGACAACAGGCTGGAGGGGACGCTGCGTATCGGCACGCCGGACGATTATGCCGACCGCTACATGCCCGAAATCATCGGCCGCTTCGCCAAGACCCATCCGAACGTCGAGCTCTACATCGTCTGCGAACCCTCGGTCGATCTTGCCGAGCGCATGCACAAGGGCGAGCTCGACATTGCGCTCGTCACCCACAATCCGCGCGAGCGCATGTCCGACGTGGTGAGAACCGAGCCGCTCTGCTGGGTGGGTTCGGCCAACCATCCGCTCCGCGACGACGCGCCGGTGCCGCTGGCCGTCGGCCGGCGCGATTGCCAGTGGCGCCAGCTCGCCTGCTCGGCGCTCGATGCCGTGGGACGCGAACACCAGATCCTGTTCACCAGCTGGTCCTGCACCGTCGTTGCCGCGGCCGTGCTTGCCGGCATGGCGGTCTCGGTCATGCCGGAATCGGCGCTGCGAACCGGCATGAAGGTGCTGAGCCAGGCCGACGGCTTTCCGGCGCTGCCGCCGGTGCAGATCGGCATCATGAAGCGGCCGGGCGTTTCGCTCTCGCTGATGAACGCGATCACCGCGCATATCACCGCCTGCCTCGACAACATCACGCCTGCTGTCGTCGACGACACCCTCGAGGCCGATGTCAAATCCGCCCAGGCCCGCCTTTATCCCAGGCTGAAGGCCGCCAACATGGTGCCGAGCTGGTAAGGTTGCAAAGCGCGTCGCATCGGATCTCATTCATGCGGCGCGTTCTTTGTTTTCATGCATGTCGTTCTCCCGGGACCGCTGCGCGCTTCCGGGCGACGGTGCATCAGGCAGCATTCGGTAGGGTGGAGGCGAAAAGCGAGGCGCGGATGACGCGTTTCCACTCGTCGAGCACGCGCCGTGCGAGCGCCTCGTCGCTGACGGCCGCAAGCCGGATGACGGCGCCGATCAGGTGGCTGAACATGTAAGTGCGCGCATGCATCTGCTCGTCGCAAAGATCGGGAGCCAGCCGACGCACCGCGTCACGGAAGATGCCGGCGACGCGGCCGCTATGCTCGATATTCAGTTGCAGCAGATCCTGGTCAGTCTCCGTTCCCATCCAGACGCCGAGATAGACGGGATCGTCGTGGTAGGAATCGTAATACCAGTCGATGATGTCACAGACGAGGTCGAGCGCCTCGTCGAGCGAGCCGACATCGGCAAACATCGCCACTGTTTTTGCTTGGATCGCCGAGGCGTGCCGGTCGAACAGAGCTTTGACGATCGCCGCCTTCTCAGGAAAATACTGATAGACCGAGCCGATCGGCACCTTGGCGGCGACGGCGAGTTCGGTCATCCGCATGGCGTTGACACCCTTTTCGGCGATGATCCTGGCGGCGGCGGCGAGAATGAGATCCAGCCTCTGGATGCTGCGCTCCTGCTTCGGCTTTCTGCGCAAGCCGATCCGATCCATGCTTTCCCCGCCCATGTCGTTCCCGTTCTTATCGTTCGCAAGGCGAGGCATCATGCCGAACCAGCGCGTCGGGCGGGTATGACATCGCAGGTCTTCATCAGCCGTAAACGGAAAGGCTCGCATTTTAACGATCGGCAAATGCGTATGGGATTCGGGAATTTAACGTGCCCGCTGGTTGCACTTATATCCGACGGCCTTGAAATGGTTGCGGAATTCGGCGTTGGATCGCCGCTCGGGAATGATGGTCAGGCGGATTTACGCATCTCGATCGCCGGATCTGCGACGGGCTTCAGAAACGCACCGACAGCGTCGCCTTGACCCCGTGCTGCTGCGCGTTTTCCGCAATCTGGCCGGAATAGGCGATGCCGAGGCTGGAGGTTTCGTTCAGGTCGAAATCGAGGCCGGCATCGAGAATGAAGGCGTTCTCTGCCAGCGGCACACCGGCGACGGTGAACGCGTCTCCTCCTGCAAAGGCCTGCGTCGACACGGGAACGATGTCGCCGCTAGCATGTCGCCAGCCCGCCATGCCGCGCAGGGTGGCGTTCGTCTCGCCCAGGCGGATATCCATTTCGGTATGCAGTCCAAGCGTGGCGATTGTGGTGCTGGTCGTGCGGCTGGCGCTCTCGAGCGCGGCCGCCCCGCCCTCTTCGGTGAAGCCCGACGTCCGAATACCCACATGGGCGAGGTTGACGAAGGGCTCGAAGGAGGCCGCCGCGGTATCGAACCGATAGCCCAGCTCGGCAAAGGCCTGCAGCGTGCCGGCGTCGTAGCTCGCTTCCAGCCTGTCCTCGAAGCTTCCGATGGCGACGCTGCGATCGGTGTCGATCTGGTGCCAGCTGTGAGCAAGGCCGGAGCGGAAGGCGAGGTCGCCCCATTGCGTGCCGGCGTACAGACCGAGGTGATAATCGTCGCTCGCTCCCGATGAGCTTCGGTGCCGGGGATCGAACTCGGAATTGCTGTAACCGGCCAACAGGCCGAACCTGATGTCATCGACCATGGTGTCGACGCCGGCGAGAAAACCGCCGGTGTGGTGGTTGAGGGTCGCGGCATTGCCGTCGGTGCGTGTCTCGCTCCCGCCGCCAAAACCCATGCTCCAGAAAACCGGCGCATCCGAAGGATCGGCGGCTGCAAGTTCCGGACCGCCCGGCCAAAAGGCCTGTATCGGCATCGCTGTCGTGTCGGCATTGTCAAACGCCGAACGCAGGCGTTCATTGGCAGCTTCGCGGATAAAGAGGCTCTGCGTGATCAGCGCCGTTTTGATCGAGGCATGGATTTCACCGGAAAGCGCATTGAAGCCGGCCTGAACCTGCGACTCGTCGTCGGGCAATGTGACTATGGCATCGTAGAGAGCGTTGCCGGTTCCGAGATTCTCTGCGGCGCCGGCCGCGGCAGTCTGGTTGCGCGTCCGTGCCATGTCGCTGAAACTGACGTCGTTGCGCTCGATCTCCAGATAGACATTGTTCGGATCATAAGAAAGACCCGCAGAAAGGAAGGCGTAATTGGAGGTGACCGCACCGAAGGTGCCGTTGATCCCGCCGGTGGCGGTCAGGATCGTGTAGGTGGAGAAAGGCTTGTAGGCGCCATTCATCCCGACATGGGCAACAGTGGCGCCGTTGAGGAAGGCAATGCCTGCGACCGAGATCAAATCGCTGGCCGTGCTGGCGGGATCCACCTCGACCTCATAGGTGGAACTGGGATCGAAGGTGAGGTTGCCGCCGACGGTCAATGTTCCGATGGAATTGCCCGGCGCGATGGTCGCGCCCACCCCGGCGGTTACCGCACCGGTATGACCCGACCCGGCCAGCGTGCCGCCCGTCATCATCAGGATGCCGCCAAGGCTGCCATTAACGATCAGGCGCCCGTCCGAAACCGTGGTCGTGCCGGTAAAGCCCGAACTGTTGCCGGTCAGGCGCAAGGTGCCGCTGCCGAGCTTGGTGAGGGCGCCGCTGCCGGAGAATATGCCGCCATAGGTGCCGTTGCTCGCCTGGTCGATGGTCAAGTCGGCGCTGCCGATCGCGATCTCGCCGCCGCTTCCCGAAAGCTGGCCCATGGTCAGGTCGAAACCGCCGAGATCGAGTATGCCGCCATTGACCGCATAGGCACCGTTCTGCACGAAGGCGCCGGCACTGCCCGCCTGCAAGGTGCCGGCCTCCACCGTCGTCGTCCCGCCATAGCTGTTGCTGCCCGAAAGGCTGAGCGTCCCGGTACCCTGCTTGGTCAAACCACCGGCGCCTTGCAGATCCGTGGATATGCCGATGGCAAAGCCGTTCGTGTCTATAAAGGCACCGCCGGTGTCGAAGGTGACCTCGCCCGCGTTGAAACCGCCCAGGAAATTCGCCTCGTTGCCCGTTGCACGCAGAATGCCGCCGTCGAAGACGAGGGTAGCGTCGCCCGCGCCTCCATCGATATAACCAGTCTCCAGAACGCCGCGTCCGCCGCCAGCGCTGCCGACGAGTTCTATAGTTCCGACAGCGCCCGAATCGTCGGCGATGACGACCCCGGAGGCGGAAAGCAGGCCGCCATTTTCGACAGTCACACGACCTGTCCCGAATTCGCCCACATACAGTCCGCCGGAATTGACCCAGCTCGACCCCGCCCCGGTTATGCTGACCACGCCGCTGCCATCTGTACTGAAGCCGACATAGCCGTCGCTTGAGGTGACCGAGCCGCCATCCGAAATGGTCAGCGTTCCCGCTCCCGCCTCGCCGACCGACAGATCGGCGGAATTGCTCCAGAGCGAGCCTGCGCCGGTGACGGTGACCTCGCCGATGGCGCTGGAATCATTGCTGATATAGCCGGAAGCGCTGGTGACTGTCCCGCCATTCGAAATGATCAGCGAGCCGGTACCGCTGTCACCGACATAGAGACCCTGCGAATTGGTCCAGGTCGAGCCGCTGCCGGTGACCGTGACCGTGCCGCTGGCACCTGAGAAATAGCCGAGACGGCCGAATATATTATCGACCGCGCCGCCATCTTCGATGGTGAGCGTGCCGGTGCCCTGATGGCCGATATAGAGGTCGTCGGAATTGCTCCAGGTCGAGCCAGCCCCGGTGACCGTCACCGTGCCGATCGCGCCGGGATCAACACCGAGCACGCCGATATCATTGCTGACCTCGCCGCCGTTGCGGATGATCAGGGCTGCATCGTCGCCGTTCTGGTCGCCAACGAGGAGGTCGGCATTGATCGTCCATGGGCTCGGTTGTGTGCCAGGGCCGGTGCCGTTCGGATCGTTGCCATCGACAATCTCGGTATCGTTGCCGTCGATGACCTGCGCCCATCCCGGCGCTGCTGCCAGCATCAGTGCCAGCGCCGCGCTACTCGCCGATCCCACAAGCCGCAGAATGGCCATCCGATGGATTGCCGCCCCGTCTGTCTCCTCGCCCATCTTCGCTCGCAAAGCGTCCCCGCCATAATTCGCTCGCGTAGAAATAGCCCAATCGGTTTAAATATTAGTAACCATGTTTCGGAAATTATTCTTCAATCGACGGAGATAAGCGGTTTCCCCCGCCTGTGTTCCTCGATGAAACCGGCACTGTTGCGATGGCTATATTGCCGGCAAGCCCGGGCAAGACGTTATCCCATTGCCATCCATACGGCGAGCCAGATCCACATGGCGGCGAGCGTGAGGTAACCGGCGGCAAAGAGCGGGCTGCGGTAGCGCAGATCGTTGCTGGTGACATGCACAGCGGCATGGGCATAACGCAGGGCGACGAAGAGCCAGGCGAGGCAGACGGCCGGGAGATTATCGGCCTCGGTGACATAGAGAAGAATAGAGCAGGCGTAGAACAGCACCGGCAGTTCGAACTGGTTGGCCAGGCAATTCTTGACGACGAGGCTTGTCGCCGGCTCGTCGCGATTTTCGCGGTAGTCGGATTTCGCGATGCTGCCGGCACGGACCATTTTTGCACGCCGCAGCCCGAGCAGCGCATAAAGACCATAGACCAGAGCCACATGGGCAAGGAGTGGCCAGAAGATTTGATAGCCGGTCATATCGCGCGCCTCAGTCCTTTTTACGTCCGCATTCGATGCGAATGCACTAGCCGAAAGAGGCACCAGATACCAGCACAGGACAACGCCCTATCGGCCCCTGCGTCGTTAAGGCATATGCCTTCCGATCCGTGATGGCGCCGGATCGGCTGAACGGCGCCTCAGTGCTCGCGCGGCGCGAGCCAGCGGATGATCGCAAGCCGGGCAAGGAGGATGAAGCAGATGGCGAGACTTGCGAATTTCAGCCGCGTCATCCACGGCAGCAGTTGAGCGGCAAGACTTGCAGATCCGCCGTTGCCGAAGGCGATCAAGCTCGCAATGTTCTCGCTGTAATCTGCGATGCCGTAGATGAAAGGCAACAGATAGACCGCCTTTGCGGCGAGCGGATGCACCGACCGGCCGAACCATGAGGGGGCAGAACCAAGCATGAGGAAGGCCAGAAACAGCAGCGCCGTCAGCAAGGCCGGAAAGATCAGTTCCGGCCCGAAATACATGGCGCGCAACAGCCTGGTCGCCGTCTCGTTCTCATCGAGCAGCTTCTGCATGTGGAAGACGGCCGACTCGTCGTAACCGGCGAAATAAGTATCGAGCACCGCCTGCCCGGTCTCGTGTTTGAAGGGGACGACGAAGCCGAAGGTCGTCCAGGCGAGCACGGCGAGGCAAAGGGCTGCGAGCAGCGCGACGATCCAGAGCGGAATTGCGCTGCCCGCTTTCATGATCAGAGGCCGGCGCCCGGATAGTTCGGGCTCTCGCGGGTGATCGTCACGTCATGGGCGTGGCTTTCACGAAGACCGGCGCCGGAGATGCGCACGAAGGTGGCGCGCTCCTGGAAATCCTTCAGATCCTTGCCGCCGACATAACCCATGGCTGCCTTGAGACCACCGGCGAGCTGGTGGACGACGGCCGAGACCGGTCCCTTGTAAGGCACCTGGCCCTCAATGCCTTCCGGGACGAGCTTCAGCGTGTCGCGCACCTCGGCCTGGAAATAGCGGTCGGCTGAGCCGCGCGCCATGGCGCCGACGGAGCCCATGCCGCGATAGGCCTTGAAGGAGCGGCCCTGGTAGAGATAGACCTCGCCGGGGCTTTCGTCGGTGCCGGCCAGCAGCGAGCCGATCATGACGGCGGAAGCGCCGGCGGCGATCGCCTTGGCCAGATCACCCGAGAATTTGATGCCGCCATCGGCGATGACCGGCACGTCCTGATCCTGGGCCGCCTGGACGGCCGACATGATGGCGGCGAGCTGCGGAACGCCGACGCCGGCGACGATGCGCGTCGTGCAGATCGAACCCGGGCCGATGCCGACCTTGACGGCATCCGCGCCGGCATCGATGAGCGCTCTGGTGCCGTCATAGGTGGCGACGTTGCCGGCCATGATCCTGACCGAGTTGGAAAGCTTCTTGACGCGGGTGACGGCATCGAGAACGCGCTGCGAATGACCGTGGGCGGTGTCGACGACCAGAAGGTCGACGCCGGCCTCGATCAGGCGCTCGGCGCGCTCGAAGCCGTCATCGCCGACACTGATGGCGGCGGCGGCGCGAAGCCTGCCCTGCGCATCCTTGGAGGCGTTCGGGTTCAGCTGCGACTTCTCGATATCCTTGACGGTGATGAGACCGACGCAGCGGCCTTCGGTATCGACCACCAGCAGCTTTTCGATGCGATGCGAATGCAGCAGGCGCTTGGCTTCCTGCTGATCGACGTTCTCCTTGACGGTGACCAGATTGTCCTTGGTCATCAACTCGTGGATCTTCTGCTCCGGATCGGAGGCGAAGCGGACGTCGCGGTTGGTGAGAATGCCGACGAGGCGGCCGGACTTCTCCACGACCGGGATGCCGGAAATGCCGTGCGACTTCATCAGGCCCAGCGCTTCGGCAAGCTTTGCCTCCGGACCGATGGTGACCGGATTGACGACCATGCCGCTTTCGAACTTCTTCACCTGGCGGACCTCTTCGGCCTGCTCGATCGGCGTCAGGTTGCGGTGGATGACGCCGAGGCCGCCGGCCTGGGCCATGGCGATCGCCAGGCGGCTTTCTGTGACGGTATCCATGGCCGAAGAGAGGATCGGGATGTTGAGATCGAAATCGCGGGCGATGCGGGTTGCGATGTTCGTCTGGCCGGGCATGACCTCGGAATGACCGGGCTGCAGCAGCACGTCGTCGAAGGTAAGCGCGTCCGCGCCGGTTGCCGTTTCAATGATGCGTGCCATGGCCAAATTCCTTCATTTTAGAAAAATGCGAGCCTGCCGGGAAACGAATCGTCCGCCCCGGCGGTGTGCATGAGTTGCTTGGAAGTTGGCGAGGGCTGGTAACACGTCTATGACAGGAAGGAAATAGCAAAAAGCCCGGCATGTGAGCCGGGCTCGTCATGGGTGCCATGCACCCAGAGCAATTCGGAAAAATCGAACCGCTTCCCGCTCAGATGTCGAACTGATAGGTCTTCGGCACGAAGCGGTAGCCGCCGTCCTGCCGCTCGACGAAGCCGACCGCCGGGAACGGCATGTGGTAGCCGAGGAAGGCGATCTTGTCGGTCGCGATCATGTCGAAAACCTTGCGGCGGCTGGCGGCTGCCTGCCTCTTGTCCATGTCGAAACGCACCTCCCAATCCGGGCGCAGCAGCGACAGGATGTAATGATTGGCCGTATCGCCGGTGAGAACGAGGCGTTTGCCCTCGGATTCGACGTGGAAGATCATATGTCCCGGCGAGTGGCCGGCCGCCAGCATCGCGGTGACGCCGGGAGCGAAACCGTCGCCATCCTTGATGAAGGTCGTCTTTTCGGCAAGCGGCGCCACATTGGCGAGCACCGCCTTGTGGCCAGCCTCGGCCGGCGTGCCCTCGCGCGATCTGTTCGACCAGAAATCATATTCGGCCTGGCCGATGACATAGCGGGCATTCCTGAAGGCAGGTGCGCCATTCTCCATCAGACCGCCGATATGATCGCCGTGCAGATGGGTCAGCGCGACGATCGTGACGTCGTCGGGCGAATATCCAGCCGCTTTCAGGCCTTGAACAAGCTTGCCGCTGCCCCTTGCGCGGCCGCTCTCGCCAAAGCCGGTATCGACGAGAATGACATCCGAACCGGTATCGACAAGGGCCGGCGTATAGCCGTTCAGCAGCTTGTCGTCGGGCAGGAAGTTTGCCGTCAGCAACGCTTTGACGGTTTCCGGATCCTGATTGGTGCCGTAGGTTTCATAGGGTTTTTCGGAGATGTTGATGCCGTCGCGCACCGCGGTAAATTTATAGGAGCCGAGTTTGAACTGATTGATTTCGGGCAAAGGCGTTACATCCATATTTCTGCTTTCTCCAATCGCGGCCGCTTCGGCCTTCTCTCTCAAAATTGCCGGCGCCGCCAGCAGGCCGAGCCCTGCTGCGAAAAACGTACGCCGTTTCAGTCGCGTCGAAATTGCCATATATCCCTTCCCCCAAGCCGTGTGGTGTGTCGCCGCACGATCTCGTTTCCCGCCGGATTTTGTGTCGAATTTCCTGTCTTGGCGGCGTCGACATAAGACAATGTTGGCAGGGGACCTTGTCGGACAAGCGCTCTCACGCAGACGTGAAGCAAACATGGCATCGAACCGGATTTGAGCATTGGCAGGCCTCTGAAGTGGGACTAAACAGCACGGGCCTTCCCGCCCATCAAGGCTCCCGCCTATGAACCGCATCGTCCCGCTGATCCTCGCCGTCGCTCTTTTCATGGAACAGATGGACTCCACCGTGATCTCGACGGCGCTGCCGGCAATTGCCGCGGATTTGCATGTCGGGCCGATCACGCTGAAGCTGGCGCTGACCTCCTATATGGTGGCGCTTGCGGTGTTCATTCCGGTCAGCGGCTGGATGGCCGATAGATTCGGCGCCAAGAAGATCTTCCGGCTTGCCATCTCCGTCTTCGTCATCGGCTCGATTTTCTGCGCCGTCTCTTCCAATCTCGTCGAGTTCGTGTTTGCCCGCTTCCTGCAGGGCATGGGCGGCGCGATGATGACGCCGGTCGGCCGCCTGGTGCTGGTGCGCACGACGAAGCGCAGCGATCTGGTTTCGGCCATGGCGCTGCTCACCATCCCGGCGCTGGTCGGCCCGCTCACCGGTCCGCCACTCGGCGGCTTCATCACCACCTATTTCAGCTGGCACTGGATCTTCCTGATCAACGTGCCGGTCGGCATTATCGGCATCTGGCTTGCGACGATCTTCCTGCCGGAGGTGGAGGCGACGGCGCCGCCGAAGCTTGATGTCGCCGGCTTCGTTCTGACCTCGCTTTCGGCCGCCGGCGTCGTCTTCGGCCTGTCGGTGGTCAGCCTGCCGGCGCTGCCGCCTGCCATCGGCGTCACCGCCACCGTGATCGGCCTTGCCTGCGGCGTCCTTTATATCAGCCATGCCAAGCGCCACCCGGCGCCGATCCTCAACCTCAACCTGTTCAGAAACCCGACCTTCCGGGCCTCCACCTTGGGCGGCACGCTCTTTCGCATCTGCGTCGGCGCCATGCCGTTCCTGACGCCGCTGATGCTGCAGCTCGGCTTCGGGCTGACGCCGTTCCAATCCGGCCTCATCACCTTTGCCGGCGCGATCGGGGCGATCACCACCAAGTTCATGGCAAAGCGCGTCTTCGCCGCTGCCGGCTTCCGCACGACGCTGCTCGGCGCCGCCATGGTGACGACGCTGGTGACTATCGTCACCGGCCTGTTCACGCCGGCAACGCCGCATCTCGTCATCATCGGCGTGCTGCTCGTCGGCGGCTTCTCGCGCTCCTTCATGTTCACCGGCGTCAATGCACTTGCCTTCGCCGATATCGACGACGCGCAAGCCAGCCAGGCGACATCGATGAGCTCGGTGATGCAGCAGATCAGCCTGGCGCTCGGCGTCGCCCTCGCCGCCGCGATCCTGGAAAGCTCGATCTATGTCAGGGGCGAGGCGCTTGGTATCGTCGACTTCCACCTCGCCTTCTACGTCATCGCCGGACTGACCGTCATTGCCACCATTCCCTTCATCCGAATGGACCGCAATGCCGGTGCACTCGTTTCCGGCCACCGATCGAAGGCGGTGATGACCTCGACCGTTGAAGCCGAGCAGCAGGCGGTTAAATAGGCTTCTATTGCGGGCTCTCGCAGACGGCGCTGAGCTTGTTGCCGTCGAGATCTCTGACATAGGCGGCGTAAAAATGCGCGTGATAGGAGCGGAGGCCCGGCCCGCCCTCATCCATTCCGCCGGCCGCGATCACCGCGGCATGGAAGGCGTCAACCGCCGCACGCGTTTCGGCGGCGAAGGCGACCATGGCGCCATTGCCCGAGGTCGCCCGGCGACGATTGAAGGGCGTCACCACCCAGAATCGGCAGCGCGTATCGCCGTCCGTGGAATAGCCGATCTCTTCCTGCGAATAGTGCTGTCGGCGATAGCCGAGCACGGGCAGCACGGCATCGTAAAAATGCCCTGCGCGATCGAGGTCGTTGGTTCCGAGCGTGACGTAGAGAAGCATGAGGTCCTCATCATCCGCCGGGATCGGCCCGAGATCAAGCTTGCTCTGCTTCAGCTTCCGGCTTGCGGCCTTTGAACCCCTTGGCGAGCAGGAACATCTCGACCGATTCGGCGCGCGAGGCGTTCGGCTTGACGTGGACGACCTGGCGGAAATTCTGCTTCAGCATGGCGAGCAGCTCACGTTCGGTGCCGCCCTGGAAGGTCTTGGTGAGGAAATGCCCGCCCTCCCCCAGCACCTCGATGGCGAAATGGGCCGCCACTTCGCAGAGATGCATGGTGCGCAGATGGTCGGTGCGGTGGTGGCCGGTGGTGGGGGCAGCCATGTCCGAGATGACAAGATCGGGCGTGCCGCCGACGGCTTCCAGCAGCTTTTCCGGCGCGCTGGGATCGAGGAAATCGAGCTGCAGGATCTTCACACCGGGCAACTGGGCCATTTCGAGGAAATCGATCGCGGCGACACGGATATCCTGATCCGTCGAGCCCGTGACCTTGGCGGCGATCTGCGACCAGCTGCCGGGTGCCGCACCGAGATCGATGATACGCTTGGCGCCTCGCAGAATATGGTGTTTCTCGTCGATCTCCAGCAGCTTGAAGGCGGCGCGGGCGCGATAGCCCTCGAGCTGGGCGCGCTGCACATAGGGATCGTTGATGTGGCGCTGCAGCCATTGGCGCGACGAGGCCTTCATCTTCTTGTTCTTGACGCGCTGGCCGAGCTTGCGGCCGGTGCGGTTTCCCGCGATCGGTGCCTTGGTCATGCTTTCCCCTATTTAGAGCATGATGCCGAAAAGTGTGCGCGGTTTTCGGACGTCATCATGCTCTATTTCATTGACTTGGATCCGGATTCAAATTTCAGGCCGGGCCAAAAATCATCCGGATCTAGCGCGCTGGCCGCGGCGGTTGCGGTTTCGCCGCCACACGCCGTCATCGGCCATCATGTCGGTGAGCAGGCCCTCCCTCAAGCCGCGATCGGCCACGCGCATGCGCGGGCTCGGCCAGCGGCGGCGGATCGCCTCGAGGATGGCGCAGCCGGCCAGCACCAGATCGGCCCTGTCGGGCCCGATGCAGGGATTGGCAGCGCGACTTTCGAAATCCCAGGAGAGAAGTTTTGCCTGCATGGCGGAAACCTCGTCATCGGACAGCCAGATGCCGTCGACCCTGCGCCGGTCATAACGCGGCAGGTCGAGATGGACGCCGGCAAGCGTCGTCACCGTGCCCGAGGTGCCGATCAGATGGAAGTCGCCGGTCTGGGCGATCTCGATCTCCGGGCAGTCGAAACCGACGAGCATGCCTTCGACCTCGCGCACCATGCCCTCGAAGACCTCTGGCGTGACGTCACGCCCGCCGTGACGCTCCGACAGCGTGACGACGCCGACCGGCAGCGAGGTCCAATGGGTGATGTGATTGGCAAGCCGGCTGAAGCGATTGTCGCCGATGCGGATGACGGCAATTTCCGACGAACCGCCGCCTATATCGAAGAGCACGACCGAGCGCGTCTCGCGCCCGACCAGCGAGGAGCAGCCGGAGACGGCAAGCCGCGCCTCGGTCTCGCGATCGATGATTTCCAGTTCGAGCCCGGTTTCGGCAACGACCCGGCTGAGGAATTCCTCGCCATTGACGGCCTGCCGGCAAGCTTCGGTGGCGATCAGCCGCATGCGGCGGATCTCGCGGTTTCTGAGCTTGGAGGCGCAGATCCTCAGCGCCTCGATCGCCCGCTCCATCGCCTCGTCGGACAGGCGGCCGCTGGCCGCAAGGCCCTCACCGAGGCGCACGATGCGGGAAAAGGCATCGACGACGCGGAACTGACCTGGGCGGGTCGGCTGGGCGATGAGCAGACGGCAATTGTTAGTGCCGAGATCGAGCGCGGCATAGAGTTCTTCCGGCCACGTATAGTCACCGGCCTGGCGATCGCCGTGAAACCCGGGATGGCTATCGCCGCGGCCCTTGCGGCCGACGGCTGGCCCGTTTTGCGCTTCGCGCGGAGCTGAAATGCGCACCGTCTCTTCGGCGCGGCTCTCCTGCTGCGGCGGGGAAGACTTTGCCGCCGTCAGCGGCCGGCCCTGCAGACCGCGCTTGCCGCGATGTTTGCGGCGGTTGCGCCGGCCCGGCGCCGGCTCGCCTTCTGAGCGCACGTCATTGACCGCCGCTTGCGGCTGCTCCATGGCATGGGGATGAGATGAACCGCCTTGCGCAGCACCCTGGCCGCCACGACGGCGACGCTTGCGCTTGCGGGCCGGATTGCCGGCCGCATCTTCCATCGGGCGCGCAGGCTGTCCGGCACCGCCGGATGGCTCATGCGAAGCGGGATGAGCCGCGGTGCGGGATTGCCCGCCACGCTTGCCCTTGCGGCGCCTGGACTTCTTGCCGTCCTTGCGCCCTGCCGCCGACGCCCCGTCAAATTGCGGCTTTGCGCCGCCTTCGGGGTCTTCCACGTTGTTTTTCCACCGCGCCGCGCAAGTCCTGAGGTATGCAGCAGGCGCTCATTCGATTTTTGCGTTGCCGCAAGGATATCAGCGCCTGCCGAAATCGCCAAATTCTTTTTTGGACGGGGGATTTGCGGCCGGTTTCGCACCCTCCGCGCAGCACCGATTTTTTTCAAAACGGGTATTTGCAATCCGCCCGCTTTTGGTTATAAGCGCCGCACAGCAGCCAAGCCATGCTTCGGCGGCAACTGCTGGGGAATAGTTCAATGGTAGAACGACGGACTCTGACTCCGTTAATCTTGGTTCGAGTCCAGGTTCCCCAGCCAATCAATTTTACTGATCAAGCAGATATTGAATCCGAGTCGTGAAGATATTCTGGATGGATTGCGCCTCTGGAAATCGACAGGAACTGCGCTGCCGCTAACGGGGCCGTTAGATCGAACCCACGGCATGGAGGGCGCTGCGCGTCCTGTCAGAAGTACAAGGGACGCTCTAATTCTTAGAATCTGCGCCTCTTTCCGAAAATCAATTCCGATTTTCGGAAAGAACGATGCGCTAGCGCGTTCTCAGACATCGTTCCACCGACATTCTCGGTCGGGAACATAGAGAAACTGGTTCTCGCAGGCCCGATATCAGACCGCAGGATCGGATCTCTTTTCGGATTCCAGGAACCAAGCGTAGGTGGCGCGGATGCCATCCTCAAGCGAAATGCGCGGGTTCCAGCCCATGTCGTGCAGCTTTTGATTGCTCATCAACTTTCGCGGCGTGCCATCGGGCTTGGAAAGATCATGAATGATCTCACCCTCGTAACCGACAACGCGGCAGACCAACCGCGTCAACTCGATAATTTCGAGATCTGTACCCGAGCCGACATTGACGTGCTGCGCACCCGAATAGGCTTTAAGCAGAAACACCAGCGCGTCGGCGCAATCGTCGACGTGAAGAAACTCCCTGCGCGGAGTTCCTGTGCCCCAGACCACCATATGCGGGTCTTTGCGAAGTTTCGCAGCATGCGCCTTGCGGATAAGCGCGGGCAGCACATGACTGGAATTCAGGTCGAAATTATCGCCCGGGCCGTACAAATTGGTCGGCATGGCTGAAATGTAATCCCGACCATATTGCTTACGATAGGCTTCCGCGAGCTTGATACCAGCGATCTTGGCGATCGCGTACCATTCGTTGGTCGGCTCAAGCGCACCGGTCAACAGCGCCTCTTCGGGGATCGGCTGCGGAGCGAGCTTGGGATAGATGCAGCTCGAACCCAGGAACAACAGCCGGTCCACTCCGCCGCGGTGGGCGGCTTCGAAGATGTTGGCTTCAATAATCAGATTGTCATAGACAAATTCTGCGGGATAGCTGTCATTCGCGAGGATACCGCCGACCTTGGCAGCGGCGAGAACGATCACATCAGGCCGGTTTGCTTCAACAAATTTCTCGACCTCCTCCTGCCGCTTCAAATCGACCTCATGGCGCGTAGCTGTGATGACGTTGCAATCTTCCGATTGAAGCCGGCGCACAAGAGCACTGCCGACCATACCGCGATGGCCGGCAACCCAGATCTTCTTGTTGGATAAGTCGTACACTCAGATCTCTTTCCGGCTGTTTAGAGCCTTCCAGTGCTTGACATCCTCGCGCACCATTTCGGCGGCGAGTTCACGAACCGGGGTTTTGTGCTGCCAGCCCAGCTTCTTGTGCGCCTTGGTCGGATCACCGAGCAGAAGATCGACTTCCGTCGGGCGGAAATACCGAGGATCGATTTCCACAAGGCACGCACCGGACGCGGCATCATACCCCTTTTCGTCGACGCCAGATCCTTTCCATTCCAAGGCAATGCCGACATCGGCAAAGGCCCACTCGACAAACTGGCGGACACGCGTCGTCTCACCCGTCGCCAATACGTAGTCATCCGGCTTGTCCTGCTGCAGCATGAGCCACATGCCCTCGACATATTCGCGCGCATGGCCCCAGTCGCGCTGGGCATCAAGGTTCCCCAGGAAGAGCTTATCCTGAAGACCGAGGCTGATGGCAGCCACGGCCATCGTGATCTTGCGCGTGACGAACGTCTCGCCGCGAAGCGGGCTTTCATGATTGAACAGAATGCCGTTGGATGCGTGCATGCCGTAGGCCTCGCGATAATTCACGACGATCCAGTAGGCATAGAGCTTGGCTGCGGCATAGGGAGAACGAGGGTAAAAGGGCGTCTTCTCGTTCTGCGGCACTTCCTGCACAAGACCGTAGAGTTCCGACGTCGATGCCTGGTAGAATCGGGTCTTTCCCTCGAGCCCCAGGATACGAATCGCTTCGAGCAGTCTCAACGTCCCGATACCATCGGCATCCGCTGTATATTCAGGCGTTTCGAAGCTGACGCCCACATGGCTTTGTGCGGCTAGGTTATAGATCTCATCGGGTTGCGTCTGCTGCACAATCCGCAGGAGGTTGGTCGAGTCGATCATATCGCCATAGTGGAGGACGAAGCGTGGATTTGCCTCATGTGGATCTTGGTAGATATGCTCGATGCGGCCGGTGTTGAAAGACGAGGACCGCCGCTTGATACCGTGCACCGTATAGCCTTTGCTCAGCAGCAATTCGGCCAAATAGGCACCATCCTGACCGGTCACCCCAGTAATAAGCGCGGTTTTTGTCATTTTTCACATCGCTTTCAATACAATCTTCTGATCGTGTTTATGGAAACGACTGAACGAGTGCAACCCCCATGCAGCCGAGCCGAGTCTAGCGAAATGCGCATTGTCGATCTCTGCGGTTGACGCCGGACTGGCACAATGAGACTACAGCTTTCTATTTATCAGATGTGCAAGGGGAAAAGATGATCTTGGTGACGGGAGGCGCCGGCTTCATCGGCGCGAATTTCGTGCTCGACTGGCTTGCACTTCATGAGGAGCCGGTGATCAACCTGGATGCCCTCACCTATGCCGGCAACCTGGAGAACCTTGGCGCCATCTGGAATGATCCGCGCCATCTCTTCGTCAAAGGCAGCATCGCGGACTACGATCTCGTCGAAGAACTGCTGCGCTCCCA
Organism: Rhizobium esperanzae; assembly: GCF_014197615.1. Taxonomy (GTDB): domain Bacteria; phylum Pseudomonadota; class Alphaproteobacteria; order Rhizobiales; family Rhizobiaceae; genus Rhizobium; species Rhizobium esperanzae_A. Next base: position 42,344 of record NZ_JACIFY010000004.1, read on the forward strand.
TCGTCCCCGCGCAATCCTCAATTTCGCTGCCGAAAGTCACGTCGACCGATCGATCCATGGACCCGAAGAATTTATCCAGACGAATATCGTCGGCACTTTTCGGCTGTTGGAGGCTGTCCGCGGATTTCTCGCCCTGCAGGATGCAGCCTTCCAAGAGAGCTTTCGTTTTCTCCATGTGTCGACGGACGAGGTCTACGGTTCACTTGCACCCACTGAAGCCGCCTTCAGCGAACATCGCAAATACGAACCAAACAGTCCTTATTCCGCAAGCAAGGCAGCCAGCGATCATCTGGTTCGCGCTTATCATCACACCTATGGCTTGCCGGTTCTGACGACGAACTGTTCGAATAACTACGGTCCCTATCATTTTCCGGAGAAGCTTATTCCCCTGGTCATTCATAATGCGCTGGCAGAGAAACAGATTCCGATCTACGGGGACGGAATGCAAGTTCGCGACTGGCTGTTCGTCAAGGACCATTGCAGCGCGATTCGGCGCGTTCTGGAGAACGGAAGGATCGGAGAGACCTATAATGTCGGCGGCAGAAACGAGCTGACCAACCTATTGGTGGTCAATACGCTCTGCGATATCCTCGACGAATTGAGGCCTCTGCCAAACGGGGCAAGCTACAAGTCACAAATCACTTTTGTGCGAGACCGCCCCGGCCATGATCGCCGCTACGCCATCGATGCGGCCAAAATCGAGCGTGAACTGGATTGGCACCCGAGCGAGACGTTCGATACGGGCATTCGCAAAACGGTCGAGTGGTATCTCGCCAACCAAGCATGGGTCGAGAACGTCACAAGCGGCAGCTACCGCCAATGGATCGAACGTCAGTATCAATAGTCATGCTGACGTCCTTGATTTTCGACCCTCAAGGCTGCACTGCGTCAATAACGCAGGAGGCGGTGCAGGACGCGCTTGACTGCGAATGGAACGTAGCGCTGCGCCCATCTACGCCTCGCGACAGCGGAGGCCTCGCGAAGGCCGCCGGAGAAGCCTGGTGAGATCGTTCTTATTTCCGCGAGCGCTCGCACGAGTGCGGTCTCATAGGCCGCATAGACAGCTTCGGGCTCCCTGCAGACCGAAGTGTAGAATGCGGACAGCCTGTCGAAACCGCCGTCTGCCAGCAATTGAAACTGATGAAAATGATAGAAGATCAACGGCACGCCTTCGACCAATATCTGACCTGAAGCATCCTCGGCGAAATGCAGCTTCTCATAATTCCATGGCGCAATTCCCGCTCCTGGGTGCGCGATAATGTGGCACTTCGGATACAGGACAGGCCACTCGTCCAAATATTTTTGGTCGCCCATTTTGCCGTCTTCGAGGCGATAGTAGCACCACTCAATGCACTGCTCGCGCCAGCGAGCAAGGCAACGCATCCCCTCTTCGTCGCGCCGGAAGCTCACCCATTCTACACAGAAACGACCGTTCACTTCCCTGTCCTGCAGCCGAGGAGCAAAACGGTGCTCGATGATTGCGATCGAACTGTCGCCGATTTCGTCCAGGATCGGGCGGATCGGTGAATAGAATAGCAAGTCAGAGTCGAGATAGGTGATGAAATCGATCTCTGGATGCTGCTGCAGCACGAAGGTTGGAAGACAGGGCGACAAAGTCCAGCAATATTCGGCGACACCGCGCGATTTCTTTGCCTCCAACAGTTCGGGCGTCTCCAGATCGGCGAGTGGGATGCAGGTGATGTGGGATCTATTGAATGCAGTCAGTATCTCCTGCGCCTTCTGATCCATGCAGAGCACAAAAACATGCGCATCTGGACACCACTGGACGAGGCTCTCCATCATCGCCATCCCCTTGATGAGATAGCCGCTGTCGAAAAGGGTGCAGAAGTAATTCGTCATAACGGGGATTGTTTCCTGCACAAATAGGTGCGGTTGGCATTGCCCTTGCTACTGTCACGCGGATCCGCGCTCTCATTTAGCGTAAAGGTGGATTGCACTTCCAGGCCATGAACCCGAAAGCTCTCCAATAGCTCCGGTTCCGAAAAATGGATCTCGATGGTCTCGACGCCATAGGCCTGCTTACGGAAATACTTGGTCGGTTCGCCATAGACGACAGGTGTGCGGTGAAAAATGACGTATTCCTTGGCGACGCGAGCGCTTTCGGCAATCGCCGTTTGAAAGTTCGGAATATGCAACAGGCAGCATCCCGAAACCACGACATCAAACGCATCATCCTTATAGCTGAGCCGCGTTGCATCCTCCACATCGAACGATAGTACTGGATAGAGGCTGCGCGCCATATCGATGAACGCATTGGAATAATCGCAGCCGTGATATCGCAACGGTAGGCCATTTACCTCCAAAACCTCGGAGTAATATCCGCTGGAACAACCGATTTCGAGCAATGAACCGGCAGCCGGCAGATTGTCGATCTTACGGAGCGCAGAGGTAAAAACATCGAATACATCGATGGAAGCGCCACCGCGATATTCCTTCAACTGGCGCTCGACGAGAGCTCTCTGACGCGCAGGCAGATCACTCGCTTTCCAGGATGCAGCCAGACGCGTGCTTTCGCTGTCTCGCCGAGCTGAATCTATTTCGACGTAGTGCGAGGACACCGATGCCGCAGGCATCAGTTGTTCACGCAATCTTTTCAACCGGCGCTTCAACACTGGGAAGCGGTTGAGAGTCGCATGAATAAACGACATCAGCCCCGTTCCTCCAGATGTCTATCAAGAATCGACGCCAACTCGTTCATTCGCGACTTGTAGGTGTGATCCTTCAGTGTCCTAGCCTGACCGGCCTTCGCGATAAGGTCAGCCTCGTCGGGGTGTTCCATGTAATAGCGGATAAGTTCCGCGGCTTCCTGAGGGCTGGAATAGACAACCACTTCCTTGCCGACCTCGAAAATCTCACCGAGATTGTCTTTCCTATCGGTTATGAGCAACGATCCGACACCCGTCGCCTCGTAAAGCCGCATATTGTTGGCATTGTTTTCGGCAACGTTGATATGCCGGTTAAGCGTGATCCGGCTGCGGGCCAGAGCGCGATACATGTCCGGGCCCCAAACTTCGCCGTTATGACGTTTTCGAATTGGAGATGAGCGCGGAAGCGTCCTGGCGCCGTAGCCGAAAAACTGTATCGGCGTGGTATTGGCAAGATGTTCGAGCAGCGGGATCGCCTTGCCATGATGACGGCTTATGCCGCCGACGAAGCTCACGGGTACGTCGCGGGGGACATTCCCGAGAATATCCAGCACCCGGGTATCAAAGCCGATCCGGAAATATTCGGATTTTATGCCCATCTCGTGGAACCGGGGCACAAAATGGGGAAAGGACGTCAGAATGAGATCATAGGGACGCAAAAAGCCGTCCGGCGGCAACGGACAAGCGATCTGGCCCACGATGAGTGGCACCGTCTTTTTCAGCTCAATCAACGCATGAGGTGGGAAAAAGCTGAGATCCTGGCAATAGAGCACATCCGGCTTGAACGCGCGGACGCGCGCCATCGCGACCTCAAGCAAACCGGGGAGTGCCGCCAGGCGCGCCCCGACATAGGGCAACCTGAAAAACCGATGCGGAAGCTTCATCGCCCATGGGCTGAACGGCTCACTGTTCTCTTCTGCCCAGGCCGATTGAAGCGGAACACAATTGCCGATGATATCGAGGACCTCGCAACCCTGGTCCTTCAAGTGGCGTGAATAGAAATCGGACGTCCCGAACGCTGCCTCGAGCAGGGAAGCCGTCTGCTTTTCGGAGGAAGCCGACCTCAAATCCCGATTGCGACGATAATGCATCGTCAGAAATCGGGAATAGTAGGTATCGAACACGGCAATCCGCATGGCGTTAAAATCCTAGTTCCTTGGAGCGGAAAGACGGAGTTCTACCAACAGACTATCGCCCTGCCCCATCGCATCCAGAGCCCGGTTCCCAAATCCCATCATGACACCTGCAAGGCGTGCGCCGCGCGAAACAGCGACGTTGCGAAGTTTTTGAATAAGGCTCGGCGGCATCTGAGAATTGTCGCTTTCCGACCAGGTATTGGACGCCTTTCCTTCCTGGCGCTGCTCCCGCGAGGTCCTGAGCTGAAGCACCGACCAGAGATTGGGAGTGATGGTCCTGATCCGCTCGACATCGTAACCGGATTTCCGCGCAAGCAGAGCAAAAGAAGTTCGATTGAAATGGTTCTGATGGTATGGAATGTGCCAGTTGATCCAGCGCTCCTTCCACAGTTTACGGTGAAAGGAACCCGTATTCGGAAAGGCCAATATGACGCGTCCGCCGCTGTTGAGACGGCCTTTCAGAGCCGCAAGCATCGCGAGCGGATCGGGCACATGTTCGATGACCTGGTTCAGCACGATGAGATCGAACTTCTGGTCGTGGAATGGCACATCATAGATATTGCCGATATGAACGCGTAAGGCATATTTCTCGGCGATCGTTCGCACGTTCGGATCAGCCTCGATCCCCCAGCAGTCGACACCAAGCGTACGCATCTCCAGAAGAGAGAGACACGAGCCGCAGCCGATATCGAGCACCTTTTGCCCCGGCTTGGCAAGATAATGCCCCTGGTTATCGGTCCCGGCTATCCATCGGCGAAATCCGGCGAGCGGTCTTTGGACGAGCGCAGCCTCTTTCTCCAGCGCAACGAAGTCGATCTCACGACGGGGATAATAGTTGCTGTAGAGCGCGGGCAGATCTTCTTCTGTCAGGCGTGGCGCGGTCGACATGTGACCGCAGGAAACGCATCGGTCTATCGCATAAACTCCGGGGCAGCCGTATCGGTCGTCGCTGATCCGCTCGATAAAAGTTCGCATCTTCGATCCGCACGCGATGCATTGCTGATGCTGGCCGCCGCTCATATCATTCCTTCCTTTTGTTTCGCCAATGACCTCCACGTCGAAAACGCGCGGCTACACGAGAAATACGCCATTCGAACAGGTGCGGTCATGCGTTGCACCGGTGTGCCGACAAGCGAATAAAAAATCAGGCGCTGAAACACGTTATGAGGCGAACGCCTACCGAAGAACTGCTTCCACCATGAAAGTCTGGACGTATCATTTCCATATATCGGAGGCGAATAGACGATTGCATTGCTGCTGACAACCAGTGGCACGCCTGCGCGGGCGAAACGCATGGCGATTTCGTAGTCAGCCATGTAGTGCGGCAGAAGCGACGGCCGCATGCCGCCATATTTCCTAAACAGATGCGCAGGATAGAGCGTTCCCCGGCCACTCAACGCATCGACGCGATAGTGGCTGTTGGGCGACCGTTTTTCCGTTTCATTCAATTCCGAGAGCAGGTCCCATACGGCAAGCCTGTTGATGTTGACCTTAGCCCCGATACTGACCAAAGGTGGGTCACGTCCCTCTTCATGGATGACGCTTCCGACCGCGGCGTCACCATTTTCCTTCGACGTTCGGATCAAGGTTTCAATATAATGATCGCCAAACCACGTATCATTATTGAGGAACAGGATGTAATCTTCCGCCTGAGACGACGGAAGCACGCGTTTCAGCCCTTCCTCGATGGCTCCTCCCCACCAAAGATTGCCGTCGCCCCGGATTTCAACCACGTCGCCCTGCGACTGTAGATACTCCGCCGTTCGATCGGTCGAACCGTCGTTGACGACTATCATCCTCAGTTTCGGTGCAATGCTCTGAGCACGCAGAGAAGTGAGAACACGCCTTGTGTGTTCGAGACGATTAAAAACCGGGATCAGGACATACACGATCATTGCAGCGCGAGAACCTATTGCTTCTGAAGCAGGACAAGATGTGTTTGACCCACCAGCTTGTCTTTGGCGCTCTGAAAGGTCGTTGCCATTTGCATTTCCGTGACTCTCTCCCCGAGCCTCTTTAATTCGACATCACGCTCCTTCTGATAGCCGAACAATCGATAAAGGACGCGATCGAGTAGGCTCGGCTTTCGCGGCGGAGGCGGAGGAGCAAGGAAATTACCCAAATAAGATCTATAGTGTGCAAAGCGAAGAGGCTCTTGATGGACCTGCTCCAACTTGAGGGAGAAGAGGGCCTCCATGTTCTTGAAGGCTTTCTTCGAAAAGCCCATTACGTGGTGGGGAGGCATATCGAGAAGAACTTTTTCGGCCTCTGTGAAATATCCTTCCGGATCAGGTACTGCGAACAACAGGTAGCCGCCCGGCCTCAAAAGCCGCAAGGACTGTTCAATGAATTCGCGTGGCGCAGGCAAATGCTCCAGAACCTCGAACGCCGAGACAACGTCGAAACAGCCTTCACCTAGTGTCTCCATCGCCTCGCTGGTAACGTCAAGGCCGATGGCTCTGCAATCGGCAATCGCCTGAGGGTTGAATTCCAAGCCCTTCACGTCGTAGCGATTCTTGATTCGAACGAGGAAGTGGCCTTGGCCGCAGCCGACCTCCAACACCCTCTTTATCCCGTCTAGACCGGCGAGAATTTCCGCCGCGACGTCAAACTCCCATTTGTCCTTCTCGTAATACCAGGAAAAGCGGCTCGAAAGTTCATTATAAAACTCACCGTCTCCCGCCAGCGTCGTTGCGGGGTCGAAAAATCTCAAGTCACAGTCGAAACACCGAAACTGATGCGCTACGCCCTCAATGCCAAGCCGACTGAACGGTTCAAAGCCAAACCCCTTCTGCCAATCCGCTTTCAAAACGTCCACGTCGAACCAGCGGTGCAATCCGATTTGCTTTCCCGCACACAATGGGCAGGATTGGGGATGGTTTTCCAATGAACTCATTCTTTATTCTCGCTGATTTTGGGCGACTGCAGGGCAACATCGTATTGCGAACCGTTCAGCACGAACAAATAACCGGACTCCTGCAGGTTCCGATTTTCTCGATCATTTTCGACCGTGGAACAGGACGCTGGAAATTTTGAGACGAGCGTGTAGCTCGACTCCATGTAATTTAGAAATTTGGATTCACTGAAAATCCACGTCGGTATGACAGCAGAGAATATATCAGCCGATACATGTTGGCGCGTCAGGGCGTCGTCTAGGCAGCCTGAAAACAACGTTCTGTCAAACACAACCATCGGGACCTTTGAAGCTTTTACGGCCTCCAGGATATCGTAAGGCCTCTCGACGTATTGTAGGGAACTAGAGAAAAGGACTATATCCGGGATCTCCGTCGCCAACGCTTGGCGCATATCAGAATAGAAGCTAACTTGGCTATCTCGGAATAGATGTTTTCCTTGTTCAACAAACGTCTGTTGCTCAACGATCACCCAATTGATCTGAGAAACAGCCTGCAGGAAGGGCCGATTTTGGAAAAAGGTCGTGCCGAGCCCACCTCCGAAATCAAGAACGTTAAGCGCGCCGCGCCCATTCGAAGCCCATAAAAGGGCAGTTGCGATCGGGAAAGCATATTGTCTGGTCTCGAACGTAATCGAATCGCGTTCGTAAGCCTTCCGTCCACTCAGGACTTCGGTCGTGCCGTAAGCGACTCTCTGTGCGATGTTCGGATCTGAATAGCCGGGCAAGCCTGCCTTTGCTTCTTCCCAAGTTGGGAATTCACCGATGTAACCGGTTTGGCCTTGAAGGCCGGGTGGATCCCTGGGTTTAAAAAAACGGCGCACCAGCGAAAAGATACGAGCGCGCATATCACTGCACCTTGTCTTGCGAGAGCAGCAGGTTCAGCGGTATCCGTTCGAACTCATCGAGTTCGCCGCCTATCCCTGCATTAATTATGCGGATGCCGTTGGCGGAGGCGATCGTCGCCAGCCGGCGATACTGGCGCCAGAGACGGGCAAGGCTTTGAAATGTGTCGTAGTTAGGGGACAGGATCTTCCCTTCGGAAGTTACCGAGAAATCCGTATCGGCTTGTGTCTTCAAATCGAAGGCATAGGTATAATATCCGCTTCGCCAGCTGTCGTGATCGACGCCGAGCAGGACGATATTTTCGAAGCCCATATGCATGGCGATCATCAAAGCGAGCACCGGAACAGAATCGATCCGTGGTATCGGCTTTGCAATGTCGATAATGGAAGTGTCACTGATTTCGTCGAAACTCGTTCGAAGAGCTACGTAGTGCACTTTACGACCGGCAAACAGTTTGCGCTCGGCGACGATGCCGGCTTCGGTTTCGTTCAGAAACAGGTCTGCCTCACCAAGATTTTCATGCATCTCGGTAAACCAGCGCGCAACCTGATCCTCAGTCATGGTGCCATAGGTTATCTGCGGAACGACATGGTATTTCGGTGCGAAGCGCATAAAGCCGGCATGAAGATAACCATTCGATACGCTTATTACGGTCTCCCCTTCAAGCACCGTCAGATCCAAGGCCTTCACACTAGGACCGTTACCCACGATAAAGCAGCGCCGGCCCTGATGACGTCCCGCCAGCTTTCGATTGGCCTTCAAAGTCTGCAGAATGGGTCCGGAGAGTTCGGCCCGCTGTTTATGTCTGCGCCTCAATTCATGCACGCCGTATGGAAGCAGCATGGAGGCGAAGGTCATGACCTTCTTCAAGGCTGAAGCCACTTCACCACCTCGAAGACTTCAGCGTATTTGACACCGATGCGCTGGCCGGCGTTCTCGGCTTCATTGCGGAAGAAGCTCACCCATTTCCGCCCGGTGCGCTCCATCTCGGATTCATGGGCAAGGATCGCTTTTTCCTTCTGATCCCAATGGGCGGTAATGTCGACGTAGAAATTCCCCCGGAAATCGACGGTCGAATGATACCAGTTGCTGCGATACATCAGCAGGCGGGGCACATGGCGGCAGCTGTGCAGCGATGCGCGCGACAGTGCCAGGTGGTCATGGTGGATGTCGCCGACCCAGTGCGTATAGACCATATCGATCTTCAGATCCTGCACCAGCTTGAGGATCTCGATATTCAGCGGGTCGACGAACTCGATCTGGAGCGTCTTGAACTCGCCGCAGAACATCTTGTGGACGCCGAGGATTTCCATCGCAGCATCCGCTTCCGCTCTGGCGACCTGGCTGCTGCGCACGGACTGGTCATATTGGTTGGAAAAGCCGGATACGGTCGCGACATAGACGTAAACGGTGTCGCCGTTTGCTGTGTGGCGCGCCAATGCACCACCGCAGCCGAGCTCAACGTCGTCAAAATGGGCACCGATCGCGAGAATATTCATTTGCAACTCCAGAGCAGGTCACGCGTGCCTGCAATACCACAATTCAGCAGTGTGTCGAGAATACTGAGATAGGGAATGAAATCGCCGAACGGCTGTGGATAAACCGGATGGACGAATTGCTGCCATTCGATCTCGATTCCGGCTGCCGCAAACAGTTCCGGCCGCATATAGTCGCGCGCGCCGAGACCCGAGAGATAACGCGTCGCTCCCACTTTGCCCAGCAATTCGACAAGCAACTCGTTCCTGTGACCCTCGGGGCTTAGAGTGCTCGATTGCACCATCGGCATGGTGATTTCAAGCATATCCAGAATACCGTCGAGGAAATGCATATTGAAATCGGCCAAGAGGTCGAACCGCTTGCCGTAAAGGGCTTCGATGCGGGGAAAGACTTCGCTCCAGCCGGCGGACTTGCGATAGTTTTCACGCAGCAGCGAAAGGTTCTGGTCTATCCATCCGGTGCCGGGTGCCAGTTCCACCGCATTGATCGGTGTACCGAAGCTTGGCTTTCTGATTCCGACGGTGAGCCAGCGGTCGCCTTGTGCCGTCTTTATCTTGTCACGGTGCGTCCAGCTTTTGCTCGTGCCGTGGACGAACTGAACGTGATCCAGAACGATGTAGAGGTCGGCATTCAGGAAACGCTGAAAAAAGCCTAGATAGGATGCAAAATCCGGTTGATGGATCACCACTGTCAGGGTCATGCAGCCAATCTTTCCAGCAAATCAGCGACTCGGCCAACCCCGCCAAGGTCGACCTTGGTCATGGCGGTCTCACTCATGCTCCTGATGGGAATTGCCTTTTCCAGGATGCCGAGATCAAAAGCGGAGTGATGACCGGCGAAAAACGCTGCTCCAAGCTCCTCGAGCGCCCGACCGACCGGGATTTCAAAAGGCTCGTTTGCGACCACGATGCAGGGCAGACCGGCCGCACACGCTTCGAAGGGTGTGAGACCGCCCCCGGTAATCGCCAGATCGTGCCCGTACATCTCCGCCGCAAGCGACGGCACCTGGTTCAGCAATCTGAACCGATCCGGCGCAGCCGCCGCGACGACCTCTTCAAGCTCCGCCATGTGCTGGAAGCTCGGGCCTGTTACGATGGTGACAGGAAAGGGCTTTCTGCTCAGCCATCTGGCGACGCGAACCGTCACTCCGTAAGTATCGGCGCCGCCGAGCGTGACAAGTATCGATGCAAGCTTTTCCCGAACTCGGCGATACCTGGCGATTTCGGGATTGAGTATCATGTACTCCACCCCCAGCCGCACATCCCTGCCTTTGAGACCCTCCGTCTTCTCGAACAGGAGAGCGCAGATATTCAGGTCCGCAAGTGCCGCGCCATCACCACGATCATCAAAGGTAACAAGCTTGGCGCCCAGGCGCTTGATCGTCTCGCTATGGAACCGCTGCGTATTGAGGCGGTCGTTGATCCAGACCGGAGACGGAGCAGAGGCGTCGAGAAAATCCTTCTCCCATCCCGTTACGGCGGCGAGCTCATAAAGCGCCAGGTCAAACCCGCGCTCCCGGATGATTCTCAACGAATTCGGATGGTCGTTCGCCAAAAAACGGATCCGATAACCGCGTGAACGCAATTCGGTGGCGAGCGTCAGCGACCGAAAGAGATGACCCATGCCGCGTGCATGTGAACTTTCTATGCAGAAGACGAACATAGTCTGATCGCTTCTTCCGTCCCGAGCCAATTTCCACCCGCCTGCGCTGCGAGCGCACGGGCGCGGCTCCAATCTTCCTCAGTATCCACCGTCAGGCGCAGCGCCGGAGAAATCTTGGCCGAGGGCACATCGAGCTGACCGATCTTGAACAGTTCGGGCCGATCGGTGAAGTATTCATTCACGTGTTCGCGATGGTGCGGCAGCTTCCCCTCGCGGTGGCTGCGCGATAGGGCTTCGAAGGTAAATATCTCGGCGCCGACGCCGATAGGCAACTGGCCAAAGGCATGTGTGTAATCGAATCCCTGCTTTTGGTGCAGATCGATCAGCCTCTCGAGTTCTTCGATGTCGGTGAAAGGATTATCTGCGGTCAACCGCACGATATCCGACATCCCAAGCGATTTCGCGCATTGAAAATAACGATCGAGAACATCGGTTTCGTCGCCGCGAAAGCAACTGACGCCATGCTCAAGGCACCAGCCTTCGATAACATCGTTCTCGCTGGCGGACGATGTCGCAACGACAACCTTGGCCGGGCGCTTCAACATCTGAAGCCGATCAAGGACATGTCCGAGAAGCGGCTTTCCGGAAATGTCGCGAAGCACTTTTCCCGGCAGCCGCGTCGATCCCATCCGCGCCTGGATAACGATCCCAAGCGTCACGCCAGATCGCTCCAATGGAGAACCGCGTCGCCGTCGAGATCCTTAACCAGTCGTCGCCCGGCAAGAGTTTCGAGATGTTTAGGTTCTATCCCCGTCCCCGGCCGTTTGACCGAGATGTCGCCGGCGGAGATGACATGGCCAGCTTTGAGCGGTCGGCTGACAACGATGCTCTTGCGGTTGTTCAGCCTGGTCGTCGCCTCGCTTGCAGCCGGTTCTTTGCGGCCGCTGCCTTTCATGATCTCGAAGGCGCGGATCGCATCCACAAGCCATTTCATTTCCGCCGGATCGGCCGAAAGCATGTGGTCGGGACCGTCGGCGGCTTTGTCGTAGGTGAAATGCCGCTCTATCACGCGGGCACCCATTGCCGCCGCACAAAGGCTTGCGACAGGCGTCAGCGTATGGTCGGAATAACCAACGTCGAGATCCGGAAACGTCTCCATCATCGTCTGCATCGCCCGCAGGTTCACATTTTCCGGATGCGTCGGATAACTCGTGATGGCATGCAGCAGAATGAGCTTGTCGTTGCCAGCTTCCTTGATTGCGGCAACGGATTCCCGAACTTCGTCTAGTGTGGACATGCCCGTCGACAGGATGATCGGCTTGCCCGTCTTTGCCAGATAGCGAAGAAAAGGAATGTTGACCGCGTCGTCCGAGCCCACCTTATGGGCCCCAACTCCGCATCTCTCCAGGAGATCGACATCCGTCTCGTGCGAAGGAGACGAAAACCAATCCAGCCCGCGCTCCTCGGCATAGCGGAAAACGGCCTCATGCAGTTCGTGGCTGATTTCATATTTACGGAAAAGTTCGAACTGCGAGGTAACGCCGGTGTTTTCCATGTCAAACATGGCATTCCGGCTCGACAGTGTTTCTGCCCGGTAAGTCTGGAGCTTGACAGCATCGACCCCTGACGCCTTTGCCTCGTCAATCAGGAGCTTTGCCTGATCGAACGTTGTAAAGTTGCCGCCGATCTCGGCTATGATATAGCAGCGATCAGGCCGATAGTTGCGGAACATCTGTTACTCCCTGTAATCACGACCGGCAATTTGCCTCGCGCCCTTGGCAGCATGGCCTTTGCCCCAGGCCCGATAAATGTCGACCTGAAAAGGTTGCCGCTGCGCGCGTATTTCAGCCGATTATCGCCCGATTTCCTGGTTCCGATCGACATAATTCCGGACAATGACCTGTCTGCCGCAAATCTGAGCGGTTTCGTCATTGGTCTCTCTCGGCAGGTAGCACCTGCGGCAGACCTCGCTTTTCAGGAAACCCTGCGGTTCCTTGTGCAGCGCGCGCACCGCGTTCATTTTTTCCCCGTGCCATATCTGGTGCACGGTTTCGGTGTTCGCATCGCCGATAACCTCACGGTTCTCCTCGTCGTTCGAGCACTTCATGACCAATCCGTCGGCACCGATTACTAGGCGCTGGTATTGCTGCGGGCAGGTGAAGTTGTTGAGATAGGCGATATCGGAATCTTTGCCGAGATAATCGATCAGCGGATTGAAGGCGACGAGATCCACATGAGGCGCGAAGGTCTCGTAATAGAGATCAGGATTTTCCCGGATCGCCGGCCAAATGCCCTGCACCTTGATGACAGGACGATGGAGACCGCGCTCATCCTTGTATTTCTTTATGTCCTTGATCTTGTCGAGCAGAGCCTGGAACTTGATCGGCTTGCGGATCTTCTCATAGGTCTCACCGGTGCCGTCGATAGAAACGGTGATCCAGTCGATACCGGCATCGACGAGCTGGGCGAAATAGTCTCTGTTGAGCTTAAAACCATGCGTGAGGGTCGAGACTTCCTTGATCCCGTGGTCCTTGGCATAGCGCACACAGTCCGCGAAACGCTTGTGCAACGTCGCCTCGCCGCGCAGCGACAGACGGATCGCAGGAACCTTGCCGCCGATCTCATCGATGATGCGGCAATAAAGGTCCCAGTCCATCCGGGTCGTGTTAACGCTCTTCTTGAACTCGTCGCTGATCGTATAGCACATCGGGCAACGCAGATTGCAGATCGACGCCAGCTCGAGATCGACGAGCAGCGGGTAGTCCGAAACCTGCTGGTTCAGGGCATATTCCGACCACTTGCGACGGTAATCCGCGTATTCGGCTTCCCATCCCTCGCCACGGAACCTGTCGAACGCGGCTTCGCGCTCGTCCGTGTCCATCGAGTAGTTGCCCTTGTTGATCGGAACGTAACGCTCGTTCAATTTACGACTCCTTCATCATCACGCCGATGCCGGCCGGCAGATCCCACTCCGGCTGCCATCCAAGAACGGCGCGAGCCCGCGTAATATCCGCCCGCACGTCAGGTATTTCATTCCGCCGAACAGCGCAAGACGACACAACAGGTAGATCAGTGCCGGCCGCCTTCTGCAAGATATCGATGATTTCCTGCACCGAATACGACGTTCCCGACCCGATATTGATGCAGTGGTAGCCTTCGGCCACGTCCATGGCTTTGGCGAAGGCGCTCAGGACATCGTCAACGAAGACATAGTCCCGCCGCGGGCTGAGGTCCATGACCTGTATTTCCTGCTTCGTTCGTATCTGATGCAGAAGCGTCGGTATCAGAAATTCCAGGCGCTGCCCAACCCCATATATATTGAAAAGGCGCAATACCACCACCGGTATTTGCTCGTATGTGACAGCGAACTCGCAGAGTTGTTCGGCAAGATATTTGGAAAGCGCGTAGGGGTTATTCGGCTTGACCGGATCGCTTTCGTGGATCGGCAGCCGTTCCGGCACCCCATAAACATAGGCGCTTGCGAAGACGAGTTTGGCCTTGTGCCGCTTGCACCAGTTCAAAGCATGCTGCGTACCGAGAACATTGGCGGCGGTGAAGCTCGGGCCTTGTGTCCAGCTATCTGGAACGAATGTCCTGCCGGCAAGATGAAACAGCGTGCGCGCGGCCGGAAGATCCTGCCAAAGGCGCTCTTCGCTTATGTCCCCCTGCGTTCGGTCAAGCGCAAGCACGTCAACGCCGGCCCGTTCAAGCCGCTCCACCAGACGCCTCCCGAGAAAGCCGCCCGCACCGGTGACAATGGCATCAACCATTCAAGAACCTGGATTTCATGGTTTCGAACTCTTCGATCGCCAATGCATAATCGTCGGGGCGTCCGATATCGAGCCAGTAGCCTTGAAAATCGCGCACCGTGGCCGGTTTGCCTGCCGCCAGGAGATCGAGCATCAACTGGTCAAAGCCGTAGGCACCGCGTTGCGGTATATGTTCGACGGCCGCCGCAGACACCATGTAGACGCCCATACTGACCTTATACTCGGCCGTCGGCTTCTCCCGGAAGCCGGTCAGGCGTCCTGCCTCGTTGGTATCAAGAACGCCGTAGTCTATGCGGTGCTGCCGCGTCTTGGACGAGATCGTGAAGATGTTGCCGTCACGGACATGGGTATCGTGAAAATCGGCATAGTTGAGATCCGTCAGGATGTCGCCGTTCATCACCAGGAAATTCTCCGGCAGATCCTTGATCAACCGGAGCGGTCCCATCGTGCCAAGCGGCTCGTCCTCGAGCGAATAGTCGATGCGTACGCCCCACTTATCGCCATCCTGGAAAAACGCCTTGATCAATTCCGCCTGATGGTTGACGGCAAGCGTTATGTGCTGAAATCCGCCCGATATCAGCTGTCGAATGATGACCTCGAGAATAGGATAATCGCCGATCGGCATCAAAGGTTTTGGAAGGACGACGGTATAGGGCCGCAACCGCGTTCCCATTCCCCCCGCCAGAATGACTGCGCGTCTAGACATTGAAAATATCCGCCTTATACCGCGCCAGATTCTGCGGCTGACGCAGCCATTCGATCGTTGCCTTCAGGCCATCTTCCACGCTGTAACGCGGCGAAAATCCGGTCAGGGACCTGATCAGGCTGTTGTCGCAGCAGAGGCGTTCCACTTCGCTGTTTGCCGGCCGCAAACGCTGTTCGTCGCATTCGATCTCGACGCTGATGCCGATGATGTCGGCGATCAGTTGAACGGTATCGCCGATCGAGATCTCGCTGCCGGAGCCGATATTGACCGTCTGCCCGATCGCTTGGTCGCAAGCCGCGAGCGCCAGAAAGCCGTCGCATGTATCCTGCACGAAATTGAAATCCCGCGTGGGTGAGAGCGCACCGAGTTTCAAGGTCGTCCGTCCGCTCAGAAGCTGCGAAATCACGGTCGGAATAACCGCCCTTGCCGATTGTCTCGGGCCAAAGGTGTTGAAAGGCCGTGCGATGGTCACCGGCAGATCAAAGCTCGAATGATAGCTGTAGGCGATCGCATCGGCGCCGATCTTGGAAGCCGAATAGGGCGACTGCGCCTGCAGCGGGTGGCTTTCGCTGATCGGCACAAAACGCGCCGTGCCGTAGACTTCGCTCGTCGAAGTCTGGATCACCCTTCCGACACCGGCGTCGAGAGCCCCTTGAAGGACGTTCAGCGTCCCATGCACATTCGTATCGATGTAGCTTGAGGGTGCCTGATAGGAATAGGGAATGGCGATCAGAGCGGCGAGATGAAAGATCGTGTCGACACCTCTAGCGACGGCGCGCATCTGCGCGGGATCGCGGACGTCCCCAAGGACCACCTCGAAATGGCCGCGATATTCCGATTGGTCCAGCCAGCCCCAGCTGGAAAACGAGTTGTATTGGCAAAGGGCACGGACTTCGACGCCCGATCTGACCAGAGTCTCGACAAGATGCGAACCGATAAACCCATCTGCCCCGGTGACAAGCGCTCTCTTCATTTCAAAACACCCTCAGAATCACGCAGGAAAAGCTTCTCCACTTCCCAAGGCAGCTGGATGGCCGAAATCGACGGCTTCCGTTGCTGACCCAGCATCTGGATAATTCCGACATTGTCCTCCACGTCGAACCGGATACCCTCGGCGACGGAATATATCGAGAACCGGCTCGATATGCCCAGCCGCACGTAGAACGTGCCGGTGTTGAGAAGACATCCGGGAAATTTGACGCGGGCTCGATAATAACCGGCTGGCCGGGCGTCGAGGCGCCCGACGTCGAGCTCGGGATCGGAAAGGCTGACGAGGGGCGTATAGCCATCCTCCATCATGATCTGCATTCCGACCGAGAGGCCGGAGAGAGGCTCCCTCAACTCGTATTCGACCTCGACGGAGAAGCCCTTGGACAGTTCCACCGTTCCGGAAACCTCGTCCTTCTCGTTCAGTACCGCAACACGGCATATGACCGCCTTTCCATCGACGTCCTCGGGATTGACCGAGTAAATTGCCGTGCCGCCGAATTCCGGTCGGTCGAGATAGGCTTTTATCACATCGGCGGTATCGCCCATCGCAGCGACTTTGCCGTCGGCCATCAGGATCGATTTCGGGCAGATGCTGCTGATCGCCGTCATGTTGTGGCTGACAAAGATAATCGTTCGGCCAGCCTTCGTGACTTCCTGCATGCGCCCCATGCATTTATTCTGGAAGTTGACGTCGCCGACGGCCAATACCTCGTCGACCAAGAGTATTTCCGGCTCGAGATGCGCCGCGACGGAGAAGGCCAGGCGGACATACATGCCCGACGAATAGCGCTTCACCGGCGTGTCGATAAATTCGCCGATTTCGGCAAACTCGACGATTTCATCGAATTTCGATCTGACCTCGGCACGGCTCATGCCCAGGATGGCGCCGTTGAGATAGACGTTCTCTCGGCCGGTGAGTTCTGGATGAAAACCCGTGCCAACCTCAAGCAGGCTGGCAATTCTGCCTCGTATCCCTATGAAGCCCGAATTAGGCATGGTGATACGCGACATCACCTTCAACAGCGTGGATTTTCCGGCGCCGTTCCTGCCGATAATCCCGACGATCTCGCCGTGCCCGACCTCGAAAGAGACGTCATCCAGCGCGTGGAAGATGTCTCCCTTCAGCCGCGACTGCGCGCCGCGGTCGGACGTATGATCGGATACCGAAACGTTCGGATCCGGAAGGTTGCGCCACTTCGCCCACCAACTCTGAAGGTCGCGATAGAGAGTGCCGTGATTGATCACGCCAAGACGATATAGCTTGCTGACGTGCTCCGCTCGAATAACGATATCGTTCATCAGACGGTATCCATCGCGTTGGCTTCCGCGCGCGAAAAAAGTGCCAACCCACATAGGGTGATCGCCATCGTCACAGCAAGATTGGCGAGGCAAAGACCGACGGGCAAGGCGGGAGCGTCAAAAAGCGCCCAGCGGAAGGTTTGAACCGGCGTGGTCATTGGATTGATGTAATAAAACCAATGATACCGTTCCGGGATCTGGCTGAAGGGGTACACGATTGGCGTACCATACATCCAGAGCTGCGTCATGAACCCGACGGCGTAGACAAGATCTCGGAAACGCACCGTCAGCGCCGAAACGACAAGCCCCGCACCGATGCCCAGCACGGCGATATAGAGCAGCACCAGCGGCGTCAGAAACAGGAACCAATAGTTCAGGGTCAGATCGGGATTGGCAATTTTCAGGCCAATGGAAACCGTCAACAAGAGCAGGAACTGGATCGCAAAGGCGACAAGGCCGCTCATCGCAACAGACAGTGGCACCACAAGCCTCGGAAAATAAACCTTTCCGAACAGATTGGCGTTCTTCGAGAAGACCTCGGAGTTATTGGTCAGACAGGCGGAAAAATAGCTCCAGATGATGGTGCCCGACATGTAAAACAAGAAGGGCGGGAGGCCATCCGTGGAAAGATTGGCGATTTTTCCGAACACGACATAATAGGTCATCGCCGTCAGTGACGGCTGAATGATGTACCAGACAGGCCCGAGAATGGTCTGTTTGTAAAAGGTCGTGAAGTCCCGCTTGAAAAACATCCAGACGAGATCGCGATATTGCCAGACAAGGCTGAGATCCGGCGTATTGCCCTTCGAAGGCTTGATAACGATATCCCAATCGTCATCCTCACGCGCCGAGACCGATCCTTTCAGATGTTCTGTCATGCCGACAACTTCAGCTTCTCCGGGAGCGCCGCAAGAAGGCTGCAGACGCGCTCGATCTCATCGCTGCTATGCCCGGCCGAAATCGGCAGGCTCAGCTCGGTGGCATGCAGCTCATCGGCAATGGGATAATCGCCGGAAAGAATACCTTGCATTGCCTTCTGCCTATGCGGCGCGATCGGATAATGTATCTCGGTCTTGACCCCGTTATCGAGTAGCCACTGGCGCAATTCGTCGCGAGCCGGGTGACGTATCCCGAAAATATGAAACACGTCATACTCGGCAGGTCGACGAAGCGGTTGCGCGAGCCATTTGGGCAGATTGGCAAAATAGATGCCGGCCAGTGCCCGCTTATGTTCAGTCACCTGATCGAGGTAACGCAGCTTGACCCGCAGGAATGCCGCCTGCATCTCATCCAGTCTGGAATTTACACCGATATAGACGTTCTCGTATTTTTTCTTCGAGCCATAATTGCGCATGTGCCTCAAGCGATCTGCAAATTCGTCATCATCCGTGACGATCGCGCCCGCATCTCCGAGAGCTCCAAGATTCTTGGTCGGGTAGAAGCTGAAGCAGCCGGCAATTCCAAAGGTGCCGGTCAACTTGCCATCATAGCGCGCACCATGAGACTGCGCGCAATCCTCGATCACCTTGAGACCATGCTCGCTTGCAAACGCGGCGATCTCGGTCATCCGACAGGCTTTGCCGAAAAGATGCGTTACGCAGATTGCCCGCGTCTTGCGTGTGAGCGCCGCAAGAAGGCGCTCCGGATCGATATTGAAGGTTTCGCGTTCGGGCTCTACCAGAACGGGTTTGTGGCCCGCACGAAGAATTGCCAGAATAGTGGCTATATAGGTATTGGAGGCGACCATGATCTCGCTGCCTTTCGGCAGATCGAGCGCTTCGATCGACAGGATCAGCGCATCCAGACCATTGGCTACGCTTACGCAATGCTTGCTTTCCGCAAAGGCCGCGAATTCAGCTTCGAATGAAGAGACCTCATTCCCAAGTATGTACCACCCGGAACGAATGACACGGGAAGCAACCGACTCCAACTCTTCCATCAGCGCGCGGTTGGCCTGCGCAAGACTTTCATACTCAATCATCTCAGAGCCGTTCATAGGGGGTGTCGATGTAGTCATCCTTATCATATCCGCGAGAGGCAAAAACGAGCAGGATTGAACCGGGACCGAAGGTCATTTCATGCCAGTCCCTTGGCTCTACCAGCAGGCACTGGTCCGGTGACGACAAGGTAATCTCTTCGCGGGCTTTTCCATCGTCCATCAAAACCATCACGCTTCCCGAAAGCGCCACCAACGCCTGTCGAGTCTGGTGATGACGATGACCACCGCGTGTATGTCCGTCGGCTCCATAGATCCAGAAGCTTCGAACAACCGGAAATGGCAGTATTCCGTCCATGACGGTCAGCGCGCCTCGTCCGTCGGACATCGTCTTTAACGTAAGCAGGGTAAAAGCAGACAAGATTGGTTTTCCAGTTTTTGCCGGTTCAGCCGGGTGGGAAATGCGGAGCTGGCTCACTCACCAGGCTGATGAGGTATCGACCGTAAGAACTCTTTTCAAGTGGAGCTGCCAGCCTCAGCAATTGCTCGGCATCTATGTATCCCAAATGAAAGGCGATTTCTTCGGGGCAAGCAATCTTCAGCCCCTGACGCCGCTCGATGGTGGCAATGAACTGGCTGGCTTCAAGGAGAGAATCATGCGTGCCCGTGTCGAGCCAGGCATGCCCTCGCCCCAGGACGGCAACATTCAGCTTTCCGGCCGATAAATAATGCCGATTGATGTCGGTAATTTCGGTTTCACCGCGCGGCGAGGGTTTCAAACTGCCAGCAATCTCAATCACGTCATTGTCGTAGAAATACAGACCAGTCACAGCGTAGGAAGAGCGGGGCTTGGTGGGTTTTTCCTCCAGGCTGAGGACTTTGCCCTGACCGTCAAACTCCACCACCCCATACCGTTCGGGATCGTGAACCTTATACGCAAAGATTGTCGCTTCGTCCGACCTTTCGGAAGCTGCGGATAAATCATGAGTCAAGAGGTTGCCGTAGAAGATATTGTCTCCAAGCACGAGCGCGGTGGACTCTCGCCCGATGAATTCCCTGCCGATCGAGAATGCCTGGGGAATTCCTTCCGGCGCGGCCTGCACAGCATATTGAAGGTTCAGTCCCCACTGGGCGCCGTCACCAAGCAATTGTTCAAAACGCGGCGTGTCCTGCGGCGTCGAGATGATCAAGATATCCTGGATTCCCGCAAGCATTAGCGTCGACAGCGGATAATAGATCATCGGTTTGTCAAAAACCGGAAGAAGCTGCTTCGAAATGGCGAGGGTCGCGGGGTGGAGCCGAGTGCCCGACCCCCCGGCGAGCAAGATGCCTTTGCGCAGCTTTTTCTTAGAAGACAAGAGACCTCCTGCAACTTGGTAAATCCGCGCGCGTTCACGAGCCTGTCGTGATGACGATCGCTGTTCGACACTGCTCACTACAGATAGATCGACCTGTATGCAATGCACTTACCGAAGCGAGAACTAGCGTAATCGTCTATCAATCAGGCATTGATCAAAGATAATCTGCAGTAGTGGATTGCGACGCCGCCCTTCCGTCTGCTACGGGTCGGTCAGATTTCGCCTCTTAGAATTTTGAGCAAGACACCCGTCAAAATGGCCACAGACACAGCCGATCCACGTCCGCCCCGGATAAGCCTTATCACTGTTTGCTGGAACGCAGAGCAGACCATTGCCGATGCGCTGAGGTCCATCGACGCTCAAACCTACCGCAATTTCGAGCACATCATTATCGACGGTGGCTCTAGCGATTCCACGCTCGCCATTATCGCTGCGGCGCCGGCGGAGAACCGGCGTGTACTTTCGGGACGGGACGGAGGTATCTATGAAGCGATGAACAAGGGGATTGGCCTTGCGAGCGGCGAGATCATCGGATTCTTGAATGCGGATGACACCTTCGAAAGCAGCGGCTCGCTCAAAACGGTGGCGGCTGCGCTGGAAGACGAAGCCTATGACGGCTGCTATGGCGATCTCATCTATGTTTCCAACCAGCATACCGACCGCAAAGTCCGTTATTGGAAATCCTGTGCGTTTCAACCCGGTTCCTTTGCGCGCGGCTGGTGCCCGCCGCATCCGACATTCTATGTTCGGCGTCGCATCTATGACCGGTTCGGGATGTTCGATCTGCGTTATCGGCTGGCAGCCGACGTCGAGTTGATGATGCGATTTCTGGAAGTCGGGCGCATCAAAACCATTTATATCCCCCGCGTGTTGGTCAGGATGCGCCTGGGGGGCGCGACAAACAAAAACGTCCAAAACATATCGCGTCAGAACAAGGAAGTGCTGCGCGCGCTTGCCGGCCATGGCCTCAAGGTCTCGGTCCCTGTGTTCTGGGCATCGAAGCTCGTAAACCGCCTCGGTCAGTTCCTGACACGAAATCGGTAGCAGCGGACTTGCCGCGTTGGATTTCATGCGGCATCTGCAGCCGCTTTGCGAACTTGATGTCCACTTTGCGAATAATCCTGCCCGCATCCGGGCTGCGATGCAGAAGCATTAACGCATATGCGCTTAAATCGATCGCGCAAGGCCAGACGTCCGACAGGCTGCCTGTCCGCGACTTGATTTAAGTCAGAGACGCAACCGATCGGTCTGCAAGAGGCCCACATGCGATCGAATGAGTCGATTGCATCTTTCAAACAATGATCCCGAAGCCGATAGAACCGTCGTGGCTGGCCGGAAGACAATCCGGCTCTGCGACTTGTTTATTCACCGAAGCCGTTCCGTTCAGCTTCATGAGAATTATGCAAGTGACCATGGTCTACAAGAAAGTCGGGCAGAGCGCGGATCCATGACCAGAGACCCGATCCCGCTGACGAGCAGGCTCGCGAAGGTTCGCGCGTTCATGTCCATCCCTTTGGACAAGCCGGAATTGCTCAAGGCTCAGTACAAGGCCTTCTCCTATCAGCTGCCGCTTATGTATGTCATTCTCCTGACCAATACGTGGGTGTTGGCCGCGACCCATATGTCGGTCGCGCCGGCCTGGATGGCTGTCTACATCCCGGTCGTTCTGACATTGGTCTGCGCCTTTCGTATCCTGTCCTGGTCGCGTTCCCTGCGGATCGCGCCGACCCATGAGGTCGCCGCGCGGGCGCTGGCGCGCACCAATCGGCTCGCCAGCATCATCGCCGTCGCCTTCACAGGCTGGTCCCTGATGCTGTTTCCCTACGGCGACGCCTCTGAGAAGAGCCATGTGGCCTTCTATATGGCGATTACCGTTATCGGCGTGATTTTCTGCTTGATGCATCTGCGTCCGGCAGCCTTTACCGTGGCTGCCATCGTCAACGGCGCGTTCTTCATCTTTTTCGCGCTGTCGGGCAATGCCGTCTTCATTGCCATCGCTATCAATACCGGGCTTGTTTCCGGCACCATGCTGGTCATCCTTCTCATTCAATACCGAGATTTCACCCAGCTGATCGCGGCGAAGATAGAGACCGAGGCGCTGAGCAACGAAAACTTTCGGCTCGCCAATCTCGACAGCCTCACCGAGCTTCCCAATCGCCGTGCATTCTTTTCCCATCTCGGGGGAGCCTTCAGCGAGGCCGAGAGCGATGGGCAAAGCCTTGCGGTCGGCATCATCGATCTTGATGGCTTCAAGCCGGTCAACGACCTCTATGGTCACGGCATCGGCGACAAATTGCTCTACGAAGTCGGGCAGCGTCTGGCCGGGCTATGCCCGGCGAATATGCATCTTGCCAGACTCGGCGGCGATGAATTTTCGCTGATCATGCCCGGGCCAGCGAACGAGGCCGAACTGCTGGCCCTCGGCGAAAGCCTGTGCACAGCGCTGCGCGTGCCCTTCGTCTTTGCGGAAGCCGCCGTGCAGATTTCCTGCTCCATCGGCTTTGCGGTCTACCCGGAAAAGGCCAAAAGCGCGGCAGATCTTTTCGAGCGTGCCGACTATGCGCTCTATCACGGCAAGCGGACCAAACGTGGCAGGGCCGTCCTGTTTTCCTCCGATCACGATGCGGAAATCCGTCGCGATGCCAGGATCGAACAAGTCCTGCAGATGGCCGATTTGCAGGAAGAGTTGAGTGTCGTGTTTCAGCCGATCGTCGATGTCCGACTGGATGAGACCATCGGATTTGAGGCGCTGGCGCGCTGGGCGAGCCCCGTCCTCGGAAACGTCTCGCCGGCCCAGTTCATTCCCGTCGCCGAACGGGCGGGCTTCATCAACCGCATCACGCGGCCGCTTCTCGAAAAAGCCCTCGCCGTCGCGGCCAATTGGCCGGCGGGCATCCGGCTTTCCTTCAATTTGTCGGCGCAGGACCTGACCTCACCGGAAGGTTTGCTGCATCTCATCAGCATTATCCACGCAAGCCGTTTCGATCCCAAACGTCTCGATCTCGAGATCACCGAGACGGCCTTCGCTGCCGATTTCGGTCAAATTCAAAGCGCGATCACCACCTTGAAGGCACTCGGCTGCAGCATATCGCTTGACGATTTCGGCATCGGCTATTCGAGCCTTTCGCGGCTTCACGCGCTGCCGTTGACCAAGATCAAGATCGACCGCAGTTTCGTGACCGATCTGCACCAGAAACCGGCCAGCTACAAGATCGTCAAGTCGCTGCTGGCACTCGGCCGCGACATGGGCCTCGACTGCGTCATCGAGGGCGTCGAAACGCGAGAAGAACTGACCGTGCTCGGAGAACTCGGCGGTTTCCTGATCCAGGGATACTTCTATTCGCGGCCGATGCACGAAGGCGACATCCCTGCGTTTTTGAGTTTGCGGCCCAACGTGTCACGCCGAAATCATGCTCAGCTTCATTGACCCTGCCGGTTTACTGTTCGCCGGCGCGCTGGTCGGCGTCGTCATCATCGGAGCATTGATCGTCGTTCGTCCAGTCGCCGCCGATGCCCTGCTCTATCAGGCCAAAGTCACGCGGAATTGTGTCGTCATGTCGGCCATTGAGAGCAAGTCTGCAACAGCGGATGCGCCGGCCTGAATGGGCATGACTTAGGCTGCTACCCTCTCCCGCACTCCATCGGCAATCGCCGTCATCCTGTCCACGGGCGCGTGGCCGATCAGCATGAAGGCGTGCGTGCCGTTCGACCAGTAGACGACGTTCATGCCCTTGCGGCTTTCGACATCCGGCGCCTTGGGGCCGGCATCGGAGCGGACGATGCAAAGCGCCATCGGCCCGGTTTCGGGGTCGAGATAGGCGATCTGGGCGAGCGGCTTGCCGTCATATTGCAGGAGCAGGGCGCGTTTGAAATCGATGCCCGGCAGTGCGACGGCTTCGGGAGAAAGTGACAGGCCGAGTTTTTCGTCGAAGGTGCCGAGCTGAGCGGCCTGGACGTCTCCGGCGGGCACAGGGCCGGCCAGGGTTTCCGGTGTATAGAGGGAGATATAATCGGCGACCACGGCGCGCCATTCGCTGTTTTCGTCCTTTGCCGAAAAGCGCGTTCCCATGCCGATGACGGCGCGGTCGATCGCGATACCGACGACCAGCGAGGCGGCCAGTGCACCGAGGAAGCGGCGGCGGCCGGCGAAGGCCGGCGCAGCAGCGGATCTTGCGCTCTCATGCGCGGGGATGGCCGCAAGCATCCTCTCGAGTTTCTCGCGCGGGGCCTGCGACAAAAGGGGGGCGAAGGCCTGTTCGAAAGGCAGGCTGGCGCGGGCCAGGAATTCCAGCCGCTCGGCGACGGCCCGGTCTTCATTCACCATGGTTTCGATGCGTGCGGTCTCCTCGGCCGTCAGTTCGCCGTCGATGAAGGCGGTGAGCTCCTCGTCGGAGGGAATGGTGTCTCTCGTATTCATTGCCGTCCCCCTTCCCGCTCGTCGCCGGAGAGCTTGGCGCGGGCGGCCGCCAGCCGGCTCATCACGGTTCCGATCGGAATATCCAGTATGCCCGCAACCTCGCGATAGGAAAGTCCTTCGACATAGGCGAGGAAGACCGCCGTTCTCTGCGCCTCGGGCAGCGCATTCACCCGTTTCAGCACCTGAGCGGCCATCACATGGGTTTCGGTATCGTGGGCACCGTCGAAGGTCAGCGCCTCGCCGGCATCGACGAAACCCTGGCCCTGGCGCACCCGGCGCGAGCGAATCTCGTTAAGCCAGATCGAATGCAGGATCGAAAACAGCCAGCGATCGAGCCGGGTGCCGGGGATGAATTGGTCGGCGCGCTCCAGCGCGCGCAGGCAGGTCGCCTGCACCAGATCGTCGGCGACATCGCGCTGATGCGAGAGAACCAGACCATAACGCCAGAGCCTGGCCAGATTTTCCATCAGGCCGCTCCTGATATCCGCTGCGCTCGCGATGGCCGCCTCCGACGATCCTGCATCCTTCGGAACCGCCGGATAAACCGGCGATCCCGCTCTAGCGTGACTATAGGCAGGAAACAGGGTGCGCGCGACCGACATTCGGAAATCCCTTTCGTGGTTCCGTTTTCCTGCCCTTGGGCCACCCGATCAGATCTTCGACGGATCGATGATCGCGGCGTTCAGATCCTGATATTCCTCGCAGCCCGTACCGCAGATCGCCTTGATCGACTGCAACTGGTCCTTGGCGAGATCGAGCTGGCCCTTGATGACATAGGCTTCGCCGAGATATTCGCGGACCTTGGCGTATTGCGGATCCATCTTCACCGACTTGAGATAATAGGAGATGCCTTCGTCGGTGCGGCCGAGTTTGCGGGTGGCATAACCGCGATAATTCAGCACCTCGGCCGTATTCTGGTCCTTGACCGTGTCGAGCATGGCAAGTGCTTCTTCATAGCGGCCGACCTTGGCCAGCGAATAGGCATAGTCGG
The DNA here is from genome assembly GCF_014197615.1 of Rhizobium esperanzae. Lineage (GTDB taxonomy): Bacteria > Pseudomonadota > Alphaproteobacteria > Rhizobiales > Rhizobiaceae > Rhizobium > Rhizobium esperanzae_A. The sequence goes on from NZ_JACIFY010000004.1 coordinate 68,469, forward strand.
TGCGGTTTTCGTCGGAGACGTTGGCGCTCTGCTGCTTGACGCATTTCTTGGTCTTCTGGTCGTAGATCTCGCCCTTCTTGCAGGTCGGCATCGTGCTGCTGTCATTGCCGGCAGCAAAAATCGGGCCGGCGAAAACGGAAGCGGCAAGGCAGCCGCCGAGAAGGATTGAAGCAATGCGGACTGTCATGATCGTCATGGGAAAACTCCTCGAGAGTGACGTTGCGAGGAGAGAACACCGTTGCACCTCGCTTTATTCGAAAGCCTCTCCATTTTCTTCATCACTGCTTCGTGAAGTGCTCGAGGCCGAATAGATTGCAGGAACCGGGTGTTTTCCGTCGTTCCGCCGGGAACGATAAGGAGAATTTTGTGACCGATACCGTGAAACTCATCAGCCTCGCCGTCGCCACACCCGAACATGTCATTTTCCAGAGCGAGGCGGTCGAAGCCTCGGCCCGATTGTTTGCCGACCGTTTCGAGGATTTCCGCCACCTTGCCCGCGTCTTCGACAGCGCCGGCATTGAAAAGCGCCATGCGGCGCGGCCGCTTGCCTGGTTCGACGAGCCGCATGGCTGGCAGGACCGGATGCACGCCTATGCGGAGGTGGCGGGCGCACTCTTCGTCGAGGCGGTCAGCTCGGCCCTTCGCCAGGCGGGGCTCGATGCCGGCGATGTCGACTGTGTCGTGACGGTCTCGTCGACCGGTTTTACGACGCCGAGCCTCGATGCGCAGATGGCCCGCCGGATGGGATTCAGGGCCGATATCGAGCGCGTGCCGGTCTTTGGGCTCGGCTGTGCGGCCGGCGTGTCGGGTTTTGCGATCGCCTCGCGGCTGGCGCGCAGCCGGCCGGGCGCCGTCGTGCTTTTCGTCTCGATCGAGCTCTGCACGCTGGCCTTCCGGCTGGACGAACTGACCCGGCCGAACATTATCGCGACGGCGCTTTTCGGCGATGGCGCCGCTGCCTGCGTGCTGCGATCCGGTGACGGCGGGCTGGCGGAGGTGGAATCAACCGGCGAGCATCTCTTTCCCGACACGCTCGATATCATGGGCTGGAAGATCGACGACGGCGGCTTCGGCATCGTGCTGGCGCAATCGCTGCCGCCCTTTGCCGAGCGAGAGCTCGGCCCGGCGGTGACGGCCATTCTGGCGCGCAACGGACTGACATCAGGTGATATCGACCGCTTCATCTGCCATCCCGGCGGAACGAAAGTGCTGGCTGCGATGGAGAGTGCGCTTTCGCTGCCGCCGGGCACACTCGATCATGAGCGGGCCGTGCTTGCCGAATATGGCAACATGTCGTCACCCACCATCCTGTTCGTCCTGGAGCGGGCGATCCGCGCCGGATTGCCGGAGCGGGCAGCGATGATCGCCATGGGGCCGGGCTTTTCGGCGAGCTGCGTGACGCTCCGGAAGGTGGCACGATGATCCCGTCGATCGCGCTCCTGACCTTCGTGACGCTGCAGCGGCTGGGCGAACTCGTGCTCGCCCGCCGCAACACCGCCGCCCTTCTCGCCAGAGGTGCCAGAGAGGTGGCGCCGGAGCACTATCCCGCCATGGTGGCGCTGCATGCCGGCTGGCTCGTCGGACTATGGCTGCTGGCCGCGGGCAGACCGGTCGAGCTTTTCTGGTTTGCCGTATTCACAGGGCTGCAGGCGCTCAGGCTCTGGGTACTGGCGACGCTGAAGGAGCGCTGGACGACGCGCATCATCATCCTGCCCGGCGCGCCGCTCGTCAGATCCGGGCCCTATCGCTTCCTCCGGCACCCGAATTACGCGATCGTCGTCGGCGAGATCGCCGCCCTTCCGCTGGCTTTCGGCCTGCCCTTCTACGCGATCGGTTTTTCGCTTCTCAACGCCTGCGTCCTCTATATCCGCATGAAAGCCGAAAATGCCGCACTGGAAAGCGTAATGATTGTGAAATGAATGCGATTTTTCGTTTGCGCTGTCGTATCGGCAGGGGCATTTTCACCCCGGCAAAACAGCGGAATGCAGGGGAAATGACGAAGAACGCAATCGTGCTCGGCGCCGGCATCGTCGGGGTTTCCATCGCCATCCACCTTCAGCGGCGCGGCCGGCAGGTGACGCTGATCGACCGCAAGGATCCGGGCAACGAAACCTCCTTCGGCAATGCCGGCCTGATCCAGCGCGAGGGCGTGGCGCCCTACGGCTTTCCCCAGCAGCTCGGCCTTCTCCTGCGCTATGCTTTGAATAACCGCATCGACGCGCATTATCACCTCAGCACGCTGCCGCACCAGGTCGCTTTTCTCGCTCGCTACTGGTGGAATTCGAATGCGCGGCGCCACGCGATCATCACGCGGGCCTACGCGCCGCTGATCGAAAACTCGATTGGCGAACACAAGGACCTGATCGAGGCCGCGCAGGCGCAGGCGCTGATCCGCAGGGACGGCTGGATGAAGATCTTCCGGACGGAGGCCAGGCGCGACGAGGCGCTTGCCGAGGCAGCCCTCTGGCAGAACGAATTCGGGGTGAGCTATGACAGCCTGACATCGGCCGACATCGCCCGTATGGAACCGCATCTGACCGGCGATTTTTCCGGCGGCATCCGCTGGCGCGATCCCTGGTCGGTGCTCGATCCGCATGGGTTGACATCGGCCTATCACCGTTATTTCGAAAGCCTCGGCGGCCGCTTCGTCACCGGCGACGCCGCCTCCTTCGGTCCGTTCGGCTCCGGCTGGAAGATCATGACTGCAGAAGGCCCGCTCGAAGCCGACGATGCGGTGATCGCGCTCGGCCCCTGGGCTGGCGTTGCCACACGCCGGCTTGGATATTCCTTCCCGCTCGGCGTCAAGCGCGGCTATCACATGCATTATGCCGCCGAGGGCGACGCCGTGCTCAACAACTGGATGCTCGATGCCGAACGCGGTTATTTGCTGGCGCCGATGAACCGCGGCATCCGCCTGACGACAGGGGCGGAGTTCGCCACGCTCGACGCGCCGAAGACGCCGGTCCAGCTCGACGGGGCCGAAGCCGTGGCGCGGACGATCTTCCCGCTTGGCAAAAGGCTCGATCCCGAACCCTGGATGGGCGCGCGCCCCTGCACACCCGATATGATGCCTGTTATCGGCAAGGCGCCGCGCCATCAGGGCCTGTGGTTCGCCTTCGGCCATGCCCATCACGGGCTGACGCTCGGGCCGGTGACCGGCCGCGTGCTGGCGGAATGCATCACCGGCGAGACGCCATTTATCGATATAACGGCCTATTCGCCGCAGCGTTTCAAGCCGTAACGCCGAGGGTGACGAGGCCCTTGAGGGCCGTTGCCGCAATGCCGTCGATCGTGTCGTCGATATCGACGGTGACGACGCCCGGCTCGCCTGTCGGCGCCTCCAGCGTCGCAAGCTGGCTTTCGAGCAGCGAGACCGGCATGAAATGCCCCTTGCGCTCGCCCATGCGCTTTGTCAGCAGCGCCTTGGAGCCTTCGAGATAGACGAAGAACAGCTTGCCGCCGACAGCCGCCCGCAGCCTGTCGCGATAGATGCGCTTCAGCGCCGAGCAGGAGACGATGATGCCCTCGCCCTTCTGCAGCGAGGCCTGCATCCGTTCGCCGATAAGGTCGAGCCAGGGCATCCGATCCTCATCGTTCAGCGCAATGCCCTTCGACATCTTCTCGACATTGGCTGCCGGGTGAAGCCCATCGCCTTCGACGAAGCGGAGATGCAGGGCTTCGCCAAGCTTTTCGCCGACCGAGGACTTGCCGCAGCCGCTGACCCCCATGACGATGATCGCATGGGGCCCGTTCATCCGCTCGTCCGGCATGCTTCCTCCCGGCATCCAACCTGTGGTCTCCGCATTCCCGCTCAATCGAGCGGGAAGTGACAGGCATATTGTTGTGCGCTCTCTCCCCTCAATTCGGGGGAAACCTGACGGCAATGGTCCTGCGCCTTCCAGCAGCGCGGATTGAAGTGGCAGCCGGACGGCGGCTTCAGCGGCGACGGCAGCTCGCCCTGCAGGCGGATGCGGTTTTTCTCGCGCTCGGGATCGGCGATCGGCGTCGCCGACAGCAGGGCGGCCGTATAGGGGTGACGCGGCCTTGCGAAGACCTCGGCGGCGGGACCGGTTTCGATCGGGCGGCCGAGATACATCACCATCACCTCGTCGGCGATGTGATGGACGACGGAGAGGCCGTGCGAGATGAAGAGATAGGCAAGCCCCATCTCCTTCTGGAGGTCCATCAAAAGGTTCAGCACCTGCGCCTGGATCGACAGGTCAAGGGCCGAAACCGGTTCGTCGAGCACCAGCACCTTCGGCCGCAGCATCAGCGCGCGGGCAATGGCGATGCGCTGGCGCTGACCGCCGGAGAACATGTGGGGATAGCGACCGTGATGTTCCGGACGCAGGCCGACGCGGGCCATCATCTCCTCCACCTTGCGGCGGCGGGCGCCGGCATCGAGATCGGTGTTGATCTTCAGCGGCTCCTCGAGGATGGCGCCGACCTTCTGGCGCGGATTGAGAGAGCCGTAAGGGTTCTGGAAGACGATCTGGACCTGGCTGCGCAGGCTGCGGTCGCCGACGCGGGCAGGCTTGCCGTCGATCAGCAATTCGCCGGCCGTCGGGTCCTCGATCATCGTCACCAGGCGGGCGAGCGTCGACTTGCCGCAGCCGGATTCGCCGACGACGGCGAGCGTCTTGCCGGAATGGAGGCTGAAGCTGACGCCGTTCAGCGCCTTGACGGTGGCTTCGGCTTTGAAGAGACCGCGGTTGACCGTGTAGAAGCGGGCGAGATCCCTGCCCTCGAGAACAGCGCCTGTCATACCAGGTCTCCTGCGGTTTCAGTGACCATCACGCCGGGATGCCCGAGCGGCTTGCCGTCCTTCAAAGGATAGTTGCACAATGCCAGTCCGAGCTCCGGTCCCTGGCGAACGACGCCGCGATCGCATTCGACCGTGGCGTAGCCGCAGCGCGGCGCGAAAAGACAGCCCGTCGGGCGCCCGTGCTGGCCGGGAACGACGCCGGCGATCGAGGGCAGACGATGGCCGACCTGAGCGCGTTCCGGCAGGGCGGCGAGCAGGGCTGCCGTATAGGGGTGATGCGGATCGCGGAACAGCGCTCTCACCGGCTGCTCCTCGACCTTCTGGCCGGCATATTGCACCTGCACGCGCTCGGCGGTTTCGGCGACGACACCCATGTCATGGGTAATCAGCACCAGCGCCATGCCCTGCTCCTTCTGCAGCCGCACGAGCAGATCGAGGATCTGCGCCTGGATCGTCACGTCGAGCGCGGTGGTCGGCTCGTCGGCGATCAGGAGCTTCGGATTGCAGGCGAGCGCCATGGCGATCATGACGCGCTGGCTCATGCCGCCGGACATCTGATGCGGGAAGTTCGACAGGCGGTCTTCCGGTGCGGGAATGCCGACGAGGTTCAGAAGTTCGATCGAACGTTCGCGGCGTTCCTTCCGGTTCAGGCCCATATGGACACGCAGCGTCTCGCCGAGTTGGAAGCCGACCGTGAAGCACGGGTTGAGGCTCGACATCGGCTCCTGGAAGATCATCGCCATGTCCTTGCCGACGATCCGGCGGCGCTGGCGGGCGGAAATGCCGCGCAGATCCTGGCCGTCGAACTGCAGGCGGTCGGCGGTGATCTTCGCCGTCCAGGGCAGAAGCCCCATCAGCGCAAGCATGGCGACGGATTTGCCCGAGCCGGATTCGCCGACGACCGAGAGGATTTCACCCTTGTCGCAGGCAAGCGAGACGCCGTCGACGGCGCGGAAAAGACCGGAAGACGTCTGGAACTCGACGGTCAGATTTTCGATTTCGAGAAGTGGCATCACGACCTCTTCAGCTTGGGGTCGAGCGCATCGCGCAGACCGTCACCCATCAGGTTGATGGCGAGAACGGTGATGAGGATGGCAAGACCCGGGAAAGTTACCACCCACCAGGCGCGCGAAATGAACTCTCGGGATTCGGCGAGCATCGTGCCCCATTCGGGTGTCGGCGGCTGGGCGCCCATGCCGAGGAAGCCAAGGGCGGCGGCATCGAGGATCGCCGCCGAGAAGGCGAGCGTCGCCTGAACGATCAACGGCCCAAGACAGTTCGGCAGGATCGTCTTGAACATCAGGCGGAACGTGCCGGCCCCGGCGACACGCGAGGCAATCACATATTCCTTCTCGCGCTCCGATATAACAGAGGCGCGCGTCAACCGCACGAAATGCGGCTGGTTGACCAGCGAAATAGCGATCATCGCATTGGTAAGGCCAGGCCCGAGCACGGCCACCAGCACGAGGGCGAGCAGCAGCGACGGGAAGGCCAGGATGATATCCATCAGCCGCATGATCGCGGTATCGACGCTGCCGCGGAAATATCCGGCCACGAGGCCGATCAGCACCCCTGACATGACCGAAAGCGTGACGACGACGACGCCGATGAAGAGCGAAAACCGCGCGCCATAGATCAGGCGCGAGAGGATATCGCGTCCGACCGCATCGGTTCCGAGCGGGAAGGAGGCGCTGCCGCCCTCCATCCAGGCCGGCACGGCCAAGAGCACCTGACGGTTCTGCTCGTTCGGCGCATGCGGCGCAAAGAGCGGCGCGAAGACGGCGACCACCAGGATAACGATGAAGATCACGAGGCCGATGACGGCGCCCTTGTTGCGGGAGAAATAATGCCAGAATTCCGCAACGGCGGATGGCTGGCCGGTTTTGACGGTGACGGTGCTCATGAACCGCTCCTAGTGACGAATGCGCGGATTGATGAAGCCGTAGAGAACATCAACAATCAGATTGACCATCATGATGACGCCGGCGATCAGGAGAAGACCGCCCTGGACCACGGCGTAATCGCGCTTGAAGACTGAATCGACCATCCATTTGCCGATGCCCGGCCAGGAAAAGATCGTCTCGGTGAGGATGGCGCCGGCCAGAAGAACGCCGATCTGCAGGCCGATCGTGGTGATGACCGGGATCATCGCGTTGCGCAGCGCGTGCACGCCGACGACACGCAGCGGCTTCAGGCCTTTCGAGCGCGCCGTGCGGACATAATCCTCGCCCAGAACTTCGAGCATGGCCGAGCGGGTCTGTCGGGCGATGACGGCAAGCGGAATGGTCGCCAGCACGATGGTCGGCAGAATGAGATAGCTGACCGCCGAGGAGAACGCCCCCTTCTGGCCGGACAACAGGCTGTCGATCAGCATGAAGCCGGTGACCGGCTTGAAGAAATACATCAGCGAGATGCGGCCGGAAACCGGGGTCCAGCCGAGATAGCCGGAGAAGAAGATGATGAGCAGCAGGCCCCACCAGAAAATCGGCATGGAATAACCGATGAGCGCCACGCCCATCACGCTCTGGTCGAACCACGTGCCTCGCTTGACGGCCGCAAAGACGCCGGCGGGCACGCCAAGACAGACGGCGAGGATGATGGCACAGAACGAAAGTTCGAGTGTTGCCGGAAACAGCGTCAGGAATTCGCCGAGAACAGGCCGCTTGGTGACGATCGAGGTGCCGAGATCGCCATGCAGCACTTTTCCGAGATAATCGAAATACTGCACATACATGGGCCGGTCGAAGCCGAGATCGTGCATGATCTGGGCGTGCCGTTCCGGCGCCATGACACGTTCACCCGACAGAAGCATGACGGGATCGCCGGGAAGCATGCGGATGAACGAGAAGGCAATGAGGGAAACGCCGAGGAATGTCGGGATCAGCACCGCAAGGCGGCCGATGAAAAAACGCAACATGGCAGATGTCCAATAGTTTCCGGCGGTCAGGGGGGTGCCTGACCGCCGGCTGTGCCCAGCTCTGCCGGGCATTCTGACATTATTCTTGTTATTCGGATACGTCGACGCCGTCGAAACGGTGAATGCCGAGCGGATCCATGAAGAAGCCCGAGACCTTCTTGCTCATCGGAACGAAGACGAGCGAGTGGTCGAGGGTCGCCCAGGGGGCTTCCTTCTTGAAGAGCAACTGAGCCTGTTCATAGGCCTTGGTGCGCTCGCCGACATCGGCCGTCTGCTTGGCCTTGCTCATCAGCGCATCATATTCCTTGTTGCACCACTGAGCACGGTTGTTGCCGCCGACGGCATCGCAGCCGAGCAGCGTATCCATGAAATTGTCAGGATCGCCGTTGTCGCCGGTCCAGCCGAGGATGACGGCGCCGTCGCGCTTCACGTCGGAGGAGAGCTTCAGGTACTCGGCCCATTCATGGGTGACGATCTCGACCTTGACGCCGACCTTGGCGAAATCGGCCTGGATCAGTTCGGCGGCGCGGCGCGCATTCAGCATGTAGGGACGCGACACCGGCATCGCCCAGACCTTCATGCTGAGATCCTTGACGCCGGCATCGGCGAGCGCCTTCTTGGCGGCATCCGGATCGTACTTGTCGTCCTGAACGGCGTCGTTATAGGACCACATCGTCGGCGGGATCGGGTTTTTGGCAACAGCCGCGGCACCCTGGAAGACGGCGTCGATGATGGCCTGCTTGTTGATCGCCATGTTCAGCGCGCGGCGAACTTCCGGCTTGTCGAACGGGGCCATCTGGGTGTTGTAGGCGAGGAAGCCGACATTGAGGCCGGCCTGTTCCATGACCGTCAGATTTCCATCCTTCTTCAGCTCGGGAACGTCGGCTGCATTCGGATAGGGTATCAGGTGGCATTCGCCGGCCTTCAGCTTCTGGGCACGCACGGCAGCGTCAGAGGTGATGGCGAAAACCAGATCGTCGATCTTTTCCTTGCCCTTGAAATAGGTTTCGTTGGCCTTGTAGCGGATGACGGCATCCGGCTGGTAGGCGACGAAGGTGAAGGGGCCGGTGCCGAGCGGCTGCTGGTTCAGCTGCGCCATCTTGCCGTCGGCGGCGAGCTTGTCGGCATATTCCTTGGACACGATCGAGGCGAAGTCCATGGCGAGGTCGGCCAGGAACGGCGCTTCGGGATGGTTGAGCGTGAACTTGACGGTGAGGTCATCGACCTTCTCGACCGACTTGATCAGTTCCGGGAAGCCCATGCCGGCGGCATATTCGTAAGAACCGCCCTCGACATACTTGTTCCACGGATTGTCGGACTTCAGCTGACGCTCGAAGGAGAACACGACGTCGTCGGCGTTGAAATCGCGCGTCGGCGTGAAGAAGTCGGTGGTCTGGTACTTGACGCCGGGATGAAGCTTGAAGGTGTATTCGGTGCCGTCGGCCGAAACGCTCCAGCTGTCGGCCAGACCCGGTTCGATCTCGGTGCCGCCATGCTTGAATTCGACGAGGCGGCTATAGACCGTGCGCGACGAGGCGTCGAAGGTCGTGCCTGCCGTGTAGAGGCTCGGGTCGAAGCCTTCCGGCGAACCCTCGGAGCAATAGACAAGGGTCTTGGACCAGGCCGACGTCGCCATGACCGAAATCAGAGCCGTCGCTGCCAGCATGACAGAGATCTTTTTCATAATATTGTTTCCCGGTTGTTCTTTTTTGATGTTTGGAGACCGCAGTAGGCATCGCGATCGACGGTCGATGGAACGACATTTATCTACTGAAAGCAACGGTCTACGGAGAAAATTTTTCCAGTTGGACAATTTTAGAAATTTTCAGTCAAAAATCAGCCTCATTTGGACATTTTTGGATAAAAATGACCGGAATTTCGTCGCATTCTGGATAATTGCGCCTCTTAAACGTGTGGCTGCCGATCAGATCAGCGCGTCAGGCTTGCGGTATTTGTCGTCGTCGAACCGGCGCAACGCGGCAAAAGAAAAACCGCGATTGCCGGGGCAATCGCGGTTTCACAACTCTGTGCTGTTCTCTGGATTCAGGCGGCCGGCGCAACGATCGCGGGCTTGCGGTAGGGCTGCTCGCCGGTGATTCCGAGAAGGAAATTGATCTGCGGACGCGCCTTGACGAGGTCGTCGATGGTATATTCCGACAGCACGGCGAAGAAGGCGTTGAGCGCCTTGCGCAGCGCCGAATTCAGGCCGCAGCTATCGACCAGCGGGCATTCGACCATGCCGTCATCTTCAAAGCACTCGGCCATGGCGAAACTGTCTTCCGTCACCCGCACGACATCGAAGAGCGTGATGTCGGTTGCCGGCTTGCCCAGGCGCACGCCGCCATTGCGGCCGCGCACCGTCTCGACCAGGCCCGCCTTGTTGAGCGGCTGGAGGATTTTGAAAAGAAAGAGCTCGGAAACACCGTAAGCCTTGGCGATTTCCGGAATCCGGCTCAAGTGCCCGTCATTGGCAGCACAATACATCAACATGCGAACCGCATAGTTGGTCTGCTTCGTCAACCGCATGCCGATCTCCTGACTCGTGCCTGTTGGGACCTATATAGGCGGTTTGGCAGTTTTGAACAATTCCAAAATATGAAATTCGCATTCAGCTTATGAGGCCATTTGCCGCGACATTGATCGGCAACTCATCGGAAATCGATACGAGCAAAAAATCAACACGTTGAAATCAAAGAATTCGGGGGCCAAAAGGCCCCCGAACGACAGATTGCAGATCGATGATCGTGCAGATCACTTCATCGTCGGCATGACGAATTCTGCGCCGCTCTTGATGCCGGAGGGCCAGCGGGCGGTGACGGTCTTGGTCTTCGTCCAGAACTTGATCGAATCCGTGCCGTGCTGGTTGAGGTCGCCGAAGCTCGAGGCCTTCCAGCCGCCGAAGGAGTGGTAGGCGAGCGGAACCGGGATCGGAACGTTGATGCCGATCATGCCGATATTGATGCGCGAGGCGAAGTCGCGGGCGGCATCGCCGTCGCGGGTGTAGATGGCGACGCCGTTGCCGTATTCGTGCTTCATCGGCAGCGACAGCGCTTCTTCGTAGTTCTGGGCGCGAACGACGGAGAGGACGGGTCCGAAGATCTCGGTCTTGTAGATGTCCATCTCGGGGGTCACGTGGTCGAACAGGCAGCCGCCGACGAAATAGCCGTCTTCATAACCCTGGAGCTTGAAATCGCGGCCGTCGACGACGAGCTTGGCGCCTTCCTCGATGCCGCGGTCGATCAGGCCGCGAACACGGTTATAGGCATCCTTGGTGACGAGCGGGCCCATGTCGGCCTTGTCGTCGGTATAGGGGCCGATACGCAGCGATTCGATCTTCGGCGTCAGCTTCTCTACGAGGCGGTTGGCAGTCTCTTCGCCGACCGGAACGGCAACCGAGATCGCCATGCAGCGCTCGCCGGCCGAACCGTAGCCCGCGCCCATCAGCGCGTTGACGGCCTGGTCCATATCGGCATCCGGCATGATGATCATGTGGTTCTTGGCGCCGCCGAAGCACTGGGCGCGCTTGCCGTTCATCGCCGCCGTGCCATAGACGTAGCGGGCGATCGGCGTCGAGCCGACGAAGGAAACCGCACCGATATCGGGGTCGGTCAGGATCGCATCGACGGCACCCTTGTCGCCGTTGACGACGTTGAGGATGCCGGCCGGCAGGCCGGCCTCGATCATCAGTTCGCCGAGACGGATCGGCAGGGAGGGATCACGCTCGGAGGGCTTCAGGATGAAGGCGTTGCCGCAGGCGATCGCCGGCGCAAACATCCACATCGGGATCATGCCCGGGAAGTTGAACGGCGTGATGCCGGCGCCGATGCCGACCGGTTGGCGGATCGAATACATGTCGATCGCAGGACCCGCGCCCTCGGTGAATTCGCCCTTGGCGAGATGCGGGATGCCGCAGACGAATTCGCAGACTTCGAGGCCGCGGATGACGTCGCCCTTGGCGTCTTCGATGGTCTTGCCGTGTTCCTTGGAAATCAGTTCGGCAAGCTCATCCATGTGCTTGTTCAGGAGTTCGACGAACTTGAAGAAGACGCGGGCGCGGCGCTGCGGATTGGTGGCAGCCCATTTCGGCTGCGCGGCCTTGGCGTTTTCGACTGCGGCGCGCAGTTCCTCGACGCTTGCAAGCGCGACCGTCGCCTGCACTTCGCCGGTCGCCGGATTGTAAACGTTGCTCACGCGGCCGCTGGTGCCGGCAACATGCTTGCCGCCGATGAAATGACCGATCTCACGCATGGGATGCTCCTCCTGTTTTTGGGATGACCTACAATCGCACTTCAATTTGCACAAATCAATGCGCTGAAATAAGTAACTGTTGTGCGCAGATTATAGCTCTGCCATTGTGTCGAGCGCTGCTGCCTGCAAATTTGGTACGGCCCGCAGACAAGTCAAATCCCAACGGGAGGTCAAACCGATGAACCGGAAAACCGTCGTCAGAATGGCTGAGCTGGAGATCGATCCGGACAGGCTGGAAGCCTATCGCGCAGTGCTCAGCGAGGAAATCGAGGCATCCGTTGCGCTGGAAGACGGCGTGCTTTCGCTCAGCGCCGTTTCCATCCGGGACAAACCAAACCGCATCCGTATTCTCGAGGTCTACGCCGACCAGGAGGCCTATGAGGCCCATCTGCAGGCACCGCATTTCCTGAAGTACAAGAACGAGACGGCGGGCATGGTGACATCGCTGACGCTGATCGAGGTCGATCCGATCGTTATGCGTGCCAAGCCATGAACTGGGACGATGTTCGCATTTTCCTTGCCGTCGCCCGCACCGGGCAGATTCTCGCCGCCTCGAAGCGGCTGGGACTCAATCATGCGACGCTCTCACGTCGGCTGACGTCGCTGGAGGAAGCCCTGAAGACGCGGCTTTTCATCCGCCGCACGAATGGCTGCGAGCTGACGGCCGAAGGCGAAGTCTTCCTGGCATCCGCCGAGCGGATGGAAACGGAAATGCTCGCGGTGCAGGCAAGCCTCGGCCATACCGACACGGCCATTGCCGGAACCGTGCGCGTCGGCGCGCCCGATGGCTTCGGCGTTTCCTTTCTGGCGCCGCGCATGGGCAGGCTGATCGAGCGCCATCCCGAGCTGAAGATCCAGCTCGTCCCGGTGCCGCGCTCCTTCTCGCTGTCGCAGCGCGAGGCTGATATCGCCATCACCCTGGAGCGGCCCGAACAGGGCCGGCTCGTCTCCTCCAAGCTCACCGATTATACGCTCGGTCTCTATGCCTCGCGCGACTATCTCGCCTCCCACGGCACACCCGGCGATATCGACGCGTTGAAGGCGCATCCGCGCATCGGCTATGTCGAAGACCTCATCTTCACCGCCTCGCTGAATTTCTCCGGCGAGGTGATGCGCAGCTGGGATGCGAGCTTCGAGATTTCGACATCGATCGGCCAGACGGAGGCCGTCCGCTCAGGCGCCGGCATCGGCATCCTGCACGATTACATCGCCCGGCAATATCCGGAACTCCAGCGCATCCTGCCCGACATTTCGATCCGGCGCGCCTACTGGACAACCTATCACGAAACGGCGCGCGACCTCCTGCGCGTCAGGAGCGTTGCCGATTTCCTGCAGGAACTGGTCAGCGCCGAACGGCACATCTTCTTTTAGCAGGAGGCGGAAACGTGCTTGGCCGGCCCGTCGTTCTCATCGGGGTTCGGAACCGGCGCCTCGTCGGGCAGCCGGTCTGGCTCCGGCTCCTTGATCGGCGGCACCGGCTTCCAGCCGGGCGCCGGCATCGGCGGCTGATCGGGAATGGGTTCGTTGGGCACGGACATGACCGTCTCCCCTTCATGATGTGATAAATGTGCTGTCCGGCCGGGCTATTTATCCGGCTTCAGCGTTTCGGCAGCGCGCATCGGCATGCTGTCGATGATGGCGAAGAGCTCGCCATTGGCGATCGGCTCGCTGACCTTGAGCTTGACCGTACCATCCTTGCCGACAAGGAAGGCTGCGAATTCGCCCGCCTCGGGCGCCTCCAATTCGCGGCGGATCGCTTCGCCGTCAAGAGCGTCAGCCGCACCGAAAAGCGGCCGCACGCTGCCGCCCGACACCTTCAGCACCACCATATCGCGCTCATCGAGCCCGGCCCGGTGCGCCAGCAACTGGTTTTCCTGGCGGGCGGCGCGGGCATTGTCCCTGTCGGCGAAAAGGACGAAGACACGGTTCTTCCATTGGAACGCGGCAAGGCTTTCGACCGGCGCATAGGCGCTGTTGGTCTCGTCGATCTTGGTTGCGCCGTAGAGAAGGGTTTTCGACATGCATATTCTCCCGTTAACTTGGAGAACGGTCCGGGCGCGGCATGGGTTCCATCGAATGGCCGAACCGGGTTTTCATTCTCGTGATGGGGAGATGGTACGGTTGGGGGTCTCGAACCTCCGACCTCAGGTGCCACAACACTACGCTCAGAACTAGACGATATTTATCACCTGCGTGATACAGCCTATCCACGCGATACAGGTCTGATTTTACGGCATTTATCTGACTCTTCCCTTCTATGCGGCTCATTAGCTACAACCCGTATTACAGGCTATCCGTTGTCCTGAAGCCGGTATAAATGCGTTATAGATTTGGTGAGGCTCCGGAATGACGACAATTCGCGATATCCTTGATGATGAGCATGTAAAAGAAGCCGTATAGCGAGCTGTTGACACAACACAACACCTAAAGGGCCTCTGTTCACTTATGCTGATGATCGCATAACCGGCTCAGTTCTGCGTGGAAACCAACAGAGAGGCTCACATTGCCGAGAAAGGGCGCAGGTCTGTACGAGAGAGAAAAGCCGCGGGTATAAGGCTTCCGCAGCCATGACTGACCGAGACTTCTAGGCGACCACAATTCCGTATCGTTCGAGAATCGCTCTCCCGCCAATGGTCTTCAGGCCAAGGCTGGCGCTTCTCGCATGAGTGGCCGGATACTTGATGATGTTCGCGGCATCCGGCAGCCCCCAATCAGTAACGCTGCGCGTGACGATGACCGTTCGGCTTCGATCTACCGAAGCGACAAAGCGGCGGGCCTCACGGGCAGAGGCGAACTTCTTGGAAGTACCGAACTTAAAGGAGTGATACGGGACAAGCTCTATGGCAGCTACGCGGCGCGCCAGATCGGCCAGGGCACGGCCATAGTGACCGTTGAATCGTTCAGAGGCGATGACCCGCGCGACCTCGCGCAGCTTGCTTTCCCACCAAACGAAGCCGCTGGTCCAAGCCCACTGGGGATCGAGAAACAGATGCGTTCGCCGTTCTTGACGAATCGCAGCCATCAATTGATCGCGAAAAGCGGGATAGTGTTGCTCAATGTGATAGTCGCAAGCGGATAGCCCCGGATTGATGAGCAGCAGAAGGATTTCGGCGTTCTCCAAATCGCCGTGATAGGGCTGCGGAAGCAAGTTCAGATGCAAGGCGGTTTCTGAGAGTAAGCCGCTCTCAAAAGCCTTCATAAACTCTGAGTATGACGAAATGCGAGGCTGGGTATGTTTCGCAGGAATGGCATCGCGGGGATGAACATAGGGCGCATGAGCTAGCGCGGCCTCGTCCCAGAAGTTTCGGAGATCACACATCACCTCATTGCCCCCGCTTCCCCTAGCTTTTGCTTATAGAGCTTATGTTGATCGATCTCTGTCCGGAAAGTCTACAAGGATACGGGCATGGCACCGCCCTCGCCCTCGCGTTTATGAATTGCCGGAACGCAGAACGCCCGCCTTGCCGGGGTGTTGAGCTTTAGGGTTCTGCCGCCAGACGAACTCAACGGTGACTGGGATTCGCCACTTTTTGGCGAGCCGATCAACTTCTTTCCAAGCGTCCGCTGCCGACTGCCCCTGCACCGAAATGCCAAGTTCGGGGAAATATCTGTAGCCATCGTCCTCATAGTTGGCAGCCTTAGACGGAACGCCCAGTTCCCGGACCAGCTTCTCGCCCTCGAACCCCTTAGCCTTCACTTGCGCGATCATCATATGCAGGATTGATGCCCAATTGGGGTTCTGGATGGGCTTGCCGTTGATTGTCGCTATTAGCGGCTTGGTGAAGGTAAGACTGGGCGCGGTGTCGAACACCAAAGCACCATCAGTTGATGCCACAGTAGCGCCCGCCACTTCGTCATCGCGTTCGATCCCGAGTTGCTCCATCACCTCCTTCACGATGCGGTCGATGGTTTCGCTCGGGGACTTGGTCCCGAACCATGTCTTGAGCGTGCTGATATCAGCAAAAGTAGTATCGTTGATTCTGACTACAGGCATCATGGCTTTCTCCTATGCGAGCACCATAGGAAATATGTAACATCTTTCATCTAGGAGAGTCAAGAGGATATGTTACATATCCTATATAATGGTCAAGACGCCTGAAAATTGCTCCCATTGAATGTCTGAGGCCTAGCAATAAGACGAATGACGGTTCGCCACCCTTGCAGCGACCTAGCAACCGGCGCTCGCCTAAACTATTAGGCGGCTTCGCGATGGAGTCTCGGATTATGTTAGCCAAACTTCGGGATAATCGCAGGCCCGAGGCCCTACACTACCCGTCCTTGAGGCGAACCATGATTATCTTGTGATTGTCAGTTGCTCGTTCGACAGTGAGGAGGCCAGAAGCTCGAACGAGGTCGCTCAACCTGGGGAAGCCGTAGTTGCGTGCGTCGAAGTCGGGAGCTTGCTTTGCCAAATGTGCACCGACTTGGGCCAAGTTGGCTCGGCCATCTTCGTCGGCTGTCGCCACGACAGCCTTAATCAGCATATCCTGAGCCGCCTTGTTCAAGCCTGCCTTCTTTGCGCCGGGTTTTGAGGTGGCGGGTTTAGCCTCGGCGGGCTTTTGGGGAGCGCGAACCACCACTCCTTCGATCTCTTCAGCCTGTGCATTCAGCACGTCGAAATATACAAACTTGTCGCAAGCCGTAATGAAGGGCCGAGGTGTCTTGCGTTCACCAAAGCCATAGACGGTCACCGCCTGCTCACGGATGCGGGCCGCTAGCCGCGCGAAATCGCTATCACTGGAAACAATGCAGAAGCCGGAAAACCGTCCGGTGTAAAGCAGGTCCATCGCGTCGATGATCATCGCCCCGTCAGTAGCGTTCTTCCCGGTTGTGTAGGCGAATTGCTGAATTGGCTGAATCGAATGCTCAAGAAGACATTCCTTCCAGCCTTTCAAATTCGGTCCTGTCCAGTCGCCGTAAATCCGCTTGACACTGGCCGTCCCATAATTTGCGATTTCAGACATCAGACCGACGATGATCTTTGGCGAAACGTTATCGCCGTCGATCAGCAGCGCCAGTGTTCCCGAGTTTACGGTCGCCATGCTCTTCTCCCCGTGATGCCGATCAGATTACACATTCCAGTCTGGTTTACTTGCCGGAAGCTCGCCAGCCTCGCCTCATCAACCAGCTCTCCGGTTGACGGGAATGTTGGCGCAAAGCAGCGACATGAGCATGGGCCCGATCGCGATTTCCCGGCCTGGGTGCCGTGTGAGATTGCGGAGATAACCGCCAGCCGAATTGATGTGACCACTTCGCTCCAGAATGCAGGCCATCACAGTCGCAGCGTTCTCCGGCTCTATTGCCGCGCAGGCCGCCTCGTAGGCCGACGGACTGACACCGAGCTTGATCGAACGATGACAGCGGCCGCCACGAGGTCACGCCAGTCAGGCGTAGCGGCGCGATGTCGTTCCGAAATCATCACCGCCCGGCAGCATATCGATGCGCTTCGCGATCATGTCTCGAAGGTCGGTCAAATCTCGTACTAGCTCTTTGATTGGCCTGGGGGCTGTGAATATCGCTGGGTTGCCTAGATCGGGATGTCCAATAATGTTTCTCCAGCTAGCGGATTCGTTCACTATGGTTTCGGCCAATTTCCTGATCTCGCGAGGCAGAAAAATCGAGCTTGCGCAAAGTCTCTCAGTAACAGGAAGCAAATCCCTATCAATTATAGCCGTTCGTTCTTCCGCACGCTTTTCGATAAGTCCATCAGTTTCCCATTCCAAATTCGAAATCAGTGCTTGCAACGAAGGCCACAATGCTTTGTAGGTTTCAAATTCATCCTTAAATCGCAAATCGAAAGCCGATTTCATTAATCCGAACGCGGCTCCTCTTTCTTGCATCTCTTGATCAAGCTCAGCCACTCTTTCTCGCAGCTCTCGATCAAGTTTTGACTTCTGCCTGTTGCTGAGCAACGTAAATAAACCCGTTGCGATAACGCCGATAAAACTAACAAATAATGCAGCTGTTTTAAGCATCTCAAGCACGGTGCACACTCCCCTTAGTTTGTTTAGTTGAGTGTACACTATTATTACACGCGTGCGGAGACCCCTTTCGAGGAAGCCGTCTTACGGCTTCGAAGACGTATCCACCCAGTTACCTAGCCAGTCCTCCTTCTGACCGGACCATTTGCCCGAAGCAGCGCCATAAGCATCGGCCCAATCGCAAACTCGCCGTTCTCAGTGCGTCGCGCCAAATCCCGCAGATACGGCAGGATAGTCGCTCCGGTCCATCAAGGATTCGCTTCGCTCCATCCTCACCATGCTCGACCTGCGGCCTGCGCGTGGTTCTGGGCGGCCCATGACTGACCTCCCGCGAAGGCTGACGGTTAATATCAAAGTTGTTGAAGCACAAAAGGGCGCGAACGGCGAAACGATCTGGTATCTCGCAGCGATCTTTGTCCAGAACCACGGAAGCGTGGAAAAGACACTTGCCCACAAAAGCAGGCTACCGGCGGCTGCGCTACGGAGAGAGAAATCGGGAGAGATGGGGTGCAGGCTTTGACCGGCTGATTAACAGCACCGGGCCCAATTGAAGCTCAACTGCCCATGCAAGCGGAGGGTCGAACCAGCGGAACTTCGGTATAGATTCAGAGATTGGGATAAAACCAGGACTTTCATGCGACGCAAGTCCTTGAAAGAAATGGTACGGTTGGGGGGTCTCGAACCTCCGACCTCAGGTGCCACAAACCTGCGCTCTAACCAACTGAGCTACAACCGCATATGTCACGCTTGGCGCGACGGGGGTCACATACGAGGACTTGGCGATGAATTCAAGCCCCATTCCTCGTCAATATACAAAAAGGCTGGACGCGAGGTCCAGCCTTTCGTCACTCACGGGTAAGACCGATCAGGCCTTCTTGAAGGAAGCCATGGCCTTTTCGGCGGCGTCCTTGGAGGGCTTTGCGAGCTTTTCGGCAACCTGCTTGGTGGTTTCCTGGATCGACTTCGCCTGTTCGACGGCGAGTTCGGCCTGCTTGCGCAGGAAAGAGGTCTGCAGCTCGAAGAATTCAGCCGGTGACTTGACGCCGAGCAGCGCTTCCAGGTGCGACAGCGAGCTTTCGGCATTGACGCGCAGGACGTCGATTGCCTTGAGGCCGAGCTCGACGCTGCCGGCCTGTGCCGTCTGGACGGTGGCTTCGAGGGTCTTGCCGGCTTCTTCGCCAGCGGTCTTCAGCTTGGCATAGGCGTCTTTCGACTGCTGGGCGCCCTTTTCGGCGAAATCACGGAAGGATTCCGCGAACTTGGACGGGTCGAAAGAAGCGATTGAAAAAACGTCATCGGTCTTTATGGTAGCCATGGGTCGCATCCTTTGGGCTGAGGCAGTCACTGCCTGCATAGTTGGGATGCAGCTTATATAGGACATTTCATTGTGCATTGCAACAATTATTGTGCGACGCACAATCCGTTAACCTTGCCGGCCGAAAACACCCTGCTCTTCTAGACCCGCATGCGCCCCGCAGTTATTAATAAGCCGTTAATTTAAGAAGGCCGACAGCCACAAGGTTCGATCATGCCCGCAGTCCAATATCCGTTCATCGATATCGCCGTGCATGCACGGGTGCGGGAACGCTTTTCGCGCGGCGAGGCGATGGTGCTGTTTTCATCCGATCTTGCCCGCCTGCTCTGGGCGAACGGCGCAGGCGCCGAGCTTTTCGGCCATTCGGCCGTCTATGACCTGCTCGATCAGGGCGCCGACCGCACCGACATCACCTTCCGCCAGTTGGAAACGGCCGCGCGCCAGCTGAGCGATATCGGTGACAGCAGAAGCCTGATGATCCGTGTCGCCAAGGGCTTTCAGCGCGTGCAGGTGCAGGCGGCAGCCGAACTGATCCGTCTTTCCCAGGGCGAAAAGGCCATCCTGTTCTCGGTGCCGGTCTCGGCAAAGCCGCTCGCCGCCGGCGCTTCGGCGGCCCAGATGCTGCAGGGGCTCGACGATCCCGACACGCATATGGCGGTCATCGGCGCCAATGGCGAAGTCATCGCCGCCTCGCCGGGCTTTGCCTCGCTCGGGATTTCCGAGCAGACCGCAAAGACCTTGATCAATCTTGCCGGCGCCCATCCCGACCGGCTGGTCAAGCGCCCCGTCGCCACCGGCAGAGGCAATCTTCCGGCAGCCGTCGGCAAGCTCAGCGACGAGCCGGCGCTCAATCTGCTCTTTGCGGTGGAGACCGCGATCGGCCATCTCGACGCGACCGATACGCCCGCACTCGACGTGGTCGATACGCCCGCACTCGACTCGGTCGATGCGCAGGAAGACAGCGTGCCGCCTGGCGGCGAGCCCGCTGCCGCGGCAGGCTTCACCGACATCATCGAGGCGGTATCGGGCATCGAGGAAGTCGAGGAAACGCTCGAGGACATCACAGGCGAAAATGAACAGCCGGCGGAGACGCCAGCTGCATCCGCTGACGAGGCGGTGGACGCGACCGGTCTCGCCGGGCATGCGGAGCTTGAGAACAACGACAGCGTGATCGACGGCGGCGCGGATGAGACCGACGCGCCTGCCGCAATCATCGAGGACGAGCCGACGTCCGTCACCGAGACGGTGGAAACGGCGGAGGCGGCGGAACCGCTCGTCGAAGCCAGCGAGAGCCGGATCGAAGCAGCGCCGGCAGCGATCGCAGAAGAGCCCGCCGCCGCATCCGAAATTGCCGAAGTATCCCCTGCCCCTCAGCTTGCCGCCGAGCCCGGCTTCGTCTTCAGGCCGAACAGCCGCGCCACGCGCTTCGTCTGGAAGATCGATGCCGAGGGCCGCTTCAACGAGGTCAGCCACGAATTTGCCGAGGCCGTCGGTCCGCATGCCTCCGACATTATCGGCTCGGCCTTCGGCGATATTGCCGCCCTATTCAACCTCGATCCCGATGGCAAGCTTGCCGAGGCGCTCGCCCGCCGCGACACATGGTCGGGCAAGACGATCCTCTGGCCGGTCGAAGGCACCAGCCTCGTCGTTCCGGTCGATCTGGCGGCGCTGCCGACCTATACCCGCAATCGCGATTTCGACGGTTTCCGCGGCTTCGGCGTCGTCCGGCTTTCCGATGCGCAGGAAGATCCGCTGGCGCTCGGCCTGACATTCGGCCCGGATGGCGTCGGCCATGATGCGGAAAGCCTTGGCTCGCCGGCCGAGACCATTGCCGCGACGGCAGATGAAGTGCCGGCAATGCATGACGAGGCCGCGATCGAACCTGCGCTGACGCAGCAGGTCGACGACCAGACACTTGCGGCGACCGAGCCGCAGACGGAGACGGCGCCCGAAGAGATTGCCGCCGAGCAGGCGGCCATCGAGCAGGCGTCCGGCGAGCCGCCGGTCCAGGAAAGTGTTGCGGAAGACGCTGAAGAGAGTGCCGATTTCCGTGATGTTTCCGAGGGCGAGCCGGCAGCGGAACCGTCGGACGAGCCGCCGGCGCTGCGCATTTCGGAAACACCCAATCGCCGTTTCTCCGACAAGATCGTTCAGTTGCACAACAGCGGCGCCGCACTGACGGCTGCCGAGCAGGCCAATTTCCGCGAAATCGCCAGGCGGCTCGAGGCCTTCGGCGCCAGCAAGGACGAACCCGCCGCCACGGCGCCGGCGGAACCGACCGGCGCGGAAATCGCCAGCGTCGAGGAGGCTTCCGGCCCCGCAGAGGTCGAGGCCGAAACACCCGTTGCCGACGAGGCCGATCTGGCTTCGCGCGAAGAGATCGCGCCGCAGGAGGCAATCTTCGAGAATGCGGCGGATGCCCAGCGCGACGACGGCGCCGACGCCGAGGGCGACAATGACATAAGCGAGGACGAGGCGACCGAAGGGCTGGAGGAGACGGTCAGTCAGATCGACGTTCTCACGAGCTTCATCCCGCCCCGCGTCAAGATGACCGACGGGCTTTCGGTGGGAACGGTCGACCAATTGCCTGTCGCGGTGCTGATCCATGTCGGCGATGCGCTGCTCCATGCCAATCCGGAATTCATGCGGCTGACCGGCTACACCTCGCTCGACGCATTGCGTGAGGTGGGCGGCATCGAAGCGCTGCTGCAGCGCCGCGAACTCGAGGAAAAGGCCGCCGGCGCCGGCACGATGATGCTGGTCAAGGCCGACGACAGATTGGTGCCGGTGACGGCGCGGCTGCAATCGGTGCGCTGGGAAGACGCCAATGCCCTGATGCTGGCGCTGATGCCGGTGGAAGGCAAGGAAGAGGGCCGCGGCGAAGCAAACCGTTCCGACGGCCGGTCCGAAGCGCGTCCGGAGCGGATGGTCGAGAAGGTCGCCAAGCTGCAGGTCGAGGTGGAGGAACTGCGTTCGATCCTGGAAACGGCGACCGACGGCGTCGTCGTCATCGGCACGGAGGGCGACATCCGCTCGATGAACCGGTCGGCCAGCGCGCTTTTCAATTACGACGAGCAGGAGACGCGCGGCAAACCCTTCGTCATGCTGTTTGCCCATGAGAGCCAGAAGGCCGTGCTCGACTATCTTAACGGCCTTGCCGGCCATGGCGTGGCCAGCGTGCTGAACGACGGGCGCGAAGTGATCGGCCGCGAAGCCGCCGGCGGCTTCGTGCCGCTGTTCATGACGATGGGCCAGCTCACCTCCTCCAACGGCTATTGCGCCGTCATCCGCGATATCACCCAATGGAAGCGCACCGAGGACGAGTTGCGCAACGCCAAGGGTGCGGCCGAAACCGCCAACGCTCACAAGACCGATTTCCTCGCTCGCGTCAGCCATGAGATCCGCACGCCGCTCAACGCCATCATCGGCTTTTCCGACATGATGGCCGGCGAACGCTTCGGGCCGATCGGCCATCCGCGTTACATCGAATATGCCAACGACATCGGCCGTTCCGGCCGGCACGTGCTGGATATCGTCAACGACCTGCTCGACATTTCGAAGATCGAGGCGGGCGAGATGGATCTCGATTTTGCCGCCGTCGGCCTCAACGAGGCAATCTCCGAGGCCGTGGCGCTGGTGCAGCCGCAGGCGAACGGCCAGCGCGTCATTATCCGCACGGCGCTGTCGCAGGCGGTGCCGGAGGTCGTGGCGGATCTGCGCTCGATCAAGCAGATCGCCCTCAACATCCTGTCGAACGCCATCCGTTTCACCCCATCGGGCGGACAGATCGTCGTTTCCACCTCCTATGAGGCGAATGGCAGCGTCGTGCTGAGGGTGCGCGATACCGGCATCGGCATGACGCGTAGCGAACTTGACCAGGCGATGAAGCCGTTCCGGCAGGTCTCCTCGACCCAATCGCGCCATCGCGGCGACGGCACCGGGCTCGGCCTGCCGCTGACCAAGGCGATGGTCGATGCCAACCGGGCGGTGTTCTCGATCAATTCGGCGCCGAACGAGGGCACGCTCGTCGAGATCACCTTCCCGTCGCAGCGGGTGCTCGCAGGCTAATACAGCGCCGTCAGCGACATAAAGAAAAGGCAGCCCTGGGCTGCCTCGAATTGAGTGCTGTTCAACAAGAGCTTAGTCGATCAACATCATGTTGCAAGCCCGAAGGCTTCACGCCGCCTCGTTCATGTGCGGCCGCTAAGTTACCTTCACCTTTGACAAACCTTTCTTAACGAAAGGTTTCAATGACAAAAGATTGATAGATGGTGAAAGCTTGTAGGGTGGGGCCTGACCCGAAAACCGGAATCGATTTTCGGGTCGGGTATCTCAGTCCTTGAGTTCGCTCAAACCGGCGAAAAGCCGCAGCGCCTCGGGATTGGCGAGCGCCTCCTGGTTCTTCACCGGCCTGTTGTGAACGACCTCGCGCACCGCAAGCTCGACGATCTTGCCGGATTTGGTGCGGGGGATATCGGCAACCGCGATGATCTTTGCCGGCACATGCCGCGGCGAGGCGCCGGTGCGCACCCGCGTCTTGATCGCCTTGACGAGATCCTCGGTCAGCGTCACACCGGGGGCAAGGCGCACGAAGAGGATGACGCGTACATCGTCGTCCCATTCCTGGCCGATGCACAGCGCCTCGGCTACCTCCTCCATCTGCTCCACCTGATTGTAGATCTCGGCCGTGCCGATGCGCACGCCGCCAGGATTGAGCGTCGCATCCGAACGGCCGTGGATGACGAGGCCGCCATGCTCCGTCCATTCGGCGAAATCGCCGTGGCACCAGACATTGTCGAAGCGATCGAAATAGGCGGCGCGGTATTTGGCGCCGTCTGGATCGTTCCAGAACATCACAGGCATCGAGGGGAAGGCCTTGGTGCAGACGAGCTCACCCTTCTCTCCCCGCACCGGCTTGCCGTCATCGTTCCACACGTCGACAGCAAGGCCGAGGCCCGGCCCCTGGATCTCGCCGCGCCAGACCGGCTGCAGCGGATTGCCGAGCACGAAGCAGGAGACGATATCGGTGCCGCCCGAAATCGAGGCGAGCTGCACATCCTGCTTGATGCCCTGATAGACGAAGGTGAAGCCTTCGGGCGATAGCGGCGAGCCGGTGGAGGTCATCAGCCGCAGGCTGGAGAGATCGTGGCTCACGCGCGGCGTCAGCCCGCTTTTGCGCACCGCATCGATGTATTTCGCCGAGGTGCCGAAGATGGCGAATTTTTCGGCCTCGGCATAATCGAACAGCACGTTGCCGTCGGGCGCGAAGGGCGAACCGTCGAACAGGCAGAGCGTGGCGCCGCTGGCAAGGCCGCTGACCAGCCAGTTCCACATCATCCAGCCGCAGGTGGTGAAGTAGAACAGCTTCTCGCCCGCCTGCAGGCCGCAATGCAGCCGCTGCTCCTTGAGGTGCTGCAGCAGCGTGCCGCCGGCCGAATGGACGATGCATTTCGGCACGCCTGTCGTGCCTGAGGAAAAGAGGATGTAGAGCGGGTGGGCAAAGCCAAGCGGCGTGAATTCGACCTCCTTCACCTCATAGGGCGCGATAAAGGCCTCAAGCGTCGAAGCACCCGGCGTCTTGGTCGCCACCGCCTCGGCGTCGCCGGCGTAGTGAACGACGACAACAGGCACACCAAGGCTTTTGGCGACGGTCGCCACCTTGGCGCCGACATCCTGCAGCTTGCCGGAATACCAATAGGCATCGCAGGCGATGAACAGCCTGGGGCCGATCTGGCCGAAGCGGTCGAGCACCCCCTGCTCACCGAAATCGGGCGAGCAGGATGACCAGATGGCGCCGATCGAGGCGGCCGCCAGCATGGCGGCGACGGTCTCCGGCATGTTCGGCATCATGGCGGCGATGCGGTCACCTTCGCAGATGCCGCGCGCCCTGAAGGCCTGCTGCAGCTTCGAGACCAGTGCGCGCAGCCGGTCCCACGACCAGCGGTCCTCAGCCTTGTCTTCGCCGCGGAAGACGATGGCATCGCCCTCGCCGCGGCGGGGCAGCAGGTTTTCGGCGAAGTTCAGCGTCGCATCGGGAAAGAACCGGGCCTCCAGCATACGGTCGCCGTCGACCAGCACCTTCGCGCCGCGCTCGCCCTTGACGCCGCAGAAATCCCAGACGGTCGACCAGAAATTCTCCCTCTCGGCCACCGACCAGGCGTGCAGATCCTCAAAGCCCGAAAGAGACAGCCCGAAATCGGCATTGCAGCGCTCCATGAAGGCATGGATCGGGCTTGTCGCAACCGCATCTTCCGAGGGCACCCAAAGTGGTCTGTTATCCTGCATTCAATCCTCCTCCCCAATGCCGTTCTTATATCATGCTGCATTGCATTATAAAGTGTGGAACCCGCATCTGAAAAGACGCGTGGCGCCTCTCAGGGGATTTGCATATGCCCGATATTTCCTATATCCGCGAACCAGCGCATAAAGGGATGACCGGCTGAATTGCCGGCGGAGATCATGAGCACGTCAAGACATCGCAGGTGGCGCAGGAAGATCGGACCCGTTTCGCGCTGGCTTCCGGCCTTCGCCCGTCTGTCGACTGTCTTCCTGCTGATTGCGCTTGGGCTTTTCGTGGCGCTGAGGGTCGCCGCTCCCTATCTCATTTCGACCGGTTTCGTGCGCTCGGGCATCGAGGATGCGCTGTCGAAATGGACGGGCTATCATGCCGAGATCAAGGGCAGCCCGTTGCTGGAATTCTGGCCGACGCCGCGCATCACGCTGAACCAGGTCACGATCCGCCAGCCGCGCGAAAGCGGCGACAAGCTGCTCGGCAGCATCGAAAGCCTGTCGGCCGATTTCAGCCTCATCGATGCGCTGAGAGGCCGCACCAGCTTCCACGAATTCCACCTGGTGCGCCCCAATCTGGCCCTGACGCGCGACGAGAAGGGGCTGATCGACTGGAGTTATGCCGGCTTGCTCGCGCGCGCGATCAGCGGCGTGCGCACCGAAAACGGCGCTGAGGTGCTCGATCCCGATCTCGATGCCGAGATCGGCGCGGTGACGGTCGAAGACGGCGCGCTCACGGTGACCGACGTCAAGACCGCCAAGGCCTATCATTTCGACAATGTTACCGCCGATATCGCCTGGCCGCGATTGTCCGGCGCGATCTCGGCAGTGGTCATCGCCCGCATCAACGGCGAGGACCTGAAGGTCGATTTCGCCTCCCGCCAGCCGCTGCTCGCCTTTGCAGGCAAGAATGCCGAGACACGGACGTCGCTGACATCGAACCTTTTGACGGCGCGCTTCCAGGGGATTGCCAGCATTGCCAGCCTTTCGGCCCTGTCCGGCAATATCAGCGCCAGCATTCCCGATATGCCCGCACTTCTGGCATGGTCGGGCAAATCGATCCCCGGCATCGGAACGCTGAAAAGCGCCTCGCTGGAATCCGACATCATGTCGTCGGGCAACGGGCTACGCTTCAACAATCTCAGCCTGTCGCTGAACGAGGCGAGCGCCACCGGTGTGATGGACCTTTTCACCCAGCCCGGCAAACGACCGAAGATCGGCGGCACGCTCGCCTTCGACCAGATGAACCTCAAGCCGTTCCTCGACGCCTTCGCGCTCAGGCTGGCCGCCGGCGAGGCAGAGGAAATCTCCGCCGGCATCAACGGGCCGCTGCAGGTACTCGATGTCGATGTCAGACTTTCGGCGCGGCGCGCGCAGATGGGTCTCTTCGAGCTTTCCGACGTCGGCGCCAGCGTGATCGTTGCCGGCGGCGAAGCGAAATTCGACATTGGCGACAGCCGCTTCGAGGGCGGCGAGATGACCGCGCATCTGGAAGCGACCCAGCGCGATTTCGACGGCGGCGGCAAGCTGCAACTGTCGATCCGCGATGCCGATTTCGCAGCCCTTGCCGAGCGCCTGCGGCTGAAGGGACCGCTGCCGCTTGCGACCGGATCGCTCGACCTCGATCTGCAGTCGCCAAAGGCGATCTGGACGACCGGCCTTGCCGACGTTACCGGCCGGCTGCACTTCTGGACGAGGGACGGCACGTTCCCCGGCGTCGATACCGCGGCATTGAGGACGCTGGCAGCCGGAAAACCGTTCTTTCCGCTGAGCGAGGCAGCCGGCGGCGCCTTCGCTTTCAACCAGCTCAACCTCCAGGCCGATTTCGCCAATGGCTCCGCCGAGATGCACGATGTCCGTATCGCCGGTCCCTCGGAGACGCTGACGCTTTCGGGCGTCATCACCTATCAGTCGAACGGGCTGGCGCTTTCGGGATCGCTCGAGGCAACCGATCCGGCCAAAGCGGCCGAGTTGCCGCTTCTGCCGTTCTTCATCGGCGGCTCATGGCCGAACCCGGTGATCTCGCCGGTTCCGCTGTTCGGCAATACGCCCCACGCGCAATAGAGTTCGTTTAAGCGACGGCGGCGGCCGCACGCTCGTCCCGCTCGCGCTGGATTTCGCGGCGCTTGGTGACGATCGAGGCGCAGATGACGCCGACCGTGACGATGCCGATCAGGATCGTGCAGACCGCATTGATCTCGGGCGTCACGCCGAGGCGGACCTGGCTGTAGATCCGCATCGGCAGTGTGGTGGCGCCCGGCCCCGAGGTGAAGCTCGCGATCACCAGATCGTCGAGCGACAGGGTGAAGGCAAGGATCCAGCCCGAGATCACGGCAGGCGCGATGATCGGCAGGGTGATCTCGAAAAAGGTGCGCACCGGCGGCGCGCCGAGATCCTGGGCCGCTTCCTCGATCGACCGATCGAAGCTCAGCAGACGCGACTGCACGACGACGGCGACGAAGCACATGGTCAGCGTCGTATGCGCCAGCGTGATCGTCCAGAAACCGCGGTCGAAGCCGATCGCGACGAAAAGCAGCAGCAGCGACAGGCCGGTGATGACGTCAGGCATGACGAGCGGCGCATAGATCATGCCCGAAAACAGCATGCGGCCGCGAAAGCGGGTATAGCGCACCAGCGTCAGCGCCGCCATCGTGCCGAGGATCGTTGCGAGCGTCGCCGACAGCAGGCCGACGCGGATCGTCACCCAGGCAGCGTCGAGCAGGCCCTGGTTCGAGAGCAGCGAGACATACCACTTGGTGGAAAAGCCGCCCCAGACGGTGACGAGCTTCGATTCGTTGAAGGAGAAGATCACCAGAAGCACGATCGGCAGATAGAGGAAGGCAAAGCCGAGCGTGACGGAGACGATGTTGAAACGGGTCCATTTCAGCATGGCTTATTTCCCCCGCTCTTCGGCTTTGGCCTGGGCGTTCTGGAAGAAGACGATCGGGATCACCAGGATCATGAGCAGGATCGTTGCGACCGCCGAGGAGACCGGCCAGTCGCGGTTGGCATTGAATTCGTTCCAGAGCGTCTTGCCGATCATCAGCGTCTGCGAACCGCCGAGCAGGTCGGGAATGACGAATTCGCCGACGGCGGGAATGAAGACCAGCATGCAGCCGGCCACCACACCGGGGATCGACAGCGGAAAGGTGACGCGCCAGAAGGCCCGGATCGGCGTGCAGCCGAGATCCTGGGCCGCCTCGATCAGCGTGCCGTCCATCTTTTCGAGCGCCGAATAGAGCGGCAACACCATGAAGGGCAGATAGGAATAGACGATGCCGATATAGACGGCGGTATTGGTGTTGAGGATGATCAGCGGGCTGTCGATGATGTGCATCGACTGGAGAAGCTGATTGAGCAGCCCTTCCGGCTTCAGGATCGCAATCCAGGAATAAACGCGGATCAGAAAGCTCGTCCAGAACGGCAGGATGACCAGCATCACCAGCGTCGGGCGGATGGTGCGCGGCGCCTGCGCCATGCCGTAGGCGATCGGATAGGCGATCAGCAGTGTAAGGAACGTGGAGATCCCGGCGATCACCACGCTCGAGATATAGGCATTGATATAGAGCGCGTCGTCGGTGAGATAGGTGTAGTTGTCAAAGGAAAGCTCCCCGATCTTGCTCCAGAGCCCGGCCCAGCCGTCGGCAAGCGCAAAGACCGGCGTATAAGGCGGCATGGCGATCGCCGTCGTCGACAGCGAAATGCGGAAGACGATGAAGAACGGCGCCAGGAAGAAGAGCAGCAGCCAAGCATAAGGGATGGTGATGACAAGGCGATTGTAGAGGCCGGACGCGAGCTTGCCCATGATGTCAATCCTTCAGCAGAACGCCGGCGTTTTCGTCGAACGAGATCCAGACTTCCTGGTCGTAGGTGAAGGGGTCGTCGACGGAGCGCTGCGCATTGAGGGAGGAGGCCTTGACGACCTTGCCACTCTGCAATTTCACATGGAAGACGGTCATGTCGCCGAGATAGGCGATGTCCCAGAGTTCGCCCCGGGCGGCGTTGACCGAAGCATTGGCGGGCGCCTGGCGCCCGACCCGCATCTTTTCCGGCCGGATGGCGAAACCGACGGCGCTGCCGGCCGACGGCGTCTCGGAAGAGGCGACGCGCAAGCTGAAGCCGCTGTCGACCGATATCTCGACGGCGCCGTTGCCCGATGCGGCGACCTTGCCGTCGAAAATGTTGACGTCGCCGATGAAATCCGCAACGAAGCGGGAATTCGGCGCCTCGTAGATCTCCGCCGGTGTGGCCACCTGCACGACCTTGCCGTGGCTCATGACCGCGATACGGTCGGCCATGGTCATCGCCTCTTCCTGGTCGTGGGTGACGACGACGAAGGTGAGGCCGAGGCTCTGCTGCAGATCCATCAATTCGAACTGGGTTTCTTCGCGCAGCTTCTTATCGAGCGCGCCGAGCGGTTCGTCGAGCAGCAGCACCTTCGGGCGTTTGGCGAGCGAGCGGGCCAGCGCCACGCGCTGGCGCTGGCCGCCGGAAAGCTGGTTCGGCTTGCGGGAGGCGAATTGCTCGAGCTTGACGAGCTTCAGCATCTGGGCGACGCGCTCAGTCATCTCGTCCTTGGCCATACCGTCCTGCTTCAGGCCGAAGGCGATATTCTTCTCCACCGTCATGTGCGGGAAAAGCGCATAGGACTGGAACATCATATTGACCGGCCGCTTGTAGGGCGGCGTGCCGGCCATGTCGGTGCCGTCGAGAACGATCTCGCCCGAGGTCGGCTGCTCGAAGCCGGCAAGCATGCGCAGGAGCGTGGACTTGCCGCAACCCGAAGCGCCGAGCAGCGCGAAGAACTCGCGGTGATAAATATTCAGCGACAGATCGTCGACGGCGGTAAAATCGCCGAAGCGCTTGGTGACATTCTTGAAAGCAATGAAGGGTTTTGCAGAGGGATCGGTCCAAGGCGCAAAAGCGCGGCGGATATTGCCGAGAGACTTCATATTATTCCCCGAATAAAGGTTTTCCCGGCCTCCACCCAGGCCGGTAATTGAAAGGCCCGGACGTTTCCGTCCGGGCCCAAGCTTGAATTACTGGCCGGTGACGATCTTCGTCCAGAGACGCGTCCCCAGGCGCTGCGTTTTCGGATCCCACGGCTTGACCGTGAAGAGGTTCTTCATCACCGCTTCGGTCGGATAGACCGCCGGATCTTCCAGAATGTCCTTGCTGACGAATTGCTGCGAAGCCTTGTTGCCGTTGGCATAGAAGGTGTGGTCGCTCGCCTTGGCGATGACCTCGGGCCGCATCATGTAGTTCAGGAATTCGTGGGCTTCGGCGACGTGGGGCGCATCGGCGGGGATCGCCATCATGTCGAACCACATCTGGGCGCCTTGCGGGGGCACCGAATAATTGACCTCGACGCCGTTCTTGGCTTCGGCCGCACGGTCACGCGCCTGCAGCATGTCGCCGGAATAGCCGAAGGCGATGCAGATGTCGCCATTGGCAAGCGCGTTGATATATTCGGACGAGTGGAATTTGCGGATATTCGGGCGGACGGCCGTCAGCAGCTCTTCGGCCTTCTTGAAATCCTCGGCCTTGGTGGAGTTCGGGTCGAGGCCGAGATAACGAAACGCCGTGGTGATGACGTCCTTCGGCGTGTCGAGGACGTAGATGCCGCAATCCTTGAACTTTGCGGCGACCTTCGGATCGAAGATCACTTCGAGCCCGGGCTTGGCATCGGGACCGAGGATTTCGGCGACCTTCTTGACATTGTAGCCAATGCCGTCGGTACCCCACATGTAATCGACCGCGTGTTCGTTGTTCGGGTCATATTCGGCGGTGCGCTGCTGGATCACATCCCACATGTTGGAAAGGTTCGGCAGTTTCGACTTGTCGAGCTTCTGAAAGACGCCGGCCTGGATCTGGCGCTGCAGGAAGTCGGCTGTGGGAACAACGACGTCATAACCCGTGCCGCCGGCCAGCAGCTTGGTTTCCACGGTCTCGTTGGAATCGAAGGTGTCGTAGACGACCTTGATGCCGGTTTCCTTGGTGAAGTCGGTAAGGATGCTGTCGTCGATATAATCCGACCAGTTGTAGACGTTAACCACGCGCTCCTGGGCAAAGGCCGGAGCAGCGGCAAGGAGTGCAGCAACGGCCGCAGCCGTCACGCTTGGGATGATTGACCTCATGACTTCTCCTGTTTGTTCAAAGATTCCGCACCCCCGGAGATCTTTTCCCTCTGGTTTTGCTCGCAGACTAAGAAGGAATTTCACAGCCCACAAGCGCAAAATCCTGCACGCTCAATGATTTCCCAGTCACCGGGATTTCACAGTCACTGAAAGTCGAAGGCGCTGAGCCCGGCCACCATCTCGTCGAGCCCGAGCGGCCGCGTTACCGGCGGCTCGGCGCGGGAAAGGCAGCCGCGCCGCTCGCACAGCCGACAGGACGGGCCGATCTCGACCGCATCGAGCGCCGTCGCCTGGCCGTAAACCAGGCTGTCGCCAAGGGCGGCGTCGCAGCCGATCAGGATCGCAGTGCGCCTCAGCCTTTCGCCGAATTCGACGCTCGGCCCCTCCAGTGTGCGGGCGACCGTCAGGAAGGATGCGCCATCCGGCATGACGACCGTTTCGGCAAGAATCTGACCCGGCTGCAGGAAGGCGGCATGGATATTGAGCTTCGGACAGCCGCCGCCGAAGCGGGCCTGCGGAAAGCCCTGGGCGCCCGCCCTGCGCAGCCGGTGGCCGGCCGCATCGATCTCGATCAAGAAGAAGGGAATGGCGGCCGCGCCCGGCCGCTGCAGCATGGCAAGGCGGGCGGCGGCATGGCCGAAGGAGACGCCGAAGCGCGCCCGCAGAATATCGATATCGTAACGCGTCGCCTTGGCCGCCGACAGAAAGGCTTCGTAGGGCATGGCGAGCGCCAGGGCGGCGATGCGGGCAAGCTCGAAGCGGGCGATGCGGCGGGCCTCGGCGGAGGAGAGCTGGAGATCGTCGAGCTCGGCATCGATTGCCGGAGCCAAGGCAAGGGTCGCTGCCTCGACCGCCATCTCGTGCGCACGGTCGGCCTGCGACAGGCGCTCCGAGATGAAAAGCCGCATCGAATGCCGGTCGAAGCGGCGGCGCAGATCCGGCATGACGTGGACCGGCAGGACACGCACCGCGATGCCGCGCTCGGCGCGCAGCCAATCCTTCAGGCCGGCCGCAAGATCGACGCCGCCGGGCAAGGTCGCGGCAAAGGCTTCCGCCGCCGTCTCGATCCGTCCGAAATAGGCAGATCTGCGCTCCAGCGTCTCACGCACCTCGTCGAGCGGCAACCGGCCGGCGGCAACCGGCGCATGGCCCTCGGCCGCCATCAGCGCCGTCAGGTCGGACAGCCTTGCCGCCTGCTCGCGATAGGCGCGGTAGAGCTTGATCATCCCGCTTGCGGCATTGGGGGCAGCCTCGGCCACCTCCACCAGTTCCTGGTCGCCGGGCAGTTCGCCGGAGAGAAGCGGATCGGCAAAGACTTCCTTAAGCTGGCCGAGACTGCCGCCGGTGTGCCCGCGCAACTCCTCCAGATCGACCCGATAGACGCTGGCAAGCTTCAAAAGCAGTTGCACCGTCAGCGGCCGCTGGTTGCGCTCGATCAAGTTCAGATAAGACGGCGATATTTCCAGCGCCTCGGCCATGGCGGTCTGCGTCAGCATCAGCGCATTGCGGATGCGCCTGACTTTCGGGCCCGCGAATATTTTCCGTTCCGTCATGTCACACCCTTTGACAAGCACGCGGCGCCAGTATTTACAAAATTTTACAAATTCACAGAGCCGGCCTGTCAATCCTCGTCATCTTAACCTCTTTCCAGCCCAGAAATCAAAGGTTTTCCTGGCCTTTGCGGATAATATTGTCAATCTTGTCATCAACACCCCAGACAACGGTTTTTCGTGAGGAGATCAGCATGACCGATTTTTACAAGCTCGTTCCAAATGCACCGGCGGGCCGCTTCGACGGCATCGAGCGGCCCTATTCGGCCGATGACGTGCAGCGGCTCAGGGGCTCGGTGGCGCTCACCCATACGCTGGCCGAAATGGGGGCGGACCGGCTGTGGCGGCTGCTGCGCCAGGAGGATTTCGTCAATGCGCTCGGCGCGCTTTCCGGCAACCAGGCCATGCAGATGGTGCGCGCCGGGCTGAAGGCGATCTATCTCTCCGGCTGGCAGGTGGCGGCCGACGCCAATACGGCATCGGCGATGTATCCCGATCAGTCGCTCTATCCCGCCAATGCCGGGCCGGAGCTTGCCAAGCGCATCAACCGCACGCTGCAGCGCGCCGATCAGATCGAGACTTCGGAGGGCCAGGGCCTTTCGGTCGACACCTGGTTCGCACCGATCGTCGCCGATGCGGAAGCCGGCTTCGGCGGACCGCTCAACGCCTTCGAGATCATGAAGGCCTATATCGAGGCGGGTGCGGCCGGCGTCCATTTCGAGGATCAACTCGCCTCGGAGAAGAAATGCGGCCATCTCGGCGGCAAGGTGCTGATCCCGACGGCCGCCCATATCCGCAATCTCAACGCCGCCCGGCTTGCCGCCGACGTCATGGGGGTCGCGACGCTCGTCATTGCCCGCACCGATGCGGAAGCGGCGAAACTGCTGACCTCCGATATCGACGAGCGCGATCAGCCCTTCGTCGATTATGATGCCGGGCGCACGGTCGAAGGCTTCTACCAGGTCAGGAACGGCATCGAGCCCTGCATCGCCCGGGCCGTCGCCTATGCGCCGCATTGCGACCTCATCTGGTGCGAGACCTCGAAGCCGGATCTCGAGCAGGCACGGCGTTTTGCCGAAGGCGTGCACAAGGTCCATCCCGGCAAACTGCTTGCCTATAATTGCTCACCGTCCTTCAACTGGAGGAAAAACCTCGACGAGGCGACGATTGCAAAGTTCCAGCGCGAGCTCGGGGCGATGGGCTACAAGTTCCAGTTCATCACGCTCGCCGGCTTCCACCAGCTGAATTACGGCATGTACGAACTGGCGCGCGGCTACCGGCAGCGGCAGATGTCGGCCTATTCCGAACTGCAGCAGGCGGAATTCGACGCCGAGGCCAACGGCTATACCGCCACCAAACATCAGCGCGAAGTCGGCACCGGCTATTTCGACGCCGTGTCGCTCGCCATCACCGGCGGCCGGTCTTCGACCACGGCAATGCACGGCTCGACCGAACATGCGCAGTTCAAACCGGCTGCGGAATAACCTGAAGAGGAGGAGAAGACCATGGCATCCATTTCACGCGTCAGGGAACGGGCCGAGGAGCAGGCGACCAGCATGAGCGAGGATCAGCAGACGACGATCCGCATGCTCGCCAACGACCTGCACCGGCTGAACCAATCGGTCATGAAAGCCGTCGAGGCCGGCGTCTCGGTCGAACTGGTGCGCTCGGCCCGCCATCACGGCGGAGACGGCAACTGGGGCGACCTGCTGATCCCCGTCGTCGTCACCAACCGGCATTGAGGAGAAACGCCCGCACATCCCAAGAGATGCGCGGGCGTTTCATCGTCAATTTCAGCCGCGGCTCGGCCGTTTTCCGGCGAAGAGATCGGCATAGCTTCTGATCAGCCTGGTCATACGGTCGGCGACCGTGCGGATCTCCGGGCGATGGCGGTCCTCGGCATTCATGACGATCCATTGCGCATGGCGCAATTCCGGCAGCTCGCCGCCAAGCCGCTGCAATTGCGGATCGAGATCGCCGACGAAACAGGGAAGCACCGCCTTGCCGGCGCCGGCGCGCACCAGATCCGGCAGCGACCGCGGCCGGTTGACGGTGGCGACGATATCCGTTGCGGCATGGGCGTGCGGCCAGCGCAGATAGGCCGAGATCGCCTCCTCCTCGGCGACCGCAATCCAGCGTTCGTCGGTCTCGGCGGCGTTGCGTCTGATATAACAGGCATAGGCCACCTCGCCGAGCCGGCGTGCGGCAAGATTGGCCTCCTCCGGCTCGAAGGCGCGAATGCCGATATCGCTCTCGCGATAGGCAAGGCTCGCGCGCGCCTCGCCGATGGTCAGCGAAATGGCGAAAGCATCGCCCGGCATGCGGATGGCCGCGAAATTCTCCGTCAGCAGCCAGGCGACTCAGGTGCCGGCGGCGATCCGGACGGTCGTGCCACCCTCGCCCGATTGCCGCCAGGCGTCGACCTTGCGGGCGGCGGCCTCCATCTCCTGAAGGTGGTCGAGCAGCGCCTGGCCATCCCGGGTCAGGCGGTAGCCGGTCTGGCTGCGCGAAAACAAGGCGCGTCCGATCTCCTGTTCGAGATCGAGCATGCGCCGGCCGACGGTTGCAGGGCTGAGCCCGCTTGCCATGCTTGCTCCCGTCAGGCCGCCGAGGCGGGCGACCTGCAGGAAAAGCTGGTAGGAATCCCAATTCGCGTTTTTCATCAATGAAAAACATAGCGGGATTTTCTCTGTTTATGAAGAGAAATTCGAAGCCTAAATCATGGAGTGTCTTCACCAGGAAAGGACATTGCCATGATCGACATGCTCATCATCGGAGGCATCCAGGGATTTCGGCACGATCGCAAGCCCGGCGGAGGCAAGGCGGAGGAGGATCGGTTCTATGCCGAGTTCGGAGACGATAGCGTCATCCGCTTCGCCACTTGGCTGACCTCGCTCGAGTTCATCTTGAAGCGCGTTGCGTCGAAGGAACTGGGCCGTAAAGCCGCGGCACGATCCTGCGGCGGCTCTAGAGCAATTCCAGCAAAAGTGTGAAGCGGTTTTGCGTCAGGAATTGCGTAAAAACAAAGAGATAGAGCATTTTCGCGATTTGAAGAAAAGCGGAAATGCTCTAGCCGCGTGCCTCAGGCGACTTTCCTTGCGCCGCGGTGAGCGGCGGCGGGCTCTGCGATGATGCGGAAGCGCTCGATCAGCGCCATCAGCGTATCGGCTTCGCCGGCAAGCAGGCGGCTTGCCTGCGTCGTCTCGGCCACCATCGAGGCGTTCTTCTGGGTCATCTGGTCCATGGCGTTCACCGAACCGTTGACCTCCTGAAGTGCTGCCGACTGGTCGCGGCTGGCGGTGGCGATGGTCTCGACATGACCGCTGATCGCGATGATCTCCTGGCTGATCGAAGCAAGGACGCTGCCGGTCTTCTGAACCAGCTCGGAGCCTACCGTCACTTCCCGGCTGGAGGTTTCGATCAGCGACTTGATCTGGCGCGCCGCATCGGCGGAACGCTGGGCGAGTTCGCGGACCTCCTGGGCGACGACGGCAAAACCCTTGCCGGCCTCGCCGGCGCGGGCCGCCTCGATGCCGGCGTTCAGCGCCAGAAGATTGGTCTGGAAGGCGATATCGTCGATCACCTCGATAATCTGCTCGATCTGCTGCGAGGCCTGCTCGATGCGCTCCATGGCGGCGACGGCATCGCCGACGACGGCGCCGGAATTGTCGGCGGTCTTCTTGGTGGCGGCAACGACATTGTTGGCTTCACGGGCGCGCTCGGCCGACGAGCGAACCGTGACGGTGATCTCCTCCACCGCCGCGGCGGTCTCTTCGAGGCTTGCCGCCTGCGCCTCGGTGCGCTTGGAAAGCTCGCCTGTCGAAACCGAGACGGCGCCGCTGTTGCGCTGGATGGTCGAGGCGCTGTCGCGGATGCCGGAGAGCGTATCCTGGAGCCGCAGCAGAGAAGCGTTGAAATCGACGCGCAGCTGCTCCAGCCGGCCGACAAAAGGCGTGCCGATCGTTTCCGAGACATCGCCCTGCGACAGGCGTCCGAGGCCGGCGGCAAGCTGGTTGACGGCAAAGTCGATCTGGCTGTCGAGCGAGCGCTTGTCGGCATCGTTGCGGGCGCGTTCGGCATCGCTCAAGGCGCGCTGTTCGGCTGCCTGCGTTTCCAGGTCGCGCCGCGCCCGGGCGCTGTCGCGGAACAATGCCAAGGCCCGGCCGATATCGCCGAACTCGTTGTTCTTGTCGACGCAGGGAATTGCGCCATCGAGATCGCCAGCGGAAATCGAATGAACGCTCGCGGTCAGCGCCTGCAGCGGCTTCACCGACAGGCGGATTGCAT
Source organism: Rhizobium esperanzae (assembly GCF_014197615.1). Classification (GTDB taxonomy): domain Bacteria; phylum Pseudomonadota; class Alphaproteobacteria; order Rhizobiales; family Rhizobiaceae; genus Rhizobium; species Rhizobium esperanzae_A. Next base: position 105,957 of record NZ_JACIFY010000004.1, read on the forward strand.
AGAAGGCGAGAACACCGACGATGAGCATGACAATGAGGCCGACGCCGAGAACCAGCATCTGCAGCTCATTCAGCCTTTGGTAATAGAGCTCCATCGGAATGCCGATGAAGAGAATGCCGACATTGGCGTTCGACGCATTCTTGATCGGGAAATAGCCGGTCATGAATTTGCGGCCGAAGAGATCCGCCGGGCCATAATAGGCTTCGCCCCTGGCAAGAACCGGCTGGGCAGGATGCTCGGCGACGAGCTTGGTGCCGACGGCACGGTCGCCGTTTTCCTTCTTGACGTTTGTGGAGATGCGAACGTAGTCGCTGCCCTGCTTCTGGAAGATGGTGGCGACACCGGCGATCGACTGCGCCGTGCGGTCGACCAGCGAATGATCGGCAAGCGTGGGAACGGCGTCTTCGGTGACGGCGGAGATCTGATTGTCCTTCAGCTCGATCTTTGCCGCCTGATCGGCCGCACCGTAGAGGACGGCCATGGCGCGGGTGGCTTCCCGGGCGTCGGCAACCGCGCCGTCCATGACATAGCGGCTCAGATTGTAATAGGTCACACCGACGATGGCGGCCGTGCTGATCGCCAGCAGAAACAGCGTGATCGCAACGATCTGGCGAACGATCGACGTAGAGAAAAGGCGCAGCATCAAAACCCCCGGCGGAAAACCAAGGCTAAATTAAGCGAAAAGCGTTAAGGAAAATTTTCCGTAAATCAGGGCCGCAAGTTGCGCGACACTGAAACACAGAAACGGCCCCGGTAAAAGCCGGGGCCGTTCGAATGAAGACAGATCAGGCGACGATCAGGCGGCGCGGTAAACCGGTGCCACTGCCATCTCGCCGTCGATCTTGAACTGCTGGATGAGCCTGCGCAGAGAATCGGCCTCGTCGGCCAGTTCGCGGCTGGCGGCGGTCGTTTCTTCCACCATGGCGGCGTTCTGCTGCGTCATCTGGTCCATCTGGTTGACGGTGGCATTGACGCTCTGCAGCGCATTGGACTGGTCGTGGCTGGCGCGGGCGATCATCTCGACATGCTGGCTGATCGTGACGATCTGGGCGCTGATCTTGGCGAGCACCGTGCCGGTCTCCTGGACGAATTGCGAGCCGGAGCTGACCTCGTTGGTCGACTTGTTGATCAGGCCCTTGATCTCCTGCGCCGCGGCTGCGGAACGCTGGGCCAGTTCGCGCACTTCCATCGCCACCACCGCGAAACCCTTGCCGGCTTCACCGGCACGCGCCGCCTCGATGCCGGCATTGAGGGCCAGCAAGTTGGTCTGGAAGGCGATCTCGTCGATGACGCCGATGATCTGCTCGATCTGGCGCGAGGCATCCTCGATACGGCCCATCGCGTCGATCGCATTGCTGACGACGACGGCGGAATCATCGGCGCTGCGCTTGGCCTGGCGGACGATCTGGTCGGCGTCCTTGGCGCGTTCGGCCGACGAGCGGACCGTGACGGTGATCTCATCGACGGCGGCGGCGGTCTCTTCGAGCGAGGCGGCCTGCTGTTCGGTGCGCTTCGACAGATCCTCGGCCGACTGGGCCATCTGGTTGCCGTTGCCCTGGATCAGTTCGACATTGTCGCGGATCTGGCTCATCGTCGCCTGCAGACGCATCATCGAGCCGTTGAAATCCTGGCGCAGCTGCTCGAGGCGGCCGATGAAGGGCGTTTCGATCGTCGTCGAAATATCGCCCTGCGACATGCGTTCGAGGCCGGCGGCGAGCTCGTTGACCGCAAATTCGATCTGGCGATCCATCTCGCGCTTTTCAGCGTCGTTGCGCTGGCGCTCGTGTTCGGCGGCGGCGCGTTCCTCGTCGCTCTGTTCCTCGATGCGGATCTTCGAGATGGCGTTTTCCTTGAAGATGCCGAGCGCGCGGGCCATGTCGCCGATTTCATCATAGCGCTGCTCGCCAGAGATGCTGGTATCCAGCGCTCCTTCGGCGATGCGGCGCATGGCGCCGGTGATCTGGCTGATCGGGCGCTGCAGCGTCAGGACCAGGGCGATGCCGCCAAGGATCGACAGGAGGATGCCGAGACCGGTGGTCATGACCGAGATGCTGTTTGCCTGGGTGCGCTCAGTGCCGGCCGTCTGCTTCTGCAGCTCGGCGAAATCGGTCAGCTTCTTCCAGATGCCGTCGAGTTCCTGGCGGGCCGCAGCATAGGCCGTAACGCGCTCGCCGATCGTATCGACGATCTTCGAGCCGCCGCCGGAGATGGCGTCAAGTGCCGGCTGGATCGCGCCGGAGATGCCTTCGGCAAAGCCCATGCCCTTGGCGCTGGTGATCAGCACCTGCATGTCCTTGCCGAGCGTGCCGGCCTGCTGCTGCAGGCGCACGAGGTTATCCTGGCTGGAGTTGGCGAGGAAATCGGAAAGCACGATCTGCAGCGCATAGACGGAATTTTCGAGGCGGCGCGTATCCTGAAGCACGGAATTGGTCTGGGCGATGCGGCCTTCGAGCTCGGCGAAGCGCTGTGTCGCCTCGCGCATCTTCTGCGTTGCCGTCAGCTGCGTATAGGTCGAGGTCTGGCGGAAGCGCGAGACCAGACGGCCGAGTTCGGCGATGTCCTCATCGCTCGGAGTGGGCAGCTGGGTGATCGCCTTGATGCTGTCGATGGTTGCGGTCAGCGCGTCGATGACGTTCTTCTGATTGGTCGGAACCGAAATGGCGATCTGCCGCTGAGCTTTGATGATCGCCGGCATCTGTTCGTTGATGTAGGCGATCTTGTCCTGCGGCGTCTGCGGCTTGCTGTAGCCGCTGGCGACGGTGCCGAGGAAATCGCCGCCCTTCAGCAGGCGGTCGGCCGTGCGCAGCGTGATGGTGGCGGCGCCCTCGTCGTTCTGCAGCGCGGTCTGCAATTCCTCGGCCTGGTAGGAGACCGTGAAGCGGGTGCTGATCAGGCTCTTCTGCGCCGCGTCGATCTGTTCATGCAGGGCCTGCTCCTGTTCATGCAGCGCCCACAGCTTGTCGACGACGCCCGATATATCCTTGGTGCGGCGCGACGCCTCGGCAAGGCTGTCGCGGCCGGCGGCCTCTTCGCCGACCTGGTTCAGCGTCTGGTCGAGCACGCCCTGCTGGGTCTTCAGTTCCGCAGTCAGCTTGTCGCGCGCCTGCTGGCTGGTGATGCGCAGGAAATCGTCCATCGAACCGTAGAGATCCTTGAAGCCGCTCAGCGACTGCAGCACGCTGTTGGATATTTCCATGCGGCCCTGCAGAAGTCCCGAAGCGTAAAGGCCCGTCAGGCCCACCGCCGAAATGGAGACGACGAAAGGCAGAACGAAGATCAGAACTTTCGTCTTGATCCTGAAGCGGGAAAGAATCTTGTCAATCAACATGGCGTTCCGGGCCTTTCATACACCACTCCTCCCGCAGGCGGCCATCTGGCGCCAGCCGGGTACACATCGAGCTGTTTTTAAATTTACATTGGGGAACCCGGAAGCCGGGCGGCAGTCATTGCCAGTTCATGTCCAAACAACTTGGAGATGCCCAAATAATCGCGGGCAATTGTGTCAGATTAGGTATTAATTTTCGGATAAGCGGTCATGGCAGGTTAAGCCAAGGCAGTGAAATAGTTGCAAATTGCCGGCCGCAACACCGCAGCGCGACAATCGACATGCCGCAATGTTCTTTCAAGGCCGGCGGACGAGATCAGATGAGGTGCGACAGCAGCAGCGCGAGGCTGGCGGCGGTGGCGCCGGCGGCGAGCATCAGATAACGCAGGGCGACCATCCGGGCGTTCGGCTTTGCCTCGGCAATTGCGATGGCGCGGGCGCGTCGTGTGTTTCCGGTCATGCTCGAAACCTCACTTCTGTCTGATACAACAATCCAACAAAACAGCTTGCCGGTAAAGCATTATCTAGGAACGATGTTGCAAACCGCCAATTGAGACAGGATGGCGCACCTCTATTAAGAAGTCTTGAATCTGTATTTCCAGCGCGAAGCGTTCCGGGCGACAGGAAAAAACAGGGAGCTTCAGGCGTATTCGCCGGCAGCAAAACCGGATGCCCAGGCCCATTGGAAATTATAGCCGCCGAGCCAGCCGGTGACATCGACGCATTCGCCGATGAAATAAAGCCCGGGCACGGCCTTTGCCTCCATGCTGCGGGAATCGAGCGCTGCCGTATCGATACCGCCGAGCGTCACTTCGGCGGTGCGGTAGCCTTCCGAGCCGGATGGTTTGAGCGCAAAATTCTGGGCGCTGGCGGCAAGGCGCAGCAACGCCTTGTCAGGCAGGTCGGCCATGTTGCCGGAGATTTTTTCGCGTTCCGCGAGAAATTGCGCCAGGCGCTTCGGCAGGATGTCGCCAAGAGCGGTCTGCGGCGACTGACGGCCATTGCGCTGTTTTGCCGTCTTCAGATGCGCCGCGATGTCGATATCCGGTTCGATCGCCACGACGATCTCGTCGCCTTCGCGCCAGAAAGAGGAGATCTGCAGGATGGCGGGGCCGCTCAAGCCCCGATGGGTAAAGAGCAGCGCTTCGCGGAAAGCCGTCTTGCCATGGCGGATTTCGGCCGGGGCGGAAATGCCGGCGAGCGGGGCGACGGCCTCAAGCAGGCCGGGATCGAGTGTCAGCGGCACGAGGCCGGGGCGTGTTTCGAGCACGGGAAGGCCGAACTGCTCGGCGAGGCGATAGGCAAAGCCGGTGGCGCCCATCTTCGGGATCGACTTGCCGCCGGTGGCGACGATCAGCGACGATGCGTCATAGACGTCCTCACCTGCGGAGACGCGGTAGCCCTCGCCGATCCTTTCGACGCCTGATATCTCGGTGCCGAGATGCAGCGTTGCGCCGGCTGCGCGCATCTCCTCCAGCAGCATGCGGATGATGTCCTTGGCGCTGTCGTCGCAGAAAAGCTGGCCGAGCGTCTTTTCATGCCAGGCGATGCCGTGGCGGTCGACCATGGCGATGAAATCGGCGGGCGTGAAACGGGCGAGTGCGGACTTGCAGAAATGCGGATTGGCGGAGAGGAAGTTCTTCGGCCCGGCATGGATATTGGTGAAATTGCAGCGGCCGCCGCCCGATATGCGGATCTTCTCACCGGGCGCCCTTGCATGGTCGAGGATCACGACCGAGCGGCCGCGTTTTCCGGCCCGGATAGCCGCCATCATGCCCGCCGCCCCGGCGCCGATGACGATGACGTCGCTTTTGCGCTGCAAACCCGTTTCCCCAATGAAAGTCGCGCCTTCTTTTTCCATCAAAGGGCGAAAGTCAACGTTCTCAACCCCTCGCCAATTGGCAAAGTCCGGTTATGATGGCGCCACGATCAACCAAACCGGTGTGTCATGTCCCCAAAAAAGACGACGCTGAAGCCTGCCAGAAACGTACCCGCCTCGAAGCAGACACCCCCGGACCCCGGATCCCTGCGCGGCGTTGCGAACTGGAAGGAAGCAGCGCGGTGGCTGAGGGACAGGGGCATCGAAGACATCGAATGCATCACGCCGGACCTTGCCGGCGTGCCGCGCGGCAAGATGATGCCGAGCTCGAAATTCACCTCGAACACGTCCCTGGCGCTGCCGTCGGCGATCTACCGGCACACGATTTCGGGTGAATATCCTGACGAGACGGAGAGCTTCCGCTACGAGCCGCGCGACAGCGACCTGAAACTGATGCCCGATCTTTCGACGCTGTCCGTCGTGCCCTGGGAGACCGACCCGACGGCGCAGGTGATCTGCGACATCGTCGATTCGGACGGTGGCGAAGTATCCTATACGCCGCGCAACGTGCTGAAACGGATCCTCAGCCTCTATCACGAGCGCGGCTGGAAGCCGATCGTGGCGCCGGAGATCGAATTCTATCTGGTCGCCAAGAATGACGATCCCGACTATCCGCTGCACCCGCCCAAGGGCCGGTCCGGCCGCTCGATCCTCGGCGGCCAGGGCTATTCGATCGCCGGCATCAACGAGTTCGACGAGTTGATCGACGACATCTACCATTTCTCGGAGAAGCAGGGCCTCGAGATCGATACGCTGATCCACGAGGAAGGACCGGCGCAGCTCGAGATCAATCTGCGCCACGGCAATCCGATCGAACTTGCCGACCAGGTGTTCCTGTTCAAGCGCACGATCCGCGAGGCGGCGCTGAAGCACGACATCTATGCGACCTTTATGGCCAAGCCGATGCAAGGCCAGCCGGGTTCGGCGATGCATATCCATCAGTCGGTGGTCAATATCGAGACGGGCAGGAACGTCTTCTCCAATGCGGACGGATCGGCATCGAAGGAATTCTTCCATTTCATCGGCGGCATGCAGAAATTCGTGCCGAGCGCGATGGCGATGCTGGCGCCCTATGTGAACTCCTACAGGCGCCTGCAGCCCGACATGTCCTGCCCGGTCAACAATGCCTGGGGCTACGACAACCGCACGACGGCCTTCCGCGTTCCGGTTTCCGATCCGCAGGCCCGGCGCGTCGAAAACCGGCTGCCGAGTTCGGATGCCAATCCGTATCTGGCGCTCGCCGCCTCGCTCGCCGCCGGCCTGCTCGGCATCATGAAGCAGATCGAGCCGACGGCGCCGACCGAAGATTCGGCCAATGAGGGCTCGATCGACCTGCCGCGCGGCCTCCTGGAAGCCGTGGCGCTGCTCGAGGACGAGCCGGCCTTCGAGGAAATGTTCGGCTCGCAGTTCATCGGCCTTTATGCCGGCGTCAAGCGCGGCGAATTCGAGACCTTCATGCAGGTGATCAGCCCCTGGGAGCGGGAATTCCTTCTGCTCAACGTGTGAGGGACCGTCATGGCATCGCTGGAGATGTGGCAGAGCCCGATCGCGCCGGGACTATCCTGGTATCAGGCAACCGCGGGGGAGCGGCCGACCTATGCCGCCCTCGACGGGTCGAGAACAGCAGACGTCGCCATCATCGGCGGCGGCTATACCGGCCTGCAGGCCGCCTATCACCTGGCCAAGGCGGGCGTTTCGGTGGCGCTGATCGAGGCCTGCCGCGTCGGCGACGGGGCGTCCGGGCGCAATGGCGGCCAGCTCGGCACCGGCCAGCGGTGGTGGCCGGAAGAACTCGAGGAAAAGATCGGCTACGAACGCTCGAAGGCGCTGTTCGATCTTGCCGAGGCGGCCAAGCGCCATCTCATCGATTTTTCCCGCGAGCACCAGATCGAGATGGATTATGCGCCTGGCCAGCTCAACGTCGCGCACAAGGCGAGCTACCGACGCGACTATCAGGAAAATACCGAGATCGCCGCAGAGCGTTATGGCTATCCGCATTTGAGCTTCATGGACGAGAAGGAAACGCAGGAGCGGCTGGGTTCGAAGCGTTTTTACTGCGGCGTGCGCGATGTCGGCACCGGCCATATCCATCCGCTGAAACTGCTGATCGGGCTGGCACGGGTCGCCGCCAATGCCGGCGCCGATATCTTCGAGATGACCAGGGCGAAAGCGATCCGTCAAAACGGCGGCAAGGTGACGGTCGAAACCCAAAGGGGAACGATCACCGCCAGCCGCGCGCTGATCGCCTGCGACGGCCATATCGACGGCCTCGAACCGGTGACGGCAAGTCATGTCATGCCGATCCGTTCCTTCATCGGCGCCACCGTCCCGCTCGACCGCCATCCGCAAGTGCTGCCCGGCGGCGAAGCCGTCGCCGATTCGCGCTTCGTCGTGCGCTATTTCCGCAAATTCGGCGACGGCCGCCTGCTGTTTGGCGGACGCGAGGCCTATACGTCGGATAATCCGAAGGACATTTCGCAGCACATCCGCCGGCAGATCGCCGAGATCTACCCCGCGCTGAGAGATGTCGAGATCACCCATGCCTGGGGCGGCAGCGTCGGCATCACCATGCCGCGCCAGCCTTTCGTGCGCGAGGTCATGCCCGGCGTCATCTCGATCGGCGGTTATTCCGGCCATGGCGTCATGCTGTCAAACTACTGTGGCAAGCTCTACGCTGAAGCGGTGCTTGGAAAATCCAGCGATCTCGACCTGTTCAAATCGCTCGATATTCCGGCCTTTCCCGGCGGTCAGCGCATGCGGGCTCCGCTGCTTTTTCTTGCCTTGTCGTGGTTTGCTCTTCGCGACAAGTTTTAGTCCGTTTGCGGATTTCCTCTTTGTGAAATTCGCTCTAAAACCGGTGCCTGACAGATTCATTGCACTGCACACTGGCTTTTTTAAATCGATTAGATTAAAAGGGCCGCCAACCAGCATGATTGAGAGACAAGCTCATGAGCAGCCAGATCATTCCCGTTGAGCCTTTTGATTACGTCGTCTTCGGCGGCAGCGGCGACCTTGCCGAACGCAAGCTTCTGCCGGCGCTCTATCATCGCCAGATCGAGGGCCAGTTCTCCGAACCGACCCGCATCATCGGCGCCTCGCGCAGCCCGCTTTCGCATGAGGAATACCGCAAATTCGCCAAGGACGCGCTGAAGGAGCACCTGAAGAAGGGTGAGTATGACGAAGCCGAGGTGGAGAAGTTCTGTGCCCGCCTCTCCTACGTTTCGGTCGACGCCCGCACCGATACCGGCTGGGATCAGCTGAAGAAGCTGCTCGACGAGGGCAAGGATCGCGTGCGCGCCTTCTATCTCGCCGTCGCGCCCGGCATCTTCGGCGATATTTCGCAGAAGATCCACGACCACAAGCTGATCACCAAATCGACCCGCATCGTCGTCGAAAAGCCGATCGGCCGCGACCTCGCCTCGGCGCTGCAGCTGAACGACACGATCGGCCGCGCCTTCAAGGAAGAACAGATCTTCCGCATCGACCACTATCTCGGCAAGGAAACGGTGCAGAACCTGATGGCGCTGCGCTTTGCCAACGCGCTCTATGAGCCGCTGTGGAACGCCAACTACATCGATCACGTGCAGATCACCGTGGCCGAAGCGGTCGGCCTGGAAGGTCGCGCCGGCTACTACGATACAGCCGGCGCATTGCGCGACATGGTGCAGAACCACATTCTGCAGCTGCTCTGCCTGACGGCGATGGAAGTGCCCTCGTCGATGGATTCGGAAGCCGTCCGCGACGAGAAGCTGAAGGTGCTGCGCGCACTGAAGCCGCTCAATGCCTCCAATGTCGAGCAGGCGACGGTGCGCGGCCAGTATCGCGCCGGCGCATCGGGCAGCGGCCCGGTCAAAGGCTATCTCGAAGAGCTCGAAGGCGGCGTCTCGAACACCGAGACCTTCGTCGCCATCAAGGCGGAGATCAACAACTGGCGCTGGGCCGGCGTTCCCTTCTACATCAGAACCGGCAAGCGCCTGACCGGCCGCATGTCGGAGATCGTCATCACCTTCAAGCCGATCCCGCATGCGATCTTCGACCAGGCCGCCGGGCGCATCGTTGCCAACCAGCTGATCATCCGGCTGCAGCCGGACGAGGGCGTCAAGCAGTCGCTGATGATCAAGGATCCGGGCCCGGGGGGCATGCGCCTGCGCAACGTCTCACTCGACATGAGCTTCGCCCAGGCCTTCAACGTCCGCAATCCCGACGCTTACGAGCGCCTGCTGATGGACGTGGTCCGCTCCAACCAGACCTTGTTCATGCGCCGTGACGAAGTCGAAGCCGCATGGAAATGGGTGGATCCGATCCTCAAGGGTTGGGAGACGACCGGCCAGCAGGTGCAGGGCTATACGGCCGGCACCTGGGGCCCGAGTCAGGCCATCGCGCTGATCGAGCGCGACGGCCGCACCTGGCACGACGATATCTAGGACGAAACCGATGGCATCGACCCTGCATTCCTTCGCTAGCGCCGCAGACCTTGCCGGCAACCTCGCCGACAAGGTCGCCGATAGGCTTTCGGCGGCAATCGCAGCCCGCGGAACGGCGTCGATCGCCGTTTCCGGCGGCTCGACGCCGAAGGCCTTCTTCCAGGCGCTGTCGACACGCGACCTCGCCTGGGACAAGGTAACGATCACGCTCGTCGACGAGCGTTTCGTGCCGGCCGACAATCCGCGCTCGAACCATCTGCTGGTCGATGCCAATCTCTTGCAGAACAAGGCGAAGTCGGCGCGTTTCGTGCCGCTTTACCAGCCCGCGGCCAACGTCGAGGAGGCCGCCCGGCTGGCGACGGAAAAGAGCGCCGAGATCGGCATTCCCTTCGACGTCGTCATCCTCGGCATGGGCGGCGACGGCCACACGGCCTCGTTCTTTCCCGGCGGCAGCAATCTTGCCAAGGCGCTCGATGCATCGACGCCGCGCGGCATCATCACCATGGAAGCGGAAGGGGCCGGCGAGCCGCGCCTGACCTTCACCTTCTCCAGTCTTCAGGATGCCGCACTTCTGGTTCTCCATATTGAGGGCGAAGGTAAAAAAGACGTTCTCGCCAAGGCAGAAGGCAAGGGCGAAGAGGCGGAAATGCCGATCCGCGCCATTCTGCGCCGGGCCACTTCCCCGGTCGAGATCTACTGGGCTCCCTGATCGGCCTGACAGGCCGCCGGAGCCGGCGAACACATAGAGACGAACCAGAACAAGGCAGGGATTTTCCATGTCCGCTCACGCACGCATTGCTGCGATTACGAACCGCATTGTCGAACGCTCGAAGCCGACCCGCGAGCGCTATCTCGAACGCCTGCGCGCTGCAGCCTCCCAGGGTGTGCAGCGCTCGGTGCTCGGCTGCGCCAACCTTGCCCACGGCTTCGCAGTCTGTTCCCCCGCCGACAAGGATGCGCTCGCCGGTGACCGCATCCCCAATCTCGGCATCATCACTGCCTATAACGACATGCTCTCGGCCCACCAGCCGTTTGAGACCTATCCGGCGATCATCCGCGAAGCGGCCGCTCAGGCCGGCGGCGTGGCGCAGGTCGCCGGCGGCGTTCCGGCCATGTGCGACGGCGTCACCCAGGGACAGCCGGGCATGGAGCTTTCGCTGTTCTCGCGCGATCTGATCGCCATGTCGGCAGGCGTCGGCCTGTCGCACAATATGTTCGATGCCGCCCTCTTCCTCGGCGTCTGCGACAAGATCGTGCCGGGCCTCGTCATTGCGGCATTGTCCTTCGGGCATCTGCCGTCGATCTTCGTTCCCGCCGGCCCGATGACGACAGGTCTGCCGAACGACGAGAAGTCGCGCGTGCGCCAGCTTTTCGCCGAAGGCAAGGTCGGCCGCGCCGAACTGCTGGAAGCGGAATCGAAGTCCTATCACGGCCCCGGCACCTGCACCTTCTACGGCACCGCGAACTCCAACCAGATGCTAATGGAGATCATGGGCTTCCACATGCCCGGCTCCTCCTTCATCAATCCCGGCACGCCGCTGCGCGAAGCGCTGACACGCGAAGCCGCCAAGCGGGCCTTGGCGATCACCGCGCTCGGCAACGAGTTCACGCCGGCCGGCGAGATGATCGACGAGCGCTCGGTCGTCAATGGTGTCGTCGGCCTGCATGCGACCGGCGGCTCGACCAATCACACGCTGCACCTCGTCGCCATGGCGCGGGCAGCCGGCATCCAGCTTACCTGGCAGGATATCGCCGAGCTTTCGGAAGTCGTCCCGCTGCTGGCCCGCGTCTATCCGAACGGGCTTGCCGACGTGAACCATTTCCAGGCGGCCGGCGGCATGGGCTTCCTTATCAAGGAACTGTTGAAGCACGGCCTGGTGCATGACGACGTGCGCACCGTCTTCGGCCAGGGCCTCGAAGCCTATACGGTCGATGCCCGTCTTGGCGAAAACGGCGGCGTCCTGCGCGAGCCGTCGCCGGAAAAGAGCCACGACCCCAAGGTGCTCTCCAGCATCGAAACACCCTTCCAGGCAAATGGCGGGCTGAAGATGCTGCGCGGCAATCTCGGCAAGGCTGTTATCAAGATCTCGGCGGTCAAGCCGGAACGCCACATCATCGAGGCGCCGGCGATCGTCTTCCATAGCCAGCAGGAACTGCAGGACGCCTTCAAGGAAGGCAAGCTCAACCGCGATTTCATCGCGGTCGTGCGCTTCCAGGGCCCGAAGGCGAACGGCATGCCGGAACTGCACAAGCTGACGCCGCCGCTCGGCGTGCTGCAGGACCGCGGTTTCCGCGTGGCGCTCCTGACCGACGGGCGCATGTCCGGCGCATCCGGCAAGGTGCCGGCGGCGATCCACGTCACCCCGGAAGCGGTCGACGGCGGCCCGATCGCCCGCATCCGCGACGGCGATATCATTCGCCTGGACGCGATCAAGGGCACGCTCGAGCTGCTCGTCGATGCGGCCGATATGGCCGAGCGCGAGCCGGTGACCGTCGATCTCTCCGACAATGAATTCGGCATGGGCCGCGAGCTCTTCGCACCCTTCCGCCGCGCCGTCGGCGCTTCGGATCAGGGCGCGAGCGTGCTGTTCCACAGCTGAATCGGCGGCAAAAGCGTTACAGCGCCGCGTGCCTTTTCAGACGTGCGGCGCTGTCGGTACGTCAGACAAGGCGCTGTCCGTGCTCGTCGAGCACCTTCTCGCCGTCCTCCTTGGTGAAAGGCCCCTTGTGGGTGTCCGGCAGGATGTCGAGAACCGCTTCCGACGGCCGCGCCAGGCGGGTCCCAAGCGGCGTGATGACGAACGGGCGATTGATGAGGATCGGATCCTTCATCATGGCCTCGAGCAACTGATCGTCAGTGAGGTTCGGATCATCGAGGCCGAGTTCCGCGTAGGGTGTGTCCTTTTCCCGGATCGCCTGGCGAACCGTCAGGCCGGCATCGGCGATCATTTTTGCAAGTTCGTCGCGTGACGGCGGCGAGGCGAGATATTCGATGACGGTCGGCTCGATGCCGGCATTTCGGATCATTGCCAGCGTATTGCGCGACGTGCCGCAGTCCGGATTGTGGTAAATCGTGACGTTCATGGTTTCGCCTCTGACGATACGGTTGAGGAAGCATTTGGATGCAAGAGCCAGGTGAACAGCAGGAGCGCTGCAATCGCGCCGGCGATCTCGGCGATCCAAAACCCGGAAAGATCGACAGGGCGAATGCCGGAGAAGGTATTCGTCAGCGAGCGGGCCAGCGCGACAGCGGGATTGGCAAAGGAGGTCGAGGCCGTGAACCAGTATGCCGCGGCAATGTAGAGCCCTACCAGCCACGGCACCGCTTTCTGTTCGAACTTGATGCCGGCAAGGATAACGGCGACCAGACCGAAGGTCGCCACGGCTTCGGAGAACCATTGCGCCCCTCCGGTTCGAACCTTTGTGGATAGTTCCACCAATTGCAGTTCGAACATCAGATGCGCGGCGATGGTGCCGACTATGCCACCGATGATCTGTGCGAGGACGTAACCGGCAAAATCACGCCTCGGCAATTCGCGCGAGATCGCAAAGATCATTGAGACCACCGGATTGAAGTGCGCGCCGGAGATCGGCCCGAGCACGGTAATGAGCACCACAAGGATTGCGCCGGTCGCCAGCGTATTCCCCAGCAGCGCCAGACCGATGTCCTGCGTCAGCGACGCGGCCATGATGCCGGAGCCGACAACCGTTGCTACCAGCATGGCAGTGCCAAATCCCTCGGCGACGAGCCGGCGCGGCAGATCGAAGCCGTTCATCAGCTCGCCTCGGATGGTTTTACGGTCGCGCCTTCCATGGCACCGGTCTGTCGAAGGTGGGTTTCCGACGCCGGAGCGCAGCAGGCGGCGACTTCTGCAGCCGGTGCGCAAATTTCAGGACGGCCGCCACAGCAGTCTTCCATCAGGAAGCGGACGAGACCGCTGAGGGTTTCGTAGTTTGCGGTGTAAATGATCGATCGGGATTCCCGCTTTTGGTCGATCAATCCTGAGCGCTCCAGCTCCTTCAGGTGGAAGGAGACGTTTGATGGTGAGACCTCCGCCTTTTCAGCGATCAAACCAGCCGCCATGCCCTCCGGACCGGCGATCACCAGCATACGGACAATCCGAAGCCGGGTTTCCTGCGAGAGTGCCGCGAATGAGACGAGGGCTTGACGTTGATCCATATTTCAACAATCCTTGAATAATTGAAACAAGGATTAACGCAGATGAACGCGATCGACAACCGCAAAATGCAGAAGGACGATATCTGCCTCGGCGACCTTATGGGCGCGCTCAAGGCGGCCAGGAACTCATCGCTGATTTTCTACTATGACGGCCGCCCGGTGAAACCCGGCTACCACGTCACGGAGGTGAAGGCGGGCCGGTTCTCAGCGCTTGATTGCGGCGGCAATCCGGAAGTCTGGACGGAGATCTTTATCCAGCTCTGGGATATAGAAGAGGGAGATCGCAGCCATATGCCTGCCGGCAAATTCGATGGGATTATCCGCAAGGTCACGGAGCACGTAGAGCTCGAGGATAGTGCAAAACTAACCTTCGAAGTCAGCGACGGCGTGCAGCCATTGCGGCTCTACTGCGCTGCGTCGCCAACGCTTGGCGCGGGCAGCATCCACGTCGAGCTGTCGCCGCGGCCGGCCAGCTGCAAGCCGCGGGACCGCTGGCTTGCCGAGCAGCAAGCTCAATCGTGCTGCGGCCCTTCGACGGGAAAGAGTGCATGCTGCGCCTGATGTGCAATCCGTCGTCAGTTGAGTGCTCAGGGGATAAAGCAACATCGTCGGACAGGACGAGCGCTGTCAGAGCGAAGCCGAACTTGACGACCCGGCAAACAAAAACCCGCGAGGCGCGCAAAGCACTCGCGGGTTTTCTGTATCAGTCCCGGCTATCCGTCAGGCGCGGATATCGAGCACGTAGTCGCGGTGCGCCGGATGGGTGCTGTAAACGAAGATCTTGTTCAGTTCCTTCTGCGTCAGCAGGCGCAGGAAGCGGACTTCGACCGTATTGTTGGCGTTGACCTTCATCAGCAGGCAGCCGACCTTGGTGATGCGGGCATCCGGAATATCCAGATAGAACTGCTTCGGCAGGTTGAACTGGGTCAGGATCGCCAGTGTCGCGCTGCTCATCGAAATCCGGACAATATCGCAGCGGCGCGAAGCCGCGTGCATGACGCCCTTTTCCGTATATTCGATGCGCGCGGCATTCATCGTATCCTCCATTTTGAACCGCGCCTCGCGGTCGTACATGAAGGATTCTTCCTTGCTCAGGAAATGAGACTTTGGCTGTGACGGATTGGAAGCGGCCACTTGCTTATCCCCCTCATAAATTGACTGGGAAAAGGTAGCAGCCGTTCTTTAACAGAAAGTGAGAATTGGGCCTGTCGCGCACAATTCTTACGATTATCACCCCAAAAATGGGCGTCTCATTTCCGGTAGGTATGACCGGTCGCGTCAAAGAGGTGCAGCTTCTGCCGGTCGGCGGCAAAGCGCATCCTCTGACCCTTGTGGACATCGTAGATGCCGGGCAGCTTGACGACGATCGGCTCACCCGGGACCAGGCCCTCGATATAGAGCAGCGTCACTTCGCCGAGCGCTTCGACGATCGACACCTCGCCCTCGAAAAGATAGTCGGCGCCATCGGCAATCCTCAGATCCTCCGGGCGGACGCCGAAGCTCGCCTGCTTGCCTTTCTCGGACGCGTCGGTCGCCACGTCCAATGTCACCGACATGCCGCCGGTCAGCGTCACCGTCGTCTGGCTCCCGGTGCCGGCGACCGTCGCCGGGATGATATTCATGGCCGGCGAGCCGATGAATTTCGCAACGAAGAGGTTGGCCGGGCGCTCATAGAGTTCCAGCGGTGCACCGACCTGCTCGATATTGCCGGCGGAGAGAACGACGATACGGTCGGCAAGCGTCATCGCCTCGACCTGGTCGTGGGTCACGTAGATCATCGTCGTATCGGCCATCTGTTCGTTCAGGCGGGCGATCTCGATGCGGGTGGCGACGCGCAGCGCGGCATCGAGGTTGGACAGGGGCTCGTCGAACAGGAAGACCTTCGGATCGCGGCAAATGGCGCGGCCGATCGCCACGCGCTGGCGCTGGCCGCCGGAGAGCGCCTTCGGCAGGCGGTCGAGATATTTGGTCAGTTGCAGGCTCTCGGCCGCGGCCCGCACGCGGCGGTCGATCTCCTGCTTGTTTTCGCCGGCGATCTTCATGCCGAAGGCCATGTTGTCGAAGACGGTCATGTGCGGATAGAGCGCATAGGACTGGAAGACCATGGCGATGCCGCGCTTGGAGGGCGGCACGTCATTGACGAGATGGCCGTCAATATACATCTCGCCGCCGGTGATCGCCTCGAGACCGGCGATCATGCGCAGAAGCGTGGACTTGCCGCAGCCCGACGGACCGACGAAGACGATGAACTCGCCTTGCTTGATATCGAGGTCGATCCCGTGGAGAACGTCCACGGAACCGTAGGATTTGCGGATATCCTTCAGCGTCAGTCCAGTCATGTCTCTCTCCCCTGATCCTTAAGCCAGACGGGCGAAATACGCCCCCCAGGCCGGAATATCGATCTTGTCGCCATAGTTGTTGCTGATAAAGCCATGCCCCGTCAACGCCTGCCATTCTCCCGCAGGCAAGATGACGTCTGTTTCGGCCGGGCTCATGTTGAAGATGCAAAGCAGCTTCTCATTGCCGTATTCACGGGTGAAGACCAGCGCGTCGCCCTGCGGCTCGTCGAACTCGATCTCGCCCTTGGCAAAAGCCGGGTGCAGCTTGCGGAAGGCGATGAAGCGGCGATAGTGTTCCAGCACCGAGGTCTCGTCGCCCTGCTGGACGCTGACGGCGCGGAGAATATGCTCGACCGGCACCGGTAGCCAGGGCTTGACGGTGGAGAAACCGCCTTGGGCGACCTGGCTGTCCCAGACCATCGGCGTGCGGCAGCCGTCGCGGCCCTTGAATTCCGGCCAGAACTGGATGCCATAGGGATCCTGAAGATCCTGATAGGCGAGATCTGCCTCGGTCAATGCCAGCTCCTCGCCCTGATAGAGGCAGACAGAGCCGCGCAGCGTCATGAGCAGCGAGGCATAGAGCTTGGCGAAGGCGTCGTGATCGGCGACCAGCCCGCCCCAGCGGCTGACATGGCGCACGACATCGTGGTTGGAAAAAGCCCAACAGGCCCAGCCATCGGGTGCTGCGGCTTCGAAATCCTGCATCACCTCTTCGACGCGTTCGGCCGTCAGCGGATCGGGCGCCAGGAATTCGAAGGCATAACACATATGCATCTTGTCGTTTCCGGAGGTATATTCGCCGACGATTTCAAGACCGCGCTGGCTGTCGCCAACCTCGCCGACGGCGGCGATCGCCGGGAATTCCTCGAGAACGGCGCGGAAGCGCTTCAGGAAGGCAAGGTTCTCCGGCCGGTTCTTGTCGTAGATATGCTCCTGGAAATTATAGGGATTGACCGCCGGCGCCGTCGAGGCGTTGCGGCGTTCGGGGGCAAGCGCCGGATTGTCGCGCAGAAGCGGATCGTGGAAATAGAAATTGATGGTGTCGAGGCGAAAGCCGTCGACGCCGCGATTGAGCCAGAAGCGCACGACGTCGAGCAGACGATCCTGCACTTCCGGATTGTGCAGGTTCATATCCGGCTGCGAGGTCAGGAAGTTATGCAGGTAATATTGCATGCGCGTCGGATCCCACGCCCATGCCGAGCCGCCGAAGATCGACAGCCAGTTGTTCGGGGGCGTACCGTCCGGCTTGGCGTCGGCCCAGACATACCAGTCGGCCTTGGCGTTGGTCTTGCTGGAGCGGCTTTGCACGAACCAGGGATGCTGATCTGAGCTGTGGGAGATGACGAGGTCGATCATCACCCGGATGCCGAGGCGATGGGCCTCAGCGATCATCGTGTCGAAATCCACCAGCGTGCCGAAGATCGAATCGACATTCTCATAGTCGGAGACGTCGTAGCCGAAATCGCGCATCGGCGAGGTGAAGAAGGGCGAGATCCAGATCGCATCGACGCCGAGGCTTGCCACATGCGGCAAGCGGGCGGTGATGCCCTTCAGGTCGCCGATGCCGTCGCCGTTCGAATCCTGGTAGGAGCGCGGGTAGATCTGGTAGATCACCGCGCCGCGCCACCAGTCCTTGTCAGGGGTCGAGATCGATTGGGAAGCCACGTTCATGGGATATCCTGTCTGAAATCACGTTCGGAAATGGTCAGCCTCCCTTGACCGAACCGGCCAGCAGACCGCGCACCAGATAACGCTGCAGCCCGAAGAAGACGAGCAGCGGCACGATGATGGTGACGAAGGCCGACGCCGTCAGAATCTCCCAATTGCCGCCGCGCGAGCCGAGCAGCGCGTTGAGGCTGCCGGTCAGCACGAGGTGGTCCTTGTCGGTGCCGAGGAAGACCATGGCGACGAGAAGGTCGTTCCACACCCACAGGAACTGGAAGATGGCGAAGGAGGCGAGTGCCGGGAAGGACAGAGGCAATACGATGCGGGTGAAGATCTCGAAGTCGCTGGCGCCATCGACGCGGGCGGATTCGATGATCTCCTTCGGCAGGCCGGCGATATAGGCCCGCAGGAGATAGATGGCGAGCGGCATGCCGAAGGCGGTATGCGCCAGCCAGATGCCGGGATAGGTCTTCGACGGCTGGCCGAGCATGGTGCCGATCTCGTTATAGAGACGCAACAGCGGGATCAGCGACATCTGCAGCGGCACGACGATGAGGCCGACGACGAGCGCGATCAACAGCGCCCGGCCGGGAAATTCCATCCAGCTCAGCGCATAGGCTGCAAAAGCGGCAATCAGGATCGGAATGATCGTCGCCGGGATCGTTACCGTCAGCGAATTGATGAAGGACTGGCCGATGCCCTCGCCGGTCAGAACGGTCTTATAGTTCTGCATGGTGAATTCCGGCGGCGCCGAGACGGAGGCATAGATGCGCCGCGGGCGTTCATCGGGCGAAAAAGCCGCATTCTTCACATAGCGGTAGCTGCCGTCGCTGTTGATCTGCAGGGTTTCGCCGTCGCCGAGATCGGCGGTCTCGCCGGCCTCGAAGGCGGCCGGCTGCTGCACGCGGTTGCCGAAGGCCTTGACCGAGCGGCCGGTCTGGCCTTCCAGCACGTTGCCTGAAATGACGTAGACAGTCCCTTCCTGCTTCTGCTGGTCCGGCGTGCCGAGACGGACGGCGACGGTCTGCGTCGAGCCGACGAAGGCCGTCCACCAGCCGGAGACGACGATCTGGTCCTTGTCGCGCAGCGCGCTGACGAAGATGCCGAGCGTCGGGATCAGCCAGACGATGACGATCAGCAGAACGGCGGCGTGAACGAAGAGGCGGGCGGGGCCGATCTTGAAGTAGCTTCCGGCAGCGGTCATCTCAATGCCCCTTCAGTTCGCGATTGGCGCGGCGCACATTCCAGACCATGATCGGCGTGACGGCGAGCATGATGATGATGGCGATGACGGCGCTTCGGCCGGAATCGCCGCCGCCGCGGAACATCCAGTCGAACATCAGGTTGGCCAGAACCATCGTCTGCCACTGGCCGTTGGTCATGGTCAGCACGATATCGAAGACCTTGAGGACGAGGATCGTGATCGTCGTCCAGACGACGGCGATGGAGCCCCAGACCTGCGGCACCATGATGCGCCAGAAGATCTGCCAGCCATTGGCGCCGTCGATGACGGCGGCCTCGATCGTCTCCTCGGGGATGCCGCGAAGTGCCGCCGACAGGATGACCATGGCAAAACCGGTCTGGATCCAGATCAGGATGACCATCAGGAAGAAGTTGTTCCAGAAGGGTATGGAGATCCACACCTCGGGCGTGCCGCCGAAGGTCTGGACGATGGCGTTCAGCAGGCCGATCTGGACGTCGTTGCTGCCGCGATATTCATAGATGAATTTCCAGATGACCGAGGCGCCGACAAAGGAGATCGCCATCGGCATGAAGACGATGCTCTTGGCGATATTACCCCACCAGATGCGATCGGTCATCACGGCGATGACGAGGCCGAAGAAGGTGCAGGCGGCCGGCACGACGGCAAGCCAGAGGATGTTGTTGAAGATCGACTGGCGGAATTCGCGGTCGTTCAGGGCCCACAGGTAGTTCGTCGCGCCGACGAACTGGTTGCCCGACCGGTCGTAGAAGGACAGGATGAAGGTCGCAACGACGGGATAAACAAGGTAGACGATCAACAGGAAGAGCGCCGGACCGAGGAACAGCCAGGGGCGGATCATCGCGCGCCGATTCAGGTTGCGCGAGGCCTGACGGATGTCACCGTCCTTCACCGGCAGGGCGAGATCGAGAGCCATGTTCGAGAAAAAGAAATAGGCCGAGCACGCGATAACGGCCCCGACCACGACGCCCAAAGCGGACACAATCTGCAACAGCATTTCGCCCCTCCCCTGCTTCCCCTGATCTTATTCCGACCGGTTGTTATTCTGACGGGTCAGCGCCGGTCATCGTCAATCTTTGATTGCCCAAAATATATGATGCGTTGGCCGGGCTGCTTGCGAACCCGGCCAGTCATGCAAGCCATGCCGCCGGCAAGCCGGCGGCACCGTTTTGAGGATTACTTGATGCCGTCCCAGGCGCTCTGGATTTCGGTTGCGGCGTCCTGCGCGGACTTGCCGCCGACGAAATCGACCATGCCCGTCCAGAAGGCGCCGGCGCCGATCTTGCCCGGCATCAGGTCGGAACCGTCGAAGCGGAAGGTGGTGGCGGATGTCAGGATCTCGCCTTCCTTCTTCATCTGCGGATTGGCATAGGCCTCGGTGCTGACGCCCTTATACGGGGTCAGGAAGCTCGACTGCGCCATCCAGACCTCGTGTGCGATCGGGGTCTTCAGGAAGTCGATGAAGGCACGGGCCGTCTTCGAGTCCTTGGCGATCGAGACGAGCGTGCCGGCGCCGAGAACCGGCTTGCCGAGTTCGGGATGCGACGCGAAGGTCGGCATGTAGAAGAAGTCGGCATCCTGGCCGAGCTTCGTGCCCTCAGGGAAGAAGGACGGAATGAACGAGGCCTGATGGTGCATGTAGCACTTCGGCGGAACCGCGAAGAGGCCCTTCGGGCTGTCGCGGAAATCGGTCGAGGCCACGGCCGCGACGCCGCCGTCGACATATTTCTCGTTCTTGGCGAACTTGCCGAATTCGTCGATCGCGGCAACGACGGCCGGATCGGTGAACTTCAGCTCGTTGGTCGTCCACTTGTCATAGGCTTCCGGCGGCTGGGTGCGCAGCATGATGTCCTCGACCCAGTCGGTCGCCGGCCAGCCGGTGGCGCCGCCGGAACCGAGACCGATGCACCAGGGAACGCCGCCGTCCTTGACGATCTGATCGGTCAGGGCATGCAGCTCTTCCATCGTCGTCGGGATCTTGTAGCCGGCCTCTTCGAAATTCTCCGGAACATACCAGACCAGCGACTTCACGTCGGCCTTGTAAGGGAAGGCGTAGAAGGCTTCCTTGCCGTCCTTGCCCTTGTAGGTGCCGTAACCAACCCAGCTGTCGCCGGCGCCGTAATTGTCCTTGATCCACTTGGAGTTGTCATCTCCGAGCGGCGTCAGGAAGCCCTTGCTGGCGAGATCGGCCAGGAGGCCCGGCTGCGGCAGGATGGCGACGTTCGGCGGCGAGCCCGCCTGCGTGTCGATGACGATCTGCTGTTCGTAATTTTCGGAAGAGGAATATTTGGCTTCGATGCCGGTGGCTTCGGTGAAATAGGCAAGAACGCTCATGAAGAACGCCTCGTCCTCGCCGCGCCACGGTCCGAAGATCGTCAGCGGCTGACCCTTCAGATCGGCATGCGCGGCCTTGAATTCGTCATAGCTCTTCCAATTGAACTTGGAATCCTGTCCCGGGGCAAATTTCAGATCGGCCGCGGACGCAGCACCGGCAAAAAGCGCCGCCACGGCAACGCCCATCAAAAATGACTTTTTCATGTGATCATCCTCCCATCACAATCCCAACCGCGCCGAATTCCCTCAAAAAGAAATTTCAAAGCGCTTTGACACCCAACTCATTTCACTTTCGGTGGAACGGAGTCAAGTCATTTCGCGAAAACCGGCTGTGCACAGGCGGAATATCGCAGCGCAGCAGCGCCTGTCGGGAAATATGGAGCGATTTTTCTTGAGTCAAGCGCACCAAATGCTACATAATTGAAAGCGCTTTGGATGCCCCGGGGAGGCGACAAGCCTTTTCAAGACGGCTAAAGAGCGGGCGGGGAGGAAGCATCGCAGGTGAACCTCAAGCAGCTATCGGAATTGCTGGGACTGTCGCAGACGACGGTGAGCCGAGCGCTCAACGGCTATCCCGAGGTCAACGAGGCGACCCGGGAGCGTGTGCTCCAGGCCGTCAAGGAAACCGGATACCGGCCGAACAAGGCGGCGCAGCGGCTGGCGACCGGCAAGGCGGGCTCGATCGGCCTTGTCATGCCGACGGCGCCCGGCCACCAGTCCGACGTGCATTTCGGCGAATTCCTGGCCGGGCTCGGCGAGGAGGCGGTGCGCCACGATTTCCATTTCGTCATCATGCCGGCCGACCCCGACGACGAGGTGGCGGCACTGCGGCGCCTTGCGATCAGCGGCAATGTCGATGCGCTGTTCGTCGCCTATATGCGCGGCCACGATCCGCGGCTTCCCATGCTGAAATCGCTCTCCATCCCCTATGTCGTGCATGGCCGCTCCTTCGGTTCGGAGCCCGACTATCCCTATCTCGACATCGACAATGAGGGCGCCTTCTACGATGCGACGCGGCTCCTGCTGCAGCTCGGCCATACGCGCTTTGCGCTGATGAACGGACCGATGCATCTGGATTTCGCCATCCGCAGAAGAAACGGCGTGGTCGCTGCCCTTGCCGAGCGCGGGCTCGCGCTCGAGGAGGATTGCGTCAGCCACGCGCTGATGACCGACGAACAGGGGCTGCTGGCGATGGAACAGTTCCTGCAACTGCCGCAGCGGCCGACGGCGATCCTCTGCTCCAGCACGGTGCTGGCGCTTGGCGCGATCCGCGCGGTCAACCAGGCGGGATTGCGGCTCGGCGAGGATATTTCGCTGATCGCCCATGACGACGTGCTGCCGCTGTTGAAGCCGGAAAACTTCTCGGTGCCGCTGACGACGACGCGCTCCTCGCTCAGAGCCGCCGGCGCCCGCATCGCCCAGCGGCTGATCGGCACGGTGAAACAGGCCGGCCCTTTCCCCGACCAGGAACTCTGGAAGACCGAGCTGATCGTCAGGGCCTCGACCGGCCCTGCCCCGCAGGTCTAAAGCGCGTCGCGATCTTTCAGATTCGCTCTGGCGCTTTAGCTCCTTGTTTTTAAGCATGTCGTTATCGCAAAACCGCTGCACACTTTTGCGCGACATGCTCTAATCAAAACTGCGGCGGGGTCTGCCCCGCGGTGCGATGGGCGGCGATAACAGTGTTGGCCATCAGCATGGCGATGGTCATTGGGCCGACGCCACCGGGAACCGGGGTGATGGTGCTGGCGACCGCGGAAACCTCCTGGAAGGCAACGTCGCCGACGAGCCGGGTCTTGCCCTCGCCTCTTTCGGGGGCCGCCACGCGATTGATGCCGACGTCGATGACCGTCGCTCCGGGCTTCACCCAATCGGCCTTGACCATTTCCGGCCGGCCGACCGCAGCGACCAGAATATCGGCGTTGCGGCAGACCTCGGCGAGGTTCTTGGTCCTGGAGTGCGCGATCGTCACCGTCGCATTGGCGTTGAGCAGCAATTGCGCCATCGGCTTGCCGAACAGGTTGGAGCGGCCGATGACGACGGCGTTGAGGCCGGAGAGATCCTCGCCATGGGTGCGGCGGACGAAGACCATGGCGCCGGCCGGCGTACAGGACACCAGCCCGGTCTTCAGATCGCCGGTGGCGAGCTTGCCGGCATTGACGACGCTGAGGCCGTCGACATCCTTTTCCGGCAGGATCGACTGGATGATCGGCTCGCTGTCGAGCGGCTTCGGCAGCGGCAGCTGCACCAGGATGCCGTGGATCGACGGATCGGCGTTGAGGGTGGCGACGAGCGCGGCCAGATCCTCCTGCTTCGTCTCGGCCGGCAGCGTGTGCTGGATGGACTTGAAGCCGCATTCCTTGGCCATGCGGCCCTTGGAGCCGACATAGGCGTGGCTCGCCGGATCGTCGCCGACGATGATGACGGCAAGGCCGGTGGTGACGCCGCTGCTCTTTTCCAGCGCTGCCGTCGCACTCTTGACCGTCTGAATTACGGATGCAGCTACGTTCTTGCCGTCGATTACTGTCGTCACGCGTCTCTCCGCCCTGTTTTGCGTCAATCTATGCATAGTTGACGAGCGTCAAATGCCCGCTAACGCCCTATCCTGTCGGAAAGCCGCAATGCAATATCAAACTTGCAAGGAAATGTTCGTTCAGCGCAGCGGCTGGCGCCCTTCGAGCGCATGAACACGCAGCCGGTCGCGCAGGCCGGAGATCTCGGAACGCAGCACCTCCACCTCGTCGACCGGAGGCGGGACCGGTTGGGATGCCCGCACGGAAGGGAGCGATGGCGACACCGGCATCTCCTCTTCGACGACAGCCGTAGGCTTACGCCGGCGCAGCAGCAAAGCAGCAGCAAGGCCTGTGATGAAACCCGCGGCAGCGCCGGCGAGCGAGCGCCCGGTCCGGCCATCGGTTGCCGATACCGCCGTTGCCAGCGCCGGCTTGATGAGAGCGATATGGCCGTCGGCGGCCGTTCCCGCCGATACGGAAGCCGCATCGTCCAGGCGCGACCGTGCGGCAGCCGCCTTCTCGCTGAATTCGGTCAGCCGGGAAAGATCGACGCCGGTATCGCGGCTTTGAGCGATCAGCGTGTTGCGGCGATCGTTCAGGCTCTTGCGCGCATCGACGGCGGCCTTGGCAGCGGCGTTGGCAGCCTGAGCAAGACGGGTAAGTTCCTTGCTCATATTCTCCTTCAGGCCATCGGTCTCGGCCTGCTGCTGCAAGAGGCGCGGATGGCGCGGGCCGAGTTCGGCCGAAAGCTGCGCCAGCGCCGTCTTGGCAACGGCATATTTGTCTCGCCAATCCTGCAGCGCCGGCGAAAGCATATCGGCGGGCAACGAACCAGCGAGCACTTCGGCAAGTTTTGCCGCCTTCAGCCGATCGGCCTGTGCCTTGGCGGTCAGGATAGCCTGGTCGGCCTCTTTCAGATCGGCATCGAGCCGGTCGATCTGGCGGCGAAGATCGACCGCCACCTTGACGTTGCCCTCGCCGCTCTTTGCCGTGAAAGCCGTCAGTTCGGCCTTCGCCTCGTCATAGGCCTTGCGCAGGGCGGCGTCGGCTTCAGCGCTGCCGCCAGGGGTGTCTCCGGCGGAAACTGCCTCGGCAAGCCTTGCGGCGATGCGCATGGATTTACCGCTGTCGCCTGTCGTCACCCTGACGAGGATCGTACCGGCGGCGGCATCGGGCAGGATCTCGACCGCATGTTTCAACGTCGACTCGGCGCGCGAGGCCGGATCGGCAGCAGCACCGGTCGCCGAGAGGAGGTCGAGCGCAACGCCAAATGCATCGGCGCTGCGGCCGGCAAATTCGGGATCATGATCCAGTTTCAGAGCGGTGACCGTCGAAGCGACCACCCGTGCCGACAGCAGTCCTTTCGCCGCAGCCTGGGTGAAGGCGGCGCGGCTTGCGGCATCGGTCTTCACGCCGAGCGTCGCTTCGGCGCGGTAGAGGGCTGGCGAAACCGGCATCAGCGCCGGCAGGCCCGCGCCGATGATCGTCGCAGCGGCGACCGTCATCGCAAGACCAATGCCGCCTGAACGCCGCAACGGCGCTGCCGGTCCCTCACGGATCACCGCCGGCGGTTCGGGCGAGATCATCGGCTCGCCGGCCGGAGCAGCAAGTTCCGCATGGCGCACCGGTTCCTGAGGAAGCGGATGGCCGACATCGTTGGCGGCCCGCAGGCGATTGCCGAGGATGGTTTCGATGCGGTCGACCAGCGGCGCCGTCAGCGCCGCTTTTGCCCGCTGCTCTTCCAGTGCGCGGCCGATGGCGCGCAGCAGTTCGGCCTCGGGCGGCGCGATATCAGGCCGGTTCGACCGGGGCAATCCGTAGGCATCGTCATGGGCGCGCGCCATTGCGGGCGCCGTCGGCCGGGCGGCGGCGCGATCGTGAAAGCTGCTTCTGGCTCTGCTATCGTACATTTGCGCCACATCTCATGCACGGGGATGGCCGAGTTCGCTCATCCGCACGCGATGCCGATGATTAAACGACTCTAAATATTCATGGCAAAGAAATGGTTAACCGAGCCGGCAAGAAATGAGAGCATTGCCTGATTTCCGAGAAATCAGGCAATGCTCATTTCTTAATTTTACGCAAACCCGCAGCATAGTTTGGCTGAATTGTTCGATTCAGCTCGCCTTCTTGTGGCTCGACGGCGGCTGCAGCACGGTTTGGTGTTCTTCCGGATGGCTGAGAATTCTTTCCCGCCGTTGGAAGCGATAGCGCAGCACATGGTAGAGAAAGACCGGGATGCCGATGATGTAGCGGCGCCAGAGCCGGGCCGGCTCCTGGATCAGGCGATAGGCCCATTCCATGCGCATCATCCGCACCGTCTTCGGCGCACGCGGAACGGCGCCGGACACGAAGTCGAAAAGCGCGCCGACGGTCAGCACCAGGCGGGCATGATCGGCGCGGATGTGGTCGTGAACCCATTTCTCCTGCAGCGGCGTTCCCATACCGACGATCAGGATATCGACCTTCTGCCGCTCGAGCTCCGCGATGACGAGAGAGGGATCGTCCTTGTCGAAATAACCGTCGGAGACGACGACGAATTCATGCCAGGGCGTATGCTTGCGGAAATTTTCCGCCGCCGTCTCGACGACCGAACGCGTGCCGCCGACGAGGCCGATGCGACGCGGGGCCTCCATGAAGGTCAGGAAGGCCGGTACAAAATCGGTGCCGTTCAGATTGGCGGGGAACGGCGAACCATGGGCGATCTGCGACGCGATGTTCAGGCCGATGCCATCCGGCAGCACCAGATTGTGCGACATGATCCGGTAATATTCATCGTCGCGAAGCGCGGTCAGCATGTTGTGGGCATTGACGAAGCAAACCACGGTCTGGCCGACGGGAATGGAGGCCAGCTCGTTGATGAAAACGAGGGCGTCGTCCCAGCCGAGGTCGCAGACCGGCAGATCGAAGATCGTCCGCCGCGATGCGAGCACCGCGAAGTTTGCAATCAGATTCATTCCAACCTCCTGCCGAGGATGCTTCATCCGCCCGACATCCCGGAAAACAAGCCCACACTTCCCGCATCGGCGCTCGAAAGGCCGGTCGCGTCCCGCCGGGACGGCATCGCCCCGAACCCGGAAGCGGCACGTGCCAAGCTGTGGCACCTGATATAACAGGACGGCTTCAAACAACCCTTAGGAAAATTCCTTGGATTTCCATGCGCGCATAAGTAGTTTATTAACCACATGCGCCAACGACAAACGGCGCCCTGCGGCGCCGCTTATCTCAATGACAGGATGGTATTAATGCATGTCGCCCGGAAGTGTCAGCGGTTCCGGGATAACGACGTGCATAAAGGCAAAGAGCTTTAGTGGGCGGCCGGTGCCGGCGCATCGCCGGCCGGTGCGGTCTCGACGATCTTGACGGGTGTACTCACCTTCTTCGGCTGCCCGGCGGAGCTTTCCTTGACATCTTCCTTGGAGAGATAATCGAGCTGCTCCAGCATCACGTCGGCGACATATTCGCCGCCGAGGCGCTCGTTCATGCCCTTCTTGATCTCATCGCGAAAGGCCTTCGGATCGAAGGATTTGATGTGGGCGATATCGACCATCTTGTTGCCGACGAGCAGGCTGAAAAGCTCGTCCGTCGTCATCTCGGCCAGCGGCAGCGTCACACCCTTCAACATCTCCTTGTTCATCATGAAGGAAACGCGGCCAAGGAAATAACCGGTGATCGCGCCGTCGCCGATGATCGGTACCGTGATCGTTTCACCCTTCACCAGTTCGAGCGCGCTCTGCTTGGAATCCGTCGCAGCGGGCGCCGGCGCGGTCGCCAGGTACACCGAGAAATAGACCGATGCCAAGGTGATGGCGCAAACCCAGACGCCGGTGAGGACGAGCTTGATCATCAGTTACCACGCGCGGCGAATTGTTCCTGGGAATAGGTACCGTCGGCATCGGCGTCCTGAACGGCGTTCTTCAGCAGGTCGGCGACAGCGCGAACCGCTTCGAGATGCGCCTCGACCCGGCGGGCATTGAGAACCAGCTTCTTCTTCAGGCCGTGCAGCTGATCGAGATGGGTAGCGGCAAGCTCGGCCGGATCGGTGTCGCGGAAAAGCATCGACAGCTCGTAGAGGCAGCGGCTCTTATGCGCATTGGAGACCTTGAGATCGAACTGCGGATCGCTGCCGATCCGGGTGTTCTCATTGTCGATGATCATTTCGAGGCGTCCGAGAACGGATTTGATCCTGTATTCGTTCGAAACTATTTCCATGGTACCCTCGGTTATGCGTCGCTTGCCGACTTGGCGTCGGCGGTCGGCGTGCCAAATGTCTTGCGCTGGAAGTCATCGATCATGCTGAGTGCAGTGTTGCGATCACGATCATCGGTTGTGGCATTGGCGATCTTGCCTTCCTGCCGGCGCAGCTGCTCGCTGTACATCTGCTTGGCAATGCCGATGCCGTCACCCTTGGCCATGGTGTTGCCGAGCTGTTCGGCCATCATGCCTTTCCAGATATCGCCGGTCGCGCCCTTGCCGTAGACGTCTTCGCTTTCGCTCGGCAGCATCGACTTGACGAAATTCTGCAAAACCATGGCCTCGAATTTCCGGTAGCTTTCCGGCACTTCCTCGGCCTTGGTGCGGTTCTGGATGTTGTTGACGCCGCTCTTCTGGCTGACATGGTCGAGAATATCGACCGTATTGGAGAAGCCCTTGCCGTTCTCGGCGAGGCTCGTTGCGGCAAAGGCCGCACGGTTTGCCTTCAATTTTTCCTGGGCCGCCTGAACCTCCATGGGGTCGGCGGCTTTGACAACGTCCAGGACCAGATCACTGGGGGGCGAAATAGCCACGTTACAATCCTCTAATTTAAGATCGTAACGACTATGGGTTTCGAAGCTTGCTGGAGGCTGGTGTTGCGAATTGCTGATCGATGACATCGTAGACGGCGTTGTCATCGGCCTCGCGGCGCTCGGCCTCGAGGGCGTCGTTCATGCTTTCTTCGAAACGATCGCCCTTGGCGCGCTCGCGCGCCAGCCGCATCTCGTGGATCTGCTGCATGCCGGTCAGCTGCTGGTCCTTGATGCTGAGCCTGCCGAATCGGTCGGCGTAATTCTGCGAGAAAGCATGGTGGACCGGATCCATGGAGCCGAGCGCGAGGATGACGTCGTCCATCGCCGCATTGACCTCGACGCGCTGGCGGCTGGTTTCGGCCAGGTCGTTCTCGGCCATCCTTTCGAGATGCCGCTGCACCAAGAGCAGTCGCTTGAGCTTCTGGGAGCGGTTCTTTTCGACCATATCTGCCTCATCGCCCGATATAGATCGAGCCGAAGGACTGGCCGAACTGGCTGACCATCGCCGCAATCGAGAAATAGATCAGGAAGAGCCCGCCCATCAGCAGATAGGGCGTGGAGATGAAGTAGACGGGGATCTGCGGCGCGAGCTTGTTGATGAAGCCGATCGAGACGTTGAAGATCAGGCCGTAGATCAGAAACGGGCTCGCCAGCCGCAGCATGATGTAGGTGGTCTGCTCCAGCGTGTCGGTAAAGGAGATCAGCGTCGCACGCATCTGCATCAGGCCGCCGAAGGGCATGGTGGTGTAGGAATCGATCAGCGCCCGGAAGACGATGTGATGGAAATCCATCATGAAGAGAATCATGATGCCGGCAAAGGTGATGAAACCGGACAGACTGCTCTCCGGCGTGTCTTCGATGATGTCGGCCGCACCCGGCTGGGTAAAGCCGACCATCGTGGCAAGGATCGTCGCGGCGAACTGCATGCCGAGCGTGTAGATCCGCGCCAGCAAGCCGTACATCACGCCGATCAGCGATTCGCTGAAAATCAGGCCGATATAGGTTGGCGAACCCGTGTGGACGGCCGGATAGACCGTGTCCCAGAGCAGCGGCATGACGGCAATCGAGAGTGCGCCGGCGATGAAGACGCGCAGCTGTTCGGGCACACGCGCCGAGGAAAAACCCGGAAGAGCCAGCACACAGCCACCGATCCGGCAGAAAACCAGGAACAGCGCGAGAACGGTCCCTTGCGGGTCTGTTATCATGAAATAGAGCCCAAAATCTTTATCTCGATGCCCTTGGCCAGTTCGACATGCGACAGCACCGGGAGCGTGGCGAACAGCCGTTCGATGATCATGCGCACATAGGAGCGTGTTTCCGGCGACGTGACAAGGGCGAATGGCAGGCCGCGATCCATGAACTCACGGATAACTTTGGTGGCCTGTTCGCTGAATTCCTCGAGGCTGCGCGGATCGATGTCGAATTCGATCACTTCGCCCTTGGGGTCGCGCTTCAGTGCCTGGTGGAAGGCGAGATCCCATTTGCTGCCGAGCCTGAGCACGCGCAGCACGCCGTTGTCGGCGAGGTCACCGCAAAGCTGCTGGGCCATGCGGATGCGGACATGCTCGACGATCTGCTCGGTCTTCCTGACATGCGGGGCGAGTTCGGCCACCGCTTCGAGAATGAGGTGCAGGTTGCGGATCGAGACGCGTTCGGCCAGCAACAGCTTGAGCACCGCCTGCAGGCCCGAATAAGACATGTGCGACGAGCAGATCTCGTCGGCGAGCTTCTTGTATTCGGGGTCGAGTCGGTCGATCAGCACCTTGACGTCCTTGTAGGACAGAAGCTGCGGCAGGTTGTTGCGGATGACCTCGCTCATATGGGTCAGCACGACGGAGACGTTGTCGATCGGCTGGAAGCCCTCGCGTTTCAGATCGTCGGCGAAGTTTTCCAGGATCGAGACGGCAGGCATGCCGAAAGCCGGTTCGCGGATTTCGTCGCCCGGAATGCTCGGCCGGCGGCCGGCGCCGGTGACGACGAGGACTTCACCGACGCGCAAGAGATTGGAGGCGACCGTCGTGCCGTGGATGCGGATCTGGTAGGACTTCTCGGCGATGGCGATATCGTCGGTCACCTTGATCTCGGGCACGACGAAGCCGTATTGCGTGGCGAATTTCTTGCGCATCTTGCCGACGCGGAAGGCGAGCTCCTGGTGGGCGCCGAGCAGACGCGTCGAGACCATCTTGCCGAGTGCGAGTTCGATCTCGGAGGTGCGCAGCACCGACTTGACCGAATCCTTTTCCAGTTCCTTGTTCTGGACGACCTTCTTTTCCTCCTGCTCGCGGCGAAGCATGTTTTCCGCTTCGACCTGACGCGGAATGAACCAGGCGCCGAAGGCGAGAAGACTGCCGAGGGTCACGAAGGGGATAAATGGCAGGCCCGGCATCAGGGCGAGCACGAACATCAGCACGGCCGAGACCGAGAGCGCACGGGGATAACCGCTCAGCTGATTGACGACCGCCTGGTCGGTGGAGCCGGTGGTGCCGCCGCGCGAGACGAGCAGGCCGGCAGCGAGCGAAACGATGAGGGCCGGCATCTGCGAGACGAGGCCGTCGCCGACGGAGAGCTTGACGAAGACGTCGGCCGCTTCGCCGATCGGCATACCGTGACGGAAATAGCCGATGATAATGCCGCCGAAGACGTTGATGGCCGTGATGATGAGGCCGGCGACGGCATCGCCGCGCACGAATTTCGAGGCACCGTCCATCGCACCGAAGAAGGAGCTTTCCTCTTCGAGTTCTCTGCGCCGGCGCTGGGCTTCCTTCTCGTCGATGATGCCGGCCGAAAGATCGGCGTCGATCGACATCTGCTTGCCGGGGATGGCATCGAGAGTGAAACGCGCGCCGACTTCGGCGATACGCGTGGCGCCTTTGGTGATGACGATGAAGTTGATGGTGATGAGGATCAGGAAGACGATCAGACCGATGACGAAGTCGCCGGACATGACAAGGCTTGCAAAACCGGCGATGACGCCGCCCGCCGCATCGTGGCCTTCATTGCCGTGGGACAGGATGACGCGGGTCGTGGCGATGTTCAGCGCCAGCCGAGTCATCGTCGCGATCAGCAGAATGGTCGGGAAAGACGAGAAATCGAGTGGCTTCTGGATCCACAGCGCGACCATCAGGATCAGCACCGAGAAGGCGATCGAGAAGGCCAGTCCCATATCGATCAGGAATGGCGGGATCGGCAGGAAGAGAATGCAGATAATGCCGATGATGCCGAGGGCGAAACCGACATCGCGCAGACTCGGAACGACTTTCGGAAGGGGTATTGCAGGTGGTTGCGCCATAACTGTTCCGTCTCTTCATGAGAGGAGCGGACATGAGGTCCGCCAATTCGGATCGACAATTAGATGGCGAAGCTTGCGCGAAGGTGGCTCAGAGCGGTTCAGCTTTTCATGAGAGCGTAGAACCGCTCTAACCTTTTGTCTCTACGCAATCCCCGGCAAAAGCGCTTTGCGCTTTGCCTGCCAAAACCGCTGCGCACTTTTGCTGGAATTGCTCAGAAACCCGACTGGATGCGCGAGAAGACCAGATTGGTAAAAATCGAAACCTGCGAGCCGACGAAAGGCGCGGTGACACCGACCACAACCAGCACGGCGACGATCTTCGGCACGAAGGTCAATGTCGCTTCCTGCACCTGGGTCAACGCCTGGATCAAGGCAATGACGAGGCCCACCACCATCGCGGCAAGGACGGCGGGACCGGAGGCAATCAGGACGGTCCAGATTGCGGCCTGGAACAGATCCAATGCATCAGCTTCATTCATCCGAAGGCAACCTCATATCGCCTTGAGGCGGCCCCACCATATCAGGGCCGCGATTGATTGGATTACCCGTCGGCGCCGCGGTATCAGCTACTGCTGCTGTCGCTGGTCGTCGTCGCGGTGGTCGTCGTTGTCGGCGCTTCGTTGGAAACCGTGATTCCCGCCTGCACGAGTATCTTACCGCCAGCCTTGGTCGTTGCAATGATGCCGTCGGAATAAACCTTGACGGAATCGACGATTCCTTTGACGGTGCCGTCGGCGCTTTCCATGTATTTGCCGACATAGCTGCCAGCCTGGGTCAGGCTCGAGCTTGCCAGAAGCGTGTCCAGCTTGGTGTTGGTCTGGATCGTCTGCTCGACCTGGGAGAAAGTTGCAAGCTGCGCGACCTGTTGGCTGGCATCCATCGGAGAGGTCGGATCCTGGTTCTTCATCTGGGCGATGAGCAGCTGAAGAAAATTGTCGTAGTTGAGCGTCGCCTTCTTGGCCGAACTCGACGTGCTCGTCGAGGTCGAACTGCCTACGCCTGAGGTTGCATCTACCGCCATGGTGCGATCTCCCTACGAATCTGCTCGACCATCGTCGGCGGCATTTCGTGGTTGTTGAGGATATTGTCTTCGATCGCGTAGAGGCCGCGGATCGCCTTCAGTGCGTCGAAAGCGCGGCCGGTCGAGACGAGCGCATCGATGCGCTTCAGTTCGGCGAGGATTTCCTCGTTCTTGAAACAGGTGAGCAGCATGGTGATCGACTTGCGGAACATCGCCGTCGAATGGTCCTTGCCCTCGGGATTGATGAGGATCATCTGCGCGATGAAATAGAGCTGGCGCAGCGGCGTCGTGGCGCCTTCCGGCTGGAGAACGTGGTTTTCGAGAAGGAATGTCACATCATTCAGGAATTCCAGCGCGACCTTGCGGTCGACGCGCAGGACGGCGCCGTTGATGAAGATTCTTTCTCCGGCTTTCAGAGAAATGCGAAGTGTACTTTTCATTTAAGTCCATCCCTGATGATGGTGGTAACGTCGATGATGCCCTGGTAGTTATTAGACAGACGTTTTCGTATCCTGTCGCATTCCTTCAATATCCAGATCGCAATCGAGATGAGATTGGCCCTCAGCTCGATCTCCAGCTGGTTGTCGGGATGTTTCAGATCCTCGATGAAGCTGATCCACACCCGGCGCGTATAAAACAGGGCTTCGATGGCTTCCCGGCCGTATTTTTCCTTATCGCGCGCCAACGACAGCAGGTCTATGGACCGGTCAAGGACCTGCCATTCCCGCTCTTTCGCGTCGGCCACCGAGTCCTGCATGACTTCGGCATATGAGAACTGATACATTCATGCATCCTTCTGTGCGCGCCTTTGATCATCAAAGGTAGTTTACGAGACTCAACTGCTGGATCTTCGAGACGATCGTGTAAGCCGTTTCAAGCTGCGTTTCCAAAGTCTTGACGAGGGTCGAGGCTTCGTAGGGATCGACGCCCTGGAGATCGACGAGCTTGTTCTTGATAATGTTCGACTGGGCGTCGAGAGCGTCGTTGGACTTCTTGACGCGCTCCTGGGAAAGGCCAAGCTGGCTTGCCTGCGTCACGAGGCCGCTGGTCGCCTTCGTCGTGTAAGTGATCGCTTGCTTGGACACCGTGCTCATCGCATCGGCGCTGAGGTTCTGACCGAGCAGCGCCGAGGTCATCACCGAGGCGAGTGCCATGTAGCGCATGCCTTCGGAATTGGCGTTGGTCGAGGATTCGATCACTTCGGAGTTGCTGATGCGGCTCGTCATGTTCTGACTTGATGCCTGCGACCAGCCGGTCGTCGCGTTGGTCCAGTTTGCCTGGCTGAACATCGGCTCGACCGTCGTGGTGATGAAGGTCTGCATTTCGGCGCCGGTAAGAGCGCTGACCGCCTTCGGCGGAACAAGAGCGCCTGCATAGGTGTTCAGTGCAGTGACAATGGCTGCGCTCGTCGCGGTCGTCTTGTCGGTCAGCGGCTGCACATCGGTATTGATCCCCGAGAACAGATATTCGCCGTTTACCATGGTATTGGCCGTATCCATCATGGTGGAGAGCGCGCTGGTCGCCGACTGGATGGCGACGGTAATGCTGCCTGGATCGTGACTGCCCTGGAGCGCCGTCAGCTTCGAAACGAGGCCATCACCGACGTCCTTCATCTTGGACAGACCAAGCTGCGAGGATTCCATGCGCGCGGTGACCAGCGAATTGCTCGATTTGATCGAGTCGATCCTGTCGACCTCGCGGCTGAAATCCACGCTTCGGGCGGCATTGCCGCCGAGCGAGACCCCGATATCGGCATAGACTCCCGTCGTTGCTTCCATCGTCGCCTTCGTCATCTGGTTCTGCCCCTGACGAATGGTCAAGCGCATCGCATTCTGAATGGCCGAACTTGAAATAAATGAGCTCTTCATGGCTTAACTCGCAATATCCAGCAATGACTTCAACATTTCGTCAACGGCGTTAAGGATTTTCGTCGCCGCCTTGTAGGACTGCTCGATGTCGAGGAGCAGCGTCAGTTCCTCGTCGAGGTTGACGCCGGTTTCGTTGGAATAGGCTTCGTCGGAGCGTGACAGCGCAGCCGAGGTATTTTCCGCCGCCGTCGTGGCATTGCTGCGATACTGCTCGAGCCAGCCAAGGGAATTGGTAGCGTATTCCATGATGCTGACGTTCGAATCGATGCCCGTCGTCGCATCAAAACCGACTGCTGGCCCAGCCGCGGGGTCGAAATCGATGTCGGAGCCCAGCGCCGTATAGAGGCGATCGAGGTCTGTCGTATAACCGCTGAGGCCGGTGGGGTTACTGACTAGGCCAGTGGCGTTGACGCCGCCATCGCGCAGGCGCATCGGGTCGCCGCCTTGCGAGGTGATGACCCGGCTGCTGACGGTGATGGTGGACGCCATGCCGGCAACCGCGGTGGCGCCGGTATCGACCGTGCCGCCGCTCCAGGTGAAGAGGCCGGGCACATAGGCCGGGCCGGCTGCCGTGTTCTGCTCCTTGAAAAGCGAGACCAGGCCGCGAGCGATTTCGTCGAGCTGCTTCTGGAAGTTCGGGGCGATCTCGTCGCGGACCTGGAGGAGCGACTGGAGGCTCCCCTGCCCTGTCGTCGTCGCTCCGCTGCCACGCTGAAGCGCCACACCGTCCACATAAACCGAATTGCCGAGTATCGTGGCGGTATAGACATCCTGCGATTTGAACGTCACCTTGCGCGGGACCGTCTCGAAGAGGATCGTCCCGTCGGTCGTGCTCAGCACCATATCGTTATTGTCGCGCGTCGTCGTGTTGACGCCGACGATCTGCGAAATCTGCTTGAGCGCCTTCTCGCGTTCGTCGAGGGCGCCGGATGCATCCGCACCCGAGGCCGTCGCGGTTTTCACCGCATTGTTGGCCTTCTCGAAGTCACTGAGGAGCGTATTCAGCTTATCGACGTCGGTGGCGATCTGCTTGTCGGCGCCGGCGCGGACGTCCTGAACGGATTGCGAGGCGTTGTTCAGCGAGTTGGCGACGTCCTGGGCGGCGGTGATGGCGCCCTGGGCGGCAACGGTGCTGCCCGGCGCCGTGCGGAAGGCCTGAAGCTTCTGCTGGAAAACGCCGAGGTAGGTGGATGGCGACGTTTCGTAGTCGTTGCCGCCCATGATCGACTTGAGGTCATTGAGACCGCCCAGCAATGCCTGCTGGGCGCTGTCCTGCGAGGATGACTTCAGATATTGACGCAGCAGGGCATCTTCCTGAGCGCGGTCGATCTTGACGACCTGAGCGCCGTTTAGGGACGTGGTGAGCATCGCCTGCCGGCGCACGTAATCTTTGTTGCCGGCATTCGAAATATTGTTCGATACGACACTGCTTTGCGTGCCCGTATTGTTGAATATTCCCTGCGCGGTATTCAGTGCTGACGTGAGCGACATGGCTTACCCGTTACCCTGCTTATCTCTTGAGGTTGACGAGAACGTCCATGATGTCGGACCCCGTCTGGAACACCTTGGAATTGGCGGTATAGCTGCGCTGCGCCTCGATCATCTCGGTCAGTTCTCCGGCGAGGTCGACGTTCGAACCCTCGAGAGCGCCCGATTTGATCGTGCCGAGACCGTTGGTCTGCGGGAAGCCGGTGACGGTGACGCCCGATTGGCCGTTGGCGCTGTAGACGTTGCCGCTCATCAGCGTCAGCTTGTCCGGGCTCGCGACGTTGGCGAGCGGGATACGGTAGAGCGGCTTGTTGGTGCCATCCTCGTACTTGGCGTAGACGATGCCGTCGCCATCAATCGTGACGTCCTTGACCGGGCTTGCAGCCTGGCCGTTCGGCGTCCCCGTGCCGGCAAAGGCGGCGCCAAGCTGCGTGAAGCCGGAGAGATCCATTTTGATGGTCTGACCGGTCACCGTATCGGCGATGTTAACAGTGCCCGTCGAGTTGGTCATTTTGCCGTTGGCGTCGAAATCGAGCGTGGTCGTGCCAACGGCGCCGCCAGCGCTGTAGGGAAAGGAGCTCGTGCCGCCCGTTGCCGCATTAGCGTTGCGGAAGATCGCAACTTGCCAGCTGCTGTTAACGGCAGGCGGCGCCGGCGGCGGCGTCGCCGCGACCGAGGTCTTGGTGAAGTAGAAGTCGTACATCACCTTGTTGCCGAGCGTGTCGTAGGCGACCATCGAGAACTTCTTGGTATCGGTCGTCGTGGTGGCGGCGTTGGCGCTCGGCAGCGTCGCAGGAGCGACCGGGGCGATATTGGCGCCGGAATCGAGATTGCCCTTGAAGACCCCGGATGTCGAGGCGATGGCGGTCAGGCCTTCCTGGTTGACGTTGATGGGAACGAGGCCATCGAAGCCGTTGACCACGACGGCCGGAGAGCCGGCGTCGTAGGAATACCCCATCAGGCCGAAGCCGGCGGCATTGACGAGATTGCCTTCATCGTCCTTCTGGAAGTCGCCGGCACGGGTCAGAACCGGCGTGCCGTCAGGGCCTTGTACGATGAAGAAGCCGTCGCCGGAGATCGCAAGGTCGGTCGTGGACGTGGTGTAGGAAATATCACCCTGGTCGGAGACGGCCTGGCGGACGGAGGTCTGAACGCCGCCGGAATTGTAATTGCCGCCCGAGGAGGGAAGAACCAGCGACGAGAAGCTCGTCGACACGGCCTTGTAACCGGTCGTGTTAACGTTGGCGATGTTGTCGCCGACGGTGCTGAGACGGTTCGCCTGCGCGTTCATCCCCGATACCGCCGTCTTCATGCTGCCGAAAATGCTCATCTGAAAACCTCGTTTTACCTGTTAAGCTCAAGAGTATTTGTCGGGCCTTGCGTGAAGCTGTCTGTCATGGCGAGCCGCGAGGCCAACATCGAGGTTCAGCCGGGCGCCGCCGCCCGGCCCAAAAAATCAGCCCCAATCAATGCAGTAACCAAGGAAACGCTTGGAATCGACCGGATCGACTCCGAGCTTCTTGCGCAGCTTCTTGCGCAGCTTCGAGATGTGGCTTTCGACGACGTTCTCCTCGACTTCTTCATCGAAGATGCCGTAGATGGCGTTGAAGATCTGGGTCTTGGTGACCCGGCGACCGCGATTGGCGATCAAATATTCGAGGATGCGGCGCTCGCGCCGGGGAAGCGCGAAGACTTCACCGTTGATCTCGGGGTCACGACCATCCGAGAAGACGCGGATGCCGCCGATCTCGGTGTAATTGGCGATCGCCTTCAGCCGGCGCCGGATTGCAGCCGCCCTTGCGAGGATTTCGCGCGGATGTACCGGTTTGCGCACCACATCGTCGACGCCGCAATCGAACAGCGCAAGGGTGTTTTCGAGCGAGTGCTGGTCGCTGACCGCAATCACTGGCGCCATCGAACGATCCCGGATCGCCCGGGGCAGTTCGTAGTTGCGCTGACCCTGACCGATCAGGAAGGCCTCGACTGCCGCAATATCGGAATCGGCAGCGGTCTGCACCCACTCGCCGAATTCGGTTGGATCAAAGCCGGTGGAGGGAATGCCCTCACGGCCGAACAGAGATGTATATCCATCTTTCACGAGCTCACGCTCATCAACCACGACGATCATTCGTCCGCCTCCGAATCAGTGTGGCACTTCAATGATCTATGGGTACGAATCGTGCGAATCGGCGACAACTCGTTAAAGTTAATGGCAGAAATTAATAATTGATTAAGATCCGGGTAGCGATTTGATCTATATCTAGTGGGTATGATTGATTATGCACACCAAAAATTCGTGGAAAAGTTAACGCTCCCTTAATTATGACTTGCGCAGGCGATTCATGCCGGATTCCTGCCATATTGTGACACAGTTTCGTCACAATGGGCCTCTTCCATCTTCGGTTGAATCAATTTTGGCAAAAGTTACTCGCATTGGGAGTCCACTTGCCGTAGCCCGTAGCGACCAGATTGGCGATGACGCGGCAGACATATTGCTTTTGGGCGGGGTCATTGTTGGGGCCCGCATGGTATCTGGCTACCGCCATCGTCCATGTCTCGTGACGGTCATGCAGGTTGCGGAGGAATTTTGCCGCATACTCCACGTTGCGATGCGGGTCGAACATATCCTCGGCCGAGGCGAAATTTTCGCCGTGATAATAGTGGTTGATCTGCATGCAGCCGATATCGATGAGCTTGGCGCCGCTGCTGCGGGCGACGTCGAACTGCCTCATTGCATCCTGTTCCGAGGGCGGAAAGATCGCCTTGCCTTCGACATTCATGGCGTAGGGATAGAGCGATCCCTTGCGGCCGGTCTCCGTCAGACCGACCGAATAGAGGATGCCGACCGGGATGCCGTATTTGGCAGCCGCCGACTGGATTTCGCGTTCGCAGGCGCCGGTGGAGGCCTTGGCCTCAGAGGTAAACGCCGCCAGTGCCGCTGCTGCGGCCAGCAGAAACGTCTTCAATCCCGGTCTCGCCTGCGCCATTGAAGCCCCCGCCCATTCGCTGTGCCGTCTGATTATGGCGCTCGCGCGCCTCGCCGCCCTGCCCCTGCTGGGCGAGCGACTGCTGTTGGGAGGCCTGGCCCTGGCTGCCTGACTGGTTGCCGGCGTCGCTACGCTCGACCGGCGCCATGCTGATAGTAACGTTGTCGACGGCGTAACCCTGGCTGCGCAGAGCTTCGAGAATCTTGCCGTGATCTTCCTTGATCTGACGATAGGCCGCCCCGGTTTCGACCTTGAGATCGACGTTCAAGGCGTCGCCGGACAGACGCATGGTCGCGGTCACCAGGCCGAGATCGAGCGGGTTCATCTGGATCTTCAGCGTATTGACCACCTTGCCGGTGATCGTCCACTCCGCCGCGTTGGAGAGCGCCGAGCTCGGCTCCATGGCGCGCGCCCACTCGGAATCGCCCGAAAGAGCGGCAGTGACGGCGGCGGAATTCGAATTCTGCATCAGGCCGATATAGCGGCGCGATTCCAGCACCGCGACGTTTTCGACATCGCTCTTCTTGGCGCCGTCCTTTGCCTCTGCCTGATCGGTGCCGAGGTGCACATCCATCGACACGCCGCGGCCGTCGGCGCGGCTGATCCTGAACGTCCTGCCATCGGCGGCTTCGGCATTTTCCGCTCCGGGAACATCCGCCTTAGCGCTTTCGAGGTTGCCGCTGACGGCTGCGAGCGCGTCGGAAGCATGACCGCCTGCCTTGGCGTCGATACCGTCGACCTTCTTGTCGGCGGGCTTGACTTCATCGGCTCCGGCAGAGGCGTGACGCGCGCCGACCACCGGCAAAGCAACCGCACCGTCGGCAGGATTCCGCTTCAGCAGGCCGAGGACGTCGGAAATGCCGCCGTCATCATCGGCGCTGTCCTCGTCCGTTTCGGTTTCCAGCGCGTCGGCCTTGGCGTGTTTGCCGCCTTTGGCGGCCTGGGCGATCTCGTCGGCCGAGCGGTCCTTCGGGTCGAGCTTGCCAAAGGCGAGATCCGCCGGCATTTTGACCTCGGCCTTTGCGGACTTTGCCCCGGCCTTTTCGACATTGACGATCTCGGGGGCGCTCTCAGCCTGCGCCTTCAGTGCCGCGTCGCTGAGATCGATCAACGGCTTTGCGCCGTTGCGGCTGCGGATCGTCCGCGCTACTTTCTCGGCGGTGGCAGCGGCATCGGCAACCACACCCTGACCCGGCTGCGCATCGTTCGCGTCGTCATTGACGGCGCCGCTGCTTGCCTTGGCAAGTGCGTCGCCGAAGCCGTTCTTTTGGCCGCTGGCATCATCTTTTCCGGCCGGCCGCACAGATTTCGCAACCGCAGCCGTCTCCGCACCGGCTCCGCCCGAGACGCTCATATCCATCATTGTTCGTTGCCTTCCTGCGCCAGAAGACCGTCGATCTCGTCGAGCTTGGACCGATTGGTCGTCACAAATGCGTTGAATGAGGGGTCGGCAGCCTGGCTCTGGCCAGTCGATGCCACGCCTCCCGGAACAGGCTCGGGAAGCGCGCCTGGCGCTCCCGGTTGCGGAACTGTGGCCGCAGCCTTTTCAGAAGTGATTTCTTGATGGTCAGTGTTAGGATTCGAGGCTTGCGTCAGGCTTGCCGGATCGGGAGCGCTGAGGATCTGCTCGGCAACTGATCGCGCCGCCGCCTGCAGCGCCTGATCGCGCGGCGAAAGCGCATTGCCGGCGATGCCGCTGACATTCTTCGCCGCCCGGTCGATATCCTCGGTGGGAAGGCCGGCCATGCCGCCATAGAAATCCGCCAGCGGACCGAACGCATTGTCCGTGCCGGCGCCGAGCGACTGCACACGCTCGACCGCCATATGCGCCAGTTCCGGCTTGCCTGATATCGCGGCCGCGCGGGCGATACGCAGATAGACCTCGCGCTGGCGCGGCGCGTCCATGAAGGAGAGGATGTCGACGACATCCTGCGGTTTCACGTCGTGATCGTGGCCGACGACGAGTGCGACGAAAAGATCGGCGAATTGGCTGGCATAGGGCGAATGCAGAAAGCGCCTTGTATAACGCTGCGAATAGGCCATTCCCCTGTCGAGCAGGCCCTTGTCGACGCAGATGGCGACGGAGCGGCGCAACGCCGCTTCCTCGACGATCGTACCGGGTGCTGCAAGGCGCGCCTGGTCGTAGAGATCCAGCGCATCGGTCGGTTTCGTCGCGATCAGCACGTTGCCGCCGATCAGCGCCAGGTAAGGACCGATCTTCTTATCGCGATATTCCCTGGCCATCTCCTCCAGCGTCTTGGCGACGAGCAGCCCCTTGCCGCTCAGATATTTTCTGAGCACATCGGTGACGCGGTTGTCGAAATAGCCGTTGACGTCGTGGGCGATCAGATATTCGAGCGTCTGCGGATTGCCGCCGCTCATTGCGTAGATCAGCGCTGCGTCGACGTTGCGGTCGTCCTCGAAAACCGACGTCTCGACGGTGCGTAGCCGCTGGTCGATCGTGCCCAGCATGAAGCGCTGCATCTCACCGGCCGAATGATCGCCACCGACGACGGAATCCTGCACGAACTGCAGCGACCGCAGCATCTTGTACGGCGCGAGATCATCCGGATCCTGTGCCTTGCCTGCGGCCGGCGAAAGCATCGCCAGGCCGAGGGCCACAAATCCGACATAGCGATGCTGCCGACGCGCCATCCTATTATCCTCGATCCGCCTGCACCAGAATCTCGATCCGGCGGTTGGTCGCGTTGAACGGGTCGTCCGGCAGCTTCAGCCGGCGGTCGGCAAAGCCGGAGACCTGGGAGATGCGCTTCTCGTCGAGCCCGCCGCGCACGAGCATGTAGTAGGCGCTCTGGGCGCGGTCCATCGAAAGCCGCCAGTTCTCGTTCTGCGCGCCCTTGTACTGGCGCCCGTCCGTGTGGCCGCGGATGGCGACCGCCCCGCCCCTCTCCTTCAGGATCGCGCCGATCTTCTGCATGGCGAGCACCATTTCCTGGCGTGGAACCGCCGAACCGATATTGAACATCGAATCGTCGGTCTGGTCGGAGATGCTGACCAGCAGCCCGCCTTCGGTTGCCGTCACGGTCAGACCTTCGGCAAGCTTGCCGGCAACGCCACCGATCTGCTGGGCGATCTCTGCCTGCAACTGCTCTGCTTGCTTCTGCTCTTGGGCCTCGGCCGCGCTCTTGTCCGCATCCTTCTGGTGATCGGCGTCCTTTTGCGCGTCGGCGTTCTTGTCGCCAGCGTTCTTGTCGCCAACCTTCTTATCTCCGGCCTTCTTGTCGTCAGCCTTCTTGTCGCCCGGCGCC
Source organism: Rhizobium esperanzae (assembly GCF_014197615.1). GTDB lineage: Bacteria > Pseudomonadota > Alphaproteobacteria > Rhizobiales > Rhizobiaceae > Rhizobium > Rhizobium esperanzae_A. The sequence continues at coordinate 148,544 of NZ_JACIFY010000004.1, forward strand.
TTGCCGTCCTTGGCCTCGGCCGCGTCCTTGGTTTCCGTTGTTTTCTTGGTTTCCGGGGCGGCCTTCTGATCCGGGGTCAGCGGTATCGGCTTCATATCCTCTGCCTTGGCGATCTCGGTTGTTCCGCTCTCGGCCGCCTGCTGGTCGTTCTTGCCGGGAGGCGCGGACTTGCCGGCCGTCGTGACCTCGACCTGCTTCGTCCAGAAATCCGGGTCGAAGGGATCACGATAGGCCTCGCCGCCATCGGCGCCGGTGGCCGGGCCGGAATCGGCCGCACCGCCATCGCCCTTGGCGCTGACATTGGCCTGCTGTCCGACTTCCTGGGCGATCTCGGCCAGAACCGAATAAGGATTTTCAAAGAAATCCGCCTCGGAATAATTGGTTTGGTCGCCGGATGTCGATGTCTGGTCGTCACCATCCGCCGAGGCCTTGCCGTCGTTCGGATTTTCTTCCTTCTGCTTCGACTTTTCCTGCTTCTCCTCACCCTCGGCGTTGTCGACAGGCTTCTTCAGTCCCTTCTCGGTCGGCTTTTCGTCGGAGAGCTTGATCGGATTGAAATAGGTCGCGACCGAGGCCTTGGTCTCCTCGTTGGCGGCATTGACCAGCCACATGACAAGGAAGAACGCCATCATCGCCGTCATGAAATCGGCATAGGCGATTTTCCATGCGCCGCCATGGGCACCATCGTGATCGCCACCGCCATGTCTCTTGACGATGATGATCTCGTTCTTGCCGTGGTGATGGTTTTCGCCGTCGCTCATTCGAGAACTTTCTTCAAGCTGGCCGCCCAGGCCGACATACGGGTGACGATGACGGATTCACCGATTTCGACGGCGAGATCGATATCGTCGGTCTCAAAATGGCGAACCGCCTCGGCATGCTCGCCGAGTTCGGCCTGCAATATCTCGAAAAGCCGGGCCGGACCCTTGACGACGATCGGTCCGGCCGCACCCTCAAGGATCGCATCGCGCAGCAGGACGGCGAGGTTTTCGGCGGCCTTGGCAGCGAGCGCTTCGGTCATCACCGGGGCGATGACCTCGGCGGCGCCGGCACTGACCATCTGCGCGACCTCTTCGGCGATATCGCGGATGCGGGAAGCAATGATCGCCGCCGCCTCGACTTCGTAGCGAAGCTTCAGTTCCTCGACCTCACGCGCATGGGCCTCAGCCAGCGCCCGCGCCTCCCCTTCGTATTTCCCGGTCAAATCGGCCGTCGCTGCGGCATGACCTTCCGCATAGGCATCGAGGCGTTCCGCCTCGACGTCGACCGCCGGTTCGCTCGGCATTTCGGCGAAACTATCGCTGGCGAAATCATCCATGTCGATGATCGGTGCCGGCGGTTCCGGTTCACCGAAATCCTTCAAATACCGGGAAAGCGTAATGCTCATAAAAATCCATCCCATGCGGGAGGCGGCAGCATACTCGCTCCGCTCAAAATGACCTTGCGCGCCGGCATGTCCCCTTCGAAGCGGACAAGGGCTTGACCTTGCGCCGGCACGGATTCGGACGATGCCCTCATGCCGGAAACTAGGAAGTCAAACTTGCGCGAGGATGAATGGCGCCGCCATCCGAGATCGCGCCCAGCTTTACTCCAGCAGAATCAGAATCTTGCTCGAAGCCGTGTTGAGGATCGAAATCGCCTCGACCGCCATCTGCTTCTGGGTTTCGATCGCCTTCTGCCGGATCGAAGCCTCGTCCATGTCGGTATCGACGAGGGCGCCGACGCTCTTGTCGATCGAATCGGAGAGATCGGCGGTGTAGTCTATCTGATCGTCGATGCGCGTCTTCATCACGCCGATCGAAGCGGCCGTCGTCGTCAGCGAGGAGAGCAGCGAGTCGGTCACATCAAGCATGTCGGCGAGTTGCGAGTCGGTCGTGTTCTTGTCGATCGCAACTTCCGTACCCGTCGCCGGCGTGGTCGAGTTGGCGTTCAGCAGATAATAATTGCGCGGTGTCGGACCGCTGTTGTTGATCGCGTTGGCATCGACCGCCTTGGTGAACAGACCGCCGCTTGCATCGTTCTTGTCGATGAGAATGGTCTGCGACGACGGGAAATCGATGCTCTGGGCCTGATATTCGCCGGTTGGCGCGCGCACGAAGCCCGAGATGACCGACCATGTCGGCGGCGCGGCGGAATCCCCGTTCAACAGCCAATTCTCACCGGCAAACGACGTCGATTCGACGACGGTCTGCAGCTGTTGCTTGTATTCGCTGATCTCAGCGTTGATCTTATCCTTGTCGGCACCAGGCTCTCTTGCCGAAACCAGCTTGGCGCGAATCTGGCCGATGAGATCAATCGCCGAATTCATCGACGTGTAGGTTGCATCGACCTTGGCAGCGCCGAGACCGAGCGCATCCCCGATCGTTCCGAGATTGGTGCTGTCCGAGCGCATAACGGTCGCAACCGACCAGTAGGACGCATCGTCGGCCGCCGTCTCGATACGATATCCCGAGGAAACTTGCTGCTGGGTCTGGCTGGCTTCTTTGTTGATGCTGCGCAGCACCGCAAGCGCATTCACCGCGGCCGCGCTGGTAATCTTAACGGTCATCGACAGGTCTCGGAATAAGGTGACAGGGCAGGCCGGATTACCGGCGGCGACCGAAATGGCGTCATGCCTCCGGCGAAATTTCCACCGGCGTATCGCAAAGCAAATCAACTCCAGGCAAAGGTAACTCGATATCAACCTGTTCGGCAAGAGCGCAGCGACGAGCGCCGAACGCGGAGCGTACACCGAAGTAAACCATTGATATAAATGAAAGAACCGCGCCGTTTCTGGCGCGGTTCGCGAGGTTTTTGGCTTGCGGCCAGGCAATGGCGCAAGATTCGGTCCAGCTTCAGCGCCTGGCTTAGCTGCGGAACAGCGTGAGGATGTTCTGAGCGCTGGAGTTGGCGATCGACAGCGACTGGATGGCCAGCTGCTGCTGGGTTTGCAACGCCGTCAGCTTACTCGACTCCTCCTCCATATTGGCATCGACGAGGCGGCCGACGCCCGAGTCGATCGAATCGCTCAGCGCTCCTACGAAGTTTTCCTGCAAGTCGATGCGGGTGGAAATCGAGCCGAGCTGCGATGCAGCCTTAGTCATCGCATTCAGGCCGGCCTCGATCGACGTCAGGGCCATGGAGATCTCAACCGAGCCGAAGGTGCTGATGTCCATCGAATAGATCGAACCGATCGTGCCGTATGACGTGCCGATAATGCCGGAGGTCGTGTCGATCGTGCCGGTCGAGGTCATGCCGAAGAGAACGTTGCCCGAAGAGCTCGTGTCCAGAATGTAGTCCGTCGTCTTGACTGACACATTGCCGTTGCCATCGCGCACGAAGGTGGAAACCACGCTTTTGGTGCCGTTAGCGCCGGCAACCCAGTTTTCACCGGAGAAAGAAGCGGATTGGGCGATGCTGAGCAGCTGCTGCTGCAACTGACCGATTTCTTCTTGGACCTTGGTCTTGTCGACGCCCTTTTCGGTCGCGGCGACGATCTTCGCCTTGATTTCGCTGATGACGTCGATGGCGCTGCTCATTGCGGAGTAAGCCGTGTCGACCTTGGCGGCGCCGAGGCCGAGAGCGTCGGAGACGGCGGAGAGTGCCTTGTTGTCAGAACGCATGGTCGTTGCGATCGACCAGTAGGCGGCGTTGTCGGACGCTTTTTCGACGCGATAACCCGACGATACGCGGTTCTGCGTCGCCTCAAGGCCGTCATTGATTCCACGGAGTGTCTGAAGAGCGGCCATCGCCGCAACGTTCGTCAAAATGCTGGTCATGAAATGATTGCCCCTTGTTGGCAGTTGAAAGGAAGGGACATTCCGGAAAGCTACCGGGAACGGGGACCAGCCTCATGCCTGTTAACCGGTTCTTAAATTTGGTTAACCCGCCGTCTCGTTGGAGGCAGAAGACAGCATTATGGTTAATCGATCGTTAACAGACATTAAAAAAGCCGCGCTCCATCGAAGCGCGGCTTGATTGCTGGGGGCCCGCCGGAGATCGGCGGGCCGATATTTCTGCGGGTTATTAGCCGCGGAACAGCGAGAGGATGGTCTGCGAAGAGGAGTTCGCGATCGACAGCGACTGGACGGCCAGCTGCTGCTGGGTCTGCAGGGCGCTGAGCTTGGACGATTCCTCTTCCATGTCGGCGTCGACGAGACGGCCGACACCGGAGTCGATCGAGTCGCTGAGCGCGGAGACGAAGTTTTCCTGCAGTTCGATACGCTTGGAAACCGAGCCGAGAGCAGCGCCGGCGCTGGTCATGGACTTCAGAGCCGCTTCAACGTTGGTCAGAGCCGACTGGATCTGGCCGAGGGTGAAGTTGGTGATGTTCATCGAGTAGACAGAACCGGTCGCGCCATTCGAAGTACCGAGGATACCCGTCGAGGTTTCGACCGCGCCACCGCTCATGCCGAACAGCACGTTGCCCGCGGAGCCGTTGTTGAGAACATAGTCGGTCATCACGACCGAAACGGCGTTGGAGCCGTCGCGGACGAAGGAGGCAACGACGTTCTTGGTGCCGTTAGCGCCGGCAACCCAGTTTTCGCCGGAGAAGGAAGCCGACTGAGCGACGCTCAGGAGCTGCTGCTGCAGCTGGCTGATTTCTTCCTGGACCTTGGCTTTGTCGACGCCGTTTTCAGTGGCGGCAACCAGCTTGGCCTTGATGTCGCCGACGACATCGATGGCGCTGTCCATGGCGGAGTAAGCGGTGTCGACCTTGGCGGCGCCGAGGCCGAGAGCGTCGGAAACAGCGGAAAGCGCCTTGTTATCGGAACGCATGGTCGTTGCGATCGACCAGTAGGCAGCGTTGTCGGCAGCCTTGCCGACGCGATAGCCGGACGAAACGTGGGCCTGGGTCGTCTGGAGACCCTGGTTGACGCCACGCAGAGTCTGGAGGGCTGCCATTGCAGCGTTATTGGTATTGATGCTCGTCATAGTTTGTTTGCCCCTTGTTGGCAGATTTTAAGAAGGGACATTCCGGATTTCGGCCGGCCCACAGCGATCAGCATCATGCCTGTTAACCATTCTCGTTAAGGTTAACTCGCCGTTTCGATGGGCCTAGAAAACAGCAAGATGGTTAAGGAAAGCTAAATTGGAATTGAAAATAACGTAAAAATATCGGGCACTTAGATGGATTTTCATTAACCTTATATTAAAACATTTCGCGGCCGGGGGGTGACCCGGGCCGCGAAACTTGGAAACCTTGTGCCGACCGCTCTTAGCGGAAGAGCGACAGGATGTTCTGCGAAGAGGAGTTCGCGATCGACAGCGACTGGATCGCCAGCTGCTGCTGGGTCTGCAGGGCGCTGAGCTTGGACGATTCTTCTTCCATGTTGGCGTCGACGAGGCGGCCGACACCGGAGTCGATCGAGGCGCTGAGGGCGCTGACGAAGCTGTCCTGGTTGTCGATGCGCTTGGAGAGCGAGCCGAGAGCAGCACCGGCGCTGGTCATGGACTTCAGAGCCGATTCGACGTTGCTCAGAGCCGTCTGGATCTGGCCAGCGGTGAAGTTGGTGATGTTCATCGAGTAGATCGAACCGGTCGCGCCAGTCGACGTACCGAGGATACCCGTCGAGGTTTCGACCGAACCGCCGCTCATGCCGAACAGAACGTTGCCCGCAGAGCCGTTGTTGAGAACGTAATCGGTCGTGGTGACCGAAACGGCGTTGGAGCCGTCGCGGACGAACGAGGAGACAACGCTCTTGGTGCCGGAAGCGCCGGCGACCCAGTTTTCGCCGTTGAAGGAAGCCGACTGAGCCACGCTCAGGAGCTGCTGCTGCAGCTGGCCGATTTCTTCCTGGACCTTGGCCTTGTCGACGCCGTTTTCAGTGGCGGCAACCAGCTTGGCCTTGATGTCGCCGACGACGTCGATGGCGCTGTCCATGGCGGTGTAAGCGGTGTCGACCTTCGCAGCGCCTACGCCGAGAGCGTCGGAAACGGCAGAAAGTGCCTTGTTGTCCGAGCGCATGGTCGTTGCGATCGACCAATAAGCCGCGTTGTCGGATGCCTTGCCGACACGATAGCCGGACGAAACGTGAGCCTGGGTTGACTGCAGACCCTGGTTGACGTTGCGCAGCGTCTGGAGAGCGGCCTGTGCGGAAGTGTTGGTGTTAATGCTTGTCATAAATCTGTCCCCTGGAAACTAGATACAAAAAGGAGGACATACCGGACTGTAGTACCGGCGATGACGGACCAGCTTCATGCTACTCGGCGCCTTTTTTGTTTGGCCCAAACCCGTCATGTCCAGGGCAATCTCGCAGCCAATGCTTGCCAACTTCTTAAAAATGGAGCGCCCGTGCCGGCCCCTTACATCGCATAGTTAATGCCGACTGAATCTATTCCTTCGCATGCTAACATACGGGGAAAGAAACCGTTTCCTGTCTGCAAAGGAAGCGTCTTCGTGCGGCGCACCGGTTTCAAGCAAGCTTCGCATGCCAATGTGGCAGCCGCCGGGAGAGCATCATCGGATCGATCCACCTGTTTTCGGTGGAGGACGGCTCGTGCCCGCCCGGCGATCGACAGCCATGCCAGAACATTTCCTTTACGGAGTTGGGTTTTGAACAGCAAAGTTTCGTTCTCTGCGGCATCCAGAGACTACCAGGCGGGCCGCTACACACAGTCGTTGGCGACGCTCAACCAGCTCATGGATATCCAGCAGGACGCCAAGACCTATGCGCTGCTGGCCAAAAACCTCGTGCAGCTCGGCTTCAAGGCCGATGCCGCGAAAGCCTATGGCCTGGCCGGTAATTGCGAAGGACCGAATGCCTACGAATACCAGAAACAGGCTGCCAAGCTGCATTACGAGACCGGCAACGATGACGATGCGCTGCTGATCGCCATGCGCAACCTCGCGAAGGCACAGGAGGATGCCGAACTCGCCTTCATCATCACGGCGATCTATCTGAAGCGTCAGCAGCGCGATATCATTCGTCCGTTCAAGACGGTGCTGTCACAGAGTGCCAATCCCGATCATATGCGCCTGGCCGCCCTGCTTCTGAGCGACGATCTGAACGACGCGACCAACCAGAGCCTCTCGCGCAACCTCTTCAAGCGGTTTCCCGGCAATCACGCGTTCCGCTTTCTACATCTGGTTTTCGCCCGCGAATTCAATGAGTTCGAAGAGGCCACCAAACATCAGGCGGTGATCGACGCTGCACTCGCAAAGGGCGATCTCGATATCCTGCGCAAGGATAATCCGTTCTATCATCTGCACTGGTGCGGCAACGAAGACCATAACCGCTATGCAACGATCGGTACTACCCCCCTCAATCCGGAACGGGTAGCCTTCCGCCGCAACCAGCCGCACAGCTGGTCGGACAAGATCCGGATCGGCTACATGTCATCGGACTTCTGGGATCGCCATGCGACGATGAAGCTCCTGCAGCGCATCCTGGAACTGCACGACAAGGACCGGTTCGAGGTGACGCTCTTCTGTCATACGGGTCCGGAATACCTGAAGCACAACGTGACCGACCGCAGCCGCTGGGGCCGGATCGTCGATATTCACGGCTTCTCCGACCAAGCGGTGCTTTCAGTCGTGCGCGAGCATAATATCGACATCATGGTCGACCTGAAGGGCCATACCTCCGGCAGTCGCGCGACAGCCTTCAACCTGCCGCTGGCGCCGGTGCATGTCGGCTGGCTCGGTTTCCCTGGCAGCACCGTCAACATCGACCTCGACTACGTGATCGGCGACCATTCGGTATTGCCCGAGGTGGCCAAGCCCTTCTATCATGAGAAATTCTGCCGGCTGCCGGAAAGCTATCAGCCGAACGACCCGATGCACCGTCCGAAGCCGCGCGCCGTCACCCGCGAGCAGCTCGGTCTGCCGGAAGACGCCTTCATCTTCGCGTCCTTCAACGGCAACCGCAAGATTACGCCTGAGGTCGTCCATAGCTGGTGCCGTATTCTCAAGCGCGCGTCGAACAGCGTGCTCTGGCTGATGGCGAACACACCGCGCAACCAGGCAAATCTCTTGAAGCAATTCCAGGCGGCGGGGATTTCGCCGAAGCGGATCATCTTCTGCCCGCGCGCTCACTATGAAGACCACATCGACCGGCAGCAGGCGGCCGATATCGGCATCGATACGTTCCCGGTCAACGGCCATACGACCACCTCGGAGCAGCTTTGGGGCGGCCTGCCGGTGCTGACCCTCAAAGGCACCAACTTCGCCTCACGCGTCAGCGAGAGCCTGCTGAGAGCCATCGATCTGCCTGAGCTCGTGGCAGACGACTTGCAGGCCTACGAGGACCTTGCCGTCGAGCTGGCCGAAAATCCAGGGCGGATCGCCGAATACAAGGCGCACCTCAAGGAGAAGCGCTATATCGCGCCGCTCTTCGATGCCGAACGCTTCTGCCACCATCTGGAGCGGGCCTATGAAATCATGGCCGGGCGCGCCAAGCAGGGTCTCGCACCCGACCACATGGACATTGCGGCGCTGCCGCCGCGCACGGCGCCGTTCGCGGCCGAGTGAGGCTTTTTGAGACGGAATACCCGCTGAAGCGATCCTGTTCGCCTCAGCGGGAATTTACCTCTTTGCAATCAGTTCACGCCCGATACGTTTAGGCGGCTCTCTCCGCAGAACGATGGCCGTCGTGACCGAGCCGTAGCGTGCAATGGCATCGACGATGCTTTCAAGGTGGGCCGGCGTGGGAACAATGGCTTTCAGGTGAAAACAATCCTCTCCTGTCAGCCTTAGAACCTCAATAATCTCAGGCATATCGGAAAACTGCTTCAGGCATGTCTTGATATGCTCGTGCGTGGTGCGCAAGCGGATAACGGCCATCATGCCAAGTCCGACCGCGGCGGGGTCGATGACGGCTCTGTAGGCCTCGATGATACCGCGTTCTTCAAGCCGTTTGAGACGCTCCGACGTGGCCGGCTGCGAAAGGCCGACCTTCCTTCCGAGCTCGGAGACGCTGATGCGTCCATCATCCTGCAAGACTTCGATGATGGCGATGTCGGTCGGATCGAGATCCGGTGTGGTATCGGTGCGCTTTGCCATCAACCTTCAATCTATCGGATTACCCCGTACTTTTCCGATAGATGCCAATTTGGTTCGCAGGTGTAAACCGCCATACTTCCGCTGAAGCGAAGAAGAGGCGAGATATGACCGAATTCATTCATCTGCCGGGCATCGGCAATTCCGGACACACACACTGGCAGAGCCGTTGGGAAAATGCCAATCCAGCCATACGCCGTTTTGCGCCAGCGAGCTGGGATCAGCCGGATCTTTCCGACTGGGTCGAAGCCTTGGACCAAGCGGTGCGCAGAGCCAGAACACCACCTGTCCTCGTGGCGCATAGTCTTGCCTGCCTGCTTGTAGCACTTTGGCACCAGCGTGCCCCTTCGCCGATCAAGGGAGCGTTCCTCGCCGCCGTGCCAGACCCTCTGTCTTCGCACTTTCCTGCGGACGCTGCAGGCTTTGCAGATGTACCGCAAACGCCGTTCGGCTTTCGATCGCTGATCGTTGCAAGCACCAATGACCCCTATGGTTCGCTGCCCTATGCCGAAACGCGGGCAAAGCAATGGGGCAGCGAATTGAAAATCATCGGCGCGGCCGGCCACATCAATGGCCAAAGTGATCTGGGTGATTGGCCCGAAGGTCTGGAATTGCTGATGGATTTCGCGAACCGCGCATAGCAGAAACCGGCCTATCGAGGAACCGAAGTTCCTCGTGACCAAAGCAAAGGCCGCAGGCGGTCAGTGGAATGAGCGCACCAGGCTGCCGACGAGCAGGTTCCAGCCGTCGATCAGCACGAAGAAGAGAATTTTGAAAGGCAGCGAGATCGAGGTCGGCGGCAGCATCATCATGCCCATCGCCATGGTGATGGTGGCGACGATCAGGTCGATGACGAGGAACGGCAGCACGACGAGAAAGCCGATCTCGAAACCGCGGCGAATCTCGGAAATCATGAAGGCCGGGATCAGCACGCGGTAGTCGATCGGATCGGTCGTCTGGATGTTCTGGCCACGTTCGCGCGCCAGATCGACGAACAGCGCCAGATCCTTGTCGCGAGTATTGGCCGCCATGAAGGTGCGGAAGGGTTCGGCAATACGCTGGACCGCCTCGGTCTCGTTGATCTGATTGGCAAGCAGCGGCTGCACGCCGTTCTGCCAGGCCTGATCGAAGGTCGGCGACATGACGTAGAAGGTCATGAACAGCGACAGCGACAGCAGGATCATGTTGGAGGGCGTCGAGGAAAGACCCATGCCCGAGCGCAGGATCGAGAAGGCGATGATGAAGCGCGGGAAGCTCGTCACCATGATCAGGATACCCGGCGCGACCGAAAGAACGGTCAGCAGGCCGAATGTGCGGATGATCCACGCGGCGACGGAGCCATCGACCGGCACGTTCAACAAGTCAGTCGGCAGCTGCTGTGCCACCGCCAGTTCCGGCACCACCATCATGGCGGCAAGGAAAACTATGAGACGAATCATTCGATGACAAATGTCCTGAACATGACCTTCGATACCCGCCCTTGCGAGCGAAGGTCAACACGTTCCTGTATGTCATCCTTGAGATATTGAAAGCCCCGCGGCCCCTCGATCTGCTGCAGGGAAACGGTCCTGATATAGGCGAGGATATCCTGATGAATATCCTCGGAAACCTTCACGTCAGGCGGCCCGTTGAACATCAGCGCGACCTCGAGTCGCACCCAGTTTTCCGAGGGGTAGGCAAGGTTCGAGGTGATCGGCTCGAGCTGGACGATGTTGTTGGCCTCGGTCGAGATGCGGGCCAGGCCTTCCTCGGCCTTTTTCTTGGCATCGGCGTCCTTGGCCTGCTCGGCCTCCTTGGCGCCCTTGATGTTGGGCGCGACGATCGTGCCAACCGCCCAGCCGCCGCCGGCGCCGAGGAGCGTCAGGACGGCGATGCCGATGATCGTCATCAGCGGGCCGGATTTCTTCTTTGGTTGGCCTGCGCTTGTGTCTTCGTCTGCCATCGTCGTTCAGCCTCAAAGCGGCGAGAAAAGATCGACGGCCTGCTGGCCGCGCGGAGGCTGCTGCACTTCCATCAGGCGGCCACGGCCACCGTAGGAAATGCGGGCTTCGGCGATCTTGTCGTAGGAGATCTGGTTGTCGGAATTGACGTCCTGCGGACGAACGATGCCGGCGACATTCAGAATGCGCAGTTCCTGGTTCAGGCGGACTTCCTGCGAGCCGGATATGACGAGGTTGCCGTTTTCGAGAATGCCGGTGACGACGGCGGCGACCAGAAGGGTGATCTTGTCGGTGCGCTCGATCTTGCCCTTGCCGTCGGTGCTGGTGTCGGAGCCATAGGTCAGGTCGGTCTTGGACTGAGGCGTCCAGCCGAAGATCTGGGCGTTGACGTCCCAGTTCATGCCGCTCGAATTCGTGCGGCTGCGATTGGTCTCGTTGTCGAAGGAGGCCTTGTCGTTGATCTGGATGTCGACGGTCAGGATGTCGCCGACGTTGAGCGCGCGTGCATCCTTGAAGAGGGCTGCCTGCGAATCACTCCACAGCGAATAACCCTGGGCAACGGCGCGCGGCTGCTTGGGATAGAGCGCCATCTGCGGCGTCTGGCCGTAGGCAAGGCCGCTGCCGATCGGGCTCATGGCGGGCGCACGGCCGATCTCGCTGACCGCGGTCGGAGACTGGCAGCCTGCAAGGAGTGCGAGGGCGGCGATCGCGGCCGGGAAACGCATATTCATGAAGGATCCTTCGACGTATTGGGATCGGACGCACTGGCGATGATACTGGCGATGGCCGCGGCCTTCTTCGCGTCCATCTCGTTGAGGATGAGGCTCGACTGGCGCGGGCTGAGCCGCATGATCACGGCCGAGGCCACCTCGATGTTCATATCCTGCAGCTGGAGTGCCGCGGCATCCGGCTTCATCTTCTTGTAAATTTCGGTGAGGCCGGCTTCGGCCTGCTTCAGGAAATCGTCGCGCCGCTTCAGCCAGTCCTGATATTCGGCCTTGCGCTTGTCCATCTCGGCCACGCGGGCGTCGATGTCGGCGCGAAGCTTTTCCAGTTCCTGCTTCTGCAGGAGGTAACGCTGATCGCGGGCGGGGTCGGCGATATTGGTGCAGAACTGTTTGATCTCGTCCTGGGAGGTGATGTCGCCCGCCGGCGCATGCTCCTGCGCGAAGGCGCCGGGGATCGACAGGAGCGTGAGGACTGCCGCCGGCAGCGCCAGCCGGCGCAGCAGTTGCACAACCGTCATGTCGGGATTGAGAATCGTCTTCATTGCAGCACGAGCTCCGCCTGCAGGGCGCCCGCCGACTTGATGCCCTGGAGAATGGCGATGATGCCATCCGGTTTCACGCCGATATTGTTGAGGCCGGCGACGAGGGTTCTGAGGTCGGGACCGTCGATGATGGCGACGCGCCCTCCAGTCTGCTGAGCCGCGATATCGGTCTGCGGCTGGACCGCAGTTACGCCGCGCGAGAAGGGTTCGGGCTGGATGATCTGCGGCGTCTCGGTGACCTGCACGGTCAGGGTGCCGTAGCTGACGGCAACCGGCGAGACGCGGACATCCGAACCGATGACGATCGTTCCGGTGCGCTCGTTGATCACGACCTTGGCCGGCGTATCGGTCTCGACGATGAGATTTTCGATGTCGGCCATCAACCGGGTGAGATCGGCCGTGCGCGGCTTCTGGATCACCACTTCCTGCGAATCCTTGGCTTCAGCGACCGGGCCGCCGAAGCGGGCCGAGGCATAACCGTTGACGATGTCGGCGATACGGATCGCCGTCGAGAAGTCGGGGTTGCGCAGCTGCAGGACGAGATTGACCGAATCCTTGAAGCGGGACGGCAGTTCGCGCTCGATGATGGCGCCGCCCGGCACCCGGCCGGCAGTGGTGACACCTTCGGTCACGGTCGCCGCCTGGCCTTGGGCCTGAAAACCGGTAACGATGGCCGCCCCTTGCGCGACGGCATAGATCTGGCCGTCGGCGCCGGAAAGCGAGGTCATGACAAGCGTGCCGCCGCGCAGCGACGTTGCGTCGCCGAGCGAGCTCACTGTGACGTCGATGCGGCTGCCGGGGCTTGCGAAGGGCGGCAGATTGGCGGTGACCATCACCGCCGCCGTGTTCTTGGCGTTGGACTGGCTGCCCTGCGTCGAGATGCCGAGGTTCTGCAGCATCGCCCGCATCGACTGCTCGGTGAAAGGAGACGAACGGAAGCCGTCGCCGGTTCCCTGCAGGCCGACGATCAGGCCGTAGCCGATCAGCTGGTTGTCGCGGCCGGCCTGAAGCGAGGCGATGTCCTTGATGCGGGATGTCAGCGCCCAAGCGGGCGCGACATCGGCCAAGCTCATGGCGAGAACCGCGACAAGGGTTAAAAAGCGGAAGAACAATTTCATTTTGCCCTCACATGGATCGTGCCGTCCGCAAGCACCGTGCCGCTGACGATAACACCGGAATCCATATTGCGTGCGCGGATGAGCTGCCCCGTCGCGCCGTCTTCGAGCGGCGTGCCGGCAGCCGAGATCGTCATCGCGCCGAGCGAAAAGACCAGGCGGATCGAAGAGCCGCGGGTCACCGTATAGGCTTCACGCAGGCCAGAAACCGAAATGGTCCGGCCCGGCAGCAGCGTTCGCTTGGAGACCAGGCCTTCGACCTGGGAAATGGATTTGGCAAAATCGCCGGCGAGGTTGGGGTTGGTGACCTCGACCTCCTGAAGCTGGCTGGCCGACAATGTGTCGCCGGGGTAGATGATCGTCGTCGGGACGACGGCATAACCCATGCCGGCATCCACCTTCGCGGGCAAGAAAATGCCCGCGACTGCGATCGTGGCTGCCGCCACCCATCCTGAGATGTGTCCTGCCCGGCAAAACATCATGTTTCGGCCCTTCCCTTTACTTCAGGTTCTTGCTGACGATGGAGGCCATTTCGTCAGCGGTGGTGATCACCTTGGAATTCATCTCGTAAGCACGCTGGGCCGAGATCAGCTCGGTGATTTCCTTCACCGGGTCGACGTTCGACGATTCCAGATAACCCTGCTTCATGTAGGCGAAGCCTTCCTCGTCAGGATTGCCGATGACGGCATCGCCGGAGGCGGCGGTTTCCTGGAAGAGATTGTCGCCGATCGGCTGGAGACCCGCCTCGTTGACGAAGTCGGCAAGCGTCAGCTGGCCAAGCGTGGTCGCGCTCGTCGCGCCCGGCAGCTTGGCCGAAACCTCGCCGGAGCGGCTGATCGTCAGCTCGGTCGAGCCCGTCGGAATGGTGATGCCGGGAAGGACCTCGTAGCCGTCGACGGTGACGAGCTGGCCCTGGTCGTTCTTGTTGAAGGCGCCGGCGCGGGTATAGAGCGTCGTACCGTCGGTCGACTGGATCTGGAAGAAACCCTTGCCGATCAGCGCCACGTCGAGGTCGTTGCCGGTCTGGGTCAGTTCGCCCTGGAGATGCAGGTTACGGACGGCCGAGGTCTGGACGCCGAGACCGATATTGGCGCCTTCCGGAACGACGGCCTGGTTGGCGCGGTTGGCGACACCCTTGGCCCGTTCGGTCTGGTAGAGAAGATCGGAGAATTCGGCGCGCGCGCGCTTGAAGCCCGTCGTATTGATGTTGGCGATGTTGTTGGCGATGACTTCCAGATTGGTCTGCTGGGCATCCATGCCCGTTGCTGCGATGGCGAGCGCTCTCATGTGTTCGTCCTCAAATCAGTTACATCTGCATCTTGGTGACTTCGAGAAAGGCCGAGACGACCTTGTCGCGGATGGCGATCGCGGTCTGCAGCGTCTGCTCGGCCTGGAGCATGGAATCGACGACCTCTCGCGTCGTCGCCGTGCCCTTGATCCCGGCAAAGGACATGCTTTCCGCACCCTTCAGGCTGGTGACCGCGTCTGTCGCCATGTTGCCCATGACGGAGGCAAAGCTCATGCCGTTGGCTGCACCCGCGGTCCCCGGCATGGTGGTGGCGGCCGACGACGAGGCGGAATTTTCGGTGTCGACGGCGCCGAGCGCACGGGTCATCGAAAGGTTGCTGACATTCTGGACGCTGCTGATCATTATTATTGGCTCTTCAGGAGGTCGATCGTGGAGGAGATGAGATCGCGGGTCTGCTTGATGGTCTGCAGATTGGCGTCATAGGAACGGTTGGCTTCACGCATGTCGGCCATCTCGACCAGGATGTTGACGTTCGGCAGCTTGACGACGCCCTTCTGGTCCGCAGCCGGATTGCTGGGATCGAATTCGGTGCTGAAATCGCCTTCGTCCTCGCCGACCTTCTTGACGTTGACCGTCTCGACGCCGCTGGTGCGATCCATCTGCTGGCCGAAGGTGATCGTCTTGCGGCGATAGGGGTCGGCCCCCGGCGTGTCGCCGGTCGAGCGGGCGTTGGCAATGTTTTCCGAAACGATGCGCAGGCGGGTCGACTGCGCCTCGAGGCCGGAACCGGCGATTTTCATTGCGGCTGAAAGCGGATCCATGACTTTTACTTCCTGACGGTCATCAACATCATGCGGTTGAAGGAACTGACCAGCGAGGTGTTCAGATCGTACTGGCGCTTGATATCGCCCGACTTGGAGAGCTCCTCGGCCAAACCGACCGTGTTGCCGGATTCCTGAACGCCGATTTCCTGGTCGAGTGCGGCGTCCTTGACGTCGATATCGCCGCTGGCGCTGAAATCGTTGCCGCTGAGATGGGCCGGATTGGTGCGCGCCATGGTGATGTCGGACTTATCGAGCACGGCATCGAAGGGCGTGACGTCCTTGGCATGGAATTTCGGGGTATTGGCATTCGCGATGTTGCCGGCAACAACCTGCTGACGGATCGTCAGCCATTCCGCCTGTCGCGAAGCCAAGTCGAAAAGTTGGATCGGTTGCATGAGAACTCTCCGTTTTTACTGCCCCGAACCTAGTGTGGTAATCTTGCGTGGGACTTACGGGAATTCCGGCTTCGAGACGCTTTTCGGCGAAAGCTTCCGCCACAAATGAACCGGGCTCCGGCCGGTTTACGGCGGAGCCCTTTTTCCTTCAGTCTCTGCCGTAAGGTTCAGTTGTTCTGGTAGGTCTCCCCCTTGGAGGTGACGATCACCCATTTGCCCTGGCGCTGTTCGATTGTCGCAAGGCGGCTCTGGTCGGGCAGGATCGAACCGACGCGCACCACATACATGCCGGAGGGATCCTCGATCAGCGCCCGGCCGTTGGAGACGTGCAGCAGCCGGAAGGAGGATGTGCCGGGGAAAGGCTGATCTTCCAGTATGGCGCGGCCCTGGCGTTCCTTGCCGAGATCCGAGACCGTCGCCGTCGTCAGCGGGTCGACCGCCGGCTGCTTCCTGTCCGCCTCATTCTTGTTGACCATGGCAAGCGGCGAAACGCTGAAGACGTTGCGCGCCGGCCAATTCGGAAGTTCGCGCGAATTGCTGCTGGCGGCGACATTCATGCCGAACTTGTCGGCGTTGAAGAACACGTACCATGGAAAGAAGGCGGAAGCGCCGGCAAGCGCCAGGCCGGTAAAGGTCAAAAACCGATCCAGCATGACGGTCTTCCTGTGCTGATTCAGGGAAGCGATGCGTTCGTCGTCAAATTCAGCCACGTCTATCTCCTCTGGATGGCGGCGGCCTGATTGCCCATGCCGGCTGCAGCTTTGAGCGCGCCGGCGAGATCGGCGAAGGCATCGGGCGAGTCGCGATCGCCCGGAGACTGTTTCAGGACGTCGTAAATGATGGGCACCTGCTTGACCGCCATGTCGAGATCGGGATCGGCGCCTTGGCGGTAACCGCCGATCAGGCGCAGGTCGCGCGTTTCCTCGAAGCGGTGGATCAGCACCTTCAGCCGCGACACCAGCTTCTCCTGATCCGGCGTCCAGGCCTTGCGGGCAAGACGCGAGATCGAGGCGAGCGGATCGATCGGCGGATAACGCCCTTCTTCGGCGAGGCTGCGCTGCAGGACGATATGACCGTCGAGAATGCCGCGCGTCGAATCGGCGATCGGGTCGTTGTGGTTGTCGCCGTCGACGAGGATCGAGATGATCGCCGTGATCGTGCCGGCGCCCTCGGGGCCGGGGCCGGCACGCTCCAGCAGGCGCGGCAGCTCGGTGAAGACGGAGGCGGGATAACCGCGCGCGATCGGCGGCTCGCCGGAGGCCGTCGCCACTTCGCGGATCGCATGGGCGAAACGCGTGACGCTGTCGACGATGAAGAGGACGTTTTCGCCCTTGTCGCGGAAATGCTCGGCGATGGTGACCGCCGTCAGCGGCGCCATCTTGCGCAGCATCGGGCTCTCGTCGCTGGTCGCGACGACGGCGATCGCCTTCTTCATATTGCTGCCGAGCGTATCCTCGATGAATTCGCGCACCTCACGGCCGCGTTCACCGACAAGCGCAATGACGACCTTGTCGAAGGCATCGGCGCGGGCGAGCATGGACAAGAGCGTCGACTTGCCGACGCCGGAGCCGGCGAAGATGCCGAGGCGCTGCCCGAGGCAGAGCGGCGAGAAGATGTCGATCGCGCGCACGCCGGTCTTGAAGCCGGTCGCGACACGCTTGCGCGTCATCGAGGGCGGCGCGGTATTGGAGATCGAGCGGCGATCGAGGCCCTCGGCGATCGGCCCCAGCCCGTCGATCGGCTCGCAGAGCGAGTTGACGGTGCGCCCGCACCAGCTGTCTGCCGGTGAGATGCGGAAGGCGCCCTTGCGGATGACCGTATCGTGAATGCCGATCGGCTCGCCAGGTTCGATCGGGCAGACATAGATCAGATCCGGCTCGACGCGAACGACCTCGCCGAGATGGATGCCGGTCGCCGATTTATGGGCGACGAATTCACCGAGGCGTACATGGCGGGAGAGGCCGCGAACCGTATAATGACCGGCGGCGATGGTCTGCACGCGACCGCCATGGGCGACGGCGAAATCCGGCGATACGTATCGGTCGACGAGATCGGCCAGATGCGCCAATTTCGGGGAAAGGCCGTCCTCGGGCAGGAGCGTGGTGTTCATGCTCAGCGGCTGCCCCCAAGCGTCTGGACGGCTTCCTTGAACGAATCCTCACTGTCGCGCATCAGCGAAGAGACGCTTTCGAAGGCGCGGTTGACTTCGATCAACTGGGTGATCTCGCGCATGGCGTTGACATTGGAGTTTTCGAGATAACCCTGCTCGACGCCGACATTGAAACGGTCGACGACGGCGCGCGGCTGTTCGGTGGTCATGATGCCGCTGTTTTCGTAGCGCAGGTAACCCTTGCTGATATCGGCCTCGAACAGGCCGAGCGAGGCGACCTGGCGGCTGTTCTGATAGATGATGCCGTCGGTGCCGACAGCCGGTTCGCCGCCTTTGCTGTCGAGCTGGATCGGCGCGCCGCCGGCGTCGAGAACCGGATATCCCCGGATCGAGACGAGTTCGCCGGTATCCTTGAGCGTAAAACGGCCGTCCCGCGTCAGAACTCGGCCGGCCGGCGTATCGAGCGCAAACCAGGCATCGCCCTTGATGGCGAAGTCGAGCATGTTGCCGGTATGCTGCAGTTCGCCGTTGCTTTCGTTCAGATAGTCATTGCCCTGGGAAACGAAGGCGACCTTGGTGTTCAGCTTGTTCTTGGTCGCCGCCACCATCTCGTCGAACTTCACCTCGGTGGCGCGAAAGCCGGTCGTGTTCACGTTCGCCATGTTGTCTGCGATGGTGGTCAGGCGCTTTTCAAGCGCCATCTGCGACGACAGAGAAACATAAAGACCGGATTGCATGTCGGTAAGCTCCAAGCATTGGCGATGAACGGAACGAAAAGCCGGGCGTCGTCTGTCTGGTTCGGCCGGGATTTCGCTGAGGCGGCATCTCAGAAACGGGCGCGGTGACCCATTCGTCTCCTTTAGACTGACGGCAGATGCTTGCGCGAAGCTGGCACGCGAAAATGCCTTGCGGACGGCCTTTCATCAGCCTCACGCAAGGCAGAAACCCTATCCGTCTCAAAGAAAAGTAACGTTCAGATTGGGCTGACGATGAACATTATTATTGGATTTGTAGTTGTTTGCGGCTGTATCATCGGCAGCTTCATGGCGATGGGCGGCCACGTCGACGCCCTGTTCCAGCCCTTCGAATTCGTCATCATCGGCGGCGCCGGTCTCGGCAGCTTCATCATGGCAAACCCGATGAAGGTGGTGAAGGATTCCGGCAAGGCGCTCGGCGAAGCCTTCAAGCACGCAGTTCCCAAGGAACGCAATTATCTCGATACGCTCGGTGTGCTCTATTCGCTGATGCGCGACCTGCGCACCAAGTCGCGAAACGAAATCGAAGCCCATATCGACAATCCGGCAGAATCGACCATCTTCCAGTCGGCTCCGACCGTTCTGAAGAACAAGGAACTGACGGCGTTCATCTGCGACTACGTGCGCCTGATCATCATCGGCAATGCCCGCAGCCATGAGATCGAAGCGCTGATGGACGAAGAACTCAACACCATCATGCACGACAAGATGAAGCCCTACCACGCCATCCAGATCATGGGCGACTCCTTCCCGGCGATCGGTATCGTCGCGGCCGTTCTCGGCGTCATCAAGGCGATGGCCCACATCAACGACTCTCCCGAGGTGCTCGGTCATCTGATCGGCTCGGCGCTCGTCGGCACCTTCCTCGGCATTCTCTTATCCTACTGCCTCTGCTCGCCGCTGGTCTCCCAGATCAAGGTCGTCCGCAACAAGCAGCACCGCCTCTACGTCATCGTCAAGCAGACGCTGCTTGCCTACATGAACGGCTCGGTGCCGCAGGTCGCTCTCGAATACGGCCGCAAGACGATCTCGGCTTACGAGCGTCCTTCCATCGATGCGGTCGAACAGGAAATGATGAACCCAGGCGGCGAAACCAAGGCGGCTTAAATGACCATGAGCAATGCTTCGCATGACAAACCGGCAATGGATCCCGCGCTTCTCGCCAAGCTCACAGGCGGGCTTGGTGACAGGGGCAGGGTTGCCAAGATCTGCAGCTCCTTCGGGGAAATCTACAGCGAATTCTTTCCCGACGTGATCAAGAGCGAGACCGGCCTCGAGGTGACGGTCAACTATCTCGGCTGCGAGATCGGCTACAAGAACCACCTGATCGACGACCTGAGCACCAACGTCACGCTCGTCGATGCGACGCTGCGCAACTGGTCGCAGAATATCACGCTTGCCTGCGGCAACGGCTTTGTCATCACGCTGATGGAGCACCTGCTCGGCGCCACCGCCGATACGATCGAGGAACCGGCCGAGCGGCTGCTGTCGATCATCGAAACCGATCTGGCGGTGATGGTTTTCGACAAGATCGCCAAGGTGCTGCGCTCGGCCGTCAACGCGCCCGGCGGCTTCGAACCGAGCCTTTCGGCCCCGCACGCCCATGAGATGCGCGCCCGGCCGCCGGAAGACCGCCCGGACGAATTCGCCGCCGCCATCAACATGTCGATCACGCTTGCCGGCATCGTTTCGGAGTTTTCGTTGATCGTTCCGCAGACGGCGCTGCTCAAGACCAAGGTGACGCCGCCGAAGCCGAAGCGCCAGACCGGCCAATCGGCGGAATGGACCGAACAGCTCGGCGACCAGGTCCGCCGTTCGCATGTCACGCTCGAGGCCAAGATCAGGCTGCAGGACCTGACGCTGCGCACGATATCGAAGCTGATGGTCGGCGACGTCATTCCCTTCCACGACAGCGGCGACGTGCGCGTCGAGGTCAGTGCCAACAGCAAGGAATTGTATGTGTGCGAGTTCGGGCGTTCAGGCGAAAACTACATGGTCCGCGTCAAGGATACGATGAACTCGGATGACGAACTCATCCGTCATTTAATGAATTAATCGGTTCTCTGGCTTTTGGGCTGCAAAGGCAGTTTGAGGCAAGTTTCAACTGGAATAGTGATTTCATGGCAACGAAGAAAACACAGCAGAACAGCGACCTCTCCCTGGATCTTCCGGGCAGCGAAGCGGATCTCGACCAGGCGATCGACGATCTGCGCGGCGTCCTGAAGCAGGATGCCGATGGCGACCTGTCGCAGTTTGGCGGCGACCTGCAGGATGACCCCTTCGCAACCGGAACGGACCTGGCGGCTTTCGGCGGCGAGGCTTCGGAAACGCCGTTCGGCGGCGGCGATTTCGGTGGGGATTTCGGCGGCGGCAATGCCGGCGCGGCGGCGGGCATGGATTTCGGCAGCAGCTCCTCCTTCGAGGCTTCTCCGGCTCCGCTCGGCAGCGCCTTGAATTCCAACTTCGAACTGATCATGGACATCCCGATCGACGTCCAGATCATGCTCGGCACCAGCCGCATGCAGGTCTCCGGCCTGATGAACCTCAATGAAGGGGCGACGATCGCCCTCGACAAGAAAATCGGCGAACCGGTCGAGATTATGGTGAACGGCCGCAGGATTGCCCGCGGCGAAATTACGGTGCTTGATAACGACGACACCCGATTCGGTGTGAAACTGATAGAAGTTTTGAGTACGAAAAAAGCCTGATCCCTGTGTGGGACGGAGAGGTTAGACCATGATGGACTTTGACGATTTCGGCGGCGCGCTAGCCGGGAAACCGTTGACCCAGGCTGAAAAGGCGGCGGCTGTTCTTCTCGCTATGGGAAAGGGAGTCGCCGGCCGGCTGTTGAAATATTTCACCCAGGCCGAACTGCAGACCATTATCGCATCCGCTCAGTCGCTGCGCGCCATTCCGCCGGACGAGCTCCTGTCGCTCGTTTCCGAATTCGAAGACCTCTTCACCGAGGGCGCCGGACTGATGGATAACGCCAAGGCGATCGAGGCCATTCTGGAAGAAGGCCTGACGCCCGACGAGGTCGACAGCCTGCTCGGCCGCCGCACGGCATTCCAGGCCTACGAAACCTCGATCTGGGATCGCCTCAGCGAGGCGGAGCCGACGTTCGTCGCCCAGTTCCTGCTGCGCGAACATCCGCAGACCGTCGCCTATATTCTTTCGATGATGCCTTCCAACTTCGGCGCCAAGGTGCTGCTGCAGCTTCCCGATAATCGCCGCGCCGACATCATGAACCGAACGGTCAACATGAAGACCGTCAGCCCGAAGGCTGCGCAGATCATCGAGAACCAGGTGATGACGCTGCTTGCCGAGATCGAGGCAGAGCGCAATGCCGCCGGCTCGACGAAGGTCGCCGATCTCATGAACGAACTCGACAAGCCGCAGGTCGATACGCTGCTCACCTCGCTCGAATCGATCAGCCGCGAATCGGTCAACAAGGTCCGCCCGAAGATCTTCCTGTTCGAAGACCTCATGTACATGCCGCAGCGCAGCCGCGTGCTGTTGCTCAACGACATCTCGACGGATGTGCTCACCGTCGCGCTGCGCGGCTCGCCGGCCGAGATTCGCGAATCGGTTCTCTCCGCCATCAGCCCGCGCCAGCGCCGCATGATCGAATCGGATCTGCAGAGCGGCATGGGCGGCGTCAATCCGCGCGAGATCGCCATTGCGCGGCGCGCCGTGGCGCAGGAGGCGATTCGCCTGGCCAACTCAGGTCAGATCGAGCTCAAGGAGAAGGAAGGCGACGCTTCGGCAGCCGCGTAAAGCGGATCGCATTGAATTCATGCGACGCACTTCAGTCCCTTCGTTTCATCATGTCGCCCGGAAGCGCTGCGCCCTTCCGGGCGACATGCTTTGGTACCGCGAGACTGTTGACAAATCAGGCATGCCGAACGGCGGCTGTTGATCGCCATCGCTGAGGCGACTACCCTTCCTGCAATAGGTTGCGCTAAAGCGCCTCGCACGGACCTGGTTCACGCGATGCGCTTTCGCTCTTTATGCTGATGCAGACCGCCATCCGAACACCACTTCGCAGTTTCGGCGGGCATGCATTGGCTGCGGCCTGTTTCTTTTATGGAGGGCTGCGACTTGGCAGACGATGACAAGGACAGCAAAACAGAAGCCCCGACCGCGAAAAAGCAATCCGACGCCGCGGAAAAAGGCAATTTGCCGTCTTCACGCGAGCTGTCGATTTTCGCGACCATCCTTGCCACCTACATCTACCTGGTGTTTTTCCTCCCCGAGGGCGTCGCGCGCATGACGGAAACGCTGCGCGACATCTTCGAGCAGCCCGACCAATGGAAGATCGAGACGGGGCCGGACATCCTTTCGCTGTTCGTCCGGCTCGGCTGGGCAACCGCGGCGTTGGTGGCGCCGGCTCTCATCATGTTCATGGTGTTCGGCATCGCCTCCTCCGTCTTCCAGAACCTGCCGACGCCGGTGCTCGAACGCATCCGTCCGCAGGCCTCGCGCATCTCTCCCGCCAAAGGCTGGGGACGGCTGTTCAGCCTGCCAGGCCTCATCGAGTTCGGAAAGTCGCTGTTCAAGGTCGTCGTCGTCGGCGTGATCCTGTTTTTCGTGCTCCGGAGCGAATATTTCAACTCGATCGACGCGATGTTTTCCGACCCGCAGACGATCCTCGTGCGGATCACGACGGCGATGCGCAAGATCATCATCGTCGTGCTGATCGCGACCGCGATCGTGGCGATCGCCGATATTTTCTGGACGCGCCATCACTGGTTCACCGAACTGAAGATGACACGGCACGAGGTCAAGGAAGAAAACAAGCAGGCGCAGGGCGACCCTTTCGTCAAGGGCCGGCAGCGCTCGCTGATGCGCGACCGCGCGCGCCGGCGCATGATCGCCGACGTGCACCGCGCAACGCTTGTCATCGCCAACCCGACGCACTATGCGGTGGCGCTGCGTTACGCGCGTGAAGAGAACGACGCGCCGGTGGTGCTTGCCAAGGGCCAGGACCTCATCGCGCTCAAGATCAGGGAGATCGCCGAGCAGAACGGTATCCCGGTGTTCGAAGATCCGCCGCTTGCGCGCTCCATGTTTGCGCAAGTCTCGGTCGATAGTGTCATCCCGTCAGTCTTCTATAAGGCCGTTGCGGAGCTGATCCACCGGGTCTACGCCGCAGACGCCAAGAACAAACGGGTAAGATAAGCCGAATGAAAAAATGCCCCCACTCTACCCAGCGTGAGAAAATCCTGGCAGAAGCGATCAGCCCGGTCGCCACCGAACTGCGCCTTCTGGATGCCTCTGACCTTATTTCACTGCTGCGCTTCGAGTATTACGGCAATCTTTCCGATCTCGTCGCCTCGGCAGCCGAGCTTTTCTTTCATCCCGGCACGGTGAATTTCGGCCTGGGCGGCAACTATACGCTGGAATGGGGCGGCAAGCCTGAAGTCGTGCTCGATCTGGAAATCAAGCCGCGCGGCGTCACCGTCTACGCCCAGCTCACCCTTGCCGAAGACCATGCCGGCATCGAGATCAACCATATCGCGTTCCAGAATCCCTCGGCCGATCCCGACGAGAACACCATCTTCCTGAAAAAGAGCCTTCGGGAATCGCGTTACAACGTCAACCAGCCGCCACGGGCACTGGCCAGCTGAGGTCTCTCAGGATAACCGAATCCGCCCTTCGACAGCGCATAGAGCATGTCGCGCAGAACTGTGCAGCGGTTTTGCGCGACATGCCAGGTGCGTCCGGCGATTTCTAAGTCTCAGATTCGCGAGGCAAATCTGCGAGAGGGGTTGGCTCAATCCAACCCGGGAAGGCTAGGCGTCGACATAAGATGCTGCTGCTTCGCAATTCCAAGCAGCCATTTGTGAAATTTCTGACCGAAAGGCTTCTCCAGCGCCGCCCTGTCCCAGGCGAGATAGTAGGCTTCGGACAGTTTCATGCGGATGTCGAAAGGAACGACCAGGGTTCCGGAGGCAAGCTCGTCCTGGATCATCGAAATCTGAGCGAGTACGAATCCTCGTCCGCTGACGGCCGCATCAATGGCGCTGCTGGACAGGGTGAAGGAAAGGCCAGAGAATGTCTGGCGACCATCGGCTTGCACCAAGGCTGCCCAATCCTTCCATTGTGGTGAGGCCTTATAGTCTGCCTCCCATTCAACGTTGAGCAGCGGGAATTTGAGAATATCGTGCGGAGAGGTCAAGACATGGCCGAGGATAAGCGCGGGTGAACAGGCCGGCACGACCCAATCGGTGAAGAGATTGGCGACGTGTTCGTGCACGTGGGCGCGACGGCCGTAGGTAATACGGAAATCCACCGGCTCGACGCCGATGCGAGGCTCCTGCTCGTGGCCGAAAACCCTCACGCTGGATTCCGGACAGAGGGACTGCCAGTCGAAAATCTTTCGGCCGACCCATCTGTTGGCAACCGACGTCAGCGCGCTGACCGTGATTGCCGTCTCATTCCTGGCACGCGTGAGCACGTTGGCGGCATGGGAAAGCTGCTGAAAGCCTTTGGCGACCTCGACGTAGTACAACCGTCCCCATGACGACAATTCGACCCTTCGACCGCGCCGCTCGAGCAGCGTCAGGCCAAGACACTGTTCCAGATTTCGTACGAGCTGGCTGACAGCGCCCGGCGACACGCCGAGATCCTCCGCTGCGGCGCTGACCGAGCCACACCGTCCAATCGCTTCAAATGCCTGCAAGCCGCGCAAGGACGGATTCGGCACTGTCTTTTGCTCCCTAAAGAGATCTCCAATTTAGATTTTCTAAAAAAGAATGCAGTGCCTGGCAACTTGTTGGCGGAAAAAAAACAGCAAACACTGAATTATCAAAAAGCAAGGAGAGCGAGATGTTTCTCAAGAATGCCTGGTACGTCGCCGCCTGGGACCACGAGGTCGGCCGCGCGCTGAAACCCGTCACGATCCTTGGAGAAAACATCGTCCTTTACCGCAGGCAGGATGGCCGGGCCGCCGCGCTCGAGGATGCCTGTCCCCATCGCAAGTTGCCGCTTTCCATGGGCCGCATCAAGGGCGACGACGTCGAATGCGGCTATCACGGGCTGACCTTCGACTGTTCGGGCACCTGCACGCGGGTTCCCGGCGCCGAGCGGATTCCGCACGTCGCCAAGGTGCGGTCCTACCCGGTGCACGAGCGCTACGGCCTGCTCTGGATCTGGATGGGCGATGCCGACACGGCGAATCCAAAGGATATCTTCGAAGTCGAGTATTTCGGCGACCCGGCATGGGGCGTCAATCTTGGCGAGTCCATGACGCTCAACTGCAATTATCTTTACATGACGGATAACCTTCTGGACCCGTCCCACGTCGCCTGGGTCCATCAGTCGTCGTTTGCAAGTTCTGCATGCGAGGAAACACCCCTAGAGACCACGGTAAAGGACGACGGTGTCACCGTTTGGCGCTGGATGATCGATTCCGAGCCGGCCCCATTCTACGCACCTTTCTTGCAGTTCGAGGGCAATACCGACCGCAAGCAGCATTATGAGGTGCGCTATCCGAGCAACGCGATCATCAAAGCCATCTTCGCGCCGGCCTTCACGGGTGGTGAGGGCCGTGCGCTGCCCGATAACACCTTCCTGATGGACAGCTACAATTTCATGACGCCGGTCGATGAACACCGAACAAAATATTATTGGTTCCAGATGCGCAACTTCGCGCCCGATGATGCCGAGGTTTCCGAGCGTTTTGCCAAATCTGTGCGCGGTGCCTTCGAGGAGGACCGTATCGTGCTGGAGGCGGTCCATCAGGGCATGGCCAACAAGCAGACGCCGAATCTGGATCTGAAGATCGACGTCGGCCCGATGCGCTTCCGCCGCAAGCTTGCTCAGTTGATTGCCGCCGAAGCCAAGGCCGAGACCGCCAGCGAAGCGGCTGAATAGGGATCGATCCGGATGCTGGATGAAGCCGTCTCGCGCTTCCGCCCCTTCGAAGTCGTCTCGAAGGTGCGCGAAAGCACCACTATCACGTCTTTCCGACTAAAGCCTATTGATGCGCAGCATTGGCGGCCGTTCGAGGCGGGACAGTTCCTCACGATGCGGGTGCCGGACGGCAGCGGCGGATATGTCCTGCGCAATTATACGGTTTCCTCTTCCCCGCATCAGGAGGGCAGCTACCGGATCACCGTAAAACGCGAGAACGCGCCATCGCAGGACGTGCCGGAGGGCTTGAGTTCGTGTTGGCTCCATGACGAGGTCGAGCCGGGATCAGTCATCGAGATCGACCCGCCGCGTGGCGCCTTCAAGCTCGACGGCGCGAGCACACGGCCCGTCGTGCTTCTCTCCGGCGGCGTTGGCCTGACCCCTACTATCTCGATGCTGGACGTACTGGCGCGGGCAAGCCAGCGTCCCGTCTGGTTTATCCATGCCTGCGACAATGCGGCCGTTCACGCGATGCGGGAAGAGGTCGAGTATCTCGCAGCCTTGCGGCCAGGCATTTCCATACATTTCTGCTACCGGTTTGCCGCTGCCGACGATCTCGATACGGTTCGGTGTCACTCGGCCGGGTTCCTGACACGCGCCACGCTCCAGAGCCTTTTGCCGCTGGATGACTACGAGATTTACATGTGCGGGCCGCCGCCCTTCATGCGCGCTCTTTACGACATTCTCACCGGCCTGGGGGTGCGTCAGGAACGTATCGCCTACGAATTTTTCGGCCCGGCGAGCTTGTTGTCTGAAGCCGGACGAGTATCGGCGCAGCCCAAGACGCCGCCGGCGGCAGCATCCGCAGCCCAGGGGAGCAGTCCTCGTATCGTCCTCCAGAAGTCCGGGCGTAGCCTCGCATGGGACGGCGTAAGCGAATCCATCCTTGCCTTCCTGGAGGCGCAGGGCATGGAGCCAGAATTCTCCTGCAGGGCGGGCGTTTGCGGAACCTGCGAGCAGAGCCTCGTTTCTGGAGAGGTCGACTATTTTGAGGAGCCGCTCGATGCGATTGCGGAGGGCCGAGTCCTGTTGTGTTGCACCAGACCGAGATCCTCAATCGTGCTCGATCTCTAGCCACTCCGACGATGAAGCCCTGGCCCGAACATGCCGTCCAATCCGTTGAAGGAAAAACCGTGACCAAGCCGCTGCGTATCGAAATCCCGCTCAACCCCCATGTCGCAGCCTTGCCGCCGTACAATGCCGGCTTGAACATCGCCGCCGCACAGAAACACTGCGGTCGACCGGACATCGCGGCTCTTGCCAGCAATGAGAATCCGGCCGGCTGCTCGCCGCATGTCGCAGTGGCGCTCGCCGGCCTGAACCCTTCGCGTTACTCCGACCCGGCCTGTACGACACTGCGGGCGGCGCTCAGCCACAAACTCGGCATCCCCCCTGAACGCATCGTTGCCGGCAACGGCTCAGAAGAGATGATCGCTGCTGTGTGCCGGGCGGTCGTCTGTCCCGGCAGCCTCGTCGCAATGATCTCCCCCGGATTCGGACTGCATGAGATCGAAGCGCTCGCCAACGGTGCCTGGGTCGAGAAGGTCGGCATGCAGCCGAACCTCGACTTCGATGTACCGGCGATCATCGCCATGCTGGCACGGCAGCCCGCCATCTTCTTCCTATCCTCGCCCTCCAATCCGGTCGGCCCGGCGCTCGATGGTGAAAGCCTTAACCGTATTCTCACAGCGGTCGCGCCGCAGACACTTCTCGTGCTGGACGAAGCCTATTTCGAATTTACGGACGACGACATGCCCGACGGCCTTGCCGCGCTGTCGAGCACGAACATTTCCTGGGTCGTACTGCGAACGTTTTCCAAGGCCTATGGCCTGGCGGGCCTGCGCGTGGGCTACGCGGTGACGTCGGATGCCAGGCTGGCCCGCGCCGTGGCCGCCGCCAAGACGCCGTTCAACGTCAATGCTGCCGCGCAGGTCGCCGCCGTCGCCGCTCTGGACGACGAGGCGTGGATGCGTTCGTCCGTCGTAGCATTGAAGCGCGAGCGGGCTCGCGTGGCCGATGCAGTCGCCTTCATGGGACTGTCGGCCGCCAGATCGCAGACGAACTTTCTGTTCATCGACATCGGCAGGGACAGCCAGTCGGCCCTCGACCACTTCTTGTCCCAAGGCATCATCGTCAAACCGTGGAAGGAAGAAGGCTACGAGACTTTCATCCGCGTGACGATCGGCAGTCCAACGGAGAACGACCGCTTTATAGACGCCCTTCGTATGCTCACTACCGGGTGATGCGTCAGCGACCGTCAAGCCACGAGAAAACAGGGATCGGACCACGACCCCGCGGGAACGAAAAATGAGCGCAAACGCAAATCTGCACAGAGCAAACCGGGAGCCCCTTCACATGTCCCCTTCAGCGCCATCCGGTCTTCTTGCCGGCGACTTCTCCGCCCTCCGTGCCCGTTTTATTGCCGCCGCGCGCACAGCCGGAGCCAGCGTGGTCGAATACCTGCATCCGCTGCATGGCCCGACCGGCGAGCGCCTTGCTACAGATGTTGCCTATCTTGGGCGCGACGACGCCAAGAAACTCATGGTGCTGATTTCCGGTACGCACGGCGTAGAAGGTGCTTTCGGCTCGGCGTGCCAGACTGCTTGGCTCTCGCAAAACTCTCCCTGGCAACTTCCAGACGACACCGCTGTTCTCATGATCCACCTCATCAACCCGTGGGGCACCGCCTGGTCGCGGCGAGTGAACGAAGACAATGTCGACGTCAACCGCAACTTTGTGGATTGGCACAAGGCACCGCCGAAGAACGAATACTATGCTGAACTGCACGGGGCCCTCGTCTGTCGTGCTTGGGAAGGTCCCGAGCGGGATGCAGCAACGCAGGCCTACGAAGCGGCCAAACAGCGACTTGCCGGCTATGCCGGCGTCGCCCCCATCGTGGAAGCCGGCCAGTACGACTTTCCAGACGGCCTGTTCTATGGAGGCAACGGTCCTGTCTGGTCGAACCGCACCCTCGTCGAAATCCTTTCGACATTCGCGCAACGAGCCGTCGAAGTCATCGCTTTCGACCTGCATACCGGCGCGGGGCCTTATGGCTACCCTGCCCTGCTCTCCGTTACCGAAGGCGAGCATGCCGGCTTGGAATGGGGACGGCGCACTTTCGGACCTGCCCTCTCCATTGTCCTCACCGGCGACAAGGCGACAACTCTTACCGGTATCGCCGCGACGGCGACCGGCTATGTCTCGGCGGCCGTGCGAAAGGCGCTGTCTGAAGCCCGCGTCCTGCCACTGGTGATCGAATGCGGGACCCTCGATGCGGCCGCAATCTCTGACGCGGTTCAGGCAGACAACTGGCTTCACCTGTTCGGCAAGGTGGACACGCCGCTCGGTGGCCGGATCAAGGAGACTCTTCGCGCTGCCTTCATTCCTGAAGACGTGGATTGGCAACGCACCTGCGTGACGGCCTCGCTGCGATATTTCGACCGCGCTTTAGCCGACCTCAAGTCCATCGGTGGCGCAGGCGCTGAAAAGCCCATCGCTCCTAGCGCCACCATTGCCATCGTCACTCATGCGGAGACGGCGATGCCACGAGCAAACGAACGGCCGTCGCTCGAAGTGCACGACCTGCACAAGCGCTTCGGCCCGATCTCGGTACTCAACGGCGTCAGCATTTCGGCGCAGCCCGGCGAAGTCGTTTCGATGATCGGCTCCTCAGGCTCGGGCAAGAGCACCTTCCTGCGCTGCATCAACCTTCTTGAGCAACCGTATGACGGCCGTATCGTCATTGACGGCGAGGAAATCCGTATGAAGAAAACGTCGACCGGCAATGCGATCCCGGTCGATACGCGTCAGGTAGAACGCATTCGCTCTCGCGTCGGCATGGTGTTCCAGAATTTCAATCTTTGGCCGCACCTGACGGTTCTTGAAAACATCATCGAGGCGCCGCTGCACGTGTTGAAAGAGCGGCGGCAGGCGGCCATCGACCATGCCCATGCCCTCCTGAAGAAGGTCGGCCTCAGCGAAAAGCATGCCCAGTATCCGGGCCAACTTTCCGGCGGCCAGCAGCAGCGCGCCGCCATCGCCCGCACACTTGCCATGCGCCCGAAGCTGATCCTGCTGGACGAGCCGACTTCCGCGCTCGATCCCGAGCTGGTCGGGGAGGTTCTGCGCGTGATCCGGCAACTTGCCGAAGAAGGAAATACGATGATCCTCGTGACGCACGAAATGCAGTTCGCGCGCGAGGTCTCGCACAAGATCCTGTTTCTCCACCAGGGAAAGGTGGAGGAACAGGGTGCCCCGGCGGAGGTGTTCACCAATCCGCGTTCGGACCGCATGCGCCAGTTCCTGGCCCGTACGCTCTGACGTTTCGCCGGCCATCGCCCGTCCGAGACATCCCGGACGGGATTTAACAACAACGGTAAAAAATGGGGAACCAGAACATGAAGCTAAAAAGTCTGCTGCTCGCCACCTTCTTCGCCGCCGGCCTCGGTGCGGCTCATGCGGCCGAAGGCGAATTGTCTATCGGCACCGAGGGCGAGTACCCGCCATGGAGCATGGCGGACGCCGCCGGAAACGTGACCGGTTTCGATGCCGATGTCGGCAACCTGCTCTGCGCAAAACTCGAAATGAAGTGTCACTTCGTTGTGCAGGCCTTCGATGGCCTCATTCCGGCGCTGAAAGCCAAGCGGTTCGACATCATCATTTCCGGCATGTCGATCACTGCCGAGCGCAAGAAGCAGATCAACTTCTCTGTCGGCTATGCGGAACTCGCAAACATGTTCGTTGTGAAGAAGGATTCCGATCTTGCCGGCATCAAGGACATCGACACACTGCTGAAAGCGCTCGACGGCCGCACTGTCGGCGTGCAAGCCGGCACAACCCATGCTCATTTCATGGAAAAGCGCGCCTCCTCCGCCGTGCTGAAGACCTATGACACGCTCGACCAGATGCAGATCGACCTCGCCAGCGGTCGCGTCGAGGCCGCCTTCGCAGACGCATCAGCTCTTCAGGACTTCCTTGCCCGTCCCGATGGCAAAGACTTCCAATTCGTCGACGTGAAGGTGCAGAGCACCTTCGATCCATCGCTCGGCGAAGGCATAGGCGTCGGCATTTCGCAGGAGAACACCGAACTGAAGGCTCGCATCGACAAAGCGCTTTGCGAACTGATCGCTGACGGCTCGATCGGCAAGGCGAGCCAGACCTGGTTCAAGGCGGACATCTCCCGTCCCTGCAAGTAACGCCGACACGGCGTTCCCGAGGGAAGACGCTTTCCTCGGGAACGCCGCATCAGACAGGACAAACAGACAGGTTGGGCAGGTTCGATGGAACTCGGATTATGGCAGGTATGGGAGGGCGGCTGGATTACCGCGATCCTGCGTGGCGCAGCGATAACGATCGCCCTGGGGGGCGCGAGCATGGCCTTCGGCATCATCATCGGCGTTGCCTGCGGCCTCATCAAATGGGCGCGGCTTTTTCCGCTGACGCTGGTTGTCGACTTTTACACTTCGATCGTGCGCGGCGTCCCGGAACTCCTGATCATCTATCTTCTCTTCTTTTCTTCCGTCGAATTCGCGACCCGCGTCGCTGCGGCATTCGGCTATGAGGGGCTGGCCGGAAACGGCTATGCCTTCGTCATTGCCGTCGTTGCGATCGCGGCCATATCTGGAGCCTATTCGACCGAGGTAGTACGCGGCGCGCTCGCGGCCATTCCCGGCGGTCATATCGAGGCAGCACGGGCGCTTGGCATTCCGGGAGGACGCATCTTCCGCCGCATCATCGCACCGCAGATGCTGCGTATTGCGGTACCTGGCATGAACAATGTGTGGCAGACCACAATCAAGGACACGGCCCTCGTCTCCGTGGTCGGTTTGCAGGAACTGATGCGCGCCGCCTTCGTCGGGGCGGGATCGACCCGCCATCCCTTCGTCTTCTATTTCATCGCAGCCGTCGTCTATCTCGCGATCACGCTGGTCAGCCAGGGTGGATTCGACCGGATCGAACGCCTTCTGCGCCCAAGTGCGAGGACATAGGTCATGGATTTTGAACTCGTTCGCCTTGCCGTTCCGACTCTTGCCAAAGGATTGTGGCTGACCGCCATGCTGACGCTAGCTTCGGTCGCCATTGGCTTCAATCTCGGACTGACGCTCGCGGTCATGCGCCTGTCGAAAAACAGAATGCTCAGCGGCTTTGCCAAGGGTTACAGCACCGTCTTCCGAGGTACGCCGCTGCTGGTCCAGCTGTTTCTCTTCTACTACGGTCTCGGCCAGCTTTCGATCGTACGCGACAACCCCGTACTCTGGTGGATCGTCGGTGATGGAGCTCACTGCGCCGTCATGGCGCTGGCCCTCAACACGGCGGCCTATACGTCGGAGATCCTGCGCGGCGGCCTTATGTCAATTCCCGCAGGACTCGTCGAAGCGGCTCAGGCCTGTGGCATGTCGCGGTTTCTGCGCTTTCGCCGGATCACCTTTCCCCTCGCCATCCGGCAAGCGCTGCCGGCCTATGGCAACGAACTCGTGCTGGTCGTTAAAGGTACGAGCCTCGCCTCCACGATCACCGTTCTCGAAATCACCGGCCATGCGAAGCGCCTTATGAGCCAGACCTATGCGATCCTCGAGGTATTCGCCATCGCCGGCGTGCTCTACCTCCTGATCAATTTGGTCCTGATCACGTTCGTCCGCCTCCTGGAGGCACATCTCACGCGCTACCTGCCTCGCTAGTCATGCCTTGAACGATTTTCCACGATCGCCTCACACCCGCAACAGGAAGTCTCCAATGCATCGCCTGCCACCAGAATTCATCGCCGAACTCCGCAAGATCGTCGGTGGCGCCAATCTCAAAGAGGCAGAGGCCACGTCGACCCTCGACTATGGCGTGGCGCCTGAAAACCTCGGCGCAGGCGTCGTTGTCCTGCCGGCAACGACAGAGGAAGTGGCGGCGGTGGTAAAATCTTGCCGCGCCAACGCGATCCCGCTCGTGACCCACGGAGGACGGACCGGGCTCGTCGGCGGAGCAATATCCCGGCAGGGCGAACTGGTGCTCTCCACCGCCCGCCTCAATCGCATCCAGAGCATTTCACCAATAGAGAATGTTGCGGTTGTTGAGGCCGGCGTGACCCTGCAGGCGCTGCAGACGGCCGCGGCAGAACATCGTCTCGAAGCCGGTATCGATATTCCGTCGCGCGGCTCGGCAACTGTCGGCGGCATGGCGGCGACCAACGCCGGAGGCATCGCCGCCTTTCGCTACGGGGTCATGCGGCATCGCATTCTCGGTCTGGAAGCCGTGCTCGCGGATGGCTCCATCTATTGCGATCTTACACGGGTCATAAAGAATGCCGCAGGCTACGATCTCAAGCATCTTTTCGTGGGCAGCGAAGGCACGCTCGGCGTCATTACCCGTCTCGCAATCCGGCTTGAACCCCAGCCGTCCGCAGCCGCCACAATGCTGCTTGGCTTGCCATCGGTGGATGCGGCACTCGCGACTGTTCGTCGAGGACTTTACGCACAATACGGACAGTTGCGCGCGGCGGAGGCGATCTGGAAGACCTATTTCGGCCTGACTTCCGGCCATCACCGCTGGTCTGCCACGGATTATAGGTCCGACCATCCGGTCAACCTGCTGATATCGCTCGGCGGTGGTGAAGAGGCGGCGCTACAGACCGAACTCGAGAATATCTATGGGGATGTCATTGCGGATCATCCCGATACGTCGGCCGTCGTCGCATCATCAGGTGCGCAGGAGGCGGAGATCTGGCGGCTGCGCGAGGATACGGACCTCATATACCGCAGATATCCGGGCGCTCCCTCTTACGACGTTTCCGTCCCCCTTTCGGAGGTCAAACCCTATCTCGATCGCACCCTCACCGCCTTGAAAGAACTGGATGCCGCGCTCGATCCATATGTGTTCGGCCATCTCGCCGACGGAAATCTGCATATTGTGCTCAACGCAGCCGGCGGGCAGGTCCCGGCTGAAAAGGCAGGAGCTATCGAGGCGATCCTCTACAGGGATCTCGGCGCGATCGGCGGATCCTTCTCGGCCGAACATGGAATCGGCACAAAGAGAGCGGGATCCCTGCGGGCTACGGCAAGTCCGGCGAAACTGGCCCTCATGCACCGCGTCAAGGAAGCGCTCGATCCGGGAGCGATTCTCAACCGCGACAAGGTGCTGGAGGGCCGCTGCTGCAGCGATAGCGGTCTCGGACCCATCATCGTGAGCGAAACTACTCATGGATAGCCCGGGCCTGGCCGTCAGCGTGCCATGCGCGGTCGGGTTCAGCTGATGTAGCCGAGCCGGATTGCCTTGGCGATCGCCTGGATGCGGTTGACGGAATCGAGCTTGATGGTCGCCGAGCCGAGATAGGCGTTCACGGTGTGCACGGAGAGGCCGAGCTTGTCGGCGATTTCTTCGCTGATGCGGCCGTCGCCGGCAAGCTGGAGACAGGCGATCTCGCGTTCGCTGAGCGCCTCGGCGGCAGCCGTGCGGCGTTCGTCGAGCGAGAGCAGATCCATCATGATATGGCAGCAGCGACCGTGCAGCTCGACAATGGTATCGCTCGAGGGATCAATCTCGTCGCCGGTGAAAAGGATGAAACCGTTGCCGACGGCGCCGAGCCGCACCGGAAAGGCAAGGCCGGAAAAAGGCAGGATACCGTCCTGCAGCCGCGTCATGAACGGCGCGAAGTCGGCAGGACCGGGCGCCGCGCGGTCGTAACCGCCGGCCCAGGAGAGCGGCAACAACGATTTTTCGATATGGTCGAGAAGAATATCGCCGTAGGCATCCGTGAAAGCCTTGCCGAAACCGGCATTGGCAGAACCCCAATTCTCGAGTTCGCAGACCAGGCGCTGCTTTGCCGGAATACCCGAGCCGCTGACGCGAAAGATCGCGAACCCCTGCGCATCGGCAAGCTTCTGCATCGCAATCAGCCGCGGGAAAAGATCGGACCGGCTGGAAATCCTGTTCACACGCACCATGCGCAGCTGCTCGGCGCTGCTCATCGTCCTGGCTGATGGATGCCCCATAGATCCCCCTATACGAGATTATTGCGGACGGCGAAGGCAATCGCCTCGGACCGGGTCTTGGTCGCCGTCTTGCGCATCACGCTGGTGATGTAGTTGTTGATGGTGTTGCGGGAAATTCCGAGGATCATCGCGATCTCGTCGCTGGTCTTGCCCTCGGCGATCCAGAACAGGCATTCCAACTCGCGATCCGTCAAATCGAAATCGCGGTCGACCCTGGTACCGCCGCAGCGAAGGAAACTCGCGACGTAACCTGCAAGCAGGCCGACATCCCGCAGGCGCTCCGGCGAAAGGATGAAGCCCTCGCCGAACAGGAACATCAGGGCCAGTCGCGACCGGCCGACATTGAAGGTCACCGAACAATATTGGCGGCTGGCGCCGTCCGGCACGTCAGCGCTATCAGGCATAAGCGCAAAATTCGGCTGGAAGACCTGCATGCATTTTTCCAGCTCCGTCGAACGGGCATAGCCGCGCACCAGATCATTGGCGATATCCCTGACCAGGTCGAAGGGCCAATCGGACGAAACGATGAAATCGAGGCCGCTTTCCTGGAGGAGATCGCAGCGCGCCAGAAGGTAGTGCGACGCACCGACATACTCCGTCAGCGCGCGCAGACCAGACTGCAACCTGCCAGTGTCGGCGACACCGTGCAGGCGCTGGAGCAGTTCATCGCGCGGCAACAGATCCGCCACCACCGCGCTCGCGAAATTCGACATTTGCCTCTCGCCCTTGCTCGCCTGAATTACGTCCATATCCATTGGCAATGTCCTGCGGCTGAGAAACGATCAAAGTCGGTGCAACAGCAATTTTTGTATAAGGGATTCAATTCAAGTCCCGCTCGAATCCCATTTCGAATCACCTAAGGGTAAGCCAGCCGATGCAAATCGCCATCTCCGACTTCTAGGGATTTACTTCCGCTGCCGCCCATGCACTGATTCGATGATCAATTCTACCCCCATCAAGATATGGGGAGGCTAAGATGATTCTGGCGGTCTCGCAACTTCATTCGCCTTTTACGCGAGTCAGGCCATCGAGTTCCCGGCAGCGGCATTCAATGCGGGGGATGGTGGATACTCACAACCCGTTCCAGAAAATGAAGCTTGGCACCGATAGAAAAAAGGCCGGTTGCCCGGCCTCTTTTCTTATGCTGCGTCGTCGATCGCCCATTTCCGGAGGATTTTCGCGGCGCGCTCCTCGTTGATCTCGACCATGCGGGAGAGCTTGCGTTCCGGGCCTTCCTTGACGCGGCGGTTGAAGTTGCCGTCGTCGTCGCCGAGGCTGAGCAGATCTTCGGTGCTGTCGAAGCCGAAGTCGGAGCCGAAGCCGTCCATGAGCGCGCCTCCGGGGGCGCCCGCCGCCGGCGCGAAGTCCGGAAGCTCGAGGCCGGCCGCTTCCGGTGTCGCGTCGCCGAGAACCGAGGTGGTGCCATTGCCGCTGACGCTGCGCACCAGAGGCCGCAGGCCCATCCAGACCACCACGAAGGCGACCGCGACGAAGGCCAGCGAGTTGATGATGCCGGCAAGGTTGCGGCTCAGCATGTCCATGACGCGGACACCGCCGGTGGCGTCTTCGAGCAGCTGGTTTTCGAGGAAGTCCATGGCCGTAACGGTGACGACGTCGCCGCGCTTGGCGTCGATGCCGGCCGCCGAAGCGACGATCTTCTGCATCTCGGCGACATAGGCGTCGATCTTGGTCTGGTCGGCGGGTTCGCCGACCATCTTGGCGATGCGGCCCTTGTTGACCACCACGGCGATCGAAAGTTTCTCGACCTTGTAGCTGTTGCGGGTCGTCGCCGTCGTCCTGCTGTTGATTTCGTAGTTGGTCTGCTCTTCGCGCTTGTCGGACTTGTCCTCCGATTGCGGTCCGCCGGAGCCGCCGGCCTCGGGAGCGGCCTGCGGAACGTTCTGCTCGACGGTCGTTGCGCTATCGGACTGCTTCTGCTGCGACTGCTGGGCTTCCTTCGTCGAACGGACCGAGCGTTCGACCTTGGATTCGGGATCGTAGGTCGTTTCCTGGATCTGCTGGGCGTCCGTATTGAGGTCGGCGGTGACGCTGGAGCGGAAGTTGTCCATGCCGAGGAAGGGTGCCAAGGCCTTGTCGATGTTGGATTCGACTTCCTGCTGAACGTTCTGGACGATGCCGAGCGAGCGGTTCAGCGAACTGTTGCTTGCGTCGTCGCCGGAGGCGAGCAACTGACCGGCGGAATCGAGGATCGTCACGTCATCGACGTCAAGCCCCGGCACAGCCGAGGCGACGAGGTGGCGGATCGAGGTCGCCGCACTCCGCCCGGTGACCGCACTGGCGCGAATCATGACGGAGGCTGTCGGCTTCTGCTCCTGTTTGCGGAAGTTTCCGACCTCCGGCATGACGATATGCACGCGCGCGGCGGTGATACCCGAGATCGACTGAATGGTGCGGGCGATTTCGCCTTCCAGCGCTCGAACCCGCGTCACCTCCTGCATGAAGGAAGTCAGACCGAGCGAACCGACATTGTCGAAGAGTTCGTAACCGGCATTGGCGCTGTTCGGCAGGCCACGCTCGGCAAGCATCAGGCGGGCTTTGCCCGTCATGCCAGCGGGAACGCTGATGCTGGAGCCGTCGGTACCAACCTGGAAATTGATGTTGGCTTCGGCAAGCGCCATGCTGATCTGGTTGAGATCCGGCTGGTCCAGACCGACATAGAGCGTTTCCTGTGCCGGTTTGTTGACGAAAAGGGCGGCCGCAAGGACGATTGCGATGGAGACGGCGCCGACGCCTCCGAGAATCATCAGGCGTGTTCGGCCAAGGGAACCGAAGTTCTTAAAGATCTGAACTAATTGATTTAACAGATTCATTCTGTTCTCGCGCGATCCGTCAAAGACAAAGCAGGCTTATTGCCTCATCTGACGAATAATCGGCGAAACTTGTGCGAGCGTTTCGTAAAGCGCGTGCGGGAGCGAAAGGCTCCCTGTTTCATGCAGTCGTTATCCCGGAACCGCGGCACACGTCGCGGCGGCATGCATCAGAAGAAATCGA
Source organism: Rhizobium esperanzae (assembly GCF_014197615.1). Taxonomy (GTDB): domain Bacteria; phylum Pseudomonadota; class Alphaproteobacteria; order Rhizobiales; family Rhizobiaceae; genus Rhizobium; species Rhizobium esperanzae_A. The sequence goes on from NZ_JACIFY010000004.1 coordinate 187,086, forward strand.
AGTCGCCGGCCGCCTTGCTCAGCGGCTGGGAATGGCCGTGGCGGGTGGCCCCACCCAGCGCCTTCTGCATCTCCGCCAGCTTGACGAGGCTCAGCGCGGTCGCGACGTCAACTGCCCAGCCGTGCGGGATTTCGCCGGTGATGGTGTCGATGAACTCGGCAAGGCCGCGGGATTTCTGCACGGCCAGATCGATGCCCTGCATGACCTTCATGGCATCAGGCGAATTGAGGATTTCGGCGCCGCCGAGGTCGAGAAGCTGCGGCTCGATGCGCTCGATGAGGTAGGCAACATCGTGAAGTTCGGAAACGATGCGCATCAGGATGTCGCTCAGCGCTTCGACGGGCGCAGGCGGCTCCATGACCGGGTTAAATGTCATATAAAAATCCTCACCATCAAAAGAATTCGATACTGGTTTCGACGGGCTTCGACGGAGCGGCGGGGCGCTGCTCGAGTGCGACGGTTCTCTGCGTTTCGGCACCGGTCAGGGGGTATTGCCGGGCACGACCGGAGACCGGCCAATATTCAAGCTTGCGTCCATGCTCTCCGCCGGTGGAGGAACCGACCACCGGAATGCCTTCATCCCTCAGGAACTGCATGGCGAAGGCCGCGTTCTGCTCACCGACATTGGAGAATGTCGAGATCGTCTTCGCACCGCCGAAGATCTTTGCCTCCAGCCGGTCGCGCCGGGCGCCCTGCTTCAGAAGACCATTGATCAGCAGTTCCATCAAGTGCACGCCATAACGCGTGGCATCGCCGCCAGAGGTCGGCGACGTCGCCGAACCGGGCAGCAGAAAGTGGTTCATTCCGCCAATGCCGGCGACGGGGTCCCGGAGGCACGCAGCCACGCAGGAGCCGAGAATGGTCGAGAGGACCGCATTCGGATCGCTCAGAACCTTGTACTCGCCCTGAATGATGTGCACGCGACGGGCGGCCCCCTCATTGATCATTTCAAGGCTCCAAACACGGCTTCGATAGCCGCTTTCATCTTTTCGATCGTGAACGGCTTGGCGAGCACGTTGTTGGCGCCGAGCTGGGCTGCCTTCTGCACCAGCGCGCGGTCGCCCTGGGCAGTCAGGATGATGAAGGCCGCCTTCTTGGTGTTCGGGTTGGTGCGCACGGCCTGAAGAAAGCCGATGCCATCCATCTTCGGCATGTTGAAGTCCGAGATCACCAGGTGGTGCGGCTGTTCGGCCATGATCTTCATGCCCTGCTCGCCGTCGCCTGCGGACGTGATCTGCTTGAAACCGAGCTGGGTCAGCGCATCGCTGAGCAGCAACCGGCTCGTTACCTGATCATCGACGATCAGAACTTTGATTTTCTCCGCGATCGACATTTATTCGGTCCCTTCCTTTCGGGCGGCTGTCATTTTCAATATTTCTTCCCCGATGGCAGACAGGGGCAACTGCTGCTCAACGGCGCCAAGTTCGTGGGCAACCCTTGGCATTCCGTAAACGACACAGGTTTTTTCGTTCTGGCCGAGTGTTCTGGCGCCCGCGTGGCGCATTTTCAACAATCCGGCGGCGCCGTCGCGGCCCATTCCGGTCAAAATCACGCCGACGGCGTTACGGCCCGCCAGTTCCGCGACCGAATCGAACAGCACGTCGACCGATGGCCGGTGGCCGTTGACCGGTGCGCGGTCAACGAGACGGCAGCAGGGCGCCGAGGCGCCGCTGACCTGGAGATGACGCTCGCCGCCGGGCGCCAGATAGATCTTGCCGATTTCCAGGCGGGCACCATCGGTCGCTTCCTGCACCACCGGCGCACAGAGGCGGTTCAACCGTTCGGCGAAGCTCTTGGTAAAGGTCGGCGGCATATGCTGGGTGATAACCGTCGGCGGGCAATTGGCCGGAAACTTCTGCAGCACGGCGATCAGCGCCTCGACGCCGCCCGTCGACGAGCCGATCGCGACGATCTTGCGGCCGACACGGAAATCGGCGACGGAGGGCGGAGGTGCCGCGGCGGCCGTCACCGGCTGGGAGAACTGGCGCTGCGTGCGCGCGGCGGCCTTGACCTTCTCGGCGAGGTCGCCGAAGGGGCGCAGATCGCCCGGCCCCGGTTTGCCGACGCAGTCGAAGGCGCCGATCTCCAGCGCCGCAAGCGTCGCCTCGGCGCCGCGATGGGTCATGGTGGAGACCATGATGACCGGCATCGGACGCAGCGTCATGATCTTTTCGAGGAAATCGAGGCCGTTCATGTTCGGCATCTCGATGTCGAGGGTCACGACGTCGGGGTTCAACCGCTTGATCGCCTCGCGCGCTTCCAACGCGTCGCCGGCCTGGCCGATGACATTGACCTCCGGGTCGGAGCTCAAGACGGCCGTGATCAGCCCTCGCATGGTCGGCGAGTCGTCAACAACGAGAACTCTTGCCGGAGCGCTCATGCCTTCCTCCCGAGACCTTTGGTCGTGTAGCGATAGGTCGTAATGCCGATATTGTCGAAGACGTGTTTCGCCTCGCCCGACACGCGCTCGGAGTGGCCGATATAGAGATGGCCGCCCTCCGGCAGCAGGCCGGCGAAACGCTGCCAGATCTTCATCTGCGTCGGTTCGTCGAAATAGATGACGACGTTGCGACAGAAGATGACGTCGAACTTGCCCTTGAACGGCCACTGCGCCATCAGGTTCAGCTCGTTGTAGGTGATCAGCCGCTTGACGCGGTCGTCGACCTGGAACTTCCTGCGGCCCTGCACTTCGACTTCACTGAACCACTGCTTGCGCATGGCCGGCGAAACGGTTTCGAGCGCGTTCTCGTCATAGGCGCCTGCCCGGGCGATCGCCAGGATCTTCGGGTCGATGTCGGTCGCCAGGATCTTGAAGTCGTAATCGGCGACGTTCGGCATCAGCGACAGCACGGTGAGCGCGATCGAATAGGGCTCCTGCCCGTCGGAGGAAGCCGCCGACCAGATGCGCACCCGGCCGCCCGATCGCGCCCGCTGCAGCAGCTCCGGCAGGACATGGTCGCGCAGATGCTCGAAATGATGGTTCTCGCGGAAAAAGCGGGTAAAATTGGTCGTCAGATGCGACAGCATTTCGCGGCGCGGCGCAGCACCGGCCGGCGAAGCGACGAGGTCGCAATATTCGCGGAAGCCGGAGAGGCCGAGATTGCGGATATGTTTCGACAGGCGCGAATAGACGAGCGAGGCCTTCGTCTCGTTGAGGAAGATGCCGGCATCCGAATAGATCATCGCGGCGATCTCCGTGAGGTCGCGGCGCGTCAGCGGATATTCTCCGCTCGCCAGGACCTCGTCGGCTCCCTGCCTCTGATCTTTTGCGCCCATTGCACTCATGCGGCTTCGCTTTCGGTCTCGGGAAAGAGGGATTCTAGTTCGATCAGGCAGATCATGCGTTTGTCGATGGCAAGGATGCCGCGGGCAAATTGACGCTCGAGCTCGGAGGAGATCTCGGGCGTCGGCTGGATGGTCTCGTCGGTGACCGTCAGGATATCGGAGACGGCATCGACCAGGAGACCGACGACCTTGCGCCGGACCTGGGCGACGATGATGACATGGCGGGCCGTCGGATCGGCCGGCTTCATGCCGAGCCGGGCCGAAAGATCGATGATCGGCAGCACCGCGCCGCGCAGGTTGATGACACCGAGCATATAGGCAGGCGAGTGCGGCATCGCGGTCGCCGGGGTCCAGCCCCGGATCTCGCGAACCGACATGATGTTCACGCAAAATTCCTGATTCCCGATGCGGAACGCGATCAGCTCGCGATCCCCCTCGTTCAGATTTTTTACGGCGTACGACATGCCCTTATCCTACCGCTGCTAACGACATTTCCGCTTTGAGCGACTGGCCGCGCGAGGCGCCGACAACAGCGTCGACATCGAGGATGAGAGCGACGCGCCCGTCACCGAGAATGGTGGCGGCGGCAATACCCGGCACATGGGTGTAGTTCGCTTCCAGGCTCTTGATGACCACCTGGCGCTGACCCTGGATGGCATCGACCATCAGGGCGCGCTGGCCGCCGCCTTCGGATTCCACCAGGAGCGCCACGCCTTCGACCGGGTTGGCCTGGGTCGCGCGGAAGTTCAGGATGCGGCCGACATCGACCAGCGGGCAGAAGGAATTGCGGATCGAGATCAGCCGGTGGTTGGCACCGAAGGAATGGATCGAGGCCGCTTCCGGCTGCAGGGTTTCGACGATCGCCGTCAGCGGCACGACCAGAGTCTGGCCGGCGACGGTGACCACCATGCCGTCGAGGACGGCAAGCGTCAGCGGCAGGCTCATGGTGAAGACCGAGCCGTGGCCGGGCTTGGAGGTGATGTTGATGCGGCCGCCGAGCGCCTGGATCGAACGCTTGACGACGTCCATGCCGACGCCGCGGCCTGAAATGTCGGAGATCTTGTCGGCCGTGGAGAAGCCCGGCAGGAAGATCAGGTTGTCGATTTCCTCGTCCGACAGGTTGGAATCGGCCGGGATGAGGTCATTGTCGATCGCCTTCTGGCGGACCTTTTCGCGGTTGATGCCGGCGCCGTCGTCGGCAAGCTCGATCAGGATGCGTCCCGAACGGTGCTTGGCGGTCAGACGGACCGTGCCTTCAGTGTTCTTGCCTGCGGCGGCGCGCTTTTCGGGCGTTTCGATGCCGTGGTCGACGGCATTGCGGATCATGTGGGTCAGCGGCTCGGCCAGCTTGTCGATGACCGTCTTGTCGACTTCGGTATTTTCACCTTCGGTGATGAGACGGATCGATTTGCCGGTCATGTCGGCGATTTCGCGGACGATACGCGACATGCGCTGGAACACCGGCTTCACCGGCTGCGCGCGGATCGCCATGACCGAGTCCTGGATCTCGCGGGTGAGCTGCTGCAGCTCTTCCAGGCCCATGTTGATCGAGGATGTGCCGGTCGTGTCGTTCTCGATGACGCTCTGCGACAGCATCGCCTGGTTGATGACGAGTTCGCCGACGAGGTTGATGAGGCGGTCGACGCGGTCGAGATCGACGCGGATCGTCTGGCCGGCGCCGGCGGCATTGTTCTGGGCGGCAGCACTTGCAGCAGCCGCTGCGGCGGCGGCCGATTCCTTCTTCTCGACGCGGGCGGCAGCGGCAGCCATCTGCGTGACGTTGGAGGCAGTCTCTGCAGCGGCAACGGCGGCGGCGGTATCGGCGGCAGCGCCGGAAACCTCTTCGGCTGCGCCGGATTCATCCAGGATCGACAGATCGAAGGGAACCGGCACCATCGGCAGTTCCTCGTTGCTGGCCGCGTCGCCCCTTGCGTCCTCGACCGGCTTCACCGTCAGTTCGCAATCCCACTCGGCGAATTCGAAGACGGTGCGAATGGCGTCCTCACCCTTGTCCGTCTTGAGCGTGACGTTCCAGAAAAGATAGGCGCCTTCCGGATCGAGTTCGTCGAGGCCGGGCAGAGCATCCGTATTGCAATAGATAGTCATTTCGCCGAGGCGCGAGAGGTCGCGCAGCAGCAGCGTGGCGTCGTTGCCCTTGGAATAAAGTTCGTAGCGCGGCTTGAAGGTGATTTCATAGGCCGGCAGCTCGTCGCCCTCGCCGCCAAAATCGTCGAAGGAGAAGGGGATCGGCTGGAAGCCGCTGTCGTCGGTCGGCTTGACGGCCGGTGCCGGAGCGGCCGCAACGGCCTTGGCCGCGGGCTTTGCGGCGGCCTTCGGCGCCGGTGCGTCGGCAACTGCCGAGGGAGACGGCAATTCGCCATTGGCCAGTGCCTCGAGCTCCTTGACGAGGCCGCGGCTGCGGCTTTCATCGACGCTGCCGCCGTCGCGCGCAGCATTCGTCAGGTCGGCGAGCACGTCGGCCGACTTCAGCATTACCTTCAGGACGTCCTGGTTCGGCTCGAGTTTGTTGGATCGAACGCAATCGAGAGTGGTCTCGAAAACATGGGCGAAGGCAACCAGATCATCAAGGCCGAAGGCGCCGGCGCCACCCTTGATCGAATGCACGGCACGGAACACCGCATTGACGGTTTCCGGATCGCGATCGCCATCATTCATTTTCAGAAGACCGGATTCCAGCTCGGCGAGCTGTTCCTCGCACTCCTGGAAAAAGATCTCTTTGATTTCGTTCATATCCATAGGAGAAAATCCTGGGTTTAAGCGGTTACACGCTCAATGGCATCGATCAGCTTGGCCGGGTCGAAAGGCTTGACGATCCAGCCCGTGGCGCCAGCCTGGCGGGCGCGGTTCTTCTTTTCCGCGTCGCTTTCGGTGGTCAGGACCAGGATCGGGATCGCCCGATATTTCTCGTTGCGGCGGACACCTTCGATGAAGCCGAAACCGTCGAGGCGCGGCATGTTGATGTCGGTGACGATAACGTCGGGATTGGACTCTTCGAGAACCTCGAGGCCCTCGACGCCGTCTTCCGCCTGAATCGTCTCGAAGCCGGCATTGTTCAGCGTCACGAGAAGCATGTTTCGGATGGTGCGGGAATCATCCACGGTAAGAACTTTTTTCTTCATTGCCGAATCTCCTTGGCAAGCAGGTGATCAATATTGACGCCCACCAGCTGCATGGTTTTCTGAAATGCGTCGGACACCTTGGAAAAGGTGAATGGCTGCTTGTCCTGCTCCCAGGTCTTCTCGGCGGACATCAGAACCTGGGCACAAAGGGCACCGATCCGTTCGACGCTGGAAGCGTCGATCGACAGACCGCTGCCCCTGAGGGAGAGGAGTTTATCGCGCAAGGCGGAAGCCTCGTTGAGGTCGAGCACCGCTGTCAGATCCAGCGTCTTGCCACTCTTCTTTGCTGCCATCAGCTTTTCCTTGTCCCCTTGTCCCCGGCTCGAGAAGACGAGCTGGGGTAATCATCCGATAGGTTAGTAAACATTCCGCCCACCTCCGACGCTTGCGAAGGGCTGCGGAAGGCTAAAATCATCATTTTCATATTCGTTCTCGGCCGGTGCCGGACGGGCGGCGGCCTCGATGGCGCGCGGCGGTGTCACGCGCGCCGGGCCCAAGCGCCCGGCATGGGCATTTTCCCGGGCGATGCGAAATTCGCGAATCGTCTGGCCGAGCTCGACAATGACGGTGTGCAGGTGATCGGCGCCTTCGGCGGAGCGTTCCGCAAAGCCGGCGCTGCCGGCCACCTCGCCGCCCAGGCTCTTGACGTCAGAAGTGACGCTGTCGAGGCTTTCGGCATGTTCGCCGGTTCGGGTGGCGATGCCTGATATGGCAGCGTTGATGTCGGTGACCTGGCGCACGATGCTGCCGATCGAATCCTGCGTGCGGCCAACCATCTGCACGCCGGCATCGACCTGCGCCTTGGTCACCGTCACCAGCGTCTTGATCTCGCGGGCGGCTTCGGCCGAGCGCTGGGCCAGCGCGCGGACTTCCTGAGCGACGACGGCAAAACCGCGGCCGGAATCACCGGCGCGGGCGGCCTCGATGCCGGCGTTCAGCGCCAGGAGATTGGTCTGGAAGGCGATCTCGTCGATCGCACCGATGATCTGGCCGATTTTTTCGGCCGACTGCTCGATATCGGCCATGGCGCTGATGGCGCGGCCGACGACCTCGCCGCTTTCCTCGACCGCGGCGCGCGTCGAGGCGGCCGCCTGTTCGGCAGCGCGGCTTTCGGCAGCACCGTCGCGCACACTGCCGGCGATGCCGGCAAGGGCAGCGGCGGAAAGCTGCAGCCGGTCGGCATGGCCGGACGCCGTACCGGCGAACTGCCGCGACAGGCCGGCCAGCGAACCGGTCGCCGCTTCGGCCTTGAGCGTGCGCTCGGAAATGGCTGTGAATTCGGCCTGGAGACCATCCAGCGCGCCGTTCAGCGCGGCGGCGATCCCGGCATAGGCGCCCTCGCCTTCGACGGGGGCACGCCGCGTCAGGTCGCGGGCGGACAGGCCTTCGATGACATCGCCGAAGATCCTGGCGATCTCGGCCTCGTTGTCGGCGCGCTGACTGGCGAGCGCACGCTGCTCTCCGGCACGCTGCGCGTTGAAGCGGAGCGAGACGGCAATTTCCACATCGACCATGACGATGCGGATGATCGCCGTCATCAGATCGGAGATTTCGCGGGCGCGGCGCTTGGCAGACGGCAGCAGCGGACGGCCGGCAATTTCCTCGGCGAGACCGGAAACGACATGCTCCAGCATCACGCCATGGCCGGCCACGTGCCAGCGCGGGTCGAGGCCGATCTTGCTCTCGGTATCGGAGAGAACCTTGACGCGCTCGGCATAGAGGCTGTCGAACCGCGCATCGGTCAGCACGTCCCAATGCGAGGACTGCAGATCATGCAGGCGCTCGACCTGGCGCTCGCTCTCGAAATTGCGCGACGCGTCGGGGAACGACTGGAACCGGTGGAAGAGATCCCTGAGACCCGCCTTCAGATGGGCTTCGAGGGCCGGCCGGTTGCGGCGCACCAGGTCGCACTGCTCGGCATCGAGACCGGCAAAGCGCAGACGGTCGCGCAAGCTGCCTGCCTGCGCTCCACGAGCCTGATCTGATGGCATGTCCTGCCTCAACACCTGTCCCCAACCCGCTTTCCAGGCAGATGCCCGGCTAAAAACTTTCGCAGCATCCGATAAACGCCAAGCGTGGAGACGGTTCTTGCCACCGGCGACAACCGGCGGGTCGAGCCCCCTGATCAGCTATGTTTCGGAGCTGTCTGAAGAGATGGATACCGGATCAACCCGGTACGGCGGGACGGCGTCATGCCTGGTGGGAACGAGTGCATCTTCCCATTCCGACGTGTAAACCAATGTTTATGGTTAATTCCTTGCTTGAAGGTTAATAAGCCTTTTCGCAATGCCGGCTTTTGAAGCAATTCAAGGCCGTTGGCAATAAATACTGCTGCGGAGTTGCACGGCTGCTACAAGGCACACGCAAGCTCTGTGTTATAGGCCGGTCGATAACCAAGACATGACGTCGACAAGGACTGAGCAATGATTGTTCTCGGATTGGGTTCCTGCTTGATTGCAATGACGCTGCTTGCCGCCGTCGCCTGCCTCGATTTTCTCACCGCAAGCCGCGATATCCGCGGGCTTCGGGTATTCTAACGCGCGTCGCGATCTTTCAGATTCGCCTTTGCGCTTCAGCTCCTTATTTTTACGCATCTCGTTGCCGCAAAGCCGCTGCACAGTTTGTCGCGACAGGCTTTGGAGCTTTCCCGTTGGCAGTCCGGCGCCTTTGGTGTAATCGCACTCGCGCCTTTCATGTCAGCGGAACAGTCGGTTCATGTCCCCCAGATCAGGTCTCCTCATCGTTCTCGGCTTCACGCTCTGGCGCGTCGTTACGCTGCATTTCGATGCGACCGATCTGTTCGTCGACGAGGCGCAGTACTGGTTCTGGTCGCAGAATCTCGATTTCGGCTATTATTCCAAGCCGCCGATGATCGCCTGGGTGATCCGGGCAATGACCGAGCTTTCCGGTTCCGACGCCATCTACTGGATCAGGCTCGCCGGACCGTTGATCCACATGGCGGCGGCGCTGGTGCTGATGAAGGTGGCAAAGCGTTTCGTCGGGCCGGAGATCGAAGGCTGGACGGGCGCTACCTACATTACGCTGCCGGGCGTCGCGCTGTCTTCGGTGTTCTTCTCGACCGACGTGATCCTGCTGTTCTTCATCGCGATCGCCCTGCTTGCCTATTTCGGCCTGACGCAGCGGCGCTCGGCGGGGCTGGCGCTGGTCATGGGCCTTGGCGTCGGCCTCGCCTTCCTGACGAAATATGCCGTACTGTTCGTCGTGCCGGGCGGCGCGCTTGCCCTCCTCCTCATTCCCTCGGCGCGCATCGCCATTCGGGATTTCATCATCGCGGTCGCGGTCGCCGCGGTCGTCGCCTTGCCGAATCTCTGGTGGAACCTGCAGCACGACAATACGACGGTGCGCCACACACAGGACATCGCCCATTGGAGCGAGCTCGGCATCAATCTCCGTCGCGGGCTTGAATTCTTCTCCGCCCAATTCGGCGTCGTCGGGCCGATCGTCTTCTTCGCGATGCTCTGGGCGGTCTATCGCATGATCAAGGGCAGGAGCGACGACCGGGAAAAGCTGCTGGTCTGGCTGTCGATGCCGGTGGTGCTGCTGATCACGTTGCAGGCAACGGTCGCCAAGGCCTATGCCAACTGGGCCGTGACCGCCTATGTCGCCGGGACGATCCTGGCCGTCTGGCTGCTCCATCGGTTCTGGCCGAAAGGGCTCAGGCTGTCGCTCACCATCAACGGCATCGCCAGCCTGCTGTTTCCGCTGGCGACAATCTTTCCGCAACAATTGCTTCTGCCGAACGGCGACGAGGTGATGAAGCGCTATCTCGGCCGTGCCGAGGTCAGCCGCCAGGCCGCGGCCGTGGCCGGCCAGGCCGGCACCGACATCATCGTCACCAACGATCGCGATATGGTCGCCGATCTTTTCTATACGCTGCGCGGCACATCCTACAGGATCTATGCCCGCCCGCCGGCGGGCCTTCCCGAGAGTTATTACGAGCAGGAATTCGCCCTGCCGGCCGACATTACCGGCAAGGTGCTTTACCTGACGCTCGGGTCCTTCAGCTGCGCCACCGAGACGCCCGAGGTGCTGAAGAACTGGCAGCCGACCGAAGGCTATTACAAGGGCAAGGCGCTCTCCCTCTACAAGGTCTCCGCCGCCTGCCTGGCGCCCTGAGCGGATTCCAATCTAAGGAGCCATGCAGAGGCCGGTGCCCGCCCCTTCGATCTCCACGAATTTGACGCCGCCTTCCTCGAAGGCGAGGCGCAGCTGCGCCTCGGTGGCGCGGTGGATGTCGTGGTGACGACCCTCATAATCGCGGATGGTGCTGCGCGAGACGGCTGCCCTTTCGGCAAGATCGGTCTGGGTCCAGTCGAGCAATCCGCGTGCCGCCCGGCAGAGAGCCGGGGTGAGAATTGTTTCCCTTGCGCCTTGACCCATGATTTCAATTTACCCATATTGGTCGATATAGATCATATATGTCACATTACGAACGGGATTTCCAGATCGGGAGACGGCGATGCCACACGATACGCCCTTGATTTCGACAATCGTCGGCGGCCTCGTGCTGGCATTCATCTTCGGCGCCTTTGCCCATCGGCTGCGCATGCCGCCGCTGGTGGGCTATCTGATCGCCGGCGTGCTGGTCGGGCCGCACACGCCGGGTTATGTGGCGGACCAAAGCCTGGCGCCGGAGCTTGCCGAAATCGGCGTCATCCTGCTGATGTTCGGGGTCGGGCTGCATTTCTCGCTGAAAGACCTGCTCTCGGTGCGCGGCATCGCGGTGCCGGGCGCCATCGCGCAGATCGCCTTTGCCACCCTGCTCGGCTGGGGGCTCGGCGCCTTCATGGGCTGGCCGACCGGCGGCAGCCTGGTCTTCGGCCTGGCGCTTTCCGTCGCTTCCACCGTGGTGCTGTTGAAAGCCCTGCAGGAGCGGCGCCTGGTCGAGACGGAGCGCGGCAGGATCGCCGTCGGCTGGCTGATCGTCGAAGATCTCGCCATGGTGCTGGCGCTGGTGCTGATCCCGGCCGCGGCCAGCATCGGCGGTGAGGGTCACGCTCCTGTCGAGCCGCTCTCGGCCGGGCTGAACCGCCTGTTCGGGCTCGATCTCGGCATCGGCGGCATGATCGCCATGACGCTGGTGAAGGTGGCGCTGTTTGTGGCGCTGATGCTGGTCTTCGGCCGCAAGCTCATTCCATGGACGATGCACCGCATTGCCCATACCGGGTCGCGCGAGCTGTTCCGGCTCGGCGTGCTGGCAATCGCGCTCGGCGTCGCTTTCGGCGCCGCAAAGCTCTTCGGCGTGTCACTGGCGCTCGGCGCCTTCTTTGCCGGCATGGTGCTGGCCGAAAGCGAGCTCAGCCATCGCGCCGCCCAGGAAAGCCTGCCGCTGCGCGATGCCTTCGCCGTGCTCTTCTTCGTCTCGGTCGGCATGCTGTTCGATCCGAACATCCTGATCGACAAGCCGCTGCCGATCCTCGCCACCATCTTCATCATCGTCATCGGCAAGTCCGTCGCCGCGCTGCTGATCGTGCTCGCCTTCAAGAAGCCGCTCGGCACGGCGCTGACGATTTCCGCCAGTCTCGGCCAGATCGGCGAATTCTCCTTCATCCTCGCCGCCCTCGGCGTCGAACTCGGGCTGCTGCCGGAGGAAGGCCGCGATCTGATCCTTGCCGGCGCCATCATCTCGATCATCCTCAATCCGCTGCTGTTCTTCCTCTGCGACCGCATGCGGCCGTTTTTCGAAGGCGCAAAGCGTGAAGACATCGTGGCGGACCCTGCCGCCGCAGATGCGATAGCCGTGCCGGAGGAGACGCCGCCCGAAGACGACGAGGTGCATCCGACGGCGCTCAACGGCCACGCCATTCTCGTCGGCTACGGGCGGGTCGGCAGCATCGTCGGACAGAATCTCAAATCGTCAGCCACACCTTTTCTCGTCATCGAGGATTCCGACAAGCGCATCGGTGAGCTGAAGGTGCAGGGGGTCGAAACCCTGATGGGCAATGCGGTGATGCGGGAAACGCTCGACCTCGCCAATCTTGCCGGCGCCCGCAGCATTGCCATCGCCATTCCGAACGCCTTCGAGGCCTGCCGCATCGCCGAGCAGGCGCGCAGCGTCAATCCGTCGATCCTCATCGTCGCCCGCGCCCATTCCGACGCCGAAGTCGATGAATTGAAGCAATACGGCGCCGACACCGTCATCATGGGCGAGCGTGAAATTGCGCTTGGCATGGTTGACCGGCTCGCCCAAGTGCATCATGACAGTGTGCCCTATGAAGACGGGCATGGGCCTGATACAATTATCCCGGCGGATGACCCTCCGCCGCAAAGAGAATGAGAGATTGGCGCGCTTTTGAGCCGATACGGGAGTGACATCGCCGGGACGGAGAAGATGGAGCTGGACCAGCACCGTCTGACCAGCCGTGTCGCCGCTTCGCTCCTCGTTGCCATCCTCGCCTATCTCGGCCTGCTTTTCGGCGGCAATCTGATCATCTCACCGACTGCTGCCGTCAATACGCTGTCCTCTTCCGGCCGGGATCCGCAGCCGCCGCAGCTGACTGCGCGCGACGCCGTGCGCGGGCTGCTCGCCGCCGAGCGCAAGCTTGCGCCAAAGCAGGCAGCCCATGACAGCGGATCTCCCGCCCTTGCCGCCGCCCCGGCTTTCGATTTCGCCGGCTGGAACACATCAGCCGTCTTTCCGGCATCCGAAGTTCTGCTTCATGCCGCGGTCTCCAAGACCCATCAGCCGCGCGCACCGCCGGCTGCCTGACGTCTGCGCCGAGCGCGCTTCCGACATCTGACGACATGCCGCCAGCGCCCGAACGCCGGCCCCCGATTATCTAAGGAATACAACATGCGTACTTCACCATGGCTGGTGTTCACCTATACGGTGATCATCTTTTTCGGCCTATTGATCGCCCTGCCGAACGTCCTGCCGCAATCCGTCCTCCAGCGCGTGCCGGCATGGCTGCCGCATGCACAAGTGTCGCTCGGCCTCGACCTTCGCGGCGGCTCGCATCTCGTTCTGGAAGTCGACGAAGCGGATCTGACCAAGGAGCGGCTGCAATCGCTGCTGCAGGACGCACGCCGCGTGCTGCGCGAAAAGGGCATCCAGCCGAAGGCCGTCGTACGCAACCAGAACCAGATCGTCGTGACGCTCGCCGATGCCACCCAGAGCGATGCCGCCGTTACCGACCTCAAGACGCTCGCCAATCCGATCAGCACCGGCATCAGCGCCGGCAAGGCGGATCTTGATGTCACCGCCAACGGCGCCACGATCACCATCGGCTTCTCGCCGGCCGGCATCTCCGCCAATGTCGACAACGCGGTCCAGCAGAGCCTTGAAGTCATTCGCCAGCGCGTCGACCAGGTCGGCGTCTCCGAACCAACCATCCAGCGCATCGGCGCCAACCGCGTGCTCGTTCAGCTTCCGGGTACGCAGGACCCGTCGCGCCTGCGCCAGCTTCTGGGCTCCACGGCGAAGATGTCGTTCCACATGGTGGCGCCGAACAATCAGCCCGGCCCGGGCATCACCATGATGCAGGACGAAGAAGGCCGGTCCTATGCTGTTCTCGACCGCGTCGAAATCTCCGGCGACCGCCTTTCGGACGCCCGCGTCAGCTTCGATCCCAACACGCATGAGCCGGTCGTCAGCTTCCGCTTCGACAGCGCCGGCGCCACCCGCTTTGCCGATATCACCCGCCAGAATGTCGGCAATCCCTTCGCCATCGTCCTCGACGACAAGGTGTTGAGCGCGCCCAATATCCGCGAGCCGATCACCGGCGGTTCCGGCCAGATCTCCGGCAATTTCTCGGCCGACAGCGCAACGACGCTTGCCGCCATGCTGCGCGCCGGCGCCCTGCCCGCCAAGCTGACGGTCATCGAGGAACGCACCGTCGGCGCCGACCTCGGCGCCGATGCCATCAAGATGGGTATTTATTCCGGCCTCGTCGGCTTTGCGCTCGTCGCACTCTTCATCTTCGTTCTCTACGGCACCTGGGGCATCCTCGCGAATGTGGCGCTGCTGATCCACACGATCCTGACCTTCTCGGCGCTGACGCTGGTGGGTGCGACGCTGACCCTGCCAGGCATTGCCGGTGTCGTTCTCGGCATCGGCCTTGCGGTCGACGCCAACGTCCTCATCAACGAGCGTATTCGTGAAGAAACCCGCAAGGGCAAGAGCGCCTTTGCCGCCATCGATACCGGCTTCAACCGTGCCTATTCGACCATTATCGACGGCAACATGACGGCCCTGATCGCGGCCGCCATCCTGTTCTACTTCGGTTCCGGGCCGGTTCGCGGCTTCGCCGTGACCATGGCGCTCGGCCTGATCATCTCGATGTTCACCTCGGTCGCCTTCGTTCGCGTCGCGATGATCGAGATCACCCGCCGCCGCAAGTTCAAGGTGCTGAACATCCGGCCGCTGATCCCCTTCAGCCCTTACGACAAGCACATCCAGTTCATGAAGGCGCGCTTCTTCGGCGTCAGCGTTTCGGCGCTGCTGTCGATCGCCTCCATCTTGCTGTTCATCCATCCCGGCCTCAACTACGGCGTCGACTTCCGCGGCGGCATCCAGATGTCGGTCAAGACTCAAGGCGCGGCCGATCTTGCGAAGTTCCGCGAGGGTCTCGATAGTCTCGGCCTCGGCGAAATCACGCTGCAGACCTTCGGCGACAACAGCAGCATTCTTGTGCGCGCGCAGCGGCAGGAAGGCGGCGAAGAGGCGCAGACGGCTGCGGTGACCAAGCTGAAGGCCGAAGTCGCCAAGATCGACCCGAACGCCACCGTCGAAGGCACCGACGTCATCGGTCCGAAGGTCAGCGGCGAGCTTGCCTCGGCCGGCATCCTGTCGGTGGTGATCGCCAGCCTCGCGATGCTCATCTATATCTGGGTGCGGTTCGAATGGCCGTTTGCCGTCGGCGCCATCGTCACGCTGGTGCTCGACGTCACCAAGGCGATCGGCTTCTTCGCGATCACCGGCCTCGACTTCAACCTGACGGCCATCGCCGCCGTCCTGACGCTCGTCGGTTACTCGGTAAACGACAAGGTCGTGGTCTACGACCGCATGCGCGAAAACATGCGCCTCTACAAATCGATGCCGCTGCGCGAAATCATCGACAAGTCGATCAACGAAACCCTGGCCCGAAGCCTCTACACCAATGCGACGGCCTTCCTCGCCCTGGTGCCGATGGCGATCTGGGGCGGCAGCGCCGTCTCGAGCTTCGCCATCCCGATGGTCTTCGGCATTCTCGTCGCCGGCGCCTCTTCGATCTTTATCGCAGCCCCGATCCTGCTCTTCCTCGGCGACTGGCGCCGCCGCCACGCCAAGGCGGTATCGGGAGACGATACGGCCGTTGAAATCATCCCGCCGGAACAGGGGCGCTCCCGCAAGTCGGCAAGCTAAAAAATTTGCTGTTGACGCATGCTTGAAGAGGGCGCCGGTTGCAGAGCCGGCGCCCTCTTTCTATTGTCGGTGACTGCAAGGATAAAATCATGCAGCCTTTCAAAGGATTACAGCGTCCCTTGCGCGTCTGAAAAGAAACGCGGCGCTGCCACAGAGATCGGAAACCGTAAGATGTCATCCGACCCGACGAGACAATCGGAACCCAATATTGCCGGCGACAACGAGGAGCGCATCAAACGATTTCTCGCGACCGCCTCGCACGACCTGCAATCGCCGCTGCGCCATATCGCCATGTATGCCGAGCTGCTGCTCGACGACCTCGGGGAAACGCTGGACGGCGAACAGCTTCAGAGCCTCAGGATGATCATGGAGAAAGCGCAGACCGCGCAACGCCTCACCAAGGCATTGATGAGCCTTGCCGGCGGAGCCCCTCAGGTGACACCCGAAGAGGTGGATCTGCAGGCGCTGGCCGAAAATGTCTGGGGCGAGCTGACCGACGAAACCGAGATTGGCGAGGCGACGCTTGAAAGCGGGGGCCTGCCCTCCATCCGCACCGATCCTGCCCTGCTCGGCCTGGTGCTGAGGCATGTGCTGGCCAACGCGCTGACCTTTCGCAGCGAATCGCCGCTGCATGTGGCGATTGCGGCGGAGCGAAAGGGAACAGATTGGTTCATCCGGATTTCCGATAATGGGACGGGTATCGATCCCGCCTATCGCGAGCGGATATTCGAGCCGTTCTGGAAATTGCCGAAGGCGGGAACGGTCCAGGGCGCCGGCCTCGGATTGACGACGGCGCGGGAGTTCCTGACCGCGCTTGGCGGCGATATCGGCCTGGAGCATTCGGATGCAAGCGGCAGCCGCTTCATCATCCGCCTTCCGATTGCCTGAGGCTCAAGCCTTTCCCCCGGGGAAGGCTCTCCCCTTTGCCGTCGCGCAATTCCAGCAAAACCGCTGCAGTTTTGCTGGAGGTTTAGATGCTGTAATCGTCCTTCCAGAAATCCGGGACGTCATAGTTCACATATTCGCGGATGATGTGCTGCAGCGTCTGGGCATCGATTTCATCCTTGCCGATGCGGAAATCGACGCCGTAATCGGGGAATTCCTGGAAATAGCCGCCCGATATATCGGTCGAGACGACGCCGATCGGGCCGGTGTAACCGATGCCGCGCAGTTCCGGCACGGTTTCGCGGAAATCGACGTTCGGCAGAAGGCGGTTGTCGAGCAGGATGAGATCGAAACGCGCCAGGCGGATCTTTTCCAGCGCATCACCGATCGAGGGTGAATATTCAACCTCGACGGCCGGCTCGGAGAGATCGGCGATCTTCTTCTTGAGCGCACGGAATTCGATGAATTCGTCGTCGACAAAAAGAACCTTTACGGCGTTCCTTCGGCCCGCTTCGGTGATCATCGTCTTAATTCCCCAATCCCGAAACCAGCTTCACGTAACCAAACCGTTTCTCAAGGCGATCGCCACCATATGAACGCGGTTGACAGCGTCAAGTTTGCGCGCGGCCGCGGTGATGTGCGAATTGACCGTATGTTCGGAGAGACCGAGAATGATCGCGATCTCAGCCGATGTCTTGCCTTCGCTCGTCCATTTGACGATTTCCGATTCGCGCTGGGTCAGCCGTCCGGACATTTCCGGCGTCAGGATTTCCTCGTAAAGCTTGTCGAAAATGCGCATGGCGTCGAGAAGCATGTCGGCGATTTCGCTCTGATCCGGCTCCTGACGCTCGCCGCTGAGCACCAGGCAATAGCGCCGCCCTTCCGGGGTGAACAACGGGATGAACAGAAAGACGCCGCTCAGGAACTCGTTGAAAACGAGATCGGACCGATAATCTTCCGGCCGTGCGCCCCTGCCATGAACCGGCGTTGCCAGAAACTGGGCCGATTTTGCCCGGACAGTGCCGAGCGTTTCCTTCAACGTCGCAATGAAAAGCCCGACACGCCGTTCGGCGACATTGGTGATGACGATATCGCGTTCACCGAAAGGGGCCGAAGCCTCGGAAATGCGGGCCAGCACGAAATTATCGAAGTTGTAGTGCTGCGCCGCCGACTTCAGCAGCCGGAAAAAATCGGTGCGGTTGATCGCCCGGCTGAGCTCCGGTCCGGCATGAAAGGGAATTGCCGGGGCATTATTCATTCCCACTCGTCCTCTCCTCCGCCAATGCCTCCAATCCCGAAATCTTGGGATATACGTCCTAAACGCGAAGAGCTACAAAAATTGCGAGACGGTTGATGACGGAGATCGAAAACGGGGACTTTCGATATCTAAGGCGGAAATCATCAATTATCTCAACTACAGGTGATGCACGGGTTTAATTTACTGAGGGCAGTAGTTCTTACCTGGGTGTCGTATTCTTCGCGCATTCAACATCCATGAATGCGCGAAGGCAGTGCCAGACGTAAGCGCGAGAGAGAGCTGGCGGCCCATTCAGCTAAGGGGTTGGCTGATGTTCGTGGCGGCGAACACGGGTTGATCGGCTCTCTCAACGCTTATTTTGCGAAGCATTTCCTTCGCTTCGGTTGCATCTTGTGATGCGTCCTCGACCTTGTCAATCGCAGCTTGCCATATGGCCGGGACAAAGGACAGGGAACGGCTTGGCGGGCCTGCGCCGTTTCCTACATCTCAAGATTGAGAAGAATGCTGGCAAGGTCAAGGGGCTTTTCCAGATAGGTATCGGCGCCGGCGGCAAGTGAGCGCGCCCGATCCTCGGCCGCATCCGATCCGCTGCAGACGGCAAGCCGCATCGCTTTGAAACGATCGTCCAGACGCAGCCTGCTCACCAGGCCGATGCCGCTGTCGAGCGGCATGTAGAGATCGGCGACCAGCAGTTCCGGCAGAGCCCAACCTTCCGCCGCGCGCTGTTCCAGCGCCGCCAGCGCCGTCTCGGCGGTCGAAAAACAGAATAGGTCGACCTCTAGCTGCTGCTTCCTGCGGATATAGTCGAGATAGAAGAGATCATCCCTGCTGTCGTCGACGTAAATTATGGTAGGCATCCAGCACCGTGATTTGGATATTGTTCGAATGAACTTCGTTGTCCTTCAATGTCACGATACCGCGATTTCACGAAAATTCGATCCATCTGATCGAAAAATCATTTCGCGAAAAGCGGAGCGCCGCCCTCCACTGCCTATTGAGTATTCCTCGATTTCGGAAAAAATGGCGACGCGAAGCGAGGAGGACACGACGGGTGCAGGATAAGGGCAACGTGGACCTTCAGGACCAGCGGCGGCGGCAACGCTACCGTGGCTTTGCGATTGCGGTCGGCTGCCTGATGGTCCTTCTTGGGCTGAGCGCGATTGCCGGCTGGCTGCTGCAGATCAAGGTGATCATTTCGCTCGTCCCCGGCTTCCCGTCGATGGCCTTCAACACCGCGCTCTGCTTCGTGCTTTCGGGCCTGGGGCTTGCAGCCTCGACGCTGGCTGCCCGTCGCTTTCGGTTGGCGGCAACGATCGTGACAGGGCTTGCGGCGGCGTTCGCGGCGGCCCGGCTGCTGGAAATCATCACCATCGGGCGAACTTTCCACAATGTCGATGTGTTGATCACGCAGTTCCTGGTTCCACCGGAATTCATCGCCGAGATCGGCGGCGGCATGGGGCCGAACACGGCGCTGGTGTTCCTGATCGCCAATCTTTCGCTGCTGCTCGCTCTCCACGCGGAACGGAAAAGCCAGGTCGTGCAGGAATTGACGAGCTACGTCGTCATCACCCTCGGCATGATCGCGCTCGCCAGCTATGTCACCGATGCCGAACAGGGTTACCGCTGGGGCCCCTATGCGGCGATGGCGCTGCATACGGCGGTCGGCATGGTGATCTTCGGCTCGGGGCTTCTCGCCCGCTCCTGGTGGAGGCAGCCGGCAAACCGGGCGCAGATCCCGCTCTGGATCCCGGCTGCGGTCTGCTTCACCGGCCTTCTCGTCGATCTCTACACGCCGCTCGGTGTGGCCAACGGCATTCTCTACGTGCCGCTGGTCCTGACGGCGCTCTGGTTCGGCAACAGGAACGCGCCGCTTTTCTTCGCCTTTGTCTGCACCGTGCTCCTGATGCTCGGCTTTTTCGCCGTCAGGCACAACGAGGTGGCATTCTGGCAGGAGATCGCCAACCGCACGATCACGGCGGCGACGCTCTGGCTGATCGCCATCCTAGTCTTCTATTTCATGCGCAACAATCATAACCTCGAAACCGAGCGGGTCCGCTTCGGCGCGCTGGTGCGCGGAACGCCCGATGCCGTCATCGTCATCGACGAGAGTGGAACGATCAGGAGCTTCAACCCGGCGGCCGAAAACATGTTCGGTTACGCCCCGCAGGAGACGATCGGCCGGAATATCAAGATGCTGATGCCCGAACCCTACCATTCCGAGCATGACGGCTATCTCGCCCATTACCGGCAGACCGGCGAGGAGCGTATCATCGGCACGACGCGCATGGTTTCCGGACGGCGCAAGAGCGGCATCGTCTTTCCGATCGACGTTTCCATCAGCGCCGTCGCCACCGGCGATTCGAAGATCTTCGTCGGTATCGTGCGCGACATCAGCGAGCGCGCCCGGCAGGAAGAGCGGATGAAAACGACGCTGGCCCAGCTCGAGGCCTATACGGCCGAACTCGAGCGCAGCAACCACGACCTCGACGAATTCGCCTATATCGCCTCGCATGACCTCAAGGAACCGCTGCGCGGCCTGCACAACCACTCCCGTTTCCTGCTGGAGGACTATGAGGACAAGCTCGACGTCGACGGCGTGCGCCGGCTGAACCGGCTGGTGCGGCTCAGCCAGCGCATGGAGAAACTCGTCAACGACCTTCTCTATTTCTCTAGGCTCGGGCGGCAGCAGCTGGCGGTCAAACGCACCGATATCGGCCTCATCGTCAAGGATGTCGTGGCGACGATGGAACTGCTGCTGGAGGAGCGGCATGCCAAGGTCATCATCGACGGCCAACTGCCTGACGTGGTCTGCGACGCGCCGCGGCTGACGGAAGTGTTCCGCAACCTCATCACCAATGCGATCAAATACAATGACAAGCCGGCGCCGCTCGTGTCGATCGGCTATCTCGATCGGTTCGTCGGCAAGGACGGCACGATCGCCCGCAACGTGTTTTTCGTCAGGGATAACGGCAAGGGCATACCCCAGGAATTCCATGAGGACATTTTCCGCATTTTCAAACGGCTGGAAAAGTCGCAGGATTCAGACGACGGCACCGGTGCAGGCCTGACCTTCGTCCGCAAGATCATCGCGCGGCACAATGGCGATATCTGGCTGGAATCGGAGGTCGGCGCCGGCACCACATTCTATTTCACCCTGGGAAAAAAGCGCGAGGGGCAGAATGCAGCAGCGTGACACGCAACCGATCCTGATCGTCGAGGACAGCGAAGACGATTTCGAAGCAACGATGCGGGCCTTCAAACGCACCAACCTGCGCAATTCGATTCGCTGGGCGGCCTCGGGGCAGGAAGCGCTCGACATGCTCGCGGCGATGGTGCCGAAACCGGGGCTGATCCTGCTCGATCTCAACATGCCGGGTCTCGACGGCCGCAAGACGCTGGAGGCGATCAAATCGAACGCCGGCTGGCGTAAAATCCCGGTGGTGATCCTGACCACCTCCGACGACGAGCGCGACATCGAAGGCTGCTATGCGCTCGGCGCCAATACCTATGTGCAGAAGCCGGTCGATCTCGACGGGCTGTTCGCCGCGATCCAGCGCCTGAAGGAATACTGGTTCGAAATCGCCATCCTGCCGCTCGAGGACTGACAGATTGGCGGAAGACTGCAGCATTCTCATCATCGACGACAATATCGACGATCGCGAGGTCTATCGCCGGATATTGGGCCGTGTCTCCAGCACCGCCTATACCGTCCTGGAGGCGGAGACGGGTGAAGAGGGCCTGGCGCTGAACAGCCGCAAACGGCCGAACTGCATCCTGCTCGACTATTCGCTGCCGGGACGCAACGGGCTCGGCGTTCTGGCCGATATCCTGGAACACGACCCGGTCGCAAACGTCATCATGCTGACCGGCCAGGGTAACGAAACCGTCGCCGTCGAGGTGATGAAAAGCGGCGCGCGCGACTATCTGACGAAGGATTCGCTGTCGCCGGAAACCCTGCATCGCTGCATCCAGAACGCCATCATGCACGGCATGCTGGAAGCAAGGCTGGAGCAGAAGCGGCAATCGCTCGAGATTTTCACGCGCGCCATGGCCCATGATCTGAAGGAGCCGCTGAGGACGATCAAATCCTTCAGCCGCATCCTGCACGGTTCTCAAGCACTGCCGGCCGACGACCGGGAACTGCTGGATTACGTGCTCAGCGCCGCCGACCATATGGAAGACCTGATCGTCAAGGTTTCCGGCTTCACCAGGCTCGAGGCTTCCGGTGGGCCTGAGCTGACGCCGGTCTCGCTCTCAGACGTGCTCGATCAGGTGGAGAACAATCTGCGCCAGCAGACCGAAAGCCGCGGCGCCGTCATCATCCGCGGCGCACTGCCGGAGGTCATGAGCGATGCGACGCTGCTGACCCAGCTCCTGCAGAACCTCGTGTCGAATGCCGTCCGCTACTGCGAGCAGAAAATTCCCGAGGTGACGATCTCGGGCGAAGCGCATGGCGACATGTGCCGCCTCACCGTGCGCGACAACGGACCAGGCATCGATCCGCAGCATCGCGAGTTGATCTTCCAGCCGTTCAAGCGTCTCGTCGGCCGCGGCATAGAGGGCACCGGGCTCGGCCTTGCCATCTGCCGCCGCATTGCACAGCTGCACGGCGGCGCGATCTGGTGCGAGGCGGAAAACGGGCCGGGCGCCACCTTCATTGTCGACGTACCGCTCGCCGAGGCGAGGCCCGCGCCGCCAGCCACACCGGCCATCCCGCATAGCGGCAAACCGGCCGAGCATCCGGGCGAAGGGGCAGGCAGGCTCGCCGAAGTGCTGCTGGTCGAGGACAGCCCGGCCGACATCCAGCTTCTGAAGATCAAGCTGATGCGGCGGGACAAGGTGAATTTCAACCTGCATGTCGCCACCAACGGACGCGAGGCGATGCGGCTGCTGGAAGAACGCGCCGGCATCGCCGACGTACCGCAGATCGACCTGATGCTGCTCGACATCAACATGCCGATCATGGATGGCTTCGAGGTGCTGCATGCGCTTTCCGCCGATGTCCGCCTTTGCCAAATCCCGGTCTGCATTCTCAGCACGTCAAGCGACGAAAGCGACAGGCGGCGGGCCAGAAATCTCGGCGCGCGCGCCTATATGGTCAAGCCGCCGACCCTGCAGCAGTTGGAGGAGGCCCTCGAAGATGTCGATCATCTGGAATTGCTGCAGCGCGGCGATTCGCTTGCACTTTGTGCGGAACAAAACTAAGCGATGGTCATTGGCAACGGTATGACTTTCGCAGCTTTCATACTCGCGCTCCTGACGACGCCGCTTCAATCAGGACTGCTCCAGATGGTATCAGGCATACATCACATCACAGCCGTCACCCGAAAAGTGCAGGCGAATGTGGACTTTTACGCCGGCTTTCTCGGCATGCGGCTCGTCAAGCAGACGGCCGGTTACGAGGACGCGACGCAACTGCATCTCTTCTACGGCGATGCGGCGGGAACACCGGGGTCGCTGCTGACCTTCCTCGCCTGGGAAGATGGGGCGCCCGGCCGGGCCGGCTACGGCCAGATCAGCGAAATATCGCTGTCGATCGACCCCGCCAGCATCGGCTACTGGCTGACGCGCGCCATGAGCTTCGGCCTGCGCTCGGAAGGCCCGGCCGACGAATTCGGCGAACCTGTGCTGAGATTGAAGGACCCCGACAACATCATCCTCAAGCTCGCAGGCGCCAAGAACCTGACATCGGCTGATGTCTGGGACGGCGGCTCGATCCCGGTCGAGCATGCCGTCCAGCGCGTGCGCGGTGCAACCATGCTGACGGAGAAACCCGCCGAAAGCCGGGGCTTTCTCGAGCGCCATTTCGGCTACCGCTTCCAGGCCAATCGCGGCACGATCGACAGGCTGGTTTCGCAATCCGGCGACGTCATCGACGTGCGCGATGCGCGCGGCTTCTGGTCCGGCGCGCCCGGCACCGGCACGGTCGATCACGTCGCCTTCCGCGCCGCCGACGAGGCGACGCTGCTGTCCGTCCGCAAGGCGCTGGAAACCACCGACGCATCGCCGACCAACCTGCACGACCGCAAATATTTCCGCTCGCTCTATGCCCGCGAGCCCGGCGGCACGCTGATAGAGCTTGCGACCGACAAGCCGGGCATGATCGTCGACGAAGAGCATGCAGCCCTTGGGACAAAGCTGTTCGCGCCGCCCGACGCCATCACCAATCTCCACGATCTGAAGGTGGTGCTGCCGCAATTTTCGATGCCCGGCCAGCCGCGCATCAATTATCGCGAGCTGCCCTTCGTCCACCGTTTCTATACGCCGCCCGATCCCGACGGCAGTGTCTTCGTGCTGCTGCACGGCTCCGGCGGCAACGAGACGACGCTGATGCCGCTGTTGAACAAGGCGGCACCGCGCGCGACGCTGCTCGGCGTGCGTGGCCGGGCGACGGAAGAAGGGTTTCCGCGCTGGTACAAGCGCATTACGCCGTTCTCCTTCGACCAGAACGACATCAAGACCGAGGCGGAGGCCTTCGCGGCCTTCATCGAGGGCGCCGTCAAATCCTATGGGCTCGATCCCAAGAAGATCGTCTATGTCGGCTATTCGAACGGCGCCAATCTGTTGAACTCGCTGCTCTACCTGCACCCGAACCTGGTTCATAAGGCGGTGCTGCTGCGCTCCATGCCTGTCCTCAGCGACTACCCGCATGCCGATCTGAAGGGCACGGACCTGCTCGTCATCAGCGGCAAGACGGACGCCTATGGCAAATATGCGAGCGAGCTGGAGGAAAGGCTGAAAAGTTCGGGCGCCACCGTCGATTCAGACGTCATCGCCGGCGGCCACGACCTCGGCGATGCCGATGTGCCGATCATCCAGAAGTGGCTGCTGCAGAGAATGGGCGACGATCCACCGCCGCTTCAGCAGCAGGCGATCAAGCCGGAGAACGAGATGTTCGGGCAACCATGATCCCGGCAAGCACGATGGCGCCGCCCAGCGCCTGCATCGGCCCGATCGCCTCATTGAGCAGCGCCCAGGCGAGGATCGCGGCGATGACCGGCTGCAGCAACAGCGTCAGCGAAGAAAAGGCCGGCGGCAGATAGGCCAGCGCATAGGTGATCGCCGCCTGCCCGCCGGCATGGCTGATGAAGGCGAGGCCAAAGACCATCGACCAGCCATAGACGGTCGCCGGCAGCATGTGTCCTTCGATGAAGAAGGCGACCGGAAAGATGCAGATGGCGGCAGACGCCGTGCTCCACAGCATGATCCGCATCGTATCGAACCGGCTGCGCAGGCTGCCGAGCGCAAGGATGTAGCAGGCATAGAAGAAGGCGGCGATCATCGCCAGGCCGTCGCCGTGCAGGTCTCCATTGCCGATCGCTGCCGGTCCGCCTTTCAAGACGACGACGCCGGCGAGCGCCAAGGCAAGCCCGAGCAGGAAGACGCGGCTGATCCGCGCCTTGAAAAACAGAAAGGCGATCACGGTGACGAAAACAGGCGCGAGGTTGGCGAGCAGCGTCGCATTGGCGACCGATGTCATCGTAATCGAAAGGTGCCAGGCAGCGAGATCGAGCGACAGCATGACGCCCGGAAGGATGAGCAGGGCGTAGTCGGAAAGGCTTTGCGGCTTCCGTCCCCTCTCCGTCTTCATGAGCGAGACGAAGACGATCGGGATCAGCGCCAGCGCCACGCGCCAGAAGGCCGTCGCCATCGGCCCGACCTCGGAAAGCCGGACAAAGATCGGCGAGCCGCCGATCGCCGCCCCGCCGAGAACGAGCGCCGCCAGGGGAAGGCGGCTGGAAGGCGCGGCTTCGGAATGGGTGGAGGCAGCCTGTGACATGATCTCGATATTTTCTGATGGCCTAAAGCAGGCGGTGGGGTGTGGCTGCCGCCTGCCTATCAGAAGTCGCTCATCAACGACAGCCGATGAACGACATTGGGATATAAATTCAGGCGGTATGCGTGTCGTTCACCCGCAACTTCCCGGCGATCTCGGTGGCGATGAAGAAGGCATGCTCGGTCACCTGTGGCAGCCCCATCAGTTCGCCGAAGGTGCCGCGCGCCAAAGGGCCGGAGATCAGCAGCGAAGGATCTGCCTTTCCCGACGGGCCGATCGCCTCAGAGTGCTCGGTGCAGGCAAGGCCGAGGCCTGTGGGATCAAGCGACAGGTGGCCGCTTGCGGCCAGGGCTGCGAGCCAGGGCTGAGTTTCGAGAATGCCGCCATGCGCCGGGCCGGTGGTGACGACGACGGCGTCATAGCTCCGCTGCAACGATTGGCGCTGATAGCGTGGCTGCAGCGTGGCCAGGATGAGTTCGCCGTCGACGCGCGCATCGGCGACAGAGCCGGCGAGGATTTCGAGGCGGCCGGCGGCCACCGCCGTGTCGAGCACGGCTTCGACCTGCGGCGCGATCCGGAACCGGTGCACGTCCCAATAGGGTCTGAGATGGCGGACGAGGCGGCGGCGTTCGGCAATGGGCAGCGCCTGCCAGAGATCATATCCCTGCGCCCGTACCTGATCGAGCACGCCGTGCCAGCTTATGCCCTGCGCCTTCGCCGCGTCGATGGCGGCGCGGATCGCGGTCAGCAGGGACACGGCAGAATGGGCCGCATCGGAAATGAAATCGCCGAAGAGCTGCTGCGGCACCGGCGCATGCCCGCGCGAGCGCAGGCCGCGGCGCGAGATCGCAGTGACCGGACCGTCATGGCCGCGCTCGGCCAGCGAGGCGATGACATCGGCAGCCGTCAGGCCGTTGCCGATGACCAGCACCCGGTCATGCGGGCGGACCACGGCAAGCGCGCCGGGCCTAGTGGTATCGGCAACGAAACGGGGATGGGCTGCAAGCCGGCTCGCAAGCCGGCCGGGGGCGGCGGGCGGCGGATGGCTGGTGGCAATCGCGACGATATCGGCCTGCGTGACGCCGCCCTTATCGTCGCGGATCGTCCAGCGACCGGCATGGCGCTCGACGCCGGTCACCGCAGCGCGGCAGTGACGGACGCTGCCGTCTTCCAGCAACGGTTTCAGCAGGGAGGCGACATAATCGCCGAAGAGCCGGCGCCGCGGAAAGAGCGAACCATCGGGCCGTTTTGCCCCGGGATCGTCGGCGGCGGCGTCACGGGCTTCGATCCATGCCTGGAATTCGCCCAACTCGTCGGGCTGCAGGCTCATCTTGGCGGCTGGAACATTGATGCGGTGGGCCGGATCGTCGGTATCATAGGCAAGGCCGCGGCCGAGCTCGGCGCGCGGCTCGAAGACCAGGATGACAGGATGCTCGCCGCGGCTCGCCCGGGCGAGATGATAGGCAACACCCGCGCCGGAGACGCCGCCGCCGATGATGGCGACGACGGGCGGTTCGGACGTCGGAGGAGACTTGGAATGCATGGCGGCCGGGATGTTGCTTGCGATGTCCGAGCATAGAAGTCGGATATTGCTCGCGCAATCCTCTGCCGGCAATTGTCTATAATTATTATGTAGATTCAGCCTATCCGGATATCGTCGTCGAAAAATCGGGATTGCCGCGGATCGTATTGCTCACCGTGCAGATCTCATCCTCCGCCGCATGAACGATCTTGCGCCGGCTTTCCTCGTCGATATCGCCCTTGATCGAGAAGGCGATGTTGAACCTGGCAACCCGCGAAAGGCCTTCGGTCGCCTTCTCGCCGGTGACCTCGGCGGTGATCTCGCTGATCCTGTCGAGAACGCCCAACTGGCTGGCGGCCATGCGGGCGCTGAGCACGAGGCAGGCAGACAGCGAGGAATAGAGCAGGTCGAGCGGATTGAAGCCCGGCTGCGACGGTGATGTGACGATATCGATCTCGCCCCTGGTGGCGGAGGTGACATGCGGAAAACCGGTGCGGCCGAGAACGGCGGTGGCGCCGGTCGGGCGGGGACGAGCCTTGAGATCGACCATGATGAAATCCTCTCGTGAACATTCTGCAGACGACAATGTCAGCCCGGCGCCGCACCGGGCAATGGCTGGCTGCCGGTTTCGGAACCTTTCCATCCGTCAGCAGTTGATTACACCTGAACGAAATCAGTGACAAAGGTGGATTGCGATGGCGCATGTCCGCAGAATGGATCGCCAGGGCGGGTGCATGGACGCACGCGATCGGCTGATCGTCGCGCTCTATGCCCAGCTCAAGGCCGAGCGGGAAACACGCGAGACACTGGAATGGGCGATCCGCAACGGCGCCGTCTCTCAAGAGGTGCTGGAGGCGATTGCCACCGATCCGGTTCCCGTCGTCACCAGCGAGGATATCGCTTCGGTGGAGAAAATCATCGCCCTCGACGAAAGGCGCAAAACCAATCGAAATTAGAGTATGATGCCGTCATGCTCCCTATCCAATTGAGAAGAGGAGATCCGAAATGGCCGATATTACCTATCAGGTCGTGCCGCATGACAAGGGCTGGGCCTACAAGCTCGGCGACACGCTGTCGGAAACCTATGCGACGGCCGAGGAAGCGATCGTTCACGCCAGGGACGCCGCGTCGCGCCAGAAGATCGGCGATGGCGACGCGCTGCTGGCCTATCCCGCGCCCGATGGGCGCGGCTGGGCATTTCAGGAACTCGAAACCGACAAGAGCAACGGTCGGCTCTGATTGACAACGGAGGATGGAATGGCCGCGCGGGCAAGCTGGAAAGGTCATCTGAAGGTGGGCGACCTTGCCTGCGCCGTCGGGCTTTACACCGCCATTTCCTCCTCCGACCGCGTCTCCTTCAATATCATCAACCGCAGGACCGGCCATCGGGTGGAACGGCAATTCGTCGACAGCGAGACCGGCAAACCGGTCGAGCGGGACGATCAGGTCAAGGGCTACCAGATGGAGAATGGCGATTACATCGTCATCGAGGGCGATGAGATCGCCCGACTCATGCCGGAAAGCGACAAGATCCTCAATGTCACGGCCTTCATCGGCTATGACGGTATCGACAAGCTTTATTTCGACCGCCCCTATTACCTCGCCCCCGTCGACGCGCATGACGAAGAGGCGTTGTCGCTGATCGCAAGGGGCATGCGCGACGGCAAGGTCGCAGCACTCGCCGAAGCCGTGCTGTTCCGGCGCAACCGGACGCTGCTGATCCGCCCGCATGACGACTGCATCGTCGCGACGATGCTGAATTTCGACTACGAGGTGCGTTCGGCCGACACCGTCTTCAAGGACATTCCCGACATCAAGTTCGACAAGGAGATGATCGCGCTTGCCGGCCATATCATCGGCACCAAGCAGGGCAGTTTCGAACCGAGCGAATATGTGGATCGCTACGAGGCTGCCCTTGTCGAACTGGTCAAGGCGAAGATCGAGGGCCGGGCACCGCCGAAGAAGAAACAGCCGCCGGAACGCAAGGTCGTCGACCTGATGGAAGCACTGCGCCAGAGCGCCGGCATGAGCAGCAAGGGTTCGGCAAAGAAGGCCCCGGCGAAGAAGACGCCGGCGCGCGGCGACAGCCATAGGAAGAAGGCAAGCTGAGGCGGCTTCGAACCTATCAGGTGACGTGATTTAAGGCGACGGCTTCCCGTCCTCCGCGGCCAGGCTCTTTTTCAGCGCATCCATGATATTGATGATGTTGCCGGTCGATTTCACCGGTGCGGGTTTTTTCGCAGGCGCGGCCTGCTTCAGGCTCTTCTGCTTGCTGCGGATCATCGACTTCAGGCGCTTCTGGATCGGATCCTGCACCATGGCCGGGCTCCAATCCTTCGTCTCTTCCTTCACCAGCTGCTTCATCAGCGCCAGCAGCTTGCTGTCGATCGCCGCCTCGCTGTCGAGCTCGGCCACCGGTTCGCGCACCTCGTCACCATAACGCAGAGTCCAGAGAACGATGCCCTTGCCCTGCGGCTCCAGCAGCACGGCACGCTCGCGACGATAGAGCACGAGGCGAGCGATGCCGACGACATCATTCGCCTTCATCGCCTCGCGGATGACGCAGAAGGCTTCCACCCCGACCTTATCCTCGGGGGCCAGAAAATGCGGTTTGTCGTACCAGATCCAGTCGATCGAGCCGCGCGGCACGAATGTGTCGATGTCGATGGTGCGGGTGCTTTCGAGCCCGACCTCCTCGATCTCCTCGTCTTCGAGCATGATATAATCGTCCTCGCCGTGCGGATAGCCTTTCACCTGGTCCCGATCGGCCACCGGCTTATGGGTGACGCTGTCGACATAGCGGCTTTCGACGCGGTTCTTCGTCTGGCGATTGAGCACATGGAACCGCACCTTGTTGCTTTCCGTCGTCGCCGGCGTCAGCGAAACGGCGGCGGTGACCAGCGAGAGTTTGAGATAGCCTTTCCAGAATGTCTGACGTGCCATGTCTGTCCTGCCTCCCGGACACGGTTGGGCATGGCAATCAACGGCGGATGCGGTGTTTGGTTCCAAAAATTGCGGTTTTCTGCCAATGGCGCCCGGCTCTTCCAACAGCTCGAAAACGCAACCGATGAACGCTGCCGTTAAACCCGCTGCGCCGCAGTTTCTGTTGGACTGCCGATCGGACGGAGAACGGCGCGACATGATGACATGGTTTTATCGGCTGGATTCACGGAATAAGTTCGCTTAAGGTCGCGCCGCATGGCGAAGTGAGAGTGCCGCTTCAACAGGCTTGAAGCCACTGGACAAGCTTGCCCTGGCTGTTTCGCCCACCGGAAGGGCAGTTTGCGAAACTGGGAAGTTGCCGAACGGCCAAATGAATTCGTTCTTCCGGAGAGGAAGCGAGGATGCACAAAATCAGCTCCCGCCTCCGTTCAATCGAATACCGGCATGCCTTGATCGAGGCGAACGCCGGGCTTCTGCAGATTGATTTATAAGAGCCTTTGATGACGATAGAAAATGCAGCACTAGCAAGAAACCACTATCCAGCCGGCTACCATCGGCGGGCTGCACCCCGGTGGCGCGTCAGGCGCGATGTGCTGGCAAAGCTGGTTCTGACGATCGCATTTTACGCGTCGCTTTGGCGGGCGACAGGCATGTGGTACGGCCTGCCTGCGAACTTCGACGATGGCGCAGCGGTCGACCCGTTGCCGATGAAACTCCTGCTTTACGGCCTTATTCCCTTATCGGGCTTATATTTTCTGCTGGAGCAACGACAATTCCTGCGGGTCTTCTCACGGATTTCGCCGTTTATCGTCGTTGTCGGCATTTCCTGCCTCACATCCATCGCCTTCTCGATCGACAGAGGCGCATCCTTGAAGGGATTGGCTGCGGTCATCGTTCTTGCGGTTCCGCCTCTTCTCTACCGCGCGCGCTACGGCAATGTCGAAGCCTTCAAAGTACTCGGGCGTTTTGCGATTGCCGCCGCATTTATCAACGTCGTCTACACAGCCGCTTTCCCGCAATTCGCCATCATGCGCGGCAGCTATGCGGGCATGGTCAAGGGTGCCTTTTACCATAAGAACACGCTGGGGCAGTTTTGCTCGGTCAGCTTTGTCTGCCTGCTGTCGACGGAGAAGCTCGGCCGGCTTCGTTACAGTACCCTGATACGCTGGGCTGCAATGCTTTGCCTTCTCGTCCTGATCGTCGCAACCAAGTCCTCGACGGCTGTTGTCTTGACGATGTTCGGCAGCATGATGCTGTATGGCGTTCGCGTGATTCACATCTACCCGAACCGTCTTTTTCGTTCCTTCGTCGTCTTCCTGCTGTTCCTGATCGTCGGCTTCGGCGCCAGCTTCGTCTATCTCGGAGTAGCCTCAGCCGTTGCAGAAGCATTCGGCAAAGATATTACCTTCTCTGGCCGCACCAATATCTGGGAACAACTGTTGCCGCTGATATGGGACAGGCCTCTGACAGGTTACGGCTTTGCGATGTTCCGCCAGCCGGAGGTCATGGAGGAGTATGTCAAGGTTACCTTCGATGCACGATCGACCCACAACACCTATCTCGAGCTGGCGCTGAATATCGGCATTCCAGGCATCACCGCATGGACGTTATTTTTGCTGACCCGCCTGTTCAGGAAGATGACGATCGTCGACCCCGACCCGGCAGAATCCGGCGCGAGGCGAAAGGAGATCGTTATCATCATCCTCATCATGCTTGGAGCCATGACCGAGGCAGGCATGATGCTGGCACCTTTCATTCTCTGGCCACATATGGTCATCGCGCTCTCGGAACTGCGTCCGAGGTTGCGGACAAACCGGAATCTGCGCCAGACTTGAGGGGTGCTCGACGTCTGAGCGCCTCATTCCACCGTTCTCGTCGCGGTCATCTTTGTCGGCCATCGGGTGGGCTTATGGCGGTCGCGTGCCCCAACTGCACGCGACACCACCACGCCGCTCAAATCGACAGATAGCGCTTCTGCCAAGGCAGCCTGTGCTCCTGCCATGCGCGCGGCGTGAAGTCGTCATAGGCGGTCTCGGCGATCGCCAGCATCCAGTTCTGATCCTTGCGGGCCAAGAGCACGCAGGACAATTCCATGCCGGGCGCAACGGCGATGGAGGGCCGGTTGGCGCCTGGGATGTCGATCCCCTTGTCGCGCCACTGGATGCGGATCTCATCGGGCTCGGATGTCCATTGGCCTGATGAAACGGAGGCTTTTCCGTCCGGTTTGAAGACAAGCGGCGGCGGGGTGACGTTCAGGAAGCTGCCGTCATTGGCATAATTGCCGTCGACATCGCCGGCGGTCTCCTTGCCCCTTCCCTTCAGAACGATATCCTGCTCGCAGCGCAGGAATATGTTGCGCCGGAAACTGCCGGACCACGGGCGGTTGGCGAAGAATGCGATGTCGCATTGGCTGATGACGTTGTCGTGGATATCGATGTCTTTGCGGAATGCCTGTTCCTGATCCGAAAAGCCGCTGAGGCTGACGCCACGATTGGTGTTCTCGATCCAGTTGTCATAGACGTGGTGCCCGGTATGGTCGACCTTGTCGCCGATGCCGTAGCCGAAGGAATAATCATTCATCCTGCCGTCGCGCATGATGTTGCTGCGCACGACGGCACCATCGCCGATCGACGAAAAGGAGAAATTCTTGCCGCCGATGAAGTTGTATTCGACGAGGTAGTTTCGGGTTTTATCGCAGACCAGCGCGCCCTTGTTGGAGGTGCTGGTCGGCGACTGAAGCAGGAGGTTGCCGCGGATCACGACATTGGAACTGACATAGTCGTCCTTGTTTTCGTAGGCGAATTGGCAGCAGTCCGCCCCCTGACCGGGTGCTGCGCCAATGCGATTGTTCTCCAGAAGAACGTCCGTCGTCTTCGTCAGGTAAATGCCGTCGCCGTTGACGTTCTCCGTTTCGCAGCGCCGGATCGTGAGGTTTTTGCCATTGTGGAACTTGAAGCCGCGCGGTGAATTTTTGACGATAACGTCTTCGATCACCGTATCGGAAAACACCTGATAGGCGACGCCGATATCTTCGGCGCCATCGATCACCTGCCCGCGCGTGAAGGCGCCGTGAACTTTCTTTCGCAAGATGGCGGTCATTGCATTTTCCTTCGATACCGGTGCGGCAGAGATTAAGACGAGGGCATGTGGCGGATGTTTGAATATCCGGAAATTCAGGCTGTGAACCGCCCATCTTTCAGAAACGACAGGGCTTGGCTCCACATGGTCCTGTTGACGGGCAAGAAAGTGTGGTTTGCGGGAATGACGATATGGGCTGCCGCGCCGTCGAGACGGGTGCTCTCCACCGACACCTTCCCATCATTCGGCACCCTTCGACCAATGATGAGGGAGGAGACCGGGTCGATGGTCCTGTTGCCGGCGATGATGCCGAGTTCGTAATCGACCGTGCCGAACAGCTCGGTCATTGCGGTTTGATCGGTAATCAGTTGCTGGCCCGCCGGTCCATAGAACGTCCTGTATAGCGGCCAGTCCTTGAGGAAATCGGCAACCTGACTGCCGTTGTTCGGCGTTCCGACCATGATCACCCTGCCCAGATTGGCTGGGCGATCGTTCCTGAGAAAAGCGCGGATGATCAGTCCACCCATCGAATAACCGACAAAATGGACACGGCCCTCGCCTGCCGCCTTCACGGCACCGTCGATCTCCGGCCGGACGATGCCGACGAGGTCGCCGATCGAAAACCTGGTGGAGGGGTAGCCGACATTGACAACCCGATAGCCGTTGCCGGACAGGAAGTTGGCGAGCTTCTGCATGCTTCTTCTTGTCCGGGCAATCCCGTGAAAAAGGATGACCGTGTCGTTCATCATGGATCCGCCAACGTGCCGCTATCGATCAGCACTATCCTGTAGCTTTCAAGAGGGACGTTGTCGACCAATGCCGGATAGCCATCCGTCCGAAGCGCTCCATTGTTGCGGCGCGCTTGATGCGGCGTCCCGCTAGTGATCTAGTGATTGACAAATGGAGGTGAAGTTCAGCATCCGTCCCATTCGACCGCCAGAAAGAAATGCGAGCACGTGACGACCAGCATCAGACATATCGCCAA
The DNA here is from genome assembly GCF_014197615.1 of Rhizobium esperanzae. GTDB lineage: Bacteria > Pseudomonadota > Alphaproteobacteria > Rhizobiales > Rhizobiaceae > Rhizobium > Rhizobium esperanzae_A. Next base: position 221,323 of record NZ_JACIFY010000004.1, read on the forward strand.
ACTTGCGGGAACGTCAGTCTCTTCGGTCTCTCGCGTGCTCAACAACAGCGGTTATGCCTCGCCTGAACTCAGGGACCGCGTCGAAGCGGCGATCCGAACGCTGAACTACACGCCCAGCAAGGGTGCGCGCATGCTGCGCGGTGCGCCAAGCCGGATGATCGGACTGATGCTGCCGTCAATCGACGTGCCTTTCTTCGGCATCCTCGCCCATGCCATCGAACAGGAATTGTTCCAGCACGGCTATCAGACGCTGATCTGCAGCACGGCGGAAAATATGGATCACGAGGTGCGCTATCTCTCCATGCTGCTCGCCCAGCGTGTCGACGGCGTCATCGTCGCAAGCGCTTTCGGCAGCATCGAGCATTTCGCAGTGCTGCGGGACGCGGGCATTCCGGTCATCGCCATCGACCGCGAGTTGAACGGCATCGCCGACGACGCTGTCATGGCCGATCACGAGGAAGGCGGACGGCTGATGGCGCGCCATCTGATCGGCCTCGGCCACCGGGCGATCGCCATCGTCGGGGCGCCGGCACACAGCCAGCCGATCCAGCTTCGCCTTCAGGGCATCACGGCGGAAATGGCAAAAGACGGGATCGCGCCTGCCGTCGTGGCGATGGCGGAAGAGCACAGCTTTGCCGAGACCTACCGGCTGGCGCGGGAATTGCTGGCGTCGCGCGCTGAGGTCACCGCGATTATCGGCACGACCGACATTTCGGCGATTGCCGCCATCCATGCCATCCAGGATCGCGGATCTTCCGTTCCGAACGACTATTCGGTCGTCGGCTTCGACGATCTGCCGGAGGCCGCCTACGTCTTTCCACGGCTGACAACGGTCGCACAGCCGATCCGCGATGTCGGGCAGCAGGCAGCGCGGCTGCTGGAAGCGCTGATCGAGGCGCAGCAGACAGGCGACGAATCCCGGCAGGGTGCGATCGTCAAAGTGCCGGTCAGGCTGATCGCGCGCGACTCCACCGGTCCCGTTCGCAACTGAGCAGATGGATCTGCGAAGTTAGGGCCGGACGATGACCTTGATCTCGCCCGGCAATGGCGCATTGCCGACCACGTCGGCGACCTCCTCCAGACCGATGGTTCTGGTAACCAACGCGTCCAGTTCCAATGCTCCGCTTGCGACCATTGCCGCAGCGCGCGAATGGGTGAAGGGGTTGAGGTAGGCCGGCCTGATATCGACTTCGTTGACCAGCAGATCGAAGGGCAGAACCGGCACCTCGACGCCCGCAGGCGTGACCCCGAAAAGCACGAAGGTGCCGCCGCGCCGCGCCATTCTCAGACCGCTTTGCAGCGTGTCGCTGACGCCGGCGCACTCGATGACCACATCGGCGCCGCCTTTGGTGAGCTCTCGAACCGACGCGACCGTGTCCGAAGAATTCGGGTCGAAGGTGTGCGTCGCCCCCAGGCGCAGGGCGGCCTGGCGTCTCGATTGCTGCCGCGTGACCAAAATGATCTCGCATGCCCCCGCCAGACGGGCCAGCTGCACCATCAGCAGGCCGATCACACCGCCGCCGAGGATCGCGACGCTGTCGCCCGGACGGATCCGGGCCTTGTCGATGGCGTGGATGCAGCAGGCCAGCGGTTCGGAGAAGGCGCCGTGAACGGGATCGAGGCCGGCCGGCAGGATGAAGGCCTGCGCATGCGGCACGGCCACATATTCGGCAAAGCCGCCATCCCGCGTCACGCCGATGGCGGTCAGTCTTTCGCACAGGTTCGGCCGCGCCCGCGTGCACGCCGGACAGGTGCCGCAGGCGATATTCGGGTCGACCGTCACCAGTTCGCCGCCGGCAAAGCGGGTGACGCCATCACCGATCTCTTCGACGATGCCGCAGAATTCGTGGCCCAGCGTGACGGGGATCGCGGTCGGATATTCGCCCTTGTACATGTGGCGATCGGAACCGCAGATGCCGGCGGCGACGACCCGGACAAGCAGCTCGCCCCGCCCGGCAACCGGTTTCTCAACGCTGCGCATGGTCAAAGACCCGATCGACTCCAAGCGTACAGCTCTCATTCCACTCCTCCAGACCTCAAGCTCGATTGCCTATTCCTGCCGATGAAGCGAAGCGCTCAGCTCATGACATTGCCGCCATCGACATTGTAACACTGCGCCACGATGTATGCCGCATCCGGCCCGGCGAGGAAGGCAGCCATGGCGGCCTGTTCCTCAGCGGCGCCAAATCGCCCGGCGGGAACGGCGGCCGCCACGCGGCGCTTGACGTCGCCGGGTTGCAACCCTTCCCGGCTGCCGAGTTTTGCATCGACGACGTCCCACATCGGCGTATCGACGACGCCCGGAGCGATGGCGTTGACATTGATCCCGTAACGGATCAGTTCCAGAGCGCAGCTTTGCGTGATGCTGATGACGGCCGCCTTGGACGCGCAGTAAGCCACGGCAGGTCCTTCGCCCCGACGCCCGGCCTGGGACGAGAAATTGATGATGCGTCCACCTGCCCCTCTCTCCACCATGTGCCGGGCGACGGCCTGCGTCATGAAGATCAGGCCCTCAATATTGACCTGAAAGACCCGAGCGGTCCGTTCCCGGGATATTTCAAGAATGGACTCGACGTCGTAAATGCCGGCGGCGTTGACCAGGATGTCGATCTGACCGGCGGTCGATATCGTGAAGCGTGCAGCGTCTTCGATGCTGTCCTGGCTGGTCACATCGAGCGCCACGCCCCAGGCATGCGGACCGATCGCTGCCGCCACCCGGGCGCATCGTTCGCCATCGAGATCCGCTACGACAACCTTGGCGCCCTCGGCGGCGAAGCGTTCGCATACCGCCTTGCCGATGCCGCTTGCTCCCCCAGTGACCAGCGCCACCTTGCCGCAGAGCCGCGCCGTTTCCGTATGGGTCATCGCCCCGCCTCCCCGGTTGCACTTAAGCCGACGAGTGTGCCGCGCATGGCTGACATAACGAATAGCTTCATTTCTGCTCCTCCATTCTGACTCGACGCCGATCGCCGTTGCCTTCCCCTGAGGCGGCGTCTGGGGCTAAGCGGGTTGCGCGTTCGTCTCCTCTGCCTCGCAAAGGAGGACTGATATATCGGGAATGCCGTCGGTGGCCGTCGCACCCTTGAGGCAGCGCGCAGCCGCGGCATGGGCGACGGCGCAGATATGCTCGACCGGCCAGCTCTCATGCAGGCCGTAGAGCACGGCGGCACAAAAGGCGTCTCCCGCGCCGACCGTGCTGACGATGTCATCGGGATCGACGGCGCGCGACTGTGTCCTGATCGGCGAAGCGCCAGGCGCAAACCAGAAGCAGATTTCCGGCGCGTGGATGATCGCTCCCTTGGCGACGCCTGCGGCCAGCAGGCGTTCACCCGCCGTCAAAAGCCCCGCCTCGATCAAATCTCCCTTGGCGTCGCGGACGGCAACGCCGGTCGCCCGGCCGGCCTCCATCTCATTGATGATCAAGTAGTCGCAGAAGGGCAGAGCGACGCCGACCTTGGCTGCAAATTCCGGGTCTTCGCTCGAGACGAAGTCCACGCAGGTCGTCAGCCCGGCGCGGCGCGCGGCTTCGAGCAGGCGCGACGCTCCCGAACGGCCGTCGGGACCGATGCGGTCGAGACCCGGCAGCAGCATGAGATAACCGAGATAGAACAGCCGGTAGCCGGCCTCAGCGAAGGTCGCGGGTGAAATAAGCTTGTCGGTGACGGCATCGCTGGCGCCGCCATGATAGAAGAAGGTCCGGTTCTGGCCGGGCACGTTCATGACATGGGTGTGCGCCGTTACCCGGTCGGCGAGTGCCGTCAGCCCCCCGATATCGACACCGGCGACCGCAAGGCGGGCCTTGACGATCTCACCGTCCGGATCGGCGCCGATGCACCCGGCCGCTGCCAGCTTTCCGCAAAATCCGAGCGAGGCCAGATCGGTGACGACATTGGCCGCCCCGCCGCCCACGCCGAGATCCTGGTGCAGGATATGGGCGAGATTGCCCTGTTCGGGCCAATAGGACAGGGTGTGGACGCGATCGACGATGAAGTTGCCGGCGCACACGATGCCGCCCTCTTTCCGACTGCCGTGATGGCGCATCAGCAGTCCCCTTCGTTCCACAAGGGCCTGAGCGGCGGCTCGTCTTCCTCGATCGCGGCAAAGCGGCCGATCGGCTCCAGGAAGAAATTATCGCTGTTATCGTCGTTGACCTGGCTGACCTCGCCGACGAGCACGGGTCCGCCGCCTTTGCGGCCGTAGAAGCGGTGGTAAAGCCCGGTGCGGATCGTCACGCTCTGGCCGGCCTTGAGGATCAGCGGTTCCCATGCAGCCAGCCGGTGCGGCAGGCCGTCGACCGGAACCGTCACATCCTCCTTCAGCAGATTGCCGTCGGCATCGGTTGCGGCAAATTCGATGACGAGATCGCCGCCGGCGCGATTGATGATGTCTTCCATCTTCGCCGCATGCCGGTGCGCCGGCGTGAGCTGCCCTTCTTCGACGAAAAGCAGCTTTTCGGCATAGGTGCGGTGGCCCCCGGTATCGACGATGCCATTGCGCAGGCAAAACAGCACGAGGCCGCATTCGGCAAACCGGTTCGATCCGAAATCGGTGACGTCCCATCCGAGCTGGTGAGCGCGCAAATAGGCCGACTCCTCCGGATGAGAGGCAAAATCCGCCGCCGTCCAATATCCCCATACCGGCAGGGACCAATGCCAGCGCTCAAGGGTCGCGGCTGCCCGCCGCAAGGCGGCGTTGATCTCGGAGCGCCGCATCAGTCGGACGCCCCGTCATAGACGACCGGGACCACGACGTCCTCGCGGCCGGATTTGAGGGCTGCCGTCAGCACTGCATGATGCGCCTGCGCCTCGGCCGGCGTCGCGCAGCCGAAACCGTTGGCATTGCCGCCGGCAAGCTCGTCGAGGAAGGCCGCCCACATCTGCTGGATGGCGTCGGCAAAACCGAATTCGAAGATCTTGCCTGTAATGGCAGGAAACAGCGAGGCGTATCCGAGATCCTCGGTGCTCCAGGCCTGCGCACCGCCATTATAGTCCATCCACTGCCACTGGCGCGGCGACTTCGTGCTGAAGAATGCGCTTTTCTTCATGCCGAGAACGCGGATGTACCAGCTGTTGGATTCGCCGGGCGCGATGCGCCAGGTTTTCAGCACCATCGGGAAATCCTGATTACCGGTGCGCACGCGGCTGCTGATCGTGGCATTGTCCCAGGTGGTGCAGGGCAGCATGCCGCCCTTGCCGTCAGGACGTTCGCTGACCTTTTTGACCAGCTGCGCATGCAGGGTCGCCGGGCGCCAGCCGAGACGCAGCGGCACATGCAACACATGCATGCCGAGATCACCCATGCAGCCATAGTCGCCGTTGATCTCGGCCATGCGCTTCCAGTTGATCGGCTTTTGCCGGTCGATATCCGAAGAGTGCAGGAAACCCGCCTCGACTTCGAGGATCTCCCCCATCTCACCGCTTTTTGCGAGCGCGATGACCTTCTGTGCGCCGGGGAAGAACGGCATTTCCGACGAGCAGCGGACCAGGAGTTCGGGGTGCTCGGCGAGAACCGCCATGATCTCGCGGTTCTGCGCGGCATCCATGCCGAAGGGCTTTTCACCGAGCAGATGTTTTCCGGCCTTGAGGATATCGATGTAGAATTGCTGGTGCAGCACATGCGGAACGGCGCAATAGACCGCATCCACCTCGGGATTGGCCAGAAGCTCCTTATAGTCGGCGGTGAACTGCCGAACGGTCGGCACCTGATCCCTGAACCAGTCGAGCAGCGCCGTGTTGGTGTCGCAGACGGCGACGATTTCCGGCCGCGCCTTCACGTCGGCCAGATGCAGCCAGCGCGCCGCGGCACTGGCAAACTCGCGCCCCATCAGGCCGCAGCCGATGACGCCGAAGCGGAATATTTTCGTCATGACATCTCCTCCCAGACGCGCGTCAGCCTATATGCAGCGAGGCTTGCTCGACGGAAGCCCTGTCATGGACGATCGCCATCAAGGCACGCGTCATGCCGCCGGGATTGTTGTGTTGAATGACGTTGCGGCCATAGACGATGCCACGGGCGCCCTGCTCCATCAACTGCTTGGTGCGGATCAGGATTTCCTGATCCGAAACGCGGCCGCCGCCGCGCACCAGCACCGGCAGGCCCTGGGCGATCTCGACGACGCGGTGATATTCCTCGACATTGTCGCAAGGGTCGGCCTTGATGATATCGGCGCCGAGTTCGGCCGCCTGGCGCACCAGCGGCAGGATCTTGTCGATCGCGCCGTCGACCATGTAGGCGCCCTTGGAATTGTCCTGCATGACGAGCGGCTCGACCATCAGCGGCATGCCGTAGATCTCGCATTCACGCTTCAGGCTGTTCACATTGCGCACGCAGGCGCGGTAGACCTCCGGCTGGTCCGGCAGCATCAAAAGATTGACGACGACGCAGGCGGCATCCAGCGCAACGCCCTGCTCCACCGCCCTGTCGATCATTTCGGAAAACAGCTGGGACGGCAGGGGATTGCCGTAGATGTTGGCGATATCGGTGCGCAACACCAATGCCGGGCGATGCTTGCCGGGGATCGCCTGCAGAATGGGTGCGGTCCCCGGCGGAAGCTGGATGGCATCGGGGCCGGCTTGCGCGATCACCTCGATGGCGGTCTTCATGTTCTCGATGCCGGCGAGAAAGGTTCGTTCATTGAACATGCCGTGATCGATGGCAACGTCGAAACAATTTCCAGACGCGCCGAAAAGACGGTTCAACCGCGCGGATTTCATCAAGCTCCTCCCAGATATGGCAACGTTTCCACATTTGAATAAAAGGAGCAGGATTGCGAGTCAAGAAAATGTGGTAACGTTTCCACATCGGGTCTGGCGAACGCATCCTCGGCTTAAATGTCGAAGGCGCTCGGAAGCACCACGATATCGCGGATGGTGACGTTGCGCGGCCGGGTGAGCATGAAGATGATCGCGTCGGCGACTTCCTTGGGCTCGATCAAGGCGCCGGCTTCCTTGGCCTTGCGAAGGTTTTCTTCCGGCCAATCCGCCAGCAGAGCGCTGATCACCGGCCCCGGAGAAACCGAGCCGACGCGAATGCCGCTTTTCAGAAGCTGGCGTCGCATCGTCTGGACGAAGCACGTCATCGCCCACTTCGACGGCGAATAGACCGGCTCCCAGGGAATTGCCGAATGTCCGGCGACGGAGCTGGTGACGACGATGTCACCGGTGCCGCGTTCGATCATGTGAGGAATGACACTGCGTACATTCTTGATGACGACATTGACGTTGAGATTGAGCATGCGATCGATGGTGTCGAGATCGGTTTCCATCAGGTCGCCGCCGATATAAGTGCCGGCATTGGCATGCAGGATGTCGAGCCGACCGGTCTTCGACAGGACGCCTTCGAGCAGTCCCGCACAGGCATTGGGATCCAGCAGGTCGATCACCAGCGGAATGGCGCGCTCGCCCAGCCGGCCGCAAATCGTCTCCAGGGACTTCTGATCGCGGTCCACCAGTACGACCGTCGCGCCTGCGGCGAGCATCGCCTCCGTCGAGGCCAATCCTATGCCGGACGCCGCACCCGTCACCGCCGCGATCTTCCCGTTCAATTCCGTCATCGACGTCTCCTCCTATCCTGATGCTGATTGCGCGTTCTTCCCGAGACCACAGGCGGCGCTTTTCGAAAGCCGCCAAGGACGCTGTAGCATTTTAAATTGCGGCGTAGGAGGACGACGTCGGCAAACGTGCAGGTTTGCGACGTCACCAAGAGGTATGGCCCGCTTCAAGTCGGACGCATAAAACGGCGGCGCTGCTGCTGCACCAATCTGCGCAACTGTTCCTGATCGACAAATTGATCCGTTGCGCCGGCCTCTTTATCCGGATGACTGAAAACCAGACCGTTGGAATCCTCGAGCTCCAAGGCTTGCTCCGTATTCATGATTCCCAGTGCCTGGCGCTCGTACTCGGATTCGAGTGCCGCCTCGACGATGGCTTTTCTCCTGCGCATGTCCATATCCTCCGTTCCTCAAATGGTAACGGACGGCCGGACTCGCGGTTCCCACCGGCAAGGGATGAGTTGGGCAAGGGATGAGTTGGGCAAAGTTTGAGTTGACCGCCTTCGATGGCGAGGCGACACTTGAACGGCAGTCAGGCGGGGGAAGAAGGATGGGCGAGCCAGATCGCTTGCGTCAGATGGAAAGCACATCGAAAGACGGCGGCCGGATTCCGTGACGATCCGTCCGTCCGAATAGGGCCGGCAAAATTGCCCTCGCGCACGGGTCGAATGGCCCGGCAGTTCGAGGGTCGGGGATTCAAGCACTCGTGCCGCATGTTGCGAAGATTCGATGATGACTTCATTGGTGATGACGGACGCATTCCAACGCCTCAGCCTCGCGCTCGCGATCGGCATCCTCGTCGGCATCGAGCGTGGATGGCAGGACCGCGAGGCCGCGCCGGGCAAGAGAGTTGCGGGCATCCGCACCTATGGCCTGTCGAGCTTCCTCGGCGGCTTTTGCGGTTTCCTGCAGCCGGTGACGGGGCCGATCCTGCCGACTGCCATCTTTGCGTTTTTCTGCATCACGATCCTCAGCTTCAGCCGCATGCAGGCCGAGCGCGAGGAAGATTACAGCGCAACCGGCGCCGTTGCTGCGATCACGGTGTTCGCGCTCGGCTTCGGCGCCGTGGTTGCCGATATGACGGCGACGGCCGCGGGTGCCGTGGCGGTGACGGCGCTTCTGGCGGCGCGGGAACCGCTGCATGGATTTCTGCGGAAATTGACCTGGCTTGAGTTGCGAGCGGCGCTGATCCTGCTGACCATGACGGTCGTCATTCTTCCAATTCTTCCCAATGAGACGGTCGATGCCTGGGAAATGATCAATCCCTTCGAACTCTGGATGCTGACCATCCTGGTGGCGGCAGTCTCATTTGCCGGTTACGTGATGATCAGGCTCAGCGACGCAAGGGCCGGAATATTGCTGACGGGCGCCTGCGGCGGCACCGTGTCCTCGACGGCCCTGACGCTTTCCTTTGCCCGCCAGTCGGTTGAGATGCCCGCCCTCTCACCGCTGCTTTCGGCCGGAGCGATGCTGGCGGGAGCCGTATCGCTCACCCGTGTGCTTTTGATCTGCGGTGTCATCGCGCCCGATGTGCTGATGGAGCTTGCCGCATCACTCGGCCCGGCTGCGGCGATCCTTGCGACAGGCGGCGGCCTTGCCGGATTGGCGCGGCGCTCCGATGGCGGTTCCGATTTTGCACCGCGAAACCCGCTTGAGGTGATGGTCGTCCTCCGCTTTGCACTTCTGCTTGCCGCCGTGACCATCGTGACGCGGGCGACGCTGGCCGTCTTTGGAACGCAGTCGCTGGTCGCGGTCGCCTTCATCACGGGACTGGGCGATCTCGATGCGATAACCCTCTCGATCACCAAGCTGTCGTCACCGGCCGTGCCGGCGGATGCGGCCGCCCACGCGATAGCGGTCGCCGCCTGCGCCAATCTTCTGGCGAAAACCGGTCTTGCGGCAAGTGCCGGAAGCCTAGGCTATTCGGTTCGGCTGGCCATCACAACCGGCATAGCGATCCTTGCCGGCGCGGCCGGCCTGTTCCTGACGTGAACAACCAAGCCGCACGGCCGACAGAGCAATCGTTTGATCCGATTTTCCCACATTCTATCCAAGTTGCGCAGGCAATATCGGCGGCGCTTCGGCGAAAGCATTCTTTGTTAACTTGTGAACGGCAATGAATCGCTCCAGCCCATCGCGCAATGTCTCGATGCGCTGAACGAGCTTCGCCGCCGCCGCCGAACTCGTCACGTCACGAATGAATTGTGGCGCTTTCCCGCGATGCCCATCCATGCACGATGTCCCGATGCTGCCCTCGAGCGCGGCCGGACAGGCTTGTTTCCAGCGACTGAGGTAAATGCATGACATCGAGCAGTCTGAGCGCGTTGTTGAAGATCGTCTTCAGACCGAAGGTGAAGGCGAAAACACGCCATACGCTGGCGTCGCGGGCATTGCGGCTGGCGGCGCTGCGCATCGCACTGGTCTGCGCCTGTGCGGGCGGCGTGTCCTATTTCATCAATCATGCAGCCCTTGAGCAGTCTGTGCGCAAGCAACTCTCGCTTTCGACAGAACAGGCCTTGCAGCGCGAGTCTCTGCCATTCCGCGAGGTGAAGGATCTCGAAAAGAATTTCCTGGCCGAGTTCGACCGGATATACGCGATCCCGGAAGCCCGGCAATCATTGGCACGAAATTTCGACGATATTTTCTATCGCCATGAGGACGGATCCTACACCCAGCGCCCGGGATTGTTCGAAGGCGAGCCCTTGCCTGATGGGCGCAGATTTCCCGGCATGTCGGCGACTTACGCGCCTGACGTGACACCGGATGAGGACGGGAAGACACGCTTTGCGCTGTCCTACCTGCTCTCCTATCAATTCGGTTCTGCCGCCAAGGGCCGCCTCTTCAATTTCTACGGCGTGGTGCCGGAAAAAGGTTTCCCGATCTATCAGGCTGCCGACATCGCCAAGGTATTCCAATATGAAGGCCCGGATGCACTGAAGCTCGAGACCTTCGAATTTTACTCCCGCGGGTTCGGCGGGCCGCAGAACGATACTTTTTTTACCCGCATCTACTGGGATCCTTCCAACAATGCGTGGATGACGACGATCGCGACGCCCGATGCACCTGATGCTTCGGGCAAACATCGCATCCTGGCCTGTGTCGACGTGCTGCTCGACGATCTGATGAAACGAACCGCCAGCCCGACACTGCCGGGCGCCAGGGCGACGATCTTTGCCGCCGATGCTCAGGGCACACTGATCTTCGACGGCAAATACGCCGATAAGATCACCGCCAGCGCCGGCGAAGCCTCGATTTCCTCGCTTGAAATCGCCGATTACCAGCCTTTGCTGAAGGCAAGCCAGTCGATCGAAGCGGGTTCGGTGTCGCTCATCGACAGCGCTGGCGAAATTACCGCCGTCGGCCGGATCCCGGATACGCCCTGGATGCTCGCCGTCCACTATCCGAAATCTCTGATGCGATCCGCCATCCTCACCAATCTCGGGATCGTCATCGCGGTCGGGCTGCTCACCCTGTTCGTCGAACTTTTCATCCTCCGTTCGATCCTGCAAAAGCAGGTCGCCGAACCGCTGGTGCGATTGATCCACGCTACGCAGCTGGTCGGCCGTTCCGGCGTGACCGTTGCCAATGACGCCCTGCCGACGCATTCCGACGACGAGATCGGCGAGCTTGCCCGCGATTTTGCCGCGATGGCCGCGCGCGTTCACGCCGCCCATGAAGCGCTTGAGGGAAAGATCCGGGATCGGACGTCCGAGCTGGAGCGGCTCAATCAGAGGCTCCTGACGATCAGCCAGACGGACGAGATGACGGGCGTGGCCAACCGGCGCCGCTTCGACGAGGTTCTCGCAAGCGAGCTCGCCGGGCTTGGGCAGGGTCAGGACCTGCTGATGCTTGCCATGGTGGATGCCGACTGGTTCAAAGGCTACAACGACCGATACGGCCATCCGGCGGGAGATGCCTGCCTGAAGGAAATCGCCCGTGTGCTGGAGCGCAATACGCGCAGCAAACAGGACCTCGTTGCCCGTTACGGCGGAGAGGAGTTCGCCATCATCGCGCGGATTGCCTCAGCCAGCAACGCGCCCATCATCGGACAGGCCCTCTGTTCGGCAATGGCGGCCGTCAAGCTGGCGCATGAGGGCTCGCAGTTCGGGCACGTAACGATCAGCGTCGGCATTGCGCTGGCGACACCGGATCAGAATCTCTCTCCGGAGGCACTGTTGCTCGAAGCCGATCGCGCGCTTTATCGCGCCAAGCAGCGAGGCCGGAATCAAGCCGTCATCGCCGAGCCTTCTGCCGGCACTGAGATACAGCAGATCGGCGCCTGACGACAGGCAACAGCCCGAGAGGCAAGCAACTCTGATCAACTGCGGCTGGCGGCGATCAGCGCATGGGCGGCATCGCGGAGCAAACCGGTCGCCTCGCCCGGCTCAAAGACCTGCATGCTGACAAAGGCGCCGTTGATCAGCACCGCCAGTTGGCCGGCGAGCCGGTCAGGCGCTGCAACCGCCAGTCCCTCGGCTATGGTCTTCAGCCGCCGCCTCATCTCACGCATGTGGGTCTCTGCGACCTTGCGTGCGGGGTGACCGGCTTCGGGGAACTCGGCGGCAGTATTGATTTGCGGGCAGCCGCGGTAATTTTCCCGCCCGACCCTTTCGCCGATCCACTCGAAATGGGCGTCGAGTTCGGCCGCGGCATCCTCCGGATACTGCTCCGTCACCCGGTCCCAGGTGCTCCAGAAATCCAGGTCCTCACGCTTGAGAAAGGCCGCGATCAGGTCATCCTTGGTGCCGAAATGACGGTAAAGGCTGGTTTTGGCGACGCCTGACTTTTCCACCACAAGATCGACGCCGACGGCGCGCACCCCGCGCCGGTAAAAGAGTTCCGACGCCGTTTCGAGAATCCTGTCGCGGACCTCGTTGGCGCCGGTGGCAGGGGCATTGGCTGTGCTTCTTGGCATGTCGATATCTCCGAATTGCGCCACCATAGCAGAAAGCCGATTGACACGCTACAGACCTGTATGTTTTATTGAATACAGACAGGTCTGTAGCGGAGAGAAGAGCAATGACCACCGATGAGGCAATTGACACCACCACGACATCTCGGGCCGTAGCGGTCCTCGGCGCAAACGGCCATACCGGGCGTTTTGTCGTTGCTGAACTCTTGCGGCGCGGGCTGCAGCCTATCGCGATTGGACGGAGTGCCGAGCGGCTGGCGGAGGCGGGCTTTCCGGAACGCGGCGTCGAATGCCGCGAAGCTGCGGTGGAGGACGACGCGGCTCTGGACAGGGCGCTCGCCGGGGCGGCAGCGGTGATAAACTGCGCCGGGCCGTTCATGGACACGGCCGACGCGGTGGTGCGTGCGGCGTTGCGGGCGGGCATCCATTATCTCGACGTGACAGCTGAGCAGCCGAGCGTACAGGCGACGTTAGACCGTCACGAGGCTGCGGCCGGAAGAGCGGGCGTCGCCGTCATCCCGGCGATGGGATTTTACGGCGGACTGGCCGACCTGCTGGTCGCCGCCGCCATGGATGATTGGGATGATGCCGACGCGATCGAGGTCTTCGTTGCGCTCGACAGTTGGCTGCCGACAAAAGGTACGCGCGTGACCGGAGAGAAGAACACAGCGCGGCGCCTGGCCGTCAACGGCGGGCAGCTTGAGCCGGTCGGCCAGCCGCCTGCCGAACGCATATCCACATTGCCGGAACCATTCGGCCAGCAGACATTCGTCGAACTTTCCTTTTCGGAAGTACCGCTGATCGCTCGTCGCCTCCAGACAAAGGAATTGCACACTTTTCTCGGCACAACGGCCCTGCGGGATGTTCGTGACCCGTCGACGCCGCCACCGCAGCCTGTTGACGAAACCGGTCGCTCGGCGCAGCGTTTTGCCGTGGAAGTGATTGTCTCGCAAGGCGACGTGCGTCGCCGGATCGTCGCCCAAGGACAGGACATCTACGCCGTCACGGCGCCGATTATCTGCGAAGCGGTCCAGCGCGTCCTGTCAGGGGACATTCGCGATACTGGCGCAAAAGCACCGGCTGCGATTTTCGATGCCGAAAGTTTCCTGCGGGCGCTCGCCCCGCACCTGTCGGTCGCAGAAATGTAAAGGTAAATCCGAGACTTCAGATACTGAGGGGCGGCAACCGACCGATCTGACCATCGCAGAACTGGCCCGGATGCTGGATGCCGGCAAGCTGGGAACGCGTGCCGATGGAGATCGACGCGGCCGGGTGGAGACGACAAGTATCCGGCTTGCGGCTTGACCGCAAACTATCTCCGCTCGACCGTCAGAACCATCGGCATGGCCCAATTGGCCTGAAGAACCGGCCAACGCAGCAATCTGACATTGTCATCCTCGACCTGTGCTTCCCATCGCGCATAAAATTTCTGGCTATAGCCGTTCAGCCGGACGCTGCGGTGCGCGAGGGGGCCGCCGTCGAGGTTGAGGGCGACCTTGAGATCGAGTGGCGACGCCTTGAGAAATTCCGCCAACCGATCGAGCGAGAAGAATGCCTCCTTCGTCGTGCCGATCAAGATGCGGCCTGAGCCGTCCTTGGCGACAAAGGTTCGATTGGCCAGCCAGCGGCTTTTCACGTTCACATGAGTCTGCCCGTCGTCGCCGATCAGGAGCGGATAGGAAACCATCGCATTCGTCGCCCCGGCAAGGGCACTTCCCCAATCTTGATGGGTCAGATCACGGATGTCGGCGGAGTTTGCGTCTGCAAAGAAGGCGCCGGCCTTCGCGTCATACTGCTGGGGACCCATCGCGATACCCTCACTGATGAAGGGCGTGTCGGGCCGGCCATGCATGTCGTAGTAGCTGCCGTTGACGATCAGCACGGCCTTGGGCAAGGCATGCTCCCATTCGTCGATGCCTTTGTCACCCTGTGACGCGTTATGCACGACGAAGCGGAAGCGCGTGGGATCAATCCTGCTGAGGAAAATGCGATCGACTTCGCGACCATCGGCAAGCACCGGCAGCTCCGCCACCTCGAAGCCAACCTCAGGTTCCTGCCAGACCAGCGACCCCGGCTGCACGGCCGGGACCGGGTTCTTCAACGCCAATTGCATCGAGGCCGATAGCCGCTCATCGTCAGGCTTCACGGTGATCCAATAGGTCCCGCCACGGCGCAAGACGGTGTTGAACCCATAGGCGCCCGCGACCTGCCAAAGCCAACCGGCGCCGACAACAATCATTAGAACCAAAGCGGCAGTCAACCCGAACAGGAGCTTGCGAATTCCCGACATCAAAATCTCTATAAGCAAATAGTTAGGTTCAGCATGCGACGCGATGCGTTCGCCTGCACAAATGCAATTTCAAGTGGGGCTTTTCTACGACGACGATATTTACCGAACGCCGCGTCCTGCTTTTGCGGCTTCCGCGGCCTGTGAGGGAAAGCCGTCAACCGAAGCCCACCGGGTTTGCTGCATGACGTTAGCGTTGAGCTCCAGACGATCGCCTGCCGAACAGCCGCGCACGGCGTCATGGCTGCAGAAATATCAGGTCTTTGTTTCTCTACTTTCCGCGACCTTATTGAGGAGCCATGAGCTGAACAGTTCCCCGCCAAGACGCGGATGCGCATATTACGTCAAGCCAGATCGTCAAGGTCGACTTCCAGCGTACGAGCGATCGCCTTTAGAGCATCTAGGGAGCCCTCTTTCTTTCCAGTCTCGATTTCGGAAAGATAAGGCTGCGAGAGCCCGGCCTTTTCAGCCAGTTCCTTGATGCTGATGCCGCGATGCTTACGGAACACGCGGACAGGATCTTCACCGGCGATCAGCGCCTCGACGACGTCTTGAGGCCAGGTTTCTTCGCCATCGTCGATGCGCGCCTTTGCTGCGCGCGCGTCGCTGATATCGACAAGGTCCTGATAATCATCTTCGGAAAGCAGCACATATCCCTTGCCGTCGATGGTTAGTTTCTGGATTTCACCCATGGTGGTCTCCTATTCGTTATAAACATCGCCACGTGGGCCAGCTTTGATGACCAGGACCTGCATATTCTGGTCGTCTATGATGACCCGGTCCTGCCCAACGCGAATGCGAAAAAATTCGCTGCCTTGCAGCTTCTTGAGGTCCACTGTCTCGCCATTGGCGAAGGCTTCTACCTTGGCTACGATCGCGGCCGCGCGCTTCTGCTGCATTTTGCGGAGTGCCTTCATGGCAGCTTTGCTGTACGCGATCTTTTTCATAATGGAATATAGCCTTTGGCGATTTATTTCGCAACGAAATATTGCCAATGGCGATATCCATCAGAAAGCAGCATTGAGAGCCATCGTTTGATTTCAGGGGCGCCGCCAGCGGACGGCTGGTGCAGAAATCGCGAATCGAGACCGTCAAGTACTATTCGAGGCGCGCACACAGGTCGAAACAAGCGGCCGTCGCGATGGCTGATTTCGAGGCCGAGCTGAACAAACGAAAAACGAAAATTGTCAAACCCGCGTGAAAAACTTGTCAAACTCGGGTATTTGATGAGGGCGCACGATCTTGAAAAATGCAGCAGATACTATGCAGATGGCGATGGTGCCCAGGACCGGAATCGAACCAGTGACACGCGGATTTTCAATCCGCTGCTCTACCAACTGAGCTACCTGGGCTAACCTGCTTCCGATGGTTCCCTTTGGAAAAGGAACCGCGGGGCCTTGGTTCGCCCCGGAAGCGAGCGGGGTTATAGCATCTTGTTCGGCCATGGCAAGCGTCAAATGACTCTTTTTTGACGGTCTTGCCGATTTTGCGGATTCATGAGGAAAAATAAGAGCTTCGCCGGTGGAATATCTAGTTTTCCTCATCCGGGTAACCGGCCTTGGTCTCATCCTCGGCCACCGGAATGGCATAGGAGCCGGTCAGCCAGCGGGAGAGGTCGACCTCGCGGCAGCGGTTGGAGCAGAAGGGGTAATGTTCACGGTGCGAGGGTTTGCCGCATTCGGGGCAAGGGCGCGTCTTGCGCAGCGGTTCGACCTTGGCGGCGGCTTTCTTGTCTTCGGGCATGCTCGGTCCGTCCTCATTCAGGAATGAGCCGTCGGGCTCAGCCCTCGGGCCACCGGCTATGCACATCGAAGCCTTCGCCGGTCAGAAGCAGAATGGTTTCATAGAGCGGCAGGCCGACGACGTTGGTGTAGGAGCCCACCATCTTCTGCACGAAGGTGCCGGCGAGGCCCTGGATGCCGTAGGCGCCCGCTTTGCCGCGCCACTGGCCGGAGGCCAGGTAGTTCTCGATCTCGAAGCCGGACAGCCGCTTGAAGCGGACCTTGGTCTCGACGATCTTCTGGCGGATCTTGCGATCCGGCGTCACCAGGCAAACGCCGGTGTAGACCATATGGTTGCGCCCCGACAAGAGATGCAGCGAGCTCAACGCCTCGTCGGCGAATTCGGCCTTGCCGAGAATGCGCCGGCCAACGGCAACCACCGTATCGGCAGACAGGATATAGCTGCCCTTCCAGGTGATATCGCCCTTGATGGCGGCAAGGGCAGCTTCGGCCTTCTCAGCCGAAAGCCTGCGGGCGAGCGAACGCGGATGCTCCGACTTCTTCGGCGCCTCGTCGATATCCATCGGCATCAGCCGCGACGGCTCGATGCCGGCCTGGTTGAGCAGGTCGACGCGACGGGGCGAGCCCGAGGCCAGAATGAGCTTGTATTTCAGCGTCATGGAACCTCGACCATCGGCAGACGGGAGCAAAAGCCCTTGCAGGACCTTCGGGCAAGCTTACTTGAAACGGTAGGTAATGCGGCCCTTGGTCAGGTCATAGGGCGTCATTTCCACCAGCACCTTGTCGCCGGCGAGAACGCGGATGCGGTTCTTGCGCATGCGGCCGGCGGTATGGGCGATGATCTCGTGTTCGTTTTCGAGCTTCACGCGGAACGTCGCATTCGGCAGAAGTTCGGTGACGATACCCGGGAATTCGAGGACTTCTTCTTTAGGCATATAGGTGTTTTCTTCCTGTGGGTTGAAGAGGCAGCGCAGCGCGCGCCTTTAAAATTTGCGCGGAAACTACACAATCAACAGAGGTTTGTGAACCTTGTTGATCGGGCTTTCCGTCATTTGTTTTCATGCCGATTGCGCGGCAATGCCATTTCGTTTGAGTAGCCGGCTCTCGATGAGGCCGGTCAGGTGATCGCGGACCTCGCGGTAGCTTTCCAGAATCTGCTCGCGCGTGCCGCTGACGACCGTCGGATCCATGGTCGGCCAGTAGACGACATCGATCGCATTCGAGCGGGTCAGCTCAAGGGCGGCATGATGGGCCTGCGGCGACAGCGTGATGATCAGATCGAAATAATCGTCTTCGAGCTCTTCTAGAGTCTGCGGCAGGCGGCGCCCGAGGGAAAGCCCGATCTCATCGAGCACGACGTCGACGAAGGGATCGCGCTCGCCGGCGCGAACGCCGGCCGACCTTATATAGGTATTGGCGGGCAGCATGCTGCGGGCAATCGCTTCGGCCATCGGCGAGCGGATGGCATTCATGCCGCACATGAAGAGGATGGCGCCCGGCCGCTTTCCCTCCTCGATGTCGGCGCCGAGATCCATGGCCGTCACCCGCGCCAGTAGAGCACGCAGACCAGGGTGAACAGCCGCCGGGCGGTGTCGAAATCGACCTCTATCTTGCCGGCCAGCCTGTCCTTCAGCGTCTGCGAACCTTCATTGTGGATGCCGCGCCGGCCCATGTCGATCGCCTCGATGCGGCTCGGTGTGGCCGAACGGATCGCTTCATAATAGCTCTCGCAGATCATGAAGTAATCCTTGACGATCCGCCGGAAGGGGGTGAGCGACAGGATATGGGTGGCGACCGCGCCACCTTCTTCGGTGGTTATGGCAAAGACCAGCTTCGAATCGACTAGGGAGATATTCAGCCGGTAAGGCCCGCCGGCATGGCCGAGCGGCGCAAAGCTGTTCTCCTCGATCAGATCGAAGATGGCGACGGCGCGTTCATGCTCGACATCGGGCGTCGAACGGCCGATCGTATCGTCAAGGACGACGTCGCAGAGCCGGAAATCGCCCTTCGCCATGCCCTCACCTTTCGAGGTTGAGGCGGATCGCGACCGATCGCGCATGGGCATCGAGGCCTTCGGAGACGGCCAGCGCGATTGCCGCCGGGCCGAGGGTGCGGAGCTGCTGCGGGCCGAGGCGCAGGATCGAGGTGCGCTTGACGAAATCGAGCACCGAAAGACCGGATGAGAAACGCGCCGACCGAGCCGTCGGCAGCACATGGTTCGAACCGCCGACATAATCGCCGATCACCTCGGGCGTATGGGCGCCGATGAAGATCGCGCCGGCATTGCGGATACCGTCTAGGAGCCGGTCCGGATCGGCAACGGCAAGCTCCAGATGCTCGGCAGCGATGCGGTTGGCGAGCGGTATCGCCTGTTTCAGATCGGCAACAAGGATGACCGCGCCGAAATCGCGCCAGCTTGCCGCCGCCGTCTCGGCGCGATTGAGCGTCTTCAGCTGGCGTTCGACCGCCTGCTCCACCGCCTTGCCGAATTCGGCATCGTCGGTGATCAGGATCGCCTGGGCGCTGACATCGTGCTCGGCCTGGGCCAGGAGGTCGGCGGCGATCCAATCGGGGTTGTTGTCCTTGTCGGCGATCACAAGCACTTCGGAGGGGCCGGCGATCATATCGATGCCGACGGTGCCGAAGACGTGGCGCTTGGCGGCAGCGACATAGGCATTGCCGGGGCCGGTGATCTTGGCGACCGGGGCGATCGTCTCGGTGCCATAGGCAAGGGCGGCGATCGCCTGGGCGCCGCCGACGCGATAAATTTCGGTCACGCCGACAAGTTTGGCAGCCGCCAGCACCGCCGGATTGACGGCGCCGCCAGTGGCGGGGACGGCGATGACGATGCGTTCGACGCCGGCGACCTTGGCCGGCACGGCATTCATCAGCACGGAGCTCGGATAACTCGCGGTGCCGCCGGGAACATAGAGGCCGACAGCCTCGATCGCCGTCCAGCGCGAGCCGAGGCCGACGCCCATGTCGTCCTCGTAAATATCGTCCTTCGGCAGCTGCCGGCGATGATGGGATTCGATGCGCAGTGCGGCAAGCTTCAGCGCGCCCAGCACTTCGGCTGGCACCGCCTCGATCGCCGCGTCGATCTCTTCCGGCGTGACGCGCATCGGGACTTTGGCGAAATCGATGCCGTCGAATTTCAAGGAATATTCGGCCAGCGCCACATCGCCGCGGGCCCTGACATCATCGATGATGGCGCGAACGGTAGCGTTCACATCCTCGGAAACTTCGCGCTTCGTCGTCAGAAAGGCGGCGAAATGCTGCTCGAACCCTTCCGATGCCTGATCCAGCCAGATTGCCAAGGCCGATATTCCTTCTCAACTCGAAACCGCAATATTCAAACTTCAAGCGTCAAGCACTAGAGGTGGCGAGGCTTGGAGGAAGCCTCCCAGGCACCGCCGATATCGGCCAGCTGGACCTCGATGCACTCGACATCGAGCGCGATCGACGCAGTGCCGGACAGCGACAGCTCGATCGTGCCATCCGGCCCCTCGCCCTTCCGCTCGAAACGCAGCGCCAGCAGCGACAGCACCTCGTCGCGCTTGCCACGATCGATGCCGAGCGACCGCACGGCCAGCACGCGCTTGAAGACCAGAGCGGCCCGGCGGCGCTCGAAACCTTTGCGCTTGCGCTCGGCACCTTCCCAGACGAAACGATTGACGGCAAGGGCGAACTGCGCGTCGCGCGGCGACCAGTCGATATCACCGACCTTGAAGACGCTGTCCTGCATATGCGCGGAAATGACCGCAAGGTCCTCGTCATCGAGCGCTACGAGCTTCAGATCGGTCATTCGGTCTCAATCCCCAGAGCATGATGCCGAAAAGTGTGAGCGGTTTTCGGACAACATCATGCTCTTACCAATATTCAGAACAGGATTCGGATTCCAGGCCGCCCGGCCTGGAAACATCCTGTTCTGGCACCGCCGGAATGGCGATGCGTCAGACAAGGGAAATAAGATGCTGCGATCAATTACGCAACCGCGATGAACGGGGGCTTACTCGCTGATGCGCTCGACGATGGCGCCGCAACGGGTCAGCTTCTCCTCGAGACGCTCGAAACCGCGGTCGAGGTGATAGACGCGCGAGACCGTGGTTTCGCCCTCGGCGGCAAGGCCGGCGATGACGAGCGAAACGGAGGCGCGCAGGTCGGTCGCCATGACCGGGGCGCCGCGCAGACGCTGGACACCCTCGATCTTCGCCGTCTGGCCGGACAGCGAAATCCGGGCGCCGAGGCGGGCAAGCTCCTGCACATGCATGAAGCGGTTTTCGAAGATGGTCTCGGTAACATGCGAGATGCCCGAAGAGCGGGTCATCAGCGCCATGAACTGCGCCTGCAGATCGGTGGGGAAGCCCGGGAAGGGATCGGTGACGATATCGACCGGCTTGATGCCGGCGCCGTTGCGCTTGATGCGCATGCCGTTGTTGGTCGACGAGATCTCGGCGCCGGCCCGGCGCAGCGTTTCCACCGCGGTTTCGAGCAGCGCCACATCGGTATTTTCGAGCACGACATCGCCGCCGGCCATGGCGACCGCCATGGCATAGGTGCCGGTCTCGATGCGATCCGGCAAAACGCGGTGGCGGGCGCCGGAGAGCGAGGTGACGCCTTCGATGGTGAGGGTCGCAGTACCGGCGCCGGAGATCTTGGCGCCCATGGCGTTCAGGCAGTTGGCGAGATCGACGACCTCAGGCTCGCGAGCGGCATTGCCGATAACCGTCGTGCCGCGGGCAAGGGTGGCGGCCATCATCAACACATGGGTGGCGCCGACGGAAACCTTCGGGAAGGTATAGCGCGCGCCGATCAGGCCGCCGGCCGGCGCCCTGGCATTGATGTAACCGGCATCGATTTCCATGGTCGCGCCAAGCGCCGTCAGGCCCTCGATGAAGAGATCGACGGGGCGCGTGCCGATGGCGCAGCCGCCCGGCAGCGACACGCGGCAATGGCCTTCGCGCGCCAAGAGCGGGCCGATGACCCAGAAGGAGGCGCGCATCTTCGAGACCAGCTCATAGGAAGCGGTGGTATCGACGATGGTGCGGCAGGTGAAATGGATGGTGCGGGCGTAGGAATCTTCCTGGCGCTCGCGGCGGCCGTTGACGGCGACATCGACGCCGTGATTGCCGAGAATGCGCATCAACAGTTCGACATCGGCCAGATGCGGCACGTTTTCCAGCGTCAGCGTATCGCTGGTCAGAAGCGAGGCGATCATCAGCGGCAGTGCGGCATTCTTGGCGCCGGAAATCGGGATGATGCCATTCAGCTCATTACCGCCGACAATTCTGATACGATCCATGTGCGCTTACTTCCTGAAAGTTCTGCCGTGAAAGAGGAGTGAGGTGTTTAGGGGATTTATCAAAACGCTTCAATTGGCGAGGGACGGAACATTACGATTCGTCCATTTTTGCGGCGGGCAGACCATTTGTTTCGTCGGCCTGGCCGGAACGGCGGGCGCGCACCTGCTGTTTGCGTCTTGAAAGATTTTCTCTGAGCTTGTCGGCGGCACGCTCGCGGCGCAGCTTCGCCTGGGCCTCGATCGCCTCTTTGCGGCTCTGCTGGCCGGTTTCGGTCTTGTCGTTCATGTCGACAGGATTAGCCGAATTCGCGCCGATCCAAAAGGCCCCAGCATGGCAATCCACGCGAAGTTGGAATTTGCTGCTTGCGCTTGCCGTCAAGCTGTGGCAATAGCCGCCCCGTTCCCGCAATTGAGCCGCTTGGCTCCACGCGGTCTGGTCCTGCTGCCGTAGCTCAGTGGTAGAGCACACCCTTGGTAAGGGTGAGGTCGGTGGTTCAATCCCACTCGGCAGCACCAGTTTTATTAAGTAAAAACAACAACATACGGAATTGTGCTTGATAGTGACGCGGCGTAGCTGTGCGGAACATAGCGCGAAAATGTACCGAAAAACATTCCAAAACGTACAAAACTCGTACAGCCCATTTCGCGCTTCGTTCTCAGCCCTGTCGCGGCTTATATTCCCGATTCGGCACGCCGTTAGTGACTCATTAGCAACAGCTAACTCTCCTCAAAAGTTACCATATTGCTTCATACCCCTATTGGGGTATTAATCGAATCGGGCTTGATAACCCTGACCGATTATAGGCGTGCACGAGTGCGCGCTGAACCTGAGTGCAGCTTAGCGGCTGGCGCTCGCACTTGGCCAATGTGTTGGCCGGGAGCGTTGTGCTATGTCCAGGCCAGCCTGCTTGCAGGATCAGCTAAAAGCCCTCGGGCCGTCTACTCGGCGGTTTATCAACTCCCGGCTACGGTGCCGTGCGCCGTGATGTGGCGGGGAAGCATGATGCTGATGGAAGTGCAGACCGAAGGGGGCGCATCGGAAGAGCAGCCTGATAGACGAAGGAGAAACTACGCAGCATCAGACTGGAAGTTCAGAATTGGCCAGGCGGTAACGCTGGGCGAACTTTCAGCCGTAGTGCTTTCGAGAGCAAGAAGCGCAGCAGGTGTCGAGATCTATCGCATATGGATGAATGGGCGAGCCTTCGGGCGACCAGTGCGAGATGTGGCCGGGCATGCGCTTCAATAAAAAAGGGCGGAACCAGATCCGCCCGTTTTATTTTTAGGTGGTGCGTGCCGTTAGCAGAAGCGACGTAGCGCCTCTTCCACCCTGCCGAACAGCATCTCCGGCGTGTTGTCGTTGACGATGACGAGATCCTGATCGCCACAGCCGCGCTCCGAGACGTGGCCGCCAGCAATTCCGCCCCTGCCCTCAATCTTGAAGATGTCGCCGCCTAACCGACGGATAGCCTGAGCTTCGTTCGGGAAGCGGCAATCGTCGACAACGACACGGCCACCTTGCTTGACGATGCGCTCGGCAGAGTCGCGCCAGAGGTTGATCCAAAAGTCGTCGCCGATGCATTTGCGGCCCCATTCGGTGCCGAGTGTCTGCATGGCGTGCCGGGGAGTTTTGTCGCAAAGAAGGCTGTTGCTCAGTTCCTTGCAGTTGCCCTCGATATCTTCCTCACCAAAGCCCAGCGCCCGCATCATGTCTTTGAGCGGCCCTGCGAACTTCACCAGTGTATAGCCGTGCTGCTCGACGAGATGGCGCGTTGCGGTTGACTTGCCGCTGCCCGCAACGCCCGTGAAGGCGACGACTGGCGGCAGGTTGTCGTTCGCGCTGACGTAAGCGTCATGCGGCTGCATTAGGTATTTGCGGCCAGCAAAGCCGCCCGGCATCTCTTTCCCGATTGCCACGCCGAGCGCGCGCAGCTCCTGCGGCACGTTATCGTTGGCATGCGGAACTGCGGTTAGATCGCCGGATTGCGTCCAGATTGGTGCTTGGTTCTCGGTCATGCTTCCTCCACTATTTCTCGATATGCGACAATGGTGCCGCCATTGATGAACGTGCGCTGGCTATAGTTTCCGTCCGCTTCGCGGCGCGGCCTCGCCCACAGATAACGGCCAGCGGTAACGTTTTCCAAAACCTTGCCGTTGCGCATGCGGATGTCGATGATGGCGTCCTTGTGCATTGGGCAATCGCCGCCGTGCCATATGGTCCAGTTGGTTGATTGGGTCATGCCGACATTCCCCTCTTTCGCCCGTCCAGCAGCGCATCGAACGTCGCCATGAATTCCTCTTCCGCCTTCTCCGGCGACCAATAGCGCAGCTCGACGCCGAGCGGATTGTTGTGCTTGCCGTGCCAGTCCATCGGCACGAGATTGACGAGCTCGTCGGCAATGATGCGCTCGTCCGCCTCATGAACTTCGGCCGGCATCTCCCTTGCCAAGGAATACCTATCCGCCACCGCAGCCATAACTCGTGCCTCGGCTTCCTTGTAGCCGGTTAGATACGGCTTCACCGGGCGCGGCACGTCGACGAGGTAGGCTTCGCTGGCGTCGTGCAGCAGCGCCCAAAGAGCCACGTCCACGCCTTCCCAGCGCAGCTTGCGCGCCATCAGCACCGAATGCTCGGCGACGCTGTAAAACCGAAGGCAATGGCCAGCATAGCGGCATTGCAGGCTCAGCGAGTGGGCGATGTCCTCGATGAAGACTTCGTCTCTTCGCGGATCCAGCGGCCAAAACTTGCGGCCGGTGGCGGTCTGCATAAAATCGCCGTAGCGCGCGGGCTGCGTGTCTTGATGAAACGCGAAATCGGTCTCGGAAGCGTGTCGCTGCCAATCCTCCTCTGAAAGAACCGGAACGACAGGCTCGCTTTCATCGTCTGCATAGTTGATGCCGACGAGATCTGCGGTGGTTGCGACTTCGCAGGAACGGCGATCAACCACCGATCGAAGGAGGCCGATATACTGGCCGCGCTCTTGCGGCACGTTGTCGTTCGCCGGCACGTACTTCGGCGCCGGCATGGGCTGCGCGCCCATACCGGGAACCATGACCGGCTCGTTATACTGTTTTGGCGAAACGGTTATAGCCGGCTCGTGCCGGTGGCGCCATGATGGCAACGTTTTGTTACTCATGCGGCCTCCTCTATCGTTCGGGTTTTGTTGTCATTTGCTGCCTGCAGGTAGGCGATGGCGCTATTGAGCCTGTCTACGCTGTCTTCGACGAGGCCGAGCATCATGTTGCAAGACGTGCATAGAAGTCCTCTGATAGCCCCTGTTGCGTGACAGTGATCTACATGGAAGCCGCCTCGACCCTTTGGCTTTGTCGTTTCGCAGATCCTGCACTTTCCTCCCTGCGCATCGTACATGTCGTCGAAGTCTTCGATCGTGATGCCGTAGTTCTTTCGTAACTGATTGGAGTAGGTCCGGCGCCTATCTTGCTCCTTGCGCTCTTCTGACCAGCCTTCCTTTCGCTCCTTAACCGCCCGCTTTCTCTTTTGCAGGAGATCCGGAACGCGTTCACGACGCTCCATCTCGTACTTCCGCTGCCTTGCCGACCAGCATGGAGAACAAATGTACCGCTTGTACTTCTGCATTGAGGCGGTCCAATTCTCGTCAGACAGCATAGCTCCGCAGTCCTGACAGGCGCAGAGATCTCCATGCGCCCTCCTTGTTCTAGGTCTTGGCATCAGAACGCCTTACCGCCAGCCTTTTTTCTGTTTTCGATCTGATGATCGGCCCGCGTGCGATTAAATTCCATCTTCTCGACGATCGCGCCGCCCAGGTCGTAGCCGAGGAAGGCGGCCAGATCACCGATGCGGATCATGGCGTCGGCGAGCTCGACTTCTGCCATCGGCCGGTTCGGCAGCTTGTCGTCCATCAGGACTTTGCCGGGCTTTGATTTGCGAACGCCTTCCATGGCTTCGCTGATTTCGCTTACGATCAGCATGAGCATTTCCGGCACGTTGCGATCAAGCGCCTTGCCGGTGGCGAGATCGGTGTACCAGCCTGCCTTTCGGCTCGCGGCGTGGCAGTCGGCGGCGAACAGGTTGATGGCGGAGGCGTGGGAATATGCCGGCGACAGCGAAGGCTGCTGGAGGTTGTCGTTGGCTGGCCGCTCCGCATTGCAATCGCATTCTCTCTGCAGGCCGCACGCGCAGCCGCCGCCATGGTCGTATTTTGCCATTCTCTTCTCCTCTTCGTGGTGGTTGCCGCCGACTTGGTTGGTCGGCGGCCGGTGTTGGTGGTTAAAATGGTAGCCTGGCGCGCATCGGCTCAGACGGATTGCGCGGTATTTCGATGAGTCGAATAACAAGGCTGCTATAGCTGCTAAAGAAATCGTATCGAAACGCGATCCACCATTCCCGCCACGTTGGCTTGCGCCGCTCTCCTCCGCCGGCACGGATGGATACGGACGCGACCCTGTGGCCTTTCCTGATTGCCCTGAAAAACTCCTCAATGACTAGGCCAACCAGAAATCCAGCGATCGCCAAGCCGACGAGTGTAAAAGGGAAAAGCAACCAGATCACGCCGCCCTCATCTGCTCAGCCGGCGCGTTATCGTTCGCGGCGGCATACTTGCCGGCGACCATCTCAGGCCGCATCGTGTTGCGCGACACCTCGCCGAACATTCTGGAATAGGTGATCCGCTTCGCCGATCGGCCGGACAGCCACGGCCCGCCAGCTGCATAGGCGTCTTGGGCTGCCAGCGTCTCGTGCCGCTCGACATACATCAGGTCGGTCTTGACGCCTTCGTCGCTGTGAAGGTGGCCGTGGTGGCAATAGGCGAACTTCGAACGCCCGAAGAGCTCGCGGAAAATGCCTGCGCACTTCACGTCAAGGCTCTTGATATTGCTCTTGTGGCCGTGGTGATAGAACAGCGCCGTGCTGCCCCACTCATAGGCGTAGTAGAGCATGGGCGAGTTATCGACCGACACACGCGGCTCGTTCTCATACATCGCGGCCAGCATTTCTCGCAGCCAGGCGGACGACGCTGGGTCGTGGTTGCCTGACGCCATTACGACGTGCACTTGCTGGTGCGTCTGGAGAAGCATGTCGATGATGCGCCGCACGGTGCGGATGACAACGCGGATCACCTTCTGCAGACGGCTGTCAGCGTCCAGGACGTGCTTATGCGCCGGCGTCACGCTCTCGAGCGCGTCATGGTGCATCAGGTCGCCCAGCTGCGCCAGCACGGCGGTGTGAGCCTTTGGCGCGCTGGCGATGGCCGCTGAGAACCAATCGAGCAGCAGCTGCTCGGCGATGCGCAGGTCGTAATCAGCGCCGGTCTCCTCGCGCCATGCCAGCATGCCGAAGTGGCTATCGGTAACTACGAACTGGTTGAGGAGATCGGCCTCGACTTCCGCCGGCGGTGGCGTCATGGACACACGCGGCAGATCTTCCTTAAGGGCTTCGATGGTCGCTGCGAAAACAGCCGCCTGCTGCGCAGCATCAGCCGCCGTCTTCACCCACTTGATGACCTCGCGGCCATCCGCATCAACGAGTGCGGAAACGCCCTTGATCTTCTGGCCGTCGGGGATCTCGAACTGGCCGCCATGCTCTGGCTTCTGCTGGATGAAATCTCCGTTCGGCGTCGACGTCACCTGGCTGATGCGAAAGCCGGGCATGACAGGGGCGGTTGGCAGCATCCCCCGCTCCGCGGCCACCTTCAGGCGGGAGTTGAACGTCTGGCGAGGCATGCGGAGCAGTTCGGCCGCTTGCGACTTGTTGCCGAGCGCGATGAACGCGTCGGCGGCTTCTTTGGCGAGATCGTCTGAAAGGGGTGGTGTGGGCAAGTTATGCTCCTGTTTGAATATTGGCGAGGCAATGGTAATGTTGGTCAGCCCTGCAAGGGTCGCCAAGCGGGCGGCTTTGGGGCTGCGCTCCATTGCTGCCCGCCCTCAGTTGATTATCGCCTGCGGCTCCGCCCGCTTCGGCTCTTCGCGGTCGCCGGTGCCTTCTTCGGCAAATCCCGGCGAGCCCTCTTCGCCCTGCCGCATACCGACCGACCCGCCGTTGCCTGCCGCACCATCCATGGCGTTCTGCAGGTTGTTGGCCGTGGCGGTGGAGTACGGCAGCTTGTAATAGCGCGGCGCGCCGTCTCCGCCGTCGAGCAGGACATAGATCGCCTGGTTGACGTCAATGCGCGCGCCGAGGACGGTGTAGTGGCCTTCGGGTGGCGCGGTGATGGCGGGATGGCCGAGCGGGAGGAGCGTGGCTGGCGCGGCAAGCAGGGCCACGACGGCGAAGGCGGCTGCCTGTTGCTTCGTGCCGAACCAGGCGATGACGCCGGCGGCCAGCACGAATGTGAGCCAAAGGGTGATGGCGGTGGTCATTCGTCGTCACCTCGTACTGGCGGAAAGCTAGACGGAACCTTGCAAAGCCAATGCGTTGGATCGCCATAGAATTTGCGGCGTGTTTGCATCCAGAATGAAACGAATGGAGACTTTTCACACATAGCGGTGAGTTCGGCGTAGATGCCAAACCGAGCCGCGATGATTTCAACGCCAGCTTCTTTTGGCGCGCTGTCCATCGTTTTCCAGTCCAACTCTCTCTCCATCACCATCACTCACCCCTCTTCATCTGTTTGAACACTTGCGACGCCGATCCCGGCGCGATCTGCCCGCCGGCCATGCGAAACCGAATCGCTGTCCGCTCCTGCTTGTCTTTCAGCAGGTCGACCGTGCCTTTCCAGATCACGCCGCCCTCGGCCAGCCGCACCTCGACGGACACCGGAACCGGAACCTTGGCGCAGCCGAAGCAGCGCACGTTGACCGCATACTCGCCGTCTGGGAGGCCGCGCGTGAACGCGGATTCCGCATTCAAAGGTGTATCGTCATTCGCTGTGCCCAGATCATCGCGAAGAAGGCTCCATACGCGATCTGAGCGATGGCTATATCCAACAGCCATTTCATCGCCGTGCTGCACCCAGAGATCAACATCAGTACGGCCGGAAGGCCATGTGATGCTGGCCACTAAGTTCCCTGGTAGCTGGGCCGGATCATCTTTCGCGGATGGGGCTATTGCCGCCAGAACAAGAATGACCAAGGCGACGAGACCCATGAGGAAATTCATCAGCAGATCTCTCGTGAGGATTGAAGTCATGCGGCCACCTCACAAGGGAAGTTAAGGTAGCAGTTACCTGCACCGAAAAATGAGATCGCCGCAGCATCATATGCGCGAGCCGCAGCCTCATCGGACGCGAAGGCGCCCAAGTATATCTGCTTCACGCCGACCGACAGCATTGCTCTCCAAGTTCCTCTTGTTTCGATAAAACAAACCCCCTTGAAGCCAGTTCTTGGTGGTGCCATCCTTTTCGCGTTGGAGAGTTTTTCACGGTGCCCTTCACTAATGGGAGGCTTATTCTTTCCCTTATTCGCCATCGATATTTTGGCGCGCGTCTCTGGGCTATTGACCTTGCCAAAATTTGCGGCTGAAAGCTTCGCGCGCGTCTCCTCACTCGGAGACTTTCCGGTTGCCGCTGCGGACATTTTGATGCGCGATTCCTCGCTATGGAACTTTCCGAGCATGTTCTGATTGCCGCGCACGCCGTCAGCTATCTTGGCGCGCGCTTCGGTGCTGTGCCGCCTCCCGAGGAAATAGGCTTTGCCAACCTTCGATGCGCCGATCTTTGCTCGACTTTCTGGACTAAGAACACGACCAACGACGTTTTTGTTACCAATGAGGCTTTTCGACAATTTCGCGCGAGTTTCCGCAGTGCGGATTACTCCGCTCGTGCCCTCTCCCCCATCCGTCATGTTGGCCAGCGTGCCAGTGCCGTTGTTGATGCGTCCGTATTTTGCTATTTCACGGCGCTCAATCTCGAATGCTTCCAGTTCAGTAAGTCCGCTTTGTACGCGCTCTACTTCAGGAGCCATCCCCATGCGCTCGAGTTTCGCGACTATTCGGGTGACTATTTTATTGTGCTTCTTTGGCTGCACATCCCTAACGAAGCACCCCTTCCCTATGTAGAATACGGCACCGGTGTCTGGACGCCTCCACTGGTAAACATAGAAGTGATTCATCACGCCACCCCCTTCTCGCCAACGACCCAGGCAACCGTGGAGATCCACAGCGCGCCGATGGCGCCCACCAGCGTCGAGCAGAACGCCACGCCCATTCCAGCCAACAATGAAGCCGCAACGCGCTGCACGCCTTCCGGGGAGCCGAGTGAGCCGGTATCGATGTGCTGCAGGGCAATGATGAAGCCCACGACATTGCCGATCAGGCCGAGCGTCACCAGCCAGACTTCGGTGCGGACGAGATGGGCAGTCCGTCCGAAGAAGACGGCGGCCAGTGCGGCGATCAGCAGCGCAGTGATGCCGTAGCTGATGCGGCTTACATCATGCGTGAACACGAACTGTGTATAGCCCTGCACAGATGCCCATACGACGAGCGCGGCCCAACAGGTGTTGAGGATGATGAGGCGCCCGGTCATTGCGTCACCTGTTTAGCGAGCGCACGGTTGGCGGCGCAAAGAGAGATGCCAACAAGAATTGATAGGAAATCGGCGCCAAAGAGTGCGGAGGCCAACCACGCAAGGGCAAGATCAATCGCGACGAAGGTGTAGGTAATAATGGCTGTCATCACGAAGCTCTCCGCGCCAGCAGATCGCAGACGGCGTTCGCCGGCACAACAAAGCCGAAGCCGGTCATGGTCGGCGTATATGTGTCGGCGCCGGCCGCATCTTTGCCGGCCTTGAGCGGCGCGATCGTGACGCCGACATTGATGCCGACAACGCGGCCATCATTAGAAAACACGCCCCCACCACTCTGGCCCATAACGGTTGTCATGTCGGTGACAATGACGCGCTTCCACGGCCCATATTGACGGCCGGTTCCGGCGACGCGGCCGAACGATGCAATGAATTCCATGCCGAGAGGATTGCCGATCGCCTGCAGTTGCTCTCCGAAGCGCGGCTCGCGGCAATCGAGCTCGCTAGAGCCAGAGACGTTGCCATCGGTGTGGATCAGAGCGACATCATAATCCTTGTTGGCCCAGAGAACCGTCGCATCGTCCTCGGTGCCGGCCAGCGTCTTGATCTTAACTGTCTTCTGGTCGCCGACGACATGGGCCGCCGTGAGGATGTTGCCGCCGCCGATGTGGACGCCGGAGCCGAGACCGTCGCCAACGGAAATTTTGATGGCCGAATCTTCAGACGTGGCCGGCGGAGCCTGGATGATCGTGTTGGTGATGGTGGTGTGGACTGTCTTCGGAACTGCGATGGCCACGCCGCCAACGAGAACGAGGGCAAACGCCAGAATGACAATGCCCATGAATCTGTAAAATCTCATTTACGCCTCCTCTATGTGGTGAATGAGGAGCGGCTTGGTGGGCCGCGCTGGCTGCTGGTAGGCAGCAAAATCAAAGTGTGTTGAATTTACAAATTTGTCAATAAAATTGGCGCAAACTAAAAAAGCGCCCTCCCCGGTCAAGGAGAGGGCGCTAGCAGATGATGATGGGCGGTGGGGTGTTAGTTCGTCCACTTCGTCATGAGGTAGCTTTCCGCCTGCGCCAAAGTCGCGTCACTCGACAGGATCGACTGCAGTAGGCCGAACTCACCGATTGCACCATCAAAGGCCGTAGCACTATCGTAGGCGTCCGTGACGTTAGTGAAGAACGCCCCAAGAATGAGCTTGCTGATGGTTATGGCATTGGAGTTCAGCGCCCCACCTGAGAGAACAGCCACACCATTTACCCTCACGGTAAGAGTTGTCCCGCTGAATACCCAGGAGACGACATACCAATTGTTCGCGGGAACAACCTCCGTCCCGGACGCGATATTGGTTTGCGTGCCGTTAGAGACACGGGTGATCCCTACTGCATCCGAGCCGCTCAGATAGTGGCGGATGTAGTCATTTGTCGAAGTTCCATCGTCGCGAGAGAAGGCGATCGGCGTTACCGAGACATCCGGCGTGCCACGTTTTACCGCCATGACGATAGCATATGCATTATCGTCGCCTGTGACGTTAGTAACGAGTGCCGCAGTGCTGTTTATGAGCTTGTCAACGCTGGCGCGAGAGAATTTCACGGCCTTCTTGCCGTTGGCATCCGTCACATAGTCTGGCGTCGTTGCGGCATCGGAATTCGCGAACGTCGCTCCTGTCTTCGACCCGACCCATGCGCCGGCAACAGTTGAACCAGCGACTGCTGGCGTTGTAGCCGCAGCATCAGAAAACACCTTTGTATTGTCGTTCGCATCCCACCAATCGATTGCAGAACTCCAGGCAATCGGGTCGAAAGCCGCCGCCGCGACTGTGACGGTTCGGTTGATCGTCGTCGTTTGGCCGACACTATTGGTGCAGGTGACCGTCAACGCAACGCTGTCGTCTGTGCTGGGGGCTGTCCCTGATAGCGTAACTTGCCCAGTATCATTGCCGGAGATGGTGAGCCACGCCCCCCCGGTCTTGGTGACGTGGTAAGTGTGCGGCCCGAGGTTGCCTGAGTGGAAATCAACATAAGCAATAGTGCGGGAGAAAGCCTCGCCATAAGACGCCGAGGGGTTTGCGAACATTGAAGCTTGTTCGGCCGGCGCCACCCGATACGGCAGCATCGCGCGCTTAGCGGGAGTGCCATCGTCATAGGCATATGTCAGCAGGAGCGGCATGCAGCCGCCTTCTGTTGTCGGCACGGTCCCGGTGACAGCTCGCGTGCCGAGATCGACCGTCATGGAGGTGGGCAGCTTTGTGGTACTGTTTCGCGTCGGCATACCTGGGGCATCGAAATTATCCCAAGCCGCGCTCACCTGCTCAAGGCCGGCCCCAGAGCCGAAGAGCGATAGGGTGGAAGGCAGTGTCGTTGCCCATGAGCCACCAGGGGCAACATCGATAGGTGAGAGAATTTGCAGCGCAGAATTGTCGCCGCCCGCAATCGGGGTCCACGCTCTCCACCAGTCGAATTCGACCGTCTTCGGCCAGTCGCCGGAATTGAAAGTCGAGCTATCCCACCATTCTGCAACCGCAAGGTCAATGCGTACGTCATGTGCGCCTCGCAGACGAGAGACGCGCGTCGTTGTCGAGCCCCGCAACGCGAGAGTGCCAGGCGTCACTGCGTCGTCGTAGAAATAGACCGTGCCCCCGGACTTAACGAACGCAACGTTAATCCACTGGTTGGCGGCATATGCAGGCTGACTTACGGTTTCGGCCGCTGCGCCACCACCATCGCTGGCGGAAACAATGACATTCATCTTGGATGTAAGATTGCCGCTGGCATCCTTGATGCCTTCGACTACATCGATCTCTCCGAAGTCGGGCCAGAACAGCGTCGATGTCCAGAAAGAGGGCCAATATCCGCGAGCAACGCCAGCCGGGAAACGAACGCGGCACTCCAGCGCCCAATCCGCCTTAGCGGAGAGCATGAAATAGGGCGCGGTCTTGAGCGCCCCCGAAATTAGCTTAGGTCTGTTGCCGCCATCGCCACGGCCGCCCGTGTATGTCGTCGGAAGAAAGGGCAGCAGCCCAGCGGCCGGAACGGATGCCGTGAGTGTGGCAATGCTGTTAGCTATTGAAACGCCGTCATATCCCAGCTCTGTCTGGCTCTGGCTACGCGCGCCCCGGAACGCCGGGTCGATATACATCATGTTGTCTTGGGATGCGTTCGTCCCGCGAAAACCGTAGGACGGGGTGGAATGCCCATATTTCCCTGTGAGGTTCGCACCATGCCAGCGAGTTGGAGCAGCGTCAAAATCATCACCCGCCGCCAGCTTGAACGGTGAAAAGATGCCGGATCCGGCTGCCCCAATGGCGATGCCACCGATCAGTTGCACCCCACCACCCTGTTTGGGGGATAGTCCCGCAAGCGAAACAAGGGGCGGCATAGCCACCCCCATTTTTAAACTAGA
The DNA here is from genome assembly GCF_014197615.1 of Rhizobium esperanzae. Classification (GTDB taxonomy): domain Bacteria; phylum Pseudomonadota; class Alphaproteobacteria; order Rhizobiales; family Rhizobiaceae; genus Rhizobium; species Rhizobium esperanzae_A. Next base: position 254,951 of record NZ_JACIFY010000004.1, read on the forward strand.
TTTGAGCCCCGCCATGTTATGCGGCGATCCACTGGAGCTTATCGTTCGGCTCGGCGTAGACGTCGTAGTCAGTGGCGGCCGGCACGAGGAAGCGCTTGCCGGTAGTGGCGTCCGGCGTTGGGCCTACCGATACCCACGAGTCGGCGGCCGCACGGATGCGGAACATCGCCTGGCCGGAGCCGGTATTTTCGCCGGGTGCAAAGTTGGTGGACGTGACGCCGCTGGACGGAGCCTCGCTCCATGCGATCTTGCCAAGGATGGCCTGAGACTTGTCTCTGGCGAACAGGGATCCGGGATAACCGCAAACAACGTGAAGGCCTGCAAAAGCCATGGGTAGTCTCCAAAAAATGTGATGGTGTTTGGTGGGGCGTCAGCCGCGCGTGGTGGTGCGGCGTGGCTGGTTTTCGACGATGCGATCAACGCGCAGCGTCATGTTGTCGACGGCGGCCTTGACGCCGCTGATTGCTTCCATGATCTGCTCAGTAGTTTCGCGCAGCCCGGCCTTAGAGACATACGCCTCTGCGGTGTGGAGCTTGTGGGCGGCCAGATCGGCAGCGACCTTTTCGGTATCGCGGCGCTGCGCAACAAGCTTGCCGTCCAGGTATTTCCAGATGCCGAAGAGCGTACCGAATACCGCCATACCGAAGCCGACAACGGCCATGATTTCAGCGCCCGTCATGGCTTCGGCCTCGTGGTGGGCACGGGCAGCTGGCCGCCCTCCAGCGCCGCGTCGCGATCTGCGTAATAGTCGCGCAGCGCCAGGTGCTTGCGGATGCACGAAAGAAGCCGCTCTCGATCGGTGATCCAGAGCTTTTCGAGTTGCGCCTGCGCGAGCGGCTTGTCACCGATATCTACCGGGCCTTTGCAGCGCTCAAGCAGAACACTGTCTGGCCGCGCCAGCTTGGGCGCAGACGGCGGTACGATTAGCCTATCGGACCTTGTTAATGCGCTGCACGCTGGGAGCGCCAAGCACAATGCGGCCAGCATCAGGATCTTCGCTAGCTTCACGCTGCAGTTCCTCAATCTTTTGGTTCAGGGATTCGGTTTCGGCCTGCATCTCTGCGATGCGCTCGGCCTCGCGCGCCTTGGCTTGGTTCTGCACTGCGGCCTGCCGCTCGAGCTCGACGTTGGCTGCCGCTGCGGCCGCGGCGCGCTGGTTAGCGAAGTCCGTCTTCAGCTCGGCGATCTGCACGGTGAATTTTCCAGTTGCAGCCTGATATCCGGAATCATAAATCCGGTTGTAGACTGTTAAGCCGGCCCAAAAGATAGCGCCGGCCACCGCCAATGCGGCGACCACGCCGACAAGCCATTTGTCGACGCCAATGAGTTTTGCGAGCGCGCCGATCATGCCGTGGCTCCTTGCAGGCAGAGCGCCCGTTCAGCCGCACGGCGCTTGGTCAGGCCTGGGATCTTGCGACCCTTTGCCTTGTCCCACATGAGGAAGGCGTCGCAGGCGCCGCGGATGTCTCCGGCATTCAGTTTGCGCGCCACAGTGGAGCCGCAGAAGCCGCCCGGGCCGATGTTGTAGGTCAGTGACACGCCGGCGATATAGGTTTGGATCGGAAGAGCATCCGGCGCCTTGAGACATCCGCGCATTCCGGCCTCGTGCTCTACAAGGCTATCTATGAGCAGGTTGTCGCAGTCTGCCTTGGAGAACTTCATGCCAGGCTTGATGCCCTTTGTCTCGCCGTAGCAGGCCGTCCATATGCCGACTACGTCGCGGTAAGCGTAGAGCCGCAGCCCTTCGAAACCGCCGACGGTTTGCACAGCGAGAGCGCCGGCGAGCGTGATGGCGGCAAGACCGCCACCAGTTTTTCTAAGCCTTGTCGCCATTGGTGGGCTCCTTGTTTTGGATGAGCAGCCGCGCGACATAGGCGCCGCCGAGCAGCGCAAGCGTCAGCCACCACGGCAGGTAATCGCCGATGACCGGCACGACGTTGAGAATGATGTCGGCCACCGCGGCGAGCTCGATGAGGCGGAGCGACCAGGCTTTTTTGTAGACTGCGGCCGCATCAGGGATCAGCACACGCGCGACAGCGTCACGCGTGCTGGTTATCAGCATGCGAAGCATGGGGTGGCTCCGTTACGGTTGAATTTGTCGAGGTGGCGCGTTAATGTCGCGCCATGATGAAGCGGACGCAGACGGTGATCGATGAACTAGCTGGGCTTTACTGCTGGCTTTGGGCCGGCTTGCCCCATGCCCTCTTCCGCAAACTCTTTCCGGAGCCAATTAAGCCCGGCGACTATCACTGGTCGAAATACGATCCCATCTTCGCGCCCAGGGTCCGCCTCACAGACGGCACATGGTCAGGCAACGGCACCTTATGGCGCCGCCGCCGAAAGTCAGATGATCGGTGGGAATACCAGCAGGATCCGGAAACGGCCGATGAGGCCATGGATCGCGTGGTTTAGTTGTTGTATGCCCAGAGCCCGCCGGTATCGGCTATGTTGTTCTTGGCCGTGAACACGCCACCACCCGCCACAACTGGAGTCGCCGTCAGGTCCGTTCGGATATAGGCGTTCATCAGAGCCATTTTGCTCGTCGCATCCAACGTGATATCGCCACCGATCTGGCCGCCATTCCACTGGATGCCTACGGAGTTAATGATCTGGATGGCGCCATGCCCGGCGCCAGCCTGATTGCCGAGCGCGATGCAACCATTGAAGACCTCACCAAGCGTTATGTCTGTAGCGCTGATCGCATAATTGGAATGGTTCATCTGACAGTTGGTGAATGCACCATGGGCGTTATTGGTGCCGCCAGCCAGAGAAACGCACACCGAATTGTAATTCATCTTGCCGTCAGAGAACATGACGTTCCCGCTCTCGACCCGAACCGCAAAGGCGCAATTCGAGATCGAAAAATCGCTCACATGGTCATATTCGGCAACGTTGGTATAGCGAATTCCGTGGTAGCAGCTGGTGGCGCGAATGCCCTTGATGATGCCATCATGCTGCCAGCTTCCAGCTGACAACTCCGCATAGAGACCGGAGCCATTGATGTTAGCGAATTCGATCTTGCCGTCGATCAGATATCGATCGCAGTTCGACAGCTTGATGCCCTTCTGACCAGCATCAGTTAGCGATCCGGGATAGCCAGTGTACGTCGTGGCGTTGCCAACGAAGCGAATATGCCCGCGGATCGACCAGTTCACGCAGTTGGTCATATCCAGGATCGGAGCGTTTGTCGTAGTCGAGATCGTCACCGGTCCGCTGGTCGTGATCTCGATATTCGAAACGCCGGTTAGGCCGGTCGTGGTGTAGCTGCCCGCCTCGATGACTAGGCGCTTGCCGGCCGCCGCCGTAATAGCGTCCTGCAGCGTGTTGTACTGCGAAGAGCGCACCTCACCACCGGCAGACGATGTGCCGCTCGACGGGCCGCCCTTGAACACGTTCGCGCCACGGTCGTCGAACCAACCATGGACAGCGATGTACATGTTACCAGAGGCGCCGCCGCGATGGCGCACTTGGCCAGAAGTGTTCGTCCTGACGCGCAGGCTTCCGGCCGTGTACTGATTGGTGACCTGAATATGTCCGACGTTGCTGCCAGCGTTGCCAGCGCCCGGGGCGGCGTCATTGACGAGTGGCGACGTAATCTCGGCGCCAGCAGAGACCGTGGCCGATGTATATGACACCTCAAACAGCGCATCAACTTCAATGCCGGTCGGGATCGCGCTGAGCGCCAGCAGCGCGGCGCTAGTCGTAACCGCGATAGGGTTGCCGGTCTGAGGAAGCGGATCCAGCAACATGTGCCGGTCGCCACGCTGCACCACGCGCCGCCATGCACCGGAGATGCGGACGCGCGAGCCAAGCCGGCGATATTTGGTGTAGCCAGACGGATAGTTCGCTGCGCCGGTCGGGTTGAGGCTCTGCGACATGCCGATCGCGACGAGTGTGCCGTTGGTGCAGGCAAAGATATGCCACGTACCGTCGGCGATGGCGCTGTCGAATCGACCGCCGTTGCCGGTACCGTAGGCAACATCGAGTTGCCGCGTGACGGCGCTCCAGACCATCATGCCAGGGGCTGCATCATCGGTCGCGGCCACGCCAGCGGCGATGTCGAGATCGTTCGTCAGATCGGTGACGTTGTTGCTGATCTCGCCGCCAAAGAGGTAGCCGCGGGCGAGCGTGGCCTCGAGGGCCGTCTCGGCGTAGGCTTGCGCCTGATCGCGATACCCGAGGGCCTGATCTCTGTAACCAGACGCGGATGCAGCGGCAGCTTCCGCGGCAGCTACGATCGCAGCATTTACCTGATCGGTGATGAGGCGGAAAGTGGATCCGATGACCCGTCCGAAGATCTGCAGTCCGGCCGTCAGGCCGCCTACCGCAATATCGTTCCCGCTGTTGGTCTTGATCGTGAGCGCCGAACTGCCATTGAACGAGACCGTTACCGGTGAAGCAGTGTTTGCCTCAAAGACCGTGAAGACGATCAAGGCCGATTCAGAAGCCGGCATGTCACTTGTCGCAATGATGGCGTTAGGTGTACCGGCGCCGGCGTCAGTCGCAACGATGAAAGAAAACGGCAGATCAGCGACACGAGTCCATGATCCAACGCCGGAAGCGCCAATCTTCTGGTAGATCCCGTTGTAGTCAATCGTAGCGTCCTGCATAACCCACGCCATGGTGTCGGCGGCGTGCAACAGGTCTGCGTAAAGCAATGCGCGTGTCAGTTTGACCGTGCCAGCGTTGCTCCCTACTGCAGTTAGAAACCCTTCAAGGTTGGTTCCCCAATTGCGAATGTCGGGCTTGTAGGGCTTATACGGCCCAGATGAGGGAACGCCGTCCACGACATAATCGCGCCAGACCTGCCTTGCGGTTAGGGCCATTCGAATTCTCCAATATTTTCAAAGGTCAGGTAACGACAAACGAACCCGTCGCGACGGCAGATGCGGCCACGCCTGAGCCGTTGATCGCGACGACGAAGCCATACTTCGTGCCAGCGGTCAGACCGATAACAACACGGCTATCGGCCGAGCTCGGCGAGCCGTATTCCGTGGCCGCCAGCGTTGAGCCGGAAAAGGTGTTGGTGGTGTTGGTGTAAAGCCGCGCGCCAACGTAGTTGGCGCTGTTCGGCGCCGTCCAATTGAATGTGCCTTGGCCGACGCCGCCTGTGACAGAGGCGCCAGTCACAACGCCAGGCGGCGTCGTGTCAGCGGTGGCGGTGAAGGTTTGGTAAGCGGTCCAGTCCGAGCTTGATCCGCCGCCCCATGCGCGAAGCCGAAACTTGTATTGGGTGCCATCCGCCAAGTAGCTTGACCGCACTTGGTCATTTGGCGCCGTCGAGACCACAGACTGCGGCCCGGTGGATCCCGAAGTCTTTTCCCACTCGAACTCGTAAGTCAGCGAATCCGAGACATGGTTCCAGCTTGCGAGAGCGTAGGCCGCAGTGGAGCCGCCCGAGACGACTTCCTGTTGGATGACAACACTGAAACCTGTTGGCGTCGGCGCACCGGCATGCGGGATGATCACAATCGACGATCCCGGCGCACCCTCTTCCGTCGCGGCGTTGAAGTCGTACAGATCAGCTGAAACGACTATGCCGCTGAAGGTCACCGTCATGTCTCGCAGAGAAATCGTCACCTTCGACGTGATCTCGACGATAGCATCGGACAGCTTCGGGCTATACTGAATGCGGACAAACCGGTCATATGAGGGGTCGTTGTCCAGGTCGTAGTGAGCAGTGATCGAGACCCGTGGCGCATTGCGACGGATATATGCAAGCTTCTGCATCCGCTGCATGTGGTTGTGTGACTGCACAGCCACATTATCTACGGTTGACGTGCGCTCCGTGTCCTCGCCAACATATGGATTGCCATATATTGCCGCGTCGTTCGTATTGTAGAGGTCGCTTGGATCGGTGAACCGGCCGCGGACGGCTAGCACGCTCGTCGACGGATCGACGTTCGCGTTGAGGCCAAAGGAAATGATGTTGCTGCGGTCGAAAAGCTTCGTCGGCGCAACATATTCACCGGCGTGCACTCCGATCTTGCCGTCGGCGCGCTCGTAGAGAACCAACTCCGCAGCCTGGTCAAGCGTCCGGCCAACCTCGACAGGATCGCTGTTGGCCCGGAACCACATGCCTCCGTAGTAGCGGCGCTCTGTGCCGCCACTCCTGTTCGTGACGAGCTGATCGCCTACGTTGGCCGCGTTGACCCAGTCAGGCAGATACATGTCGGCCAGCGACAGCTTGCCGCCGTAGGGGCTAGTCATGTGCCAGAGGCGCATTAGCGCGATATTTCGAGAATATGCGGTGGTCTCAGTGCGCGGGTCGTAAAGCAGCATCCCATCGATAACAGCGGAATGTTCCGGCATCTGGTTGGGATAGACATCGAGGTATTTTTTGCTCTCCGCCGTGCCGCAATACATGCGCATCGACGCCAACCCGTCGCCACGATGATTCGTCGTCCAGATCGAAGGGAATTCAGAGATTACATCAGAATATGCGGTCTCGTGATTGAGGCCGAGGCGCGTGTCTATCCTGACATAAGGGCGGCTATCATCATTGAAATGAGCAGGCGATATCACGACGCCAGAGCTATCGAGGTCGATCGCCTCGTCGTGCAGGTAATGCTGGACGAAGCCTTGAATGCGATGCCCCGCCGTCACGATTATGTGGTAGGCGGTTCCATTGCTCTCCTCGAGAAAGACATAATCGCCAGCCTTCTTCACGCGGCCCAGTACGATCGGCAGTGATGGAACCGACTGCTTTAGATTGTATGTTCCGTCTTCCGGCTTAGGCACGGACGGCTTTGGCGTCAGGGCCTTTGACACGAACCCAAGCCCGGCTGCGATACCGCCGTAGAGGAGCGCCGCGGTGCCAAGATAGAGCGCGTTTGCCGCAGCAACCGTCGTTGCCGCTGACGATACGATCAGCGGGATGAGCTCAAGACCAGTCATGAAAATTCCTAAATGGACCAGATCGCCAGCGGTTTGGCTGACATGCTCCCGATGCGATTGGTGAAGCGCACGAGCCAGCGGCGGCCATCGAAGATCGCGCCGAACTGCCGTTCCGGATTATTTGGAGAACCGATGACGCCAACCGCGCCGCAAAGGGCCGTCGACTGGCGGCGGCCGCCGATGCGGGCCGCTGCGGATTCCATCAGAGGCACACAGCCGCCGGCGCCCCGGAGAATGGCGAGATATTCCTCCTCGCTGCTAAACCGGCCGCGCCAATCCTCGACGGGGTCGCGGTGCCCGAGCCAGATCGCCCAGGCAGCTGGGAACAGCATGCAGTTCAGCGTTGCCGCATCCCATTCCTTCCGCTCTTGGGCGGCCAAGAATGCGGCTATCGTCTGCTCTATCATCGGCCACCATCTACCAGTTCGGCCATCTGATCGTGCGATCCTTGAGCCCAGGGATGCGCTCGCAGAACTTGTCGTCGGCCGCAGAAGGATTCAAAATCTTCGCTCGAGCGCGCTGGTCGACGTCGGACAGCACCGCGCCATTGGTCACAGATCGCAGCGTGAAGCGGTTGGCGATATCCACCTGGATCGTCGACTTGATCACAGTGTCGCTGGCGCTATCAACAAAATTGAGGTTGGAAATGGTGCCAGTGAATTTGACGATCGCTGTGCCGGTCGGCTGCTCGTGATCGTCGCACCGCTGCAATAGGATCCGGAACGTCGATCCGACGATGGTGCCAGCTTGGTAGTCATCCCAAATACCGTTGCTTGTCGCCTCGTTGATGCCTGAGAGCACCAGCGACAGCGTAAACGCCTCGGCGTTGATTGCCGCCTCGATCTGCGCCAGTGCGTCTTCCGTAAGTTGGCAAGCGCGATAGACTTCACCATCATCGCCAATCAACGGGCCGCCGGAACCATCCCAAAAACGAAGAGTGCCAGATGGAAGCTCCACCTGGCACATAACACGAAGACTGGCCAATTGCGGCCCTCCATATATTCGCTGGCTACGCCAAGGAATTCCAGTAATCGGTCGCCTCAATGAAGCTGACGTTTGGTCTGGTTCCCTTGTTGATGGCGTCCTGCGTCACATCCATCCCGCGGTCTTCCGCCAGGTGGCATAGACACGTAGGCTGTTCGAAATTCAGATCAGCACCATCGGGAATGAGTTCGCGCACTGCCGGAGTGATCGACACAGTCCACGTGTCGCCATCTATCTCGGTAGCCGGCCCGGTCTCATAAAGCGCGTGATTATAGGAGAACCGGACGCCGACAAGGTCAGCCGCTGCCTTGATTATCCGCAACGATATGCTGGTTGAGCCGATCGGCGTAACGCCAACTGAAACAACAGAAATCGCGCCCTGCTCGTAGAGCATATCGTCATCGAATGTCGTATCGTCGCTGTGCAACGTGTCGGTGCCCGGCTCGAAACGACCAGACAGATAGGGCGCCGAAAGCGAAGATGGCACGCGGACGGATATAAGGCCGGAACGACCGCCAAGCTTCGTGCGCATGGCCTGCCATGTTCGCCATTGATCTCGATACCGGTTCTGCACAACAATGCCGGTGTAGTCGATCGCCCAATAGCCAAGATCTGTGCGGATGACTGGCTCGACGCCGCCGAGAGATCTGCCGCCGCTTCTCGTGAAAGCGACGACATTTGCCTGCACCTGCTGTGGCGTGAGCAGACAGGTCGGCCAGTTGATGACATCGGGCATGGTTTTATCCGTTCCTGTAATCGCTGCCTGCGCTGTCGTTCTGGTATTTCGCCATGGTGGGCACGACCTGCTGATTTGCGGCTGACAGGATGCGCGGGCTGGCCGCAGTCACCGTGTCCTGGCTCACGCTCTTCACGTAGGCACGCAGGCCGCCGGTATCGTCGACGGAAACTCCGACCTGGATCTGCGTCTTGCCGCCGCCGCTTGTCTTTGTGCCACGAGGCAACACGACTTCGCCGCGCTGCAGGATTGCCGGAACCTCGCCCGGCTGCAGGCCAGCAACGCCGCCAGTGTGATAGCGCTTGGCTCCAGAGAACGTCGAAGGCGAGACGCTGCGGCCATGGCCATAGCCGTCTGATCCCGCGACACCTCCAGAGTGAAGGATGCCAGGGATGATCATTCCACCGAGGAGGCCGCCACCGCCGCCGCCAAACAGGCCACCGCCACCAGCCCCACCAAAGATGGCGTTGAGCGAAACATCGATGAGCTTGTCCACGACCTTATCGAGCGCGCCTGCGAGCGCTTCAGCGGCAGACTTGCCGCTGCGGAGGTCGCTGATGAAGCCGCCAACAACGTCGCGACCCAGATCACGAAACTCTTCAGCTGACTTTTTCAGCCTCTCCTGCGAGACCTTGAGCCCTTCGCTCGCCGATGACGCCTTGGCGTAATTGGTAGATAGGGTGTCAATGCTCGCTGCGAGTTCTGGCGTGATGGTCACGCCAGCTTTTTGCGCCTCAGAAAGGAGCTCCTGCTGGATCTTTGCCTTTTCAACAGCGAACCCGTAATCGTTGATGAGTGGGTTCAGTTGAGCTTGCGCAGCATATTGAGCGTTGAGGACGTCAATGCGCTTCTGGATTTCCGCGACATCGCCTTGGAATATCTGATCCGGTGATTTCTTGTCGCCGAGGCCGGCGTCATTCATTGAGACGCCAGTGCCGGAAAGGTAGGATTCAGCTTCCTGCTTGCGGCGCCCAGGGTTGGAACTCAAGGCGGCGATGGCCTTGGCCACTTTCTCAGGGCCACCGCCATCCTGGATGGCTTTTACGACGGCGTCTGGTAGCGAACCGTAGTTGTAGGCAATCGACGTCAGCGCAGCCTGCTGCGCCTCAGAGAGGCTTTTCCATGTATCGATCCCGATCGCCTTCTGAATTCCGTCCTGGAATTCGACAATGCGCCGGGAAAGATCGCGCTGCGCGTCATCGAGCGTGACGACGGTATCCTTGGTGACCTTCTCGACGGATCCGTTGGCTCTGGTTGCGGTGTCGCTACCGAAGCCCACGCGGAAAGCGTTGGTGTCCCATTTGGCGTTGGTGATGAAGCCTTCGAATGAGCGGATAAGTTTTGCCGCAGCCGACTTGCCGACCTCATCCAACTGCGCATCGTTGATGTCGGAGTTGTGCGCTTCTTCGCTGTTCTGGAACCTGCCGTCTCCGGAATACACCGGAGGAATGGTGCCCAGCGGGGATTTGTTGATCTGGGCCTGAAGGCTATTAAGATTTTTGGCATACTCGCCGACTTGCGTGAGCGCCTGCCCCATCGCCGGGATCAGCTCAGTTCGGATCTTTCCGGCAACCCTGGAGATCGCGTCTCCGCCGTTCGCCCCGAGCCCCAGCGCTTCTGCCGTTAGTCCAGCAATCGCGTCCTTCGCCTGCTCACCGGTCAGATGGACCGTCTTCAAGCGCTTTTGGGTTTCCTCGATCGCATCCTGGAGCGGCAGAGATTCATTTGCCGATAGGCGCAATTGCTTGGCCAGCTCCCTGATATTCTCAGGGATGCCCTTCATGCCTTCAATGCGTTCCATTTCCAGCGAAAATTCGCGAAAATCAGGCACGTCTTTCTTGAGTAGCGACAGCGCCTTCTGAAAATCTCGGACGGTCTGCGTTGCGCCATGGAAGTCATCGACCGGCACGCTGAGGATGTCGCCAGAGAGATCTTTGCCAGCGGCGGCGATAGCCTTTTGCAGGCTGCCGAACTCATCCTTGAGCTTCTGCAGCTGGATTTTCTGAACCGACGCAGAATAGCCTTCTACGCTCTTTTTCGCGATGCCCCACGCCTGGTCAAACGACTTGATCAGCTCGGCGTGGGCCTTGAGCAGCTTTTCAGCGTCCGGAACATCCGATTTCAGCGTCGAAAAATACTGCACCGCCGCGCCGGCGAGGCCGATAAGCGCGAACGATGCCAGCGAAATCGGGCTAACCATCGAGGCGAAAGCGCCACCGAGCGTCTTAACGATGCCGCCGAGGCCGCCGCCGGTCGAGTTGAGTGCCTGGGCCACCTGGCTGCCCTGCTGCATCATCACCTGAAATGGTGAAGATCCGCCGGCCAGCGATGTCGCGATATCGTTCAACTGAAACGAAAGGTTCTGCACCGCGGCGCGCTGCGCTCCGAGCGAAGCCTCGACCTTGCGGCCAGAGTTTACGAAGCTGTTGGCCGAATTGTCGTTGGCCTTCTTAAACTTGGTCTCAATGTCTGTCGCGGTCTGCCCGGCGCGCTTTGCGATCGCGGCGAGCTGCTTTTCTGACTGCTTCTGCGTAAATTCGATGGAGACCAGCAGCCGCGCCAGATCTTCCGTGGTTGCCGCCATCCGTTAAAATCCTTCAATACCGAGATTGGCCAGTTGCTCGTCGCCCATCGCAGGTGGTGGCGTCTCTTCGGTCTGGTGAGCCTTGCGGTAGCCTTCGGTGCAGGCGGCAAATTCCCAGAGCGTGCAATCATCGACCTCGCGAGGAGAAAATCCGATCACGGCGCCGGCGGCATAGTAAGACGACCACTTCGTTTTGCCATTCGGCAGCGGGTTAGGGTCTGTTCTGCCCTCCCCGCCTCCTACTCCCCCGGCTCACCACTTGGCTGGTCGTCAGTTTCCCACATGACGAAGCGCCGAAGGATATCTGCGGCCGGAACGGCAAGTGCGTAAGGGCTGGCGATGTCGAGCGCCGAATCCAGCACCTTCTGTGCATCGCGCTCCTGCATGCCGCCACCGATAAGGCCAAGCCGGATTGGCTGGATCACGTCATCGATCTTGAACTGCGAAGACAGGAGGCGCATCAGGACCACTGCGCAGCCGGCGTCACTGCGCTGCTCGATAGCGCGCAATTCGCCGATGCCAAGGCGGAAGGAGTGCTCACCTCCCGCCCATACAATTGATTCAGAGCCTCTCATGCGGCATCCTCTCGTGCAAAATCTTCTGGAAAATTGAGGTGGCAGTCAAAGCCCCACGCCTCGAATGCAGCCTTGTCGTATGCGCGTGCGGCTTGTTCTGGAGTTTGAAAACTTCCAAGAAAGCGCTGCTCTCCGCCACACTTTAGCGACGCTACCCACTTATTCCTCAATGGCTTAAAAGAAATGCCTTTGAAGTCACCTGTAGGCTTCTTCTTGCGACCAGCAATTCCAACTTTTTCGCGCGCATCATCTGTGTGCCTCTTGCCCATTCGGCCGGCACCAATTTTAGCTATAGTCTCAAGGCTGTGCTTTTTACCTGATCGAGCCAATCTCATCTTGAGGCGCACATCAATGCCGATAACTCTACCGGTATGCGCGTCACTCAGTTTAGCGCGCGTCACATCACTCACATTCTTTTTGGCTTCGCTTATTCGCGATCTGTGCTCTTCGCTTTTTGGCTTTCCACGTTGAGCGGCGCTCATTTTTGCGCGTGTTTCTGCACTTCTTGCCGCTCCTCCAGCACCCTCTCCGCCATCTGTCTTGTTGACCAGTAAGCCGCCCATCTCACGGCGACCATAAAGCTCAATCAACTCGACTTCCCTAGCGTGCGCTTGAGATTCGTGCATAAACCAGTCGACTATCTCGACAGAGCATCCGCCATTAGCGTGCACACATTTGAATTCTTTAGAACGATTTGTGGTATTGTGGGCTCGCTTGCCCTTGCCTTTGCCAACGTAGAAAGGCACGCCAGAAGCATCACGCCAGATGTACGTGTAAAATTCCATCGCAAGTATCCCTCTCGCAATCCAGATGTAGCGTTCGGCAGGCGGCTGGATGACCGCTTTTCGGGAGCTACCCTAGCCGAACAACGCATATATAGGCGGCTGGCCGCCTATAAGCAATTTTTACGGCTTCATCGTCCTGGTCGGGATGCCGTCAAACTCAATCGATAGCTCGGCTGTTACCTTCGTGCCCCGCTCGGCTTGGTTATTTATGGAAACCAAATATGCATTGCCTGTTTCGTACTCGGTGTCACCGACAGCGGCGTTGACGTGATGAATGCGGATGCTCTTAGTCTGGCCGGATTCCCACCAGTCGAGAAGAACCTCGTGGCTCTGCGATGCCCAGACGCCAGATGCCGAGATCGTCGCCTCGGACGACTGAACCGCCCTCTCCACAGCCGCAGGCAGCGATTCGTCATCGCAGTCCGGAACTTCGGAAGTCGACATATTGTGCTGGCGGTTGATGCCGCGCGACGTCAGGCCGCAAATGCGGGAATAAACGCCGGAGCCGTTGGTGACCTCGACCTCGAGGACCATCTGATGAAAATTCGCGGTGGTTGCGCGCGTCATTCAATTCTCCAATAAAAAGCCGCCCTGCGGCGGCTGGTCATGGGCTACGCGCCCACCTTCTGTTTTTCTTGCCGTCTAGGCGGCTTTGCCTTTGTCGCGCGGCCGATCGATATGGCGTGCTCGACGAAGTCGTGCGGAAAGTTTTGAGGCTCTGGTTTTGGCTTGGCGTGGAAGCCGAAGCGGCTGCGCGGCCGGCTCCAGTGCACCTCTCGGTGAAACACCGCCCATGCCATCACTCGGGCTCCTCGATGCTGGCCGTGACACTCACGAGACCATGTGTGGTGAGGCCGTCAGAATCGGTGAAGACGCGGCTGAATTCCACGCGTATCTCGGCAAGTGCGTTGTCGGTAAGCGCCAACTCCTGCAGGTGCAGTGCTTTCGTGACGAGGTGGACGAGACGCTTTGCCTCTACCTGCCCGGCAGCCGCGCTCCAGATGTCGACCTGGAACGTATTCAGGCCGCTGGCAATGCAGTCGGCGCCATCCTCGACCGTGTCGGATGGGCCAAAGCTGATATAGGCGGTCTTCGTTTTGTACGGCTCGGCCGGCACGCGGTCATAGACGCCGCCGACCAGCGCAGCGATGTCGGCATTGAGCCTCAGTGTGTCATAGACAAGCTTCTGCAGTTCAGCCTGCGGCGCTTCTGCCATCAATCAGCCTCCGCCGCAGTCGGCGGCCCTTGTAGCCTCATCGCCGCGCGCGTCTGGCGCTTGATGCGGTCCTGGATGCGCTTTCGCAGCGATCGGTATGATGGAAAGAAGAATGGCTGCGCGTGCGCGCCAGGGTGACCGTTGGCGGTGCCTTTGAAGCTCTTGTTGCCACCGCCCTTGGCGACGTTGTGCGGCGCGGTGCCGAACTCGACCCAGGCGGCGTAATAGGCTTTCTCGCTGCCTGCGTAGACAGTGATGCGAAGTCCGCGCTCATTCGGATCGCTCTGCGCAATCACCTTCGAACCCTTCGGAGCATTGCCCCAAGTCCATCCGATGCTGTCACGCAGATCGCCGCTGTCCTTCGGAACGAGCCGCTTCATCATCGCGACGAGTTCGTCGGCGCCCTTCTCCATTGCGCCGCGGGCCGCGAGCTCGATGCGCTTTGGGATGAAGGCTACCTTCTTGTTGAGATCGCCGATGCCTTGAACCATGCATGCTCCATCGCCGCTCTACGCGACGACGCCGCGCTCACAAAGGAAGTCGATCCACTTGTTGTCAGTTGACGCAGTCACGTCATGGATCGCGTATTCGGCGCCAGATCGCATGTCTGTGATGCGCCACTCGGCCGTTACGCGCCTCGTGGCGGCGCCCGCTCTGACGCGGATGATTTGCGGGTGTCGGTTTTCCAGGCGAGCGGCGATAACACTCTCGCCGCCGCGCAGATGCGTGTATTCTGCAGCATCCTGGAACTGCTCAACCCAGCCGGCTACGGTGTTTCCGAAACCATCATCCTGTTCATTGCGAACGGCAAAAGAGACGCGCTCTCTTAGCGCGCCTGCCGCCATTACGGGCTAGCTACGCCAGAATACTGGAAGTCGATGTTCAGAACCGACGTCGAAGACGCCAGACCGACGATCGTGTAGTAGTCGCCGCCAGTGATATCGGCTAGCGGACACAACTTGCCAGGGGTATCAGACAGATACAAAGTTTGGCCGGCGGTGAACACGGCGCCGAGGGTCACCGGGCCGCCAGTCTGAACGACGATCGGCTGATTTGCTGCGGCGCTGTTGAGCGCAACGCCGATGTTGCCGGTCTGGCCGCGAGCTTCGGCCGAGGCCGCGTCGCTATCAGCTAGCTGCCATTTGCCAGTCGTTGCGGTGTCAAGATATACGAAGTCGCCGGCGGCGATAGCCGCGCCGGCGGTGCCGGTTTTGGTCGTCGCGCCGGTGCCAGCCACGACGCTCGCGGGCGTTAGTGTGATGTCTGCCATTTGTGGGTCTCCTGCGGCTTACGCGCCGCGTCTGTAGTTGCAAAGCAAGGCGTCGAACGCAGACCAGCCGGGCAGCTCTTTGTTTTCGCGCTGCTCGTAGGCGTCGGCGATCCACAGCAACATCGCGTGTTTGATGGATGGCGGCAGTGAGGCATAACCGACGACGGCCGTCAGCGTGATGCGGGATCCGTTGCGAGGAACGGGCCACTGCTTGCCGTACGCTGGCACGATCGCCGCCTCTAGGCCGTCGAAACGCTGCTCGACATCGCCGAGAGTGACTGTCGCGTCTGTGCCATCGGTCGCAATGTACGCGATCGAGGTGACGGACTGCGCCGGAGCAGCCGGAAGGCGATCGAAATCGCAAAACCGGTCGCATTTCACTTCAATTGTTTGCGTCGCCAGCGGCGTATTGCAATAGCGTTCGACGTGGTCGCGTGCCGCAGATATCAACGCCTCGAAAAGCGCGTCATCGTCGTCGTGAAGCACCACACAGTGGCGCTTCGCCTCTTCGACGGATATTGGATCAGTCGGCGCCTGCGTTACCTTCGGTGGATACCACATTCGCCTTGCCCTTCTTGGTCTTGACCGGCGCTTCGACAGGCTCGTCAGCTTCCACCTTGGCGGCGAAGCCGGCGTCGATCAGGCGAGCAGCCTCGGCGTCGTCGAACTCCCGCTCGTCGCCAGGCGACAAACAGAACTCCGGGCCGGACAGGCCGGCAGTCATTTTCAAAAGCATATCGCCTCCAGGAATGGATGCGGGCCGACCGAAGTCAGCCCGCCCATTGATTAGGCCTGCACCAGGTACTTGACGGCCGCCGTGTCGAGCAGTTCGCCGTCGAAGCGGATCAGACCAGCGATACCGAGATCCGGCCAGAAGCGTTCGCGCAGGACGCCGATAACAGGGCCGCCAACCTTACGGACCCAGTACTTGCCGAGGTCGCCGAAGAGGATGGTCTTGTTGCCGGTCGCGATGTTCGCCATTGCCTGGTTGATCACGTAGCGGTAGCCGAGCAGGGTGCCAGGAGCGCCCTCCTTGACGTTGCCCATCTGCCAGAGATAGTTGCCCTGGCCGTCCTTCAGCTTGCGGATGGCCGCCAGCGTCAGGTCGTTGAACATGAAGCTGACCTTCGGCGAGATGCGGTATGCCGGGTCAACAGCATGCGACAGGTCGATGATTTCGTCAGCGGCAATTGCCGTGGCCGAAACGGCGGTCTTGCCGAGGGTGGAGGCGGTCACGATGCCGTTCGGAGCGCTAGAGCCAGTGCCGGTCGTCAGCTGGGCATTGGCGAGACGGCCGAGACGTTCGCCGAGCAGGTCAGCAAGCAGCGATTCCATGTTGAAGATGGAGTCCTGCGCGAGCTGCCAAGAGAACTTCACGAACTTCGTGTTGAAGTCGTAGGCCTCGAGCTGCTTCTGGCCGAAGACCGCGTCAGCAGAGCCGTCGTCAGTCAGCGCCGTGCCTTCCGTGCCCTGGACGCCCGTCTTGCTGGTGTCGTCTGTCGTCGGGATCGGCAGCGCGTTGCCAGAAGTCGTGTTGAGTTCGCTGATGATGTTGCCATCGTACATCGGACCCCATGCCTTCATGGAGCGAACCAGCATATTCTGCAGTTCGACCGGGACAGTGTAGCCGCCAGCGGCGTTCGTGCCACCGGTCTGGATACGCTGCTCGATGTTCTCGGTGCCGGCGCGCAGAACCTTGCGCTCTTCACCATCCAGGGCGTCAAGCGACGCGCCGTTGGCGAGGAACTTGAAGAATACTTCGCGATATTCGGCCTTTTCGCCGGTCTCGGAACCAGCGGCGCGATCTTCGCCGGCGGCGCCGGGACGCTTCTTAGCGCGCTCTTCATCCTGCCGAGCAGCGAAGCGTGCTTCGAGTGCGGCCTGATCTTCTTCGCGCTTGATGTTGCGCTCGACGCGGTCGAATTCGGCCATGATGGTATCGTGGCGCTGTTCGAGCTCGACGGAACGGGCTTCGTCGGTGTTCTTTTTGATTTCGTCCAGGGCGGCGCGGGCTTCCGTTACGAGACGGCCGCGCTTTTCCTGCAGCTCAGTGAGAGTCATGCAAGTCTCCAAATGTGGTGTGTGGTTGGTGTTATTGGCAGGACGTCTGTCCGGCCCTCCGGCTGGTGGCCGGGTGACTACGCGACGTCCTGCCGGATGCCACGAATCCTTTGTTCCATTGCCGCTCGCTTTTCAGCGACACGGCGCGCGGCGGCGGCGGCATTTTCAGCCTTGCGGCGCTCGTCTTCCTCGCGCGCTCCGCCCTCTGCCCTCGCCGCCTCTAGCGAGCGAAGGCCGATAGTCGTATCGTCATAGGCCGGCCACGCAACGGCGGAGACCTCGATCAGGTTAAGCTTCTCGATCGTCCGCACCGGCACCTGGCCGGTTTCATCCCAAGTTTCCTTGGTAACGCGGAAGCCGAAGCTCATGCCGCTGATGTCGCCGCGCTCGACGAGCACCCAGAGATCGTTGCCGTCGGTGGTGTCAGGCACATCGATCTCGACGCGGAGACCCTTGCCGTCCTCTTGCAGGCGCAAGGTGCCGCTCTTGCTGCGGCCAATCACACGCCCCATGTCATGGTCGACAAGGGCGCGGATATCGCCCTTGATGGCATCGGAGAAGGCGCCGGGCGCAATTTTCTCTTGAAAGTACCCGCCAATATCGGCCAGCCGCTCAAAAACCGCGGCGTAGCCAACGAGCGTGCGCTTGTCATCACTCGCGCGGTGCTCGACCGCGTCGAGATGACTGCGCTTTTCAATTTCTGTCGTCATGCGGCCTCGGCCTCATTATCGTTGTTGTCATTGGCCGGCGGATCGGTCGGCTTGGTTGCCGACTGCGTCTGCTGAGATCCAAGAGGCACTGTTGCCCCTTGGATATGAAGCTTTTCCGCCTCTTCGCCCTTGGCCGGCAGGTTTTCGAGCTTGCGAACCTCGTCAGGTGTGCGGATGGCGTTCTGGATCGCGATGCCATAGCCTTCCATGCGGGTCTTGAAGTCACCGCGGAGAAGTCCGTCGAGATTGTGCTCGACATAGCGACTGCCTGCCGCCCGCCCGAAGAACTTCAGGTTGATCTCGTCCTCGAGCGCCTTTGCCCACTGGCCGATCAGATGCTTGACGAGATGAAGATCTTGCTGCTCGGCGTTGCTGAACGTCGCGCGCGACAGATCCTGCAGGAACACCGGCGGAAGCTGGTAAGTCCGAGCGATTTCCTCGACCTGGAAACGACGCGCCTCGATCATCTGCCCTTTGGCAGGGTCAAGGCCAACCGGAGACAGATCATAGCCCGGCGGAATTGGAAAGACCGATTCCCCAGCGCCCTTTGCAGCGTCGACCGATCGCTTGATGTCAGCCTGGGCGCGCTTAAGCGCTTCGCCGCTGGCCGGCAGCGGGCCTTTCAATGCAAGCGGAGGCACCCCGCCTCCGGCGAAGAAATTCGACCCATAGTCGTTCATGGCAATCGCAAGCTGGATTGCCTTGGACGCCTGCGCGATCGGGCCGTAGTGCCTCAATCCGCAACTGCGGCGCATGAACGGCACATCAATGACGTCGGCCGCATCATACGTCTTGCCCTCATAGTCATAGGTGATCTTCAGGCCGACGCGCTTG
Organism: Rhizobium esperanzae; assembly: GCF_014197615.1. Lineage (GTDB taxonomy): Bacteria > Pseudomonadota > Alphaproteobacteria > Rhizobiales > Rhizobiaceae > Rhizobium > Rhizobium esperanzae_A. Next base: position 273,603 of record NZ_JACIFY010000004.1, read on the forward strand.
ACGGTCGTCTTCGTCGGATTCATCGGCCACAGCGAATCCACGCCCTGCGGCGTGCGCTCGATATACGCCAGGCCACGGCCGTGCGTGAAAACCTGTTGCCAGAACCACTGCCAGAACGCGAAAGAGCCAATGCCATCGTTCGGAGCGACGTTGACGACCGTTTCCAGCCGTCCGGTGATGCGCGTGGCACCGGTTTTGGTGTCTCGGTAGGCGTGCCGCGGCAGCGCGGCCAGCGTGCGCGACATGAACGCGACCGCAGCCCAAACCGCAGGCACTGTCAACGCGCTGTCGACGGTTACAGCCGGCAGATTGGCCGAATTGATGCCGAAGAACGCCAGGAAATTGTCGGCGCTCACTGGGATGGTTGGATTTTCAATGGTTGTGCGCGTTTCCGGCGATTGTTCCGCGTTTCGGCGGCTAAACCAGTCTTTTATTGCCATTATGCCGCCTTTGTGAGCGAGAATTCCGGATCATCCCAGGGGCTTGTAACCGGATTGATCTCGACTATCCCATCCACGGCCGCACCAACCGCCATCGCCGAAGCCACGGCCGGGTCAATGCGCACCGTGGATTTCTTCTTTGAGAACCACTGATTGCCCATAAGCGGGTCGGTTTCGATCGCAACGCCCATCAGAGCGCCCAGCAGAACCGGCGACTTTCTAAGCCGCACGCGCTCCTCAAGGATCAGCGCCTCGAGCGCCGCGACACTACCTGGCATCCACAAGCCGAGCGGCGGATCCAGGCCTGCATCTTTTGCCGCCTGCACCTTGTCCTCGTCTGGTTTTGCCCGCTTCTTGCCGCCCTGCGGGTGGGCTACGGTCTTGATGCTGGCGCCGTACTCGTCGAGCTCGGTTTCGAACTTGTCAAACGCGTAACGGTCGAAAGCCAAAACGCCAATTCCGTGCTCGGAGTTAAGGCGAGCGAATAGAGCAGCAACATGATCATATCGTACGCGTGCGCCCTCCGGAGCGTTGATGTAGCCGTTGTCCATCCATAGCCGGTAGGGCACATGGTCTACCTTCGACCGCTCATCCATGGTGTCTCGCGGCGTCCACGCCTCGATCCAGAGATCGAAGGTGGGCAAATCGGCCTCAGTGCCGTCCTCGCGCATGACGCGCTTGGATCCTGTCTCGACGACGAAAGCCGCCGCGGTCAAATCCTTGGCGCCGGACAAGTCCAGGCCGGCGGCCGTGATCTGCTTGCCCTTGTGCTCGGTATACGGGTCGAAATCGACCATCACCTTTTCAAGGATGGGGCGCGGAATCCATGCGGTGTCAGCCTCTGTCCAGACGCAAAAGTGCAGCCGGAGAATGCCGTTCCGCTTGGATGGAATATCCTTCGCCTGGTTGACGACGCCGGCAAGATAATCGTGCTTGAGCGTCACGCCGAAGAGCGGGTTAGCCTTCTGCCAGCATGTTGGGTCAGTGAATGGATCATCGTCTTTGTCGAGCGCGCAGACATATGAGAATGTCGTGTCGTCGACGACCTCGCCAACATAGGTGAAATCGTCGTCTGGCGTCTGCGTGCCAGCCGCGACCTTGATAGCGTGCTGGTGTTCATCCCAGCAAATCGAATTCCGATCGCTCCCCGAGTTCGTAATCATGAACAACAGCGGCTGCCGGCGAAACTTGAAACCGCGCTCGAGCATTTCGATGACCTTGCCATCTGGATGCTCGTGGATCTCGTCGCAGAGCGCGATATACGGCCTCGGGCCGGAGTGCGCGCCCTCTCGCGAGATCGGCCGGAAAAATGATCGCTTCTTGAGGTACGACAGGTTCCAGATCGGATTGCCGCCCGATGGCGTCAGCTTCGACTTGAGCGCCGGCGACTGCTCGTACATCGCCACCGCGTCGCGAAACAGAACGAATGCCTGATCCTTGTTAGCAGCCGCGGCGTAGATTTCGGCCGCCGCCTCGCCGTCCGATGTCAGGCAATAGTGCCCGATGCCAGCGGCCAGCGGAGACTTGCCGTTGCCCTTACCTTCCTCGATGTAGGCGCGCCGAAAGCGGCGCAGGATTGCGCCGTCGGATTCAACGCGCTTCCATCCGAAGATGGAACCAATCTTGAACTGCTGAGAAATATGCGGGTGGAACGGCCGGCCTTCAAACTGGCCGCCATTCAATCTCAAAACAGCCGGGAAAAACCGCAGGACACGGTCGGCAGCCTCTGGATCCCAGTGGATGCCGCGCGCCGGGCCGTTCAGGCGGTCGTCTCGGTGCCGACGGCAGGCGTTCCGAACGTGCGGGCCGGCAATGATTGTGCCACTGATTACGGCTTCCGCATACTCGTCGACCGGGCCAACTGGATACGGCGGGTTGAAGTGCGCCGGAACGCTAGTCGAAGAACTCGTCTGCTGGGTCTTTGCTCTCGCCATCAGGTTTTGCCCCAGCCTTCGAAGCGTCTGCAGGCGTCGCACCCATCTGGCCGTAGCACTGGCGGAGAAGGTTCATGGCTTGCACGCCAACGTCATCGCCCTTCATCATTCTGCCGCGAATGTTTGCGGCAATCGCCAGGTGGCCGCGGTGGCTTGAATTCAGCCAGGGCACCTCAGATGCAATTTCGCGCCATGCCTTTTGCGCGTACTCATTCAGCCAATCAAACGGATCTCCGACGCTATCAGCTACGGTCGGCTCGTTGCGGCCTTCAAATTTTGTTTTCTGCTTGCCTGCGTGGCCAGTGATTTCGGCTTTGGCCTTTGGCGTTCTCGGCCGCGCCATGCGCACCCTCTTGACAAATTTGTGATTTGCGCGTAGTTTCAAACCATCAGCCGTTGAGCAGAGCTCCGGCTAACCGCACCCCCGTCACCCTCAACTTTTCAATCGAAAAAATGCATAGGAATGCCCATCGTCGTTTCCCTGTATGGGCCCGCTGGCAACCTCGATGCACCCCTCCCCATTAGGTGCACTTGCATCTACAGGGGCCAGCCATCGGCGCCGTAGACGACGACAGTCTTGCCGTTGTCCTCAAGCTTCCCTCGAGAGGAGTGACAAGGTTTGCAGGTTGAGAGAAATGGGCCAGACCAGAACAGATCAAGGTCGCCACGATGGGCGACCCGATGGTGCACCTCAGTTGCCGGCTCGACGACCTCTCGCTCCAAGCACCACTCACACAGAGGGTGCATGCTTAGCTGAGCCTGTCGCAGTGCTCGCCACCTGGCCGACTTATATAAGTGCAACCAATCCCTTGATCTATGCTGCATAGGCAAACAAACTCGGCTGCTTTGGCGGCGTATCGCTCTTATCGCGATTGCACTTGCGGCAAGCGCACTGAGTATTCATGTAGCTGTGCGCGCCACCAAGACTGAGTGGCATGATATGGTCCAACTCAGGCGCCCTATCGTCGTATGTGCCGCGTAGTCCTCTTGGCGTCTTCACGCCGCATATGCGGCACTTCCATTTATCTCTCTCGAAAACAATGAGTGGATCGACGTTCTCAACAAGAGCGCCGCGCATCCGGGCGCGCTCTTTCTTCCTGGCCATCCGATGTGAGTTGCGACGGCTGCACTTGTCGGAACAGTAAACAGTTCTCAAGTCACCGTATGAAGTGGCGAACATGTTCCCGCATTCTTTACACGCCTTGGGAGAATGGTCCCTATTGTCGTTGGCAGACGCGTACTTCCTCGCTTTGTCGCGCGCATCATCCTTGCGGCATTCATCGGAGCAAAACACAAAAGACTTTTTGTGTGCTGTGAAAACTGAGTCACAGCACCGGCAGCGTTTGCGCAACACGATGAACGACACAGGATTTGTCACAAGTGCGACGTGGCCTAGATTTGCCATTATTGCTGTGCCGCTGCATCGCTTGGAGCAGAACCTTGGCTCTGCCTTGTCCTTCTTAACCTTGCGAAAGGATGTGCCGCATAGCTCGCAAATGCGCTCCGGAGATCTAGCGAGCGCCATTTCTTTTTCACGTGCTGGATTTCGCTTTGTACGATCCATCGCTCTGGCGCACGCCTCGCCGCAGTACTTTCTGGCGGCGTGACCTGTCACCTCGTTCTCGCAAACTAGGCACTTCCTGAAATTATCATTGGCAGCAACAGGGCCGCCGAATAGCGCATCCATCAAGGTCTCGACTCCTTGTCGACCTCATGTTGATAGCGGGTGAGCCGAAGCCCACCCGCAGAACCAGCGCAAGAGGTCGAGAATTGCGCTGATCAGATGAAACCGAAAGCGGCCGCTCAACACCGCTATGCAGTGGAGCAGCCGCAGGGATCGCCAGTCGCCGAGGAGGGAGCGCCAGGCAATTGACCACCAACGAAGCGCGTCCGCAACGTCGTCCTGTCGTTCCAGGAGCTAGACATGGCCGCAAAGGGCCAGAGGATCATGGGTGGGGCATAGTTACCCGCTCACTCAGCGGCTGCACCTAACTGCAGCATGGCGGCGGGGCGGTCGCAACCGCAAAGGGGTGAGGATTAAGCAGTCCTCTCAACCCTTGGTGACCTGAATGCGCGTGGCATACGGTCACGCTGCACGGTTGCGAAAGCGACGTAGGGCCTCGGCATCCAGGGCCTTCTCTCGCTTGTCTATCTCTTGCCATTTTATGGAGATGCTGCCGATTGCCATACCAACAAGCACGCGGCCTGCGACGGCCGGCTGCGATTTGTCTTCTGATCGGCCAATGTCCGTATATGACTTGCCGCCTAGGGCGGCATCTTCGAATGGCTCGACAAGCGGGCCGAGTGATGCCCTTAGCTCTGCCAGTATCGGCTTGGCATCGACGTGCGCATTGAGCACTTCGTCGGTGATCTTCACGTGCAAGCTTTCAGTCTTGATGACGCTGCCTGCGGCAATGTTATCGTTGTCGGCAACAACCGTGCGTCTGGCTGGCTGAGCATGGGCGCCCTTGCTCTTCTTGATCTTCGACGATTGCTTTATCTCGCCGTCGGGGATCACAATCCAATCGCTGGCTGCAGCTGCATCGATATCGGCTTCCGGAGTGAGCCTTTTGCTGACACGAACAACCTCGCCGCCATCCGCCTTGCTATAGTCCAAGCCCTTGAGAGGCTCCGCCTCACAAAGGGCGACCAGCTTGCGATAACGAAGCACGACCGCTATCGCATCGTCTTTCCCGTCTCGCCGGAGCGCTTCAAGAAGTGGAAAATCCTCACCACGACTTTGAACGCAGGACGGATCGCCGATATCCTGGCGCTTCGCAATTTTTCTCGTCATCTTAGCCATTGAGCGCCGTTCCTCTTTTGCTTTTCTTGCAGCAACAGCGCGACCATCTGCGCGCTCCTCTGGCGTCGTATGCTTGCGCGACAATCTCGCTTGGGTCTGTTCAACGATTGGCTCCCAGATGCCATCAACTTTCCTGAAGCGTGTATTTGTCCTGTATGGATGGGGATCGCTTCCGGTGTAAGCTACTCGGCCAGTGGCGTCTAAAATCTGCTCTTCTGCTTCTATTGCCATCATTGTCTCCCGCATGTGGTGGTGCAGGATATATAGGCTTTTGCTCGCCAAATGACAAATTTGTCAAACGCCGCATGCGCGCTTCGTTGCTTGCTGTGTCGTGCGGAGATAGACGCGCAGCCCGTTGATCGTCGACTGCGAGACCTTGGAGCGCTCCGCGTCGTCGAGCGCCTGCCAGGCGTAGGCCTCGATGTAGCGCGACAGCGTGCAGTCGTTGCTGACGACGGCTTGTGCGTTGGCCGGCGCCGCGAGAGCAAGAAGGCTGACGGCGGATGCGATAAGAATGGATTTCATGACTGTCTCCTCTTCGTGGTGACTGGTTGCGATGGTGCTAATTTAACAAACTCTACAAATTTGTCAAGGCGCCTGCCGCAAGCCATGGCCGGACTGATTGTCGTTCTCGGCCAGCCAGCCGCGCACGAGCGCCACGGCTTGCCGGGCTGCGTCTTCCGGCACGGCAGCCTCAATGATGGCAATTTCAAAGCCAAGGGCGCGCAGCAACGGAAACCGGCTTTCCTGGCTGGCCGTCAATGAACCTTCCTCGCCTTTCATCTCGATCATGCGAATGACGCCGCCGAAAAAATACAGCCTTACATCCGGCTCGCCTGCCGCCATCCCGGCCGCCTTCAACTTCACCGCGGCGTTGCGCCCGCGAAAGCCAGATCCGTTTTGGTCGGCTGCGAGCGTGAATGTGCCGGGCTTCACCTTGCTGGCGTCAGCGACATACTCCGGCATGCGCTTCAGAAGTTTGACCGCTTCAATCTGCAAATCGATCTCGAGAACCGGAGCCGCCTTCACGGTGACCTTTGTGCCGTTGGCTGTGACGGTCGTGACGATGCGAACGCGCTTGCCGTTCAGTCGGGTCGTCTGGGTCGTCCGTTTTGCCATTTTCTGCTCCACCTCCAAAAAGTGCTCCACCACCTGTTTTGCTCCACCACCCAAAATCTTGCTCCACTACCCCGCTCTACCACCCCCACCCCTAAAGGGGATGGGGTGGTGGTGGAGCAGAGTGGAGAGGTAGCCGCGACACGTTTTGCTCCACCCTGCTCCACCCCTAAAAATTGGGTGGTGGAGCAGATTTTTGCTCCACTGCTCCACCGTGCTCCACCCCTAAAAATTGGGTGGTGGAGCAGACTTGCCGACCTACGCTGCAGCTGCCGTATCTGCCCAATTCGAGCTCTTGATATACGGCACGAGCTTCCGTGTTTTGATCTCGTGCAGGCGATGCTTGACGAGCTCGCCCTGCTTGATCCAGTTGTCGATGAGGCGCGCGATCTTGCGCTTGTCTGACTTGTCGTCGGCGTCCATTTCGAGCACGCGGGCCACGGCATAACCGGCCCACTCGTTCGATTGATCGCTCGCCCGCCAATCCTGGCCATCGAGCACAGCCTTGATAGCGGCAAGTTTCTCCGGCGCCACTTCCTGCGCGATCTCTTCCGCCGACGGCCATTTCCACTCAGTCACGACAGGCGCGAAATCCTGCGGCTTCGTGAGGCCTCGCCCATTGCCAAGCGGCACGCTGACGAGGCGACGCCAGTCCAATTTGGACGAAAGAGGAGTCAGATTTGCCTTGCCGTAGTTGACCGAGAAATAGCCGAAGCGATCAGCCTTATCGATGCCCGCCTCCGATGCTTGCTCGTCTGACATGCGGTTCAAGACACGCACCGATCGCGCCGCGCCGATCAGCGACACGGCGCCTCGAGCGTCTTCGACGGTCGCCTCACGGTCTGCCACCTTGCGGAGATGGTGCACGATGTCGATGGCGCAGTTAGTGTAATCCGCAATCTGCGCCCATAGTTTCGCCACCTTGTCGATCGCGCCATTGTCGTTCTCGTTCACGCCGTGGGTCGAAACGAACGGATCCACAATCATGACATCGATGCCATTACGCTCGATCTGCTCGACCACCGCCTCGACGATCGGCTCCTGGATCTTGACGCCGGTTTTCTTGTCTTCGAGCGCAACGACGAGCTCTTGTTCGCGACCGCTGTCGAGGAAGAGATGGCCTTCAATGTCGTCCGGCTTGAGATTGTAATGGATGCACGCCGCCATAATGCGCCGCTCCATTTCGTCGCGTGGATCCTCGGCGTTGAAGACCCAGACCCGCAACCGATGCGGCGGCTTGGTCCCGAGCAGCGCGCGGCCCGACGCCATAGCAAGGCTTTCGGCAAGGCTTAGGCTGGTCTTGCCAAGGCCGCCCGGGCTGACGGTCACGGACACGTATTTGCGGATCAGGTGGCTGCCATAGGCGAACTCGCGCCGAGGCAAGGAGGCCGGGTCGATCCATTTGAACGCGGTCGCGTGCAGCGGGCCGGGCGGTGGTTCGTTATCGTTGGCGACACCGTGCGGGAGCGGTTCTGCATCATGAGCCGTTTCCAGAGGTGTGTTTTCCCGTTCGGGATCAATGTCACCGACTGGTGACGCATCCTCTTGCGCAGCATCTTCATCTATTTCTGGCGGCGCCGCATCCTTCCTGGCTTTCGACAAGCCATTCTTGATCATGCGGCTGATATCGACGAGACGCGTATTGTCCTGCTGGAAATCCGATTCCGGTATCTGCCGCGGCTGCCGCATGCCAGCATCAAGCCCGCGCCGGATCTTCGACCACGTTTCGCGCTCGCCATCCTTCTGCGCCACGCCGTTTGCTTGCGCCGCCGAGTACAGAGCGGATTCCGCCTCCGATCGCGACAGAGCGCCGGCGCCGACGAATTGGCCCAAGGCATAGGCGCTGGCGTTCAGCTGCGCCCCGCGCCCGCCCTGCCCGGCTGTGGCCAGTAATGCGAGCTCGTCGTCGACGGCTTTGTTGACGTAATGGTCATTGGTGCCTGCCTGATAACTGAACGGCATTGCCGGGCCTGCCGCAGCCTGCCTTGGCAGCACGAGCTCCAGCAGCCAATCTGGTGCGTCGGCGATCGGCGATTCCGAGATCCATTTATAGTGCCGGCCGTCAGCCATGGCGCTGCCAGGCATAATCACATAGCCACCATCCCCGCGCACGTCGACCCCCGATCCGAGACCACCGCGGTTGCGTACGCCAGCCACGTGACGGAAGAAGATATGCGTGCCACCGTTGGCCGTCTTGGCTCGCCTTGTGTCCGGCAGTTGGCCATTGGCGTTCTCCATGGCCTCAAGCCACTGGTGTCCGTCGGCGACGCCAGGCTTTAGATCGAGATCGAGCACCCAAAAGCCAGAAGGCGCGCCCGTAGGCACGCCGACAAGGGCATCTGGATTGTCGTTCCACCATCGCTGGATGATGCGCGGGAATTTGCTCGCCCCGCGCAGCCCATTGCTGGTGTATGGCGTTTTCTCGTGTTTGGTGTCGATCTCGCCGGTGATTGGGTCGGTAACGTCTTCCGGCTTGGCCCTGCATGGAAAGACTGGATAGCCGGCGGCGACGTAGTGCTGGGCTAGTTCAAGCGGCTGCAATGCTGATCTCCGGAATGTTGTCATTGGCGGCTTTGCGTTTTGGTGCAGCGTCGGCCATGATCGCGCCCACGCACGCCTTCATTTTTGCGACAGACACTGCATTGCCGATTTGCTTGATCTGCTCGGTTTTCGTGCCGGCAAACTCATAGGTGAATTCTTCCGTGGTGAAGCCCATGGCGGCGGCCAGTTCATGCGGCTCCAGCATGCGGAATAGGATATCGAACTCAGGCCCGGGCTCGACGAGATTGACATGGCCAGTGGCGGCGATCGTCGGAGTTGGCTGGCCGATGTCATGGATGCGCGGCGCCTGGCCTTCCCGCTCTCCGAACTGCGCGGCGATGAATGCCAGTTCACCCCGGTTTGCAGTCGTCAACGTTGGAAGCGGATCGTTGTCGACATTGCGGGCACGGTTGCTGCTGTCCGAATGGGTGATTGGAACTACCATCCCGAACCGGCCCTTGCTGGTGATTGTCGGCAAGGTATCGTCAACGCTGTTGCAGGTCTCGCCAGAACCAGAGCCGTAATAGGGCGAGATGAGCGCGTGCGCGCCACCGGTCGGCGCCGTCGGAATTGGATCGCTGACGCCACGCGGTGAACCGCCTGATGCTTGCGACAGAACGAACGGCTCAACAAGCATTGGCCTGGCGCACCCTGGCCGCTCGTCGTTCGCCGCTCCACCGGTCGTAATTGTCGGAAGAGGATCATTCGCCGAACGCGCCGCGCCGCTGTTGTGCTGCGAAAGCACCATCGGTTCCGCAAGCCAGACGCCGCCCTTTGTGTCCAGCGTTGGGATCAGACCTTCCGAGACGCCCTCGGCCTTGTTGCCTTTGCGCCCGTTCATGATGATGGGCTCGGCAACGGCGATATGGCTTGCGGCCGACGTTATGGTTGGCAGTGGAACGGCTGCACTTCCAGGCGATGTCGCCTTCTTCATGTTGACGATGACAGGCTCGGCAAGTGCGATATGGGTGCCCCTCGCCGCTATCGTCGGAAGCGGCTGGTCCATCCCTTGGGCGGACATGTGATTGCGCAGGATGACGAGATAAGGCTCCGGCCAACCGAACTTCTGGGCGCCGGCATAGATGCGCGCCAGGGTCTTCGGTGCGAGCGGTTTTTTGCGATTGAAGATTGATCGGCCCTTGATCTGCCAGTCGATGATCTCGCGTGCCGGGCGCCACGGTTTGACGCCAGAGAACAGGTCAGCATTCACCGCGTCGCGTTTCTTGTGCGTCGGCATGGGCCAGCGGATTTTGCGTCCATCGGAACGGCCCATGAGGATAAATCTCTGGCGGGTGGTGGCATCGCCGTAGTCGGCCGCGTTGAGTTTGCGCCACTCCAGTTCGAAGCCTAGGCGTCGCAGCGTCTCCGTCCACGCGTGGAAATATTCACCCTTGCGCGATGCGATCGGTTTGCCAGTCTTCGCATTGACCGGGCCCCAGCCGATAAACTCCCATACGTTCTCGATGATGATCCGCTTCACCCGCAGCTCGGTCAGCCAGGTGATGATGTGCCACGGATCGCTGCGCTGCTGGTCGCTGGTCGGCTTGCCGCCACGCGCTACTGAATGGTGCGTGCAGGTGGGCGACGCCATAAGCAGGTCGAGATATCCTTCCGGCACGAGGATGTGCGGCCGCACAGTCGCTATGTCCTGGACGTAGTGTCGAGCCTCGCGGTGGTTGCGCTGATGAGTGTCGATCGCGACATCCCAATGGTTGACGCACACGAGCTCCATCTCGAGGCCGAGTTCGGCAAGAGCGCGCTGCGCCCCTGTCGACGATCCGCCGGCGCCGCATAGAAGATCAGCCACAAGCATTTTGCGAGCCAAAGTTTTCTCCTCAGATTTGTGATGTTTCGGTCTTGCGCTGGTGAGGCGCGTATTCAGTGGTGGTTAGAAAGGTGCGCTGGCTAAAGCAGCCCGCAACGCACGCGCGCACCCCTCCCACGCTGCCTTCACCAACATCCTCTGATCAAGCTCGTCATAGACGGATAGCTCCGTGCCGATGCCGCGCTCCGCAATCCACTCACCAACCGCATCAACGCCGCCATCCAGGGCGGCGAGTTCGTAGTCATCGAGCCGGCGAATTTTCTTGTAGTCGTCGATCGCCACGATGCACCTCCGACACAAGTATTGGGGGTCGCCTTTTGGGTTGGGGTTGACGCCCAGCGCCACGGCTCGCATGCCGCAGCAAAAGCAGGTTGTGGGATCCCCGGCGGCGTCAACCGTCGGGGTGAATGCGGTTTTGGGCATGGTGGTCATGCTGCGGCCTTCGCAGGCGCGTTGTCATTGGCAGCTGCGAACAGGTCTGCCACCGGCTGATCTATGGTGCCGAGCGCTGCAATGTTCTTTGCGGCCTGGCGGAAGTAGGACGGCTTCAATTCGAAGCCTACGCCGCGCCTGCCCATCTCGACGGCCGAATAGACCTCGCTGCCGATGCCAAGGAACGGCGTTAGAACCGTTTCGCCCGGCAAACTCCACAGATCGATGCATCGCTCGATGACGTCGAGTTGCAGCGGCGAGATATGCTGCTCGTCCTGCTCGTCGCGCGCCGACCGATATTGCAGCGTGCGCGTCTGGCGAATGTCGCTCCACACTGGCGAGGCGTAGCGCTGCCAGACAAAAACCGATCGCCACTGCTCGAAGCTCCATGGCGTGCGACCAGCGGCAATCGTCTCCGCGGCGTGCCGATCGTACGCCTCGCGGCTGACGTCTAGTGTTTCATCACCGACCCAGCAATCGAACATGCCATCAACCGGCTCCGGATTGTCGCCGGGCTTGCGGAAGGAAACGATATAGTCGGCAAGCCCCTGCCCGCTGATGCAGCTGTCCTTGGTGATCTGTTTGTGCAGCAGGCGGATCGATTTCGTGCGCTGCTGCGCAACGACGGGATCCTTCCAGATGCAAACTTCCGAATGGAAGATCCAGCCGGCGTCCTCGTAGGCGCGGATGATCTCGCCGCGGAAGTCGCGCATGCCGATGAAGCCGTTGCGTCTCTTGCTGGTCGGGAGCTGCATGCAATGAACGGAGTGGACCCTCCCCGGCTTCGTCACGCGCAGCAACTCCTGGATCAGAAAGGCGTAGTGCTGCCAAAAGTCCTCGCCCTCGTTGTTGCTGATGTCGCGATCAGAGCTACTAAAGCGGTAAAGTCCTTCGAAGGGCGGCGAGTGAATGCCAAAGTGCACGCTGTCACCGGGGATCGCGCGGATCAACTCGCACGAGTCACCCTCGTAGATCGCGTAGTCGTCAGTGATGACTTGGTTAACGGCATTGATGCCTGCGGTCACGGTATGGTTCATGATGCCCTCGCGAATTCTGGTTGGATACTGTTTGCGGCGCGCATGTACGCGTCGTGAGCCTTCTTCGGGTCCGTGTAGAGGCCGAGGTATCTCGACTTCCCATCGAGGTAGATTTGCGCAGACCATTTCTGTGCCTTCTTGTGCCAACTAACGCCCTTGAAGCCACTCGTGCTGTTCGACGCCAACTTTGCATTGAGGACGTTCTGCTGGTCTGTAGCAGGTCGCAGATTTGACCATCTGTTGTTCAGGCGATCACCGTCGGCATGGTCTACTGTGTCTGGCGTCTCCTCGCCCATCCAAGTGAATGCCAGGCGGTGCGCGTAGAGCAGCTTTCCCCCGATCCCGATGACGATGTATCCGCTGAGATTGATTGCCCCAGCATGGCGGCCAACAACCACTTTATTGCTAGTCTTCTTGGCCCAAGTGAAGATCCCCGTATCGGGATCGTAGTGCAGTATTTCCCGCAGTTGTTCAGTGGTGATCAAAGCTCACATCCTAGCCATGTTGGGATCTGCATCGGGATTTTCGGATCGTAGCTTGCCTTCTCGCGCGCCTGCGCATTGATGGCTGCCTTGGTGATGTTGGCAGTGTGGAGCACCATCGCTGCCGCCATGCGGTCTGCATCCGCCTCCTTGCGCTTCAGGTTGGCGACGACAGCGCCCTCGGTCTCCGCCGCAATGAAATGCGCCGTGACTTCGTTCTGCTGTCCGAAACGCCAGAACCGGCGCACCGCCTGATAAACCTGTTCGAAGCTGTCATTGAGGCCGACAAAACCGGTATCGGCGCAGTGCTGCCAGTTCATGCCGAAACCGGCGATCGACGGCTTGGTGACGAGAACGCGGATGCGCCCCTCGCTGAAGTCGATCAGCTTCCGCTCTTTGACGTCTTCCTTGTCAGAGCCGCGCACTTCGACGGCGCCTGGAATGGCGGCTGTCAGCGCTTCGCTTTCGGCATTGAGGTTGCACCACCAGACGAACGGCCGATCGGTTGGTGTCAGGCTGGCCGCATGCGCGACACGATCGCCGACGCTATCGCGACGAGCCTTGATGCGTTCCTGCAACGTGGATGCACGGCCACCGACCAGATCAGCGGTGTCAACCGGCATTGTCACCGTATGGTGAATTTGATGCAGCGCCGGCAGTTGGTAGGCGCCATCGTCATATCCGAGATCCGACGGCTTGCGCAGCATGATGGCCCACGACGCCATCCAACGCCAGAAGTCGTTTTCGGCATGACCTTTCAGCCGCCACTTCTGCGTCTCGCCGCCATCATGCGCGAAGAATGTGGCGAGCATATCCGAATAGGACATGATGCCGAGGAATTCTGCATGGTTGCCGAGCTCCATGAAGTCGTTCGGCGCCGGCGTTGCGGTTGCCGCAAGCCGGAACGGAATGCCGTGGCACGCCTCAACCAGTTCATTGCGGTAGTGGCCGGACTCGGACTTAAGAATGCTGCTCTCGTCGAGGATCACGCCGGCGAACCGATCAAGATTGAAATGCTCGATCTTCTGATAGTTGGTGATGTTGATGCCCGGGCCTACGTCGGATTGGGACCGAACATGGCGCGCCGGAATGCCGAACTTCTCCGCCTCGCGCACCATCTGCGCGGCGACGGCCAACGGCGCGAAGTGCAGTATGTCGCCCTGCGTGGCGGCGCTGACGGCCTGACCCCATGACAATTCCATGAGGCTCTTGCCGAGACCTGTTCCGGCAAACAGAGCCGCACGGCCGCGCTTTAGCGCCCATGTGACGATGTCGCGCTGGAATGGAAAAAGAACCGATGGCAGTTCTGGAATCTCGGTTAGACCAGTCGGCGGATCCAGGATCGCCTTTCTGGCCAGGAACGCGGCGTATGCGTCCGCCTGCGCCGATGGCGCGATGTTCTGGGTCATAATGCCCATTGGCTATTGTCTCCTCAGACTGTGGTGCGTCCCGCGCGTTGGTGGCGCGCGGTATGGTGTATGTTATGGTGGCGTTCACTCAACGAAAGGCCGGCGATGACACCGTTTCAATCGAGAAAGCTAAAAAAATCATTCGCTTCGCGGCATGCATTTATAGACAAGCCAGAGCCGTTCAACGTCAAGGTTATGTCATGGCCGGCGCCATGGAATGGATCGGACGAGTACATCAATTTCGCGTTCGATATCGGCAGGAAGGTGAACGAAGAAATCATTCACCTTCGAATTCACAAGTCCGATTACTCTGAGATCATGAAAACCATGCTGAATATTGATCGCGAGGCCACGATCAAAGCGTTTGCCGAAGCAATACTCTCAGTGCCGCCAGACTGATCAAGCCGCCCTCACCGAAATCGTATCGTCTCCGGTCTTGATCTGCGCGCCTTTGACCTTCTTACCGGCATCGAGCGCTTCTTTAATGAGCCCCTTATCCGGCGTCTTCACGACCTTGAGGAAGCGCGCCGGCACTGCGGCCTCGTCTGTGATTTCGACGCTGTCACGGCCTTTGGTGATGGAGATAGTTGCTTCGGTCAGCGGCACTTTGGGCAGGCCGGCCGCTTTCAGAAGACGCAGCATGAGCGCGCGCATCGCGGCCTGCCGGCGCTCCTGGCGCTTCTTGCGGGCGTCGAGCTCGTCTGCTCGCTTCTTGATGGCGGCAATCATGGAGTTGGCCTCACGCTCCTGCGCCAGCAGCTTGCCGAGCACTTCGTAGGCGTTGGTCTGGCCTTCGATGGTGTCGGCGCGGAGCGTATCGTCTTCGGCAAGCTCTGGGAATGCGGCCAGCATGTCAGCGAAAGCGGCCTCGAGATCGGCGACGTCGACGGCGAGAAATCTGGTGTTGTCGTTTGCGGGTTTGGTCATGCGGACACCACGCGGTACCTAGCAACGTCACGATCATTCCGCGTGCTCCAGCGGATTTCATCGCTGTATTCTTCATACCGCATGCCGTTCTTGAGGATTACCTCAAGCAGCACCTCGTCAGCGACAGGCTGCTTGCCGCCGGCCCATTCAATCCAGCCGGTCTCGGCTCTTCTCTCGCTCATTTCAGTCTCCTCACGTGGTGGTGTTGTGGTTGTCGCGCTAGTTGGGCGCTTAGGATTTCGCCCAAAGGGCAACGTCATCAAAATGCACAGGCATAAAACCGATGCTTTCGACGGACATATCGCGATGGAAGCCCTCAAGCCCCTCAAGGTTGCCGTGAACGTGCCCATGCAAATTCTTGGTGCCGTGCCGCAACTGGTCGAATCGCATCGGAATGTGAGATGCAGTGAAACCTTCGTCACGGAATTGCCGCCACAGCGCGATGCGCTGAAAGATCCCCGCCGCCGCAAGAGACGGAATGTCGTCGTGATTTCCGACAATTAGGCGGATAGCGCCATTGAGCTTCGGACGCACGCGCTTTGCATCTTCGGTCTTCCAGGCAAAATCGCCCAAGTGATAGACGAGATCCTGCGGCTTTACCGCCGAATTCCAGTTCTCAATAATCACTTCTTCCATCTCGCCCACCGATGAGAACTGCGGCCTACAATAGGTGATGATATTGTTGTGACCAAAGTGGGTATCACTTATGAACCATACATTTCTTGCCGTCACTGGCGTCTCCTCACGTGGTGTAATTTGGTAGCCTCACCGTGGTGTAAATTTACAAATTTGTCAATCTCAGAACTGGATATCGTCGTCCAATTCCCACCGCTCGGCATAGCTGCGATTGTCGTTTGCCGGGGCCTGCACCCGCTCCACGCGCTCGCCGACAACATGCGAAACCACATCCCAATATCGATCTCGCGGCTTGACCATGATTTCGGCGGTCTCGGCGAGCTCGTCCTGGCGCTCCAGCCACTCGATCGGCGTTTTCGGGAACGGCCGCTGGCCGCCATGCGCCAGCCAGTATCGATCGGCCTTTGACTTGGCAAAACCGGTGTGCTGCGGACAGACCCACTCGTTGATTGCGGTCATCCCGACCATGTAGGTGACCTTGACCGATGGCGGCTTGTCACCCTTGCCTTCGTGGAAGCGGAACGTTCTGCTACTCACCGTGCGCGGCTCTGGCTCAACCGTCGTCATGATCGGGACGTCCGCCGCGTGTGCCGCGATCTTCGGGCTGTCGTCGATATCGAACTCATACGAGCAGCAAGGGCATGTGCGCGCTGACGCATGCACCTTCTCGCCGCAGCCGACGCGGCCATGCTTGTCTTCGCTCTCGAGCGGGCAGATCTTGATTGGCGCCTCGCCATCGCCGCTGCCAGGCTCTTTCGGCTGCACCATGTCTACCGGGCCATGTTTGTCGACGAGACCGGCGAAATCGAGCACCAGGCAAGACGGCTTCGGCCCGGCCGCGATAGCTGCGCGCCGCTCCTCCGGCGTGTCCAGCGACATTCCCGGAGCGTAGAGCACACGCGTGCCGCGGCCGGCCATCTGCAGATACAGCGACGCCGAGAGCGTCGGTCGCAGGAAGGCCAGCAGATCGACGCCCTTATGGTTGAAGCCCGTCGTCAGCACCGAATTGTTCGTCAAGGCGCGGATTCGGTAGGCCTTGAAGTCCTCGATAATGCGCCGGCGCTCTTCCTTCGGCGTCTCGCCGCTGATCATTTCACACGATACGCCACGCGAGCGGATTTCGTCGCGCACGTGCTCCGCATGCTCGACGCCAGAGCAGAAGCAGAGCCATGACCGCTTGTCCGCGCCCTTGGCCACGATCTCATCGACAGCCGAGCGCGTGACGTCCAGCTTGTCTACTGCGGCTTGCAGCGCCGACTGCTTGTAGTCGCCGCCCTGCCGGCCGACGCCCTTGGTGCTGAGCTCTATCGCGGTATGTTTCGAAGACAGTGGCGCCAGGTAGCCGTCGCGCACGCCGTCGGCTATGCCGTAGGTGTAGACGACACGATCGAACATGCGATCGTCGCCCTCGTCGAGCCGGCCACTGTCAAGGCGAAAGGGCGTAGCCGTGAGGCCCACGATCTTCAAATCCGGATTGAGTTCGCGCAGCGCGGCAAAGAACTTACCGTACATGGTGTTGCTGTTCTTCGGAATGAGGTGGCACTCGTCGACCAGGACGATGTCGATCGGCTTCCTGGCAACGCGCTCATTTGCCGCCACGTCACAGATCAGGTCAGCCTTGTCCCAAACCGTCTGGATCCCGGCAAAGATGATCTGGCTGCGCGCGTCGCGCCGATTGAGGCCGGCGCTGAAGATGCCAGCCGGCGCGAACGGCCAGATGCCGATGAGCTCGAGGAAGTTTTGCTCGATCAATTCCGCGACGTGCGTCACTACCATGATCCGCATGTCCGGCCAGCCCTCGACAAGTTGCTGGATGACGGTGGCCATGACCATGCTCTTGCCGGTTCCGGTCGCGAGATCGATCAGCGGGTTGCCGGCCTCTTCGCGCCAATAATCGAACAGCGCCGCAACGCTGTCCTCTTGGTAATAGCGCAGGGGCATCAGCGCACCTCCTCGAACGAAATACCGGCCGCGATCAGCCTGCGGCGCATGTCCGCTGTGCCGCGGCCGCCAGGGAAAACCATGCCGTAGTCGGGCTTGCCATCGTCGATCATCCACTGATTCCGGATGCCGCCAGCAGCTTTACCCAAGTTGTCCCAGTCGGCCGGATACGGATCCACGACGATTCCGCGACGTTGCGCCCAAGCCTTGGCTCGGACGTCCAAGCCGCGCGCCTCGCCCTCGATGAGTACAGACACAGGCTTGCGCTCGTGAAGCTCATCGAGCACTGCAAATATGCGCGCGGTCTCGCAGTAGTCTCGGCCGCCAGTTACTACTAGCCGCATCACGCCGCCCTCGCTCGCAGCCGATCGCGCTCCTGCGCTTCGATCTGGCGCACGCGTTCCTTGCCTATACCGTACTTGGCGCCGATGAACTCAAGTGTCTCGCCCATGGCCCGAAGCATGACGATCTGGCCAGATCGGCCAGAACCCAGATCGGCAAGTGTTTCGTTAAGCTCGACGGCATCGGCTTGGTTCGGCGGCGTCATTACGGCTGCCATGGCGCGATCATCCGATACAGTCGGCATATGGCGCGATCTGACCTGCGCCTTGCGCCGGCCGTTCTGCGCGACATGGCGCATTGTGAGCGTGATCCAGTTGTAGAAACCGCCGTCAGGCCGGAATGAGGTCCAGTGGGACAGGATATACGCCAGGCTTTCCTGAAACAGGTCTTCCTGCTCGGTTTTGTTGTTCGTCAACTTGCCGGCTAGGCGTTTGAGATGCGGGAAGTAGTTCATGAGCCGCGCATCAAATTCGGCGGGGCGCGCAGGTGCGTCCGTCTGTGTCATATCGTCTCCTCTTGTGGTAGCGGTCAGGCGGCGTTGGTGGCGCCGTCGACCCAAATCTTGCCGTCAGGCATGCGGTACGTGATCGTTTCGGCGTCTTCGTCGACGTCGATCTGCTCGCCGGGAACGAGTGTCGGTATGTGCAGATGTGTCGGGCAGCCCTCTTTCTGTTCATCGAACGAGATCGGCTTTGCCCACCGGCTGCAAGACCAGTGACCGTCGCCGCCCATCTCTGGAGTGCTATGAATGCACGAACGGCAGTTAACGCGCGGCCACGCGCCAGCCTTGCAAATCGGCTTGTGCTTGCAGAACATGCAGCCGAAGAATTCCGGATCCTCAGATATCCGCGATGGCGGCTCAGGCGTATTGATGATGCGCTCGAGCCGCGCCAGAAGGCGTAGGCAGAACTCCGCATCATATTCGATGCGCTCGGCATAGAGCGTGTCGTCATCCTTGCAGCTGACGAGGTATAGCGCCCGAGATATCCCAAAGGCATGCATTCCCAGCTGAACCTGGCCGTAATGCAAGGGCTTCGCTTCCTTGCAGCCCTTCTTGACGATCTCCTTCATGCCTTTGGCGTTGCTCGACTTGAACTCGAGCAGGTGCTCTGTCTTCGGCGCCTCGGGAATGCCCATGGCCTTGCCATCGCACTTGCCGCGGACGTGCGAGCCGACGAGGCGAATTCGGTCCTGCTGGCCGTAGACGTCCACGCCGATGCGTTCCAGATCCTCGACTAGGCGGTCTTCTTCGATGTTGCCGGTCTGGAACAGGCGCAGCTGCCGGCCGTGGTGCTTTTCCAGTGGAGTGCACCAGCGGAAGGCAAACCACAGTGCGCGGTCACACTCGGTGTTGGCCTCGCCGACCGAGATGCCGAGGCTGTCCCAGGATTCTGCCGCAGCTTCGTAGGCTGCGTAGATGGCGCGGACAGTGCTGGATTCTGGTTTGGGAAGTGGTGCCAAGGTCAAACTCCGAAATGCTTCATGGCGGCGCGCACAGCGTCGCCGGTGGTGGTAACGTTGGTGTTGGTGACGCCAACGAAGAAATCGCAATCGTTTCGCGCCTCGCGCGCCGGGATGGGCTTGTGATCCGAGAAGCGGACCTTGAACGCTAGGCCGCCCATGCGAAGGGTGATGTATTTGGAGAAGGTGCGTTTCGCCTCATAGAGATAGACGTCGAGGCCGCGCCGGAGCGCGACTTCGCAGAATTCTACCCATCGCGGCTTTCCATACCCGAGCGCGTTAGCTCTCGCCGTGCGGATGGCGAGATATGCGGGCGTCATCTGCATGTTCTTCGCCTTTGCGGGCTTGGCCGGGATAGGTGCAGGCTGTCTCGGCTTTGGGATGGGTGCCATTAGCGCACCAACTGAAAAAGGATGGCTTTGATATCGTCGATGGTCTCGGCCCGCGCAATTTCGTCTGTCAGGTCTTGACGACGAACTATGCGCTTAGCTTCCTCAATGCCGTGGCCGGCTTCACGCAGTTCGCGCACGCGCGCCAACGCCGTCTTCATACGTCCATCTCCTTCGTGAAAAAGCACCGCGCCGGCCGTGCCGGATCCTCGCGAAACGCCTTGCACCACGGCATGCCGTTGCGGATGATCAGTTCGCGCGGCTGCTCGCACCACGCGGCATCTTCGATGATCGGGCAGCACCCATCGATGTTGTTGCCGATCCGGTTCAGGCAGTGGCGGCACCAATGATGTTCGAAATCCTGGCCATCAGTGCCGTTAGCGGGCCGCCATGGCCCGCCTTCCCTTCCGTCGATAGCCATTAGACGCGCATGGGCATAAGTACCCCATCCCATCCCTCGGCCGCCCCGGTCACGATAGCCGGCGAGCCAGCGTCGTTCAGTTTCAGCGTCACCTCGCCCGACGGCAGCACCGAGAGAATGTCGCGCAGGTATGCCGCATTGAAACCGATCTCGATCGGTTGGCCGCTGTATTCGGCCGCGACTTCGTCTTCGGCGTCGCCGTGGTCCGGATTGCGCACCGCGAGCTTGATCGAGCCAGGCGCGATGGTGAGGCGCACGGCGCGGCCGCGCTCGGAGGAGATCGTCGAGACACGATCAGATGCCTTGAGGATAGCGTCACGATCGACAGAAACGACATTCTCGTTGTTCGTCGGAATGACGCGCTGGTAGTCGGGGAACGTGCCGTCGATCAGCTTGCTGACGAGCGACAGCTCAGGCGACACGATCTTGATCTTGGTCTCAGAGACCGAAACCGTGACCTTGCCTTTGGGCGTCAGCGAGACAGTCTTGCGCGGCACGATGATGCCTGCGAAGGTGCCAAGGCTGCCGGTCGAGTTGCGCGCCAGGCGGTGGCCGTCCGTAGCAACAGCGACCGCACCTGCTTCTGTCGAGTGCAGGAAGATGCCATTCAGGTAATAGCGCACCTCTTCGCTGGAGATGGCGAAAGCCACCGGCGCGAAGAGCGCGGCAAGATCAACCTCGAATTCAGCGTCATAGGCACCGACCGACAGGCTTGGATAATCGGACGCCGGCAGGATGTTCAGGCCGAACTTCGACCGGCCGCTCTTCATCTCGAGCTTGCCGTCGACGAGCGAAAGCTCGACCAAGTCGTTGCCGGCCTTGCGGGCGATGTCTCCGAGCATCTTGGCGCTGACCGTGATGCTGCCGGCTTCATGGATTTCGGCCGGCGCCGACGCGGTTGCCTGGATGTCGAGATCCGTGCCGGTGACGTGCAGTAGCCCGTCGGCTGCGGAAAGCAGCAGGTTCGACAGGATCGGGATGGTATTGCGGCTTTCTACGACCTTGCCAACGGCGCCGACGACGCGCGCGAGTTCGGTGCGCTGGATAGTTAAGCGCATGGTGGTCTCCTCTATTGCGGGCTGGCCCGCTTGTGGTGTGCCGCACGGTTGGTTGCCGTGCGGCTGGTGGTGGTTAGGCGCCCTGCCGGGTAGCCAGGATGCGGTAGGCGTCGATTACGCCGAGCGCTTGTGACTTGGCATCGTCCAGCGCATTGTGCGCCGTGCCGATGTCCGGCTGCGTCGCGTTGGTCAGCTCGAAAAGTGTTCGGCAGTCGCGCGGCGTCTTGTAATGCCATGGGATCGGGATGCGGCACGCACGGAACGCCGACTCGAGCAGCACCAAGTCGAAGGATGGCGGCTTGGCCCAAACGCGAGAGGCATCGACGCGGCGGACGTAATCGCCGAATGCGCCGATCGCCCATCCGATCAGACGGTCGCCAGAGAATGCCGCTTTACGCGCATCCTCGGATTGATCCATCCACCACTTCAGGGTGGACACATCAATTGTCAGTCCAACATCAACCGCCGACTGCGGATCGATGGCCGCATAGAATTCTTCGCCGAACTCTTCCGTTTCTGCATCAAATGTCACTGCGCCGATGCTAAGAACTACGCTGCCCGGCTCAGTGCCGAGCGTTTCGATGTCGATCATAAGGTCGCGCATCAAATCTCCTCTTGTGGTGGTGTGCGGCGGACCGCTGGTGACGACCCGCCAGAATGTTAGCGATAGCGGGCGACGATAGGTGGATTTTCGATTTCCATCCGAATCCCGTCATTCCATCCGCGAGGCAGGACATCCCGATTAGCGGTCGGCCTGATCACCTCGACTTTGGCCAATTTGGCCTTGATGGCTGCCCATTGTTCGGCAGAGGGCGGGTTGCCACCCATTGCCGTTTCGAATCCTTCCAGCCATGCCTTGAATTCGTTCAGAGTCATTTTGAGCCCCACGGCCGGCGCGTGCCGCCCGCAGCTGGCGATGGCGCCGGGCGACCGGCAGGCTGGCGGTTGTCGTTTGCTGGTGCCTGGGCGCGAGCCGGCGGTGCAGCCTCGACGGATGGCTCCGGAATGTTGCCTTCGTCCGGATAGTAATATTTCTTGATTTCGTTGCGAGCCGCGTATTTCGGCGAGCCGTCGGCGTTCTTCTCCTTGCTATCCTTGCCCATGCCGATCTTGGCGTTGAAGGCGACGAAGTGCAGCTCGTCGGAATCGTCCGGCGCCTCGCTCATGCCGAGCGCACGAAGCAGGCATGCGAACTGCTTCTGGCCGATCTCCTGCACCTGCGCGTTCGGATGCTGCAGATTGTAGTTGGAGAAGATTTTGCGGCCCTTCAGCTCCTCCGGCGCCAGGACGTCGATCGTGACGCTCAGGTTGATGGCGTGGTCGCGCGTGTTCTCGTTCTTTTCCTTGATCTCGGAAGCGCTGATTTCCAGCGCATAATCGCCGTTCGGCAGGTTGGAGAAATCGCGCTGTTGCGTGTTCTCTTCGGTGGCTTCGACTCTTACGCCGATCTTTGCCATTCATAGTCTCCTTCGTGGTGTGGTGGTTACTTGGTGAGTGCGTAGTAGCGCCAGGCGCCGCTACCGTATGCGGTGTGCGCGCATTCGCGCATCACGTTTTCGAGCCAAGCCCATCGCTGGCCGCTGCGCGTCCGTACTTTGACCGGGAGCCACGCAAACCATTGCTCTTGGTGGAACATCAGGCCGCCTCTTCTTCAACCGGCGCATGCGGCGTGTAGAAGTATTTCGATAGTTCGGTGAAGCCTTTGCCCTTCTTGAACGGGATGCTCGGCGGCATGTTCAGCCTGTTCTTGGCCAAGAAGCCGGCGCGCTCGTCCGCATAAATGACGCGCTCTGCGCCAGACATGCCTTCTGCTTTGCTCTCCTTCTTGCCGAAGCCTTTATCGACCTGCTTGACCGATGTGCGCTTGCTCATGAACAGAAGAGCATCGCTCTTTTCCATGATGATGTCGGTCGCGCGGTCCTGCAGCTTTGGCCGATAGCGATCGTACGAGTCGACGAGAGGATCGTTGAACTGCTTCACCTTGCTGTGCAGGATCTGGACGACGTGGATGCCGGCGCGCGAGAGCGCCCGCGTCGCCGACATGTATTCGAGCCAGTCGTTGTCTGCCTCAAGGTAGCCTTTACCGAAGGCAGTCGGGGAACCCTTATCGTTGCTGTCGATGGTATCCCAGCCCATGCGGCCGCACGTGAAATCCCAGACCATCTTTTCGAAAGCGTCGAGGCTGTCGATAATGACGGTCTTGAATTCGTGCTCCTGCGTCAGCAGATGTTCGAATGCATCCATCATTTCGTTGTAGTTCTCGATCTCGATAGCGGGGACGTCGAGATCGACAGGGGTCTCCTCGCCTACCGTGTGGAGATAAATCGGGTCAGGAAACTCGCCGGCGAGCGTTGTCTTGCCGATGCCGCCTATTCCATAGATCGCGATAACGGGCGGCGTCTTTCGTTTACTCGATCTCAGTTTGTCGAAAACTGACATGCACGTCTCCTAGAAATAGCAGATTGCGATGATGAGCAGGCAGGCCAGAATGACCGGCCACCAGCTGAACGGGTCAGGCGGCCACATGCCGGCGTCAGGGTTGGTCGTCATATTGCTGAAACCGCTTAATGGCCTTATCAGCGCCCCATACCGAACCAAGCATCACGACAATCGCAATGGTGGCGACTGGTATGAAGAAGAGCGCAGCAACTGCGCCGCCGAAGGCTGCAGCCGCGATGGCGGCCCGACGAAGAACCGGCGCCTTGAAAAACGTCGGCGTGGACTTCTGCACTGGCGCATCGATCGGCACATAGTCAAGCGGAGTGCCGGTGAGCGGCGGGTCTATCCATGGCGATCGGGTCATGCTGCGATCTCGAGAGCGAGGACGCGACGGCGAGCGGCGCTATGCATGTGCTGATACGGGCGCGTTTCGCTGACGGCCGCGTTGCCGCGCTCCCGGGCAAGTCTCTTGCGATCGCCGCGCGAAAGTCCCTCGGCGTTGCGGCCAGGCTCTTTCGGCAGGGATCGAAAGCCCTTGCCGCCGGTGATGCGCTCCATCACTGTAAGCCGGCGGACTCGGTGGCCTTCATCGATTGACGGCATACCAAGCTTGAAGTCGTTGGCATGATAGTCGGCCGTGAGTTTTTCGAAGATGTTGGACATAGGTCTCCTCTTGCCGTGCGGTTGGTCGCCGCACGGCTTGCTGTGGTGGTGGCGTTGGTGGTGTTTAGGCGGCGGCGCCGTACGGATACTCGACGAAGTGCTCGACGACATCCTTGGCCGGCTTCAACTGCATGCCCGTTACGGCCCGCAGTTCCTTGATGGCCGCGATCTTCTCGCCCTTGGCGGCGAGCCGCTGCCATTCGTGCTTGTAGGTCGGCACCGCTTCCTGGCTGGTGGTGGTCAGGATGTAGACGCCGAACTGCTGGCCCTTGGCTATGCCGGCAAGCCGATCGGCTTCAGCCTTGGCGGCCGATTCGGTGGTGTGCACGAACGGGCGAGCGGCTGGCTTCGGCTGGCCGTCTTCGATGAGGGCGACGATGGCGGTGGGGGTTGGTGCGCGAGCTATGTCAACGTCACCGTCGTAGCACCAAAAGCTGCCGCGCCCATCGATATCGACAAGATAGGGCATTCTGTCGTCGAGATCGTCTACCCTGACGACCGTTCCATTGCCGCTAATCGCGGCAAATTTTGCGAATACCCGGTCCCCCGCCTTGAACTTCGGCTTGGCCGGCGCCGCGTTGTCGTTGCTGGCCGACACGACGGGCTCGTCGATCCATTCGGAGATTATGTCATTGGGCAGTTCCGACGTAGTATTCGATCTTGATGACTGTCGACCGCTATCTGCCCAAACGGCGCTTTGCCAGTTGCCCAGTTCGCCGAACGTCGCAATATCGCCCCGCACGAAAGCCGGCCCGACCTTGCGGCCGTCGCGCGTCTTGTAGAACTTGCCGGCTTCGATGGTGAGGTCTGCCGGTTGCGCTGCCGCGACAGCTGGCAGCGGTTCGAGTTCATCAATGTATGCGCCCGGCGAGAAGCCGAGGCGATTGTTATCCAGCGTGACATCAAGGGCGTATCTGCCATTAGCGGATTTGCGCGGGTTCGAAATAACTGTAGCCTTTTCGCCCTTAGCGCCGAAGCGTGCGCCGCCTGCCGTGCTATCGCGGACAAAGCGCACCCGATCGCCGACCTTCGGCTGCCATGCAGGCACAAGCTCGACGCGCCGATCGAAGCAGCCGTAGCTCGTTTCGCCAACCTTTACGTTGACGCCTTCGCTCCAGAAGCTCTCGACAACGCCTTCGTCGCCGACCTCAGCCGTTGAATACTTCTCGACGAACCGCACGCGATCGCCAACCTTAAACTTGCCCATTACGCTGCTCCTTCCGTTGTGGTGGTTTTGCGGAGCTTGCGCTCCTTGGTGAAGTCGATGACATTGTCGGCTTCGGCCGGCGGCTTTTGCTTCCCGCCAACCGGCGGCTCGTCGCCTTGCACGGCCATGTGCCGCAGCGTCACGGCGAACATCATGCGGATTTCCAGGCTGCCGGCGATCTGGACGTGGTAGTGGCGGCCGAAGTCAGATCCACCGACGACAATGCCGAACACGTCCGTATTGAGTTTTGATTCGACCCAGTCACCTTCATCAAATGCTATGCAGTCGCAGTGGTTTTCTTCCATGCTCATGCCGCCACCTGCATATCCGCCAGGCCGGCAATAAGAAGCTCGCGCTCGGACGGCGCGACTTCGGCGGTGTCCAGCGTCGGAATGCGCTGCAGCGACACAGGCATGGCGCCGCTCGTCGTCGAGCAGCCACCGTTGGACGGCACCATCTTGGTGGTGGCGCGCGGATTATTGTCGTTCGCCGCGGCGATCGGGGTTTTCGTGTAATGGCCGAGCCCGTGCTCGCGCCGCAGGCGCTGGTAGCATGTCATCGGCTTGATGCTGTATCTGGCTGCTATGGCGGCAACGGTTTCGCCGTTGAGTCTGCGCGCATGCATATCGGCCAGCATTGCGCTGGTAATCATCGTCATGTCGTCTCCTCTGTGGTGTGATTGGCAGGCGGTGAACTTGCCAATGGATTGTCATAATGATATCGATTTACAAATTTGTCAAAGTATGGCGGCCATTATGTCTTCACGCGGCACCCCCTCCAGATCGCGCTTCGCGCAGATGCTTGCGGCCGAGCAGATCAAGCGCGGCCAGACAGATCGCGAGGTGGCGGAAAACCATGGCTGGCTGCAGCAGACGTTCAGCCGGTGGAAGCTTGGAAGCCTGCCGCGGCAGCATATGTTCGCATCGATCGCCAACTTCCTGGAAACAGATGAGAACGCCGTGCGAGAGATGGTCGAGGAAGCGCAGGAAAGCGCCGCATCGACGAAACTGCCAAACGTGGCAGCATTCAACGCTGCCCGGGTCTATGGCCGGGTGACGGATCGCAAAGACGGGAAGTATGTCTTCGACGCGTTCAACAAAGGCCGCAAGCGCATCCCCGATGGACGCTATGCCATCTTGATCGATACAAAGATCATGGAGCCGGCGCTGCCGGTCGGCACCAAGGCGTGGCTGGATCCGGCAATCTGGCCTGCGCCAGGCAACGAAGTGCTGGCCCACACCAAGGGCGGAGCCGCATGGATCGGCCGGCTTGTTGGCGTGTCCGGCACGTCCGCAGAGATCGAGCGCTATGCCGCTGCCGGCCGGGAGACGATGACAGTGCGAGATGTTGAGGCGGTGCATGTCATCGTCCTTTCCGAGCGGTTGGCGTCATAGTGCGCATTTTATGCTTGACAAATTTGTGAAGTGTTTGGTAGACACAACACGTCGCTGTGGTGGCGACAAGGAAATCCGGGTTCTGACGAGCGTCAGCTAGTCTCCTCCCCGAGATAGTACGCGCCCATTCCCCAAGCCGATAATCAGGTGGTGCTGGCCTTCGGGTCGGCTTGGTGGAATTTGGTTTATGAGTGCCGAAATCTGTGCTCCCAATAAATAGCTCGCTCGGGATGTGCCTCCGCAGATCCATGCCCCCTCTCAATTTCAAGGAGGAGCTTTCTAGCTGTTGCTGCTGCAGAAAAATGAGCTGACAGTAGTTCAATCGGATACCCGGGTGTCTGCGCGGCAAAAACCATAAGACGCCTTAGCGCCGCATCAATTTCACCAGAGCTATTGGCTCGCTTGTACGGAGACGCCAACCCCGGACCATCTGCAGTCATGCCCTTGATTTCTGCGAAACTAAATTTTTCCATGCTGGTCTCCTCTTCTATGGTGGTTGGTTCTGGCTCGCCGCAAGTAGGAACTGGTTTGCGTATCTCGGGTGGCAGCGAGAAGTGGTTTACTGACAGGCGCTTTAGATATGGTTTGCGCTCTGGCTTTGGCCAGTCAGCAAAAGGTTGGCGGGGCGGCGATCGTCATTTGGGCCACGTGACGACGCTGGCCGCCCCGCCATGGCTTAGCCCATGCAGGCTCGCCATTCTGCATAAAGCATCCGCAACAGCCGCTTCTCGGTATAGCGCTTCGCGCGGTTCGCGGCGTGCAGCGTGTAGCTGTCTTTGCCAGTCTTACTTTCCTTGATGGCCGTGCCGCACTTATGCGGCAAGCGTTCGGCCTCATAACGGGCGCGCTCGGCGAACACGCACTGCAATTCCGTGTATTCAGGATTGGAGCGGATCTCCTCGCCGAAGACCGGGCGGAACTTGCCCA
Organism: Rhizobium esperanzae; assembly: GCF_014197615.1. Classification (GTDB taxonomy): domain Bacteria; phylum Pseudomonadota; class Alphaproteobacteria; order Rhizobiales; family Rhizobiaceae; genus Rhizobium; species Rhizobium esperanzae_A. The sequence goes on from NZ_JACIFY010000004.1 coordinate 301,427, forward strand.
TGGACAAGATCAGGCTGTTGCCGACGTTCCACATGACCGATCGGCGCGTCTTGCTGTAGCCCTCGACGATCCAGTCTTCCGCCGTGGCACCTTTGCCTGGCGCGCCCTGCCGATGACCGTTTAGGACGGCAAGCCCCATGCGCTTCCAAAGCGCCGATACCGACTTGAAGTCGCCGACCGAATAGAACTCGCCAGTTTCCTTGCCGTAGCCGCTGGCCTCGCCGATGATGCAGGCTAGCGACAGATCACCGAAGCCCTTGATGCCCTTGGCCCATGCGTAGATCGGTAGCGTTTTGACTGACTTGACGAGATGCTTCTCGTATTCTGACTGCTGCTTGTCGAGCACTTCGAGTGCCGCGATGTAGGGCGAAAGCATGCCTCGCAGTTGATGCGCTTCATCCTTCATTGCATCAGACCACGCAGATGCGGCCTGTTCTTTGTCGCCGTCGAAGAGACGGCGCAGACTGGCCTGTCCCTGCAGGATGAGCTTCGTTCTCGCCCGTATCATGTCTTGCCGCAGGCGGTAGAAGTAAAGCACCTGCTCGATAGCATCGTGGTGACGGACGTTAGTTGTGAATGGTTCCCGGCGCAGCGAGATAGATATGGGAGACGTGTGACTCGTGGCCGCGTCAGGAATTTGGATTGCCGCGCAAAGTGCCGCTGGCGAAAGGGTCATATTCATTGTTGTCTCCTCTGGGTTGCGGTGTGGTGGCTGCCTGGCATCCGTCCTATGGGTTTCATTCAGTGGCTGGACAGGCAGTATTTGGTAAGAGTGGCGGAGCGAACCCGCCAAACCGCCTGTTTCGTGGCAGCCCCATTTGCGACCGACCCATCAACTGGGAAACTAGGTAATCGGTCCAAGCGCTCAGGCTCATTCGTATGCGGCGGTATCGCTTGGCCGCCGCAGTTAGTGTTGCTTGTCGGCGCGCTCCATTTCTGGATATCCGCCGCTAAATTGGCACCGACAAGCAAAAAGGTAGCAGACCGGCGACGCGACATTGGTTACCGTGCCCGCAAAGGCCGATCTGCAAAGGATTGGGCGGCGCGCGAGTGACAGTCTCGGGTGACACGCCGCCCACCGAGGTTACACCTCGGAATTGAAGGCGTCGTCCTTCATGCGCTCGATCTCTTTCAGATTAAGCGACTGATGAATTGGCATATTGTCGCGAGAACAGGCGATGATCTTCTCAAGCCAGCGGGCAGTCCGAACCATCGTCGAGCCCTGCGCGCGATAATGCGCCTCGGCGGCGCGCAGCTGGTCCGGAGTGGCCTGTCCGAGCAGGAACTCGCCGCCGTTGCCGTCTTTGATTTTGAAGAGGTAGAGGCCGGTGAGCGTAACGGCGAAGCGCTTGAACGCTGCGTTGCTGGCCTTAACAGATGCCGCGCTCTGCGGAGTGAATACGACCGGCGCATCGTTTGCGACTTCAGCCGTGGGCACATGAACCGTGCCGATATCATCGCCGCGCTTCACTTTGGCGTTGTCTTGGTGATGAAAGCCAGCAACAATAGTGGTCGCGGCGATGCGGAAGGCGTCTTCATGAAGAGCTGGCCGCTTGCGGATCTCCAGGATCAACGCCTCAATAGCGGCCTCTGAATTCCGGCCAGCATCATCATAGATGCGTTGTCCGGCAGAGCGGATGCTTTCGCTTCTGGCTCCAGTCACTCGTCTTGCTGTCGCGTTCATGTCGTCTCCTCGTGGTGGTGTGGTAAGCCTGCCGCGCTTCATAGGCGGATTTCGGGTGAAGGGTGGCGGCAGGCTATTGGTGTTGAGAACGGCGGCGCAGCAGCGATGGTTTGCAAAATCTCGATGGCTGCCGCTCTCAATGGGTTGTGGGTCGCGATTGATGTTTGGTTTTCGCGGCACATGTGGCTCCCCACATGTCACAGCGTTTTGCCGTCACATCTGAGGAGCTGGGGCTTCATGTCCCAGCCTCATCTTCTTCTCGGCGGATCGCGGCCTTTCGCCGCTACTCTTCTTCTGTCGTGGTCTTTCTTAAGTGGCCGCATTGTCGTCATTCTCCAAATGGGGTTGTCGAGAATAATGTTTTGTCCGTTGGCGCTTTGCCCTGCCTCCGGTTGTACTTTGCTTTTTAACTCGCCTACAATCTTCTGCCTTCGATCAATGCCAGCATCGAGTTCCTCCTTTGCTGACCCTGTCTGCGGCGCCCTGTTTGTTTGCCGGTTTATTGGTATAGGTTATCGGTTTATAGGTCAACAGAAATTTGTTGAAGCTATAGCTATTTTCTGATAACTGATTGAAAAAATAAGGGATAAATTTATGAGCAAGTTGTCTGATTATCTTACGGCCCGAGCGGCCGAGCTAAATATTTCGCAAACCACCCTCGCAGAAACAGTCGGCATGTCGCAGCCGAGTATAAGTGATTTGTTTAACGGCCTGACAGCGTCTCCCCGCAAGTGGCGTGAGATAGCAGACGCGCTGCAGACGCCGCACGAAAAGATGCGCGATCTGATGATTGAAGCTGGGCGCGATGGCGGCAAGCCAACGCGACTTCCCCGATCAGTGACGCGCTTGCCGATCGACGAACTCACTCGTCGAGATCCATATGAACCGAACGCTACGATAGACCCAGGCGTCAAAATCCCCGCAGCCAGCCGATACGGAAGGATGTTGCCCGTGTTGGGCGAGGCTGTAGGCGGTAGCGACGGAGAGTATACGTTCAACGGCCAGGTGCTGGATTATGTCGCCTGCCCGCCCTCACTGGCCAACGTGTTAAATGCCTATGCAGTTTGGATAGACGGCGAGTCGATGTACCCCCGATTCCGATCTGGAGAGCTGGCATATGTCCATCCGGGCCTACCAGCACGGCGCGGCGACGACGTAATCGTGCAGATACGCGCACGAGAAGAAGACATGCCGCCGAGGGGATTTGTCAAAGAATTTATAGGGTGGGCCAGCGATCATCTGGTGCTGCATCAATTTAATCCCGAATCACAACTCAAATTCCCGCGGTCGATGGTGGTATCGGTGCATCCAATAGTTATGTCCGGAAAATATTGATCGGTTATAGGAATCGGTATTGACATTCTATAGCCTATAGTCCTATAAATCTCCTCACAGCCGCACCTTGGCTGGCACCACTGAGGAGACAACAATGTTGGACAGAAGAATTCTTCAGCATGATGAGGACTATGCGCCGGTGGCTATTGCAGCTGGCAGCGCCGAGCCATTTCGCAAGCCTGACCACAAAGCCAAACGCCACCCGAAGCCGCGCAATGTAGATTGCCGCGGCCGTTTTGCGTTGCGCCATCAGAAGCCTGGCCGTGCGCTCGCCGAGATCGGCGGTGACGAATGACCCTGAAAGACTTCATCAAAGACTTGATCGGCGCCGTCTCGGCCGGATCATTCGTAGCGGCCGTCTCCATCTGGCTGCCGTACGTCGTGCAGCACCACTAACCCACACCACATCAGAGGAGACTGAACAATGGCCAAGCGCGCCACCAAGAATGCTGCCGTCGATTCGGCAGAGGCATCAACCGCACTCACAACCTTCAAGGGCTTCGGCAAGGACTGGAAGTGCCGCGACTATCAATACCAGCTCGGCAAGACTTATGAGCACGCCGGCAGCGTCGTTCGTTGCGCCGGTGGCGGCTTTCACTCCTGCGAGATGCCGCTCGACGTGCTGAATTATTATCCGCCGAACACGAGCCGATTTGCTGAAGTCATCGCCGATGGCGCGATCGACAAGGGCAGCGATGACGACGACAGCAAGCTGGCCTCGGCCAAGATCACGATCAATGTTGAGTTGTCGCTTGGCGAGCTGACGAGAAGAGCCGTTCGGTGGGTCGCCGACATGGCCAAGAAACAAGGCAACGGTCAGCACACAACGGGCAACTACGGCCATGCCTCGGCGGCGGGTTACCGCGGCCATGCCTCGGCGGCGGGTTACCGCGGCCATGCCTCGGCGGCGGGTTACCGCGGCCATGCCTCGGCGGCGGGTGACGGCGGCCATGCCTCGGCGGCGGGCAACGGCGGCCATGCCTCGGCGGCGGGTGACGGCGGCCATGCCTCGGCGGCGGGTGACGGCGGCCATGCCTCGGCGGCGGGTTACCGCGGCCATGCCTCGGCGGCGGGTGACGGCGGCCATGCCTCGGCGGCGGGCAACGGCGGCCATGCCTCGGCGGCGGGTGACGGCGGCCATGCCTCGGCGGCGGGTGACGGCGGCCATGCCTCGGCGGCGGGTTACCGCGGCCATGCCTCGGCGGCGGGTGACGGCGGCCATGCCGAAGTTAAAGGCACGTGCGCTGTCGCGCACGCGCCAGGAGTTGGTGGGATGGCGACGGCAGTGGCTGGAAGCGCGATCAGCCTCGCATATCACGATGAAAGCGTCTGGCCGCCGAAGTTGATTGCGGTTCGGTCGTCGATGGTCGGCGAGAACGGCATCGAGGCCGGCAAGAAATACCGCCTGACGAAGGCCGGAGAGTTCGAAGCCGTCGAAGATTAAGAATTGCCCGACGGGCAATGGGCGCGGTCGGTGACGGTGGCTGCAACTTTCGTTTCCGTGCCGCGCCCTAACCATTCACCACCACGAGAAGGAGACAACCATGACGACCAAAAGAAGACAGAAGCCAGCCAACAACAACCGCCCGCAGCCGACGCGGCCCAGCAATTACGAGTTCATGCCGTACACCGGGACCGGCACGGAAGTCGTCGACGATCTGACCACGGGCACGGTACCAAGCTGGCGGCTGATGCAGATCGCGCGCTGGCATGATGCCAAGCACGCCGGCCGCAACGGGCGGATAGCCAATATGCTGCGTGCCGTGGCAGGGATGCAGGATGATGCGAGGGCTGCGGCGTGACACGCCAGCCAGCGAACGACAACAAGCCGGCGGGGAGCGTTTATACGCTCTCCGAGGCAGCCGACCACCTCCGCCTCACAACGAGAGGCGTCGCCAAGATAGCGAAGCAGCACGGCCTTTGCATGGTGCGAGGCCGTGACATACTACTGACCGACAACGACATTGAAGCTATAAAGGATGTACTTCGATGCCCCTCAAACTCTACAAGCGTGGTAAAGTCTGGTGGATCACCGGCACCGTCCATGGACAGGCTATCCGAGAGTCTACGCGAGCTCACGACAAAGAAGTCGCGGAAGCGATCAGGATCAAACGCGAAGCGGGCCTAGTCAGCGATCACGTGTTCGGGCCGAAAGCAACGCGCACGTTCGCGCAGGCCGCGGAATCGTATCTGAAAGCTGGCGGGGAGATGCGATACATCGGCACGCTTGAAGGCGGGCTGCTCAAGCATTTCTACAACAGTCCACTCAAAGACATCCAGCAGGACGACCTCGACGCGGCCGGCCGCACCCTCTACCCGACCGCTCTCCCTGAGACGCGCAACCGCCAATGCTATACGCCGTTCATTGCCGTCTGGAACCATGCGGTAAAGAACGGCTGGGCTGATATGCGCCTCTGGTCGCGACCGAAGAAGCCGAAGGGCACGAACGTCGTGCGGCTGGCAAAGCGCCGCGCCGGTACATTCCCCGTTGAATATGAGCACGCCGCTAGGTTCATTGCGGCGATGTCGCCAGGACCGGCCACTCTCATGACGGCGCTATTCTACACCGGCATGCGACCAATCGAGATATTTGCCTTGGAGGCCAACGAAGTAAACATCGCTGGCCGATGGATCACGCTTACGAAGACAAAGACCGGCGAGCCGCGCGGCATCCCAATTCACGAGTTCCTTGCGCCGATTTTGGAATCGCTCCTGAAGCGAAACTCACTGGCGGATGACGCGCGCCTCTTCCGGACGCCGAAGGGCGAGCCATATGAGGCAATCGTAAAGCTAGATGAAGAAGGCGGGGGCGGCGGACTGAAGACCGCAATCAACGGCGCTCGCCGTAGGTCAGGCATTCGGGACATCGCGCCATACACTGGTCGCCACTCGTGCTCGACTGGCCTCGTCGTCGCTGGCGTGCACCCGCACATAAAGGATCAAATACTCGGCCACGCAGCGGACGATATGAGCAGGCACTATACCAACGTGCCACAGGCGCCCCTGATCGAGGCAATCAACAAGCTGCCAGTTCCCGATCTTTGGAAATCCTTACCGTGGGTTGATAACGCCCTTGAGTGGTCTGGCAGGTTCGCCGAGGGAATGGGCAAGAGGACGGATTTGGAGAAGAGGAGGGAAGCGTGAGAAGCGATAGACATTGGGAAAACAACCAAGAAAATGTCACCGGCCGCGAGATACTCATTGAGGAGCTTGGCGCTAGCGAAGCCGGCAGAATATTGGTTGCGCTCGGAAGGAAGGGATGGGGTCTTTGGCCTACTGCTGATCGCCGCAAAGTCCTTGAGCAAGAACTTGATGCCGACAGGCTAGAGCGTCACGGAAAATTAATTCGCAGCGCAGCGTCGAGACTAGCGGAAGGGCGATATGGGGAACCGACACAGCTATCAGAAGATATATTGGAAATTCCAGTTCGTCCTCCGCTAAAGAACAAAACAGAATGGCGAGATAGGTGCCCGCACCTGGAAGGCGGAAAGCTTCAGGACGAATAACCCGCTCCGGCGGGTTTCTTTTTGCCAACTCACCTCATTTGTACAAAACTTGTACACGCGAATTCTTCAGGCACCGCTTCGCCATACTATCCAAGGAGAAATAGACCTTAAACAATTCCCTTGGTAAGGGTGAGGTCGGTGGTTCAATCCCACTCGGCAGCACCAGTTTTCTTGTGGGGCACATGCCCTCACCGACTGTATAAGTCGGTTTGAAAATGCAGACAGAGCAAAAACCTCAACAGATTGAACTCGCTCCGCTGGAATGCTGTGAATATTTGCAAAGGACAGCCAAACCCGGTGACAGCAAAACGAATTGAACGCGCATTCGATCGACAAACCGACGAAGCCACGAGATCGTTCAAGCTCTCTAGGCAGGGCTAGCCCGTAGCCACTCGTTGTGATTGAATGCTGCGCGCAGGAGTTGGGAGACTTCAATGCAGGCAGATTTGATCTATGACGTTGGTGTAAACGACGGGTCGGACTCCAGCTATTACCTGGGAAAGGGCTTTCGCGTTGTCGGCATTGAAGCTCATCCAGGTTTAGCGCAAACGCTTCAGCAGCGATTTTCATCCGAAATTGCTGCTGGACGATACACTTTGCTAAACCTTGGTGTGGCCGACCAAGATGGTACCATGCCATTCTGGGTTTGCGACGATGTATCGGAATGGTCGTCATTCAACCGAGACATCGCTTCCCGCGATGGTTCCCGGCACCATGAGGTGCACGTCTCAACGCGACCGTTTATTCACATTTTGGCTGAGCACGGCGTGCCCTACTATTGCAAGATCGATATCGAAGGGAACGATCGATTTTGTCTTGATGGAATATCTCCGAACGACGCGCCTGCGTTTGTTTCGATCGAAATGTCCCACCGGAACGGAAGTCGCGATTTGGCGCAACTTGAGGCATTGGGATATCGTCGTTTCAAGATATTGAATCAACTTAATTTCACTCCAGCGCTCCCCTGGTTAGTTTCGCTATCGCGACCAGCAAGAGTGAAGCGGCGCTTGGATCGGTTCTACTCGTCGCGATTTGGCAAGCGCGAGGACGAAGGATGGGTATTCCCGCCTGGATCGTCAGGGCCCTTTGCAGACGGAACCCCTGGCCGATGGCAGTCCCTGGCACAAGCCATTGCAACATGGGGGAAACTTAAAAAAATATCCGACAAAGCCGGATCGCTCAACGTTTGGTTCGACATCCATGCCACCCGGTAGTGGGAGCATTAGAAGGAAAGAAGCGAACACCAAGCCAAGATTACACCGACGCATCGGCCAGCATCAACTGGGCTTGCTTGGCATATTCTGTGTAAGCATACGGTGAAGGCCGCAGGTCAGGCCGCTTGAGCGTTGATGGTCGGCGGTGTCCAATTCCACGGAAGTAGTTGCTCCAGCCTCGTAACTGGCGTTTCGGCGATGCGGGCCAGAACGTCGGCAAGCCATGCCTGCGGATCGATATCGTTGAGCTTCGCCGTCATGATCAATGTGGCCATGAAGGCGGCACGATCTGCACCGCGGTCTGATCCAGCGAAGAGCCAGGACTTCCTGCCAAGTGCGAAGCCTCGCAGGGCTCGCTCGGCGGCGTTGTTCGTCAGGCAAATCCGGCCGTCGTCTAGGAATGACGTGAAGCCATCCCATCGCTTGAGCATGTAATCGATCGCCTCTGCGACAGGAGAACTGCGCGACAGTTTTGCCCGCTCGGTTTGAAGCCAGGCCTGCAGATCGTCGACGAACGGCAGGCTGTCTTTACGTCGACGCTCCAAGCGTTGATCAGCGGGAAGACCGTTTATATCCCGCTCGATATTGAACAGAGCGTCGATCCGTTTTACGGCTTCCAGCGCCATCGGCGAGATCGGCGCGGCGTTCTTTCCACGCTTGGCGTTCGCGGCAATGTCAGCGAGCACGAAGAATTTGCGCCGCGAGTGAGCCCAGCAAAGTGCCTGCGTCAGGGGACCGGGATCGCGGTCTACCTTGAACAACGGATTGTAGCCACCATAGGCATCCGCCTGCAGAATGCCGGTGAAGGTCTTCAGGTGGCGTTCCGGATGCTCCTGCCGTCGATCTCGCGAGGCATAGTAGAGGCCGGCCGGCGGTGAGAGGCCTCCGAACGGTCGATCGTCCCGGACATAGGTCCAGATGCGACCCGTATCGGTCTTTCCCTTCGCCAGGATTGGCACGGTCGTGTCGTCGCCATGCAGACGTTCGGCGGCAAGGACATGCGCTTCGATCAGAGAGTGAAGTGGCTTCAACGCCGCGGCGCATGCTCCGACCTGATCGGCCAGTGTCGACAAGCTGAGGTCTATACCCTCGCGGGCATAGCGTTCGCTTTGGCGGTTGAGCGGCTGGTGCTGGGCGAACTTCTCGAACAGGATCATTGCCAGCAGGTTCGGCCCTGCAAAACCGCGGGGCGTCACATGGAAAGGTGCTGGTGGCTGCGTAATCTTCTCGCACTCGCGGCAAGTGAACTTCTCCCGCACCGTCTGGATAACCTTCCAATGGCGCGGAACGACCTCCAGGGTCTCGGTGATGTCCTCACCGAGCTTCGACAGTTTGGTCGATCCACAGCAGGCACACTTCGTGGGAGCGGTGATGAGGACGCGCTCGCGTGGCAGATGTTCAGGAAACGGTTTGCGTGATGGGCGCTTGCGCTCGAAGGCTTTGACGGCTGAGGCTTTGGCTGCGATTTCCGCGGCCAATTCATCTTCACCGGCGTCTGCTTCGAACTCCTCGAGCTGCAGTTCCATCTGCTCGAGGAGCCGCGCCTTACGCTCGGACCGGCTGCCGTAGAGTTCGCGGCGAACCTTGTCGATCTCCAGCTTCAGTCGCGCGATCAGCGCTTCGGAATGCGATACGAGTGCGTTTGCGCTGGCGGCTTCTGCCTTGGCAGTCGCTGCTTCAGCCTCGGCGGCAATACGCCGAGCGCGTTCCTGAGCCAGCAGTGCAAGTGCACTGGAAAGGTCCTCCGGAAGCTCTTCGGTCGCATTGCTCATGACAGGATGGAATCATATTCGACCCTGTCATTCCAGTGTTTTGCTTATCCGGCCGACGTCGGTCGCCAGGTCCTTTGCGGCATCCGCCAGTCGATACCCTCCAGCAGATAGCCGAGCTGCGCAGGTGTGATCACCACCGTGCCATCGGCTGCCGATGGCCAGATGAAGCGTCCGCGCTCCAGCTTCTTCGTGAACAGGCAAGCTCCCTGGCCGTCATGCCAGATCACCTTGATCAGGCCACCACTGCGGCCGCGGAATACGAACAGGTGCCCGCACATCGGGTCGCGCTTCAGCGCCTCCTGCACCATGAGCGACAGACCTGGGAAGCCCTTTCGCATGTCGGTATGGCCCGTCGCCAACCAGACCTTCACGCCACTCGGAACCGGGATCATCGACGACCCAGCACACAATCAAGAATGCGGCCAAGCGCTTCCGTGTCGATGTCGCTATCCACGCGGACACGACGGCCCCGACCCAGCTCAATCGTTACATCGCTGCGCTTCCGACGAGGATGGGATGTGGTGAGCGGTTCCGGTTGAAGGGGAGAGACTGCCGGCGCGGTCTCGGACACGATCACCGGCACCAACGTGGTTGCCATCCCGGCCTTCGGCTCCTCGATCCGGCACAGCTCCTTACGCCAACGGAACAGCTGGCTGACATGGATACCGGCCGCGCGAGCAATCTCAGAGATAACCGCGTCTGGTTCGAAGCAGGCAGCGACGAGGCGCTCTTTGTCTTCGCGTGACCAGCGCCGACGACGCTCTACGGACGTGATAACCTCAACGCGATGCTTCGTCATATGACTACTCCTAGTGTTACCACTAGGACTGCCAGTCAGCAGCCCGTCATCGCAAGACGGCCTTCACCGGGGGCTTACTATTCTGTCGGCGTGAGATGGATAGTATCAAACGGATCGGTGTGGCCGTTACCAGTGTCGCGTCATGAGGCGGAAGAGCATCACGACAAGCTGACGGCGTTCACGGCCGGTACATCCCATCACATTACGGGTTGGTGGGCGACAGCATGGGAAAGCGACTTTCAACGTCACTCCGCGGGAGATGGCGTGGCGTGTCGAGTCTGTCTAGCCCTAAAAAACCGCTTCGCCCAGTTGTTTATGGGCCACTCAAAATAGTCAAACGAAAACCAAGCGACGGCCAATGTGACGGGCAAGCATAGGCAAAGCGCCAAGCCATAGATGAGTTTGCTTTCTGCCAAACCTTGTTGCTGCAAGAAGACAGCCCATGCAATCAAAATCGGCATATGAATTGCGTAGAAGCCATACGATCTCCTACCCGGTTCGACAAAAACAGGATGGCGAAAGATCCTGCCAAAAAAGCCAAGGACCGGGTTATTCGGCCACGCCGCGGCAAGAACGAAAAAGCACCAGATTGCCACAGGGATCGGCTCATATGTCAAGACAAACAAAACAGCCGCTCCGGCAACCGCTAGGCCAGGGTTTTTAGTCAAATTTTCAAAATGCAATGCAGTCAGAATACCGACTATGAAGAACGACAGACGTTGAGGCAAGAACGACGGAATTTGCGAGAACTCATGTACGAACAGCTTTGGGCCGATAAATGCGATGGCAGCAATTAACCCGACCCAGACCCAGTTTCGATCAGGCCTTGCGAAAGCGGCGACGATAAACGGCGCTACCAGGTAAAATTGCCACTCAAGCGAGAGGCTCCAAAGGGCCCCATTGAATGTGAGTGCAGCACCATACAGCAGACGATCAGGTACCAGACCATGAAACATCGTGATGTGCGCCAACAGATGAGCAACGAAACTTGTCTGTTCGCCTTCCGTGCGGGCAGCGATGCGGGAGATATCGCCGGGATTTGCCCAATTCAAGCTGTTGAGCAAATCCGGATAAAGGTGTGATGTAGATATGCCGAGAACTAGAGCTATCGCGTAGATCGGGTAGATGCGGAAAAATCGCTTCCCCATGTAGTCCCAATACGGTACGGGACTTCTCATTAAGGATGTCGTAATTGCAAAACCGCTGAGCATGATGAATACGGTCACGGGATGCTGACCGTTAGCCATCAGCCCCAGGATACGACCGTCGTGCTTTCCGCTAATGAATAGAATATGACTAATATACACCCAGAGCGCCATGAAACCCCGGAGCGAATCTAATTCTCGGATTTCTTTCATCAGTTATCCGTCAATTGTTTTCGACAAGCGACGTGTATCACGATCGCCCGTTTTTGCCAGCGAAGATGTCATTCTGCTCCGCGAAACGCGCCATGCGCTCAAAGGATCTGTGCCTTCCAGGCGTCAATTATACTCTAGGCCGCAGCAGCTTGAGGTTTTCGTGTCAGCTTTTTGCCGATGGCCTGCCCAGGTAGCTCGATGAGCCTATAGCCAATAAATGAGAGTGCATAGACGAGCGGAATCGTGACAGTCAAAGTCACCAACCAGCGGCCCGAATTACTCATCGGAGCGTTGGCAATAAGCCAAGCTACAACTGGTTGCATGATCAACAGATGGATCAGATACGCCCCAAAAGACAGCTCTCCTAAATAGCCGAAGAACTTGTTCCCCAAAAACGAGTTGGCCCAGCGCGCCGCGGTCGCTGCAGAACCGGGAAAGCGGTCTGCGTGCACAAGCGTAAAGAAAAGCACAACGAGGGCAACGCGCACACCCTCATGGAGGATCGTCATATTCCCCCCGACGGGAATCAAAACAAGCAAGAGAGCCAGACCGAAAGATAAATATGCCCGCCGATGCGGCATCCAGAGCGCGCCCGCCAACAACATTCCCGCCGCGAAGACATGCATCTTCAGCGGAAGGAAAGACGGCATAGGAAAGTAGAAGCGATGCTGGACGACCAAAGCGGCCACGTTCGCCAATAACACGGTGATGAGCAGTCCCTTCAACCAGCCGAGCCGACCGACCACAATCAAAATGAAGGGGAGTGCCGCATAAAACTGCATCTCCAGTCCAATACTCCAATCAGGAAGCGCCGTTCGGAACGCGTAGCTTGGCATCAGCCCAAATAGGAAGGAAAAGTGCATCAGATAGTTCCGGAGGCTATCGTCAAGGTACCTGTTGGCCGCCTGGGGTTGAACGCCGTTGAACGCGTCGATCACCATACGCGCATCGTAGATCCGAGAGCCAAGGACGAGCGCGATCACCAGCATGATGTAGTAGAGTGACGCAATACGGAAAAACCGACGTATCCAGAAGAATGCCCACGTCTCGGGACTTTCCCATGGCTCTACCGCCTTCCGTCTCTGGTAGTGAAAGACCATGAGGAAACCCGAGAGCATGATGAAGAGGTCAACGCCGAGATCGGGATCTCCGATTATGGGCACATGGAACCCTGTCAGGATATGTGCGTGCCCGATAAGAACCCACAGGGCTGCCAAACCCCGCAGACCGTCAAGGCATTCAATCCGCCTGCCGCTGCCCATCACGCTCATAACGACCTCTGTTCGCCCGAAGATTGTGGGACGGTATCAGCTCAGTCCACGACGGTGAAGGGTCAATCTCTTCGCGCTCCTAAGCGAGGCTAGCGACAAGCGGGAAGCAGGACGTTGCCATTGGCGCAATCGGGAATTTCAGTTACTTCGAGATAATAGGATATGAACGGGGAAAACTGCCAGAGTTCGAACAGTTCTCCGGTTAGCACCAATTCTTCATCTAGAATTGGTGCGTGAGGTCCTAAATGAACTCCATCGAACACACCTTCTACATACCAATGGTCAAACCTCTCCGCCAAGATATAGACGTCGAGATCGATTACCGAGCTTTGACCGTACCGGCTCAAGGTCGCCTGCAAATATTCCCGCTGCAGTCTTGGGATGGCGTCTATGGAAATACGCATTAGGGCATCTTCTGTTGAGAGCCCTGCGCCGTGAGCGAAAACCGGCATAACCAGCGCCCCACAGAGAAAAGCAGCCTGGATCAATTTTCGATCTAAACCCACGTCGAGCCCTCAGCTTTCCGAGCATGGTAGCGTTGGCAGGGCTCCGCCGCCATACAACTTATTTGCGACCGCTAAAAATTCCTCTTGGTGAACGTGCGTGCGCAAGCTGACATTTCGCCTCATCGGCAACCAACGATTCACCATTGTTGACCGCGAAAATCACGCTAGAATGTCTGTTACGGCGGCGTCTCCCCCGGAGGAATACGGAGGCTCTGCACCCTTTGTTTCTATCGGCAATCGTGGAGGAGCATCGATGGCAACTGAAAAATGGACCAGCCCGGTGACGGTCGGTTTCGAAGGTGCTAACGCGCGAACGGTCAACGGGCCGTTCGATGCGTTGAAGTGCCTGGCGGATTTCTGGCCGAATGCGCGCGGGCTGCGTTACATCAAGGCCCGCAGCACCTGCCGGGCGGCACTCGACGGGCGCAAGAGCGTGGAAGAGGCGAGAGCCGAATTTCTGGCCGCCGCCGAAGAGGCGAAGCTGCATTTGCATTAGCGCGCCGCGGGTCCGTCAGGACACGCAAACACGCTCCATGATTTCGAACTGGCCTTTCGGTCAGGATTTCCGGCGTACCGGCGGGTAAACGGAGCGCGCCGGAATGGGACATTGCTTTAATTTCTTTAACCCTGGATCGAAGCTGTGCCGTATTTTGGCGCAACGGGCGTTGCGCCCAGTGCAACTGTCTTCATAGAAGACGCCCAGCCATCATGATGATGGTCAGAGGCTCGTCACCTCTGCGGCAACGCAGGCGAGCCTCGTTCGAGCAAGCCGGATGGCTCAGCAGGCGGCACCACCCTCATCCTCCACCTCGATATAACCGACACCGATGATCGTGCCGTCGCCCGCGCGGATGAAGGACGGCAGGTAATGGGGCTCGGCCGGTTCGCAGGCGGCCGTCCCCGCCGTCCCGGTATATTCGTTGAGGGCGATCTGGTCCTTCGGCAGCGCGGAATAATTCGCGCCGGTTTCGAGCGATGCATAGGCGGAGCCGGCAAAGACAGCGCAAGCCGATATCAAGGTCGTGGAGAGGCGAAGAAGCAACCGCATGATGGTCTCCAGCGTTTCGATCCGGCGTTTCAACACGCGGGAGGGCAGTTGGTTCCCTCAAGCCCGCAACAGGCGACTGCGCACATAAGCTCGGCCGACGATGCTCTCGGCAATCCCGACGGCACGCTCGACATCGCTGCGCCGATGCACGAAACCCTCGAGAATGACATAGGGCCCCGACGTAGTGACGATGATTTCCCCGGCGTCGAGATCGCCGGCCGCATGCAGGGCGCTCTCGACCGAGGCGCGGGTCGCCGCATCGCCGTGACCTTCCCGGCCGGAATCACCATGCTCCATGAATGCCGGAAACCCAAGCACCTTAAACCTCTCCCGCGATTGGTCGATCCGGGTTAACGCGGCGGCCAGGCATTTCGTTGCGGGCTGAGCCGGCAGCCCTTGGCGAAAGACGCCACGATTTCCATATCTGGTGCAGTCGAAAGAGGGATGACGAGGATGAAAGCGCTTCTGCCCGCTCGATTTTCCGCAGCATTGTTTGCCGGGGTTTTGCTCGCCGGCTGCTCTTCGGCCGACAGCCCGGCGCTGGACCCCATTCCCGGCAGCATCACCTATGGCGGCCAGCCGCGGACGAAGCTCACCAAATCGCCGATCGGCAGCGCCGTCCATCACCAATTCTACAACGGGACGGGCCAGCGGGTGGAAGAAACCTATATTCTCCAGCCGGATCGCAGCCTCAAACTGGTGCGGCGCGTGGTCGGCCCGGATTTCCCGGATTGAGGCTTGCAGCGCTAAAGCACGTCGCGTCAAATTTGAATCATGTGACGTGCTTTAGGTCTTTGTTTTACGCATGTCGTTGTCGCAAAACCGCTGCACACTTTTGCGCGACATGCTCTAGCAGGCTGTTGAAAAAGAAGCTGGCCTGGAGGCTTTCGCCGTGATTCACTCGCTCGTCGAGTTTTGGAGTGATGCATGCGCGGCGGCGATG
>NZ_JACIFY010000005.1 GCF_014197615.1 Rhizobium esperanzae
CTCGACGAGCGAGTGAATCACGGCGAAAGCCTCCAGGCCAGCTTCTTTTTCAACAGCCTGCTAGAGCATGTCGCGCAAAAGTGTGCAGCGGTTTTACGAGAACGACATGCGTAAAAACAAAGACCTAAAGCGCGAGGAGCGGATCTGAAAGATCGCGACGCGCTTTAGGCCGAGAGTCCCTTTTCTCGGACGGCAAAAACCACTAAATAGCGCGCCATGACACAGGACAGCGCCCTTCTCCAGCCCCCGGAACAGATGCTCCGCGACGGCTCCAATAGCCGCAAGGTCTTCATCAAGACCTATGGCTGCCAGATGAACGTCTACGATTCCACGCGGATGAGCGATGCGCTCGCCCGTGACGGTTACGAACCGACCGAAGATATGGAAGAGGCCGACCTGGTTCTGCTCAACACCTGCCACATCAGAGAGAAGGCGGCCGAGAAGGTCTATTCGGCGCTCGGGCGGCTGCGCGACATGAAAAAGAGGAAGGCGGCGGACGGTCGGGAGATGATGATCGGCGTTGCCGGCTGCGTCGCCCAGGCCGAAGGCGAGGAGATTCTCCGCCGCGCCCCCGCCGTCGACGTCGTCATCGGCCCGCAGACCTATCACCGGCTGCCGGAGGCGCTGCGCCGGGCCAAAGAGGGCCAGCGCGTCGTCGATACGGAATATGCGATCGAGGACAAGTTCGAGCATCTGCCGATCGCCGAAAGCCGCAAGATCCGCGCCCGCGGCGTCACCGCCTTTCTGACGGTGCAGGAGGGCTGCGACAAGTTCTGCACCTTCTGCGTCGTGCCCTATACACGCGGCTCGGAAGTGTCGCGGCCGGTTTCCCAGATCGTCGAGGAAGCCGAAAAGCTCGTCGAGGGAGGCGTGCGCGAAATCACCCTGCTCGGGCAGAACGTCAATGCCTGGCACGGCGCCGGATCCGGCGGCGAGGCGTGGAGCCTCGGCGACCTGCTCTATCGCCTGGCCGAGATCCCCGGCCTGGCGCGGCTGCGCTATACGACAAGCCATCCGCGCGACATGGACGACCGGCTGATCGAGGCGCATCGCGACCTCAGGGCGCTGATGCCCTATCTGCACCTGCCGGTGCAATCGGGCTCGGACCGCATCCTGAAAGCGATGAACCGGCGTCACACGGCGGCCGAATATCTCAGCCTGATTGCGCGCATCCGTGCGGTGCGGCCCGATATCGCGCTGTCCGGCGATTTCATCACCGGCTTTCCGGGGGAGACAGACGCCGATTTTGAGGATACACTCCGGCTTGTGGAGGAGGTCCGTTATGCACAGGCCTTCTCGTTCAAATATTCGACGCGGCCAGGCACGCCCGGCGCGGAGCTGAAGGACCAGGTGCCGGAAGAGATCAAGGCAGAACGGCTGGAACGCCTGCAAGCGCTTCTCCTGAAGCAGCAGCAGGAATTTGCCGAATCCTGCATCGGCAAGGAGATCGACCTGTTGCTCGAAAAGCCCGGTCGCATGCCGGAACAGCTGATCGGACGTTCTCCCTGGCTTCAATCAGTGAATGTTGATGCAAAAGCATCGCAAATCGGTGACATTATTAAAGTGCGAATCACCGGAACCGGAACGAACAGCCTGTTTGCCGAACGCGCAGAGGCTGCGGTTTAACCCAAGGAGCCCGACCGCTTGAACGGACAAGAATTGGTTTCTTCTTCACCGCGCCACCCCCGCACGCCGAGCGACACCAATCACTTCGTCCTGACGTTCGAGAACAACCGCTTCGCCAGCGAGCTCTTCGGTCAGTTCGACCAGAACCTCAAGCTGCTTGAGGAACGGCTCAACATCGATGCGCGGGCACGGGGCAATTCGGTCGTCATCACAGGCGATGTCGTCACCACCAACCAGGCGCGGCGCACGCTCGACTATCTCTATGAAAAGCTTCAGAAAGGCGGCAGCGTGGAACGATCCGACGTCGAAGGCGCAATCCGCATGGCGGTCGCCGCCGACGATCAGCTCAGCCTTCCCACCATGGAGCGCAAGGCCAAGCTGACGATGGCGCAGGTTTCCACCCGCAAGAAGACGATCATCGCCCGCACGCCGACCCAGGACGCCTATATAAGGGCGCTGGAACGCGCCGAGCTGGTCTTCGGCGTCGGCCCGGCCGGCACCGGCAAGACCTATCTCGCCGTCGCCCATGCCGCCCAGCTGCTGGAGCGCGGCGCCGTCGAAAAAATCATCCTGTCGCGCCCGGCCGTCGAAGCCGGCGAGCGTCTCGGCTTCCTGCCCGGCGACATGAAGGAAAAGGTCGATCCCTATCTGCGCCCGCTCTATGACGCGCTCTACGACATGATCCCGGCCGACAAGGTCGATCGGGCGATTACCGCCGGGGTCATCGAAATCGCGCCGCTCGCCTTCATGCGCGGACGCACGCTTGCCAATGCCGCCATCATCCTCGACGAAGCGCAGAACACGACATCGATGCAGATGAAGATGTTCCTGACGCGTCTCGGCGAAAACGCCCGGATGATCGTCACCGGCGACCCGAGCCAGATCGACCTGCCGCGCGGCGTCAAATCGGGCCTCGTCGAGGCGCTGCAGCTTCTCAACGGCGTCGAGGGCATCTCGATCGTGCGCTTCAAGGATACCGACGTCGTGCGCCATCCGCTGGTCGGGCGCATCGTCAGGGCCTATGATTCCACCTATGCCGAAGCTGAGGACGGCCGGCAGGACTGATGGCCGAACTCGACATCCAGATAAGCGTCGAAGACATCGGCTGGCCGGGCGAGGAAACGCTGCTGTCGTTCTGCGAACGTGTGCTCGGCGCAGCAGTGATCTATCTCCATGACAGCGAGAAGCAGCCCTTCCCGGCGATGCCGCCCGAGGTTTCGCTCGTCTTCACCGACGACGCCTCGATCCAGGACATCAACGCCGAATGGCGCGGCAAGGACAAGGCGACCAACGTGCTCTCCTTTCCGGCCTTTCCGGTTCAGCCCGGCAAGATGCCAGGTCCGATGCTCGGCGACATCATCATCGCCCGGGAGACGGTGGAGCGGGAAGCCCACGAGTTCGAAAAGAGTTTCGACGACCACCTGACCCATCTTCTGGTGCACGGTTTCTTGCATCTTCTCGGTTACGACCATATGAATAATGCCGAAGCCGAAATTATGGAGGGGCTGGAGACTCGCATTTTGGCGCAGCTCGGCCTATCTGATCCCTACGAGGGTCAAGACCTTAAAATGGAACCATGAGCGACTTTACGACGAAGCCGGCGGCAGACGCCAAGGACTCCGAACCATCCTCCTCTTCGGACGAGGCGGGCAGTAGTAGTCGGCCATCCGGCCGATCCCAATCCTTCTGGTCGCGCGCCGCGCGCATCCTTCGCCCGCAGCAAGGCTCGCGGCTGCGCGAGGATCTTGCCGACGCGCTGATGACCGATGCGGCCGGCGACGACGCCTTTTCGCCCGACGAACGGGCAATGCTGCACAATATCCTGCGCTTTCGCGAGGTGCGCGTCGCCGACGTGATGGTGCCGCGCGCCGATATCGAGGCGGTCGACCAGAACATCACCATCGGCGAACTGATGATCCTGTTCGAGGAATCCGGCCGTTCGCGCATGCCCGTCTATGCCGACACGCTCGACGATCCGCGCGGCATGGTGCATATCCGCGACCTGCTCTCCTATGTCGCCAAGCAGGCGCGCAACAAGCGCCGCGGCGCGACGAAACCGACCGTTGCCGTGCCGGCGATCGAGGTTGCGCCCGAGAACATCCAGAAGACCACGCGGTCGGCCAAGCCGAATTTCGATCTTGCCCGCGTCGACCTGCAGAAGACCCTGGCCGAGGCCGGCATCATCCGCAAGATCCTGTTCGTGCCGCCGTCGATGCTGGCCTCCGACCTGCTGCGCCGCATGCAGGTGAACCGCACGCAGATGGCGCTGGTCATCGACGAATATGGCGGCACCGACGGGCTCGCCTCACATGAGGACATCGTCGAAATGGTGGTCGGCGATATCGACGACGAACATGACGACGAAGAGGTGATGTTCAAGCGCGTCGCCGAAGACGTCTTCGTCGCCGATGCCCGCGTCGAACTGGAGGAAATCGCCGAAGCGATCGGGCCGGATTTCGACATCAGCGAGCAGGTCGACGAGGTCGATACGCTGGGCGGCCTGATCTTCTCGGCGCTCGGCCGCATCCCGGTGCGCGGCGAGGTCGTCCAGGCGCTGCCGGGCTTCGAATTCCATATTCTCGACGCCGATCCGCGCCGTATCAAGCGGCTGCGCATCACCCGCAAGCGCCACGCGATCCGCCGCCGCGCCAAGGCGGATGGCGATATCGCTCCCGGCTCCGACGCCGGCGACGACCGGCCGGCGGAATCGACCGCCAACTAAAGTTGTCTGTCGTTATCCTGGAGCCGGTGCACATGCTCCGGGCGATATGCATTAACAGGACAAAGAGCCGCTTTTTTGAAAGACTGCGAACGGGTTGATTCGCGGTTTGATGGGAGTGTGCATGGAGCGGCTTGCGGACAGGGTTATCCTGGTCTGGGGTTTCAAACGGTCGCTGCTGGCCATCGCCGCCGGCGCATTCGCCGTGCTGGCGCTGCCGCCCTTCGGCTTTTTCGCGGCAATGTTCGTCTCCTTCCCCCTGCTCGTCTGGCTGATCGACGGCGCGGCGGCTTCGCCTGAAAGCGGCCTGGCCGGCCGGCTGTGGCCGGCATTTGCCACCGGCTGGCTGTTCGGCTTCGGCTATTTCGTCGCCGGTCTCTGGTGGCTCGGCCATGCGCTGCTGGTCGATCAGGAGGAATTCGCCTGGGCGCTGCCGCTCGCCATTCTCGGGCTGCCGGCCTGTCTTGCGATTTTCTACGGGCTGGCGACCGCCCTGGCCCGGATTTTCTGGTCCGACGGCCTGGGACGGATCGCCGCACTTGCGGCCGGCTTCGGGCTGATGGAATGGCTTCGCAGCGTCATCCTGACCGGCTTTCCCTGGAACGCCATCGGCTACGGCATGATGCCGGTTCCGCTGATGATGCAGTCGGCGCATGTGATCGGGGCGATGGGGGTGACGACGCTTGCCGTCTTCATCTTTTCCGCGCCCGCCCTTATCGGCACGCGCCAGGGCGCGCGGCTGGGCATTACGCTCGCCGTTCTGCTGTTTGCCGCCCATCTCGGTTACGGCGCCTATGTCCTGCATCTCGCGCCGCAGCCGGAGGCCTTGGCCGCGGACAAGCGGCCGGTGTTGCGGCTCGTGCAGCCTGATATCGACCAGGCGGCGAAGATGGACAATGACGCCGACCGCAGCGCGATCTTCGAGACGCATCTGAAGCTGTCGGCCGAAGCACCGAAAAACGGCGGACGCAAGCCCGATATTATCGTCTGGCCGGAAACCGCGATCCCCTTCATCCTGACCGACAACCAGGATGCGCTGACGCGGATCGCCGATACGCTCGACGACAACCAGATCCTGATCGCCGGCGCGGTTCGCGCCGAGGAGATGGGACCCGGCACGCCTGCGCGCTACTATAATTCCATCTACGTCATCGACGGCCGCGGCCAGATCATCGCCGCCTCCGACAAGGTGCATCTGGTGCCTTTCGGCGAATACCTGCCCTTCGAGGACATGCTCACCGAATTCGGCATCCAGAACGTCGTCGAGGTGCCGGGCGGGTTTTCGGCGGCGGCAAGCCGGCACCTGCTGGCGCTGCCCGGCGGGCTCAATCTCTACCCGCTGATCTGCTACGAGATCATTTTCCCGGACGAGATGACCGGCGACATCAAAGACGCCAATGCGATCCTCAATATCACCAATGATGCCTGGTTCGGCGCAACGCCCGGACCCTATCAGCACTTCCAGCAGGCGCGGGTCCGGGCTGTCGAAACCGGGCTGCCGCTGATTCGCGATGCCAATAGCGGCATTTCAGCGCTGGTGAACGCGCATGGGGAAATTGTCGCGGGTCTCGATCTCGAGGAAACCGGCTTCATCGATGCAACCCTCGATAGGTTCGGCGAAGGAGCCGAACCGACAATCCCCCGACAAACATACTTCTGGTTGACCGAGGTGCTGCTCATTTTGATTGCGCTAATTTCTCGTAGGGGTTTTATTTCCGGGTTGAATTGACCAAAAACCCCTAAAATTGCATAGTGATGACAATCGGCGTTCTGAGCGTATCATTGCAGGTGGGTTCTCACCGCTTGCAACGTGGCGTTTGGGATGGATCAGGGGCATGCCGGTTAGAAACAGATTGAAATTCTTAGCTAGGGCACGACCATGATTGAAAACAAAAAGAAGCCTAACCCGATCGACATCCACGTTGGCAGCCGCATTCGCCTTCGCCGCACAATGCTTGGCATGAGCCAGGAAAAACTCGGCGAGAGCCTCGGCATCACCTTCCAGCAGATCCAGAAATACGAAAAAGGCACCAACCGCGTCGGCGCAAGCCGGCTGCAGAATATCTCGAACATCCTCAATGTTCCGGTTTCCTTTTTCTTCGAGGACGCGCCCGGCGAACATTCCGGCGCCGTCGGCGGCATGGCCGAAGCGTCGAGCTCGAATTACGTCGTCGATTTCCTCTCTTCCTCGGAAGGCCTGCAGCTCAACCGCGCCTTCGTCAAGATTTCCGATCCGAAGGTTCGCCGCAAGGTCGTGGAACTGGTGAAGGCGCTGGCTGCTGAAGCCGACGCCGACTGAACCACCCCATCGCAGAATTCGAAAGGCGGTCGAAAGGCCGCCTTTTTTGCGTTTTTAGGGCAAAATTTGTCACTTTGCCGCAGATATAAAGATATATTTATGTCCTTCTGCGCTTGTCATCAGGCCGCGAACTGAGTACCTACTAGCTAGCTTTTATTCTTTGAGGGGAATCCCGGAATGCGCGCGAACTATCTCTTTACCAGCGAATCTGTTGCCGAAGGTCATCCGGACAAGGTCTGTGACCGCATCTCCGACGAGATCGTCGATCTGGTCTACCGCGAAGCGGCCAAGACCGGCGTCAATCCGTGGGGCGTGCGCATTGCCTGCGAAACGCTGGCAACGACCAACCGCGTCGTCATCGCCGGCGAAGTCCGTCTGCCGCCGAGCCTGATGAAGAAGGACAAGGACGGCAACGACGTCATCAATCCGTCGAAGTTCAAGGCCGCAGCGCGCCGCGCCATCAAGGATATCGGCTACGAGCAGGACGGCTTCCACTGGAAGAAGGCCAAGATCGACGTGCTGCTGCATTCGCAGTCGGCCGACATCGCCCAGGGCGTCGACAGCGCCGCCGACCAGCAGGGTGACGAAGGCGCCGGCGACCAGGGCATCATGTTCGGTTACGCCTGCAAGGAAACGCCGGACCTGATGCCGGCGCCGATCTATTATTCCCACAAGATCCTGCAGCTGCTCGCAGCCGCCCGCAAGAAGGGCGACGGCGAAGTCGCCAAGCTCGGCCCCGACGCCAAGAGCCAGGTGACCGTGCGTTACGTCGACGGCAAGCCGTCGGAAGCGACCTCGATCGTGCTGTCGACCCAGCATCTCGACGAGAGCTGGGATTCCAAGAAGGTCCGCGCCGTCGTCGAGCCCTATATCCGTGAAGCGCTCGGCGAACTGAAGATCGCCGACGATTGCAAGTGGTACATCAACCCGACCGGCAAGTTCGTCATCGGCGGACCGGACGGCGATGCGGGCCTGACCGGCCGCAAGATCATCGTCGACACCTACGGCGGTGCGGCTCCGCATGGTGGCGGCGCATTCTCCGGCAAGGACACGACGAAGGTCGACCGTTCGGCCGCCTATGCCGCTCGCTACCTTGCCAAGAACGTCGTTGCCGCCGGCCTTGCCGACCGCTGCACGATCCAGATCTCCTACGCGATCGGCGTCGCCCAGCCGCTGTCGATCTATGTCGACCTGCACGGCACCGGCAAGGTCAGCGAGGATCAGATCGAGGCCGCGATCCGCAAGAACATGGATCTTTCGCCGACCGGCATCCGCCGCCATCTCGACCTCAACAAGCCGATCTACGCCAAGACCTCGGCCTACGGCCATTTCGGCCGCAAGGCCGGCCGCGACGGCTCGTTCTCCTGGGAGCGCACGGACCTCGTGAAGGCGCTCAAGGAAAGCGTGAAGGCCTGAGATCAGCATGACGGATATGGAACGCCGCGGCCGGGCGACCGAAGCCTTTTTCGGTCGCCGCAAGGGCAAAGCCCTGCGCGAACAGCAGGCCGAGACGCTGAACAGTCTGCTGCCGGCATTCCTGATCGATCTCTCGGCGGCTCCCCCGGAGCCGCTGACCTCCCTCTTCCCGGTTCCACCCCAGAGATTGCGGCTGGAAATCGGTTTCGGCGGCGGCGAACACCTGATCCACCGGGCGCTGGAAACAGCGTCGACCGGCTTCATCGGCGTCGAGCCCTTCGTCAATTCCATGCAGAAGCTGCTGTCGCGCATCGGCGAGACCGGCGCCTCCAATATCCGCGTCTATAATGACGACGCGACGCAACTGCTCGACTGGCTGCCGGACGCTTCCCTCGATCAGATCGATCTGCTCTATCCCGATCCCTGGCCGAAGCGGAAGCACTGGAAACGCCGCTTCGTCTCCAAGACCAATCTCGACCGCTTTCATCGCGTGCTGAAGCCCGGCGGCCTGTTCTGCTTCGCCTCCGATATCGACACCTATGTGAACTGGACGCTCATCAAATGCCGCGACCATGGCGGCTTCGACTGGATGGCCGACAATGCGGCCGACTGGCTGACGCCCTATGAGGGCTGGCCGAGCACGCGCTACGAGGCCAAGGCACGGCGCGAGGGCCGGTCTTCGGCCTATCTGACATTCCGGAAGATCTGACCCCCGGTCACGGTTCCGAATTATGCATTGGGAGATTTTGACCCGCCCAGGCCTTGTGTATCAGCCATTTTGGCGAGTTCCAGATCCTCCGGAAAGTCGTAGGTCTCGGCGAGCCGCCGATCCAGCAGCGCCATCTCCATTTCAAGAGCGGGTCGCCGGAACTCGGGCAATACCTGCAGTCCGTATTCCAGCACGGCCCGCAAGCGGCGGGCGATCTGAAAGTTTTCAGTGCCGTAAAGCCTGATTTCGCTGAAGGTCAATTTGACGAAATCGTCCCAGTTCGGCGTTCTGCAGATGACCCGCAATTCTCCGGATGAGTTGAAGATCGCCTCTCCGCGCAGGCTGCGTTTCCCGACGAAACACAACAAACGTTGCAATTGGTCAATCGCAAGCACCGCAGTCGTCGGATCGTTTATCGCCTTGGAAAGCGCCTTGATCGCGATATCCACAATGATCCTGAAGGCAAAGGTTGCGTCTTGTTCGAGGGTACGTTCAGGCCCGAAAGCGATCATCTTTTTCAGGACGTCTTCTTCCGGCAGCAGCGTGCCATACAGCCGAAAAAGCGGCTCACCGGAGGCGACGAAATCGCCGATCCGCGGCACCAGCTCGACGACGGACTGCGTTTTCTCGGCCTGCATCAGCAGGGCGCGTTTATTGACGGCCACGATGATGGCAGGCCGCCCCTGGTAGACGATGACTTTATCCGGCTTTTTGTCTGGTCTAAGCTTGGCGGGGGCGGCATCGGTTTCGTCTGTGGCCATTGCGGGGTAGACGTCCTCGATGGCGGCGCGGCCCTCCTCGCTGACACGCGCGATGATGCTCACAGGCCGCAGCAATCGGGCGGCATAATCGATCAAATAGAGGAAAGCGGCGATGGACAGAAAACCCAGGAAACCCGCGATCCCGACGACGGCGTGGCGAACATCGGTTTCGAGCCTTGCCAAAGCGCCCGTCGCAAATAACAGGGTGAAAATGAAAAGCCCTACCGTGAAACGGATGGCGTTATCGCGCAGCAACGTCGTCGCAATGATACGAGGCGTCAGTTGACCGCCTGCGATCTGGATTGCAACCAGCAGAGAGCCGAAGGTAAAGACGACGAATGTCAGCGTCATCGTAATGATCGTCTCGAGCAGCCTTTGGGAACCGGCCACTCCCCACGGCCAAGGCTCGATCCAGATCAGCCACCGGTCAAATAAGTACACCATGCGAATTGCCAGAATGTAGAGGAGCAAGGCGAGGAACGGTACGAGCCACAGCGACGACTTGACGTAGCTCTTCAGGCTATAGAGCCGGTTCCACCCCATTTCAGTTCCCTCGATATATGATCGGCGCACTCAGCCGTCGTAAGATGCCGCGCCGTCTCGCATCCGGCGGCGAGGCGACGCAGCTTGATCTTGATGAGCGTGAACGGCGCAATCCCAATCCTGAATACCGGCCGTTCTCGTGCCTAACTCAAAGGACTATCGTTCAGTATTTGAGGTCACGCGCGGTCTGGCGACCGCTTTGCTTGGTTTGACGCTTGTCCTGCCGGCATGCGGCATTGCTCTTGTTGTTGGCGGCGCGACAAGCCTGTTTTGTGCTGCGTGCGCCTTGTCGCGTGTCTTGTTTGACGTCACGCCCGGCACGCCGTTGTTGTGCCTGTTCTGTGCTCCACGATAGATCCGGCAGAGTTGCGAGAAACATCGTCGCCAGCAGAGCGGTAAACAGAGGTTTCAATCCGATCATTGCCTGACTCCTCCGAACATCCTCCGAGTCGCTTCTCGGAAGGTTCCTGGTTTCAGGTGGGACAGAAGCAAGACACGATCATAGGCGCGAGCATCGCTGCGGTGCGGACCCCCGTCAAAGATCTCGTTTCACCAATTTGCCCCTCCCTGCATCCCGACCGACCGATCAGGATCGAAGAAGTATGCATCAAACGACAACGGAACGGACGTATATTACTGTATGACACACCGCCCCGCGGCACTTGTGGGACTGGCGCATACTGCGCCTTCCGCGGAGGGCAGGATTGCGTCCCCGTTCGATCGGTTTTGACTTGATATTTGTGCTTGTCCCGATGGCCGCTTCCGGCAAAGAGTTGCCGTAGCTCTCGCGCGGGAGGTCTTGCCAGCCCCGGCGACGCCTTCGATCAAATAGTCCTGCGCCCATTTTGCTCGCGTTCGATGCACGCGTGCTCTTTGGCATGGCGAGGCAAAATGTCGAAATCAGGCTACGCGCATATCTCGCGGATGAGCCCGAGACGGCAAAACCGAAATACAGGGATCACGCACCGCAAGAGCGGTGGAACGCACCAGACGCTATTTGACGGTCAGTGCAGACTGACCGTCTTCAGTTCGTCCTCGGCAGCCTTGAAGAAGGTGCTGGAGCGGTTGTCCGTCAAGAGGATCGGCGTGCCGTCGGCGCCGAAAAGTGCCCAGAGATCGACGTTCGGATCGATATCCGGCGCCTCCGGAAAACACTTGGCGACCTCTTCGGTCCGCATTTTTCTGATATAGGCGACCTCGCCGCTGCCGATGTGGGCAAGCTCGGATTTGGTCAAGTGAGACGTGGCTTCTTTCATCAACATTCCTGTTCCTCCGGAAGAAGGGACCAACGGTTCGACAAACCGTTGTGCTACTGTGAGACCGAAATGTTAATTTTCTTGACCATGCGCGCGGGTTCCGGACGAATTAGATCGACGGAGAGCAGACCGTTCTTCAGACCGGCTCCGAGCACCTGCATGCCATCGGCAAGAACGAAGGTACGCTGGAACTGGCGGGCGGCAATGCCGCGATAGAGATAATCGCGTTCACCCTGCTCCACCTGGCGGCCGCGGATCAGAAGCTGGTTCTCTTCGATCGAGACATCGAGTTCCTCCTCGCTGAAACCGGCGACCGCAAGGGTGATGCGCAGACGTTCGGGCGCGCCGCTATCGGCGCCGATGCGTTCGATATTATAGGGCGGATATCCGTCGCTTGCCTTGGAAATGCGCTCCAGCGTCTTTTCCATAGCATCGAAGCCCAGAAGCAGCGGGCTGGCGAAAGGGGTAATGCGGCTCATCTCTTTCAAGTCCTTGATGCAAGCGACCATCCCGGACCTCAAATGCAGCATCCGGATGCCGCTAATATGGGGAGAGCAGCCCGGTGCTGCAAGGCGCAGGCGACCGGTCGGCGTCGCCTCCCCGATTTTAAGCCCTCGCCATTTTAGGCCCTCTCGATTTTAAGGTAGCCGCCGCCCGCCTGCTTGCTTGACAAAGCGTCTGCTGACTCGCATCAAAACGTGCCCCGCGCGAAATGTGCTGATTTGTGACGGGAAGTGAAGAAGTGGTGCATGCCGCAGCAACAGGCATGGCGAGGACGGGACGATCGCAATGGCAAACGCAAGAAAGATCATCATCGATACGGATCCCGGCCAGGACGACGCGGCCGCCATCATGCTTGCCTTCGGCAGCCCCGACGAGCTCGATGTGCTGGGGATCACCACGGTCGCCGGCAACGTGCCGCTGTCGTTCACCAGCCGCAATGCGCGCATCGTCTGCGAGCTCTGCGGCCGGACGGAGACGAAAGTCTTCGCCGGCGCCGACGCGCCGATCGCCCGCAAGCTGGTGACCGCCGAACATGTGCACGGCAAGACCGGCCTCGACGGCCCTGATCTCGCCGAGCCGACGATGGCGCTCCAGCCCGGCCATTCGGTCGATTTCATCATCGAGACGCTGCGCCGCGAACCTGAGGGTACGGTGACGCTCTGCACGCTCGGGCCGCTCACCAATATCGGCCTGGCCTTGCAGAAGGCGCCCGACATCGCTCCGCGCATCCGAGAACTGGTGATGATGGGCGGCGGCTTCTTCGAGGGCGGCAACATCACGCCGGCGGCCGAATTCAACATCTATGTCGACCCCGAGGCAGCCGATATCGTCTTTCGCTCAGGCGTGCCGATCGTGATGATGCCGCTTGACGTGACGCACAAATTGCTGACCCGCAAGGACCGGGTGAAGCGCATGGCCGAGATCGGCACGGCGCCGGCCAAGGCGATGGTCGAGATGCTGGAATTTTTCGAGCGCTTCGATATCGAAAAATACGGCTCGGACGGCGGGCCGCTGCACGACCCCACCGTGATCGCCTATCTGCTGAAGCCGGAGCTCTTCCAGGGCCGGGACTGCAATGTCGAGATCGAGGTCCGCTCCGAACTCACCGTCGGCATGACCGTCGTCGACTGGTGGCATGTCACCGAGCGCAAGCGCAATGCCAGGGTGATGCGCGATGTCGATGCGGACGGCTTCTTCGATCTTCTGATCGAACGCTTCGCCCGCATCTGATTTTTTCGCTTTCCTTCTTCAAGCAAGAAGGAAAGCGGTCTCAGGCGTCTTTCTCGTCGAAGACGGAATTGGTTTCGGCTTCGGCCGGCTTCGGGCCACCCTTGGCGACACCGACCATGGCCGGGCGCAGCACGCGCTCGCCGATGGTGAAACCGGCCTGCACGACCTGGACGACGGTATTGTTCGGCACGTCGGGATTGGGAACCTCGAACATCGCCTGATGGAAATTCGGGTCGAACTTCTGGCCGACCGGCTCCAGCTTGCGAACGCCATGGCGTTCGAGCGCCGACAGCATGGCGCGCTCGGTCATCTCCACACCCTCGATCAGCGTGGTCAGGCCGGCATCGGCCGCGGCCTTGGTCTCCGGAGAGATGGCATCGAGCGCGCGGCGCAGATTGTCGGAGACGGCAAGCATGTCGCGCGCGAAACCCGCGACGGAATAGGACTTGGCATCCTTCACCTCGCGCTCGGTGCGCCGGCGCAGATTGTCCATCTCGGCAGCAAGGCGCAGATAGCGGTCGCGCAAATCGCCGTTTTCGGCCTTCAGAAGCTCGAGCGGGTCCGGCTGGGCGGCTTCTGGCTGCGCAATATCATTCTCGACGTAGGCGGCAGCGTCGGCTGCGGCATCGGCCGCAGTTGCGTCAGGTCCGTTTTTCGTCGTGTCATCGGTCATGACGGTCTCCGGTTGGTGTCTTCAGATGCGCCCGATATCGAGGTTTGACCGAAAAAAATCAAGTCTGCGTGACAAAGAAGCGAAAATTCCGCGCCTCTACGGCGCCGCCCGTCTTTTCGGACGCGCAAGGGAGGCTGCGGCCTCAAAGCGGATGGCGCGAAAGCCGGGAGACGAGCTGGGCGGTGTAGTCCACCATCGGCACGATGCGGGAATAATTGAGCCGTGTCGGGCCGATGACGCCGACGGCGCCGACGATGCGATCGTCCTCGTCACGATAGGGCGCGACGATCAGCGACGAGCCGGACAGCGAAAACAACTTGTTTTCCGAACCGATGAAGATGCGCACACCCGAACCGGTTTCGGCGAGATTGAGGATCTCGATGAGGCTGTCTTTCTTTTCGAGATCGTCGAACAGCAGGCGCAGCCGGTCGAGATCCTCGGCGCCGGCGAGGCCTTCGAGCAGGTTGGCGCGGCCGCGAATGATGAGCTGCGTGGGCTTGCCCTCGTCCGGGCTGCCGGCCCAGACGGCGATGCCGCGCTCAACGAGATCACGCGACAGGGCATCGAGCTCGTGACGGACATTGTCCTTCAGCTGGCTCAATTGTTTGCGCAGCTCCGGCAGGGTCTGGCCGGACATATGGGCATTGAGAAAATTCGCTGCCTCCGCCAGCTGCGAGGAGGTGACGCCCGCCGGCAGCTCGATGATGCGGTTTTCCACCTGGTCGTGATCGCCGACGAGCACCGCCAGCGCCTTGGTCGGTTCGAGCCGGATGAACTCGACATGTTTGAGCACCGGATCGCTTTTCGAGGTGATGACCAGGCCGGCGCCGCGCGAGATGCCCGACAGCATGCGGCTTGCCTCGTTCATCATCGATTCCACCGGATTGCCGCCGCTTTCGCCTCGCACCTGCCGATCGATATTGGCGCGGTCCTCGGGGGAGAGGTCGCCGACCTGCATGAAGGCATCGACGAAGAAGCGCAGGCCGATCTGGGTCGGCAGCCGGCCGGCGCTGGTATGCGGCGAATAGATCAGGCCGAGATCTTCGAGATCGCTCATGACGTTGCGCACGGAGGCCGGCGACAACGACATCGGCAGCAGGCGGGACAGATTGCGCGAACCGAGCGGCTCGCCGCTCTCCAGATATCCTTCGACGATGCGACGAAAAATTTCCCGGGAGCGCTCGTCGAGCGCAGCAACGGCATCCGAAACCGACGTCGACCTGATGCCCATGAAACTTGTAAACTCGCGCTGATGATCCTTCCCAAAGTTAAGTCAAACTGACACCCGTGGCAAAAGGGAATTTGCAAATGGGCGCCGCCAATCGTAGAAGCGGTCAACAAACCCCAGGAGATGAGAATGCGGCCTTCAGGCAGAAAAATCGACCAGATGCGTAAGGTCTCGTTCGAGCGCAATTTTTCCAAGCATGCGGAAGGCTCCTGCCTGGTGAAATTCGGCGATACGCATGTGCTCTGCACCGCCAGCCTCGAAGAAAAGACGCCGCCATGGCTGCGCAATACCGGCAAGGGCTGGGTCACGGCCGAATACGGCATGCTGCCGCGGGCGACCGGCGAGCGCATGAAGCGCGAGGCCGCCGCCGGCAAGCAGGGCGGCCGCACCCAGGAAATCCAGCGGCTGATCGGCCGGTCGCTGCGCGCCGTCGTCGACCTGCAGGCGCTCGGCGAACGCCAGATCACCCTTGATTGCGATGTCATCCAGGCCGATGGCGGCACGCGCACAGCCTCGATCACCGGCGGCTGGATCGCGCTTTACGACTGCCTGAAATGGATGGAAAGCCGCAACATGATCAAGGTCGACCGGGTCCTGAAGGATCATGTCGCCGCCATCTCCTGCGGCGTTTTCGCCAGCCAGCCGGTGATCGATCTCGATTATCTCGAGGATTCCTCGGCCGAGACCGACGCCAACTTCGTGATGACCGGCGCCGGCGGTATCGTCGAAATCCAGGGCACGGCCGAAGGCACGCCCTTTACCGAAGAGGAATTCAGCTCGCTGATGGGTCTTGCCAAGAACGGCATCGGCGAACTCGTCGCCCTGCAGAAGCAGGCGATCGCGGGATGAACCCCATGCTGGAAGGCATGCTGGAGACGGCGCTCTATGCGAGCGATCTCGACCGGGCCGAGCTCTTCTACGAAGAGGTTCTCGGGCTTGAAAAGATCGCCCGCGCCGGCAGCCGGCATGTCTTCTTTCGCTGCGGGCCCGGCGTGCTGCTGATCTTCAATCCCGAGGAAACGATCAAGCCGCCGGCGCACGACGCGCTGCAGGTGCCGCCGCACGGCACGACCGGGGCGGGCCATGCCTGCTTCCGGGTATCAGGCGGCAATATCGATGCGATGGCCGAACGGCTGAAAGCGGCCGGCGTGGCGATCGAATCCGAGGTGCATTGGCCAAATGGCGGCCGCTCGATCTATTTCCGCGATCCCGCCGGCAACAGCCTGGAATGCGCGGAGGCTAAAATCTGGGGCATCGAACAGGATATCTGAATGCGCAAGCTTGAAACGAAGACCATCGTCGTCGCCAGCCATAATGCCGGCAAGATCCGCGAGATCCAGGAATTGATCGGGCCGCTCGGCTTCACCGCCAAATCGGCGGCCGAGCTGAATTTCGTCGAGCCCGACGAAACCGGCACGAGCTTCGAGGAGAATGCGACGATCAAGGCGGTGGCTTCCGCCAATGCCGCCGGCATGCCGGCGCTTTCGGACGATTCCGGGCTGGTGGTCGACGCGCTCGGCGGCGATCCCGGCGTCTACACCGCCAATTGGGCGGAAACCTCAGACGGCACGCGCGATTTCGACATGGCAATGGCGAAGGTGGAAAAGGCGCTGCAGGACGCTGGTGCGACCAGGCCGGAAGAGCGCAGGGCGCGTTTCGTCAGCGTGCTCTGCCTTGCCTGGCCGGACGGGCACACCGAGCTCTTCCGCGGCGAGGTGGAAGGCAATGTCGTCTGGCCGCCGCGCGGCACGCAGGGCTTCGGTTACGATCCGGTCTTCCAGCCCGAGGGGTACGGCGTCACTTTCGGCGAGATGAGCGGCGAGGAAAAACACGGCTGGAACGTCGGCAAGCCGCAAGCGCTGTCGCACCGGGCCCGCGCCTTCAAACTCTTTGTCGAAACCTGCCTGGAGGCATAAGGTCACCACGTGGACAATTTCGACACGCCAGGCTCCTTGCGCGATGCGGCGCTGCTGCCCGATACCGGCGAGCCCGGTTTCGGCGTCTATGTGCATTGGCCCTTCTGCGCGGCGAAGTGTCCCTATTGCGACTTCAACAGCCATGTCCGCCATCAGCCGGTGGATCAGGAGCGCTTCACAGCAGCCTTCCTGAGAGAGATGGCTGCTGTCCGGGCCATCAGCGGGCCGAAGACGGTCACCAGCATCTTCCTCGGCGGCGGCACGCCCTCGCTGATGAAGCCGGAAACGGTCTCGGCCATTCTCGACGGCATTGCCCGGAACTGGCATGTGCCCGCCGGTATCGAGATCACCATGGAAGCCAACCCTTCAAGCGTCGAGGCAGACCGCTTCCGCGGCTACCGGACGGCCGGCGTCAACCGCGTCTCGCTCGGCGTGCAGGCGTTGAACGACCGGGATCTGAAATTCCTCGGCCGGCTGCATGATGTCGCCGATGCGCTGAAGGCGATCCGGCTGGCGCGCGACATTTTTCCGCGCATGTCCTTCGACCTGATCTACGCCCGGCCGGAACAGACGGTCGAACAGTGGGAAAAGGAACTCAAGGAAGCGATCTCCTATGCGGTCGACCACCTCTCCCTCTATCAGCTGACCATCGAGGAAGGCACGCCCTTTTACGGCCTGCACAAGGCCGGTAAACTGATCGTGCCGGATGGCGAGCAATCGGCGGTGCTCTATGAGGCGACGCAGGAGATCACCGCGCGCGAAGGCATGCCCGCCTATGAGGTCTCCAACCACGCCCGGCCGGGTGCGGAAAGCCGGCATAACCTGACCTATTGGCGTTACGGCGATTATGCCGGCATCGGCCCCGGCGCGCATGGACGTCTGACGCGCGGCCCCGAAAAGATCGCAACGGCGACCGAGCGCAAGCCGGAAGCCTGGCTCGAGATGGTCGAGCGCGACGGCCACGGCATTCTCGACGAGGAACGGCTCGGCTACGAGGAACAGTCCGACGAATTGCTGCTGATGGGATTGCGGCTCCGCGAAGGTGTCGACCTTGCCCGCTGGCAGCAGCTTTCCGGCCGCGATCTCGACCCAAAACGCGAGGAATTCCTGCTCGAACACAAATTCATCGAGCGGATCGGCAATTCACGCCTGCGCTGCACGCCCTCCGGCATGCTGATCCTCGATTCCGTCGTCGCCGATCTCGCCTGCTGACCTCAGGACAACGGGTCGATCATCCCGGCGCGGCAGCGATGTCGCTGTCCGCGCCGGAAAGCATTTCTCAGCCGTGGCTGGTGGCGCCCGCCTTGAACAGGCTGCCGGTCGGCGTCTTCAGGAACATGTCCAGCGGAATATGCTCCTGGTGCAGGAACCCGGTCGCCGGCAGCAGGCCGTCGCGGACCATTTCGATGACGGCGACGACGGAGGCCGAGGTCGTCCAGGCGATCG
Organism: Rhizobium esperanzae; assembly: GCF_014197615.1. Lineage (GTDB taxonomy): Bacteria > Pseudomonadota > Alphaproteobacteria > Rhizobiales > Rhizobiaceae > Rhizobium > Rhizobium esperanzae_A. The sequence goes on from NZ_JACIFY010000005.1 coordinate 18,327, forward strand.
CCGTGCGGCGCGCCCCGGCAATCTCGATCGGATAATAGGCGCGCACGAACTCCTTGCGGCGCAGGCTGCCGTTCTCCGTGCCCTCGGCGGCGACATGGACATAGACGACATCGTCTTCGACGAGGGGCTTGGCATTGGTGAGGATCTCGCCGGCGAGCTTGCGCTTGTCGCGCATCAACAGCTCATGGAAGAAGAAATTCATCAGCTCCATATGGCCGGGATAACGCATGGTCTTGTAGTCGAGATTGTCGATCTTGCCGAGCATGGTGTCGCACATGGTGCCGAGACCGCCCGAGGTCGTGAAGGCCTCGAGCTTGACGCCGCCGACGTAAACGGTCTCGTGCCACTCCATCGGCGAGACGAGCTTGCGCACGCCGCCCTCGATGACCTCGCAATCGTTCAGATATTCGTTGACGACACCCTCGGGCGACCAGTTGAAGGCATAGCCGAGCAGTCCGGTCGGATGCTGCGGCAGGGCGCCGACGCGCATGCGGATCGAACGGCAGCGATCGAAGCCGTCGGCAAGGCTCGCGCCGACGATGCCAACGAAACCTGGCGCCAGGCCGCATTGCGGCGCCATCAGGCCGCGGGCCGTCTTCGACAGCTCGATGATGAAATTGGTCGTGGGAACATCTTCGGTCAGATCGAAATAATGAATGCCGGCGAGATGGGCGGCGCGCGCCAATTCGATATTCAGATGATAAGGCAGGCAGGACAGCACCGCCTCGACGCTCGACAGCAATTCTCCGATCACTTCGGGATCCGAGATGTCGCCGGTGCGGCACTTGAAGGGGACGTCGCTCAGCGGTAATTGCGCATCGACGCCGATCACCTCGAAACCGCCTTCATGCAACAGCGTCGCCGCCAGCCGTCCGACCTTGCCCAGGCCGAGAACGGCGATCTTTTCGAAACTCATTCATTACCTCCCATGCGCCCTTTTCGGCGCTTCTTCGTCTTATGTCGCCCAGAACCCGCCGCACGGTTTGGGCAGCAGGCATGGGATGGCCGGAGGTATAGAATAAAAAGCTTATAAAGCAAAACGGCCGGAATCGCTTCCGGCCGCCGAATTCACACCGAAAACCGCCGGTTATTCGTTGATCAGGCGCTTCAGAAGCTCGACTTCGTGCGAAAGCTTGGTGTCACCCGAAATCAGTTCCTCGATCTTGCGCACGGCATGCAGTACGGTCGTGTGATCCCTTCCGCCGAAACGGCGGCCGATCTCCGGGAAGGAGCGCGGCGTCAGTGTCTTCGACAGATACATGGCGATCTGGCGCGGCTTGACGATGACACGGGTGCGGCGGTTCGAGACCAGTTCCTGGCGCGAGACGTTGTAGTGCCTGGCGACGATGCGCTGGATGTCCTCGATGCGCACCCGGCGCGGTTCGCCGGAGCCGACGAGATGGGCGAGCAGTTCGTCGACGCGCTCGATCGACAGGTTCGGTTCGAAAGAGCGGCGGAAGATCAGCTGGTTGAAGGCGCCTTCGAGTTCGCGGCCGCTGGCCGTGATGTTGCGGGCGACGTGCTGAAGCAGGTCGGCCGGAATTTCGAGCGACGGATCTTCAAGCCGGGCCGCTGCAAGGCGCCGCTTGAGGATTTCCAGGCGCATTTCATAATCCGGCGCGTCGAGTTCGATCGCAACGCCGCCCTGCAGGCGCGAGCGGACGCGGGGATCGAGCGATTCCAGCTCCCACGGCGCGCGGTCGGCGGCGACGACCACCTGCTTGGCGCTGTCGAGCAGCATGTTGAGCAGATGGCAGAATTCATGCTGGATCATCTTGCCCTGCAGGAACTGCATGTCGTCGATGATCAGCAGATCGATGTTGCGCAGCGAATCCTTCAGCGTCAGCGCGTCATTGTCGCGGATGGCGGTGGCGAAGCGCCACATGAAATATTCGGCCGTCAGATAGACGACGCGCAGAGCCCGCGGGTTCTGCACCGCCGCATTGGCGATTGCCTGCAGCAGGTGGGTCTTGCCGAGACCGACCGTCGAATGGATGAAGAGCGGGTTGAAGCGCACGGCGCCGGAACCGGCTTCGGCGATCGTCTTGGCCGCGGCCAGCGCGACGCGGTTCGAGCTGCCTTCGACGAAGGTGTCGAAGGTGAAGCGGCTATCGAGCGGCGAACCGAAGAGCGGCGAACCGAAGCTTGCGGGCCTTGCCGCAGCAACGGCCGACACGGCCTGCTGGACGGCCTGACCGGCCGGCTGGGCGCTTGCGGGACGGCGCGCCTGGGGGGCAGCGACCGGCTCGGGCTGAACCACCTCGTCGAGCGCCTTCGAGCCGCTGCGCGTTGCCGTGCGCACCAGGACTTCGATCTTCAGAATTTCCGGATCCTCGGCCTGGAACAGACCGGTGATGAGATCGAGATAACGATTGTTGATCCACGACTTCAGGAAGGTCGTGGGAACCGAAAGGCGAACCACGCTCTTCGATACCGAATGCAGCTTCAGCCTGGCAAACCAGCTGGCATAGACGTCAGGACCGACCTGGGCCTTCAAGCGCGCGCTGACGCGCTCAAACAAGATGCCGTGCTTCATTTCCGCCTTTTCTTCTCCCACTTCGAGGCGAATGGAGCCAAACGCCTGCGGTGCCACATCCCCGTTGTCGAGCCCGCCCGTCGTCATCGTATTCATCTGCATAATGCCGCCTTTCAATTCCACCGGGCGACCTCCGCTAAAACAGCCGCCCGATTATTCCCCGCTTTGGCGGGCTGGCGGATCCTCATGAGCCGCTCACCTGCCGGTTCACTCAAACACTGCCCCCTAGGGGACCGGCACAAAATTCCGTTGCAGGGACCGCAATCATGCGGCGCCTTCATCGGCGTTCCGTGCCAGGCTGGCGGTCAATCCTCGTTTTCGGCCGACCAGCCCGAACGCAATATCACTTTAACCTTCTCCGGCGGCCTCGCCTTAAACGTGTGGCCGCTGAAGGCACAAAACATCCCTGCCCGTAACAGCCACGTTACGGCCCAAATCCGTCGAGTGCTTGAAAAAACGGAAGCGCAAGGCTCCGTAACAAATGGCACAAACTTATCGCCCTGCCGACGTGGCAGTTTAAGACCGAGCCTCTGCAGGTGATGTCCGCGCCCTTTGTTGGAAGCCATTTAGGCAGGATCAAAAGGCAAGATCAACGATGAATTTTACGCAAAATTAAGAAGCGGCCATTGACTCCGCCCAGCCTTTTCGGGCGTCACACCAGCGTCAAAAAAGAATCGCTTTTGAATCAAGGAGATTCCCCGTTCGGGCTATTTTGACACGCATGGAAAGAAAAAAAATAAAAATCTTCTTGACTCCCCCTAGGTCCCGGAAGGTCGGGGTAGAGTCGCGCAGTGCAGAAGCATCCTTGCGCAAGCCTTTGTTTTTAAAGGCTTTTTCCTGTCATGGCACTGACACGAAACAGTCGTGAGATTAACCATACAGGCGCCGATCGGCGGAATCGAAAAAGCCCGGTAAAATTACCGGGCTAATCATAACGAGGAGGTCGTTAACGGAAGATTACGCGGTCGCGGAGACCGAAAGAGCCTTCACACGAGCAGCCAGGCGCGAGACCTTGCGCGATGCCGTGTTGGAGTGAAGGACGCCCTTGCTGGCGGCGCGGGCAAGCTCGGGCTGAGCAGCCAGGAAAGCTTCCTTCGCCTTGGCGGCGTCACCGGATGCGATGGCCTCTTCGACCTGGCGAACGAAAGTACGAACGCGCGAGCGACGAGCCTTATTGACGTCGGTACGGCGGGCGATCTTGCGGGTCGCTTTTTTCGCCGAAGTTGTATTGGCCATGGATGCCTCTCTCAAGAATTCGAACAAACTCCGCCATTACCGCGGGCCCTGCGGCCACAAAATCCAGCAATGCGGGAGCAATCGCGGAAAACCAGACCGGCTTTCCGAACCGTGGGCGGGCATATAACTCTAAAGCCGGCCCACGTCAACGCGGATTTTCAAGCTTTGCCGCGGGAAGCGGCGAAAAGCGTTCAACGGTGCGTAAAAGCCGGTTTGCGCTTCTCGACGAAGGCCGCCATGCCTTCTTTCTGGTCGTCGGTGGCAAAGAGGCTGTGAAACAGCCGGCGCTCGAAACGCAAGCCCTCCTCCAGCGTCGTCTCGAAGGCGCGGTTGACCGCCTCCTTGGCCATCAGGACCGAGGGCTGAGACAGCGAGGCGATCTTTTCGGCCGCGGCAAGAGCCTCGTCGAGCAGACGCTCGGGCGCCACCACACGCGAAACGAGTCCCGATCGTTCGGCTTCCGCGGCATCCATCATCCGGCCCGTCAGGATCAGATCCATGGCCTTCGCCTTGCCGACGGCGCGCGTCAGCCGCTGCGAGCCGCCCATGCCGGGAATGACGCCGAGCGTGATTTCCGGCTGGCCGAATTTCGCCGTCTCCGAAGCGATGATGAAATCGCACATCATGGCAAGCTCGCAGCCGCCGCCGAGCGCAAAGCCGCTGACGGCAGCGATGACAGGCTTGCGGGCCTTGGCGACCTCGTCCCAGCCGCTGATGAAATCGCTCTTATAGATATCGGCGAAGTGCAGCGGCTGCATCTCCTTGATATCGGCGCCGGCGGCAAAGGCGCGCTCGGAGCCGGTGAGCACGATCGCGCCGACCGCCTCGTCGGCATGGAAGGCGGCATAGGCCTGCTTCAACTCCTTCAGGACGGTGGAGTTCAGCGCGTTCAGCGCCTGCGGGCGGTTCAGCGTGATAAGGCCGACATTGCCTCGGGTTTCGACGATCAGGGTCTCATAGGCCATGCTGTTCTCCCGGTTTTGGCTCTCATTTCTGGCAGGCGGCGCAATAGAAGGTGGAGCGGCCCGCCTGGACGATACGGGCGACCGTACCGCCGCAGCCGGGCGTGCGGCAAGCCTGACCTTCGCGATCATAGACGGAGAAGGAATGCTGGAAGTAGCCGAGCGAGCCGTCGGTCTGGATATGGTCGCGCAGCGACGATCCGCCGGCGGCGATCGCATCGGCGATAACGTCGCGGATCGCAGCGACGAGCAGGTTAAGCTGCTCCTTCGGCCGCCCGCCCGCCGTCACCAGCGTGCCGGCGGCGCGGACCGGCGAAAGATGCGAGCGCCACAGCGCCTCGCAGACATAGATATTGCCGAGACCGGCAATATTCTTCTGGTCCAGGAGCGCGCTCTTCAGCGGCTGCGCCTTGTCGCGGAAGCGTTCGGCAAGATAGGCGGCGCCGAGCTCGTTTCCCGTCGGCTCCGGGCCGAGATCGCGGAAGAAGGGATGGGCGGCGAGATCGGCACGCCCCACCATATCCATGAAACCGAAACGGCGCGGGTCGTTATAGATGACGCGACGCGGGCCGCCTGAACCTTCCAGATGAAAGACGACGTGATCGTGCTTCTCGTCCTTCGAGCGGGCATGGTGGAATTCTCCCGGCGTGGCCGAGCCCGCACCTTCCTCGATGCGAAAAGAACCGGACATGCCGAGATGGGAGATCAGCGTGTTGCCGTCGTCGAGATCGACCAGCAGATATTTGGCGCGGCGGCCGAGGCTGACGATGGTGCGGCCGGATACCCTTTCGGCCAAAGCATCGGGAAAGGGGAAGCGCAGATCGGCGCGGCGCAGTTCCAGCCTTGCGACGCGAGCCCCCTCCATGGTCGGCGCCAGCCCGCGTTTGACCGTTTCGACTTCTGGCAATTCCGGCATCTTAACCCATCTATATCTAACGTGTTTCAACGGAGGACGATGTGCGCTATAGCGCCAGTGGCCCGCGGACAGCGTGGCCCAGTGATAACGTCGCGCGCGGTCTTTCGCTATGGCCGCCGCGCCGATCTTCAAGAAACGGAGCAGCCTGATGTCAGAAAGCCGCACTTCCGCCGATGGCGGCATGGAGACCTCCTACGGCTTCCGCGAGGTGCCGGGCGGCGAGAAGCAGGGCCTCGTCAACGAGGTGTTCCACAAGGTCGCCAAGCGCTACGACATCATGAACGACGTCATGTCGATGGGCATGCATCGCGCCTGGAAGGATGCGATGATTTCGGCGCTCAACCCGCGCAAGGAGCCGGGTTACAAGGTGCTCGACGTCGCCGGCGGCACGGGCGACATCGCCTTCCGCATCGTCGAGGCTTCGGGTCGGCAGGCGCATGCGACCGTGCTCGACATCAACGGCTCGATGCTCGGCGTCGGCGCCGAGCGGGCGGAAAAGAAGAAACTGTCCGGCAATCTCACCTTCGTCGAGGCGAATGCCGAGGAACTGCCTTTCGAAGCCGCCAGCTTCGACGCCTATACGATCGCCTTCGGCATCCGCAACGTGCCGCGGATCGATGCGGCGCTGTCGGAAGCCTATCGCGTGCTGAAGCGCGGCGGACGGCTGCTGGTGCTCGAATTTTCCGAAGTCGGGATGCCGCTTCTCGACAAGATCTACGACGCCTGGTCGTTCAACGCCATTCCGCAATTCGGCAAGGCGATCACCGGCGATGCCGAACCCTACCAATATCTGGTGGAATCGATCCGCAAGTTCCCCAACCAGGAGAATTTCGCGGCAATGATCCGCCAGGCGGGCTTTTCGCGCGTCTCCTACACCAATTATACCGGCGGCATTGCCGCCCTGCATTCCGGCTGGAAGCTCTGAGGGAATGAAGGAAAAAAAGACGAACCTCCCTCGGCGGGGCATTTCAGCATGAGCACTTTCGGAGCCTATTTCCGCCTCTGGCGCGTCGGCTGGGTGCTCGTGCGCGAGGGCGTCGTGTCGGCGCTTCCGTCCGAAGGCCTGCCGCCGCCGATCGCGCTTGCCAAATCCTTCGTCACGATTTTCGAGCGGAGCAAGGCAAGGCATCAGAAGCGCAGCGACCGATTGGCGCAGGCCGTCGAGCGGCTTGGCCCCTCCTATGTGAAGATCGGGCAGTTCCTGGCGACGCGGCCTGACGTCGTCGGCGTCGAATTCGCCAACGATCTGTCGCAGCTGCAGGACCGGATGGCCTTCTTTCCGTCTGCCGCCGCCAAGGCCAATATCGAGGGATCGCTCGGGCGGCCTGTCGGCGAGCTCTATGCGAGCTTCGGCGATCCGATCGCCGCCGCCTCGATCGCCCAGGTGCATCCGGCTGAAGTCGAGACATCGCAAGGCCGCAAGAAGGTCGCCGTCAAGATCGTGCGGCCCGGCGTGCGCCAGCGTTTTGTCCACGACATCGAGGCGATGTATCTCGTCGCCCACATGCAGGAGCGTTTCCTGCCCTCCAGCCGGCGGCTGCGGCCGGTCGAGGTGACGAAGACGCTGGAGCAGACGACGAAGGTGGAGATGGATCTTCGCCTGGAGGCGGCCGCACTTTCCGAGATTGCCGAAAATACCGAGAGAGACCCCGGTTTCCGCGTGCCGAAGGTCGACTGGGAGCGCACCGGGCGCGACGTCATCACCATGGAGTGGATCGACGGCACGAGAATGTCCGATGTCGAGGGCCTGCGGGCTGCCGGCCACGATCTCAACCTGCTTGCCGATACGCTGATCCAGTCGTTCCTGCGCCACACGCTGCGCGACGGCTTCTTCCATGCCGACATGCATCCGGGCAACCTCTTCGTCGATGCGGACGGCATGATCGTCGCCGTCGACATGGGCATCGTCGGGCGGCTCGGCAAGAAGGAGCGGCGGTTCCTCGCCGAGATCCTCTACGGCTTCATCACCCGCGATTATATCCGTGTCGCCGAGGTGCATTTCGAGGCCGGCTATGTGCCCGGCCACCACAATGTCGAGAGCTTCGCCCAGGCGATCCGGGCGATCGGCGAGCCGATCCACGGGCAGCCGGCCGAGACGATCTCGATGGGCAAGCTGCTGACGCTGTTGTTCGAGGTGACCGAACTCTTCGACATGGCGACGCGGCCGGAACTGGTAATGCTGCAGAAGACCATGGTCGTGGTCGAAGGCGTGTCGCGCATGCTCAACCCGCGCTTCAACATGTGGAAGGCCTCCGAGCCTGTCGTCGGCGACTGGATCCGCACCAATCTCGGGCCGAAGCGGATCGCCACCGATCTCAAGGACGGACTGAAGGCGGCGGTCAAGCTCGCCGAAGCTGTGCCGGAAATTGCCGCAAAGACCGAAAAATTCCACCACCAGCTCCTGCATATGAGCGAACACGGGCTGCGCTTCGACGCTGAGACGGCGGATGCGATCGGCAAGACCGAAGCACGGCACAACCGCTCGGCCAGGATTGCGCTGTGGCTCATCGCATTGACGCTTGTCTACATCGCCTGGATGCTGAGCTGACCGCCCGCCAAACACATGCTGTGTTCGGCATTTTGGATATCCCATGTGACGAAGGGCTCGCTTAGTCTCGCATTCAGAACAGGGATTCAGATTTTGGCCGATCCGGTCTAGAATCATCCTGTTCCAGGAGATAGGCACATGCAGCAGGAACGCCCCGGCATCGAACTTTCCGGACAACCGCTCGGTTTTGCCGAAATGGCGGCGATCGGGGCAGGCAAGGTGACGATTTCGGCTTCGGCGACCGGCATGGCCCGCATCGCCATCGCCCGCGAAATCGTCGAGGATGCGATTGCCTCCGGCATGCCGGTCTACGGCGCGACGACGGGCGTCGGCGCCATGAAGGATGTGGAGTGGTCGGCCGACGAACTCGACACTTTCAATCTCGGCCTGGTGCGCGCCCATCACTTCGGCACCGGCACGCCGTTTTCCTGCAACGTCGTGCGCAATGCCATGGCGATCCGCGTCAATACGGCGCTGACCGGCCAGGTCGGCTGCACGCCGGAACTGATCCAGGCCTATATCACCATGCTGGAAGCCGATCTCATCCCGGTCGTGCGCCGCACCGGCTCGATCGGCTGCGCCGATATAGGCTTGATGGGGCAGATCGGCGCGGTGCTGACCGGCGTCGGCGAAGCGGTCTATCGCGGCAACCGGATGCAGGCAGCCGACGCCTTCCGGGCGGCGGGTCTGCAGCCGGTACGGATGGCGCCGCGCGACAGCCTCGCTTCGCTCAGCATCAATGCGGTGAGTTTTGCGGCGGCGGCGGAGACGACGCGCAATGCCGCGGCCTCGATCCGCATCCTGCTGGCGACGGCAATGATGGCATCAGGCGCGCTCGGCGCATCGCGTGATCCCTGGAAGGCGGTGCGCCATGTCGGCACGGCGCGCGAGGCGCTGATCGGCGCCTGGCTCTGCAACGCCTCCGACGACTGGAACTGGCCCGTTGCGACGCATGTGCAGGATCCGCTCAGCCTGCGGATGATCGCCCAGGTGTTCGGCGCGGTGATCGAAAACCTGCTTTCAACCGGCCACAAGATCCTGGCCGCCACCGGGCGTTCGGACGACAATCCGGTCGTCGTCGAAGGCCGGGTGATGACATCGGGCGGTTCGCTGCCGCTCGATGTGACGATCCTGCTCGAATCCGCCGCACTCTGCATGGCGCATGCGGCGCGCAACGCCTTCAACCGCTGCGTCATTCTCGGCAACGGCCAGCGGCGCGACCTGCCGGTCAATCTGGTGCCGCCGGGGCGGATCGCCACCGGTTTCGGGCCCATCATCAAGCTTGCCGGCGAAATCTTTTCGCGCGTTTTGTCGATGTCCAATCCGGTCTCGGCGCAGTCGCTTGTCGTCGCAGCCGGGCTGGAGGACGAGGCGGCTTTCCTGCCGCTTGTTATCGAGCGCTTCGAGCGGCAGATGCAGGCGCTGAAGCGCCTGGCAGCACTCGAGGCGCTGCTGTCGGCCCAGGCGATCGACATTCTCGGCGATGAACCGAAGGGGGTCGCCGCCATGCTCTACGAGGTCGTGCGCAAACATGCGGATTTCTATACGGTCGATCGGCCGCTTTCGGCCGAGGTGGAGGCGATCGAGGAAGAACTGGGTTCGGACGACTTCCTTTCGAAGCTGACCGAGCAGGTTCCGATCGCGTCCTTCGACGATTTCTTCGCGCTGGGCGCGCTGGATCGCATCGGCGAGCGGCTGACCCGCCACGAGCCCCTGATTTCAGCTTAGAAAGGCAAGCGGCATGGATTTCGATCTCGTTCTGCAGGGCACTGTGGTGCTGCCGGACCGCATTCTCGAACAGGGTTATGTCGCGGTGCGCGACGGCAGGATTGCCGAGGTCGGCCTCGGCGTGCCGCCGGCGGCGCGTGAACGTCATCTGCTCGGAAGAGCGCTGATCCTGCCCGGCGCGATCGACGCGCAGGTGCATTCGCTGTCCCAGAAGGATCAGGAGGATTTCATCTGGTCGACACGCTCGGCGGCCGCGGGCGGCGTTACCACGATCGTCGACATGCCCTATGACGAAGGCGATCTCGTCTGCTCGGCAGCGGCGGTCAAACGCAAGATCGACCATGCAAGCCCGCAGGCGCGGGTCGATTTCGCGCTTTACGGCACCGTCGATCCGGAAGAAGGCCCGGCGCGAATTGCCGAGATGGCGGAAGCGGGTGTCGCAGCCTTCAAGTTTTCGACCTTCGGCACCGACCCGAAGCGTTTTCCCCGCATTCCCCCTGCCCTGCTCGACGCCTGTTTTGCGGCTATCGCCCCGACGGGACTGACGGCCGGCGTGCACAATGAAGACGACGAGGCGGTGCGCAGCTATATGGAGCAGGTGAAGGCGAGCGGCGTCACCGACTGGCGGGCGCACGGCCTGTCGCGGCCGCCGATTACCGAGCTCCTGGCGATGCATACGATCTTCGAGACGGGTACCATAACCCACTGCCCGGCGCATGTGGTGCACTGCTCGCTCGGGCGCGGCTACGATATCGCCCGCGCCTATCGCCGCGACGGCTTTGCGGCGACCGTCGAGTGCTGCATTCATTACCTGACGCTCGACGAGGATAACGACGTGAAGCGCCTCGGCGGCAAGGCGAAGATCAATCCGCCGCTGCGGCCGCGCGCCGAGGTGGAGAGGCTCTGGCGCAAGGTGGCGGAGGGCGATGTCTGGCTGGTCTCGACCGATCACGTCAGCTGGTCTGAGAACCGTAAGACCAATCCCGACATGCTCGCCAACGCCTCCGGCGTTCCCGGCCTCGAGGTGATGGTGCCGCTTTTCGTCAAAGGCGCTCTCGAGCGCGGCATTCCGCTGACCTGGGCCGCCCGGCTGATGGCGGAGAACCCGGCAAAACATTTCCGGCTCGACCATATCAAGGGGGCGCTGACCCCGGGTAGGGATGCCGATATCACCGTGCTCGAACCACGCGACAGCGTCTATGATGCCGCCGCGAGCGGCAACAATGTCGTCGGCTGGAGCCCGTACAACGGCATTCGCCTGCCCTGGAGCGTTACCGCCACCTACCTGCGCGGCAAAAAGATCGCCGAGGGCGGGAAGGTGCTGGCCGCGCCCGGCACCGGGCGGTTCGTGCGGCCGCTGCCGCGCCAGGTCATTGCGGGAGCCGGGACATGAGCCGCAATCTGCCCGTCAATGCCGGCCGAATCGCCGGGGATATCGAGGCGCTCGCCGCAATCACCGAGCCGGGGCATCCCTGGACACGGCGGGCCTTCTCGCCGCTCTTTCTCGACGGCCGGGCCTATCTCGAAGCGCGGATGAAGGCAGCGGGGCTGGAAACCCGGATCGATGCCGCCGGCAATCTGATCGGCCGGCGCACCGGCCGCAAACCCTGGCTCGGCACGATCATGCTCGGTTCGCATTCCGACACGGTGCCGGACGGCGGCCGCTTCGACGGCATTGCCGGCGTCATCTCGGCGCTGGAGGTGGCGCGTGCGCTTGGCGATCAGGCTATCGAGCTCGACCACGATCTCGAGATCGTCGATTTTCTCGCCGAGGAGGTGAGCATCTTCGGCGTCTCCTGCATCGGCAGCCGCGGCATGACCGGGCAATTGCCGGAAGCCTGGCTTTCGCGCGTCAGCGGCGGCCTCGACCTTGCCGAGGGTATTGCCCAGGTGGGCGGCGAGCCCGATGTGCTGATGCAGCAGAAGAGGTCCGATATAGCGGGCTTTCTCGAGCTTCATATCGAGCAGGGACCGGTGCTCGAAGCCGAGAGGGAGGATATCGGCATCGTCACCGCGATCTCGGGCATCACCCGCATCGAGATCACCGTCGCAGGCCGCGCCGACCACGCCGGCACGACGCCGATGGAGCGACGGGCGGATGCCCTGGTGGCAGCATCACAGCTGGTGCTCGACATCCGCAATGCCGCCGCCGAGCTTGCCAAGACGCCGGGCCACTTCGCCGCGACGGTCGGCGAATTCAGGATCGAACCGAACGCGGCCAATGTCGTGCCGTCGAAAGTGGTGCTGCTGATCGATGGCCGCGCCGAGATCCGCGCCGACATGGACGCCTTCTGCCGCTGGCTCGACGGCCATGTCGAGAAGCTCGCCACCGCCTACGGCGTCACGATCAAGGCGCCGCACCGGGTTTCCGACAATCAGCCGACACCTGGCGATGCCGGCCTGCTCTCGACGCTGGAGATCGCCTGCGAACACGTCGGCGCAAAATACCGGCGCATGGCCTCCGGCGCAGGGCACGATACGGCGTGGATCGCCAAGGTGGCGCCGGCGGCAATGATCTTCGTGCCCTGCCGGGCCGGCCGCAGCCATTGCCCCGACGAATGGGCTGACAATGACGATATCGCGCTCGGCGCCGCCGTGCTGTTCGAGGCGGTGCGCGAGATAGACAAAAATTCGAGCGAGGAGAAGGCCGATGGGGCGCATACTGGTTGAGAAGGACGTGGAAGCCGCCGTCAAGGGCGGCTCCGTCTATGCCGCCGGCGGTGGCGGCTGGGCCGATCACGGCCGCATGCTGGGTTATGCCGCTGTCAATGTCGGCAAGCCGGAGCTGGTCTCGATCGACGAGCTGAAGGACGAGGACTGGATCGCGACGGCAGCCGCGATCGGCGCGCCGGCCTCGACTACCCCCTGGGAAATGCAGGGCATCGATTATGTGAAGGCGGTGCAGCTCTTACAGGAGGCGCTGGGCGAAAAACTCTCCGGGCTGATCATCGGCCAGAACGGCAAATCCTCGACGCTGAACGGCTGGCTGCCATCGGCGATCCTCGGCACTAAGGTGGTCGACGCGGTCGGCGATATCCGCGCCCATCCGACAGGCGACATGGGCTCGATCGGCATGGCCGGATCGCCCGAGCCGATGATCCAGACCGCCGTCGGCGGCAATCGCGCAGAGAACCGCTATATCGAGCTGGTGGTGAAGGGCGCGACGGCGAAGATCTCGCCGGTGCTGCGCGCCGCCGCCGATCAATCCGGCGGTTTCATCGCCAGCTGCCGCAATCCGCTGAGGGCGTCCTATGTCCGCAGCCATGCTGCACTCGGCGGCATCTCGATGGCGCTTGCGCTCGGCGAAGCAATTATCGCGGCGGAGAAACGCGGCGCATCTCAAGTCATCGACGCGATCTGCAAGACGACCGGCGGCCATATCCTTGCCGAAGGCATCATCACCCGCAAGGAGGTCATCTACACCAGGGAAGCCTTCGACATCGGCACGATCAGCGTCGGCGCGGGTGAAAAATCGGTGACGCTGCATGTGATGAACGAATATATGGCGGTCGATAATGCCGATGGCGGGCGGCTTGCCACTTTTCCCGCTGTCATCACCACGCTGTCGCCGGAGGGCGAGCCGCTGAGCGTCGGCCAGCTGCGCGAGGACATGCCTGTCTTCATCCTGCATGTGCCGATGGAGATCATTCCACTGTCGGCAAGCGTGCTCGATCCGGCCGTCTATCCCGTCGTCGAGAAGGCGATGGGGATCGAGATCGCGCATTATGCGCTGGCGGCGAGGGCCTGAGCCATGGCGCGCGATCGGGGATTGGAAGAACTGCTGCGTGAGACGCTCGGCGATCGGCCTGGCCTTACCGAAAAATCCATGTTCGGCGGCTGGGCCTTCCTGCTGAACGGCAACCTTCTCTGCGGCGCCCGCAGCGACGGCATGCTGGTCCGTCTCGGCAAGGGCAATGACGGCTGGGCGCTGGCGCTGCCGGGCGTGATCCAGATGTCGATGGGCGAGCGGATCATGCATGGCTGGGTGCGCGCCAAAGCCGAGGCTTACGGCGACGATGCGCTGAGACGGCGTCTGCTCGATGCGGCGCTCGCCTATGTGGAATCGCTGCCGGGCAAGTGAGGCCGTTTCTTCTTCTCCCTGGGCGACGAGAAGGGGAAAACAGAAAACCAAGCGAGGAACCCAAGATGCCGAAGGCCAATCCACGCCATCCGAAATTTCCGATCCCCGGCGGACCGGAGCTGCGCGCCAAGGGCTGGCGACAGGAAGCGCTGCTGCGGCTTCTGGAAAACGTGCTCTCGGTCGGCGAAGACCCCGACAATCTCGTGGTCTATGCCGCGCTCGGCAAGGCAGCGCGCAACTGGGCGGCGCATCGCGGTATCGTCAAGGCGCTGGCCGAGATGGATGAGGACCAGACGTTGCTCATCCAGTCCGGCAAGCCGATCGGCCTCGTGAAGACCCATGCCAAGGCGCCCCTCGTCATCATGGCGAATTGCAACATTGTCGGCCAATGGGCCAAGGCCGAGGTCTTCTACGAGCTGCAGCGCAAGGGCCTGATCTGCTGGGGCGGACTGACGGCCGGCGCCTGGCAATATATCGGCAGCCAGGGCGTCATCCAGGGCACCTACGAGATCTTCATGCGTATTGCCGAGCGCCGGTTCGGCGGCGATCTTCATGGCCGTTTCGTGCTGACGGCCGGGCTTGGCGGCATGGGCGGCGCGCAGCCGCTTGCCGGCCGCATGGCGGGTGCTGCCATCCTCTGCATCGATATCGATCCGGAACGCGCCCGCAAGCGCCAGCAGATCGGTTACCTGCAGGAGATCGCGCCTGATCTCGACAGCGCGCTGTCGATGATCGATGCGGCGGTGAAGGAAAAGCGGGCGCTTTCCATCGGTCTCGTCGGCAATGCGGCGGAAATTTATCCGGAGATCGCCCGGCGCGGCATCGTGCCCGATGTCGTTACCGACCAGACCTCGGCGCATGACCTCGTCTACGGCTATGTGCCGAAGGGCATGAGCATCGATCAGGTGAAGGGACTGCGCGATGACGGCCAGGGCCAACTGATGGCTGCCAGCCGCGCCTCTATCGTAGAGCACGTGACCGCGATGCTGGAATTCCAGAAGCGCGGTTCGGAAGTCTTCGACAATGGCAATCTCATCCGCACGCAGGCCCGCGAAGGCGGCGTTGCCAATGCTTTCGACATTCCGATCTTTACCGAAGCCTATCTGCGGCCACTCTTTGCCCGCGCCATCGGCCCCTTCCGGTGGATGGCGCTCTCGGGTGAGGAGAGCGATATCGCCCGCATCGACGATCTGCTGCTCGAGATGTTCCCCGACAACAAGATCATCACCAACTGGATCAGGCTGGCGCGCGAGCATATTCCCTTCGAAGGGTTGCCGGCGCGTATTGCCTGGCTCGGCCACGGCGAGCGCACGGCGCTGGCGCGCCGCGTCAACGAACTGGTCGCCAGTGGCGAGCTCAAAGGTCCGATCGCCTTTTCACGCGACCATCTCGATGCCGGCGCCATGGCGCATCCGAACATCATGACGGAGCGCATGAAGGACGGTTCCGACGCCATTGCCGACTGGCCGCTCATCGATGCGATGATGCTCTGCTCCTCGATGGCCGATCTCGTCGTCGTCCATTCGGGCGGCGGCGGTTATGCCGGTTACATGACGAGCTGCGGCGTGACCGTCGTTGCCGACGGCACCGATGCCGCCGACGAACGGCTCGACCATGCGCTGACCAACGATACGGCGCTCGGCGTCATGCGATATGCCGATGCCGGCTACGAGGAGGCGCTGGATGAGGTGGCGAAGAAGGACGTGCCCTATATAAGGCTCGGTTGAAACGGATCGGAGATTGCTATATATCATTGTCATATCTCATCGAGAGCTATGACATGGAAACAGCAAAAATCTTCTGGTCGGGACGTTCTCAAGCCGTACGGCTTCCCAAGGAATTTCGCTTCGAAGGCGATATCGTCGCAATTCGGCGGCAGGGGCGTGCGATCATTCTTGAGCCGATTTCCGATGATTGGGAATGGCTTGCCGGTGTGATCGGCCCGGTTGATCCGGACTTTGCGATGGCGGCGGAGGAGCAGCCTGCGCCGCAGGAGCGGGCCGAACTCGACTTCTTCAAATGAAATACCTGCTCGACACCAATGCCGTTATTGCCCTCATGAAAGGCAATGAGGGGCTGATCGCCGAACTGAGCAGACACCGGCCGCATGATTTCGCCGTGCCTGCAATCGTCGCGCATGAACTGTTTTACGGCGCCTATAAAAGCCTTCGTATCCACGAAAACCTGGCGCGGATCGACGCGCTGCAATTTTCCATCTTGGAGTTCGATCGGAACGACGCACGCAAGGCGGGGGAAATCCGCGCGGCGCTGCATGCATCGGGAACGCCGATCGGACCCTACGACGTGTTGATTGCCGGCCAGGCCGTCGCACGTGACCTAACCGTGATTACCCGCAATCTCAGAGAATTCGAACGCGTGGCGGAGTTGCGGGTGGAGAATTGGGAGCGTTAGTTCCATCGCTCCAGATTATCGGACATTCCTCGCGAAGTGCTGCGCGACACAGGCTGAGATAAAGGCCAGCGCCAGCATGGCAAGGGTGAAGGCGACGACGGCGGCCCAGCCTTCGACGGCGAAGAACCAGCCGCCGGCCGAGCCCATGAGGCTGGAGCCGACATAATAGGCCAGCATGTAGATGGATGAAGCATGGCCTTTATTGCCAAGCGCAAGCTTGCCGACAAGGCCGCTGGCGATGGAATGGCTCATGAAGAAGCCGGTCGTCAGCACGACGATGCCGAGAATGATGACCGGGAGGGACGCAAAGAGCGTCAGCGCGCTGCCGCAAGCCGTCAGTGCGAGACCGAAGAGAAGAACGCGGAAGTGCCCGATCCGGTCTCCGATCAGGCCGCCGATCGAGGCGGCGCCGATGCCGAAGAGATAGACGGTGAAGATCAGGCCGAGTTCCGTCTGGTTGAGGCCGTAAGGCGGCGCCACCAGGCGGAAACCGGCGTAATTGTAGATGGTCACGAAGGAGCCCATCGCCAGGAAGGCGATGGAAAAGAGCAAGGGCAGCGCCGGATTTGCCAGATGCCCGAGCCAGGCTTTCACATGGAAGCGCGGATCGAAGCCCGGCCGGCGGAGGAAATTCCGTGACGGCGGCAGCAGGGCGATGAAGCCGATCGCGGCGGCAAGGCCGATGGCGCCGATGAGGAAGAGCGCCGGGCGCCAGCCGAGATATTCGGCGAAGATGCCTGTGAGCACGCGGCCGGACATGCCGCCGAAGGCCGTGCCGCCGACATAGAGGCCCATCGTGGCGCCGAGGCCGCGCGGATCGATTTCCTCGGCGAGATAGGCCATGGCAACGGCCGGCACGCCGCCGAGAACGAGGCCCTGCAGGGCGCGGATGACGAGCAGCGTGTGCCAGCTCGGGGCGAATGCCGTGGCAAGCGTCAGCAACGCCGCGCCGACAAGCGACAGCGACATCAGGCCGCGGCGGCCAAGGCCTTCCGAGACGGCGGCGGCACAGATAATGGCAAGCGCCAGAAAGCCGGTGGAGAGCGATAACGACAGCGAGCTTTCAGCCGGGCTGACGGCGAATTCCTGCGCGAAGACCGGCAGCAGCGGCTGGACGCAATAGAGCAGCGAGAAGGTGGAGAAACCGGAGAGGAAGAGCGCCAGGCTGGCGCGGCGATAGGCGCCGGTGCCGCGCGTGAGATAGTATTTTTGTCCCGGCAGCGCGGCCTTGCCGGAGGTCTTCACGGCCTGTGCTGCCGGCATCTCTTCATCCCTGTCTTCTGTGGTCATCAGCCCGTCGGATCCCAATAGGGCGGATCGCCAAAACTCTTCTTCAGGTGATCGGCGATGGCGCGCAGCTTGGCGGAGGGATTTCGCCCCTCGGGATGAGCCATATAGATGAATTCGGCTTCCGGCCGGTGACCGACGTCGATTTCGGCAAGTAGTCCCTCGCGGATGGCCGGGCCGGCGATGAAGGCAGGCAGCAGTGCGATGCCGAGACCGGCAACCGCGGCGTCGCGGAGCATGTCGCCATTGTTCATACCGAGCGCCAGTTTCGCACGGACGAGGATCGCGCCTTGCGGGGTCTGGAAGCGCCAGTCGGCAACGCCGCGATTGGTGTAGAAAATGCCGCGATGGCTGTTGAGGCTCGCCAGCGACGACGGCGTGCCCTCACGGGCGAGATAATCCGGCGATGCGCAGAGAAGCCGACGGCTGCGGGTGAGTTTCCAGGCGACCAGCCGGCTGTCGGCGATCGGGCCGTTGCGGATGACGGCATCATAGCCGTCCGAGGCGGCATCGACCCGCCGGTCGTCGATATCGAGCGTCAGTTCGATATCGGGATGTTCGGCAAGAAAGGGATAAAGCGCCGGTCCGAGATGCATGCGGCCGAAGGTGACGGGGGCGGCGATACGGATCGGTCCGGAGAGCGTTCCGCGCCGCTCCGCCATATCGGCGGCGGCCTCGTCGATCTCGCGCACGATGCGCGTCGCCCGTTCCAGGAAGGCCGCACCGTCCTCCGTCAGAGTGAGCTTGCGCGTCGTTCGGTGCAGCAGGATGCCGCCGAGCGACTTCTCCAGATCCGCCAGCCTTTCGCTAATGACGGACTTGGACAGCCTGAGCCGCCGGGCCGCCTCGCTGATCGAGCCTGCCTCCACCACGGCGACGAAAGCGGCAATGCCTTCGACCTTGATCATCGTTCGGTTTTTCCGAATTCGAGTTTCATCATCTGGAGACTAATCCGAACGAAAGGAAAATGCCATCTTCCATTCAACGAAAGGGACGGCAAGGGCCGCCTCACCGCCAACACAGGAGATGGAAGCATGAACCGCCTCAACAACAAGGTCGCGATCGTCACCGGCGCAAGCTCCGGCATCGGCCGCGTCACCGCAAAGCTCTTTGCCGCCGAAGGTGCCAAGGTCGTCGTCGGCGCCCGCCGCCAGCGCGAACTCGACAGCCTCGTTGCGGAGATCAAGGCCGAAGGCGGCGATGCCATCGCCGTTGCCGGCGATGTCCGCTCGGAAGACTATCATAAGGCGCTGGTGGCGGCAGCCGTGAGCAACTATGGCAAGCTCGACATCGCTTTCAACAATGCCGGTATCATCGGCGAAGCCGGTCCGAGCACCGGTGTCTCGGAAGCAGGCTTCAGCGAGGCGCTGGCCGTCAATCTGACGGCCTCCTTTCTCGCTGCCAAACATCAGATCGGCGCGATGGCGGACAATGGCGGCGGTTCGGTGATCTTCACCTCGACCTTCGTCGGCTACAGTTTCGCCTTTCCCGGTATTGCCGCCTATGCCGCCAGCAAATCCGGCCTGATCGGCCTGACGCAGGCGCTCGCCGCCGAATTCGGGCCTCGGAGCGTGCGCGTCAATGCCATCCTGCCGGGCGCCGTCGATACCGACATGTACCGCGACGTGAACGATACGACGGAGAAGCAGGCCGCCGTCACCGCCATGCATGCGCTGAAGCGCGTCGCGACCCCGGAAGAAATCGCCCGCGCGGTTCTCTACCTCGCCTCCGACGATGCAAGCTTCGTCACCGGCACGGCTTCTCTGGTCGACGGCGGCATTTCGATCACCCGCAGTTGAGGCGGCGAGGGCCGCCATCGACCTGGAGAAGACCCCTCCCCAACCCGGCGCGTTAGCCCCTCCCCTTGTGGGGAGGGGTTGGGGAGGGGTCTTTCTTTCGACGCAATCATTCGCCGCTCTCGAGCAGATCCGATGCCTTTCTGCCCGCGATTGCATGTTCTCCGCCAAAGGCTTAGGGTCGGGCTAGTCAGAAAAGGCGACGGGTAGAAAGCCATGGCTCTCAGCGGAAAACGCATCCTCCTCATCATTTCGGGCGGCATTGCCGCCTATAAGAGCCTGGATCTGATCCGCCGGCTGCGCGAGCGCGGCGCCAGTGTCCGCCCCGTCATGACCAAGGGGGCACAGGAATTCGTCACGCCGCTTGCCGTCGGCGCATTGGCGGCGGATCATGTCTTCCTCGATCTGTTTTCACGCCAGGACGAACAGGATGTCGGCCATATCAGGCTGGCGCGCGACTGCGACCTCGTGATCATCGCCCCTGCCACGGCCGATCTGATGGCGAAGATGGCGAACGGGCTTGCCGACGATCTTGCCTCGACCGTGCTGCTGGCGACCGACCGGCCGGTGCTGGCGGCGCCGGCGATGAATCCCAGAATGTGGGCGCATCCGGCGACGCGGCGCAATGCGGCGACGCTGAGAGCCGACGGCGTGCGCTTCGTCGGGCCGATGGCCGGCGAGATGGCCGAGAGCCGCGAGGCCGGGCTCGGCCGGATGGCGGAACCGCTGGAAATCGTCGCGGCCGCCGAAACCCTGCTCGACGACGGAGAAAAGCCGCTGACGGGACGCAAGGCGATCGTCACGTCGGGACCGACCCATGAGCCGATCGATCCGGTGCGCTACATCGCCAACCGCTCCTCCGGCCGGCAGGGCCATGCGATCGCCGCGGCCCTTGCCAAGCTCGGCGCCGAGGTGACGCTGGTATCCGGGCCGGTGACGATCGCCGATCCGGTCGGCGTCAACGTCATCCACGTCGAGCGGGCCGAGGAAATGCGCGATGCCGTGCTGGCGGCGCTGCCGGCCGACATCGCCGTGATGGTCGCCGCAGTTGCCGACTGGCGCGTCGCCTCGGCCGCCGACCAGAAGCTGAAGAAACATCCGGGCGAATCCATTCCGACGCTGGCGCTGACCGAGAATCCGGACATCCTGAAGACCCTGGGACATCACACGATGCGGCCGAAGCTGGTGATCGGCTTTGCCGCCGAGACGCAGGACGTCGAAAACAATGCGAAGGCAAAGCTCGAGAGAAAAGGCGCCGACATGATCGTCGCCAACGACGTCTCGCCTGCGACCGGCATCATGGGCGGCAGCCGCAACAGCGTCAAACTCATTCGCCGCGACGGCGTCGAGCAATGGCCTGACCTCGCGAAGGAGGAGGTTGCCGAAAGGCTGGCAGCGCTGATCGCCGAGCGCTTCAGGCAGAAATAGCGATGCGCTGAGGCTTGGCGGCGCGCTTTTGCGGGCGGAAGTCGGCGACATCGATGCCGTTTTTGCCGACGGTGACGGCGCTGCCGTCCGGGATCTCCGCCCAGGCATCGACATCATCGTTCAACGGCTCGGATACCAGGCAATAGCCCGCACCAACCGGCGAGGCATAGAGCGTCGGCGCCTTGCGATCGGTGGCATAGCGGATCGCATAGAGCGTGTTGCCGTCGGAAAAGGCTGCGGTGAAACGCAGCAGGATCGATCCGATGAGGCTTTCGGCCAGGTCTTCGACGACACCGATCATATCGGCCATGGCGGCAACCGGCGCCTCGCGCAGGCCGAACTGTAGCGCCAGCAGGAACATCAGCTCGGAATCGGTGGTGCCGCCGCGGGCATTGAACAGTTCGTCGTCGAGCATCGCCTCCATCGGCCGGCGCAGGCGCTCGAAGCCGGAGATCTGGCCGTTATGCATGAAGGACCATATGCCGTGGGTGAAGGGATGGCAGTTGTCGCGGCGCGTGCCGCCGCCGGTGGCGGCCCTGACATGGGCGAGGAAGAGCGGCGAGCGGATCTGCCGCGCCAGGCTCTTCAGATTGCAATCCGACCAGGCCGGCAGGATATCGCGGTAGCGGCCGGGCTCGGGCCTGTCGCCATACCAGGCGATGCCGAAGCCATCGCCGTTCGTCGCCGTCTTGGCGCGGGTGGCGCAATGGGACTGCTCGATCAGCGAATGGGCGGGCGAGGATACCAGCTCCTCGAGATAGAGAGGGTCTCCGCGATAGGCTGCCCAGCGACACATGGTTTTCTTGCTCCGGACCCGCCGCCGCACCGGCGGGCATGCTCTAAATTGTCGAACGACGCAGCTAACAACAGCTTAACGCGCCGCCGATTTGCAATCGCAAGATGACGGATTCGTGACGCTTGGATGTTCAAATTCGGCGAAAGCTTGTCTTCTCTTGTGAACAGTCGAGCGGGCAGAGGCGAAGCATTTCACGGATTTCTTCTTGCATCTGGAACGAATCGGCCTACTTTTCCTCCATCGGCAACAGAACGAAAGGAAGGTGATCCAATGTCTAATGAGATTTCGGACCTCGTAACGGGCATGGGAGAGGTGATGAAAGCGAGGCAGCCCT
The DNA here is from genome assembly GCF_014197615.1 of Rhizobium esperanzae. Taxonomy (GTDB): domain Bacteria; phylum Pseudomonadota; class Alphaproteobacteria; order Rhizobiales; family Rhizobiaceae; genus Rhizobium; species Rhizobium esperanzae_A. Next base: position 40,387 of record NZ_JACIFY010000005.1, read on the forward strand.
CGCACTAATCCCCGCCTTCCCTGGGGCTGCATCGACAGTCCAGGCCAGTTCGAGGCCAAACTCATGGAAAGGGTCGCTGAGGCGGCCCTTTTTTATTGTGGGAGATGAGCGCGTTGACGAAACAATCAAATTCCATTACTCATAAAGTCATCGGATGACTTTATGAGTAATGGAATGCGCGCACTCAGCAAGACCAATCTCGCCGATGAGGCGATCGAAGCGATCCGCGGCGATATTCTCGGCAAACGCTGGGCGGTCGGCGAGAAATTGCCGAACGAAGCCTCGCTGTCGGCCATGCTCTCCGTCAGCCGCGGCACGGTGCGCGAGGCGGTGCGGGTTCTGGTCTCCCAGGGCTATCTCGAGACACGGCAGGGATCTGGAACCTATGTGCGCTCGACCAGCGATGCCGGCCGGCCGCTGACCATGGCGCGGCGCGCCAGCCTGCGCGACCAGTTCGAAGCGCGACTGGCGCTCGATGTCGAGGCCGCCCGGCTGACGGCAGTCCGCAAGACGCCGCAGACCATCGCCGGGCTTCGCCGGCTGCTTGCCGAACGCGGCAGTTACGACGGCGGCGATCAGGCCGCTTTCATCGAGCGCGACCTTGCCTTCCACAAGGCCATTATCGCCGCATCCGGCAACCGGGCGATGATCGAGATCTACGATTTCTTCTCGGCCTCGATCGCCGATACCATCGCGGCGACGCTCGGCAAGGATATTCCCGAACCGGACATGCAGGCGCATGCGGATATCGTCGACGCCATCGAAACCGGCGATCCCGACAAGGCGGATGCGGCGGTGCGCGGCTTCATGGCGCCGGTTCTTGCCGCCCTCGAGCGGATGATCCTGTCATGACCATGCCCTCCGCCGATATCGATGCACTCGACGCCGCCGACGACCTGCTTGTCGACGCCGAGGCCGGCAGCCTTCCACCGCCGCAGGCAACACCGGTGCGCGGTGCTGCGGATCGTTTTCTGCTGGGCGCAAGTCTGGTGCTGATCGCTTTCAACCTGCGCCCGGTCTTTTCAAGCGCCTCGGCGCTCCTGCCTGAGATCCGTGCCGAACTCGGGCTCACTGCGCTCGGCGCCAGCCTGCTGACCACCCTTCCGGTCGTCTGCCTCGGCGCCTTTTCGCCGCTTGCGCCTCGCCTGGCCCAGCGCCTTGGGACAGAGCGCACGCTGCTCGGCGTTGTCCTGCTCCTGGCGCTCGGCACCGGTTTGCGCGGGTTTTCCTCCGTGCCGCTGCTCTTCATCGGCACGGCGCTGGCCGGCGCCTGCATCGCCGTCGGCAACGTGCTGCTGCCGGGGCTGGTAAAGCGGGATTTCGCCGGGCGCGCCGCGCTGATGACCGGCTTCTACACGATGGCGCTCTGCGCCGGTGCGGCAAGTGCGGCCGGGCTGACGCTGCCGATCGAGCACGCGCTCGGTGGCTCTCTCGAAGGCGCGCTCGCCGTCTGGGCGCTGCCGGCGCTTGCCGTCGGCCTGATCTGGCTGCCGCAGGTTCTGCGCAGCGGCGGCCAGGCACGGCGCAACGGGTTTCACGTCAAAGGCCTGTGGCGGGACCGGCTCGCCTGGCAGGTAACGCTGTTCATGGGGCTGCAGTCGGCGCTTGCCTATTGCGTCTTCGGCTGGCTGGTTCCGATCCTGCGCGAACGCGGCCTCGACGGCGTTACATCAGGGGCGATCGTTTCGCTCTCGGTGATGGTGCAGGCCGCTTCCTGCCTCATCGTGCCGCATATTGCCGTGCGCGGGAAGGACCAGCAGCTGATCAATGCCAGCCTCTGCGGCGTCGCCGTGACCGCGCTGCTCGGCCTGCTGTTTGCGCCGCTGTCGACAGTCTGGCTGTGGGCGGTGCTGCAGGGCATCGGCCAGGGCGGGCTGATCGCCGCGGCCATGACGACGATCGTGCTGCGCTCGCGCGATCCCGATGTCGCCGCCCATCTGTCCGGCATGGCGCAATGCGTCGGTTACCTGCTTGCCGCGATCGGCCCGCTGATCGTCGGCCTCATCCGCGGCTGGACGGGAAGCTTTTCCTGGTGCGCGGTCCTCTTCGTCGCGCTCGGGCTCGGAGCGGCAATCAACGGCTGGAAGGCCGGCCGGGCAGTCGAGATCAATGTGCACGCTGTCGAGAGGGCTGGCTGAGCCCTCTCACTGGCGCGCCCATCACCATCTCTTGATGCCCGTCGCCGATCCCGGATGCTGCGCTATCTCAAGCTCACATCACGCAGCGCCGGAGGAGACATCTTGCGTTTACATCTGCTGTTTCTGCTTGCAGCCCTTGCCGGGTCGCTCGCCCCTGCCCTTTCCCCGGCACAGGAAAGCGCTCACCAGAAGGCCAATGTCGAAAGCGATGCGCGCGAGGGCGTGCTGAAGCTGCTGCCGGCCGATTCCGTCACCAAACACGAGCTGACGATCGGCGGCCGGAAGCTCGCCTATACCGCCACCGCCGGCACGCTCGATCTCTTCGGCCAGGACGGAGCCCGGACCGGCGCGATCTTCTACACCGCCTATGTCGCGAGGGATGCGGGGCCGGACCGGCCGCTGACCTTTGCCTTCAATGGCGGCCCGGGTGCAGCTTCCGCCTTCCTGCATCTCGGGCTGGTCGGGCCCGAGGTGCTCGACTTCGGGCCTGAGGGGCGCGACGGCTCCAATGCGAAACTCGTCGACAACCCGCAAAGCTGGCTCGATTTCACCGATCTCGTGCTGATCGATCCGATCGGCACCGGCTGGAGCCGGACGGTGAAGGCCGACGATGCGTCCAACTATTACAACGTCAACTCGGACGCCCAAAGCATCGCCAAGGCGATCGCCCTCTATGTCGCGCACAACAACCGCTCGAATTCGCCGAAATATCTTCTCGGCGAGAGTTATGGCGGCTTCCGCGCCGCCAAGGTCGCCTCAGCGCTGCAGGAAAGCCAGGGCATCATCATTGCCGGCGCCGTGATGCTCTCACCGCTGCTCGAGGGCCAGTTGATGTTCGACGCCGATCGGTTCGCGCTCGGCGCCGCCCTGGAGCTGCCGTCGCTGGCGGCGGCCGAACTCGACCGGCGCAACGCCTTTGACGAGCAGACGCAGAAGCAGACGGAAGCCTTCGCGCTCGGCGACTATCTGACGACCCTGGCCGGGCCGCCGCCGACCGGCGCCGAAGCCGCGGCCTTCTATGGCAGGATCGCCGGGCTGACAGGCATTCCTCAGGATATCGTCACCCGCAATCGCGGCTTTCTCGGCAATTCCTTCATCAAACATTCCGACGCCGGCAGCGGCGTGGTGACGAGCCCCTACGACGCCGCCTTTGTCACCGCCGACCCCTATCCGGAATCGGATTACGACCGCGGCGACGATGCCATCCTCGACGGTTTCACCCGCGCCTATGGCGGCGCCTTCGCCGACTATGCCCGCAACCAGCTCGGCTTCAAAACCGAAATGACCTATTCGCTGCTCGACAGCGATATCAGCCGGCGCTGGGAATGGGGCGGGCGCGGCGGCGGTTCGCGCTCCCAGGCGAGCGCCACCGACGACGTCAGGCAGCTGCTCGCATCGAACCCGGCCTTCCATCTGCTGATCGCCCATGGCTACAGCGACCTGGTGACGCCTTACGGGGTGAGCCGCTATGTGGTCGACCACCTGCCGCCGTCGCTTGCCGCCGGCCGTGTCGGTCTGAAACTTTATCGCGGCGGCCATATGTTCTATACGAATGCCGATCAGCGGGCCGCCTTCACGGCGGATGCGAAGGCTTTCTACGCCACGAGGCCGGCTGTGCAGCCGGCGGACTGAGGACCTTGCCGATGCATATTACCGGGGGATGCCACTGCGGCGCGATCCGCTACCAGGCGGAGATCGATCCGGAACGGGTCTCGATCTGCCACTGCACCGATTGCCAGCGGCTGACGGGCTCGGCCTATCGCGTCACCGCGCCGGCGCGGCCGGACAGTTTCGCGCTCGTTTCGGGCACACCGCGCGGCTATACGAAATATGGCGACAGCGGCCGTCTCAGCCGGCAATTCTTCTGCCCCAATTGCGGATCGCCGCTCTACCGCACCGACGGCGACGGCGCCGCAATCGGCATCCGCCTCGGCGGAATCGACCAGCGGCGGGACCTGCCGCCCAGGAAACAGATATGGTGCCGCTCGGCTTTGCCCGGCGTGGAGAACATCGAGCTGCTGCCGCGATTTGATCGCGAGGGTTAGCAGGCCGGCAGGCTTACTTCAGGTGGCACGCACAACGACCAGCCCTCGTCCTGAGGTGCCCCGTACTCGAAGGACGGGGGCGGATGGCTGAATACCGCTCAACATCTGCATTTGCCGAGACCGGTGGCCAACCCCGTCCTTCGAGGCTTCGGCCTTTGACCTACACACCTGAAGGATGAGGCTGGAGAGAGGGCGCGGGAATAATTGCCCTGGGATCACGCCGCCTTGGCGGCGTGATATTCCTTGATGGCGACCATCTTGATTGCCGGGTGACGCTCGGACTCGTACCGCAGCGAGAAACCGTCCTGGGCGAGGAAGACCGGATCGCCGTCGAGATCGCGGGCGATATCGCCGCGTTTGACGGTGAGGAATTTTTCCAGGTCGGCCGGCTGATCGGCCGAGATCCAGCGGCAGACGGAGAAACGCGACATTTCGAAGGAGACCGGCAGGCCGTATTCGGCCATCAGCCGCTCCTTCAGGACGTCGAGCTGCAGGGCGCCGACGACGCCGACGATTGCCGGTGAGCCGTCTTCCGGCGAAAACAGCTGCACGACGCCTTCTTCGGCCATCTGCTGCAGGGCTTCCTTGAGTTTCTTCGCCTTCATCGCATCTTCCAGGCGCACGCGGCGCAGAATTTCAGGCGAAAAGTTCGGCACGCCCTGGAAGACCAGGGCTTCCCCTTCGGTCAGCGTATCGCCGATACGGAGCGTGCCGTGATTGGGAATGCCGACGACATCGCCGGCATAGGCGGTGTCGGCGAGCTGGCGCTGCGAGGCGAAGAAGAATTGCGGCGCCGTCAGACCGAGCTGCTTGCCGGTGCGGGCAAGCCTTGCCTTCATGCCGCGCTCGAGCTTGCCGGAGCAGATGCGGGCAAAGGCGATACGGTCGCGGTGGTTGGGGTCCATGTTGGCCTGGATCTTGAAGACGAAGGCCGTCATCTTGTCGTCGGTCGCATGCACGGTCCTGGTGTCGGCGACCTGATCACGCGGCGGCGGCGCGAACTCGCCGAGCGCGTTGATGAGGTCGCGCACGCCGAAATTGCGCAACGCCGAGCCGAAAAAGACCGGCGTCATGTGGCCTTCCAGGAAGGCTTGGCGGTCGAAGGGGCGGCAGGCTTCGATCGCCAGCTCGGTCTCGTCGACGAAGGCCTGGCGCTCGTTTTCCGGCAGCCTGCCGGCAACGCTCTGCGGGCCGTTGACCGGCGTTCCCTCGACTTCGGTATCCGATCCGCGCACCGTGTTGGCGGCGATATTGTAGGAACCGCAGAAGGTCTTCGAGCGGCCGATCGGCCAGGTGATCGGCGCCGTATCCAGCGCCAGTTTCTCTTCCACCTCATCGAGGATCTCGAAGGGATCGCGGCTTTCCCTATCCATCTTGTTGATGAAGGTGATGATCGGGATATCGCGCATGCGGCAGACTTCGAAGAGCTTCAGCGTGCGCGGTTCGATACCCTTGGCGGCATCGATGACCATGACGGCGGCATCGACTGCCGTCAGCGTGCGATAGGTGTCGTCGGCGAAATCCTCGTGGCCAGGGGTATCGAGGATGTTGAAGACATTGTCGTTATATTCGAAGGTCATCACCGAGGTGACGACAGAGATGCCGCGCTCGCGCTCGATCTTCATCCAGTCGGAGCGCGTCTGCATGCGGTCCTTCTTCGCCTTGACTTCGCCGGCAAGCTGAATGGCGCCGCCGAACAGCAGCAGCTTCTCGGTGAGCGTCGTCTTGCCCGCGTCCGGGTGGGCGATAATAGCGAATGTGCGGCGGCGGGAGACCGCCTCGGCGAGGCTTTCGGCCATGATTATGAATCCTGTGGAATTGCGGCGTATCTAGCGATTAAAGCCCGGCAATGCAATTGACCTTGCCCGCACACGGGCAAAGTAATGGGCCATGACCATTCATCACGATATCAGACCGACGCTGAACCTCATCCGCCTGGCGAACGGCGAAGGCATCGACCTGCCCGCCTATGAGAGCAAAGGCGCGGCCGGCATGGACCTGCGCGCCGCCGTCGACGCGGCAGCACCCTTGACGCTGCTGCCCGGCAAACGGGCGCTGGTGCCGACCGGCTTCATCTTCGAAATCCCCGAAGGCTTCGAAGGACAGGTGCGGCCGCGCTCCGGCCTTGCCTTCAAACACGGCATTACCTGCCTGAATTCGCCAGGCACCATCGACAGCGACTATCGCGGCGAAGTGAAGGTGCTGCTCGCCAATCTCGGCGAAGAAGCCTTCATCATCGAACGCGGCATGCGCATTGCCCAGATGGTAATCGCGCCGGTAACCCAGGCGCGGGTGGCGGAGATCACCGAGGTCAGCGAAACGACACGCGGCGCAGGCGGCTTCGGTTCCACCGGCGTTTGATTGATCGGTTCGAATGAAGCAACCGAACGGTTGATATGCAGCGTTTGTGGGGGCGCTATGCTATTCAAGAGAGCGCCATGCGGCGCGGTTATGGGTTTAGCGGCAGCGCTGATTGCGACGCCGGTGCTTGCGACCGATTCAACAAAGCTTCAGTCAATTCGCTCATCTTTGTCTGTGGAAGAGATCGTGGCTTTTGCCATGGCGAAATCGACAGCGCCAATTCTCGATATCGACAAAACAATCGAAATGAACGTCGTCCTCGATGTGAAGGGTATGGAGAGGAGCGATATTCAATTATTTCAGATTGAGCTTTTGCGCGTCTTTTCTGCGATCAGCGCTTACGCGGAGATCAGTATCAATTTCGATGCCAGTCGATCCATAGATTACTCGCCTGCGGTGCCATATGTGCCTTTCAATGGTCAAAACCAGCGGTCAAATACTCAGACACTCGACGTATTCATCGCTCATGATGCACTGAAATTGGCAAAATTGGGCCAAATAGCAGTTCACGATATAGACACGCTCCGAAGCAAGCCGGACACGTCGACATGCTATCACGAGAGCCGAACAGGAAACCCGGTTATCAATGTGCTCGTAGACCGCGACATCAATCCGGTGGGCTGCCTTTATGGAGTTCTGCTACAATCGGTCGGCGTTACGGATGCTTTTGGCCGAGAGGCTGCAACCTTCAGTCCCGGGAGAATCCCAGGCTTCAGGATCAACGCCGAAATGGCGGCAGCATATGCCATTCATGAGTGCCGATCTCTCGCCGATAAAAAAGATTCGTTCGAAGAGTGCCTGCGGGATGTTCTGGACGGCGGCAAATAGGGAGCGCTTAGGCGACTCCACCATGAAACCTTCTCTCTTTCAGTTTTCATTGATGGCAACTTAAGGGCCGCCCGGCCGGCCGTCTATTTCCGGCGGGACAGCGGCGGCAGGCGGCGCTTGACCGGCGAGGCCTTGATCATCGCGGTGTTGGTCTCCGCCCGTTCGGCGACCTTGTCGAGGAGGCCGTCGAGCTCCGCCATCGAACGCACCACCAGACGGGCGATGAAACAATCCTCGCCGGTCACCTTGTCGCATTCGACGATTTCGGGGATGTCCTGGATGATGCGCTCGACCATGTGCAGTTGGCCCGGCAACGGCCGCACGCGCACGATCGCCTGGAGGGGATAACCGACGGCGGCGGGGTCGAGATCGATGGTGAAGGCCTTGACGACGCCTCGCTCCTCCAGCCGGCGCAGACGCTCGGCGGCACTCGGCGAGGAAAGGCCGACCTGCTGCGCCAATTCCTTCAGCGAAATCCGCGCATTGCCGGCCAGCGCCTCCAGAATGGCCTGGTCGATTTCATCGAGCGATTGCACTTCATTAGCCACGACGCCAGATTTCCCTCATATTATTAGGCGATATCGATTATCGCCCATTCTATTATTATATAAATTCGTCTTCCGCCGCAATATCCTTACGGTCATCATAAAGGAGGCTATCATGGGTGGTGATATCAAAAGAGGTACGGCGGAAATGACGGCAGCGATGCTGATCTCGGGGACGATCGGCTGGTTCGTGGTCATGTCGGGCCAGCCGGTCAGCGGCGTCGTCTTCTGGCGCTGCCTGTTCGGCGCGCTGACTTTGCTGGTTATCTGCGGCGCCCTCGGGCTGCTGCGGCCCGGCATCATCACGCTGCGCGCCTTCGGCATCGCCGTTTTCGGCGGCGTCGCCATCGTGTTGAACTGGCTGCTGCTGTTTGCCTCCTATTCGCATGCGACGATCTCGATCGCCACGACTGTCTACAACACCCAGCCGTTCATGCTGTTGTTTCTCGGCGCGCTGTTTCTCGGCGAGAAGATCACCGCCACCAAGCTGTTCTGGCTGGCGCTCGCCTTCGCGGGCATGATGGCGATCGTCCAGGCGAAACCCGGCGGGAGCGGCGCTACATCCGACGGTTACGGTCTCGGCATCCTGATGGCGCTGGGGGCGGCCTTCTTCTACGCGCTCGCAGCCCTTGCCGCGAAATGGCTGAAGGGCACGCCGCCGCACCTGATCGCCCTCATTCAGGTTGCGACCGGCATGCTGATGCTGGCGCCGATGACCGATTTCTCCCATCCGCCTCAGGATGCGGGGACATGGGCGATCCTCGTCAGCATCGGCGTCGTCCATACCGGGCTGATGTATGTGCTGCTTTACGGGGCGATCCAAAGGCTGCCGACGCATCTCACCGGCGCCCTCTCCTTCCTCTATCCGATCGCGGCGATCCTGGTCGACCGGCTGGCCTTTGGCCATGCGCTGCAGCCGATGCAGATATCAGGTGCGGCCATCATCCTCGTTGCCGCCGCCGGCATGAACCTCGGCTGGACGCCGCGGTGGCTGCGTCCGAGGGCGCTGGAGAGCTGAGGGGGCATGCCGCAGGCGCCAGCCCGGCATGCCGCAGGCGGCATGCCCGGCTAGCGCCCTATTTCTGCCGGCGCGTCGTTTCGAACAGGAACCAGGTGCGTCGCTCGGCTTCGTCGATCCAGTTCTCGATCAGGCTGGCGGTCGCGACATCATTGTGCTCGTCGCAGAGATCGTGCACCTCGCGCAGCAGCGAAACCAGCTGGGCGTTGTCCTCGCGCAGTTCCGAGAGCATGTCCTCGGGCGTGACGAAATCGGCATCATTGTCGGCAATGCGCTGCTGGCGGGCGATCTGGCCGATCGAGCGCAAGGTCACGCCGCCGATCTTGCGGGCGCGCTCGGCAACGTCGTCGGTCATGGCGAAGATCTGCTCCGCCTGTTCGTCGAGCAGCAGATGGTAGTCGCGGAAATGCGGGCCGGACATATGCCAGTGGAAGTTCTTCGTCTTCAGATAAAGGGTAAAGACATCGGCAAGCAGCGCGGTCAGCGCCGCCGAAATATCGGTGACGGCATTGGTCGACAGGCTGGACGGCGTCTTGAGGGGCGAAAGCCTGCGGGTTTCGGCTGAGCTAGGGGACATGCATTTTCTCCTTGGCGATGAAAATCTCGACAGCGCCGCGCGTCTTCAAGAGGCGTAGAGGACGCCGAGGGCGCGTGTGCAGAGAGAAAACTAGCAAGGCCGGATCGCTTTCCAAGTGGATGATAGGTCAGCCGACCTATTCCTTAAGCTGATGGACAGATCAGCGCCGATGCATTGATGAGACCGCAACGCGCGCCTATAGAGAGATCACTCAATCCAGTGGATATGACAGATGAGCCTGACCGCCCTGATCGCCTATGCCGGAGCGCTGTTCATCGCAGCCGCCATTCCCGGACCCGGGATCACCGCGATCGTCGCCCGTGCGCTCGGCTCGAATTTCCGCGAGACCTTCTTCATGGGTCTCGGCCTGGTGCTCGGCGACATGACCTATCTCACCGCGGTCATTCTCGGCCTTGCCTTCGTGGCGCAGACCTTCACCGAGGTGTTCTTCGTCATCAAGATCGCCGGCGCGCTCTACCTCGGCTATATCGCCTGGAAACTCTGGACGGCGGGATTGCTGCCGCAGGATATCGCGGCGAAAAAATCAAGCAATATCGGCCTGTCCTTCCTCTCCGGCCTGCTTGTGACGCTCGGCAATCCGAAGACGATGCTGTTCTATGTCGCCTTGGCGCCGACGCTGCTCGATATCGGCAATATCGGGCTGCGCGATTACGCGCTGCTGCTTGCTGTCACCTTCGTCGTGCTGATCGTCGTGCTCGTGCCCTATATGCTGCTTGCCTCGCGGGCCCGCACGATGCTGAAAAAGCCGCGCGCCCTGCAGGTGCTGAACCGGGTTGCCTCCGGCATCCTTGCCGGCACCGCAGCCTTCATCGCCACGCGGGCCGCCTGAAATAAATATTCGGCAAGAGCCGGTTTCCAAAGGTTTTTTTCTCCGCGGCCCGCTCCCTCGGGATGAGGCGGGCTGGCCTCTTCAAGCCTTTGATCCTATTCTCCCCTCGATTTCAGGAGCAGGATTTCAAAGGGAGAGCACCCATGTCGCACAAGCCCGGCCGCGGCCGCATCTATTCCTCGATCACCGAAACCATCGGCAACACGCCGCTCGTGCGCTTCGACAAGCTGGCGCGGGAAAAGGGCGTGGTGGCAAACCTGATCGGCAAGCTCGAATTCTTCAACCCGATCGCCTCGGTCAAGGACCGTATCGGCGTGGCGATGATCGAAAGCCTCGAAGCCGAGGGCAAGATCACCGCAGGCAAGACGGTGCTGATCGAGCCGACTTCGGGCAATACAGGCATCGCGCTCGCCTTTGCCGCCGCCGCCAAGGGCTACCGGCTGATCCTCACCATGCCGGAAACCATGTCGGTGGAGCGCCGCAAGATGCTGGCGCTGCTCGGCGCCGAACTGGTGCTGACCGAGGGACCGAAGGGCATGAAGGGCGCCATCGCCAAGGCGGAGGAGCTGGCAGCCTCGCTTCCCGACGCCGTCATTCCGCAGCAGTTCGAAAACCCGGCCAATCCCGAAATCCACCGCAAGACGACGGCCGAAGAGATCTGGAACGATACCGACGGCACCGTCGATATCGTCGTCTCCGGCATCGGCACCGGCGGCACGATCACCGGCGTCGGCCAGGTGCTGAAGAGCCGCAAGCCCGAAATCCAGATCATCGCCGTCGAACCGGCCGACTCGCCGATCCTGTCGGGCGGCAACCCCGGCCCGCACAAGATCCAGGGCATCGGCGCCGGCTTCGCGCCCAAAATCCTCGATACCGGCATCTACGACGAGGTCGTCACCGTCACCAACGACGAGGCCTTCGAACAGGCACGCCTCATCGCCCGGCTCGAAGGTGTGCCGGTCGGCATCTCCTCCGGTGCGGCGCTGACGGCGGCCATCAAAGTCGGCAGCCGGCCGGAGAATGCGGGCAAGAACATCGTCATTATCATTCCGTCCTTTGCGGAGCGGTATTTGTCGACGGTGCTGTTTGAGGGGCTGGGGGGCTGAATAGTGAATAGCGAATAGCGAATAGCGAATAGCGAATAGCGAATAGCGAATAGCGAATAGCGAATAGCGAATAGCGAATAGCGAATAGGATGGAGGCCTGCTTGGTAACGGGCAAGGCACTTAACTATTCGCTATTCGCTACTTCCTATTCGCTGCTATCCTCACGCCGCCGCCGTCAACCTCTCCCCAGCGATCCTATAGGAAATCGCCTCAGCCAGATGCATCCGCCCAACCGTCGGCTTGCCGTCGAGATCGGCGAGCGTGCGGGCGACCTTGAGGACGCGGTGGTAGCCGCGGGCGGAGAATTTCATTTTTTCGGCGGCGTCGCGCAAGAGTTGGAGGCCGCCGGCGTCGGGTTCGGCGAGTTTTTCGATCATCGATGTGGAGCAGCGGGCGTTGGTGCCGATGCCCTTGGCGCCGGCGGCCTCGAAGCGTTGCTGCTGGATCTCGCGGGCGCGGGCGACGCGGCGGGCGACGTCGGCGCTGGTCTCAGCCGCCATCGGCCGGATGAGATCGGCGGCGGAGACGGCGGGAACGTCGATGCGGATATCGATGCGATCCATCAGCGGGCCGGAGATGCGGGCCTGGTAATCGCTCATGCAGCGCGGGCCGCGGGCGCAGGTGTGGCCGGGTTCACCCGCCATGCCGCAGCGGCAGGGGTTCATCGCCGCGATCAGCTGGAATTTCGCCGGATAGGAGACGCGGTGATTGGCGCGCGCAATGACGCATTCACCGCCTTCAAGCGGCTGGCGCAGCGCATCGAGCGCCTGCGGCGTGAACTCGGGAAACTCGTCGAGGAAGAGCACGCCGTGATGGGCGAGCGAGGCCTCGCCCGGACGGGCGCGAATGCCGCCGCCGACAAGGGCGGCCATGGTGGCGGAATGGTGCGGGGTGCGGAAGGGACGGCGGTCGGAGAGCTTGCCGCCGGTCAACTGGCCGGCGATCGAATGGACCATCGAAACCTCAAGGAGTTCGGCGGCCGAGAGCGGCGGCAGGATCGACGGCAGCCGCGACGCCAGCATCGACTTGCCGGAGCCGGGCGGGCCGACCATCAACAGATTGTGGCCGCCGGCGGCCGCCACTTCGAGCGCCCGCTTGGCGCTTTCCTGGCCCTTGATTTCGGCAAGATCCGGCAGGTTGGCGGCATTGGCGCGGATCGATGCTTCCGGCCGGGACAGGACCTGTGTGCCGCGGAAATGATTGGCAAGGGCAATCAGGCTGCGGGGTGCGAGAATATCGACGTCGGCGCCGGCCCAGGCAGCTTCGGCGCCGCTTTCGGCCGGACAGATCAGCCCCTTGCCGAGCGCATTGGCGCCGATCGCGGCCGGCAGCGCGCCTGAAATGGCGGCGATCGTGCCGTCGAGATTGAGCTCGCCGACGACGACGAAATCCGACAGCGCATCGGCGGGAATGGCGCCGAGGGCGGCCATCAGCGCGAGCGCGATGGGTAGATCAAAATGCGAGCCCTCTTTCGGCAGGTCGGCCGGCGCCAGATTGACGGTCACACGCTTGGCCGGCAGCGTCAGGCCGGAAGCGTGAAGGGCGGCCTGCACACGCTCGCGGCTTTCGGCCACCGCCTTATCGGGCAGGCCGACGATCTGCATGCCGATCTTGCCGGGAGCGACCATGACCTGGACCTCGACCGGCACGCCTTCGATGCCCTGGAATGCCACCGTACTGACACGCGCGACCATAAACCCATCCCCCTGCCCGCAAACTCTTATAGCCCCTGCAACCCGTCAGGGCCAGCGGTTGCAATCTGGCATGAAAGCGGGAATAAAACAAGAACAATCAAGGAACACAGTCAGGTATGGGCTGTGACCGGGGTTGTACCCGGCCGCAGCAGGCGCGTGGGGTCACGCGGCAGGATCAGCCGCGCTTGCGCTCGATCGCATCCCAGAGCAGGCTTGCGATATCGGCGCCGCCGAACTTCTTCACTTCGCGGATGCCCGTCGGCGAGGTGACGTTGATCTCGGTCATGTAATCGCCGATCACATCGATGCCGACGAGCAGGAAGCCGCGTTCCCTCAATGCCGGGCCGATGCGGGCGCAGATTTCCTGCTCGCGCGCCGTCAGCTCGGTCGCCTCTGCGCGGCCGCCGACATGCATGTTGGAGCGGCTGTCGTGCTCGGCCGGCACGCGGTTGATGGCACCGGCAAATTCGCCGTCGACCAGGATGATGCGTTTGTCGCCCTTGCGCACGTCAGGCAGATATTGCTGGGCAATGAAGGGCTCGCGGAAGAGCTGGCCGAACATTTCGAGCAGCGAGGAAAGGTTGCGGTCGTCGCGGGTCGAATGGAAGACGCCGGCGCCGCCATTGCCGTAGAGCGGTTTCAGGATGATATCGCCCATCTCGTCGCGGAAGCGGCGGATTTCGGCCGGGTCCTTGGTGATCAGCGTCTTCGGCATCAGGTCGGCAAATTCGGTGACGAAGATTTTTTCCGGCGAATTGCGCACCCAGGCCGGGTCGTTGACGACGAGCGTCTTCGGATGGATGCGCTCGAGCAGATGCGTCGAGGTGATATAGGCCATATCGAAGGGCGGATCCTGGCGCAGCAGCACCACATCCATGGTCGAGAGATCGACGCGCTCGGGCGCGCCGAGCTCGAAGTGATCGCCCTTGACGTCGCGCAGCAGCATCGGCTCGACGCTGGCAAAGAGCTTGCCGTCGCGGAAGCTCAGGCGCTCGGGCGTATAGTGGAACAGCCTGTAGCCGCGCGTCTGGGCTTCCAGGCTCATGGCGAAGGTGGAATCGCCTGCGATATTGATGCCGGCGACATGGTCCATCTGGACCGCTACATTGGTGATCTTGGCCATTTCCGTCCCTCGCTGAATGCCGGACAGATGTAGGTCGGCCCGGCATCAAACGCAATGCCGATCAAGGGCTTCGGTCAAGGCCTTTTGGTGCTGGCGATCACCGGGTTTCGAGGATCCGCATCAGCCGGCCGCGATAGCTGTCGAGAATGACGGCGAGCACGATGACGGCGCCAATGACGATCGGCTTGATATTGTCGTCGGCGCCTAAGAGCTGCAATCCGGTCGACAGGACCTGCAGAATGCAGGCACCAACCAGCGTGCCGATGATCGAGCCCTTGCCGCCCGAAAGGCTGGTGCCGCCGATGATGACCGCGGCGATGGCATTCAGCTCGTAGCCAATGCCGGCAACCGGGCTGCCGACATTGAGACGGAGCAGATAGACCATGGCGGCGATGCCGGCAGTCAGCCCGGAGATGGTGAAGACCGCGATCTTGTATCGTTTCGGCTGATGCCCGGACAGGCGCACCGCCTCTTCATTGGTGCCGATCGCGAAGACGAAGCGGCCGAAGACGGTGTAGCGCAGCACGAACCAGCCGATCAGCACGACGACGATCGCAATCAGGAAGATCGACGGAAAGATGCCCCAGAAGATCAGGTTGCCGAAATCGACGAAAGGCTGAGGCAGGCCTGTAATCGTCGAATTGTCGCTGACGACGCGGGCGAGGCCGCTCGCGACATTCAGCATGCCGAGGGTGACGATGAAGGACGGCAGCTTCCACTTCTCGCAGATCCAGCCGTTGACGGCGCCGAGCACGGCACCGGTGCCCATCGAGGCCAGGCAGGCAAGAATGATCGCCTGCCATGGCGAAAACGCCGGATTGATCATGATCGTCGCACCGATCACCGTGCAAAGGGCCAGCAGCGAGCCGACGGAAAGGTCGATGCCGCCGATGAGGATGACGAAGGTCATACCAGCGGCCAGCACGGTGTTGATGGCGATCTGCACGAAGATCTTCAGGAAGTTCTCCGGCGTGGCGAAATAGGGCGCCGTCGCCGAGAAAAATGCCAGGATCAGGACGAGGGCGATGGCAACGCCGGCCTCCTTCATCGAGATCCGGAGAAGCTTGTCCCAGACGCTTACCTCTTTCGCCCCAGTTTGCGCCTCAGTCTGTTTTTCAATGTTGGCGGACACGGCTGTACTCCTTGTAGGCGAGCGAAAGGATCCTGCTTTCGTCAAATTGTTCCCGGGCGATTTCACCTGATATCTTGCCGTCGGAGAAGACGATGATGCGATGGCAGATGCCCATCAGCTCCGGCAGATCCGAAGAGACGACGAGAACACCTTTGCCTTCGGCGGCGAACTTCCACAGAAGCTCATAGATCTCGGCCTTGGCGCCGACATCGATCCCGCGGGTCGGCTCGTCGAAAATCAGCACTTTGGGGCCGCGGAACAGCCATTTGGCGATGACGACCTTCTGCTGGTTACCGCCGGAAAAAGTACGGACGGCCTGATGGATGGACGGGGTCTTGATCCGGAGTTCGCGCACCAGGCGCTGCGCGTGCTCATCCTCGGCCTTGCCGAGGATCAAGCCGTTGCGGGAGATCTTGTCGAGAGCGGTGATGGTGGCGTTTTCGGCGCAGCTCATATCGAGCATCAGGCCCTGCATCTTGCGGTCTTCGGTCGCCAGGCACAGCCCGGCCGCAACGGCATCCTTGGGCGCATTGATCTCGACCGGCTCGCCGTTCAGGCGGATCTCGCCAGCCGCCTTGACGTCGGCGCCGAACAGGGCGCGAACCGCCTCGGTACGGCCGCTGCCGACCAGGCCGGCAATGCCGACGATCTCGCCCTTTGCCACGGAGAACGACAGTTCCGGGCTATGCCGCGTCACCTTGAGGCCGGAAACGCCGAGCGCCTCGCCGGATACGGTGCTGTCGCCTTTGAAAATGCCGTGATCGGAAAGCTTGCGCCCGACCATCAGCTCGACGATTTCGGGGATGCCAAGTCCGGCCAGCGGCCGGGTGATCACATGCTGGCCGTCGCGCAGCACCGTCACATCGTCGCCGACTTCGAAGATCTCCTCCAGCCGGTGCGAGATGTAGAGCGTGGTGACGCCGCGGCTCTTCAGGCGCTTCAGAATTTCGAAGAGGCGATCGACCTCCTTGGAGGTCAGGGTCGCCGTCGGTTCGTCGAGAACGAGAAGCTTGCTTTCGTAGCAAAGCGCCTTGGCGATCTCGACCAGTTGCAGCTGCGCGACGCTGAGGCGGCTTGCCAGTGTCGTCGGCGCCACGTCGAGGCCGACCTCTTCCAGCAGCTCCGCGGCTCTGGCGTTCATCGCCTTGTAGTTCACCAGGCCGTATCGGCGGGGCAGGTGCTCAAACAACAGGTTTTCGGCAACCGTCAGGTTGGAAAGCGGGTGCAGCTCCTGGTGAATGACCCGGATGCCCGCCCTGAACGCCTCGAGCGGCGAAGACGGATGATAAGGCTTGCCGTCAAACAGGATATGGCCATCATCCGGCCGGAAGACGCCGCCGAGCAGATTGATCAGGGTCGACTTTCCGGCGCCGTTCTCGCCGAGGAGAACGTGCCCCTTGCCGCGACCGATCCGAATGGACACATCCCTGAGCGCCACGACGCCGGGGAAGCGTTTGCCGATCCCCTCAAGGCTCAGGATGTCGTCATCTGCTCTGTCTGACACGGCGACCTCATGCATGGTCTCTTCAAACCTCCACGCAATGCGCATCAGGGAGGCCCGAAACGAGCCTCAACCGAAGCGATCAACGCGTCAATCGGTTGGTGGCGATGGCGTCGGCCGGCAGCCGACGCCACGTTTGCTTTTTGGGGCTTGATATCCCGACTATTTCAGATCGGCAGCGGTGACCAGCTTGACGTCGGTCTTGACCCAGCCGGTGAATTTCTCGCCGGCCAGTTCGCGCATGCCATAGTCGATGCCCATGACCGCCATCTGCGCGCCATACTGCTCGACGGTGGCAAGCATCTTGCCGTCCTTGATCAGCGGCTGAACGGGCGGGATGTTGTCAAAGCCGACGACCTTGATCTTGCCAGCCTGGCCGGCAGCATCGAGAGCCTTGACGACGCCGAGGGCCATGGAGTCGTTGGCGGCCATGACACCTTGAATATCCTTATACTTCGTCAGGAAATTCGTCATGACGGTATTGGCTTCTTCGGTCTCCCAATGGGCGGTCTTGCTGTCGAGAAGCTCGAGCTTGCCCGTCTTGACGGAATCCATGAAGCCTTCCTTGCGCTCCTTGGCATTGTCGGCCTCGGGGTTGCCCTCGAGGATGACGACCTTGGCGCCGGCGCCGAGATCCTTGGCAAGCGCATCGCCCGCGAGCTTTGCGCCTTCCTTGTTGTCAGGCCCGAAGAAGGCGAGATCGATCCCGGCCTTCTTCTTGGCGTCGGCATCGAGCGGCACGTCGATGTTGATCACCTTGACGCCGGCCTTCACAGCCTTTGCCAGCGGGGTCGCCATCGCCTTGGAATCGGCGGGCGCCACGACGATGATGTCGTATTTCTGGGTGACGAAGTTTTCGACGGCGTCGACCTGCGCGGCGAAATCACGCTCGTCCTTCATGCCGACGGCCTTGAAGTCGAACTTGTCCTTGTTCTCGGCCGCATATTTGTCGGCGCCGGCCTTCATCTGCTTGAAGAACTCATTGGACAGAGACTTCATGATCAGGCCGACCTTCGGCTTTTCGGCCGCAAAGGCGGGCGAGACGCTGCTCGCCAGCGCCAGCACCAGGGTGCCGGCAAGGCCGAGCTTCAAGGCCGCACGGCGCGGTGCACTGATCATGACGGATTCACGCTTAGAATTGGACATTTTTTCCTCCCTAACGGCTCTGGGCTCAGCTCCATCTGAGTTGCCCGCGGCAATGAACCGTTTCCAACACCATCTGGGTAGCACGCCCCTGAAAATTGTCAAGCGGCCGAAAAGACGGGCGGACAATATGTTGGATCGCCCTGTCTGGCAGATATTGACATATGCACGATGAACCGTTTCCATGCAGTGCCTTATCGAATGTTGCATGCAGGTTCAGCCGTCGAAATCGCCACACAGCCCTTTGACTAGGAACCTGAAGACCATTAGCTGGAAGCCTCGATCAGGCGCTCTCGGGCGTTTTTCGAAAGGCGAAGAAGAAGGGCCACTGTTTCTGTCATGTCAAAGGTCGGGATTAGGGACGTTGCCAAGCTTGCGGGAGTTTCCACCGGCACCGTTTCGCGGGTTTTGAACGACCATCCCTCGGTGACCAGGGAATTGCGGGCGCGCGTCACCGGGATCATCAACGACCTCGGCTACCTGCCCGACCCGTCGGCGCGGAGCATGCGCAGCAAGGTCAGCCGGCTGATCGGCATCGTCATTCCGGATCTGACCAATCCGTTCTTCGCCGAACTCGTCCAATCGGCGGAACAAGCAGCAGCCAGTCACGGCTACAACATCATCGTCATGACATCCTTCGATCATGCGGCCAAGGAGGCTGACCGCATCAGCCAGCTGACGAGCCGGAAGGTCGACGGCATCATGCTCGTTCCCAGCAATGATTTCCACAAGATCAAACTGCCGAAGGGCGTGCCGATCGTCGTCGTCGACCGGCTGATGCCGGGATATTCCGGCATTGCCGCCGATCACCGCAACGGCGTTCGTCTTGGCGTCGAACATCTTCTGAAGCTCGGCCATCGCCGCATCGGCTTCATCTCGGGGCCTGGGCACTCCGTGCCCGCCAATGACCGCCTCAGAGGTTATCTCGACGCGATGGAACAGGCCGACGGCGGCACGAAAATCGCAGGGCCGCCGCTGATTGCCGAGGCGGCCTTCGACTATGAGAGCGGCCGTTCGGCGGGAAATTATCTTCTGGCCCGCGCCCGCAACGAGCGGCCGACGGCGATCTTTGCCAGCTCGGACCAGCAGGCGATCGGCTGCATGCGGGCAGCCCATGATCTCGGCATTCCGGTCCCCGCCGCCCTTTCCATCGTCGGCTTCGACGGTATCCCGCTCGCCAGCATGACGACGCCGCGCCTGACGACGGTGAAGCAGCCGATTCAAGACATGGCCGCAGCGGCGGTCGCCGTTCTCCTGAACAAGCAAACCGCGCCCGAGCTCGACAATCCGATCCTGTTTGCCTGCGAGGTTTTAGCAGGCGAAACGACCGCCCCGCCCCAGCCCGATTAAAGCATGTCGCGCAAAAGTGTGCAGAGGTTTTGCGGCAACGACATGCGCAAAACAAGAGCTAAAGCGCAAAGAGCGAATCTGAAAGATCGCGACGCGCTTTAGGCAGCGATGCCCTGGTTGCCGCCGCTGTTGCGCAGCATGTTGCGGAGGCGATAGGCGATCGCCAGCGGCTTCGGGAAGGGCTTGCGCAGGAAGGCGACCTTGCGGACGTAATTGTCGACCCGCCAGCTCGCCCAGGTTCCGCCGGCGAAAAAGGCGACGTCGCCGACGCTGAGCGTTCGTTCGGTGCCATCCTCGGCGGTGATATGGACCTCGCCTTCGAGGATCATCACGGTCTCGTCCCAGCCGAAACGCCAGCGGAATTCGCCCGCCGTGCAGTCCCAGATCGCCGTCAGCGAGGCCTCGTCATGACCGCGCGAATGTTCGCCGGTGCGAGCCTGCGGGTTGCCGCTGACGATCCAGTCCGGATTGATCGGCGACGGCTTCATCGGCAACAGGTCGCTCGCATGGGCGACGAAGGATTTCCCGGCCGGCTTCGCCACGGCATAAGGCACCGTGCGCGCGGCCATGGCGACCGCACTTGCAAGCATCATTTTCCAGGCCATGAAACAATCCCCAATTGTTATCCCCATCGAGGGGGTAGCAGAGAGGCGTAAGGAGCTGGTTCACGCGGGAACTAAAAGTTTAACGATCCGGAAAGCGATCGGTCAAAAGAGGGTCAGAACGCATCCGGAAAATGCCGCGGCAGCCGGCCGGGCGTAACCGCGACGATATCGTAGCGCTGGGAAAGACGGACCTGATCCACTTGCCGGGCAAGCCAGAGATCGCTTGCCGCCCTTATCCGTTTCTGCGAGGCGGCAGAGACGGCGTCGACAGCCGCGGCCTCGCCATGGCGTGCCTTGACCTCGACGAAGACGGCGAGATCGCCCTTGCGGGCAATAATGTCGATCTCGCCGAGCCGGGTGCGGTGGCGCAGCGCCAGGATGCGGTACCCTTTCAGCATCAGGAAGACCGCCGCGATATATTCCGACATCAGGCCCCGGCGCAGCGCCCTCCGCCGGATAGCGGTCAGACCCTTATCGCCCATCGGCGCCCTTCAACTCCAGCAGGCGCTGGTAGAGTAGCTTCCGCGGCAGGCCGGTGAGGCGGGCGGCTTCCGTCGCGGCCTTGGCCGTCGGCATGATCTTCGAGAGGTCCGCCAGCACCGCTTCGACATCGGCCTCATCGGTCTCCACCGGCTCCGGCGGACCGACGACGAGGACGATCTCGCCCTTGACGTTTTCCACTTGCTCGTAATGGGCAGCCAGCTCCGCAAGCGTGCCGCGGCGGAACTCCTCGTAGGTCTTGGTCAGTTCGCGGCAGACGGAGGCTGGCCGGCCGCCTCCGAGCACATCGGCGGCGGCGATAAGCGTTGCGCCGATGCGATGCGGCGATTCAAAGAAGATCAGCGTCGCCGGGGCTGCGGCAAATTCGCCGAGACGGTCGCGGCGGGCCTTGTCCTTGACCGGCAGGAAGCCGGCGAAAAGAAAGGCATCGTTCGGCAGGCCGGAACCGACAAGGGCCGCCAGCGGCGCCGAGGCGCCCGGAATGGGGATGACGCGGTAACCGGCCGCTATCGCCTGCTGCGCCAGCCGATAGCCGGGGTCGGACACCAGCGGCGTGCCGGCATCGGACACCAGCGCCACCGAGCGCCCGGCCTCCAGCGCCTGCAGCAGTCGCGGGCCGGCCTCGTCGGCATTGTGTTCGTGATAGGAGAAGGGGCGGTTCTGGATGCCGTAGCGGTCGAGCAGCACGCGGGTGACGCGCGTATCCTCGCAGGCCAGCACATCGGCGCCGGCCAGCGTTTCCAACGCGCGCAGCGTGATGTCGCCGAGATTGCCGATCGGGGTTGCGACGAGATAGAGCGCCGGCTCCAGCGGCCGCGCCGGCACCGCCATATTGTGCAGGCGGAAACTTCGCCGGGTGGCGGCCTCCGCTGTCGTTTCCTCATTCATGCCATTTGCTTTCGTCGCGGCGTCATCGCGCCTTTATGGGCGAGCGGCATCGCTTCGGCAAGGGTTCGGATTTCTGTGAGCATCGCTCGGGAAAACCTGAAATGCAGGCGCTTGACCCTGCATGCCTCTTGCAAACCGGTGCTGAAGTCTGCCATTTTGCCCGTCCACTCCCCCGGCCTCAAAGTCGGGAAAGCATTCTCGGGTGCTCGACGCGCCCGGACAGTCACGGTCGAAAGCGGTAGCATCCCATGCGTATTACTATTGAGCGGTCAAACCTGTTGAAATCGCTGAACCACGTCCACCGCGTGGTCGAACGTCGCAACACGATCCCGATCCTGTCCAACGTATTGCTGAAGGCCGACGGCCAGAACCTCGACATGAAGGCGACCGACCTCGACCTCGAAATCACCGAGGCGACGCCGGCAAGCGTCGAACAAGCAGGCGCCACGACCGTTCCCGCCCATCTTCTCTACGACATCGTGCGCAAACTTTCCGACGGCTCGGAAGTGCTGCTCGCCACCAGCACCGACGGCAGCTCGATGACCGTGCAGTCCGGCCGCTCGAAATTCTCGCTGCAGTGCCTGCCGGAATCCGATTTCCCGGATCTGACCGCCGGCACCTTCACGCATTCGTTCAAGCTGAAGGCGACCGATCTGAAGATGCTGATCGACCGCACGCAGTTTGCGATCTCGACGGAAGAGACACGTTATTATCTCAACGGCATCTTCTTCCACACGATCGAGAGCAAGGGCGACCTGAAGCTCAGGGCCGTCGCCACCGACGGCCACCGGCTGGCGCGCGCCGATGTCGATGCGCCCTCGGGCTCCGAAGGCATGCCCGGCATCATCATTCCGCGCAAGACGGTGGGCGAACTGCAGAAGCTGGTCGACAATCCGGAAGCGATTGTGACGGTCGAGGTCTCCGACGCCAAGATCCGCATGACGATCGGCTCGATCGTCATGACCTCGAAACTGATCGACGGCACCTTCCCGGATTACCAGCGCGTCATCCCGACCGGCAACGACAAGGAAATGCGCGTCGACTGCACGAGCTTCGCCCAGGCCGTCGACCGTGTCTCCACCATTTCCTCCGAGCGCGGCCGCGCCGTGAAGCTGGCCCTGTCCGAGGGGCAGCTGATGCTGACCGTCAACAATCCCGATTCCGGCAGCGCCACGGAAGAAGTCGCCGTCGGCTACGATACGGATGCGATGGAAATCGGCTTCAATGCCAAATACCTGCTCGACATCACCGCGCAGCTTTCCGGCGAGGAAGCGATCTTCCTGTTGGCCGATGCCGGCTCGCCGACGCTGATCCGCGACACGGCGGGCGACGACGCGCTCTACGTGCTGATGCCGATGCGCGTCTGACGGGAACGAAGCCTGCCTGCCTCCGTTTTCATCCTGTGAAAGCGGAGGATCCCCGGATGAAGACGGCTGGAACGGTGCGCATCGGCATATCCGGCTGGACCTAGAGCATGTCGCGCAAAAGTGTGCAGCGGTTTTGCGATAACGACATGCGTAAAAACAAAGACCTAAAGCACGAGAAGCGAATCTGAAAGATCGCGACGCGCTTTAGGCCCCCTGGCGCGGCCAATTCTATCCGGAGGACCTGCCGCAGAAGCAGGAGCTTTCCTACGCCGCCCGGCACTTCCCGTCGATCGAGATCAACGGCACCTTCTATAGCCTGCAGCGGCCCGAAAGCTTCGGCCGCTGGCGCGACGAGACGCCCGACGATTTCGTCTTTGCGGTCAAGGGGCCGCGCTTCATCACCCATATGCTGCGGCTGCGCGATATCGAGACGGCGCTTGCCAATTTCCTCGCCTCCGGCCTGTTCCGGCTCGGCCCCAAGCTCGGGCCATGACGTCTAACTCTATTTCGACAATACCGACAAGAAGCTGCGCGCCCCTGTCGATGCCGATCACTTGAGCGCAAGGCTTGCCGATCTCATGCCTCGGCGCCACGGACAAGCCGCATGAATTGTTGATGTCGATGTCCTTGTTGCGAAAATCCTTGTCCCCAGAGCGACAAGCAGCATATTAAGACAGTCGATCAACATGCGGAATGGGTGGAGAATGCGCTTAAGGGTCAAGGTGAAGGAACACCTCGGGAAAAAATTCGATGAGGAAATCCGTTTCTTCCGAGGCATGATGCAGGGACCGAAGACGGTGGGCTCGATCGTGCCGACCTCCTCGATCACCGCCAAGCGCATGGCAAGCGTCATCGACATCCATTCCGGGCTGCCGGTGCTCGAACTCGGGCCGGGCACCGGCGCCATCACCAAGGCCATCCTCGGTCGCGGCGTGCGGCCGGACAATCTGGTCGCGATCGAATATTCGACGGATTTCCACCAGCATCTGTTGCGGGCCTATCCCGGCGTGCACTTCATCAACGGCGACGCCTTCGATCTCAAGACCACGCTCGGCGACTATGGCGACCGGACATTCGATTGCGTCATCTCCTGCATTCCGCTCTTGAACTTCCCGATGGCGATGCGCGTCTCGCTGCTCGAAAGCCTGCTCGACCGCCTGCCGGCCGGACGGCCGGTGGTGCAGATTTCCTACGGCGCGATTTCGCCGATCGCCGCCAACGCCGATCGCTACAGCATTCATCATTTTGACTTCGTCGTGCGCAATATTCCGCCCGCCCAACTCTGGGTTTACAGGCGAGGATAAATGTTCGGACTTTATATCACCCACCCACAGGTCAAGATCGACCCGCAGGTTCCCGTTCCCAAGTGGGGTCTTTCCGATATCGGCGCCGAGCGTGCCCGCAAGGCTGCGTCGAGCCATTGGGCAAAACGGCTGGCCCGCATCATCTCCAGCGACGAGACGAAAGCCATCGAAACAGCGGAAATCCTGGCCGAAGCTGCCGGCGTGAAAATCGAGATTGCGCACGGCACGCATGAGAACGATCGCTCCGCCACCGGCTTCCTGCCGCCGGACAAGTTCGAAGAGGCAGCCAACTGGTTCTTCGCGCACCCGCAGGAGAGCTTCAGGGGCTGGGAGCGGGCCGCCGATGCGCAGGCCCGCATCGTTTCTGCCGTCGAGACCATCCTCTCCGCCCATGATGCGACGGCACCGATCGCCTTTGTCGGCCATGGCGGCGTCGGCACGCTGCTCAAATGTCATCTGGCCGGCAGGCCGATCGGCCGCGACCGCGACCAGCCGGGCGGCGGCGGCAATCTCTATGCTTTCGGCCTTGCGGATCGCCGCTTATCATGCGACTGGACGCCCATCGAAGACTGGCGGGGGTGAGTTGAAATGGACGCACGCGAGCGGTTGATCGTCGGCCTGGATGTTCCAACGGTCGGCGAGGCGGAGAAACTGGTTTCGACGCTCGGCGACGACATTCTCTTCTATAAGATCGGCTATCAGCTGGCCTTTGCCGGCGGCCTCGAATTTGCCCGCGATCTCTCTGCCAGTGGCAAGAAGATCTTCCTCGACATGAAGCTGCTCGACATCGACAACACGGTGGCATCAGGCGTGGAAAACATCGCCAAGATGGGCATGTCGATGCTGACGCTGCATGCCTATCCGAAGGCGATGAAGGCGGCGGTCGAGGCCGCGGCCGGCTCCGGCCTCTGCCTGCTCGGCGTCACCGTGCTGACCTCGATGGATGCCGCCGACCTTGCCGATGCCGGCTACAGCCAGGACCCGCACAGCCTGGTGCTCAGGCGCGCCGGCCAGGCGCGCGCCGCCGGCATGGGCGGTATTGTCTGTTCGGCGGCGGAAGCGGCCGAGGTGCGCGAAATCGTCGGGCCCGACATGGCGATCGTCACCCCCGGCATTCGCCCGACCGGCAGCGACCATGGCGACCAGAAGCGGGTGATGACGCCTTTCGACGCGCTGAAGGCGGGGGCGACGCATCTCGTCGTTGCCCGGCCGATCGTCAGAGCACCCGATCCGAGAGAGGCCGCCCGCGCGGTACTCAACGAAATGGTCGGCGCGCTCTGGCCGGCCAACCGCTGAATTCATAAAGCAAGAGGGAGAAGATCATGGCCAAGGGATACTGGATCGCCCGCGTCGACGTTCGCGATGCCGAGCGCTACAAGGATTACGTGGCGGCGGCGAAGCCCGCCTTCGAAAAATACGGCGCGAATTTCCTCGCGCGCGGCGGTGCCTTCACCGAACTGGAGGGCAAGGCGCGCGCCCGCAACGTCGTGATCGAATTCCCCTCGATGCAGCATGCGGTCGACTGCTACAATTCGCCGGAATACCAGATCGCCGCCAAAATCCGCCAGGAAGCGGCGGATGCGGAAATGGTCGTCGTCGACGGCATCTAAGCTGCTCGCATCGCCAAAAACTGACGGCGCGATGGGCCTTCCCGTCGCGATCGGATTCGGTTAAGACGGAGCCGATCAAGCATCTCCCAAAGCCTTTCGAGGAACCTGCCATGACCCTTGCCAACCTGCCGCCGCTCGTCACCGTGTTCGGAGGGTCCGGCTTCGTCGGCAGGCACGTGGTTCGGGCGCTGGCCAAACGCGGCTATAACATCCGCGTCGCGGTGCGCCGTCCCGATCTCGCCGGCTTCCTGCAGCCGCTCGGCAATGTCGGCCAGATCTCCTTCGTGCAGGCAAACCTGCGCTATCGCAGCTCGATCGACCGCGCAGTCGACGGCGCAAGCCATGTCGTCAACTGCGTCGGCATTCTGCACGAGACCGGCCGCAACACCTTCGACGCCGTGCAGGAATTCGGCGCCCGCGCGGTCGCCGAAGCGGCGCGCAACGCCGGTGCGACGCTCACCCATATTTCAGCGATCGGCGCCGACGCCAAATCCGCTTCGGATTACGGCCGCACCAAGGGCCGCGCCGAAGCCGCCATCCACTCCATCAAGTCCGATGCGGTGATCTTCCGTCCCTCGATCGTCTTCGGGCCGGAGGACAGTTTCTTCAACAAGTTTGCCGACATGGCCCGCATGTCGCCGATCCTGCCGCTGGTCGGCGGCGGCAAGACGAAATTCCAGCCCGTCTATGTCGAGGATGTCGCCGAGGCCGTCGCCCGTGCCGTCGACGGCAAGGTCGCCGGCGGCAAGGTCTATGAGCTTGGCGGCCCTGAAGTGCTGAGCTTCCGCGAATGTCTGGAGACGATGCTGAAGGTGACCTGCCGCAAGAACCCGCTGGTCTCCCTGCCCTTCGGCGTCGCGTCGCTGATCGGCAGCATTGCCTCGTTGATCCCTTTCATCACGCCGCCGATCACGCCTGACCAGGTGCGGATGCTGAAGCACGACAACATCGTCTCCGCAGCAGCAGAAGCGGAAGGCCGCACATTGAAGGGCCTCGGCATTACACCCACCATGGCCGCATCGGTGCTCGGCTCCTATCTCGTGCACTATCGCCCGCACGGCCAGTATACGGGCACCGGCAAGGCCGCCTGACCAATTTCGCCCCTTCGGAACAACGCCGTTCGCATATGATGCGGGCGGCGTTTTCCTTTGCCGTCTGAAGCAAAGCCGGCGCAAGTTTGAAATGTTGTTGTGCCGGCCATATCAAGTGCAGTTGCATAAAAGACGCATCGGAAAATTTGTGAAATTAACGCCAAATTTAGCAGGAACATTTATTGCTATTTGCCATTCCACTGACTACCAAACCCGCGCGTCTTCCAACGGACTCAACGCTTGGGATCGCGTGCGGCAATCACTGTGAAAGGCAATTCTCGATGGGCAAGTCAATCGCGCTCCTTTTTGCGTGTGCGGCGCTAATTATCCTGGCAGGCTCTTTCGTTGCGCCAGGTTCTGTCGCAGCGGTCAAGGGCGACTGCTCGCCGGCCTACGGCGTCGATCCTTGCTCGACGGCTTCGATCAGCCACTGACGAAAAGTCCGGCCTTGGCGCCGGCATTCTTAATCCAAGACAGGCAGCGGTCGGAATGTCCGAAGCAGGACGTTCCCAAATGAACGCTCAGTCTTGCCGGCCTCAAAATTGGCGGCCGTTTATCCTCTCGATATTGCGAGCTTAAAAAAATCGGCGCCTGCCGACGATCCCATGTCCGTTCGCGAGATCCGACGTCCGGAATCGCGTAAAAACAAAATGCATTCGCGCTGGGGGCCGCGCGAATGCAATGCAGTGGGAATACCTCAGGCGATCAGGCCGGTGGCGGCCATGCCGAGCAGCAGGGCGCCCAGAATGATGCGGTAGACGGCAAACAGCGTGAAGCGGTTGCTTCTGATATAGGCGAGCAGCCATTTGACGGCGATGAAGGCGACGATCGTGGACACGACGAAGGCTATGCCGAGTGCCGTCCAGTCTTCGTTTGCCGCACCGCCGTCCTTGAACGTCTTCAGCAATTCATAGCCGCTTGCGGCATACATTGTGGGAATGCCGACGAGAAAGGCGAATTCCGTTGCCGCGGCGCGGTTGCCGGTGCCGGCGAGCATGGCGACGAAGATCGTGGCGCCGGAGCGCGACGTTCCCGGAAAGATACCGGCAACGATCTGGGCGATGCCGACCAGAATGGCGACGAGCCAGGTGATCTCCTTATGGGGAGCTTTGCGCGCCGCAGCCCATTCGGCAAAGATCATCCAGATACCGCCGATGATCAGCGCCCAGGCGATCGGCGTCGCCGTCTCCGGCAGTTCGAAGCCGAGCTTCTTGACGATAAGTCCGAGAATTGCGGTGATGAGAAAGGCGACGATCAGCTTGGCGGCGTAATCGCGGTTCTCCGGCTGGCGCCAGCCGAGCACCAGATCCAGCAGGCGACGCCAGTAGATGATGGTGACGGCGAGAATGGCGCCGGCCTGGATGACGATATTGAACATGTCCGACCGGTGTCCGAGCCATTGCTCGGCGATGATCAGGTGGCCGGTGCTCGAGATCGGCAGAAATTCGGTGATCCCCTCGATGACGCCGAGAATTGCAGCATTGATATAATCCATACATTGTCTCCGGTTTAAAGTGCGGGCGGGCCTGAGCGCTTGGGCCGATCAGGCTGCCGCTTTCATTCGTTCGTCAGACCGTGTTTCGTCATCCTCAGATGGCGTAAAATCCGATTCGCTTGTATTGGCGGGGCCAAGCTCCTATAGCTTCAACCAATGAGTCATGACTAGGGCGCTATAATCGAGCTGCCACACAGTCCTGTAACAGCAATCACAAAGCCCGAGTATCGATGCCCACGCTTTATCATCATCCCATGTCATCCGCATCTCGCTTCGTCCGGCTGATCCTGGCGGAATACGGCTATCAGGCGGATCTGATCGAGGAGCAGACATGGGAAAAGCGCCGGGATTTCCTGGCGCTCAACCCGGCCGGCACCCTGCCTGTCTATGTCGACGACAGCATGCGGGCGCTCTGCGGCGCGACCGTCATTTCCGAATATCTGGACGAGACGCACGGTGTGCTGAAACGCGACCGGCGGCTGCTCGCCGAGGACCCTTTCCAGCGGGCGGAAATCCGCCGGCTGAGCGAATGGTTCATGCAGAAGATGGAAAACGACGTGACCAAGCCGCTCGCCCGCGAGCGTGTCTATAAGTTGCAGATGACCGCCGATCAGGGCGGCGGAGCGCCGGATTCGAAGATTTTGCGCACGGCCCGCGCGAATATCCGCCAGCATATGCGCTATCTCACCTGGCTTGCCGGCTCACGCCAGTGGCTGGCGGGCGAGAGGATGAGCTATGCCGATCTTGCCGCCGCCGCCTCGATTTCGATCCTCGATTATCTCGGCGAAATCGAGTGGGCAGATTCGCCCGTCGTCAAGGACTGGTATCAGCGGCTGAAATCGCGCCCCTCCTTCCGGCCGATGCTGACCGAGCGGGTGCGCGGCCTGACACCGGTTTCGCATTATGCCGATCTGGATTTCTGACGAGGGCTCTCCATGCCCGAAGCCGATAGACGAGATGACAAAGAGCGCCGCCGCCGCGACAATTTGACCGAGTTCGTGCGGCGGGAATCTGCCGCCAAGGGCTTCGATCTCTGCCGCATCACGCGACCGGACGCGATCCCGCAAGCCAAGCAGCGTCTCGGCGCGTTCATCGATGCCGGGCACCACGGGACGATGGAATGGATGGCGGAGACGCGCGACCGGCGCGGCGACCCCCGGACACTCTGGAGCGAGGTGAAATCGGTCGTCGTCTTCGGCCTCAATTACGCGCCGGAGGAGGATCCGCGCGGCATCCTTGATAAGCCCGATAAAGCAGCCATCTCCGTTTATGCCCGCAACCGCGATTATCACGATGTCATCAAGGGCCGGCTGAAGGAGATCGCCACGCGTTTTGCGGCGCGGGCCGGTGCCGACGTGAAGGTGTTCGTCGATACCGCGCCCGTCATGGAAAAGCCGCTGGCGGCGGCAGCCGGCTTGGGCTGGCAGGGCAAACACACCAACCTCGTCAGCCGCACACACGGTTCCTGGCTGTTTCTCGGTACGATGTTCACGACCGCCGATCTTGCCGTCGACGCCGAGGAGACCGATCATTGCGGCTCCTGCCGCGCCTGTCTCGACGCATGCCCCACGGCCGCCTTTCCGGCGCCTTATCAGATCGACGCACGGCGCTGCATTTCCTATCTCACCATCGAACACAAGGGGCCGATCGATCCCGACCTGCGGGTGCTGATCGGCAACCGCATCTATGGCTGCGACGACTGCCTTGCCGCCTGTCCCTGGAACAAGTTCGCAACTGCGGCCTCCGAGATGAAGCTGCAGGCGCGCGAAGAACTGAAGGAGCCGTCGATCGCCTTTCTGCTGACGCTCGACGATGCCGCCTTCCGCGCCTTCTTCAGCGGCTCGCCGGTCAAGCGGATCGGCCGCGACCGTTTCGTCCGCAACTTGCTGATCGCTGCCGGCAATTCCGGCGAGACGGCGCTGATTGCCCAATGCCGCCTGCTCGCCGGCGATGCCTCGCCGGTGGTGCGTGCCATGGCGGTCTGGGCGCTTTCGCGGCTGATGGAGGCTGGCGAATTCTCTCTCTTTGCCGCACAAAGGGCTGATGAGAGCGATGGCGACGTGTTGAACGAATGGCTGATGGCAGGAGCGGGCTGATGCATGTGATGATCTTTGGCTGCGGTTATTCCGGCACGGCGATCGCCAGAGCCTTCGCCGGCGACGGCGTGCGCATTTCCGGCACCACGCGCTCGGCGGAGAAGATGGACGCGCTCGGTCAAGCCGGCATCAAGGCCTATCTCTTCGACGGAGAGACCTTGGACGAAGGGCTCATCCAGGCTTTGGCCGATGTCACCCATCTCGTGCAGTCGATCGCGCCGGGGAAGGCCGATCCGCTGCTGCGGCTGCTCGGCGAAGACAGCGCAAGCCTGTTGCCCCGCCTCGAATGGATCGGTTACCTCTCCACCGTCGGCGTCTATGGCGATCACAAGGGCGCCTGGATCGACGAGGAAACGCCCTGCGTGCCCGTGTCCGGACGCTCGAAGGAGCGGCTCGAGGCGGAAGCGGGCTGGCTGGCCATGGGCAGGCAGCGCGGCGTGCCGGCGGCGGTGCTCCGCCTTTCCGGGATTTACGGGCCGGGCCGCAATGCCTTCTGCAATCTGGAAAAGGGCACGGCGCGGCGCCTGATCAAGAAAGACCAGGTGTTCAACCGCATCCGGGTCGAGGATATCGGCGCGGCGACCCGCTTTCTGTCCGACCACAGCCTCGGCGGCCTCTATAACATCACCGACAACCGGCCCGGGCCGCCGCAGGATGTGATCGTCGAGGCAGCACGGCTGATGGGTGTCGAACCGCCGCCGGAACAGGCCTTCGAAACAGCCGAGCTGACGCCGATGGCGCGCTCCTTCTACGGCGAGAACAAACGGGTTTCGAATGCGAAACTCAGGGCCGC
Organism: Rhizobium esperanzae; assembly: GCF_014197615.1. Taxonomy (GTDB): domain Bacteria; phylum Pseudomonadota; class Alphaproteobacteria; order Rhizobiales; family Rhizobiaceae; genus Rhizobium; species Rhizobium esperanzae_A. The sequence continues at coordinate 71,548 of NZ_JACIFY010000005.1, forward strand.
CGGCTTCGAATTATCCTTCCCCGACTACCCGATGTCACTTGCGCAATTGTGGCAGGACGGACGCTGGCGCGGTTAGACCAGCCCCGCCTGAGGCGACCGGGTTATCACCCGAAATGAGTAGGAAATTCCTACTTTCTGCATTTGGCAGAACAATTCTCGCCGCATGTCATGGTTAACGGCCTTTGAATTTGCGCAAATGTGGCAGCAAATATGGCGAAGCCCGAAAAAATATTTCGTGATTTTTGTGAAGGGTGGGAAGTTTAAAACTTCTTCGGAAAAATCATTTGAATTTTAGCTGATTTCATTGCGTTTTTTCCACGTTCTGCCGCACGCGGCAAATTCTCATATTTTATCAATGGCCTCACAAATATTACAGACTGTAATATTCCGTGATCGCGCGCGGCACTTTTTCGCCATTTTTCGACGGATTTAAGCCCCGCCGCCTGCAAGGGCGTTGAGTTCAATAGTTGAGGGATACTCTGTTTTGAAGAAAATAAGCCGTTCTATTATCGCTGCCGCAACTATTGCAGCCTGCTCTTCCTTGCTTCCGGCGGAGAGTTTTGCTGGAAATGGCTGTGGCGGCGCTTCATGGTACGCACTTCACTCCAAAACTGCTTCCGGGGAACGTATGAACCCTGCCGTCTTGACTGCCGCACATCGTTCGCTTGCCTTCGGCACCAAGGTGAAGGTCACCAACCGCAACAATGGCCGCACCGTCGTCGTTCGCATCAACGATCGCGGTCCGTTCATCCGCGGCCGGGTGCTCGATCTGTCGCGCGCCGCCGCGCAGAATATCGGCATGGTGAGCTCCGGCACGGCGAAGGTCTGCTACCAGGTGATCAGCTAAGACCAACAACCGGCTGCGCCGTCAGCGGCGCTTGCTCTTGCCGCCAATCGCGGTTACCACGCGGTTGAGACTTGTGAACAATCCATCCCGCGACTGTCGCGGCTGACGGGATCCTTCGCAGGCATGGCAACAGGAGACTTGTGAATGCGTCTGGGCGGCCGCCTCGAAGGGGCGATTTCTGTGCTCGCGGACATCGATGCCCGCAAGCGGCCTGTCGCCGACGCGCTGAAGGACTGGGGCCTTGCGCATCGTTTCGCCGGCTCCGGCGATCGTGCCGCCATCGGCAACATCGTCTACGATGCCCTGCGCATGCGGCTTTCCCATGCCTGGCTGATGGATGACGACAGCGCCACAGCAATTGCCCATGCCGTCATGTTCCGCCAATGGGGTTTTACGCCGGACCGTCTTGCCGCCGAACTGGCGGACGACAAGTTTGCGCCGGCGCCGCTGTCGGCCGAGGCCGTCTCGGCCTTCGAAAGCCGCTCGCTCGACGATGCACCGCCGCATATCCGCGGCGATATTCCCGAATGGGTTCAATCCTCCTTCGAACAGGCTTTCGGCGCCGGCTGGCTTGCCGAGGCACAGGCGCTCGCCGCCCGCCCGACACTCGATCTGCGCGCCAATATCCTGAAATCCTCCCGCGACAAGGCGGTCAAGGCACTCGAAAGATCAGGCGCGCAGGCCGCGAGGATCGCCCGCTACGGCATCCGGATTGCCGCCGGGGAAGGCGCCTCGCGTCTTCCCAACGTGACAGCCGAGCTTTCGTTCCAGAAAGGCTGGTTCGAGGTTCAGGACGAGGGTTCGCAGATCGTCGCCGATCTGGTGCTCGCCAGGGACGGCGAACAGATTCTCGACTATTGCGCCGGTGGCGGCGGCAAGACGCTCGCCATGGCGGCGGCCATGCAGAACAAGGGACAGGTTCACGCTTATGACGCCGACCGCAAGCGGCTGGCGCCGATCATCGAGCGGCTGAAGCGGGCGGGCACGCGCAATGTCCAGGTGCATGACGACGCCAAGGCGCTCTCCGGCCTTGCCGGGCGCTGCGACAAGGTGCTGGTCGACGCGCCCTGCACCGGCACCGGCACATGGCGCCGCCGCCCCGACACCAAATGGCGGCTGACGGCAAAGAACCTCGACGAACGCACCGCCCAGCAGCAGGACGCGCTCGCCCAGGCGAGCGGCTTCGTCAAACCGGGCGGCGAACTGATCTACGTCACCTGCTCGGTCCTGCCTCAGGAAAACGAGGAGCAGGTGCGCCGCTTCACCGCCGGCAATCCCGATTTCCAGATCGTCAGCGCCCTGCCCGCCTGGGACGGCCTCTTCGGCAAAGACGCTCCGCGTCCGCACTCTTCCGATGGCCTGACGGTGACGCTGACGCCGGCTTCCACCGATACGGACGGCTTCTTCTTCTGCCGCCTGCAGCGCAAGGGCTGACGCGGCCTGGCAAAGCCAACAATAAATTGGAGATACCCGCGGCGCAATGACGCTGCGCGGCAACGGTTGCTGCCGGTTTTTCAAGCAGATGCCGTTCAAAGGAAACCGGTTTGCCGGCGCCAATCCATCCTTAAAACCATTCCAAACTAGAGCGTTTGACACCAGTTTACTTTTGCGCGAAGAGACGGAGCCCGATTAGACGGAAAATCCCGTCACAGGAGAGGATTATGAAGCTCAACCGCAAATTCCGCGCAGCCGTGCTGGCGATTGCCCCCGCCGCCCTGCTCGCCTTACCCGCCCATGCCGAGACCGATGCTAGCGCCGTGGTGAAACACTATACCGACGTGGCGCATGCGAAATACGAAGACTCGCTGACGACGGCCAAGGCACTCGACGCCGCCATCGACGCCTTTCTGAAGGCGCCGACCGATGCGACGCTGAAAGCCGCCCGCGACGCCTGGATCAAGGCGCGCGTTCCCTACCAGCAGACGGAAGTCTATCGCTTCGGCAATCCGATCGTCGACGACTGGGAAGGCAAGGTCAACGCATGGCCGCTCGATGAAGGCCTGATCGATTACGTCGATGCCTCCTACGGCACCGAGAGCGACGAAAATTCGCTCTATGTGGCCAATGTCATCGCCAATAAGACGATCAAGATCGACGGCAAGGATGTCGACGCCTCGAAGCTGACGCCGGAATTCCTCTCCGGGACGCTCGCCGAGGCCGGCGGCATCGAAGCCAATGTCGCGACCGGCTATCACGCCATCGAATTCCTGCTCTGGGGCCAGGATCTGAACGGCACCGGACCCGGCGCCGGCGACCGCCCGGCAACGGATTACGATCTCAAGAACTGCACGCACGGCAATTGCGACCGCCGCGCCGAATATCTGAAATCCGCCTCCACCCTGCTCGTCTCCAACCTGCAGGAAATGACCGACAACTGGACGCCGGACGGCGCTGCGACGAAGAACGTCGAAGCCGATCCGAAGGCCGGCCTTGTCGCGATCCTGACGGGCATGGGTTCGCTTTCCTACGGCGAACTCGCCGGCGAGCGCATGAAGCTCGGCCTGCTGCTGCACGATCCGGAAGAAGAGCATGATTGCTTCTCCGACAATACCTACAACTCGCATCTCAACGACGCGATCGGCATCGCCGCCGCCTATACCGGCAACTATACCCGCGTCGACGGCACCAAGCTCAGCGGCCCGTCGCTGCACGATCTCGTTGCCGCCAAGGACAAGGCGCTCGATGCCGAGATGGAAGGCAAACTCAACAAGACGCTCGATGCCATGAACGCCATGGCCAAGCGCGGCGAGACCGTCGAGAAGTACGATCAGATGATCGCCGAGGGCAACAAGGAAGGCAACGCCGTCGTCCAGGCTGCCATCGACGGGCTGATCGACCAGACGAAGTCGGTACAGCGCGTTATTGCCGCACTCGATCTCGGCACGGTTCAGCTTGAAGGTTCCGACAGCTTGGATAATCCTAACGCCGTCTTCAAATAAGCAAAAAGGCGGGCCGCTTCCATGGGAGCGGCCCGGACTCTGAAATGTCGCATGCTCCGGCCCGCCGATTGATCGCCAGCGCAACGCTCTGCGCCATGTTTGCCGGTATTTCCGCAGCCATCGCCGCCGGTTTCGATCTGCCGACAAAACGCGCCGACCTTTCCGACGCGGATCTGAAACGCGTCGCCGATGTGACGCGGCCGACCGAAGACTTTGCCAAGGCCGAACAATATGAAGCGATGCAGGCGGGGGCTACGACCTCGATCGACCCGGTCACCGAGGACAGCTTCTCGCATATTTCGGCCAACATCCCCTTCGAGGAAGAGCAGAATTTCAAGCTCGGCAACGCGCTCTTCCGCAAGCTCTGGGTATCCGCTCCCTCCTCGACGCAGGCCTCCGATGGCCTCGGGCCGCTGTTCAACGCCCGCTCCTGCATGAGCTGTCACGTCAATGATGGCCGCGGCAAACCGCCGGAGGGCGGCCCAAGCGCCGTCTCGATGTTCCTGCGGCTTTCCCGCGCAGCCAAAACACCCGGGGAAGAAAAGGCGATCGCGGGCGCGGATATCCTCAATTTCCCCGATCCGGTCTATGGTCACCAGCTGCAGGATCTAGCCGTTCCCGGTCTTGCCGCCGAAGGCCGGATGGCGATCCGCTATGATGAGGAGACGGTGACACTTGGCGACGGCGAGACCGTGCCGCTGCGCCGTCCGCATTATGCAGTGACCGACCTTGCCTACGGACCGCTCGATCCGGCGACGACGATTTCGGCGCGGGTTGCCCCCGCGATGATCGGCCTCGGGCTGATCGAGGCGATATCCGAGGCCGATATCCTTGCCCACGCCGATCCCGACGATGCCGATGGCGACGGCATATCAGGCAAGGCGGCGATCGTGCGCGACCACCGCAGCGGAAAGATCGCCCTCGGCCGGTTCGGCTGGAAGGCGCAGAACGCCACGGTGCGCGACCAGAATGCCGATGCCTTCGCCAATGATATCGGTATTTCCACGCCCGACCACCCGGATGCATATGGCGATTGCACCGAGGCGGAAAAGAAATGCCTCGATATGCCGACCGGCGTGCAGAAGCGCCTCGGCGACGAGGAAGCGCCGGGGCCTGTTCTCGACCTCGTGACCTTCTATTCCGAAAATCTTGCCGTTCCCGCGCGCCGCAAGGCGAGCTTCCCCGAGACGCTGCGCGGCAAGCGGATCTTCTACGAAACCGGCTGCATTTCCTGCCATGTGCCGAAATTCGTCACCCGCCGGGATACATCAGACAAGGCGCAATCCTTCCAGCTGATATGGCCCTATTCCGATTTTCTTCTGCACGATATGGGCGACGGGCTTGCCGACGGACAACAGGTCGGCCTTGCAAGCGGACGTGAATGGCGCACGCCACCGCTATGGGGTATAGGACTGACCCGGACGGTCAGCGGACACAGCTTTTTCCTGCATGACGGCCGTGCGCGGGATCTCACCGAGGCGATCCTGTGGCATGGCGGCGAAGCTGAAAAAGCCCGCAATGCTTTCTCCTCCCTGTCGAGAGATGACCGGGCGGCCCTGATTACATTCCTGGAGTCACTTTGATGCGCCTTTGGCACCCCCTGCTCTGCCTCACTCTGATCGGCCTCGCCACACCGGCCGCCGCCCAGACCGCCGCTCCTCCGGCAGGGCTGAACGAGGATGCCGTTCCCGCCGTCATGCAGCGCGCCGTCGACGAGGTCATCCGGCCCGGCTATCGCAACATGCAGCAATCGTCCGCCCGGCTGACGACGGCAATGAAGGACCTTTGCGCCGACGGCACGCAGCAGTCGCTCGACAAGGCGAAATCGGCCTTCGACGATACGATCCGCTACTGGTCGATCATCGAGATCGTGCAGACCGGACCGGTCATCCAGGACAATCTCTTCGAGCACATCCTGTTTTATCCCGACCGCAAGGGTGTCGGCTTGAAGCAGGTGCAGGCGCTGATCGCCAAGGCCGATCCGAAGGATGCGACGGTCGATGCGATTGCCGGCAAGAGCGTGGCTTTGCAGGGCCTGACGGCACTGGAATACGTGCTTTACGGCAATGGTTCCGACGATCTCGTCAAGCAGAAGGGCGGCTTCCGCTGCCTCTACGGCCAGGCGGTCGCCGGCAATATCCAGCGGGAGGCCGGCGAGATCGTCGCCGCCTGGGAAAAACCCGACGGCGTGCAGGCAAGCTGGAAACATCCCGGCCCGCAGAGCAACGATTTCATGGACAACAAGGAAGCCGTGACGGCACTGCTCGGCATTCTCGTCCACGGTGCGGAAAATCTCCGCGACCAGCGGCTCGAACAATTCTACAAGGGCAAGGACACCGCGCCGCGTCCGCGCATGGCAATCTACTGGCGCTCTAAGAACACCTGGAAATCGATGGCCGCGAATATCGACGGCCTGCGCACGCTCTGGCAGAAGGCCGGTATGGCCGAGCTTCTGCCGCCGGACAAACAGGCCGTCGCCGCCTCGATCGACGAGGACTTCAAATCGCTGCTCGACAGCGTGCCGAAGCTCAACCCTGACATCGACGCCGCCGTGAGCGATGCGGAGAAGGCCAAACTCGATACGCTGCTGGCCGAGAGCCGCGACCTGATCACCAGGATCAGCGACGAATATGGCTCCGCGATCGGCCTTTCGGCCGGCTTTTCCTTTTCGGATGGAGACTGAAGCGATGATGCGAAGTGCCGCAATCGACCGACGCAGTTTCGTCAAGGCGGCCGGGATCGGCTTTCTTGCGGCCTTGACGCCAAAGTCGCTTCTGGCCCTGGAGCGGGCCGATGCGGTCTATGCTTCCGGCATTCGTGCCGCCGACGGCTCCTATGCGGTTGCCACCGTGACGGAGCGCGGCGAGGTCGTCGATCAGGTGGTGCTTCCGGCCCGGGCGCACGGCATGGCCTTCAGCGCCGTCACCGGCAAGACCGTCGCCTTCGCCCGCCGGCCCGGCACCTATGCGATGATTTTCGATGCCCGCAACAAGCGCGAACCGATCGTCATCAGCTCTGCGGAGGGCCGGCATTTCTACGGCCATGGCGCCTTTTCCCCTGATGGCCGTGTGCTCTACGCCAGCGAAAACGACTTCGACGGCAATCGCGGCATGATCGGCCTCTACGACGCCACCGACCGCTTCAGCCGCATCGGCGAATTCGAAACCTACGGCATCGGTCCGCACGACATGACGGTTTCGGACGACGGACGCCTTCTGATCGCCGCCAATGGCGGCATCGAGACACATCCGGATTTCGGCCGCACCAAGCTCAATCTCGGGGCGATGCAGCCGTCGCTTGTTCTAATCGATGCGGCGACCGGGGCGCTGATCGAAAAACATGTGCTGCCGGCGCAATGGGCCCAGCTCTCCACCCGCCATGTCGATCTCGACGATAAGGGCCGTATCTGGTTTGCCTGCCAGTACGAAGGCCATCGTAAGGACCTGCCGCCACTTGTCGGCCATTTCGCCAGGGGAGAGGACCTGTCCTTCATCGACCTGCCGGAAGAGACGACGCGCAGGCTTGCCAATTACGTCGGAGCAATCGCCGTCAACCGCAGCGAAGGCCTCGTCGGCGTGACGTCGCCGAAAGGCGGTGCCTCGGTGACCATCGATGCGAGGTCGGGCAAGGTGCTGACCGAGACGACCATTCCGGATGCCGCGGGCATCGCGCCGGCAAGAAGCGGCTTTGCCGTTTCCTCCTATGACGGCGATTTCCTGTCGACCCGCAGCGATGTCGCCTGGGACCAGCACATCGTGCGGATTTCTTAAAGCGTGTCGCGATCTTTCAGATTCGCTTTGCCACGCTTTAGGTCTTAGTTTGCCGCATGTCTTCAGCACAAAACCGCTGCGCACTTTTGCGCGACATGCTTTATTGGCCGCGCGCATAGGCCTTCTGCTCGGCACCGACGCTTGATGCGGCGGCCCTTGCCGCCTCATGCAGCCATTCAGGTCCCCTGGCCTGCACGTCCTGCAGGATCGCGGCAGCCGCCGACGCATCGTCGGAATGGCAATTGGCGATCTCGAAGCCCATCAGCTCGAGCATCGTCGGCGAAAGCAGGACCTCCGGGTGCTTGTCGATCTCGATCTTGCGGCTGTTCGGCGAAAGCCGACGCACGAGAATACGGCCGGAGACGCTATAATGAGGATCGGGTGAGCGCGCCCGTCCGCCGGCGATTTCGCCCGCGTGGATTGCCAGGTCCTGCGGCCTGTGGCGAAGCGACCAGGCCGATGGCAGCAGCGCCTTCGCCTCGCGCAGCACCGGCCCGCCCTGCCATTCGGCGTAGGCGACGAAACGCGGCCGGCCGAGGCTGCCGGTGCCGCCGCTGCGCGGCTTGGCGACGAAGGGTCCTGAGCCGGGCGGCAGCGCATCGGCGAGCGCCTTTGTATAGGCGGCGGGCGCCTCGGTCTTGCCCGGCGTCAGCGTCTTGTATTTCTCCCAGAATTCCCGACGTTCGGAATTCGGCAGCATCAGCGCCTTGCGCAGCCATTTGTGATCGCGTTCGAGGATCACCGGCAGCGGATTTTCAAGGCCCCGGCGATAGCCGCCGAGGATCAGTTCGCCGATCATCCGCACCGAGGGGCCGTCGCCGCCCCGGGCCAGGATGGCGCTTGCAGCAAGGCGAACGAGATCCAGCGCATAGGGCATGACAGCCGCATCGTCGAAATCATTGACGCCCCAGACGAGCCGGCCCTCGGCATCGCGCCAGGTGCCGAAATTCTCCAGATGCGTATCGCCGATCGCCAGCACCTCGGGCGCGCCTGCGAGCTCCGGGCGGATATCGAGGATGATTTCGCACCAGCGCCAGTAGGTGGCGCGCAGGAAGACGAAATCGTCACTGCGCATCTTCTCGTGCTTCTCGCGGAGATCGTCCTCGACGAGATCGCCACCGAGTTTGCCGGCGAGCCAGCTCTCGAAATTCCGCACCGATTGCGATATCGTCGTCATCCGCCGGCGCTCCGTCGTTTCGAGATATAGAGCATGTCGCGCAAAACTGTGCCGCAGTTTTGCGAGAACGACATGCGTAAAAACAAAGACCTAAAGCGCGAGGAGCGAATCTGAAAGATCGCGATGCGCTTTAACGCGGAGAATACCCGCTGAGCGCGAAGCTGCAATCGTCTTCGCACCGGCTTGCACTGCGATCGAAAGTCGAAAGGTGGCCCCGGGGACACGCTGCGCGCTTTCCACTGCTGCCCAGACCGATTTCGGCAATGTGCAGCTTGTCGAATCCGGCCCGCCATGCCACTTTCGCCGCTGCAAGAGGGGCAGACATGAGCGAGACTGACAGGGGCGATTTCCGCGCGCGAATCCGCCGCAATTTTGCGCGGCAGGCGGCGATGGAGACGATCGGCGCGGAACTGACACGTGTCGAACACGGCGTCGTCGAGATCGAGCTTCCCTTCGACGTCAAACTGACACAGCAGCACGGCATCCTGCATGCGGGCATCATTTCCGCCGCGCTCGATTCGGCTTGTGGTTTTGCGGCCTACAGCGTCATCGACCCCGAAGCCTCGATCCTGACGATCGAGTTCAAGGTCAATCTCATGTCGCCGGGGCGTGGCGATCGTTTCCTGTTTCGCGGGGAAATCACCAAACCCGGCTCCACCATCATCGTCGCCGACGGGCGAGGCTACGCGATCAGCGACGGGCCGGCGAAACTCATCGCCTCCATGACCGGAACGATGATGGTGATCCGCGGTAGGGAAGGAATTACGGGATGAAGTTCGAACTGAAATCGGTCGCAGGGAAATCCATCCTTTTCGTCATGGCGGCCGAGGCCGAATACGGTCCCTTCCTGCGTTCGCGCATCGAACCCTTGATGACCGGCGTCGGCCCGGTCGAGGCCGCGGTGGCGCTGACCAAGACGCTGGCACGTCTCGATGCGGCCGATGATCTGCCCGATCTCGTCGTTTCCCTCGGCTCGGCCGGCTCGGCGAAACTGGAGCAGACCGAAATCTATCAGGTGACCTCGGTTTCCTACCGCGACATGGACGCCTCGCCGCTCGGCTTCGAAAAGGGCCGGACACCCTTCCTCGACCTGCCGGCGGTGATCGAGCTGCCGCTACGCATTCCAGGCATTGCCGAAGCCAGCCTTTCCACCGGCGGCAACGTCATTTCGGGTGCGGCCTATAGCAATATCGACGCCGACATGGTCGATATGGAGACCTTTGCGGTGCTGCGCGCCTGCCAGGGCTACAAGCTGCCGCTGATCGGCCTTCGCGGCATTTCCGACGGCGCGGTCGAACTGCAGCATATCTCCGGCTGGACGGAATATCTGCACATTGTCGACCGCAAACTCTCCTATGGCGTCGACAGCCTGTTCACGGCGCTGGAGGACGGAGTTTTCTGGTTCTGAACCCTCGACGTCGCCACGCGTCTTTTCAGGCGCGCGAGGGACAATCGGAACAATAAAAACCCGATGCCGCCGATTTCCCGGATTGCCAGGCGAAGCGCTTTTCATTAAAGCCTCGCCATGACCCAGACAGCACATCCCGACTCCGTTCTCATCGTCGATTTCGGCAGCCAGGTGACCCAGCTCATCGCACGGCGCGTGCGTGAGGCTGGCGTCTATTGCGAAATCGTTCCCTTCCAATCGGCCGAAGAGGGCTTCAAGCGCTTGGCACCGAAAGCCGTGATCCTGTCCGGCAGCCCGGCTTCGACGGTGGACGAGGGATCGCCGCGGGCGCCGCAGATCATCTTCGACAGCGGCCTGCCGGTCTTCGGCATCTGCTACGGCCAGCAGACGATGTGCATGCAGCTCGGCGGCAAGGTCGAGAGCGGCCATCACCGCGAATTCGGCCGCGCCTTTCTCGAGGTCGACAAGGACTGCCAGCTGTTCGAGGGCCTCTGGTCCTCTGGCTCGCGCCATCAGGTCTGGATGAGCCATGGCGACCGCGTCACGGCGCTGCCCGAAGGTTTCGAGGTGGTCGCCACCTCCTCCAACGCGCCCTACGCCTTCATCGCCGACGAGAAGCGCAAATATTACGGTGTGCAGTTCCATCCGGAAGTCGTGCATACGCCCGACGGCGCCAAGTTGATCGGCAACTTCATCCATAACGTCGCCGGCATCAAGGGCGACTGGTCGATGTCGGCCTACCGCCAGAAGGCGGTCGACGAGATCCGCAAGCAGGTGGGCGACAAGCGTGTCATCTGCGCGCTTTCGGGCGGCGTCGACAGTTCCGTCGCAGCACTGCTGATCCACGAGGCGGTCGGCGACCAGCTGACCTGCATCCTCGTCGACCACGGGCTGATGCGCAAGGACGAGGCGGCCAACGTCGTCGCCATGTTCCGCGAGCACTACAATCTGCATCTGCTGCATGTCGACGCTTCCGACCGTTTCATCGGCGAACTCGAAGGCGTTTCCGACCCGGAAACCAAGCGCAAGATCATCGGCCGGCTGTTCATCGAAACCTTTGAGGACGAGGCGAAGAAGCTCGGCGGCGCCGATTTCCTCGGCCAGGGCACGCTCTATCCCGACGTCATCGAGAGCGTTTCCTTCACCGGCGGCCCGTCGGTGACGATCAAATCGCACCATAATGTCGGCGGCCTGCCGGAGCGTATGAAGATGCAGCTCGTCGAGCCGCTGCGCGAACTCTTCAAGGACGAGGTGCGCGCGCTCGGCCGCGAACTCGGCCTGCCCGACAGCTTTATCGGTCGCCACCCCTTCCCGGGTCCGGGCCTCGCGATCCGCTGCCCCGGCGGCATCACCCGCGAAAAGCTCGAGATCCTGCGCGAAGCCGATGCGATCTATCTCGACGAAATCCGCAAGGCCGGCCTTTACGACGCCATCTGGCAGGCCTTCGCCGTGCTGCTGCCCGTCCAGACCGTCGGCGTCATGGGCGACGGACGCACCTATGAATTCGTCTGCGCACTGCGCGCCGTTACCTCCGTCGACGGCATGACGGCGGATTTCTATCACTACGACATGGAATTCCTCGGCCGCGCAGCCACCCGCATCATCAACGAGGTGCGCGGTATCAACCGGGTGGTCTACGACGTCACGTCGAAGCCGCCCGGCACGATCGAGTGGGAGTGAGGGGTGAGTTGATCCCCCTATTGGAAACGGGACGACTTCTTCATGACTGCCAGCAACCGAATTGTCCTCTCCAGCGACCACGCCGCCATTGAGCTGCGGCAGGCCATTGCCGCTCATATCGCGACGCGTGGCTGGACCGTCGTCGACATCGGACCGATGACGGCGGAGAGCACACCCTATCCCAAGCACGGCGAAGCGGCAGCCCGGCTCGTCGCCTCCGGCGATTGCCGGTTCGGCATCATCCTGTGCGGCACCGGCCAGGGCATCATGATGGCGGCGAACAAGGTCAAGGGCATCCGCTGCGGGGTCTGCAGCGATACATTCTCAGCCCGCATGATCCGCCAGCACAACGACGCCAATATGCTATCGATTGGGGTGCGCGTGGTGGGCCAAGGGCTGGCGCTCGATATCGTCGACGCGTTCCTGTCCGCCCAGTTCGAGGGCGGCCGGCATGCGACGCGGGTGGAGATGATCGAGGCGCTGGAAAGTTAGCCTCGCTTTTCCTCTTCCTTGGGAGAAGATGGTTTCAGGACCCAAGCTCCTGGCCGGTCTGGAGTGGACAACGGCCTGCCCACTTCCAACTCAAGAGGACAAGCCGCCGTCAGAGGGCGCTATTTCAGCGGCAGAAACAGTTCGGCCACCGCCTCATGCTCCGGCACCTCCGGGAAGAAGCTCAACCGCTGGCAATAGATCGGGAAATCGCGTGCTTCCTCGCCGCTCGCCGGCAGCCAGTCGCGATAGAGGTAGAGTGCCGCGGGCTCCAGATTGTCGGTGTGGCCGACGACGCGCAGCGCCCGCCAGGGATCTCGCCGGCTTTGATCTCTTCGCCCACCTCGATCGGCCGATCGGTCCCGACACAGAGATCCACGCTATAATCGGCCGGCGACGCCGGGCGCCGCTCGGAGCGCCAGACATTGAAGGTCGGGCTTGTCCTGGGATGCAGGCCGGCGGCCTTGCGCCAGGCGATGAACCGCTGGATGGTGGCGCCGAGCATCGCCGGGTCACCCCGATGCTGCATGATCGCCACCGACGTGGGCGGCACATCGCGGATCGTCACGTCGTTGGGTGTAAAAGTCTTCTGCATCAGCTTGCTCCTGGCGTTGTCGAGAGGCCCGAAGGCCGCAAGCCACGGCTCCCAGTCGGGAGACTTCCGGAACGACGAAGGTGATTGCCCGAATCTTTGCCGAAAGGCGCGAGCGAAAGCATCCGGTGCGGCGTAGCCGGCATCCATCGCTATATCGGTGACGCGGTCGTCATCCCTGTAGGCCAGCCGGTATGAAGCCCGCTTCATGCGGGCAAGCCTGACATAGCCATGCACGGACAATCCAAAGGTCGCCGTAAACTGCCGGTGGAAATGAAACTTCGAGAAGGCCGCGACACCGCTCAGGCCATCAAGATCGAGATCGTCATCGAGGTGCCGGTCGATATGGTCCAGCACCCGCTGCATCCGCTCATGATAGTTCCGAAGCGCTGCGGTCATTCCTCTTGGTCTCCGTGGCAGCTCAAACTAGATCGCTCAGGCAAGACAGCGCTCGACCGATCTTGCGCTTTTCGCCGCGGCACTGCAGTTGTCAGTCTCACCGGCTCCTTTCCGAACGCCGGATTTCATCGACCAGCATGGCGACGAAGGCGGTCACTTTTGGCGGACGGAAGCGGGCGGCGGGATAGACGGCGTGAATGCCGCCTGATGGCAGGGACCATTCGGGCAGGAGCTCGACGAGCCGGCCGCTGCCGAGATGGTCGGCGACCTGGAAATCCGGCAGCACCGACAGGCCGCCGCCGGCAAGCGTTGCCGCCAGCACGGCCGTCGTGGTGTTGATGGTGAGCGCCTGACGCATGCGGACGGTGCGGCGGTCGAAATCTCCCCTGGCGAAATGCCAGAGCAGCGGCTCACGCAGCGCGCCATTGGCAATGAAGGGCAAGGCTGCGAGATCTTCCGGCTCCCGGGCGGCGATCGTCCCGAACTGGTTTGCGGATGCGACCAGACGCTGGCGGAATGTGCCGATCCTCCTGGCTTGCAGACTGGAATCGTCGAGCCATCCGACCCGGATCGACACGTCGATATGATCGGCGACGAGATCGGCCCTCGCATCGGAGAGAACGAGGTCGACGCTGCAGGCGGGGAAGCGCCGGGAAAAGCCCGCCGCCAGCGGCGCGATCATCGAGGCGCCATAATCATGGGGCGCGGCGATGCGCAGCACACCCATCGGCTCGGCCCGGGCCTCGGAAAGTTCGTCGACGGCGTCCTCGGCTTCGCGAAGGATCATGACGCAGCGTGCGTAGAGCATGCGGCCCGCCTCCGTCGGCTCCACCCGGCGTGTCGTCCTGATCAGCAGGCTGGTTTCGAGTTCCGCTTCCAGCCGGGCGACCTGCTGGCTGACCACCGTCTTGGTGATCCCCAGACGGTCAGCCGCCCTGGTGAAGGATCCGGTGTCGACAACCGCCGCGAAATAGGCAAGCCGATTGAGATTGATCGCTTCCATGCTCGCGCTGACCGCCTCATTGTTAGCTTATGGCTTACAGTATGTCAGACTGAGTGCTGTTTATCCATGTCCGGCATGAGGCTATTTCTTCTTCCAGACAGTTCGGAGGCGCACATGCGGATCACCTATCTTTTCGACCCCCTTTGCGGCTGGTGTTACGGCGCCGGCCCTGCCATCGAGCGCCTGGCGGCGGTCGAGGACGTGACGGTGGAGCTCGCTCCCACCGGGCTTTTCGCCGGGGCCGGGGCACGATCGATGGATGCGGGCTTTGCGGCCTATGCCTGGCAAAACGACCAGCGTATCGCCCGGCTCACCGGACAGCCGTTCACGGAGGTCTACCGCAGCCAGGTTCTCGGCGCGATCGGCTCCCTGTTCGATTCGGCGCCGGCCACCCTCGGGATCGTCGCGACCGGCATCGAGGCGCCGGGCCGCGAAATCGAAATCATGAAACGGCTGCAGCGCGCCCGCTACGAGGACGGCCGCGATACCGCCGATCGCGCCGTCGTCGCCGACCTGCTTGCAGAAGCCGGCCTCAAGGACGAGGCCCGGCGCGTCCGCTCACCCGACGAGGATCTTCTTGCAGCCTATCATCGACGGATCGACGCTGCCCGTGCCGATATGCGGCGCTTCGGCGTCGACGGCGTGCCGGCCCTTGTGCTCGACGACGGCGCCGGGCGGCGACTGCTGCGCGGCAATGCCCTGTTCGGCCATTTCGACCTTCTGCTTGCCGAGGTGCGGGCGGCCTGACCGTCGCCTCTGCGTCAAGGAAGCTATCCCCACATCACATTCCCTGGAGTTCCACATGTTTTCGAGGAGACAGATCATGAAGACCACTCTTGCCATTGGCGCCGGCGCCGTTTTTGCGCCCGCAGATCTCGGCCACGCCGCCGGATCGAAGCTGTCCTGGAAGCACTTCCCGGCCGGCCCCAACGGTTTCTTCCGCGCTCCGGTCCTCGTCAGCGGTCCATCGGAAGCCCTGCTGATCGACGGCGGCTTCAGCTATCCCGACGGCCGGGCGCTGGCGGACGCCATCAAGGCGACCGGCAAGAAGCTCACCGCGATCTATGTCAGCCAGTCGGACCCGGACTATTATTTCAGCCTGAAGCCGGTTATCGAAGCCTTCCCCGGCACCAGGGTGCTTGCCGCATCCGATACGCTCGATGCCATCAAGGGCAATGTCGAGAAGAAGCTGGCGGTCTGGGGACCGCAGCTTAAAGAAAATGGCCCGCAGACACTTGCCGATATCGTGCTTCCCGAAGCCTTCGACGGCCCGGGCCTGACCGTCGACGGTGAGACGGTGGAGATCGTCGCAGCCGAAGCCGGCCTCGCCAACCGCCGTTATCTCTGGGTGCCGTCGCTGCAGGCGGTGTTCGGCGGTGTGATGATCTTCTCCGGCGTCCACGTCTGGACGGCCGACACCCAGACCAAAGAGCAGCGCGGCGCCTGGATCGCCACGCTGGACAAGATCGCGGCCCGCAAGCCGGCCGTCGTGGTGCCCGGGCACCTCACGCCCGAGGCGGCGACCGACCTCTCCGGTGTCGCCCACACCAAGGCCTATCTCCTCGCCTTCGAGGAAGAGCTGGCCAAGGCCCCGGACGCCGCCGCGCTGAAGGCGGCCATGGAAGCCCGTTTCCCCGGCCTCGGCATGGGTGTCGCCCTCGATATCGGCTCGAAGGTCGCCAAAGGCGAAATGAAGTGGGGCTGAATTGCCGGTGCATCCGCTGATGCAAGCGGATTGATGCTTAACGAATGCCTGCCGCTATCAGTTAGGCAGGCATTCGTGCCCAGTTCAGAACCAATTGCAAATTAAAATCAGTTGATCTAGCTTCTTCCTGTCGCTGCGCAGCCGAACTCACGCGGATGCTCCGTTCAGGAAAGGAAGTTGGCATGGCTAAGCTCGTCTTCGGGATGAACCAGTCGCTGGACGGCTACGTCGACCATACGAGGTTTGCGCCAAGTCTCACTCTCTTCCGCCACTTCATCGAGACGGCTCAGAGGCAGGCAGGCAGCATCTATGGCCGGCGAATATATGAGGTCATGCGCTATTGGGATGACGATCATCCCGAATGGGATGTAGAGAAACAGGCCTTCGCAGCGGCGTGGCGGAACCAGCCGAAATGGGTGGTCTCGCGCTCGTTGACGTCGGTCGGCCCCAACGCCAGCCTTGTTGGCGATGATCTCGAGGGCGCGATCCGGGCGTTGAAGGCCGAGCACGACGGGGAAATCGAAGTTGCCGGCCCAGACATGGCCCAAAGCCTTACCGAACTCGGCCTGATCGATGAGTATCACATCTACCTGCATCCCGTCGTGCTTGGCCACGGCAAACCCTATTTCGCGGGACCCCGGCCGCCACTGCGCCTTGTGAGCCATGATCGGGTCGACGAGAATGTGATCAAACTGACCTATGTTCCGGCCTGATTTCAGGAGTTGCGAACTGGTTGAGATCGATGAGAACCAAGCGAACGGGAGTGGAGTTGGCGTGACTTGCTTCCTGATGGCTTCGCCGGGCGAGACGGAAGCCTCGGTCCTCCAACGTCCCTCATCCTTGTAGCCGTAGAGCGAAGCCTCGAAGGACATGCCGCAGCGCTGCACTTGCATACGTCCGATGTCGGCATACGTCCGATGTCGGCGCATCCGCTGCGTCCTTCGAGGCCCTGCGGGGCACCTCAGTGAGGTTCACTTGACTGCCGCGCTTGCCACGGACAACATCAGAGCGCTGGCCGGCCGAGGTTCCCTCCCCACGGCCGGCCTTCCTCATGCTTGCGGATCCTTATCCGGCTTCAGCGGCCATAGGTGACTTCGAGGGAGGCCTTGGCGAGGGTATTTGCCCTGACATAGAAGCCGACCATGGCGCCCGGCGCGGTATCAGGAAGCGGCAGCTTGTCAACCTTGAGCGCGTAGACGGTGAACTGGTAGTGGTGCGGCGCATCGCCGGCCGGCGGGCATGCGCCGCCATATCCCGACGTGCCGAAGTCGGTGTGACCTTCCACGGCGCCGGCCGGAAGCTTCTTGTCGCCGCTTGCGCCGTTGACGATCTTCGAGGCATCCGCGGGAATGTTGAACACCGACCAGTGCCACCAGCCGGAGCCGGTCGGAGCGTCCGGATCGTAAGCCATGATGGCGAAGCTCTTGGTGCCCTCCGGAGCGCCGGACCACACCAGTTCCGGGGAAATATTCTTGCCCGAGCAGCCGAAGCTGTTGAAGACCTGCGCATCGGCCATGACCTTACCGGCGGTCAAATCCTTCGAGGCAAGCTTCATTTCGGCCTGTGCGGCGGTAGCGCCGAAGACCGACGCGGCGAGAAGGGCTGCTGTTATGAGACGCATGTTGTTTTCCTGCGGTTGACGATGCAGGAGACCTATCGTCAGCGGGCGAGTATATCTGCCCGGATCTGCTCAACTTCTGCCCCGATCCGCTCAAAATTCTCAGGTCCGCTCCGCACATGGCGCGGACTGACGCCAAAGCGCTCCTTGAAGCGGGCTGAGAATTGCGACGGCGAATCATAACCGACCTCCAGCGCAACCTGCGCCATCGGCAACGTCGTAGTATGAATAAGCCCCAAGGCCCGATTCATTCTCGTATCGCTCAAGATCTCGCTGAAACCGGTCTTCTCGGCCGCCAGCTTGCGCCTGAGGGTCGCTTCGCTCATGTTGAACGCGCCCGCTGCATGCGCCAGCGTCCAGTCAAAGGCCGGATCGGTTTCGATCATCTGCCTCAGCCGATCCTCCAGCCGTGGGCTATGGCTTTGGCCGAGCACGGCTCCGGATAGCGCAAACCAGATGGCGAGCTCCATCAAACGCGCCTTGACGATGGGGCCGGGAAGGCTTGCCAGGTTGCCGGGCTGACAGCAATAGTCGAACAATGCCGCAGCCTCCTTCGGCAAGCTTGAGGCGTTCGCCGAGACCGGTCGGGATGGAACGACAATCGATCCCATTCTTGTGTAGGCATCCTCGAACACTTGCCGGGGAATGGGAAGCGCCAAGGTCTGGTACTTCTGCGGAGCCTTCGGAATATTTTCCATCGTCAACGGCTGATGATCCGGCAGCAAACCATAGGCGCCTGTCTCGAAGCGCAAAGGCTTATCATCCGCCATGACGATCTTCGTTCCCGATTGCACCTGAAACAACAAGGGGCTCGTATTAACGAGACGATAAAAACAGGCGCGTCCACCCTGGCGGATCAAGGCCCTGGCCGGAATGGGAAAGACGTCGTCGAGCATAGGTTCTCCGGCAATAGGATGGAGCAGAGCGGCGACCGCCAGCGCCGGCATCAAGACACACGCCTCGTCACCTCGCTGCCCCGTGCGGATCGAAATATCAAAACCGTGTCCCAGCGGCAATATTGGCCGGCGCAGTCCGCATCTACCGCCTGCCGGACCTGCTGACATAATCGACCAGCGCTCGCAGCTTCAGCGGCTGCCGCTGGCGCCTGGGATAATAGAGATAGAAGCCCGGAAAGGGCGGACAGAAATCCTCGAGCAGCGGCACGAGTTCGCCGCGCTTGATATAGGGTCCGAAGGTTTCCACCATGCCGAAGGTGATGCCGGCTCCCGCACAGGCCATGCGGATCATCATGCCCATATCGTTGGTGGTGACGGCGGGATCGACTGCGACGTCGAAGTCGCCGTCATTCTCGGTGAACTCCCAGCGATAGGGCGCGGTATCCGGGCGCGGCCGCCATCCGATGCAGGCATGGTTCTGCAGGTCGCGAGGGTGGCGGGGTTGGCCGCGGCGCTCGAGATAGGCGGGGGACGCGACGGCGCATTGCCGCTGCTCTTCGGAGACCGAGATCGCGATCATATCCTGCTCGATCACTTCGCCGAGCCGCACACCCGCATCGAAGCCGGCCTCGACGATATCGAATTCATCATCGGTGATGGTGATATCGAGCTTGATCTCGGGGCAGGCTTGCATGAAGCCGGCCAGCAAGGTGCCCGATAGAAAGCTCTCGGCGATCGAGGAGACGGTGACCTTCAGCAGGCCACTCGGGCGCGCCTGCATGTCCCGAACCGTCTGCATAACATCCCTGACCTGGCGCACCGACGGGCGAACCGCGGCGAGGAACACTTCGCCGGCTTCGGTCAGGCTGACGCTGCGCGTCGTGCGCTGGACGAGCGCAACGCCGAGCCGATCCTCCAAGCGCTGCAAAGCCTGGCTGACGGCGGAGCGGGTGACGCCAAGCCGCTCGCCGGCGCGCCGGAAGTTCAGCGCCTCCGCCACGGCGAGAAAGACCGAAATGCCTTCGAGATCATCGACCATTGGTTAGGACTACTAACCAAGGCATCTTCGATTGGCAACTTAATCGCCGTGCCCGGAAGCGTTATCTCTGTGTCCGGTCACAGCGAGCAACGGCCGAACCCAGGCATCAACAAGCGAGAATATCATGCAGCAACATCCCTATGTCGGCATGTGGGTGACGGATGACGGCCGGATCCGCCACGAACTTCTGGCCGATGGCCGTTACGACGAAGCCCGCGGCAACCGAGAAAGCGCCTATCGAGGCCGTTACGAAGTCACAGGAAACCACATCGAATATTGGGACGATACCGGCTTCACCGCCGACGGCGATTTCGTCGACGGCAACACCCTGCATCATGGCGGCATGGTGTTTCGCCGTAAGGGACATGCCGCCTGACGCGGCAATCTCAAGCAGGAAAGCCGCGTCCAGCTGACCGCCCAAAAAACACTCAACAGACCAATGGAGCTTGAAATGTCTGATATCGAAGGAAAAGTCGTTGCCATTACCGGGGCGAGCAGCGGCATCGGTGAGGCTGCTGCAAGGGTGCTGGCTGCGGCCGGCGCCCGTATCGTCATCGGCGCACGTCGTACCGAGCGGCTGGAGACGCTCGCCGGCGAAATCGCAGCCAAGGGCGGGAGGGTGCGCCTGCGAAAGCTTGACGTCACCGACCGTTCTGAGGTGGAAGCATTTGCCGGCTTTGCCAGATCCGAGTTCGGCCGGCTTGATGTCATCGTCAACAATGCCGGCGTCATGCCGCTTTCGCCGCTCGATGCCCTCAAGGTCGAGGAGTGGGATCGGATGGTCGACGTCAACATCAAGGGCGTTCTCTACGGCATCGCAGCCGCTCTTCCGATCATGAAGGCGCAGGGATCGGGGCAGATCATCAACCTGTCTTCCATCGGCGGCCACAGGGTCTCGCCGACGGCTGCCGTCTATTGCGCGACGAAATACGCGGTGCGGGCAATCTCGGACGGATTGCGGCAGGAGACCGATCACATCCGCGTCACCGTTATTTCTCCCGGCACGACGACCTCGGAACTGGCCGAGACGATCACCGATCCCAGAGCTCGGGACGCCATGAAGGCTTTCAGGGCAGTCACGATCAGCCCGGAAGCCGTGGCCAATTCGATCCTCTACGCGATCAGCCAGCCCGATGACGTCGATGTCAGCGAGATCATCATCCGGCCCACAGCCAGCCCGCATTGAGCTGGCGGCCTTTCGCTTAGAAACCCAGCGTTTGCTGGGCGGGCGGCGGCGGGGCGAGGCTGACACCTTCGAGCTCCAGCATGCGGGCCTTCGACGACGAGCCGCCGGGAGCGGAGAAGCCGCCGATCTTGCCGCCGGCGGCCAGCACCCGGTGGCAGGGAATGATCAGGGCGACCGGGTTTTTCGCCATCGCCTGGCCGACGTCGCGGGCGGCTTCCGGCCCGACGCCAAGCTCCTTCGCCAGCGCGCCATAAGTGGTCGTGCGACCCCAACCGACGCGTCTGGCTGCCGCGTAGATATTGCGGAAGAAGTCATCCTGGCCGGCAAGATCGAGTTCGACGCCGGAAAAATCGGTTTCCTCACCCTGGAAATAGCGCTTCACCGCCGCGACCGTCTCGAGCACGCCAGGCGTCGGCGCGCCGGGCTGGGCATCCGGCAGGCGGCGCAGCAGCAGCCGTTCGGTCGCTTCCGCAGTTTTCGTCGGCAGCTGGAAGCGGGCGATGCCGGTGTCGCTCCAGGCGATGCCGCAGAAACCGCCTGATGTTTCGAAGATGAGATAGTGATGTATCGTCTCGGCCATGACACAGCCTCCGCGTTTTCGATTTACACCAGAATCATACGGGACGACCGCTGTTTCAACCCGTTTCTTGCACATCTCGTTCTTTTTTTGTTCTTGCCATTCTGTTTGGCCGGCGTATCTTTCCTCCCGTGGGAACGACGAGGTAGGTCATGACGACCTGACAGCGCATGAACCAGATTTGCTTCGATTTCGATCATGGTCAAAGTCCGCCTGGGCGGCGGCGCGCAAGCCACAGCGGCGGGCACCGGCTTTTCTTCGCAATCGGCATTCCGGCGATCGTCGAACGGCCAGCGGCTTCGATCGCCGATGACTATGGCAAAGCTTTTTCTCTTTCCGCAAAGCCGCGGCTGACGACGCTGCATATCAGCGTCATCAGCATCGGCGACTACGAGGCGCTGCCGGAGGACGTGGTCTTTGCGGCGCGCCAGGCCGGCGCCACGGTCGAGGGCGCGCCGATCACGATCACCTTCGACAGGATCATGAGTTTTGGTCGGAAAGGCAAGGGGCGACCTCTGGTGCTCTATGGCGAAGGCGGGCGGAAAGCCCTCACCCGACTGCATGTCCAGCTCGGGGTCGGCATGCACAATGCCGGATTGCCGCATAATATCGACCCGCATTTCATGCCGCATATGACGCTGCTCTACGACCGCAAGGCTGTGCCGCCGGCGAGCCTCGACAAGCCGGTTTCATGGGCAGCACAGGAGTTCCTGCTCATTCACAGCCTTCTCGGAAAAACCGAACACCGCATCATCGATCGTTGGCCGCTGCTCGGCTGATCGCAACGATGTCCCTCGACCGCGGCTTGCGCGAGCCGGATTTCCACGCGTAAAACTCGGAAAAGCTGTTCGATTGCAAGCGAGACAAAACATGGACGTTTCAGAGATCATCATTCCGGGCGATACGCCGGGAACAACGTGGCGGCTGCCGGTGCTGCGTTTTGCCGGCCACGATCCGAAGGCTGCGAAAGTCTATATCCAGGCGGCACTGCATGCCGGCGAGCTGCCGGGAACGGTGGCCTTGCACTTCCTCTGCGAGAGGCTGCGGCAGGCGGAAAGCGAGGGCGGAATTGTCGGCGATATCACCATCGTGCCGCAGGCCAATCCGATCGGTGCGGCGCAATCGCATTTCGGCGAGTTGCAAGGCCGTTTCGACCTGGGATCGCGCACCAATTTCAACCGGGATTTCCCGCTGATTTCCATTGCTGACCGGGCCACACTGATCGAAGACCTCGATGATTATCCGGCTACCGACAGGTTGAAACGGCAGCTCCTGCATATGGCGCTCGGCGCCGATCTCGTGCTCGATCTGCATTGCGACGATGAATCGCTGCAATATGCCTATATCGACGAGGCCTTCTGGCCGGAGGCAGCCGATCTTGCCGCCGCGCTCGACATGCAGGCCGTGCTGCTTTCCGATGGCGAAAGTTCGGCCTTCGAGGAGGCCGTCGGCTTTGCCTGGAAATATGAAATTCCCGGCGAGCGCCGATCCCGGTTGCCGGGCAGGCTTTCCGTCACCGTCGAGCTGCGCGGCAAGCGCGACGTCGATCCGGCACTGGCGAAGAAGGATGCGGACGGGCTCTGGCGTTTCCTCGTGACGCGGGGGATCGCCAGCGGCGAGACGGCGGCAACGGCATTTTCCGGGCCGGCCGTGCCGCTCGACAATGTCGAGATCCTGCGCGCTCCCGAAGGCGGCGCCGTGCTTTTCCATCGCAATATCGGCGAGAGAGTTGCGGAAGGCGACGTTCTGGCGACGATCGTCACCCGGCCGGGACAGCCGGGCGGCGGCATCGACCTGCATGCGCCGCAGGCCGGACTGATCCTGACCCGAACCTCCGACCGGCTGGTGCGGCGGCGCGGCGACCTGATGAAGATCGCTTGCGACAATCCCAGCAAGGCCTCGCGCAAGGCCGGCACTCTGGAGAATTGAGCCTCCGGGTTATCGGCGCGCTCGGGATAAAACGCCGCGGGACGTTTGCGCCGGTCCTCGCCCATGTTATCTCGCCGCCATCACAGGAGATCGATCGGCATGGCCATTACCATCTATGGCATCAAGAATTGCGACACGATGAAGAAGGCCCGCAGCTGGCTGGAAGACCACGGCGTCGCCTATGAATTTCATGATTACAAGGCGCTCGGCATCGACCGCGCCCATCTCGAGACCTGGATCGATCAGGCCGGCCTCGATACCGTGCTCAACCGCGCCGGCACCACCTTCCGCAAGCTGCCCGATGCCGAGCGCGAGAATCTGAGCCGGGAAAAGGCGATCGCGCTGATGCTCGATCAGCCGTCGATGATCAAGCGGCCGGTGCTGGAGGCGCAGGGCAAGCTGCTGGTCGGCTTCAAGCCGGAGATTTACGCGGATATGTTCAAGGGCTGAGCCATGTCCAAGACCACGCGCGCGACACAGCTTCTTTCGCAGGCAGGCGTCGCCTTCACTGTCCACACCTATGATTACGATCCCGGCGCCGAGCGCGTCGGGCTGCAGGCGGCCGAGGCACTCGGCGAGGCCCCGCAGCGGGTGCTGAAGACGCTGATGGCCGAGGTGGACGGCAAGCCGGTCTGCGTCGTCGTGCCGTCGGATCGCGAGGTCAGCATGAAAAAGCTGGCGAGCGCCTTTGGCGGCAAATCGGCCAATATGATGAAGCCTGCCGACGCCGAACGGCTGACGGGCTATCATGTCGGCGGCATCAGCCCCTTCGGCCAGAAGAAGATCGTGCCGGCGGCGATCGAGGTATCAGCCCTTGCCGAGCCGCTCGTCTATATCAATGGCGGGCAGCGCGGGCTGCAGGTGCGGCTCGATCCGAAGGATGCGTTGAAGGCGTTGAAGGCGGTCGCTGCGCCATTGATCGCCTGATCAAAGGAAGCGATCGAGCAGGCCCGCGAGCGCCTTCGCTTCGCTTTCGGCAAGCTTGCAGCCGATATGGGTCTCGATCGATCCGGCATAGATGGCCCAGATGCGCTCCCGCAGCTGCCGGCCGGCCTCGGTGATGACAACCCAGCGGCCGCGTCCATCCCTGGCGAAGACTTCGCGCCGGACGAGACCCTCTCTTTCCAGCCGGTCGATCAGGCGGGAAAGATTATACTGCGCCAGCAATGTGCGCTCTTCGATCTCATAGGGGCGCAGCCTGCCGTCTTGCGCGCGCGCCAATTCCCACAGCACGTCATACCAGGCAAGCGGCGGCATGCCGGCGGCTTTCAGGTCGGTTTCGATCGCGCCAAGCAGCCGTTCGCGGGCGCGCATGATGCTCGTCCAGGCGCGGGTGGAGGCTTCGCTCGGCTCGACTGTTTTTTTAGACATAAATGCAATTACATCTATCTTGAATTCTGCCGCAAGCGATATTAGATGCATTTGCATGGATTGTGACCAGGAGATTTCCATGCGCAGACTTACCCTCATCAGCCATCATCTCTGCCCCTATGTGCAGCGCGCCGCCATCGCTCTCCTTGAAAAGGGCGTGGCCTTCGAGCGCATCAATATCGACCTCGCCGACAAGCCGGACTGGTTCCTGAAGATCTCGCCGCTCGGCAAGGTGCCGCTGCTGCGGATCGAAGAGGAGGATGGCAGCGACGCGGTGCTGTTCGAAAGCAGCGTCATCTGCGAATATCTGGAGGAAACGCAGGCGGGTGCAGCTTTGCATCCCGCCGATCCGCTCATCCGCGCCCGTCATCGCGGCTGGATGGAATTCGGCTCCTCCGTGCTTTCCGACCTCTGGGGTTATGAAACGGCGCAGGATGCGGTGCAGCTGGAGACCAAGCGCAAGGCGCT
This sequence comes from Rhizobium esperanzae, assembly GCF_014197615.1. GTDB lineage: Bacteria > Pseudomonadota > Alphaproteobacteria > Rhizobiales > Rhizobiaceae > Rhizobium > Rhizobium esperanzae_A. The sequence goes on from NZ_JACIFY010000005.1 coordinate 96,641, forward strand.
GATTGCCAAGTTCGCGACGGTCGACAGCGCGCTGACCGACGGACCCTATTTCGCCGGCAACAGCTTCAGCCTCGTCGATGCCGTCTTTGCGCCGGTCTTTCGTTATTTCGATCTCTTCGACAGGTTGGGCGACAGCGGCATCTTCGACGGGCTTGAGCGGGTCAAAAGCTGGCGCAAGGCGCTGGCGGCGCGGGCGAGCGTCAAGAATGCCGTTGGTGAGGATTACCCGCAGCGGCTGACGGAATTCCTTGAGAAACATAGCTCGATCCTGCTCAGGCAGCCTGCCGCCGCTTGAACCCCCGGCAGCGGCCGGACAGATATCCGGCCGCTTCAATTCGCCAGCAGGACGCTTCATTTTCGCCGCAAACGGGTCTAAGTCTTCCAGCCTCTTGGTGCGGTTCAGCTTTTCACGGAAGCGCAGAACCGCTCCAATCTTTGGATTTACGCAATTCCCGGCAAAAGCGCTTCGCGCTTTGCCGGGAATTGCTCTAGCGTCGATGACAGAAGGCAGGTTGAACCATGACTTTCATGCCCCAGAGCCAGAACACCATTGATCCCGACAAGCTGGAGAAGCTTGCGGAAGTCGCCGTCAAGGTCGGGCTGCAGTTGCAGAAGGATCAGGATCTGGTGATCACGGCCCCCGTCGTGGCGCTGCCGCTCGTTCGCCTGATCACCAAACAGGCCTATCAGGCCGGCGCCGGGCTGGTGACCGCCTTCTATTCCGACGAGGAAACGACGCTGGCGCGCTATCAGTATGGCAGCGACGAGAGTTTCGACCGCGCCTCCGGCTGGCTCTACGAGGGCATGGCCAAGGCCTATGCCAACGGGGCCGCCCGTCTGGCAGTCGCCGGCGACAATCCGCTGCTGCTGTCGGCGCAGGATGCCGGCAGGGTCGGCCGCGCCAATCGCGCCATGTCCACCGCCTACAAGCCGGCGCTTGAAAAAATCTCGAATTTCGACATCAACTGGAACATCGTCTCCTATCCCAACCCGTCCTGGGCCAAGGTGGTTTTCCCCGACGATCCGGAACCGATCGCGATCGCCAAGCTCGCCAAGGCGATCTTTGCCGCCTCGCGCGTCAATGTCAGTGACCCCATCGCCGCCTGGGCCGAGCACAATGCCAACCTTGCCAAGCGCTCCGCCTGGCTGAACGGCAAGCGCTTCGCCGCGCTGCATTTCAAGGGACCGGGCACCGACCTGACGGTCGGTCTTGCCGACGGGCATGAATGGCATGGCGGCGCATCCACCGCCAAGAACGGCGTTACCTGCAATCCGAACATCCCGACCGAGGAAGTCTTCACCACGCCGCATGCGCTGCGCGTCGAAGGCCATGTGTCGAGCACCAAGCCGCTGTCGCACCAGGGCACGCTGATCGACAATATCCAGGTGCGTTTCGAGGGCGGGCGCATCGTCGAGGCCAATGCCTCACGCGGCGAAGAGGTGTTGAACAAGGTGCTGGATACCGACGAGGGCGCACGCCGGCTCGGCGAAGTGGCGCTGGTTCCGCATTCCTCGCCGATTTCGGCCAGCGGCATCCTGTTCTACAATACGCTGTTCGACGAAAACGCCTCCTGCCACATCGCGCTCGGCCAGTGTTATTCCAAGTGCTTCCTCGACGGCGCGACATTGAGCCAGGAGCAGATCAAGGCGCAAGGCGGCAATTCCAGCCTGATCCATATCGACTGGATGATCGGCTCCGACAAGGTCGATATCGACGGCATCACACCGGATGGTTCGCGGGTTGCTGTGATGCGCCAGGGCGAGTGGGCCTGACCGGCATCGTCGCGCGCTGACTGAGCCAGACGCCGGCAAGCACCATGGCGAAACCGGCGATCTGCGCCGGCGCCAGGCTCTGGCCGAGCGCCAACCAGCCAAGCAAAGTCGCGACGACGGGGCTCAGAAAGCCGAGAGAGGCGACCGCCGAGGGCTCGATGCGCGACAGGCCGCGAAACCAGAGCAGATAGGTGAAGGCCGCGCCGATCAGGCCGAGATAGGTGATGCCGGCAATGTTTGCAGCGCTCAGCGTCGGTAGCGCCGGTTCGAGCAAAAGCGCAAAAGGCAGCAGCAGGATGCCGCCCGCCGTCAATTGCCAGGCGGTGAAGGTCAGGTTTGACACCGCCGGCGCCCAGCGCCGGGTCAGCACGGTGCCGAAAGCCATCGACACGGCGCCGGCGAGCCCGGCGGCCACCCCGACCGGATCGAGCCCCGCCTTCGGCGTCAATACCAGTAGTCCGACGCCGGCCACGCCGGCAAGACCTGCCAGCACCGCAAGCAGCCGGATCGGCATGCCGAGGAAAAACCGCGACAGCGCGATGACGATCAGCGGCTGCACGGCGCCGACCGTTCCGGCAACGCCGCCGGGCAGCCTGTAGGCCGAGACGAAGAGCATCGCCCAGAAGAACGAGAAGTTCAGGGCGCCGAGAATGATGGCCCTTCCCCACCAGATTCCGGTCGGCAACATCCGAACAATCAGCAACAGAAGCAGACCTGCCGGCAGGGCGCGCAGCAGGGCGACCGTCAGCGGATAGCCCTGGGGCAGAAAGGATGTGGTGACGAAATAGGTACTGCCCCAAATGGCCGGCGCCACGGCGGTCGTCAGCACGTCGGCGAGGTATCGCGAATTTGTCTTCATCTCAAGAATCTCTATATCAAGATAAATTCAGGATAGCTTGTTTTATCTTGACGTCAAGATGTCTGCTGATATCGATACGGAATGGCCGATGAGAAGCACGATCACGTCGACAGGATCCTGGCGCAATGGCGGCGTGAGCGGCCGGACCTCGATGTCGAACCGATGGGCATCCTCGGGCGCCTGAAGCGCCTTGGCACCCATCTCGGCCGCGAGGTCGAAGCCGTGTTGCTGGAGCACGGGCTTTCCACCTCCGCCTTCGATGTGCTCGCCACCCTTCGCCGCTCCGGCACGCCTCACCGACTTTCGCCGGGCGAGCTTCTGGAGATGACGATGGTCAGTTCCGGGACGATGACGAACCGGATCGACCAGTTGGAGAAGGCGGGCTTCGTCCAGCGTATCCTCAATCCCGAAGACAGGCGCAGCGTGCTGATTGCTCTGACGGACAAGGGGTTTGCGACCGTCGAAAAGGCGGTCGACGCCCATGCCGCCAACCAGCAGCGGCTGATGGGAAATCTGAACGCTGCCGACAAGGCGGAGCTCGACAGATTGCTGCGCAAGTTTCTCTCGGATTTCGAGTAGTTCGCGCGTTCGATCATGCGGTGGAGTGCTTACCGCATGGATACTCGGGTCAAGCCCGAGTATGACGGAGAATGGGGGCACGATGGGCAAGAAACCGGACACCGGGAGAAATTTCAGCAAAAATGCGCGAGCGGTTTTGCATTAGGAATTGTGCAAACAATGACGGCAATTCCCCAAAAACCGCTGCGCTTACGGTTCTTGCTGCATAGCCTCCCCCACCCTCTGTCGTCCTCGGCCTTGAGCCGAGGACCCATGGCGGCAAACACCGCGTTCGGGTTCACCACAGCGTCAGTGACGATGCAGAATTGCTCTAGAACAGGCTTCCCTGTTTCGGCGGCGGCTCGGTGGCCTTGGCCGTCCGCTTCTTCGACCCTCCCGGCGGCATGCCGCCTTCGGTGGTGACGGCGCCGATGCGGCCGTCGGAAAATTCGATGGAGACCGCGGCACCGGCCGAAAGAGCGGCAGCCTGCGAGATCGGCCTGTCCTCGTCGTCGCGGATCACTGCGTAACCGCGCTTCAGCACGTTTTTGTAGGACAGCGACTGCAGCACTCGGTCCTGTGCCGCAAGCGCGGCTCTTGCCCGGATCAGCTGATGGGATGTGGCGGTGTCGGCGTGCCTGATGAGATTGCCGAGACGCTCGCGGGAGCGGTCGGTTTGCGCCTTCAACCGTGCCGGCAACGAGGCGAGGATGGCCTCGGCGCGCTCGACACGCGATGTCGAGCGGTCGATCAGCCGCTCGACCATGCGTTCAGCCCGCACCATGCGCTCGTTCAGCGTCTGGCGGCGCTCGGCGATACGATTGGAGAGCATATCGGGGCGCAGATGCGAGGCGGCGCGTTCGAAGCCGCGGCGTTTGTTGATGGTGTTGAGTTCCAGCCCGCGGCCGAGGCCGGCCGCCGCTTCGTCGAAACGACGGCGCGGCAGGGCGAGAAGCTGGTCGAGCGACGGCAGAGCCCGCATCAGGGCGCGGACGGACTGGCGGCGCTGATCCATCTGCCGGTTCATGCAGCCTTGCAGGCGCGCGGCGAGAGCAGCCGCCTGCGCTTCCAACTCAGCCTTAACAGGCACCGCCATTTCCGCAGCCCCCGTCGGCGTCGGCGCGCGGACATCGGCGGCATAATCGATCAGCGTCCAGTCGGTTTCGTGTCCGACCGCCGAGATCAGCGGTATCCGGCTTTCGGCGGCTGCGCGCACGACCACTTCGTCGTTGAAGCTCCAGAGATCCTCAAGACTGCCGCCGCCGCGTGCAACGATCAGCACGTCCGGGCGCGGGATGGCGCCTGAAGGTTCCATCGCGTTGAAGCCGCGAATGGCGTTCGCCACCTCCTCGCCTGATCCCTCCCCCTGCACCTTCACCGGCCAGACGAGGACATGCACGGGAAAACGATCGGAGATGCGGTGCAGAATATCGCGGATCACGGCGCCGGTCGGCGAGGTAACGACGCCGATCACCCTGGGCATGAAGGGCAGCCGCTTCTTGCGGGCGGCATCGAACAGGCCCTCGGCGCCGAGCCTGCGCTTGCGCTCCTCGATCAGCGCCATCAGCGCGCCGGCGCCGGCCGGCTCCAGCGTCTCGATGACGATCTGGTATTTGGAGGAACCGGGAAAGGTCGTGACCTTGCCGGTGGCGATGATCTCCATGCCCTCTTCCGGGCGAAACTTCAGCCGCGAGAAGGTGCCCTTCCATATGACGGCGTCGATGCGGGCACGGTCGTCCTTCAGCGCGAAATAGGCATGACCCGAGGAGTGCTGACCACGATAGCCCGATATTTCGCCGCGCACGCGAACCTGGTCAAAGGCCGTTTCGACGGTGCGCTTGATCGAGCCGGAAAGCTCCGAAACCGAATATTCGGCAAGGTTGGTCGGCGAATCGCTGTCGAAGACATTGCTCATTCCTTCTTTCTAGCGCATCGGCGGCAAACGGGAAGGTCGGTAGCGATGCAGAGGCCGTTTTCCCGGCTATTGAAATCGGCAACGCGCTGACGCTGTCGTCGCGCCGTCAAGCTCGGCCGGCGTGGCGACCGAGAGCGAAATCGCCTAAATTCGTTTGGTTGCGGAACGGATAGTTACAATTCGCGTTTTACACGAAAGGGATTGCTAACCACCGCAATACAAAGGCTTTTCTGCTACGATGGCCGGTAAGTCTTCGTTAGCTGGCGCTTCCTATGCTTCCCCTCGTTATCTCTGGGAAGGTGCTGAAATGATTATTCTCACAGCAGCAGCATTGGGCGTCAGCGCCGGGCAAATGCGCTCGGCCGCCGCGATCGCGTTGGTCGCCGCGCTGATCGGAATGACATTCGCGGTGGCGGCGATAACCTCGCCCGGGCCGGTGTCAATTCTGGCATTCGTCTATGCCGTTCTCGGCTATAATGCCGGCCTCATGCTCTTTGTTCTCGGCCTCTACGCCAGTGCGCGCCTTCGCCGCGCGCCGCGCGTTTCCCACTAAAGACTGCCGGCACAGCTGGCGGCGTCAATTCGCCGCCGGCCGATAGCGAAAGAACTGAACGCCGGCATCCGGCGCCTTCGGCAGCGGCTCCAGATAGGGCGGGATATTGCCCTTGCCGAGCTCAGCATAGAGACCATCCGGCTTCAGCTTGGCGAGTTGACGCGTCTGCGGGTCATCCGCGCAGAAGGCCAGCATCGTGACGCCGGCTCCTTTCAGGAAGGCTTCCGCCTCCTGCGGCTCCGCCAGGCCGATATGCAATTCCGTCAGCATGCCGCCCTGATTGCGGTGATAGGGTGCGGAGAGAACCCGGTTTTCCGTGAAGCGGAGGATCGGCACGCCCATTTCCGACGGGGCAGCGATCAGCCCGGCCGGAAGCCCGGCAAGCGGCGCCAGCGCTGCTTTCGATGTGCAGGGATGCTCCTGTGCCGCCGTTGCCTGTTTCTGCACATCATTTTGCACCTGCCGCGAGACAAGCCCGCCGCCGACCGCCCAGGCGGCCGGAACGCTTGCGAGCACGGTCACGACATAGACGAAGGCGGCGGCGACATTCTCGCTGTCTTCGTTGGAGATACGTCTGACATCGATGATCAGCAAAGCAAGCGGCAGAATGGAAAGCAGGTTCGAGAAGGTGGAGCCGCGCACCTGGACCAGCGCGATGGCCCAGCTCGTGGCGAGCAGGATGAGCAGGATCAGGTGGATCTGGGTGCGGTCGCGCCGGGCGATGCGGAAGATGCAGACGGCGATGCCGAACAGACCCGCCGCATAGAAGGCGCCGACCGAAAAGGAATCGGTCCGTGCGAGAGCGAAAATCGACTGCGCTTCCGTAACATTCCTCAGCCAGAGTTCGACCAGCATCGGATCGAGACCGGCCAGCGGATTGCTCAGGCATTGCGGGGCGATCACAACAGCCGAACCAAGAACGCCGGCGCCGACGACGGCCAGCGCCGCAAAGCGCATGGGCCGGCGCAGGCGGCTCGCAAAAACTGCCGAAAACAGCAACAATCCGCCGCCGATCGCCGCCAGGCTGTAGTAACCGAGCGAGAGATTGTCGCAGGTGACCATGGAATAAAGCCGGGGCGGCACCGTTGCGACAAAGAGGATGCTGATCGCAATCGCCAGCGCCAATCCGAAGGAGCGAGCGGCGACGGCGAAGTTTTCACCCTCCCACGCCCAGAGCAGGGCAACGGTCAGGCAGACGGCTGCGACGAAGGGCGTCGTTTCGGCGCCGATGGCAATGGCGACGGCCGCCGCGGTACCGGCGACCGCATAATTCCAGCCGCGACGCTCGGGGTCCAGCAGCATCGCCACCATCGTCGCGACCAGCGCCAGCTGGGCATTGTGATGGTCGATGGCGCCCGGCGCGAAACGGCTTCCGGTATAGATGGCAAGGCCGGTCAGGACGAGACTGATGTGCATGCCGGCAACCCCGCCGATGCGCCGGCCGGCAACGGCCATGGCGAGCATGGCGGGCAGAATGAGCGACAGGGGCCAAACGGCGAGTGCCAGTGCCTCGGCCGTCTTGGGGGGCGCAAACAGGCCGAAGAACCGGATCAGCGAGGCGATCGGCAGATCGATCAGCCGCGACCAGTGCATCAGCGTGCCGCCGTCGATGCCAAGACGGTACTGCATCAGATCGAACCAGCTTTGCCCGGCCAGTAAATCGCGCACCTCGACGAGACGCATTCCGTCGTCATTGTCGGGGCCGACATAATCGGTGGCGCGGTAAAACTTGGCGGCGAAAATGACGACGGCGAAGATGACGCTATAGGCAATGACGGTTGGCCACAGCCGCGTCAGCAGGCCGGACACCTTTCCCTTGGGGGTGGCGGTCGCGAATGATGCATTGGCGATCGGCTGCACAGCGTTCATCGTGGTTAGCGGTCCGTTTCCAAAGATGCCAAACCTTAGCCGCCGCCGATCAAGAAAGTGTAAAGCTGTTGGCCGCCGCCACGGATTTCGGCTGCGTCATAGGGTCTTATTAACGCCGGTTGGTTTAGGCTCGGCACGGCTTTTGTGTAACGAGTAAAGTCATGGCCCGATCGCGTACCGATAAACTGGACATTGCCGTCCTGCTTCCCTGCTATAATGAGGCCGCGACGATCGGCCCTGTCGTGCGAGGTTTCCGGGCGGCGCTGCCGGATGCGGCGATCCATGTCTACGACAACAATTCCACCGACGGGACAGCGCTGCAGGCGATGCTTGCCGGTGCGCATGTCGTGCGCGAGCGGCGCCAAGGCAAGGGCCATGTCGTGCGCCGCATGTTCGCCGACATCGAGGCTGACATCTATATCATCGCCGACGGCGACGGAACCTATACGCCCGCCGATGCCGAGGAACTGGTGCGCACGCTGCTGACGGAGCGCGCCGACATGGTGGTGGGCACCCGGCGCGGCGTGCATGACGATGCCGGCCGTCAGGGTCATGCGCTCGGCAACCGGTTGTTCAACCTGCTCTACCGGATGATCTTCGGCCCCGATTTCACCGACATCTTTTCCGGCTACCGTGCTTTTTCGCGCCGTTTCGTCAAAAGCTTCCCGGCAGTATCGGGCGGCTTCGAGATCGAGACCGAAATGTCCGTGCACGCCTCCCGGCTGAAGCTGCCGGTCAGCGAGCTGGAGCTCGACTACGGCCGCCGGCCGGAAGGCTCACATTCCAAGCTTTCGACCTTCCGTGACGGCGCCAAGATCCTCTGGATGTTTGCGATGCTGATGAAGGAGACGCGGCCCTTCGCCTTTTTCAGCGCGATCAGCGCCGCCTTCATGCTGACGAGCCTCGGCTTCATGGCCCCGGTGCTGGCGGAATATTTCCAGACAGGTCTGGTCAGCCGCATGCCGACCTGGGTGCTGTCGATGGCGCTGATGATGATCTCCTTCATGCTGTTCACCGCCGGCGTCATCCTGGATTCCGTTGCACGCGCCCGCGCCGAACAGCTTCGCATCCATTATATGAGCCTGGAGACGCCGAGCGCGATGAAGGCGCCGCTCAGCGACACAGGGCCGATAGCGCGCCCCGGTCGCGGGAAGGCGGATGCGGCATGAGAAAGCTCATCCGCTTTGCCATCGCCGGCGGCATCGGTTTCCTCGTCGATGCCGGCGTGCTCTTGGCGCTGCTCGATCTGACACCGCTCGGCCCATTTCTGGCGCGGATCATCGCCATCGCATTGGCAATGGCGGCGACCTGGGTTTTCAACCGGAGCTTCACCTTCGACCGCTCCGGCCGGTCGCTTGCCGCCGAAGGCTTCCGTTACGGCTCGGTCGGGGTGACGGCGGCGCTCGTCAATTACGGGCTGTATTCCGCCCTTCTGCTGTCGCTGCCGGCGCTTCAGCCGCTTGCGGCCATGGTGATGGCCAGCATCGCCTCGATGGTCTTCAGCTTCTTCGGCTATTCGCGCTTCGTCTTCCGCGCCGAATAATGACAGCGCAGCGCTTCCAAAGGACGCGCCGAGGACGCTGCAAGACTTTGAATCTTTGCTTTACGCACGTCGTTCTCGCAAAACCGCGGCACGCTTTTGCGCGGCATGCTTTAGACCGCTTCCCAGCCGTCCTTTTCGCTGGCGCGGTAGATCGCGTCGATCACCTTCTGGTTCAGCTTCGAATTTTCGAGTGTGACGATCTCTTCCTTGCTGTCCTTCACCGCCCGGGCGAAGGCTTCGACCTCACGCCGGTATTGCCGGCTGTCCTGGAAGCGGAAGATGCGCGATTCATTGTGGCTGCGGTCGGTTAGCTCAATCTCCTCCGGCCCCCAGCGATTGGCGTTGAACGGCGACTTGACCTCGATATAGCCGTCGGTGCCGTGGAAGACCATGACCTGGCGGTTGGCCATCTGCGTCGAGATATAGAAGCTCAGTTCGAAATCGCCGAAATCGGCCTTGACGCTCGAATAGATATCCGTACCGAAATCCGCATCGCGCTCGGTGATCGCCTGGATCCGCAGCGGCTCCTTGCCGGTGGAAAACCGGGTGCTCATGACCGGATAGACGCCGATATCGGGAAGGCCGCCGCCGCCGAGTTCGGGAATGTTGCGCATGTTGGCAGCGTCGCGGTTGAAATAGGTGAAGGCGCCCTGCACATGCTTGAGCGAACCGATCGCACCCTCCTCGATCAACGCGCGCACCTTCTGCCAGACCGGGGCATAGGTGACCATATAGGCTTCGGTCACCACGACCCCGTTGCGGTCGCGGGCGGCGATCACCTCGTCGATATCGGCTGCTTTCAGCGCAATCGGCTTTTCGCAGAGCACGTGCTTGCCGGCATCGGCTGCTTTGATCGACCATTCGATATGCTGCGAAGTCGGCAGCGGAATATAGACGGCGTCGATGACGTCGGAGGCCAGCATCTCCTCGTAGGAACCGAAGGCATGCGGCACCGAGAAGCGGTCTGCCATCTCCCTTGCCCGCGTGAGATCACGGCTGGCAATCGCCGTGACGACGCAGTTTTCCGCATCCTGAATTGCCGGAACGACATTGTCGCGGCCGATCTTCGCCGTTGAAAGGATACCGAAGCGCAACATGATCAATCTCCCCAAAGCTGATGTTCGCGAACCTTATTCAGGCCCTGGCTGCGGCGCAATGGCGCGACCGGAAATCACGGAAGTTTGGTTTCCCTGACGCCCGGATCGCACTAGGTTAGGTCAGGCGGTGTCCCGCCGTATCAGTAATTTCGAACATTTCAGTCATTTTGGAGAGCGTCATGGAAATGCGCCGGCTTGGAAAAACAGGTCTTTCGATTTCGCCGATCGTCTTCGGCGGCAATGTCTTCGGCTGGACGGCCGACGAGAAAACATCCTCCGCCATTCTCGACGCCTTCTTTGACGCAGGGCTCAACACCATCGACACGGCGGATGTCTATTCCGCTTGGGTGCCCGGCAACAAGGGCGGCGATTCCGAGGAGATCATCGGGCGCTGGCTGAAGCAATCGAATATCTCTCGCGACAAGGCCGTCATCGTCACCAAGGTCGGCTCGGACATGGGACAGGGAAAGACGCTCAAGGAAAGCTATATCCTCAAGGCTGTCGAGGATTCGCTCAGCCGGCTGCAGACCGACTATATCGACCTCTATCTCTCGCATTGGCCGGATGCCGATACGCCGCACGAAGAAACGCTCGGCGCCTATGCCAAGCTGAAGGAGCAGGGCAAAATCCGCGCCATCGGCTGCTCGAATTATGATGCGCCGCTGCTGCAGGCCTCGTTCGACGCTGCCGAAAAGGCCGGGCTGCCGCGGTACGACGTGCTGCAGCCGGAATATAATCTCTACGAGCGCGCGAGCTTCGAGGGGCCTCTCGCCGAGCTCTGCGTCAGGGAAGATGTCGGCGTGATCACCTATTTCAGCCTTGCCGCCGGTTTCCTCACCGGCAAATACCGCAGCAAGAGCGATACGCAAGGCCGCGCCCGCGAAGGCCGCGTGTCGCAATATCTCGACGACAAGGGCCTTCGCATCCTTGCCGTGCTCGACAAGATCTCGGCCGAAACCGGCGCCAAGCCCGCGGAAATTTCGCTCGCCTGGCTGTTGCGCAAGAAGGGCGTGACGGCACCGATCGCCAGCGCGACCAGCCTTTCGCAGCTTGAAAGCCTGGTGAAATCGGCGACACTTGCGCTTTCCGATGAGGCGATGGCGCTGCTCGACGAAGCCGGCGCCTGAAAAGGACCCCCCATGACCGTGACGATCCGCGATGCCCACCCCGAGGACGAAGCGCGCTGGCGCGAACTCTGGGCTGACTATCTTGCCTTTTACGAGGTCACGGTCGATGCCGATATCAGCGATCTGACATGGCGCCGGGTTTTCGATCCGGCGTCGGCGATCGCCATGCGCGTCGCCGAGGTCGACGGCAGGATCATGGGCTTTGCGCTCTATCTCACCCATGAGGGCACGTGGATCCGCACCAGGGACTGCTATCTCGAAGACCTGTTCGTCGATCCCGAAGCTCGCGGAAAAGGCGTCGGACGGGCGCTGATCGACGATCTCGTCGCGCTCGGCAAGGCGAAGGGGTGGTCGCGGCTCTACTGGCATACGAGCGAGCAGAATAAAACGGCACGGGCACTCTACGACAGCTATGTCGAGAGCGACGGCCATATCCGCTACCGCATCACTCTCTAAGCCCCGGAAATCCCTCATACCATTCGGAATGATCGCCTTCCCAGTTCGCCATGCCGGGCTTGGTCAGGATGCCGCGCGGGCTGATATAACTCTGGATCACCCGCTTCGGCCGTTCGTGCCATTGGATATTGAAGGCCCATAGCTTCGGGAAGAAGCAGAGCGAGGCATAGGGCAGATGGTCGTGGATCCACCAGGCGAGCCGCTGCCAGTCGCTTTCGTCGCGGTAGCGGTCGATCATCCACGGCACGACGATGCAGACTGCCGCGCCCATGCAGCCGTCGAAGTCCCTCATGTCCCAGATGTGATGCGCCGCGGTGGCGGCATTGGTCGAACAGTTCAGCTTGTTTTCGTTGCCGAACCTGTTGACCGCGGGAGAGCGATAGCCGGAACGGATGTGCAGACGCCCGAAGGTCGCTTCCAGCGGCTCCAGCAATTCCTGGCAAAGCCTCCTGCCCACCTCGATCGCCAGATCGGGATCCTCGGGAATATTGGGAATGCGATAGAAATCGGCGATTTCAGAATGCAGGAAATCGCGGAAGAAGAAGTTTTGCGACAGCCGCACGCGGCCGAGATCCTCCAAACCTTTCATCGAATTCGGCTTTCGCATTGTCTCTCTTCCTCCCACATCGACGGCTGGAAACATCGCGCGGAGCTGATTTTCAGTCCACCCGAAATCGATCGGGAACAATTTTGGCAAAGTTCGCTTCTTAAGGTGTCGCCGCATTCGCGGCCTTTCCCAAAACAAGGATCGAGAACATGGCCAAGGAAAAGACGCTGGAAGATCTCTTCTACGACACGCTGAAGGATATTTATTTCGCCGAACGGCAGATCCTGCGCGCCCTGCCGAAAATGGCACGCGCGGCGCAATCCTCCGAACTGAAGGCGGGTTTCCAGAAGCACCTTGAGGAAACCGAAGGTCAGGTCGAGCGCCTGCAGCAGATTTTCGACAAAATCGGCAAACGTGCCCAGGGCAAGACCTGCGAGGCGATCCAGGGCATTATCGCCGAGGGCGAGGAAATCATGGAGGAATTCAAGGGCACGCCGGCGCTGGATGCCGGGCTGATCTCGGCCGCCCAGGCCGTCGAGCACTATGAAATCGCCCGTTACGGCACGCTGAAGACCTGGGCCGCGACGCTCGGCCACAAGGATGTCGTCGGCCTTCTCGACCAGACGCTGCAACAGGAAACGGCCACCGACAAGACCCTCTCGCAGCTTGCCACCACGGCGGCAAACCAGAAGGCGAAGGCTGCCTGACGGCTTGCGAACGGGCGGCGGTTCAGCCCGACCGGCCGCCCGTATCCTTCTCCACATATCTGAAGAAATCGATGAAGGCGCGCAGCGCCGGCCGCATCTGCCGGCGGCTGGGATAATAGAGAAACGGCCCGGAATAGGGCGCGCACCAATCTTCCAGCACCCGCACCAACCTGCCGCCCGCCAGTTCGGCATGCACCCGCATATCGAAGAGATAGGCAAGGCCGGCGCCGTTCAGTGCTGCCAGCAGAGCCAGCCTGTCTTCGCTGACAACAAGCGGCCCGTTGACCGCAACGACCAGTTCCTGCCCGTCCTTTTCGAATTCCCAGCGATAGATCGAGCCATTGGTGAAGCGCCGCTTGATGCAGCGGTGATGGACGAGATCGCGCGGGTGTTCGGGTTTCGGATAGCGCTCGAAATATTCGGGCGACGCGGCGATCACGGTCGTCAGATTGGGCGAGAACCTCACCGCGATCATATCGGCCTCCAGGCTCTCCTCCAGCCTTAGGCCGGCGTCGAAACCTTCCTTGACGATGTCGGTGAAACCATCCTCATTGGCGATCTCCAGGGTGATATCGGGATAGAGATTGAGAAAATCACCGAGGCGCGGGGCGAGCAGGAGATCGGAGGCAAAGCGCGGCGCTGTGATGCGCAGGTTTCCCGCCGGTTTGCTGCGGGTATCGCGGACGGCCTCGAGCGCAATATCGATCTCCTCCAGCGCCGGACGCAGCCGTTCGAGCAGCAGGCGGCCCTCTTCCGTCGGCGCGACGCTGCGGGTCGTGCGCGCCAGAAGCCTGACGCCCAGGCTTTCCTCGAGGCTCGATATCGCATGGCTGATGGCCGAGGGCGCGACGAGAAGTTCCTTGGCCGCGGCGCGGAAGCTGCGATGCTCCGAGACGGCGGCGAGAACGGCGAGTTGTGAGAGCTGGGTTCTGTTCATTGATCGAAATAATAGAACAGCCCGTTAGAAACTGCATGTATTTTCTGATCGATATCACAGCGATATGGTTTGTCCGTACCGCAACGACCCTCTCCGAGCGGTTCAAAATCAGCTCAGAAAAGGAGCCCATGATGAAAACCCGGAAACTCGGAAACGATCTTACCGTCTCTGCCGTCGGCCTCGGCTGCATGGGCATGAGCTTTGCCTATGGCGCCAGCGACGAGGCGGAGTCGGTGAGGACGCTGCACCGCGCCGTCGATCTCGGCGTCACCTTCTTCGACACCGCAGAAGTTTACGGCCCTTTCACCAACGAGATTCTTCTCGGAAAAGCGCTGAAGCCGTTTCGCGACCGCGTGGTGATCGCCACCAAATTCGGCTTCAAGATCGATACCAGCCAGTCGGGTGCTGCCGCCATTGCCGGCGTCGACAGCCGTCCGGAGCATGTGCGGGAGGTCACTGAGGCCTCGCTGAAGCGGCTCGGCATCGAGACCATCGACCTGCTCTACCAGCATCGCGTCGATCCCAATGTGCCGATCGAAGAGACGGTCGGCGTGATGGCCGAACTGGTCAGGGAAGGCAAAGTCCGCGCGCTCGGCCTCTCGGAGGCCGGCAGCGCCACCATCCGCCGCGCCCATGCCGTCCATCCGATCGCCGCGCTGCAGAGCGAATATTCGCTCTGGACGCGCGATCCCGAGGAGGATGTGCTTGCGACCTGCCGCGAATTCGGCATCGGCTTCGTGCCCTACAGCCCGCTCGGCCGCGGTTTCCTCACCGGAGCGATCCGCAAGCCGGAGGATCTTGCCGCCGACGATTTCCGCCGGCAGGTGCCGCGTTTCCAGGCGGAAAATTTCGACGCCAACGCCGCTCTCGTCGCCACGCTCGAAGAGCTTGCCGCCGAGAAGGGCGTGACGGCGGCGCAGCTGGCGCTCGCCTGGGTATTGGGCCAGGGTGACGACATCGTGCCGATCCCCGGCGCCCGCAAGCTTCACCATCTCGAACAGAACGCCGCTGCGGCCGATATTACGCTCAGTGCGGCGGAACTCGAGCAGCTTGGCCGGATAATCCCCCTCGGCGAGGTGGCCGGCAAGCGCTATTCGGACTCCTTACTTTCCATGACCAACCTCTGAACCGAAAACAAGCAGCGAAAGCCCGGCCTGATGCAACGGCCGGGCTTGCCTTCGCGGCAGGCGAAACTATCTAACGTCATCTCGGAAAACGGGATGAAAACATGTCGGACAGGCAGGCAGTCGAACAGACGGTTCACCTCTATGTCGAAGGCATGGCCTTCGGCAATGAGGCAGCCTTGAAAAAGGCTTTTCACCCGAAAAGCTCGATCATCGGCCATTACCAGAATGCGGTGGAATGGCTGACGCGCGACGAATTCATCGCCGCCATCCTGGCGGAGGAGCCGGCACCGCCCGGCACGCAGCCCTTCATGGACATCCAGAGCGTTGATGTCGAAGGCGATGCGGCCAGCGTCAAGGTCACCGACGATTTCGCCGGAATGCGCTTTACCGACTATCTCTCACTGCTGAAGATCGACGGCCGCTGGACGATCGTCAGCAAGCTCTACCATCTGCATCTGTGAAAAGACCGGCCGCTTTCGCGACCGGTCCCTCGTTTTGCGGGAAGACGGACAGAACTCAGCTTCTGAGAACGCCACCGGTGAATTTCGTCACGCCGGCGACGATCTTCTGCGTCAGCGCTTCGAAATCCTCATCCGTCAGCGTGCGCTCGACCGGCTGGATCTGAACCTCGATCGCCACCGACTTCTTGCCCTCGCCAACCGATGCGCCCTCGAAAATGTCGAAGACATTGACGCCGGTCACCAGCTTGCGGTCGGCGCCGGTGGCCGCCTTGACGATGGCGCCTGCTTCCACCGTCTTATCGACGACGAAGGCGAAATCGCGCCGCACGACCTGGAAAGGTGAGAGCTCGAGCGCCGGCTTGGTGCGGGTCGCCTTGCGCTTGGCTTCCGGCATGGCGTCGACATAGACTTCGAAGCCGCAGAGCGCGCCGGAGACATCGAGCGCCTCCAGCGTCAGCGGGTGGAATTCGCCGAAATAGCCGAGCACCACCTTCGGCCCCATCTTGATCGTGCCGGAGCGGCCGGGATGATACCATTCCGGGCCACCCTGCTCGATCTGGATATTGCCCATCGGCAGGCCGCAGGCTTCGATGACGGCGAGCGCATCGGCCTTGGCGTCGAAGACGTCGACCGGCTTGCCGCCGCCCTTGGCGCCGTTCGACCAGGCGCGACCGGCGCCAGCCAGCGAGGCCGTGCCGCGGCGGATGCCGCCGGCAACGCGACGCTGACCTTCCGGCCTGTCGTTCTCATAGGTGCCGGAAACCTCGAAGATGGCGACGTCGGCATAACCCTTGTCGGCATTGCGCTGGGCCGCGCTCAGCAGGCCCGGGAGCAGCGAGGGGCGCATATCCGACATTTCGGCGGCGATCGGATTGGCAAGCTTCAAGGCCGGTGAACCGCCGCCGAAGAGCTTGGCGTGATCTTCCGGAATGAAGGACCAGGTGACGGCTTCGAGCATGCCGCGCGATGCAAGCGCGCGCTTGGCGACGCGGGTGCGGATCTGCAGCGTCGTCAGGATTCTGCCGTTGACGGCGGCATGGCTTTCGAGCGGCGCCGGCTTGATATTGTCGACGCCGTGGATACGCATGACCTCCTCGACGAGATCGGCCTTGCCGTCGACATCGGGACGCCAGGAGGGAACGGCGACGGAAACACGTTCGCCGGAATCGGAAACCGTAAAGCCGAGACGCGTCAGAATCGTGTCGCTTTCCTCATTCGAGACCTCGAGGCCGGTCAGGCGCTTGACCTCGGAATAGGGGAAATCGACGATCTTCGGTTCGTAACCCTTGTAGCCGACGACCTCGGCCCTGGCAGCCGTGCCGCCGCAGAGTTCCAGCACCAGTTCCGTGGTGCGTTCGAGACCGGGGACCATATATTCGGGATCGACGCCGCGTTCGAAGCGGTAGCGGGCATCGGTGATGATGCCGAGGCTGCGGCCCGACTTGGCGATGTTCATCGGGTCCCAGAGGGCCGATTCGATCAGCACATCGACGGTGTTTTCATCGCAGCCGGAATGTTCGCCGCCCATGATGCCGCCGATCGATTCGATGCCGTCTTCATCCGAGATGACGACATTGTTCGGGCCGAGCTTGTATTCGCGCTGGTCGAGCGCCAGTACGGTCTCGCCTTCTTTGGCGCGGCGCACCGTCAGGTTGCCCTTGACCTTGGCGGCGTCGAAGACGTGCATCGGTCGTCCTTGGTCGAAGGTCATGTAGTTTGTGATATCGACCAGCGCATTGATGGGGCGCAGGCCGATGGCAAGAAGCCGCTGCTGCATCCAGCGCGGGCTCGGGCCGTTTTTGACGCCGCGCACGAGACGCAGCGAAAAGCCCGGGCAGAGCCTGGCATCGTCGAGATCGAGCGTCAGCTTCACCGGCGTCTCGCCTTCGACGGCAAAAGACGGCGCCGGCCGGGCCTTCAGCGTGCCGAGGCCGGAGGCCGAGAGATCGCGGGCGATGCCGTAGATCGAGGTGCAGTCCGGCCGGTTCGGCGTCAGGTTGATCTCGATGACCGGGTCATCAAGGTGGGCATAAGCCGCATAGCTTGTGCCTACCGGCGCATCATCAGGCAGATCGATGATGCCGTCGTGGCTGTCGGATATCTGCAGTTCCTTTTCGGAGCACATCATGCCGCGGCTTTCGACGCCGCGTATATTGCCGACAGCAAGCGTCACGTCGATGCCGGGAACATAGGTGCCGGGGGCTGCAAAGGCGCCGACGAGACCGGCGCGCGCATTCGGGGCGCCGCAGACGACCTGGATCGGCGCACCGGCACCGGTATCGACCATCAGCACCTTCAGGCGGTCGGCCTGGGGATGTTTTTCCGCCGAGAGAATTTTGGCGATGACGAAGGGCTTGAATTCCGCCTTGTCGTCGACATCCTCGACCTCCAGCCCGATCTGGGTAAGGCGCGTGCAGATTTCATCGAGCGTGGCATCGGTTTCCAGATGCTCTTTCAGCCAGGAGAGCGTGAATTTCATCGTCTCAATTCTCCGTTCAAACGCTGAGGCCGCCGAACAATGTCGGCATATCGAGCGGGCGGAAGCCGTAATGCGTCATCCAGCGGACGTCGGCGTTGAAGAAGTCGCGCAGGTCGGGCATGCCGTATTTCAGCATGGCGATGCGGTCGAGGCCCATGCCCCAGGCAAAACCCTGATATTCGTCCGGATCGAGCCCGCCATAACGCAGCACGTTCGGGTGGACCATGCCGCAGCCGAGGATTTCCATCCAGTCGCTGCCTTCGCCGAACTTGACGATCGGGCCGGAGCGGTCGCACTGGATATCGACCTCGAAAGAAGGCTCGGTGAAGGGGAAGAAGGACGGGCGGAAGCGCATCGTCACGCTGTCGACCTCGAAGAAGGTCTTGCAGAACTCCTCGAGCACCCAGCGGATGTTGGCGACATTGGCCTTTTTGTCGATAACAAGGCCTTCGACCTGATGGAACATCGGCGAATGCGTGGCGTCCGAATCCTGGCGATAGGTCTTGCCGGGGATGATGATGCGGATCGGCGGCTTCTGCGTCTCCATGGTCCGGATCTGGACCGGCGAGGTATGGGTGCGCAGCACCTTGCGCTCGCCATTCTCATCCGGGTTGAAGAAGAAGGTGTCGTGCATCTCGCGGGCCGGATGGCCTTCCGGGAAATTCAGCGCGGTGAAATTGTAATAATCCGTCTCGACGTCGGGACCTTCGGCAATCGAGAAGCCCATGTCGGCGAAGATCGCGGTGATCTCGTCGACGATCTGGCTGATCGGATGGATGCGGCCGCGCTCGGCGGGCGAGGAACGCACCGGCAGGCTGACATCGACCGTCTCGGCCTTCAGGCGAGCGTTGACCGCCGCCATTTTCAGCACCGACTTGCGTTCAGCGATGGCGTCCGTCACTTCGTTCTTCAGGGCGTTGATCGCAGCACCCCGGGTCTGGCGCTCCTCCGGCGTCATGGCGCCCAGCGTCTTCAGGAGTTCGGAGACCGAGCCCTTCTTGCCAAGGGCGGACACGCGCACAGCTTCGAGCGCGGGCTCATCGCCGGCGGCGGCAATTTCGGCAAGCAAAGGCGATTTAAGCTGGTCGATATCTGACATTGTCTTCTTTCCGTCCAGATAAGGCGGCGTTCGAAAGGCAGGCTGGAGAGGCCGGCGCAAGGAGTATAGAGAAAGAAAAACCCGCGCTAGCCCAAACCAGCGCGGGTTTCCCAAATCATAAATTCAAAGCTTGGGAAGCGCTGGTAGCACATGTCCCGAGCGGGCGCGCCCGCTCGAAAGGTACATGCGCCACTTTAAGCAGTTGAGCCAGCTTTGCGCGTTCTTACGAACGCGCACGGCTCAACGGACCGCGCCTTCAAACTCGTTCGCCGTGCCGGCTTCCTTGAGGTACTCAAGAGCCTTCTTGGCAGCATTGACCAGCGCGCCGAATGCTTCCGGCTCGTGGATCGCCATGTCGGAGAGAACCTTGCGGTCGACTTCGATGCCAGCCTTGTTCAGGCCGTCGATGAAGCGGCCGTAGGTCAGGCCGAATTCGCGGACAGCCGCGTTGATGCGCTGGATCCAGAGCGCACGGAAGTTGCGCTTGTTGACCTTGCGGTCGCGGTAGGCGTACTGCTTCGAACGATCGACGGCAGCCTTGGCGGTACGGATGGTGTTCTTGCGACGGCCGTAAAAGCCCTTGGCGGCCTTCAGAACCTTCTTGTGCTTGGCATGGGCAGCGACGCCCCTTTTTACACGTGCCATATCATGATCTCCTTAAATCTAGCGTTCGCGGACGAGTCTCAGAGACCGTTCGGCAGGTAATTCTTGATAACCTTGCGGCCATCCGGTTCTGCGAGAACCATGGTGCCACGTGCATCGCGAATGAACTTGTTGGTACGCTTGATCATGCCATGGCGCTTGCCGGCAGCGGCAGCCTTGACCTTGCCTGACGCGGTGATCTTGAACCGCTTCTTGGCAGAGGACTTCGTCTTCATCTTGGGCATTTTGCTACTCCTTCTGTTCTCCCTGCGCGCTTTATCAAAAAAGCCCTCTCGCGAAGTCCGGTTCTCCGGCCGTCGCAACAAGGTGCGGGAGCGTTTGTTGTTGATCTGCGGCATCGGCGACGAACCGTTCCGCAAGCATTCGAAACTGCCACGGCATGCCCTGCCGGTCAGTTCGGACGCGCGCTTATAACCGCAGCGTCCTGAAAGTGCAACGGGGCCGCGGAGGAATCTTCGGCCACCCCGAAAGCGCAATACCTGAAAGCACAAAAGCCGCCCTTGCGGACGGCCTTGGGGCGAAAAAGTGCCTGGCGCTTACTTCGGCGCCAGCACCATCATCATCTGGCGGCCTTCGAGCTTGGGTTCGGCTTCGACCTTGGCGAATTCGGTCGTATCGGCCTTGACCTGCTGCAGAAGCTTCATGCCGAGTTCCTGGTGGGCCATTTCACGGCCGCGGAACTTCAGCGTCACCTTGACCTTGTCGCCTTCGTCGAAGAAGCGACCCATCGCCTTCATCTTCACGTCATAATCATGAGTGTCGATGTTCGGGCGCATCTTGATTTCTTTGACTTCGACGATCTTCTGCTTCTTGCGCGCCTCGGCAGCCTTCTTCTGGTTGGCATATTTCAGCTTGCCCAGATCGAGGATCTTGCACACCGGCGGTTCGACATTGGGGGAAATTTCGACGAGATCGAGGCCGGCTTCCTCAGCCATTCTCAGGGCCTGGTCGGTAGGCACGACACCCATATTCTCGCCGTCAGCCCCGATCAGCTGAACCCTGGGAATGCGGATTTCACGGTTCGAGCGCGGTCCGTCCTTCACGGGCGCGTCGGTTTTAAAAGGTCTGCGAATGGTCGTATTCTCCTCGCGTTGTTTTCGGAATGTTGCAGCCTCGCGCTCCCGATCAGGGTGCACAAACGTGTCGCGTCATTGCTGCAACGGAGTCAATATCATCCTTTAGCGGAAAAATCACCCGCTGTCAGCCTGCCAAGAATCTGTTTTATAGGCCAAAACAACAGGAGTTTCGCCGATGTCCGATCAGATGCCGAATGCCCAGCCGCAGTTCCTGACGGTCGGCGAAGGTGAGGCGGCGCGTGATATCGCTATCATCGTCCGCCCGGCGCAAGCCGGCAGCGACACACCGGCGCTTGTCTGGTTATCCGGCTACCGCTCCGATATGAGCGGCACCAAGGCCGTGGAACTCGACGGGCTGGCGGCGGAGCTTGGGCTCGCCTGCATCCGCCTCGATTATTCCGGTCACGGGCTTTCAGGCGGCAGCTTCCGCGACGGCACGATCTCGCGCTGGCTGGAGGAGTCCCTGGCTGTCATCCGCCATGTCGCCCCCGACCGGGTGATCCTCGTCGGCTCCTCGATGGGTGGCTGGATCGCGCTCAGGCTGGCGCAGGAACTTGCCCGGCAGGGCGGCCCGAAGCTCGAACGCCCAAAACTCGCAGGGATGGTGCTCATCGCACCGGCGCCGGATTTCACCTCCGAGCTGATCGAGCCGAACCTCAAGGCCAGGGAGCGCAAGTCGCTTGCCGAGCGCGGCTATTTCGAAGAGCGTTCGCAATACAGCCCCGAACCGAACATCTATACAAGGGCGCTGATCGAGGACGGGCGCGAAAACCGGGTGCTCGACGGCATCATCGAAACGGGCTGTCCGGTGCATATCCTCCAGGGCATGAAAGACGCCGACGTGCCGTATGCGCATGCGATGAAACTGGTCGAACATCTTCCCGCCGACGACGTGGTGCTGACCTTCGTCCGCGACGGCGACCACCGCCTTTCCCGCCCCGGCGATATTGCGCTTCTCCTCGGCGCCGTCAAAGGCATCATCCGCTCAGTGGCGGATATGAAGATGCCCGCCTGAATGGCAACGGCGGATAAATCCCCCTAAAGTAAGTCCCCGATCCGTGGCATTTTAACCATACCGGCGAGTCGCAAGGTGCTCCCAAGAAGTAACGATTGACTCTTCTCGGCCCTCTCCATTAACACTTTGTTAATAATTAAGGGGCGATGCGAGGAAGAGCGGGCGTGCGGATCAAGGGTATCTTCGTGGCCATGATGGCCGTGTTTGCGATGGCGACAGCCGCCGTACCGGCCCCAAGCAGAAATGCTTCGATGGTCACAGGCAATGCCACTTCGCAGCCGATCGGCCACTATGATTTCTGTCAGATTCACCGCAATGAATGCGGTCCGAACCGGAATTCCGGCCCGGTCGAGATGACCCCGGCAAAATGGTCGCTCGTGCGTTCGGTCAACGCCACCGTCAACCGCACGATCACGCCGATGACCGACAAGGAAATCTACGGCAAGGACGAGGTCTGGGCCTATCCGACCACGGCCGGCGACTGCGAGGATTTCGCGCTTCTGAAGCGCCGCATGCTGATCCAGCGCGGCTTTTCGGCAGCCGACCTGCTGATGACCGTCGTGCGCAAGCCCGACGGCGAAGGTCACGCCGTGCTGACGCTGCGCACCGCCGAGGGCGATTTCGTGCTCGACAACCTCGCTTCCGACGTCAAGCCGTGGTTCGGCACGCCCTATTCGTTCGTCAAGCGCCAGTCGAGCTACAATGCCGGCCGCTGGGTCACCATCGAGAACGGCCGCGACGTTCTGGTCGGCGCACTGCGGTAAGAATTTCGGGGGGAATGTGGGAAAAGGCCGGCGAAAGCCGGCCTTTTGCTGTTCGGGATCCGCTGCAATCTTTCCAGTCCTGACGAGGGCTGATCGCTGTGCCGCACCCTCGTATGAGATAGGGTATTGGTTTGCCGCAGCGCTTCCCGGCCCTTCGCTTTAGGCTCAGGGCGTTCGTTGCTGCAATCGATTCACTGGATCGATTGCTCGGGCTTTGCCCGACCGCAACTCACCCATTCCCAATCAAAATACCGGCGCCGAGCACCAGGCCGCCGCCGAGCACAACCTGGAAGGCGGCGCGCAGGAAGGGGGTTTCCATGTAGCGGTTCTGGATGAAGGCGATGGCCCAGAGTTCGAAGAAGACGATGATCGCGGCGGTGATCGTTGCAGTCCAGAAGTGCGGGATCAGGTAAGGCAGTGCGTGACCCAAGCCGCCGAGCGCCGTCATGATGCCACAGGCAAGGCCGCGCTTGACCGGTGAGCCCCGGCCGGAGATCTTGCCGTCGTCATGGGCCGCTTCGGTGAAGCCCATCGAAATGCCGGCGCCGACGGAGGCGGACAGGCCGACAAGGAAGGTCTGCCAGGTATCCTGCGTGGCGAAGGCGGCAGCGAAGATCGGCGCCAGTGTCGAGACCGAGCCGTCCATCAGCCCGGCAAGACCCGGCTGCACATAGGTCAGCACGAATTGCCGATGCACCGCTTCGTTCTCGTCGCGCTTGACATCTTCGGGCGTATGTTTGTCGCCCAGCATGCGGGCGATATCTTCATGCCCCTGTTCAGCAAGTGCGAGATCACCGAGAAGTTCGCGCGTCGAGGCGTCCGAGGTGCGTTTTGCCGCTTCGACGTAGAAGCGGTAGGCCTGCTCCTCCATGGCTTCCGTCTCCTGCCGCATCGCATCCAGCGACAGGTTTGCCCTGAGCCAATCGGGCTTGCGCTCATAAAAGCCCTGCACATGCTCGCGCCGGATCAGCGGAATACGCTCGCCGAAACGCTGGCGATGGATTTCGAACAACGACTTGCGATGCGTGTCCTCGACCTCGGCCATATCCTCGAAGACCTTGGCCGAGGCGGGGAAGTCGCGGCGCAGCCTGTCTGCATAGGCGAGATAGATGCGGGCATCGTCTTCCTCCGAGGCGATCGCCAGGGCAAGGATTTCCTGCTCGGACAGCGAGTCGAAAGACCGTTTCGAGGATCTGAAAAACCGCGCCAGCATGACCTTCTCCAATAATTTAGAATAATTCTAAATCTAGAGAAGGCGGCGGTGACGGTCAAGGGCATGCCGCAGGCCGGCTGACAGATTGCCGCAAGCGGCGCAGGCGACTTTGGCTCGCCGCCACAAACACCTATATGAGGGCTGCCGCATCACGCGGCGCCGGGGTTTATGATGGACAATGAGATTCAGGGCCGCCCTGCCCATGTCGCGGCGATCCGCGAAAGGGCGGAGGCCGAAATGAAGGCGATGGGGATCGACCGGGCCTTCATCGACAGGTTGGTCGAGACCTTTTACGGGCGCGTGCTTGCCCATCCCGATCTCGGGCCGGTGTTCGACGCCAGGCTTTCCGGCCGCTGGCCGGAGCATATGGAGAAGATGAAAAGCTTCTGGTCGGCCGTCGCCTTCCGCAGCGGCGCCTATGGCGGCAAGCCGGTGCAGGCGCATACCGGCGTTTCGAACTTGACGCCCGATCTCTTTCCGAAATGGCTGGCGCTGTTTGCCGCAACGCTCGACGATCTCGCGCCCTCGCCGGAAGCCAAGGCCTGGTTCATGGCGACGGCGGAGCGGATCGCCAGGAGCCTGACGCTGTCGCTGTTTTACAATCCTGCCCTCGACGATCCGGCAAAGAAGACGGGCTGATCTTTATTGCCTGGCCGAAAAGGTCGCGCCGGCGCTTGCGGCGACGACCAGGGCCGTTCCGGCCATCTGCAGAAGCGTCATCGGCTGGGCCAGGATGAGGAAGCCTGCGAGTGCGGCGATGGCCGGTTCGAGGCTCATCAGAATGCCGAAGGAGGCTGTCGGCATCCGCCGCAAGGCGATCAGTTCCAGCGTGTAGGGCAGCAGCGGCACCAGAATGGCAAGGCCCGCCATTTCAATCAGGCCGTAGCCATCGAGCGCCGGTACGGCGCCCGCAAAGCCGAAGGGTGTCGCCACCAGTGCGGCAACCATCAGCGACATGGAAAGCCCTTCCAGCCCCTTGAAGCTCGCGCCGATCTTTTTCGTCAAGACGATATAGATCGCCCAGCCGGTTCCTGCGCCGAGCGCAAAGAAAATACCCTCGATATTGCCAACCCAGCCGTGGCCGTCATGGGCAAGCGCCAGAACGCCAAGCCCGGCAAGGAGGGGCCAGATCAGACGCCGGCCGAGGCCATAGCCGATGGTCGCCACGGAAAGCGGACCGAGAAAATCGATCGCCACGGCCAGACCGAGCGGAATGCGCTCGATCGCCGCAAAGAAACTCATGGTCATCAGCGCGGTCGTCGTGCCGAGAACCAGAGCACTCGTCCATTGCGCCCTGGTGTAGCTGACGAAACGCGGCCGCACGAAGACGGCGAGAATGATGGCGGCAAAGGCGAGGCGCAGCCAGGAGGCGCCGGCCGGTCCATAGGTTGTGATGGCCGAGGAGGACAATGCCGCGCCGAATTGGATCGACGACATGGACATGAGGCACATGAGTCCGCCGGCCGCCACGCCGCCGAATGCCGTCGATGCCTCCGCGGTCAGCGTGCCCGCGCCGCCATTTGCTTTTTCGTCCATGCTCGCCCCCGATTATGCGCTCTTCTTTACGAAGACGGCGTGCGAGCGACAAATTCAAACTTCTGATCCAGGCAGAAAGAGCCTTGATGCGAAAATAAAAGCATGTCGCGCAAAAGTGTACAGCGGTTTTTCGCCAAAGACATGCGGAATCAAAGGCCTAAAACGCGGCAAGCGCATCTGAAAGATCGCGACGCGCTTTAGCGACGGCCGGCAAGAATGACCTCTTCGGCATCCTCGAAACTCATCTCGAAAACCTGCCTGCCGATGTCGAAACCGAAGCCGTTGCGGGCGAAGGCCGAAAGCTCCTTGGCCTTCCGTTTTTCGTCAAGCTCGACCCGGCGGAACGGGCCGAAGGCGCGCTTGCGGGCAAATATCGCCGCGGCATAGAGATCGTCAGCCTCTCCAAGGGCAGCCTCGACCTTGTCGCTCGCGACACCCTTGGCAGCAAGCTTCTGGGCGATGGCGCGCTTCGATTTGCCGCCGCGCACGGCGGAGCGCGTGCTGATCTCGGCATAGGCGCTGTCGTCGAGCACCTTGTTGTCATAGGCAAATCTGACCGCGAAATCGGCAACGGTCTTGAGTTGGGCCGCGCTGATATCCTCGAACTTCTCCTTCGCCTTGCGGGTGATAGCGTCAAACAGCTGCTTTTCCGTCATCATCCGCCGCTCCAGGCGATAGATGGCGGAGTTGCGGGCCCAGCTCAGCATACGGGGTGTCGGGATATCGGATGGAACGGTCTCGTCGGTCATATCAAGCAATCAGGCTTCCAGACCTTTGAGGACATTGGCGACGTTGAGGCCGATCTCCGGCACACCGTAGCCGCCCTCCATGCAGGTGACGACGGGCAGGCCGGCGGCGGAGATCATCTCTCCCATGCGAATGAAGTCCTCCGATTTCAGCTGGAAGAAGGAGATCGGATCACGCTCGAAGGTATCGACGCCAAGTGCCACGACGATCGCCTCGGCGCCGAAGGTTTTGATGCGGGCGAGTGCGTCGGCAAGCGCCCAAGACCAGACATCGAAGGGCGTGTGGGGCGGCATCGGATAGTTGCGATTGGCCCCTGTGCCCTCCCCCTCGCCTTCCTCGTCGACATGGCCGAGGAAATAAGGGAAAGCGTGCATGGGATCGCCGTGCAGCGAGGCGGTGAAGACATCGCCTCGGTGATAGAAGAGATCCTGGGTGCCGTTGCCGTGGTGGAAATCGACATCGAGCACGGCGACCTTCTTCGCGCCGTAATCGAGCAGACGCTGGGCCGCCACGCCGGAATTGTTGATGAAGCAATAGCCGCCGAAGAGATCGATGCCGGCGTGATGGCCGGGCGGGCGGCAGAGCGCGAAGGCGAACCGATTGCCGGCATTCAGCCAATCGGCGCCCGTCACCGCGCAGCGCATCGAGGCGATCGCCGCTTCGTAGGAGCCCTTGGTGATCGAGGTATCGGCGGCATTGGCATAATGGCCGATCGCGCCGACGATATTGTCGGGTACGCGCTGGCTGGTGCGGCGGACCGGGAAGGAATTGGCGATCGCCTCGCCCTCAAAGCCCGCCGCGACCCAGCGATCCCAGACGGTGGCGAGAAAATCGAGATAGGCGGGATCATGAACCTTACGCGCCGTTTCCAGCCCATGCGCATCGGGCGACACGACATCCCGGAAACCTGCGTCCTTGACCGCCGCCAGGATCCATTCGGCCCGGAACGGCGCCTCGAAGGGCGTCACCAGTTGGCCGGCATAAAGCTCGGTCCTGGCATCGCGCAGCTTATGGTCCTCGGAATAGATGACGCGCATTTCGGATTCGTCCTCGATTTAAATTCTAGACTTACATGGCTCGGCCGCGACAAAAAAGCCGGCGCGGCGCCCTTGATCGACACGGGGGATGACTTCACCTTCCCGATGTTTGAAGACCGAAGGAAATTTCCGCATGACGGTGCTGATGGTCGATGTCGACGGTGTGCTCATTCATGGTCGTCCGGCCGACGGGCTGCCCCACTTCACTTATCTCGAGCGCGATCTCGGATTGCGGCCCGACCTGCTGCAGCAGGAATTCTTCCAGACGTGCTGGGGTGACATCATCATCGGCCGCGAGCCGCTGGAACCAAGGCTCGCCGAAGTGCTCGCAAAGATCGCGCCGCATCTCAGCGCCGCTGTCCTGATCGACTACTGGTTCGAGAACGATTCCCGCCTCGACCGCAATCTGCTGACGGATATCGCCGGGCTCAGGCAAAGCGGCGTCACCCTCTTCCTGGCGACCAACCAGGAACACAGGCGGGCGCGCTACCTGATGGAGCAACTCGGCCTTGGCGAACATTTCGACGACATCATCTATTCCGCAGCGCTCGGGCACAGCAAGCCTTCGCCCGACTTCTTCCGGCTGGCGACCGAACGCGCCGGCGTGCCGGCCGGGAAAATCGCCTTCATCGACGATATGGCAGCGAATGTCGAAGCGGCGCGGCAGTTCGGTTGGAATGCGGCGCAATGGACGGCGGGCGCGACGCTCGCCGGGACGCTTCCCATCTTCGCAAGGTGGGCATAGGCGGCGCGGGCGCAATCAGGCGAGCCGTTTGTAGAACAGGGTGGTGTCGCAGAAGCCGCCTTGCGGCCACAGCGCATAATCGGGGATGACGCCGACGCGCTGCCAGCCGAGCCGCGGGTAGATCGCCTCGGCATCGCTGCCGGTTGCCGTGTCGAGCACGAGCAGTGTCTTGCCGTATCGGACCGCCTCGCGTTCGGCGGCCTCCATCAGCAGCCGGGCGAGGCCGCGCCCGCGGGCGGAACGATGCACCAACAGCTTCTTCAGATCGCCGCGATGCGGCTGGTTCGGCATCTGCGCGGCCCCCACCTGCACCGTGCCGACGATCCGGCCCTCCAGTTCGGCGACCAGCAGCAGGCTGGCGCCGATGACGACCGCGTCGGCGACATCGCGCCAATAGGGCTCGGCATCGTCGGGCCCATAGGGCTGCATGAAGCCGACGGAGGCGCCGCCGGCAACGCAATCGGCCAGCACCGCCGACAGAGCCGGAATGGCGGCGCGCGCCTCGTCGGCGGAAAGGATACGAATGTCCGGCATGTTGTTCTCCTGAAATGAAGCTGTCATCGGCCGCCGCGATCGAGCACGACGCAATAGCGCGCCGGCGCGTTGCCGGGATTGTGGAAGACATGGCCCTCGCCGACCGGCATGAAGAGGCAATCGCCGGGTCGCAAGCGGTAAACGGTTTCACCCGCCGTCATCTCCAGCTCGCCGTCGAAGAGCCAGATATGCTGCGTCATGCCATGGGATGCGGCATGCGGGGGAAAGCTGACGCGGGCGCCGGAAGGGAATTCGACTTCGACGATATCGACATCGGAGGCTGTGCCCGGCGCCGAAACGGAACGCCTGAGATAACCGGTTTCGGGATCGCGCCAGATCTGCTGCTCCTGCCGGCGGGCAAGCGGCGAGGCCTGTTCTCCCTCTTCCGCGAAAAAGGCTGACAGCGACAGGCCGAGCGCGGCGCAGATCCTTGCCAGCAGCGAGGCGGTCGGGCTCGCCTCCGCCCGCTCGATGCGCGAGATCATCGCCCGGCTGACGCCGGAGGCAACAGCCAGATCATCCAGCGTCAGGCTCTTTTCCAGCCGCAGCGTACGGATGCGAAGGCCGATCGCCTGTTCGAGCCGCTGTTCCATCGTCCGATCCCATGATTCCACTATAAGAGAAATACATTATCCGATGATGGAATCAAGTCTGCTTCGATGGGGCAGGTCGCGCCTTGCTTTCACCACTCCGGCATCGATATATGGCAGCCGAAATCGGAGGAGAGAATGATGGACGCGAACACGCAGAGCATGGACGAGACGGGAAGCTTCACGGTCGCCGCCTGGAACCGGATAGCGCCTGTCATGGCCGAGATCGAAGTGTTGCCGCTGCTGACACGGCTTTCGGACGGCACGCTGCCGCCGGAGGTTTTCCGGCACTATATCCTGCAGGACGCGCTCTATCTGAAGCATTATGCGCGATGCCTCGCCATTGTCGCGGCCAAGGCGCCCGACAATGCGCAGGTGCTGCGCTTCCTCGGTTCGGCGCAGAAGGCGATCACCGTCGAGCAGGGCCTGCATGCCGGCTTCCTCACCCAGTTCGGCATCTCCTCCGAGGATGTGACGTCAGCCGAACCCTCGTCCGCCTGCTTTGCCTATACGAATTTCCTGCTTGCCACCGCCTATCACAGCTCCTACGCGGTGGCGCTTTCTTCGATCCTGCCCTGTTTCTGGATCTATTGGCACGTCGGCGAAGCGATCAAGAACCGGCCAGCCGTCGAGGGCAATGCCTTCCAGGCCTGGATCAACACCTATGGCGATCCGCAGTTCGCAGCCGGCGCCCGCGAGGTGATCGCGCTGACCGACATCGCCGCCCGCGGCGCCTCGCCCACGGAGCGCATAGAGATGATGGATGTCTTCGTGCGCGCTTCGCAATATGAATGGATGTTCTGGGATTCGGCCTGGCGGCTGGAGACGTGGCCGGTCTGACACGCCTTCGACCGGTGCGCAAAATAGCGTAAACAGCAGGATAATTACCGCTTTGCGGCAGGGGGCGGCGCTGCTATATGGCGCGCATGAGCACCAATTCGACCACTCCGCTGTCCCATATCCGCAACTTCTCGATCGTGGCCCACATCGACCACGGCAAATCGACGCTGGCCGACCGCCTGATCCAGACGACGGGCGGCCTTGCCGAGCGCGAAATGTCCGAGCAGGTGCTCGACAATATGGATATCGAGCGCGAGCGCGGCATCACCATCAAGGCCCAGACCGTGCGCCTGCATTACCAGGCAAACAACGGCGAAAAATACATTCTCAACCTGATCGACACGCCCGGCCACGTCGACTTCGCCTATGAAGTCTCGCGCTCGCTGTCGGCTTGCGAGGGCTCGCTGCTCGTCGTCGACGCCAGCCAGGGCGTCGAAGCGCAGACGCTCGCCAACGTCTACCAGGCGATCGACAACAATCACGAGCTCGTCACCGTCCTCAACAAGATCGACCTGCCGGCCGCAGAACCCGACCGGATCAAGGAACAGATCGAGGAAGTGATCGGCATCGACGCCTCGGAGGCCGTGCTGATCTCGGCCAAAACCGGCCTCGGCATTCCCGATGTGCTGGAGGCGATCGTCCACAAGCTGCCGGCGCCGAAAAGCCCGGGCGGCGACAAGGCGCCGCTGAAGGCGCTGCTCGTCGACAGCTGGTACGACACCTATCTCGGCGTCATGGTTCTCGTGCGCATCATCGACGGCGTGCTGACCAAGGGCCAGACGATCCGCATGATGGGCACGGATGCCAAATACCAGGTGGAGCGCGTCGGCGTGCTGACGCCGAAGATGGTCAATGTCGACAGCCTCGGCCCCGGCGAGATCGGCTTCATCACCGCCTCGATCAAGGAAGTGGCCGATACCCGCGTCGGAGACACGATCACCGAGGACAAGCGGCCGACGGCGCAAGCGCTGCCGGGCTTCAAGCCGGCGCAGCCGGTGGTGTTCTGCGGCCTCTTCCCGGTCGATGCCGCCGATTTCGAAGATCTGCGCGCCGCCATGGGCAAGCTTCGCCTCAACGACGCCTCCTTCTCCTTCGAGATGGAATCCTCGGCCGCCCTCGGCTTCGGTTTCCGCTGCGGCTTCCTCGGCCTCTTACATCTCGAAATCATTCAGGAACGGCTGGAGCGCGAGTTCGACCTCGACCTCATCGCCACCGCGCCTTCCGTCGTCTACAAGATGTACATGACCGACGGCTCCGAGCGCGAGCTGCACAACCCGGCCGACATGCCCGATGTCGTCAAGATCTCCGAAATCCACGAGCCGTGGATCCGTGCGACGATCCTGACGCCTGACGATTATCTCGGCGGCATCCTGAAACTTTGCCAGGACCGGCGCGGGATCCAGATCGAACTCACCTATGTCGGCACGCGCGCGATGCTGACCTACGATCTGCCGCTCAACGAAGTCGTCTTCGATTTCTACGACCGGCTGAAGTCGATCTCGAAGGGTTATGCCTCCTTCGATTACACGCTCACCGACCACCGCGAGGGCAACCTCGTGAAGATGTCGATCCTCGTCAACGGCGAGCCGGTCGATGCTCTCTCGATGATGGTGCACCGCACCGCCGCCGAAAAGCGCGGCCGCGACATGTGCGAGAAGCTCAAGGAACTGATCCCGAAGCACATGTTCAAGATCCCGATCCAGGCGGCGATCGGCGGCAACGTCATTGCCCGCGAGACGATCTCGGCGCTGCGCAAGGACGTGACGGCGAAATGCTACGGCGGCGACGCCACCCGCAAGCGCAAGCTGCTCGACAAGCAGAAGGCCGGCAAGAAGCGCATGCGCCAGTTCGGCAAGGTGGAGATCCCGCAGGAAGCCTTCATCGCGGCGCTGAAGATGGGCGACGAATAACGCTTCTCAATCACATCCTATGCGCATATGATCTGCGCATAGGACCGAGGAGAGCCTTATGACCCAGCAGGCGAGAAAAGCAGCGAACCTCTCTCTCGATGAAGGTCTCGTCTCCCAGGCGCGTGAGCTGAAGATCAACATATCCAGGGCGGCGGAAGATGGGATCGCCAAGGCGATAAAGGCGGAACGCGAACGGCTTTGGCGCATCGAGAACGCCGAGGCTATCGCTGCTTCCAATGCCTATGTCGAAAAGCACGGCCTTCCGCTTCAGAAATATCGGCAGTTCTGATGGCCCGGTTTCATGTCTACAATCTCACCCATACGGGTGCGCTTGTTCTTGATCTGCAATCCGACCTGCTTGGCGAGCTGACGACGCGGATCATGGCGCCAATGCTTCCGTTGGAAGCTCTCCCCAAGATCATGCGCCAGCTCAATCCGCAATTCATGATCAACGATCTGCCCTATGTGATGGCTACTCAATTTACCGGCTCGATTTCCACAAAGGAAATCGGAGGCGCCGTCGCTGATCTGACCTCCCATAGCGATCGCATTATCGCGGCCGTCGACTTTCTCTTCCAGGGCTTCTGAGCCTTCATTCCCTGCCCATATACTCCTTCACCAGCCCCTCATAAGCGTCCATCGCAGGCAGGGCCGCGTAGCTGTACACCGCCCCTGTCTCCGCAAAGGCCAGCTTCTCGCTCGTCCATGTCTCGATGAAGGGGGTGAACCAGCTTACATCGTCGAGCATGGTGACGCGCAGATTGACGAACCAGTCCATGCCTTCCGGCCGGGTGAACATCCAGCTCATGCAATGCGGGCAGAAATAATGCTTGGTGACGCCGTGCAGGCCGCCGATAACCGGCTCGCCTTTGGTGACCTCGAAGCCTTCGCTGGGGATGGCGGCGCTCAGCGAATAGGCGCTCGCCGTCATCCTCTGGCAGCCTGTGCAATGGCATGCCATGGTCAGCAGCGGCGGCGCACCGACCTTCAACCGTACCCGGCCGCAGCGGCAGCCGCCTTCCAAGGGTAAATTCAATTTGCTCATGGTTCCCTCCGTTTCGCTTTCTCATCTAGCGGAGTGATTCCGAGTGTCGAGATGGGAACCGGATTAGCGAATGCGGGCCGGATTGCCGACCACGGTTGCACCGGCAGGTACATGCTTCGTCACCACAGCGCCGGCGCCGACGATCGCGCCATCGCCGATCGTCACGCCGCCGAGGATGATGGCGCCGCCGCCGATCCACACGTCCTTGCCGATCGTGACCGGCCGGGCGATCTCGATGCCCTGGCTGCGAAGCGCTGCATCCCTGTGATGTTCGGCGCAATAGATCTGCACGCCGGGGCCGAACATGCTGCGGTCGCCGATGCTCACCCGGCCGGAATCGAGGATGGTGCAGCCGGCATTGAAATAGACGCGTTCGCCGAGAAGGATATTGATGGCGTAGGAACAGTGAAACGGCGCCTCGATGAAGACATCGGGCGCCGCCTGTGCAAAGAGCGCCCTCAGGGCGGGTGCTACGGCGCCGCGTTCCTCCGGCGGCAGCGTGTTGTGCGCGTGGATGGCCAAGCGCGCCTGCCGGCGCAAGAGATCGAGCGCGTCGTCGAGGCAGCAATACCATTGCCCCGCCGCCATCTTCTCGCGTTCGCTTGCCGGCATCGTCTCGCCTCTCACGCCGAAGCCTGCGACAGCACCACGATCTCTTGCGGTTCGATCAGGCTGACCCATGCGCGGGCAATGGCAAGGCCGGCGGCATCGGCGGCACCGCCATGTCTTGCCGCCAGTTCGGCATGGCTTTCCAGCCAGCCGGGGGCGATGCGCGCGATCGTATCGGGGAAATCGGCCTTCCACTCTTCGACGACGCTGGTGTTCGCCTCGAAATGGAACTGGGTGCCATAGACAGCGCGGCCGACGCGGAAGGCCTGATTCTCGGCGACGGGGCTGGTGGCGAGACGGACGGCACCCTCCGGCAGGGTAAAGGTATCGGCATGCCATTCGAAGATGGTGAATTCGCCGCCGAGCGCCTGTAGCAGCGGATCGGCCTGCCCCTCGCCGGTGACACCGATCTTATGCCAGCCGAACTCGCGGGCAGCGCCCAACAGATTGTCGGCGCCATAGGCACGGGCGAGGATCTGGCTGCCGAGGCAGATGCCGAGCACGGCCTTGCCAGCATCGCCGAAGCAGCGCGCCAGCCGGGCGAGCTCCGGCAGGTAGGGATGCGCCGCGTCATCCAGGGCGCTCTGCTCGCCGCCGAGGACGACGAGCGCATCATGCCTGGAGATATCCTGCGGCAGGATGCCGTCCTGCCACACGCGAAACCACTCGATGTCAGCTCCCGCTTCGTCGAGCGCTCTGGCGAGCGCTCCGAGACCGGTATTGCGCATATTTTCGACGACGGCGACTCGCATCAGCTTTCCCCGGTATGACCACCGGGGAAGAGACCATGCCGGAGAACCGCGCGCAAGATGCTTAAACGCGCCATTGCGTGGGCGCGCTGTAGAGGCTTAAATCCATGCAAACGAAAGGAAACATCATGACCGAAAAAGCCCGTGTCTCGATCCTCTACTGCACTCAGTGCAACTGGCTGCTGCGCGCCGCCTGGATGGCGCAGGAGCTGCTGCACACTTTTTCCGACAGTCTCGGCGAGGTGGCGCTGATCCCCGGCACCGGCGGCAATTTCGAGATCCGCGTCAACGGCGATCTCATCTGGGAACGCAAGCGCGACGGCGGCTTTCCCGGGCCGAAGGAGCTGAAGCAACGGGTCCGCGACATCGTCGAGCCCGGCCGCGATCTCGGCCATGTCGACCGCGCCTCGCTGGAAAGCTGAGCGGACCCACTCAGCGATAGGGCGAACGGCAGACCCGATAGACGCCTTCATAGGTGAGGAAGTGATCCGTCCTCGGATTGTAGGAGCGGTATTCATTGGTGCACCAGGCGATATGCTTGTTTGCAGCGTTCGGCTGAATCTTTTGCACCGGCGGCGGATCATAGGTCAGTTGCGGCCGGCCGGCGGCGCCCGGCAGATAATAGGTCGGTCCCGTCGCGCCGCGCGGCCGGTAATTCGGCTGAACATAGGCGGGGCGATGCCATTGCTGCGGCCCGAAACCGAAGCAGCCGCGAAAATCGCAAAGCGTCGATCCGGTGTTGAGCGGCCCGACCCCCGGCCTGCCCAGCTTCAGCGAATCAGCCGCTGCCATGGCTGGCGCGAGGGCTAAAAGACCGGCAAGCAGAAGGGCGCGGGAAACGGACATGCAGCATTCCTTTCGATATTTCCTTTATATAGGGCGTGCCGACCGGAGCGCTATGCCTGGTCTCCGGTCGTTCCCCACAGGCGGCCGGCTGCTTTTTCGTCAACTGTCAGAAAAACTTCAAAAACCCAGTTGACAGTCAGAAGCCGCCCCCTTACATCGCTCTCCGTCGCCCAGATGGCGGAATTGGTAGACGCGCCAGCTTCAGGTGCTGGTACCCGAAAGGGTGTGGAGGTTCGAGTCCTCTTCTGGGCACCATTCCCGTTTCAGCCGCCAAAAGCGGTCCAGAAACATCCCCAAAGAAGCCCGGTTTACCGGGTTTTTTTATTGCCTGATGTCTGAATGACGTCCCATTCATCCAGACACTTTGTTGGCATCAATGCCCTGAGCCAAGGCCAATGGGTCGACGTTTGCTCAGGCGGCCATATGGGGCGTCGTCTTCCGGCTGTCGGGAATAACGGTTAGAACCCCCATACCGGCTTCCCTGGCAGCGCTGAGGAGCAATTCCCGGAGTTCGTCCATGCCGATCTGGCCGATAATGGCATCGGCGCAAGCCTTCACGGCGACGACATATTCCTCTCCGTCTTCAAACGGCCAGTCCACCATCAGCACCTCGGCGGCGTCGCGCAGCGTCCTGACGATCCTGCGCTTGTGCCGGCCACCAAGAAAGAGAACAAGAGGCGCAAAATCCGCCGATGTGTTCCATTGCATGGCACTTTCTCCCCAAAGGTTAGAATATTAGTAACAATGCAAGAAGCATGCCGTCAACCGGTCGAGATGCTTTCTGGGGGGTCTCGATCCATCCGCCGGAGTACCCGCAGGCTCTCGCGAAGCGGCCTTCAGAACATGCGGGCTTCGAGCGCGCGACGACGGCCGAAAGCCTGCCGCTGCGGCGGACCGAAGAAGAGGGCATGGTCAAATATTCGATTGTCGACCGGTCCGAAGCAAATGCCAGCTTCGACTATCTAAGGATGGAGCTTCCGGTCGAACGTTTCCGGCAGTCGCGTCCAGAGGTTTTCTGACCGCCTGAAGCGCCTACCGCACCGGCTGATAATGGCCGCGCAGCGGCACCTTGTCATCCATCGAGATGAAACCGTCGCGTTCGCAGACATACATCAGCGTCGGCATGCCGCCGGAGCGGAAGATCTCGTCGTAACGGCGGCGGATCTGGACGGTTTCGGTGCGGCAATTATAGGATTCTTCGTCTTTCTTATCCGGCTGCGCCTTGACGCCGGGAAGACCCTTGTAGGGATAGAGGGGTTGAACGCCGGAATCGACCGACTTCCTCCAGTCGACGGCAAGGGCGGACGACAGGGCAAGGCCGGACACGGCAATGAGCAGCATCGGAAACATCATCACAAACCGCATCAGAAGCTGCATGGCAACTCTCCTGCCGGCAACAGGCCGCTCTCAGGATGTAGGGAAAGCAAAGGCCGGCATCAAGCGGCCGCAGCGGGCGGCTTCCTGAAATAACTTCTGATGAGGGGGTGGCCGAACAGGCCGGCGAGGATCGCAAAACCCGCGCCGACGACGAAACCGGCAAGAAGACCGCCGATGATGCCGGCGATCAGCAGGATTTTCCTGCTCGGGCCATCGGCCTTGACCGGCGGCTCGGCCGGCGAGATGACGCGAATGTTACTTTGGTTGAGGTTCTGCTCCTCGCTCGTCTGGCTGGAGCGCTTCAGAACCGTCTCGTAGATATCGCGCGCCGCCGTCGCCTTGCGCTGCAATTCGTTCAATTCTACCTGCTTGTCGGAGGTGCTCGCCTGCAAAGCCTTCTGCACGGCAAGCTCCTTGGCGACGCTGTCTTCGGCGGCCTTGGCCTGCTCGTATTCGCCTCTTGCCGAGGTGGCGAGGCGCTGCAATTCGCCCTTGATTTCGCCCGATATGCTCTGCAGCGAGGAGCGGGCCGCCTGCAGGCGCGGATGACGCGCGCCCATCTGGCTTTCGAGGCTGCCGACGGCGGCGGCCTGGGTGGCATATTGCTGACGCAGGCTGACGAGCGGCGAGGTGACGCCGCCTTCCGCCTGGTTGCCGGCGACGACGTCCTCGACGCGGAGATTGGCGACCGCATCGGCACGCGCTTTGGCCTGGATGGTCTTTTCCTGCGCCGTTACCAGCAGCGTGTTCAGCGAGACCAGCCGCTGATCGGAGATCAAATTGCCCTCGGTCGCGGCCATGTCGTTGTCGGCGCGGAAGGTTTCGACGGCCTGTTCGGCCTCCAGCACCTTCCGGCGCAGATCGTCGAGGCGTCCGTCGAGCGTCGAGGAGGTGTTTTCGTAGATGCCGTTCGAGGCGCTGTTTTCCTCTTCGGTGAAGGAGGTGACGACCTGGTTGGCAAGCCTTGCGGATTTTTCCGGATCGTTCGTCGTCGCGGCAAGTGAGACGACATAGGTGGTGGCCTCGCGGGTGATAACCAGTGCCTTCTGCAGCGTACCGATCACGGCGGCGCCATCGGTGCGGCCACCGGTGAATTCCGGATCCTGGTCAAGCTTCATAGCCTGGACGACGCGGCGCAGCACATTGCCCGACGTCAGGATCTGCACCTGGCTATCGATCAGCGTCGAGATCATTTCCGGCGAGGGTCCCGAAGATTGCGCGCCCGGATCGGCAAGGCCGATCTGGCGCGGATCGAAATAGAGGCTGCTGACGGCGGTGAATTTCTGCCCGATGAACGGCGCCAGCGCTCCGCCGGCAACGCCGCCGAGAAGCGCCAGACCGAGCACGACCAGCCGCCGGCTCCAGATCGCGGCGATACTGGAGCGCAGATCGAGAAGGGGCGCGTCAGGCGCAGCTGCAGCGTTCGACGGCGCGTCGACGACAGGCTGCTTCTGATGCAGAGGTGGAGGCGGAGGTGGCGGCGCCGGACGCTCGGATTGCCGGGTTTGCGCAACCCTTGCCGGCGGCGGCACAGAGACAGGAGGCGGGGCGGGTTCAGGCGGCGGAGGGACAAAATCGTCCGGACGGACGACAGGACTGCGCATGCGCACGCCTTCCGGCGCAGTCTGAGGCGGCTCAAAACTGCGCCAGCCGGGGAGCCGGCTTACCCTGTTCCTGTCATACTGGTTCATACGCGCACTCGTGTCCCGCCCAGCGTGAAAGACTGAAGCCGAGGTGCCGAGACTTTAGAAATTCTTAGCTAACGGACCGTTAAAATAATTTCAGCGACGCAATGTTGCGATTTGACGCGATTGCGAGGGGTAACGATGAGGGCGAGACGACATCTGACAGCGCTGCTGCTTGCCGCCGCGCTCGTCCCCTCGCCGGCCCTTGCAGCGGACGCGCCCTGTTACCGCGGCGTCAATCTTTCCGGCGGCGAATATGGCGAACGCGACGGCACCTACGGCACCAATTATAACTATCCCAGCGAAGAGACGATCGGCTATTTCGCCGAAAAGGGCATGACGATCGTCCGGCTGCCCTTCCGCTGGGAGCGGCTGCAGCCGGCGCTCGGCGGGCGGCTCGACGAGGACGAACTCAAGCGGATCAAGGATACCGTCGGCCTGATCCGCAAGCACGGCATGGCCGTGCTGCTCGACCCGCATAATTTCGGCTATTACGACAAGACCCAGGTCGGCACGGCGCCGGCGACGGATGCCGCCTTCGCTGATTTCTGGGCAAGGCTCGCGGTCGAATTCGCCAATCAGGACGGCATTCTCTTCGGTCTGATGAACGAGCCGCACGACATCAAGGCGACGGACTGGCTCACTGCCGCCAATGCGGCGATCCGCAGCATTCGCGCCGTCGGCGCCCGCAATCTCATTCTGGTGCCGGGGACGGCGTGGAGCGGTGCTCACAGCTGGGAAAAGGACGTGATCGGCGGCGCCAACGGCACTGTCATGCTCGGCGTGCGCGACCCTCTCGATTTCTACGCCTATGAGGTCCACCAGTATCTCGACGTCGATTCTTCCGGGACCCACCCGACATGCGAAGGTGCGGACGGCGCGGTCGAGGCGATCGCCGGCGTCACCGCCTGGCTGAAGCGGAACCACAAGCGCGGCTTTCTCGGCGAATTCGGCGCCGCCGCCGACAAGGATTGCATGAGCGGGCTGACCGAGATCTACGCCACCTTGACCGGCAATGGCGACGCCTGGCTTGGCTGGTCTTATTGGGCGGCGGGCGACTGGTGGCCGGCGGACGAGCCGTTCAACGTCCAGCCGCGCAAAGGCCCTGAGCGACCACAGATGCGGCTTCTGGCCGAGGCGGCAAAGGCCGATACCGGCATTTGCTCCGCCGTCAAGCCGGCGAGGAAGTGAGAATGGCGGTCAGCGACCACAAGGCTGCGACCTTCGCTGTGGCCGGCAACCGGCTCGATGGCGCAGGCGCGGCATCGCGCGTCGATTACCCGGTGCTGTGGCTCGGCCTGCTGTCGGTGCTCTACAACGGCATTCTCGCCTTCATCAACCACAACATCATGCCGCTGTCGATGACGCATGTCGCCGCCAGCGAAGGCCTGATCATGGCGAGCGCCATCATCTACATCCTGCACAGAGGCATCTACGAGACCGACCTGCCGGCCTTCCTGTTCCTGCTGTTCACGCTCGTCGTGACCATCTATGTCAGCGTGCTGAACCGCATGCTGTTCATCGATCATTTCCGCAACATTCTGATCATCTTCTGCTTTACCGGGCTCGGGGGCTGGAGCAACGAGAAGACGATGAAGCTCGCCTTTCGCGGGGCAAGCCTTACGGTGCTGATCTTCCTGATCTTCGAGATCATCAGCGTGCCGTTCTTTGTCAGCATCGTGCATCCGTCCGATTATTTCGCCAATACGCGCGGACTGCTGCCGCTGAGCTACAACACCACGGGCCTGTTTCAGAACGCGCTCGGCTTTCCCGAGCGTTTCTCCTTCGGCATCATCGACCACCGTTCCTCGTCGATCTTTCTCGAGCAGGTGTCGCTCGCCAATTTCTGCGGCGTGATCGCGATCTACCTGATTTCCATGTGGGAAAGACTAGGCCGCTGGGACCGGCTGCTGTTCATTGCCACGGCCGTGCTGATCCTGGTGACGAACGACACCCGCACGATGCTGATCTTCTGTTTTGCCTGCATCGCCGGTTATTTCGTCTTTCCGAAGATCCCGAAAAATTTCAATCTGGCGCTGATGCCGCTGATCGTCGCTGCGGGTTTTCTGGTCTACACCTTGAAACCCAATGCGACCGGCGACAACTTCACCGGCCGCATCAACCTGACGATGAAGAAGATCATGGAACTCGATCCGCTCGCCGTCCTCGGGCTTTCGGTCGACCGGGTCGCGGAATTTGCCGACAGCGGCTATGTCTATCTGATCTACGCGGCGACGATCTTCGGCGTCATCGCCCTCTGGCTGTTCGTCTGCCTTTTTCCCGCCGGGCGCACGGCGGCGCAGCGGCGCTGCGCCCATTCACTTTCTCTTTTCATTTTTCTGAATATGATGATCGGGGGAACCGCCGTTTTCTCGATGAAGATCGCCGGCCTCCTCTGGTTCGTCGTCGGATATATGCGCTTCCACGACAGCCCGCGCATCCGGCAGGGTGGTCCGGCAGATGTAGAGAGTTGACCGCAGCGGCACGGTTCTGACCGACGCCCGAGGGAGCAAGACGCCAGATGCTTGTCCAGCTTCAATATCTGCGCGCCGTCGCGGCGCTGATGGTCGTCTATTTCCACGCGATATTGCAGCTTGCCAAGGTCAATCCGGCGGTCGACGCCACCGCCTTGGTCTATGGTGAAACCGGCGTCGACATCTTCTTCGTGCTCAGCGGTTTCGTCATGTGGCTGACAACGAGCGGGCGGGCGATGAGCCCCGTCGATTTCGCCCACCGGCGCATCAAAAGGATCGTTCCGCTCTATTGGCTGGCAACGCTGTTTTCGGCTGCGGTGGCGCTGGTGGCCCCGTCACTGCTGAAATCGACGGTGTTCGACCTGCCGCATCTCATCGCCTCGCTGTTCTTCCTGCCGTGGGCCAATCCCGCCGATCCCGCCACGATCACGCCGGTGGTCGTGCCGGGCTGGACGCTGAATTACGAAATGTTCTTCTACTTCGTTTTCGCGCTGCTGCTGCCGCTCCGGGAAGTCCGCCGTATACCGGCGATGTTTGCCGTCTTTGCCGTCGTCCTGATCGCCTGCCGGCTTTTGCCTGATACAACCGCCACCCGGTTCTATGGCGAGCCGATCATATTGGAATTTCTCGCCGGCGTCGTGCTCGGCTGGCTCTATGGGCAGAAGCTGCTTCTGCCCAACCGCTGGGCTTGGGCGGTGCTTGCCCTGGGTTTTGCGTTCCTCTTCATCAACGAGGCGCTGATGCCGCCGGAAAGCCGGTTCTACGCCTGGGGTATCCCGGCAATCTTCATCGTCTATAGTGCTGTTTCGACCGACTTTTCCAGGCTGCCGATCATCGGCTGGCTGAACTATCTCGGTGACTGCTCCTACAGCATCTATATCACCCACGCCTTCACGCTGGCTTTCCTGAGGGTCGCCGCCGACCGCCTGCCGTTTGGCATCCTGCAGCAGCCGGTGCTCTTCATCGTCCTGGCGCTGGTGCTTTCGTCGATCGGCGGCGTGATCATCCATGAAATCACGACGCCGCGACGAAAGGTGGCGGTTGTCAGCCGCCCGCCGGCCTAAAACATGTCGCGCCCCCTGGGATTTGCCTACCGCGCTTTACATCCTTGGCATCTCGATGTCGCAAATTGCTCAGCGGCTTTGCGCGACATGCTTTATTTCAGCCAATGAAGGCGAGAATACACATCCAGGCGGCGCTGGTGGCACAGCTTTTCCAGCAACTTCTCCTAAGCTGACCAGCGATGAGAGAACTTGCAGGAACGTGATGGTTTATCTTGCAATTTGTCGCATGAATGAAAGTGCACCGGCCTATTCGCGGCCCAGGGTTTGATCTAAGCACGGCGGCGATCTTGCAGAGGGAAGAGGGAAAGACATGAGAAGCTATGTATTGACGGTATCCTGCAAATCGACGCGTGGCATCGTGGCGGCGATTTCGAGCTATCTGGCCGAGAAGGGCTGCAACATCATCGACTCCAGCCAGTTCGACGATCTCGATACCGGCAGGTTCTTCATGCGCGTCAGCTTCATTTCCGAAGAGGGCCTGTCCGGCACCGAGATCGGCGCCGATTTTGCCGCTGTCGCCGCACCCTTTGCGATGGAATACGAATTCCACGACAGCGAGAGCCGCATGAAGGTGCTGTTGATGGTGTCGCGCTTCGGCCATTGTCTCAACGACCTGCTCTACCGCTGGAAGATCGGCGCCCTGCCGATCGACATCGTCGGCGTCGTCTCCAACCATTTCGACTACCAGAAGGTCGTCGTCAATCACGACATCCCCTTCCACCATATCCCGGTCACCAAGGCCAACAAGGTTCAGGCCGAAGCCCATATCATGGAGGTGGCCGAGCAGACCGGCACCGAACTGATCGTGCTCGCCCGCTACATGCAGATCCTGTCGGACGAGATGTGCCAGAAGATGTCGGGCAAGATCATCAACATCCACCACTCCTTCCTGCCGAGCTTCAAGGGCGCCAATCCCTACAAACAGGCCTATGGCCGCGGTGTGAAGCTGATCGGGGCGACCGCCCATTACGTCACCGCCGATCTCGACGAAGGTCCGATCATCGAGCAGGACACGGCGCGCATCACCCATGCGCAATCGCCGGACGACTATGTCTCGATCGGCCGCGATGTCGAAAGCCAGGTGCTGGCGCGCGCCATCCACGCCCATATCCACCACCGAACCTTCATCAACGGCAACCGCACCGTCGTCTTCCCGGCAAGCCCCGGCAGTTTCGCTTCCGAACGCATGGGCTGAGGGGCGCCGAAGCTCACATCTCTTTTGCTGGCGAAAGACAATCTCCCGTTGCCTGCCAGCGGCAAGTATTTGATTATCTCGTCCAATAGGTAATCGAATCATGCTGCGGGAGGGGTCATGACCGACGAGGCGCTTGTTGATCGCATGGCGCTGCCGCGTCCGGACGTCACCGTCGCGGACGCGGAAGAGATCCTTCTTGCCCATTACAACCTGTCCGGCACCCTTGCCGAACTTGGCAGCCAGCAGGACCGGAACTACCGCGTCGATAGCGATCGCGGCCGCTACGTCCTGAAGATTTGCCATGCTGCCTACGAGACCCGCGAACTCGAAGCGCAGAATGCAGCGATCCATCACCTCAAGAGCAAGCAGGATGCGCCACGCGTTCCCAATGTGATCGCCACGAATGACGGGCGCGAGATCGTCGTCCTGACCGTGCGCGGGCAGGGCTACCAGGTCCGGCTGCTGGAATATCTGGAAGGCCAGGGGCTGACGGAGCTGAATCATGTGGCGCCGGCCTCCGTCGCCGCACTCGGCGCCCTCTGCGCAAGGCTGGCGCAGGCGCTTGCCGATTTCAACCATCCCGGCCTCGACCGCAGCCTGCAATGGGATCTGAGGCGGGCTGGGCCGGTCGCGGTGCAGCTGCTTTCCGCCATCACCGACAGCGCAGCGCGCGACCGGATCGCCAAGACGATGGTGATGGCCGTTCGCCGTATCCAGCCGCTAGCGCCGTCGCTTCGGCTGCAGGCGGTGCATCACGACGTCACCGGCGACAATGTCGTCGGTCACCGCAATGCCCATGGCCACACCATCCCCGACGGGGTGATCGATTTCGGCGACATCATCCGCGGCTGGCTGGTCGGCGACCTCGCCGTCACCTGCGCTTCGCTGCTGCATCAGGCAGAGGGCGACCCTTTTCATATCCTGCCCGCCGTCACTGCCTATCAGGCGATCTATCCGCTGACCTCGGAGGAGCTGAAGGCGCTCTGGCCATTGGTGGTCGCGCGCGCGGTCATTCTCGTCGCCAGCGGCGAACAGCAGATTTCGGTCGATCCGGAGAATGATTATGTCCGCGGCAATCTCGACCGCGAGTGGGCGATCTTCGATACGGCGATGTCCGTTCCCTTCGAGCTCATGGAAGCGGCGATCCTCAAGGCGGCCGGCGCCGATGCTGCCGCCCCGGAAACATCGGGATGGCTGCCGCTGCTGCCCGACATCGATCCCGCCGGGATCGCCTATGTCGACCTTGGGGTGCGGAGCCCGCATTTTTCTGGAGGCAACTGGCTGAATTCCGACATGGACTGGCGGTTGCTTGCCCGCGCTGCGACCGAAAACGGGACGGCCGCGACGCGCTACGGCGAATATCGGCTTTCCCGGGCGGGAACCGCCAGGAGACAGGCGACCTGCGCCCTGCATGTCGACATCTGCCTTGCCGCGGGCAGCGCGGTCGCAGCACCCTTTGCCGGCCGCATCGGCTGGAAGGACCAGCATCTGACGCTGACCGGCGACAGCATGACCCTTCACCTCGACGGGCTCGAGCTCGCGGTCGAGGATGGAGCCGAGATTGCCGCCGGCGACCCGCTCGGCACGGTTGTCGGAGAGGCTACGTCGCTCGGCGGGGTGCGCGTTCAGCTTTGCAGCGTCGCCGGGCTCGAGCCGCCGCTCTTTGCCACACCGCACGAGACAGCGGCATGGTCGATGCTCTGCCCTTCTCCCTCGCCGCTTCTCGGCCCGGGAGCAGATGCGCCACGACCTGACAGCACCGAGCTGCTCGCCAGGCGGCAGGCGCATCTCGCCGGCGCGCAGAAGAACTATTATGCGGCGCCGCCGCAGATCGAGCGCGGCTGGCGGGAGCATTTGTTCGACGTCGAGGGCCGCGCCTATCTCGATATGGTCAACAACGTCTCCATTCTCGGCCA
This sequence comes from Rhizobium esperanzae, assembly GCF_014197615.1. Taxonomy (GTDB): domain Bacteria; phylum Pseudomonadota; class Alphaproteobacteria; order Rhizobiales; family Rhizobiaceae; genus Rhizobium; species Rhizobium esperanzae_A. The sequence continues at coordinate 141,378 of NZ_JACIFY010000005.1, forward strand.
TGGCCATCCCAAGCTCGCGGCAGCGATCAGCGCCCAATGGCTGCGGCTCAACACCAATTCACGCTTTCACTATGCCCCGATCACGGAATTTTCCGAACGCCTCGCCGCACTGGCCCCGGATGGGCTCGACACGGTCTTCCTCGTCAACAGCGGCTCGGAGGCGAACGATCTGGCGCTTCGGCTGGCGCAAGCCCATAGCGGCGCCCGCAACATGCTCTGCCTGCTCGAAGCCTATCATGGCTGGTCAGCGGCGAGCGACGCCGTCTCCACCTCGATCGCCGACAATCCGCAGGCACTGACCACCCGGCCCGACTGGGTGCATGCCGTCGTTTCGCCGAATACCTATCGCGGCGCATTCCGCGGTCCCGACACGGCGAGCGCCTACCTCAGCGCCGTCACGCCAGTACTGGAGGCGATCGACGCCGGCGGCGAAGGTCTTGCAGGCTTCATCTGCGAATCGGTCTATGGCAATGCGGGCGGCATTCCGCTGCCGGACGGTTACCTCGCACAGGTCTATGCCGAGGTGCGCGCCCGCGGCGGCCTCTGCATCGCCGACGAAGTGCAGGTCGGCTATGGCAGGCTCGGACATTATTTCTGGGGCTTCGAGCAGCAAGGGGTCGTGCCCGATATCATCACCGTCGCCAAGGGCATGGGCAACGGCCATCCGCTCGGCGCCGTCATTACCACGCGGGAGATCGCCCAGTCGCTGGAGAAGGAGGGCGCATTCTTTTCCTCCACCGGCGGCAGCCCGGTCAGCTGCGTCGCCGGGATGACGGTGCTCGACATCATCGCCGAGGAAAAGCTGCAGGAAAATGCCCGGACGGTCGGCGATCATCTGAAGGCGCGGCTTGCGGCGTTGATCGACCGCTATCCGGTCGCGGGCGCCGTGCATGGCATGGGCCTTTATCTCGGCCTCGAATTCGTCCGCGACAGAACGACGCTGGAGCCGGCGACGGAGGAGACGGCTGCCATCTGCGACCGTCTGCTTGCACTCGGCGTCATCATGCAGCCGACCGGCGATCACCAAAATGTGCTGAAGATCAAGCCGCCGCTCTGCCTCAGCATCGAAAGCGCCGATTTCTTCGCCGACATGCTGGAAAAGGTGCTCGACGAAGGCTGGTAACGCAGGGCTACCGGCGTTAACCAAATCGGTCATTTCGAGGCTTTTTGACTTTTCGCGAAACGGCCCATTGCCTGAAACAGTCAGGCTTCCTATGTCTGCCGCGGTGATCGATGAAACTCTGATTCTGTCATGCGAATTTTACGAAGAGCTGATATGTTTCTTTCTGTAAGTTCAAAGTTCGGCGGAATGAATTTTTTCGGATCGTCGATATTTTGACACGTTTCGGAATATGTTTCTGGCAGGCCATCGGGTAATCTCTACCAAGTTAGTAGATTATCAAAGGCAGCCATCACCGGCTCCGGGCTCTTCCGGGACCACTCAAGCGCAACGCCAACGCAAGGAACGAGACATGATAGACATCGATATTCTCGCCGATCTGCCTGGGCGATCCGTGCTTGGCAATGACCGTCCGGGCGCCCTCTCCCGCCCGAACTGTCGAATGTGACGTTCGTCCTCCTTTCAACGGTACCAGACAAGTCAATTCGCCATGGCTGTGCATGTCGCGCGGCAGGAGTTCTATCTATGAAGAAGCAAGTTATCGAATATGCAGGCGTTCCCGTCGGGATCGTCATCCCCGATGAAGACCGGTTGAAGTTCATCGCCGTGAAATTCCATGTCCACGACCTCGACGAGCAGCGTTTCCGCTCGCCCGACGAGGTGCGGCTGGCCATCCACGATCTGATGACCCGCCGTCATCCGAAGCCGCTTCATGCCTGACGGCATGTTGCCGCGAGCGGCTTTCGCGGCTTTCTGATCTGACCGGTCCTGCCGAAAGGGCCGGTCTTGTCTTTTGAGGGCAATTGCAGTCCTATCGGCCGCATCAGCGCCACCAGGATCAGCCCTTGCCCGATCTTCTCAATCTGCTCACCGACATCGAAGGCGTCTCCGTCGGGCATGCGACCGATCTTGAGCTCGGGTCCGGCGTGACCGTCATCGTCTTCGACAAACCAGCCGTCGCGTCCGGCACGGTGCTCGGGGGCGCGCCGGGCGGGCGCGACACCAGCCTGCTCGATCCATCCATGACCGTCAGTTTCGTCGATGCCTTCGTGCTCTCGGGCGGTTCCGCCTTTGGACTGGATGCCGCCGGCGGCGCGCAAGCGGGCCTGCGCGAAGCGGGCCGCGGCTTTGCAGTCGGGCCGGTCAAGATTCCGATCGTGCCGCAAGCCATCCTGATGGACCTGCTGAACGGCGGCGACAAGGATTGGGGCCTTCATTCCCCCTATCGTGAGATGGGTTACACCGCACTGAAGGCCGCGACAAAGGGCGTCTTCGCGCTCGGCACCGCAGGCGCCGGCACCGGGGCGACGACAGCCACCGTCAAGGGCGGGATCGGCTCGGCCAGCGCCGTCAGCAGCGCCGGGCATCGCGTCGCGGCGATCGTTGCCGTCAATGCACTCGGCTCCGCAACGATCGGCGACGGGCCGCATTTCTGGGCGGCGCCCTTCGAGCAGGATGGCGAATTCGGCGGGCTCGGCATGCCTGCGGCGGCCGACCACCGGATGCGACTCAAGGGCATGAACACGCCGGCGACGACGATCGGCGCTGTCGTGACCGACGCACAGCTGACGAAGGCCGAGGCGCACCGCCTTTCGCTGGCCGGCCATGACGGCTTTGCCCGGGCGCTGCTGCCGGCGCATCTGCCGCTTGACGGCGATACCGTCTTTGCCGCTTCGACGGCCAGGCATCGGAGGAACGACATGGCGAGCCTGATGGAGCTTTGCCACCTCGCCACCATCGTCATGGCCCGGGCGATCGCCCGCGGCGTCTATGAGGCGAGCGCCCTTCCGGTCGACGGCGCGCAAAAGGCATGGCGCGACCGCTATCCGAACTGAAGCCGATTGAATAGGGTTGCAACCCGAATATGCCGAATGGCGGAGAGACGTGAATGCAGATCCGGGCGCTGATGTATTTCGACGAACTGGTTAGGACCAATTCCATGCGCCAGGCGGCCGAGAACCTCAATGTCGCGCCGACCGCAATCAGCCGGCAGATCGAGAACCTCGAATATCATTTCGGCGCGCCGCTCGTCGAACGCAGCGCCCGCGGCGTCAAACTGACGGCGGCCGGCGAGCTGCTCGCTGCCCGCGCCGGCCGCACATTGCGCGAACTCGATCACGTGCAGCAGCTGATCGAAGACCTGAAGGGCCTGCAGCGCGGCCGTGTCAGCATCTATGCCAATGGTGCGACCGTCGCCAATCTCTTGGCTCCGGCGCTGGCCGAATTCAGCCTGAAATACCCGCAGCTGCGTTTCAGCGTGACGATCACCAGCGCGCGGCAGGCCGTCGATGCCGTCAACAGCGCCGAAGCGGATATCGCGGTGACGCTGTTTGCGCCCGTCATATCAGGCACCAAAGTGCGGCTGCGCTCCGAGATCGCCTATGATCTCATCACCACACCGCAGCATCCGGCCGCCGCATATGCCGAAATCCCTATCCGGAAACTCGTCGACTACCCATTGGCGCTGCCGGATCAATCCTTCGGCTTCCGCCAGGCCTTCGACGCGCTGTTGGAGAAGGAGGGGCTGAGTCTCGACCCGGTCTTCATCACCAGTTCGCTTGAAATGCTGAAGGAACTCGTGCTCAGCGGGGCGGCCGCGACGCTGCTGCCGGCGCTGACCGTCCGCCGCGAAATCGAGGCGGGCCAGCTGCTTGCCATTCCACTCGCCGGCAAGACCGGCATCCGCACCCATGTCGATCTCTGCGTCGCACCGGACCGGCAGCTGTCCTTCGCGGCGACCAAGCTGCTCGACTTCATCGAGAGGTTCATGCGCGAACGCACGAACCGCCGGACCGAGACAAAAGCCTGACGCTTCCGGCTTGCATTGGCCGCGGATTTGCGGTGTAGCTTTTTCGGCTACACTGAGCACACAAAATCGCCATTGTGTGTGCACTGTCGCAGTGACATTCTCATCGCAAGGGCCTTCGACGCGGCCGGACAGGGACATGATGACCAAGCTTTCGTTTGCGCCTTCAGCACGCTTCATCAGACAGCTTTCTCTCGGTGCCATGCTTTCGGCCGGCGTCGTGATGACGGCGATGACGCCGGCGGAAGCGGCCAAGACTACCCTCAATCTCGGCATGAGCGTCGAGCCCACGGGCCTCGATCCGACGATCGCCGCGCCGGTGGCGATCGGCCAGGTCACCTGGCAGAACGTGTTCGAGGGGCTGGTGAGGATCGACCAAGCCGGCAAGATCCAGCCGCAGCTGGCAAAAAGCTGGGAGATTTCGCCCGATGGCCTGACCTATGCGTTCAAGCTGCAGACCGGCGTCAAATTCCATGACGGCGAGGCCTTCGATGCCGCCGCCGCCAAGTTTTCGCTCGACCGCGCCCGCGGCGCGGATTCGGTCAATCCGCAAAAGCGCTTCTTTGCCTCGATCGCCTCGATCGATACGCCCGATGCCGAAACGCTGGTGCTGCATCTCTCGGCACCGACCGGCAGCCTGATCTACTGGCTCGGCTGGCCGGCCTCGGTGATGGTGGCGCCCAAGACGGCGGCCGACGACAAGGTGACGCCGGTCGGCACCGGCCCCTTCAAATTCGCCGGCTGGGCGAAAGGCGACAAGGTGGAGCTCACCAGAAACGCCGATTACTGGAACAAGGATGCAGCCGCCAGGCTCGACAAGGTGACCTTCCGCTTCATCGCCGATCCGCAGGCGCAGGCCGCAGCGCTGAAATCCGGCGACCTCGATGCCTTTCCGGAATTTGCAGCACCCGAGCTGATGAGTTCTTTCGACGGCGATGCGCGGCTCGTCACCCGGATCGGCAATACCGAGCTGAAGGTCGTCGCCGGCATGAACAATGCCAGGAAGCCGTTCGACGACAAACGCGTGCGCCAGGCGCTGATGATGGCGATCGACCGCAAGACGGTAATCGACGGCGCGTGGTCCGGCCTCGGCACGCCGATCGGCAGCCACTACACGCCGAATGATCCGGGCTATCAGGATATGACTGACGTGCTTCCCTATGACGTCGAAAAGGCGAAAGCGCTGCTGGCCGAAGCCGGCTATCCCAACGGCTTCACCTTCACGATCAAATCGCCGCAAATGGCCTATGCGCCGCGCAGTGCCGAGGTGATGCAGGCGATGTTTGCCGAGATCGGCGTGACGATGAATATCGAGCCCACCGAATTTCCGGCGAAATGGGTCCAGGACATCATGAAGGACCGCAACTTCGACATGACGATCGTCGCCCATGCCGAGCCGCTCGACATCGACATCTATTCCAGGGATCCCTATTATTTCAACTATAAGAACCCCGCCTTCAGCGCGCTGATGAAGAAGGTCCAGGAGACGACCGATCCCGCCGCGCAGAACGCGATCTACGGCGAAGCGCAGAAGATCCTCGCCGAGGACGTGCCGGCGCTCTACCTCTTCGTCATGCCGAAACTCGGCGTCTGGGACAGGAAGCTGAAGGGGTTGTGGGAGAACGAGCCGATCCCGTCGAATGTGCTGTCGGGGGTTTCCTGGGAGGAGTGAGGCGCGGAAATGAACGAAGGGAAGCCGGATAGCAAGCCGTTCAATGCCGGTCACCACCCTCTCCATCCCTCATTCCTGTCCTTGGGCGCGGGAGACGCTCTTGCCTGGGTGACAGTCATTCACGGCGCCGACGCGCCGTGGCTGGATTCCTGTGACATCCCTCGGGTCAAGCCCGAGGACAGGAATGAGGGTGGATGGGATGGCGGTCGCATTCCGTCGAAAGCCCAGCGAAAAGGCCACCCTCCAAAAGCCGCACCGAAAGCGTGGCACGCATGATCGCGCTCCTCGCTCGCCGCTTCGCCGGCCTCCTGATCACCCTTCTTATCGTTTCGCTGCTGATCTTCGCCGTGATGGATCTCCTGCCCGGCGACCCCGCTTCGATCATGCTCGGCACCTCCGCGAGCCCGGAAACGCTGGCGGCGCTGCGTCACGATCTCGGCCTCGACCAGCCGCTCATCCTGCGTTACGGGCAATGGCTGGCCGGTGTGATCTCCGGCGATCTCGGCAATTCCTATACCTATGGCGTGCCGGTCGCCGGATTGATCGTCGAGCGGCTGGCGGTGACGCTGCCGCTGGCGCTGATGGCGATCGTGCTCTCGGTGGCGATTGCCTTGCCGCTCGGCGTGCTGGCTGCCTCGCGCCGCGGCGGTATCATCGACATCATCGCAACGTTGTTTTCGCAGATCAGCATCGCCGTGCCCGCCTTCTGGGTGGCGCTGTTGTTGATCATCCTGTTTTCGACCATGCTCGGGCTGATGCCGGCCGGCGGTTTCCCGGGCTGGGGCGCCGGTCTGCTGCCGGCGTTGCAGGCGCTTGTCATGCCGGCCGTCGCGCTGGCGCTGCCGCAGGCGGGCGTGCTGACACGGGTGGCGCGTTCGGCTGTGCTCGAAACGATGCATGAGGATTTTGCCCGCACCGCTGTCGCCAAGGGGCTTTCCCGCCGGGCGGTGTTGTGGCGGCATGTCGTGCCGAATGCGCTGATCCCGATCCTGACGATGATCGGGCTGCAATTCACCTTTCTCGTCGCCGGCGCGGTGCTGGTGGAAAATGTCTTCAACCTGCCGGGCCTCGGGCGGCTGGCGCTTCAGGCACTCTCGCAGCGCGACGTCATCGTCATGCAGGACGTGGTGCTGTTCTTCGCGGGCCTTGTCATTGTGGTGAATTTCTTCGTCGATCTCTCCTATCTGGCGATCGACCCCAGGATGAGAAAGGCGGCCTGACGCATGACCTCTGTCGTTTCCGCCGCCATTGCCAGCCGCCGGAGCTTCAAACTTAGCCGGCGAATAAACCTGGTGTCCGGAGCGGTGATTATCGGCCTGCTGGTCACGGTTGCCCTGCTGTCGCTCGTCTGGACGCCGCTGCCCCCGGCAAAGATGCAAATCGTCCACAAGCTGCAGCCGCCGCTTACCTTCGGCCTGCTCGGTACCGATCAGTTCGGCCGCGATGTGCTGTCGATGCTGATGGCGGGATGCTGGAACTCTCTGTCGATCGCCATTACCGCGGTTATGATCGGCGGGACGCTCGGCTCAATCGCCGGCATTTCGGCGGCGGCGATCCGCGGTCCTTTCGAAGCGCTGCTGATGCGCCTCTGCGATGTCGTCTTTGCGCTGCCGCCGATCCTGTCGGCCATGGTGCTCAGCGCCTTTCTCGGGCCGGGGCGGTTCACAGCAATCACCGCAATAGCCGTCTTCATGATCCCGGTCTTTGCCCGAGTGACGCTTGCGACCTCGCTGCAGGCCTGGAGCCGCGACTATGTGCTCGCCGCGCGGGCGATCGGCAATACACGCCTGACCATTTCGCTGCGCCATGTGCTGCCGAATATCATCAGCCAGATCATCGTGCATGGCTCGATCCAGCTGGGGCTCGCCATCCTGACCGAAGCGGGTCTCAGTTTCCTCGGGCTCGGCATGGCGCCGCCCGCGCCGACCTGGGGCCGGATGCTTGCCGACGCGCAGACCTATCTGGCGCTCGCTCCCTGGCTGGCGATTCTGCCAGGCCTTGCCATCGCGCTCACCGTCTTCGGTTTCAACATGCTCGGCGATGGCTTGCGCGATCTTCTCGATCCGCGCGAGGCGAGCCGCTGATGTCCTCCCGAGATGTGCGAAAGACGATGCGATGACCGAAACCGACCTTACCATCCGCGAACTCCGGGAGCACTTTACCGACAAAAGCCTCTCTCCGCTCGAATATTGGCTTGCCCTCGAAGACCATATCGCCGCCTGGGAGCCTTCGATTTCGGCACTCTACCTCTATGATCCGGAAAGGGCGCGCGCGCAGGCGAAGGCTTCGACGGCGCGCTGGGCGAAAGGTCGACCGCTCGGCGCGCTTGACGGCATTCCGGTGACACTGAAGGAACTGATCGCCACGAAGGGCCAGCCGGTACCGCTCGGCACCAAGGCGATGGAGCTGAAGCCCGCAGAGGCCGATGCGCCGGCCGCCGCCCGGCTGCGGGAGGATGGGGCGGTGATCTTCGCCAAGACCACCTGCCCCGATTACGGCATGCTCTCCTCCGGCCTTTCGAGCTTTCACCCGCTCAGCCGCAACCCCTGGGACCTGTCGCAGAATCCCGGCGGATCGAGCGCCGGGGCTTCTGCTGCTGCGGCAGCCGGCTACGGACCGCTGCATATCGGCACCGATATCGGCGGGTCGGTGCGGCTTCCGGCCGGCTGGACCGGCATCTTCGGCTTCAAACCGAGCCATGGGCGCATTCCCGCCGACCCCTATTATGTCGGGCGCTGCGTCGGGCCGATGACGCGTACGGTCGAGGATGCCGCCTTCTCGATGGCGACGCTGTCACGGCCGGACTGGCGCGACGGCACCAGCCTGCCGCCAAACGATTTCAACTGGATGGATCTCGACATCGACTTAGCGGGCATGAGGATCGGGCTGATGCTCGATGCCGGCTGCGGGCTTGCCGTGGAAGACGAGATCAGGGTGGCGGTCGAATCGGCAGCGAAACGTTTCGAGAAAGCCGGCGCGACCATCCTATCCGTGCAGCCGGTGCTGACCCGGGCGATGCTGGATGGGCTCGACAATTTCTGGCGCGCCCGTCTCTGGGGCGAGATTGCCGATTTCGGCGACAGCAGGTGCGACAGTATCCTGCCCTATATCAGGGATTGGGCGAAGGGTGGCGCCGCTATCAGCGGCGCCGATGCGGTCAAGGGCTTCAACCAGACGATCGAGATGCGCAGGAGCTGCGGGCAGTTGTTCACCCAGGTCGACGCCCTGCTGTCGCCGACCAATCCGATCGTCTCCTACCCCGCCGATTGGGCGTCGCCGACCAACGATCCGGCCTTGCCCTTCGAGCATATCGGTTTCACCGTGCCGTGGAATATGTCGGAGCAGCCGGCCGCCTCGATCAATTGCGGCTTCTCCCGGTCGGGCATGCCGATCGGGCTGCAGATCGTCGGGCCGCGTTTTGACGACATGCTGGTTCTGAGACTGTCGAAAGCCTTCGAGGACTGGACGGGCGGGGTGAGATCCTGGCCGCGGCCAATCAGATGATCGGGCGGCGATAGCCGGTCGGCTGCTCGTAGAGCCGGCCGATGCGCTTGACGGCGGCCTCGAAATTCTCGCGCGCCACCGTCATGCTGTAGCCGTTGGCGTGGAGAATGGTTTGCGGATCCTCGAAGACGGCAACATGCCCCTTCCAGAACACCAGATCGCCGCGGCGGATTTCGGCGCGGTCGATCGGCTCGCCGAGTCCGGCCGCCTGCATGTCGGTGTCACGCGGCGCATTTTTGCCGGTCATCAGCATCGCCAGCTGCACGAGGCCGGAGCAATCGATGCCGAGGCCGGAGCGGCCGCCCCAGAGATAGGGCGTTTCCAGAAAACGGGCGGCGATCGCGACATAATCGGCACCCTCGAGAGCGCCGATCGGCTGCACGTGGCTGGCGAAGATCGCCGTGCCGTCCGTCAGCACGACGTAGTGATTGCCGCGCACTTCCGCCTCGCCGGCGACGTGAATGCGGCTTCCCATCGACAGGATGGCCTGGTGCGGTTTGCGCAGTTCCGGCTCCGGATAGAGGAAGCTGCGCGGCACGGTGACGACATGGGTCGGCGCCGGCTGGCCTTGCGAAAGCGCTTCTGCGGGGAGATAACCGACATAGTCGTCCGAGGCGGCCTTCACCCAGCACCAACCACCGGCGCGGTCGAAAACCGTCACGTCTTCGCCGAGAAGCAGTTCGGTATCGATGCCGCGCGCAAGATCCGGTTCGGGGCGCAAGGCCACGACCGGAACGGCAATGCGGGCCGGGGCGCCTTGCACGAAGCGCGACGCCTCCACCTTGCCTTCGAGCCCCGCTTCGGCGAGATCCGGCCTATAGGCGTGCAGCCGGCGGTCGAGCATCGTCATTTGGAATTCCTTTCACATCGCCCGTCAGATCGCCCTTTTTAGATCGGCAACCGGCGTCCCTGATCCCGAACGAGATCGCCGAGCTTTTCCAGATAGAGCGCACCACCGACCGTCCGCTTGATAATGACGTTACGCCGGTCGGCATCGTCGCGGACGCGGTCGACCAGGCCCATCTCGCCCATCGTATCCAAGGCTCGCGTAATGACCGGCTTGGTGACGTCAAGTGTCGCAGCAAGCCCGCGCACCGTATGCGGCGGCGGTACCAGATAGATATGCAGCAGGATCGCCATCTGGCGCAACGTCAAATCGCGGTCATCGTGGCGGACCTGATCGAGCGCCACGCCATGCCAGAGCCCCAGCGCCTGCGAGGCGGTCAGTTCGATCGGCACGGCCCCTCCGGAAAATCGTTACGCTAGCGTTTCATTTTCCGGCAGTTGCCATGCACATGCAAGGGGCGCTGGAAATTGCCGCCCGGCAAGGTGAATAAAATTTTAACGATCGGCACCGGCGCGCATGGCATGAATCCCATCATGCCATGCGGCTCGGCGCTGATTTTGCGTCTGGTGTCAGCGCACGCTCTCGCGGATGTGGTGGAAGAGCGCGCGAATCGCCTGTGATTCGCCGCCGCCCGGCGAATGCGGCCGCTCGGACTGAGCCCAGCCGTAAATGTCGAAATGCGCCCAGCTCTTCGTCTTGCTGACAAAACGCTTGAGGAAGAGGGCGGCGGTGATCGCTCCCGCCATGCCGCCGGCCGGCGCGTTGGTGAGGTCGGCGAACTTGGTGCGGATATCCTTTTCGTAGCCGGAATAGAGCGGCAGGCGCCAGATCGGGTCGTCCGTTTCCAGGCTCGCTTCGGTCAGGTCATGCGCAAGATTGGCGTCGTCTGTGAAGAAGGGCGGCAGATCCGGACCCAGCGCAACGCGGGCAGCACCGGTCAGCGTCGCCATATCGATCAGGAGTTCAGGCTCTTCCTCGTCGGCATAGGCAAGCGCATCGGCAAGGATCAGACGGCCTTCGGCGTCGGTATTGTCGATCTGGACGGTCAGGCCCTTGCGGCTGCGATAGATGTCGCCGGGGCGGAAGGCGTTGGACGAGATGGCGTTTTCGACGACCGGCACGATGACGCGCAGGTCGACCTTCAGCTTCGCGTCCATGATCATCAGGGCAAGCCCCATGACATTGGCGGCACCACCCATGTCCTTCTTCATCAGCAGCATCGAGGCGGCGGGCTTGATGTCGAGGCCGCCGGTATCGAAGCAGACGCCCTTGCCGACGAGCGTCACCTTGCGATGACCCTTCTTGCCCCAGCGCAGCTCGAGAAGGCGCGGCGCATCGGCGCTGGCGCGGCCGACGGTGTGGACCAGCGGGAAGTTCTGCTTGAGCAGGTCGTCGCCAGATATAACCGACATCTCCGCCTTGTAATGGGCGGCCAGGCCACGGAAAACGGCCTCGAGCTGGTCCGGCCCCATGTCGTTCGTCGGCGTGTTGATCAGGTCGCGGGCGAGAAAGACGCCGGCGAGCTGGCGCTTGATGTCGGCGCTGTCGGCATCACGGGGAATCATCAACGTCGCCGCCGGCGATTTTTCGGATTTGTAACGGTCGAAACGGTAGCTGCCGAGCCCGAAGCCAAGGGCCAGGCGATTTGCCGTCAGCGGTGCGGTCTCGATGTGCCAGTCGCCGGCGGGCAGCGCGCGGGCGAGCCTGCCGGTGATGTAAGGCTGCTCCGATGGATTGGTGCCGAGGCCGAAAAGCGCGCCACCGAGATGGCCGTCGGCCGTCGGGATCAGCAGCAGCGATCCGCTTTCGGCCCTGTAGTCCGCCTTGCGCGCCCAGTCGAGCGCGATCGGATCGATCGTGCCGGTCTCGATATGGGCAGGGGTGACGGCAAAGATCGGCAGCGTCGAACCGCCCTTCGTGTTGAAAGGGGTCGGTCTCTCGATAAACTGATAGGGGGCCATGATCGTCCTTCGGCGGTCGTCAGGAATCGTTCCTTAACGGTCTGTTAGGGTTAACAGACTATTGCTGGAGCGAAGATTGCGTCAAACCTTTCCTGTTCCGCGTTCGAGGTCAGGCGCCGATTTCGGAATCCAGGAACGCATCATGCCTGCCTCGCTCACAACCACATTCACCAATCGTATCCTGCAGGGCGCTGCGGCATCGCTGATCGTCCTGGCGCTTGCCGGCTGCTCGACGACGACCAAGGACCGGATGACGACAGGCTCGGTGCCGAAGCTCACCAAGCCGGTCGAAGAGATGGACGCGACCGAGTTGCGCTCGGCGACCGACCGGCTCGGCCAGGCCTATGAAAAGAACCCGCGCGATCCCGTCACCGGCGTCAATTATGCCAATCTGCTGCGGATGAACGGCCGCGATACGCAGGCGCTCGCGGTCATGCAGCAGGTGGCGATCGCCAATCCCGGCGACCGCAATGTACTGGCCGCCTACGGCAAGGCGCAGGCGGCAGCCGGCCAGTTCCAGCAGGCGCTCGACACGATCGGCCGCGCCCAGACACCGGACCGTCCGGACTGGAGGCTGATCTCGGCCGAGGGCGCGATCCTCGACCAGATGGGCAAGGCAAGCGACGCCAGACAGCGCTACCGCGACGCGCTCGACATCCAGCCGAACGAGCCGTCGATCCTTTCCAACCTCGGCATGTCCTATGTGCTGACCGGCGATCTGCGCACCGCCGAAACCTATCTGCGCTCGGCCGCCAGCCAGCCGACCGCCGACAGCCGCGTCAGGCAGAACCTTGCCCTGGTCGTCGGCCTGCAGGGACGTTTCCCGGAGGCCGAGCAGATCGCCCGGCGCGAACTTTCGCCACAACAGGCCGATGCCAATGTCGCCTATCTCCGCGGCATGCTCTCGCAACAGAATTCCTGGCAGAAACTCGCCGCCAAGGACAAGACGCCGGGAGCGGCGAACGGCAGCAATACCAACTGACAGAATGACCCGGATCGTATCATCCGACAGTCCGGGGCCTTCTCAGAGCATGATGCCGAAAAGTGTGAGCGGTTTTCGGACGACATCATCCTCTAACTCTCTAATTCAGATCAGGATTCAGATTTAAGGCCGACCCGGCATCAAATCATCCTGTTCTAGCGGGCGCTCAGACCCGAAAGTATGAGACGAAGGCCAAGGCCGCCCATGACGGCACCGGCGGCCCGGTCTATCCAGCTCTTCGCAGCGAGATAGAGCCGCCGTGGATGGCGGGCCGAAAAGGCGAATGCCACGATCGAATACCAACCAGCTTCCACCGCAAAGACGCCGAGCGGCAGCGCAATCATGAGATCAAGCGGTACCGTCCTGGGCAGGAGCGCGGCAAAGAGGCTGGCATAGACGATGATGGTCTTCGGGTTGCTGAGTTGGGTCAGCACAGAGGTCGTGAAGCTGCGCATCCGCGTGCGGTGGCTATGGGGCACGCTGTGGCTATGGACGGCGTCGGAAACCTCGAGCGGCCGCGCAGCACCTCTCCAGATGTTGACGGCGATATAGATGAGATAGGCGCCGCCGGCGACTTTCAGCAGCACATAGAGCCATTCGAACTGCGACAACAGCGCCGTCAGACCGGCGAGCGCCAGCACGGCAAAAACCACACCGCCGGCGCCCATGCCGAGCGCGGCCGCAAGACCGTCCAGCCGCGACCGCGAAATGGCAATCCTGGAGACGACGACGAAGCTCGGGCCGGGGCTCATGGCCCCGACGGCCAGGGCCGCCATGATGCTGATGAAAACGCCTGCAGAAGACATCCGGGAACCCTCGTTTGCGATCGCAAGGTTACGGCATAATCGCTTAAACCGGAATCGATTTAACGGCGTCAGGCATCAGAACTTGTCCGACACCTGGATGCCGGCCGGACCGAGAATGACGGCGATCAGCACCGGCAGGAAGAACAGGATCATCGGCACTGTCAGTTTCGGCGGCAGGGCGGCCGCCTTCTTTTCCGCTTCGTTCATGCGCTCGTCGCGTCCTTCCTGGGCGAGAACGCGCAGCGCCTGGGCGACCGGCGTGCCGTAGCGATCGGCCTGGATCAGCGCCTGGGTCACCGAGCGGACCAGCTCGATCTGGGTGCGCGTCGCAAGATTTTCGAGCGCCACGCGGCGATCCGGCAGGAAGGAGAGCTCGGCCGTGGTGAGCACCATTTCTTCGGCGAGCGCCGGCGACTGCTCGCCGAGTTCTTCCGACACGCGACGCATCGCAGCCTCGATCGAGATGCCAGATTCGACGCAGATCAGCATCAGGTCCAGCGCATCCGGCCAGGCGCGCTTGATCGAGTGCTGGCGTTTGCCCATGCGGTTCGAGATATAGATGTTCGGCGCGTAGAAACCGAGATAACCGACGCCGATGATGGCGAAGAGGCGGATGGGCATGCCTCTTTCGGCGAGATTGCCGAGGCCGAAGACCCAGAAGGCGGCAAGCGCCAGAAACAGGAAGGGCAGCAGGAAACGCGCGACGAGGAAGGTATTCAGCGCATTTTCCGAGCGCAAGCCGGCCGCGCGCAGCTTGTTGACCGTATTGTCGTCGACCAGCGCCTTGCGCAGGTTGAAGCGCTCGACGATCTGGCGGACCGAACGGTTGTTCTGGCTGCGGAGCGAGGCCTTGCTTGCGCCGGGTTCGGTATTCATACGGGCGCGTTCGCGTGCGCGGATCTGCTCGCGCTCGGTCGAAACGGCCTTCATCCGCTTGCTGAGATCGCCACGTTCGAAGAAGGGGATGGCAATCGTGTAAAAGGTGGCGAAGACGGCGATCGCGACGAGGAGCGCGATCAGCATGCTCGGATTGGTGAGGGTTGCGGCAAGGTCCTGCGACATGGTGCGTCCTTCCGGCTAGATGTCAAAATTGACCATGTTGCGCATGACGAAGATGCCGATCGACATCCAGATCCCCGAAATGCCCATGATGAGGTGGCCGCGCGGATCGGTGAAAAGGATCATCATGTAGTTCGGCGAGGTGAGATAGACGAGGGTCGCGACGATGAAGGGCAGAGCGCCGATGATGACGGCCGACGCCTTGGCTTCCATGGACAATGCCTGGACCTTGGCCTTCATCTTTCTGCGCTCGCGCAGCACCTTGGAGAGGTTGCCGATTGCTTCGGAGAGATTGCCGCCGGCCTGCGACTGGATGGCGATGACGATGGCGAAGAAGTTGACTTCCTGAAGCGGCATATGGAGCGTCATGCGCGCGCAGGCGTCGGGAATGCTGAGCCCCACCTGCTGCGCCTCGATCACGCGGCGGAACTCGCTCTTGACCGGCTCGGTGCCTTCGGTGGCGATCAGACGGATCGCATCGTTGAGCGGCAGACCCGATTTGATCGAGCGGGTGATGACGTCGAGCGCATTGGGGAGCTCGTTGAGGAACTTGTTCTGCCGGCGCTTGATCAGGAAGCCGACGATCCAGCGCGGCAGGCCGAGACCGGCGACGACGGCGATACCGATCATCACCATCGGGGATGCCCCGACGACAAAGGCCACGAGCAGCAGCACGCAGGCGAAGATGGCACTGATGAGATAGAATTTCGCCACCGTGATCGCCAGACCGGCCTGCACCAGCCTGGACTTCAGCGACAGAGTCTTCTTGGTCTTTTCGTGCTGGCGCTTTTCCAGATCCTTGAGATTGTCCTGCACCGATTTACGGCGCTTCGACAGCTCCTGCACCCGATCGCGCGCAGCCTTGACCTTGACCCGGTCGACTTCGGCCGATTTGACGCGGTTGATGCGGCTTGCCGATTTCTTGTCGGCCTCGATCCGGGAAAACAACAGGGCATAGGCGACCGCCGCCGCAGAGACGGCGGCGAGGACGGTGATGGCCAGCACTATCGGATCGAACCCGAACATTTCGCCTATTCCTTCGTTTTCGCTTCCATCGCGTCGAGGGCGGCGGCAAGACGCTTTTCCTCGTTGAAGTAGCGGGCGCGATCCCAGAAATGCGGCTTGCCGATGCCGGTCGACATGTGCCGGCCGATCAGGCGGCCACCCGCGTCCTCGCCCTCGATCTCGTAGCGCATCAGGTCCTGGGTGATGATGACGTCGCCTTCCATGCCGATCACCTCAGTGATCTGGGTGATACGGCGCGAACCGTCGCGAAGACGTGCGGCCTGAACGATGACGTCCACCGAACTCGAAATAATCTCGCGCACCGTCTTTGCCGGCAGGGTGAAGCCGCCCATGGCGATCATTGATTCGATACGGCTCAGGCATTCACGCGGCGTGTTGGCGTGGATGGTGCCCATCGAGCCGTCGTGACCGGTGTTCATCGCCTGCAGCAAGTCGAAAACTTCTGGTCCGCGCACTTCGCCGACGATGATGCGCTCGGGACGCATACGCAGGCAGTTCTTGACGAGATCGCGCATGGTGATCTCGCCCTCGCCTTCGATATTCGGCGGGCGTGTTTCCAACCGCACGACATGCGGCTGCTGCAGCTGCAGTTCGGCGGTATCCTCGCAGGTGATGACGCGTTCATCCCTGTCGATATAGTTGGTGAGGCAGTTCAAAAGCGTCGTCTTGCCCGAGCCGGTGCCGCCTGAAATGACGACGTTGCAGCGCACCCGCCCGATGATCTGCAGCACGGTCGCGCCTTCCGGCGTGATCGCGCCGAAGCGGACGAGCTGATCGAGCGTCAGCTTGTCCTTCTTGAACTTGCGGATGGTGAGCGCCGGCCCGTCGATCGACAGCGGCGGTGCGATGACGTTGACACGCGAGCCATCAGGCAGGCGGGCGTCGCAGATCGGGCTCGATTCGTCGACGCGGCGGCCGACCTGGCTGACGATGCGCTGGCAGATCGAGAGAAGCTGCGCATTGTCGCGGAAGCGGATCTCCGATTCGATCGTCTTGCCGCCGACTTCGATGAAGGTCTGGCCGGCGCCATTGACCATGATGTCGGCGATGTCGTCGCGCGCCAGCAACGGCTCCAGCGGACCGTAGCCGAGAACGTCGTTGCAGATATCCTCGAGCAGCTCTTCCTGCTCGGAGATCGACATCGCAAAGTTCTTGATGGTGATGATGTCGTTGACGATGTCGCGGATTTCCTCGCGCGCACTTTCGCCGTCGAGCTTGGAAAGCTGCGAGAGATCGATCGTATCGATCAGCGCGGAAAAGACCTGCGCCTTGGTGTCGTAATATTCATCGGTGCGGACAGGGCGCTTGCGCTGCGGCGTCTGCATCGGCGGCGGCGTCACCTGCTGTCGTGCAGGCTCGCGCGAGGGTTCGACCAGAATAGAGGGGGAAGAGGCCGCAGGGGCTGCGGCCGGAGCCGGCGGCGGAGGAGCAATCGCTCCTCCGACCTTTCCGGAACCTTCGTTTCCGCGTTTTCCAAACATACCGCTTAATCCAATCTGCTCGAACTTTTTGTTTTCACGCAACTCCGGACGCAAACCGCTGCGCAGTTTCGCTGGAATTGCTCATCGTCTACTTGCGCTTCAGGAGGCCCAGCAGGCCGCCCTTCTTCGCCTTCCTGATCGCGACACGGCCGGTGACGATGTGCGATATCTGCGAAAAAGTTTCCGCCGTCGGCGACTTCGGGTCGACTTCCGAGATCATCCGGCCGCTATTGGCGGCATTGCCGAAAAGATTGATGTCGAAGGGAATGATCGCGATCGGATCGATCTCCAGCGGCTCGCAGAAATCCGACGGTGAAATCTCCGGGCGTTTCGGCATGCCGACCTGATTGAGGACGAGATGCGGCGGCTTGTCGTTCGGCCGCATCTTGCGCAGCGCGTCCAGCATGTTCTTGGCATTACGCAGGTTGGCGAGATCGGGAACCGCTGCGATGACCACTTCGTCGACACTTGATAGCACCGAGCGCGTCCATTCCGACCATGCATGCGGAACATCGAGCACGGTGACGGGCGCGCTGCGCTGCAGGACATCGAGCACCGGCTGGAAGGCCTGGCCGTCGAAATCATAGGCGCGGTCGAGCAGCGAGGGGGCCGCAAGCAGGGAAAGATGCTCGGAGCATTTCGTCAGCAGGCGGTCGAGGAAGACCTCGTCGAGACGATCGGGCGCGAAGACCGCTTCGGCGATGCCCATGGCCGGATCCTGGTCGAAGTCGATATTGGCCGTGCCGTAGGGCAGGTCGAGATCGGCGAGAATCGTCTCGGTGGAGAAGAGATTGGAAATGCCGAAGGCGCAATTGTGGGCGATGGTCGAAGCGCCGGTGCCGCCCTTCGAGCCGATGAAGGCGACACTGCGGCCGAGCGGCTCGGCTTCCGGATCGACGAAGATCGATGCCATCGACGCCAGAATATCGGGCATGGCGACGGGCTGGACCATATATTCGGATATGCCGTTGCGGATGAGCTCGCGATAGAGCCCGATATCGTTGTAGTAACCGATAATGACGACCTTGGTCGTCGGATCGCAGACGGCGGCGAGCGGCGCGAGTTCGCCGAGGAGGTTTGCCGCATTCGCCTTGGTCTCGAGGATGATGAGGTTCGGCGTCGGGGCGCCGGAAAACATATTGGCGGCAGCGGCGATGCCGCCGCTGGTGATGCGCATGCTGACCTTGGCCACGCGCCGGTCGTTGGCGCAGCGTTCCATGATATGCTGGAGCGCCTCGCTCTCGCAGAAGGCATGCACTGAGATGCGCGGCAGCGGCCGCATATTTTCCAGATCCGCCATCCGTACTGCCTCTTCGGCGTGGCGAAGCTCGCTGGGATTCTTGATTTCGTATTCGATCGCGCTCATCGTCCCGTTCCGCCTCAGAAGCTGCTGTCGCTGCCGGCGACATCTTCGATCGTCGACGTCGTCGTCCGATATTCCTGGATCGCGTTATTGCGCCGCTGTGCGTCGATCGGGGTCATACCGCGAGGCGCCACCAAGTCCTCGGGATTAGCGACCTGGGCGGCAAGGTTGTTCTGCGAGGCGCAGCCGAAATTATAATAATTCTGGTTGGTGAGATCGCTCGAAATGTCTTTCGGCCACTGACCGCATTGCGTGGTGATTGCGGTGGTGCCGGTAAAGCTCAGCCGGATCGGCGCCGCGTCGCCGGGCCCGGCTGCGGCGTAAGAGGTGTAGATGATTTTCGAGCTTGCTATTCCCCTCGAAGCCAACTCGGCACGGACCTGATTGCGCAGCTGATAGGCTGCCGCTGAATTCGGCGAGCCTTGCGGCGACAGCACGTAAACCGGACCCGAGGCGCGCGCGGTGTAGTTTGCGGCAAAACCGCGGATGAGGTCACGCTGAGCGCTGGTCAGGCGGCGATCGGTGGAGGCGACGGGTATATCCACCGTCTGCTCGGCCTCCGTCACGATGATCGGGTGGCGGGCGCGATAATCATCCGGAATACCGCCTGTTGTCAGCTGGTCGTGCGGGCCGGCGCATCCGGAAAGGATCGCCACAGAAATGGCGGCTGCAGACAGAAGCGCCTTCGAGATTCCGAGGCGGGGTGTCGTCGATTTCATATGGGCCATCGCCTGATCTCTGTTCTCGTCCATTGCTGCCGATCGCGCCCCGCTCATTTGTAGATGAACCCGATCGAGCCGTGGAACTGCGCATCGGCGACGGGTGCCTCGCGGCGGCCGTAGACCTTGTTGACACGGTTGAGGAAGAAGGTTGCGCCGTCGTTCTCGGGGCTGAAATTATCGTCCGGCCGGTTGAGCTGATTGCGCGCCACCGGGCGCACCAGATATGGAGTCGCGATGATGACGAGCTCGGTTTCCTGACGCTCGAAACCCTTCTGTCGGAACAGCGTCCCGAGCAGCGGGATCTTCGAAACGCCGGGCGTGCCGCCCATCGTCTGGGACACGTTGTCGCGGATCAGGCCGGCGAGCGCGATCGAACCGCCGGAGGGCAGTTCCACCGAAGTCTCCGCCGAACGGCGCTGATAGGTGGCGTTGCCGCTGCCGGCCACCGGTTCGGAAACATTGGTCTTGATCTGCAGGCTGATGCGTCCCGATGACAGCACGACAGGCTTGAAGGCGAGGTTGATACCGTAGTTGAACGGCGTGACGGTGACGTTGCCATCGCTGTCGGTCGTCGAATAAAGCTGTTGGCCGCCGGAATTGAAGGTCGCTGCCTGCCCCGATATCGCCGTCAGCGTCGGCTCGGCGAGCGTCTTGACAACCTTGGCCTGCTCCAGCGCGTTGAGGTAGGTGGAGATGTCGTATTTGCCGATCGTGCTCTTGAAGAGAGCCGCCAGGCCGCCGCCAACCGTCGATGTGGCGCTGTCGGCACTGGGGCTGCCGAGTTGGGCGACCGTCATGCCGGAGGAATTGGAAACGAGATTGTCGAAACCGAGCTGCTTCAGCACCTCGCGGCGTACCTCGGCGATCGTCACCTTGAGGGTGACCTGGTCCTCACCCTCTATCTGCAGGAGATTGACGACCTGCGAGGCCTGGCGGCCTTCGGCAAAGAGCGCTACCGAGCTGTCACCGCCGGTGCCGGATGCCGTCTCGGTTCTGGTCGTCGCCTCGCCACCCTTCAGGAAGACCTGCGCCAGATCGGCCGCTTGCGTGGCGTCCTGCGGCGTGCGCACGGTGCCGGTCAACACGATATTGTCGGAGACGATTTCGACGTTGATGTTGGAGTCCGGAATGAAGCGGCGGAGATTGACTTCGAGGCCGGAGACGTCACGCTCGATCTCGATGTCGAGATTGACGATCTCCTGTCCATCAGCGCCGAAGACGAAGATATTCGTCTGGCCGACCTTCTTGCCGAACAGGTAGATGCGCCGCGAAGTGCGGGTCACGGCATCGGCCATGGTCGGATCGGATACCAGGATATCATGTGCATCCTGCGGCAGATCGACGACAACGGCCTTGTTCAGTCCGAGCTTCAGCCGGCGGTGGGCATCGCGGCCGGTCTGAGAGATGCGGATCAGATTGTCGGAATCGGCACGTGCCTCGCCTGCCCCGAGAAACGGCGCGAAAGAGGCCGGCGCCGTTCCGGAGACGCCGACTGCCAGCGAAAGGCAGCCTGTCAGGAGAAGCCGGGTGCGCCGCGTTGAATTGCCCATTTGCACGTCCTCTTACTCCGCCTTCGGCGCTGCGCTGGCATCCGTAACGATCGCGCCCGATTTTATGACCTGGATGATGGCACTGCCGTTGTCGCCGCTCAGCAGATAATCTGCGGCGCTGGTATCCTGCTCCTGCGCATCGGCGACCGAGCGCAGCGCCAGGGACAGCCGGTCTGCCATCTGCTGGGCAACGGCGAGAACCTTCGTCTGGTCAGGGGTGAGCTCGAGAGTGGCGGTGGTGCCGACCACGGCCTTCGAGCCGTCGTCCTTTTCCTGAATCTGCTGGTCGATGGCGAGGACACGGACATTGCTGAGCACGGTTTCGGTGATGAGCTTGCCGGCTTCGGTGCCCTTGCGGACCATGATGACATCGACGCGGTCGTTCGGCAGGATGAAACCGCCGGCACCTGTTGCAACCGATATCTCGGTCGCCACGGCGCGCTTGCCGGCCGGCAACAGCGAAGACAGGATGCGGCTGTTGGAATCGGCGATCTTTTCCGGCCGGATCGGTTCGCCTTCGAAAATCGGCAGACGCACGACGGCGCCCTGCAGATCCTTGATCGCATCCGGCTTGTCGGTTTCGGTGATGAGGCCCGGGACGACGCCGCCCTGCGGCCAGGCCATCCAATGCACAGACTGATCGTCCAGCCTTGCGCCGACCGCCAGATTGCCGGTGGAGACGAGGACGTTGACGGTCGGTTCCTTCTCTATGACCGACTGAACCTGGGTGACGACACCGCCACTGCCTGCCATTTGCATCGCCAGCAGGCCGGCAAGGCCGGCGGCCGCCACGGCGACAGCGAGAATTATAAGGCGGGCCGGTTTCATCGATCATTCCTCAGGGCACGATATGTTCGCCCCGCAGAATGCTCAGCAAATGGTATAATTATGGTTAATGGAACGCTTAGATTTTAAGTTAACGGGCATTTAAAATGCCGTTATTTCAGGCTTTCCAACGCGGCGAGGAACAGCGGCGAGGCAGGGAAGGCCATGAAGCCGCCGATCGCGATCGCGATACCATAGGGGATCTTCTTGGCGAGCAGGACCGAGTTCGGCACCGGCAGGCCAATGGCCAGGATGGTATTGGACTGTGTTCTCACCAGCAGGATGAGCAATGTGATGAGACCGCCGATCGCGGCGACATCGGTCATCAGGAAAAGCAGCGATTCATTCAGACCGAACCAGAGCGCGGTGGCGCTCAACAGCTTGGCGTCGCCGCCGCCCATCACATTGAAGGCAAAAAGCGCGAAGCCGGCGGTAAAGACGATAGCGGCAGCAGCGAGGTGCATGCCGATCTCCCCCAGACCGAGACCGGAAAGCGGCGCGAGGATGACAAAGGAGGCAATGAGGATCAGGGAAATGCGGTTCGGGATCGTCATGGTGAACAGATCCGAGAAGCCCGCCATGGCGAGGCAGAGTGGCAGTATCAGGAAGACTGCAGCTGCGATCATGGATATTCCCAATCATGGTAAGATGCGAAAAGGCTCACGGCCGTTCAGCCTGTGAGCCCGCTCGATAGACCTGCCAGATCAGATCCAGCAGAAGCCGGGAGATGCCGCCTCGCGGCACCCCGATTAGTTGGCCGCGTTGGTGGCGCTGTCCATCTTGGTGCTCAAACCGCTAAAGGTGTTGCCGATCTTCGTGCCAAGGCTCGTTGCGCCGGTGATGAGCGCTACGGAAATGAGGGCGGCGATCAGGCCGTATTCGATTGCGGTCGCGCCGGATTCGTCCTTCAGAAAGCGGCTAAAAAGCTTGGTCATGGTAACTCCTAACTCCAGTTGATGTTCAGCACGTCCGCCAACTGTTGCCGTTGATCGGATGACTGCAACCTAGCGAATGGCCGTTTCCATCGGCTTAAGGAAAAGAGTTAACAAGATGCGAACGAGACAAATGGCCCTATACACAGTGAGTATTTCATTACCAACTCACCTCAATATTTAACAATACTTCCGAGATTGCCGCTGGATTCATCCGGAAACGGGACAAACGCCATTTCAATGGAGCCTATGCCGGCCGTGAGCCGCACCAAATCGGATCACAGCGCCTCATAGCGGAACAAAAGCGAGGGCTTAAGGCTTCGTTCACCATTTTTTTCCATTCTATGCGGATATTGCGCTGTGATCGTGAAAGAGGACCAAATGTCATCGAGCGGCAAAACCATTTTCTTTGCCGGCATGATCGCCGTTTTCGGTGTTTCGGGAATTTCCGCGGCCGCAGACGATGACATGCTGCGCGTCTATATGGATCACGCGCGCGTATTGAAGCTCGACCGCGCGGTCAGCAAGGTCATCGTCGGCAATGCCAAGGTCGCTGATGCGACCGTCGCCGACGCCAAGACCATCGTGCTGACCGGACGCAGCTTCGGCACCACCAATCTGGTGCTGCTCGATGCCGATGGCAATGCAATCCTCGACGAGCGTATTCTGGTGTCGATCGATGAGGGCAATACGGTGCGCGTCTACCGGCAGACCGAACGTTCCGTGCTGTCCTGTACGCCGAACTGCGAGCAGCATGCGCAGCAGGCGACCACCAGCACCGCCTCGCCCTGATCGGTCTACCGCACGTCTTCGGCTAATTCGTTAAAATCGTCGCATCAGATTGAAACGGAAAATCAACGAACGGACCCTAGTGTGACGGACACAGAATGTCGCTCGGGTCCAGGCCATGACGGTAATTGATCAGAAGATGGATAAAGCGCACTCCCCAGCGCCCTTCCGTTTCTCACGGTTTCGCGCTCTCGCCCGCTCGCGTGAGGGGGCTGCGGCGATCGAATTCGCCCTGCTCGCCATTCCCTATTTCCTGGTGATTTTCGCAATCCTCGAAACTTTCGTCGCCTTTGCCGCCGAAGAACTCGTCTCCAACGGCGTCGATACGATGAGCCGCAAGATGCGAACCGGGCAGATTACCTACAATCTCGGCCGCACGACCGATATGACCCAGACACAGTTCCGCCAAGCTTTCTGCGATGAGATCTCGATCCTGATCCGCTGCTCGGCGAGCGAAGTCGCCACGCCGAGCAAGCTCTACCTGGATGTGCAGACGTTCAGCAGCTTTTCGGCCATTCCGACGACGATCCCCAAGCTTTCAACCGACAAATATGCCGATATCAACACGGCAGCGTTCAAATATACGCCGGGCGGTGCCGGCACCATCAACATGGTGCGCGCCTATTACCGCTGGGAGATTATCACGGACCTGGTCCGGCCTTACATCACGACGATCCGTCCCTCCGACGGTTCGATGCCGAGGCAGTATCTGATCGTTGCGACCGCAGCCTTCCAGAACGAGCAGTATCCATAATGACGTTGCGCAACCCGTTCACCAGACTGGTATTATCGGCGCGGCGGCTCATCGCAGACCGCAAGGGCGCCGGCGCGATCGAATTCGCCATCCTCTTTCCGGTGCTGGTCATGCTCTATATCGGCGCTTTCGAGATCACGGTCGGTCTCAGCGTCAGCAAGCGCGCAACGCGCGCCGCAGGTTCGATCGCCGACCTCGTCACCCAGCAGCAATCCGTCACCAAAAGCGCGCTTGCGCAGATGCCCTCGGTCGCAACCTCGATCTTCGTGCCTTACAACACGACGGGGCTGACGTTGAAGATCACCGGCGTCACCATCGACGCCGGCGCCAATGCGAAGGTGCTGTGGTCCTGGGCGCAGGACGGGACAGTGCCCTATGCCAAAAACACCGCAGTATCCAACGTACCGTCCGATATGAAGACGGCGAACAGTTTCCTTGTTCGCACCGAGCTCAGCATCCCCTATACGATGTTCCTGTTTGCGCCGAACTTCATGCCGGATGGCATGCGCACGATCACCATCAGCCGCAGTTACTTCTACCGCCAGCGGCAAGGCGACTCGATCCCCTGCGGCGACTGCTGACGCGCCTTTGCGCTCCTCTGGAATTTGCCAAGCCAGGCTCGGCATTATATGGCTGGATCTCAGCCGCCTCCGACATTCCGGAGGCCGGCGGTCGGCTCTCTCGGGTGTAAAATGGCGCGTGCCTTTCTTTTCGTTCTGGATTCTTTCGGCGTCGGCGGAGCGCCGGATGCGGCGGCCTACGGCGACGAGGGCGCCGATACGCTCGGCCATATCGCCGAGTTCTGCGCAGCGGGTGCTGCAGACCGCGCCGGATTGCGCGAGGGACCACTTTCTTTGCCCAACATGTCGGAACTCGGGCTGATGCAGATCGCGCGCTCGGCCTCCGGGCGGTTCCCGGCCGGCATGCCGGTTCCCGAGAAGGTCTACGGCATTTATGGCGCTGCCACCGAAATCTCCCGCGGCAAGGATACGCCGTCCGGCCATTGGGAAATTGCCGGAACACCCGTCAATTTCGATTGGGGCTATTTCCCGATCGAGGGCGACGCCTTTCCGCCGGAACTGCTGGAAGCGCTGTGCAGGGAGGCCAATCTGCCCGGCATTCTCGGCAACTGCCATGCCTCGGGAACGGAGATCATCGCCCGGCTCGGGGAGGAACATATCCGCACCGGCAAGCCGATCTGCTACACGTCCTCGGATTCGGTCTTCCAGGTCGCGGCGCACGAGGTGCATTTCGGTCTCGATCGTCTGCTGACTTTCTGCCGTTTGGCCCGCGGGATGCTCGATCGCTACAATATCGGCCGCGTCATCGCCCGGCCTTTCGTCGGCCAGTCCGCCTCTACCTTCCAGCGCACCGGAAACCGGCGCGACTTCTCCGTGCTGCCGCCGGAGCCGACGCTGCTCGACCGGCTCATCGAGCACAACAGGCATGTGCATGCTGTCGGAAAGATCGGCGACATCTTCGCGCATCAGGGCATTTCGCGGGTCATCAAGGCGACCGGCAACGAGGCGCTGATGGATGCGACGCTTTCCACCATCGACGAGGCCGAGGACGGCGATCTCGTCTTCACCAATTTCGTCGATTTCGACATGATTTACGGCCATCGCCGCGACGTGGCGGGTTATGCCGCAGCACTCGAAGCCTTCGATGCGCGCCTGGGCGAGGTCCACAAGAAACTGAAGCCGGGCGATCTCGTCGTGCTCACCGCCGACCATGGCTGCGACCCGACCTGGCGCGGTACGGACCATACGCGCGAGCGCGTGCCCGTCATCGCCTATGGGCCCGGCATCCGGTCGCGCTCGATCGGCGTACGCCGCAGCTATGCCGATATCGGCGAGAGCATCGCGCGCCATCTCGGCATTCCGGCCGGACCGCATGGGAGGAGTTTTCTGTGACATCGCATTTGAAGAAGGTCGAGCTGCACTGCCATCTGGAAGGTGCGGCACCTCCAGCTCTGACCGAGGCGCAGGCGCGCAAATACGGCGTCGACATCAGCGGCGAGCTTCGCGGTGGGACCTATGTCTGGCATGATTTCGCAAGCTTCCTCGAATGTTACGACAAGGTTTCCGAGGTCTACCGGACCGAGGAGGACTATGCGCTTCTGACCGAAACCTATCTCGACGAACTCGCCGGCATCAATACGATCTATAGCGAACTCATCGTGTCACCGGACCACGGCAAGCGCATCGGGCTCGGCGCCGATGCCTATATATCGGGTGTCTGCGAAGGCATCCGGCGAGCCAGGGAAAAGAGCGGCATCGAGGCCCGGCTGATCGTCACCGGCGAGCGGCATTTCGGCCCGGAGAGCGTGATCGGTGCCGCCGAATACGCGGCCAAGGCCGGCAATCCTTTGATAACAGGCTTCAACCTTGCCGGCGAGGAGCGCATGGGACGCGTCGCCGATTATATCAGAGCTTTCGATATCGCCCGCGATGCCGGCCTGGGGCTCACCATCCATGCCGGCGAGGTCTGCGGCGCCTTCAGTGTCGCCGACGCGCTCGATGCCGTGCGCCCCTCGCGCATCGGCCATGGCGTGCGCGCCATCGAGGATCTCGATCTGGTGAAGCGGCTTGCCGATCTCGGCACCGTGCTCGAGATCTGCCCCGGCTCCAATATTGCGCTTAAAGTCTTTCCGGATTTCGCCTCGCATCCGCTGCGCCGGCTGAAGGAAGCCGGTGTGCGGGTAACGATCAGTTCGGACGATCCGCCTTTCTTTCATACCTCGCTGGCGCGGGAATATGAACTTGCCGCCGGGGCTTTCGGCTTCAGCGACACTGAGATCGATGCCATGACGCGCACGGCGATCGAGGCGGCCTTCGTCGACGAAGAGACGCGCAAGGCCCTGCTCGCCCGGCTTTGAGGGCTGAATGTCGGCCTTAAGAGGCTGGGGATGATCGGCGCAAATCGGCCTCCACTCTTGCAGTCGGGCCGATTTCCGTGAAAGAAACATTCGATAGAAAGAATGAAAGGCTTCCCCATGGACGGCGTTACGGTCATCGATCACCCGCTGGTGCAGCACAAACTCACCATCATGCGGCGCAAGGAGACATCGACGGGAAGTTTCCGGCGGTTGCTGCGCGAAATCTCCACGCTTCTCTGTTACGAAGTGACCCGCGATCTCGAACTGACGATGGCAACGATCGAGACGCCGCTGCAGACGATGGACTCGCCGATCCTCGAAGGCAAGAAGCTGGTCTTCGCCTCGATCCTGCGCGCCGGCAACGGGCTGCTCGAAGGCATGCTCGATCTCGTGCCGTCCGCCCGCGTCTCGCATATCGGCGTCTATCGCGATCACGAGACGCTGCAGCCGGTCGAATATTACTTCAAGGCGCCGGAGGATGTGGCCGAGCGCCTGATCATCGTCGTCGACCCGATGCTGGCGACCGGCAATTCGTCGATCGCGGCGATCGACAAGCTCAAGGAACGTGGCGCTCACAATATCCGCTTCCTCTGCCTGCTTGCCGCCCCGGAAGGCATCCGCAACTTCCGCGCCGCCCATCCCGATGTTCCCGTTTTCACCGCATCGATCGACAGTCATCTCAACGAGAAGGGCTATATCGTACCCGGCCTCGGCGATGCCGGCGACCGCATGTACGGCACCAAATAGTTTCAGCCTTCCTTTACCAAATCGAAAGAGTTTTTAGGCCCGGATGGTTCGTTCCGGGCCTTTTTGTATCGATCTTAGCGACTTATCAGGATTTGAGGCTTAGCAAGCTTGAAGCATGAGGCCCTGCATGAAGCCGGGTTTATACAGGAAGGATTTCTGTTTCATGCTCGTGCGTACCGTCATATTTGCCAGCATCGCCGCGGTGCTGGCCACACAGGCGCCCTCCTTCTTCGGAAGCACCAGCCCGCAGTCTGCCGACGCCCTCTCCGCCAACTACGTATCGCCTGAAAGCGACCAGCCCGTCGCACCCGCGCCGGTCTCCGCCAGCAATGCGATCCGCCTGCAGGCGGATGCGCAGGGCCATTATACCGGCAGTTTCAAGATCAACGGCAAGCCGGTGCAGGGCCTGATCGATACCGGCGCCACCTATGTCGCGCTCAACGAGACGCTTGCCCGCCGGCTCGGCTACACGGCCAACCAGCTCGATTTCCGCTATGGCGTGAACACCGCCAACGGCCAGACGAAGGCGGCGCATGTGATGCTCGACCGGGTCGAAATCGGCGGTATCCGCGTGCGCGAGGTCGAAGCCTTCGTGCTCAAGGACGATGCGCTGACGACGACGCTGGTCGGCATGAGCTTCCTGCGGAAACTCGCCTCCTATTCCGTCGCCGACGGTTCGCTCAGCCTCAAGCAGTAACGATCAGATAAGGCCTGTTATCACCGGCGCCTGCTCCGGCTTTTCCTCGGTGATGCGGTAATGCACGGCAAGCGCCGCAGCAGCCTTCTCCGCCGCCGCTTCGTCGGCGGCATGGACCAGCGCGATTGGGTCGCCGGCATTCACGCGGGTGCCGAGCGGCAGGAGTTCGGAGAAGCCGACGCGGTGGTCGATCCGGTCCTTGGGATGGCGTCTTCCGCCGCCGAGATCGATGACGCTGACACCGATACCGCGGGCATCGCAGGCGGAAAGCCAGCCGGACCGGCCGGCCGGGACAGGTTTTTCCACCGGCGCCCTGGCCAGATATCTTTCGGGGTTTTCGACAAGATCGGTCGGACCACCGAGCATGGAGACCATGCGCGCGAAGACTTCGGCCGCCCTCCCCGACGACAAGGCCCGGCGCGCCATACCGTCAGCTTCCCCGGACGAGGCGGCAATGCCTGATTTCACCAGCATTTCGGCGGCGAAGGCAAGAACGATGGCCTGGAGCCGTGTCTCCGCCTTCCCACCCGCCAGGAAATCCAGGCAGTTGCGCATTTCAACCGCATTGCCGGCACTATCGGCGAGCGGCTGGTTCATGTCGGTGATCAGCGCCGAGGTCTTTACACCCGCGCCATTGGCAACTTCCACCAGCGACCGCGCCAGGATCTCAGCCTGGGCGCGGTCGGCCATGAAGGCGCCGTTGCCGACCTTGACATCGAGCACCAGCGTCTCAAGCCCGGCCGCCAATTTCTTCGAGAGGATGGACGCAGTGATCAGCGGAATGGAATCGACGGTGGCGGTCACGTCACGCACGGCATAGAGCCTGCCGTCGGCAGGCGCCAAGGCCCCGGTCTGGCCGATGATGGCGCATCCCGCTTCCTTCACCACCTTGTGGAACAGGTCGGCATCCGGGGTGATCATATAGCCTGGAATGGATTCGAGCTTATCCAGCGTGCCACCGGTATGACCGAGGCCGCGTCCCGATATCATCGGAACGGCGAGGCCGCAGGCCGCAGCGATCGGCGCCAGCATCAGCGAAACATTGTCGCCGACGCCGCCGGTCGAATGTTTGTCGGCGATCGGGCGGTCGATGTCAGCCCATCGCAGCCGATCGCCGGAGTCGGCCATCGCCAGCGTCAAGGCGACGATTTCCTCGCGCGACATGCCCTTGAACCAGACGGCCATGGCGAAGGCGCCGATCTGACCTTCCGACAGTTGACCGGCGGCAAGTGCGGCGATGAAGGAGTTGATATCGGCGGGGCCGAGTTCCTCGCCGTCGCGTTTACGCCGAATGATCTCCTGCGGAATCATTTCAATAGCTCGACGCCGCAACCGATGCCGGCTGTGCTCCGCTCAGAACCGCCAGGATATCGTCGAGCAGACCGGAAGCGCCGAAGCGAAAGGTCGACGGCATCGCCCAGTCCGGCGCCATGATGGTTTCGGCAAGGCTGAGATAAAGCGCTGCATCGGCCACCGAACCAATGCCGCCGGCCGGCTTGAAGCCGACCTTGCGTCCGCTCTCGCGGATGGCGCGGATCATGATGTCGGCGGCTTCGAGCGTTGCGTTAACGGCAACCTTGCCGGTGGAGGTCTTGATGAAATCGGCGCCGGCGTCGATGGCAAGTTCGGAGGCGCGGCGGATCAATGCCGCATCCTTCAGCTCGCCGGTTTCGATGATGACCTTCAGCAGAACGGGGCCGGTGCATTCCGTGCGCACCGCCTTGACCATATCGGTCACCGCCTTCTCGTTGCCGGCAAGCAGCTTGCGATAGGGAATGACCAGATCGATCTCGTCGGCGCCATCGGCAATCGCCTCGCGGGTTTCGGCGGCAACATCGGCCACTTCCATATCGCCAGAGGGGAAGTTGACGACGGTGGCGATCCGCACGGCATGACCGGTGCCGAGGATATTGCGGGCCTGAGCGACGAAGCGCGGCCAGATGCAGATCGCCGCGCTGTTGCCATAGGGCGTCTGCGCACGGGCGCAGAGCGTCTCGATCTGCGCCTGCGTGCAATCATCCTTCAAATTGGTGAGGTCGAGAAGGGAAAGGGCAACGGCCGCCGTCTCCCGGATGGAATGGCTATTCATTTTCGTTTCCTCTAGAGCATGATGCCGAAAAGTGTGAGCGGTTTTCGGACAACATCATGCTCTCACTATTTAATGTAGAACAGGATTCAGATTTTAGGCCGACCCGGCCTAAAATCATCCTGTTCTGGCCGCAATCATCTCTTTCAATATGGCGGCGAGACGGGCGCCGCCGATGGGCGCCATGTCCTTGGTTTCTTCATGGCTAAGCTCATTGCCGGTCATGCCTGCGCCATAGTTGGTGATAACCGAGGCGGCCGCAACCCTCAGGCCCAGCATTCTTGCGATGATGACCTCGGGCACCGTCGACATGCCGACGGCGTCGGCGCCGAGGATGCGCGCCATGCGGATTTCGGCCGGCGTTTCGAAGCTCGGACCGGAGAACCACATATAGACGCCTTGCGACAGCTCGATCTTGAGCTTCGCCGCCGCCCTCTGCATCGCCACGGCCAGGCCGGCATCATAGGCATTGGTCATGCCGACGAAACGGTGATCGCTTTCCTCGCCGATCAGCGGGTTCATGCCGGAATAATTGATGTGATCGGTGATCTGCATCACCGAACCGGGCGGCATGTCGTCGCGCAGCGACCCGGCCGAATTGGTCAGGATCAACGCTTCGACGCCGAGCGCCTTCAGCACCTCGATCGGCAGGCGCATAGCATTGGCATCGCCCTTTTCGTAATAATGCACGCGGCCGGAAAGCATGACCACGGGCTCGCCCCCGAGACGGCCGGCGACGACTTCGCCCGCATGGCCGGAGACGGCGCTGACGGGAAAACCCGGCAGGTCGCGATAGGGAACGCGGACGGCGTCGTCCACTTCTGCGACGAGCGAACCGAGACCGGAGCCGAGCACGATGCCGTGACGCGGCTTGATGCCGCCGAGCAATGCGGCGAGCAGGCTGACCGTCGCCTTCATCCGAGTTCCGTCTCGAAGCTGAAAGGAAGAAGCTCTTCCATCGTCATGGTCTTCTTCACACCCGCCTCATCGCAGAGATAGATCTTCGTGTCCTTCGAGGCGAATTCGGAGATCTTCTGGCGGCAGCCGCCGCAGGGCGGGCAGAGCGGCAGCTTCTCGGCGATCACAGCCATTTCGACGATCTTCCTGGCGCCGCCCATGATCATGGCGCTGATCGCCGTCGGCTCGGCGCACCATCCTTGCGGAAAGGAGAGGTTTTCGATGTTGGCGCCGGTATAGACCTTGCCGTCCTCGGCGCGGATCGCCGCGCCCACCGGGAATTTCGAATAGGGCGCATGGGCAAAGGCCATGGCGCCGCGGGCCGCTTCGAACAGATCGTGAGACATATCAACGCTCCTTCGTATAGGGCACGCCGCCGGCCTTCGGCGGGATGGCGACGCCGATGAAGCCGGCAAGCAGGATGCAGGTGAGGATATAGGGCAGTGCCTGGAAGACCTGAACCGGCACCTCGCCGATCAATGGCACCTGCTTGCCCTGCATGAAATTCGCCAGCGCATCGAGGAAACCGAAAAGCAGACAGGCAAACATCACCGGTACCGGCTTCCATTTGGCGAAGACGAGAGCGGCGAGCGCGATATAACCCTTACCGGCCGACATGTCCTTGATGAAGGCGGCCGACTGGGCGATCGCGAGATAGGTGCCGGAAAAGCCGCAGAGGATGCCGGCGCACATGACGGCGCGATAACGCAACCAGGCAACCGAGATGCCTGCCGTATCGACCGCACCCGGATTTTCACCGACGGCGCGCAGCCTGAGGCCGAAGCGCGTGCGGTACAGCACCCACCAGGAGAAGGGCACGGCAAGAAACGCGAGATAGGTGAGGATGTTGTTGCCGGAGATGACGTTGGCGTAGAGCGGCCCGACGATCGGTATATCATGGAGGGCATCGGCGCCCGGCAGGATGATCGGCGCGAAGCGCGCCTCCGCCGACAGCTGCGGCGTGCGCCCGCCCTGGCCGAACCAGGCCTGGCCGAGCACGATGGTGATGCCGGCGATGAAGAAGTTGATCGCCACGCCCGAGACGATCTGGTTGCCGCGATTGGTGATCGAGGCGAAGCCGTGCACCAGGCTGAGCGCCACCGAGCAGACGATGCCGGCGCCGAGCCCCAGCCAGGCCGAATCGGTGAGATAGGCAATACAGGCGGCAGCGAAAGCCGAGCCCAGCATCTTGCCCTCGAGGCCGATATCGAAGATGCCGGCGCGTTCCGAAAACAGACCGGCAAGAGCGGTGAAGATCAGCGGGATCGACAGACGGATCGTGGAGGCCAGGATACTGATGAAAATTTCATAATAATCCATCGTCCGCTCCTCAGGCTCGCTTGAACTGTTGATAGAGGCGCACAATCGCCGGCCGGAACATATATTCCAGCGCGCCGGCGAACAGGATCACCAGACCCTGGATGACGAGGATCATTTCACGGGTGATATTCGGCATTTCAAAGGAGATCCAGTCGCCGCCCTGGTAGAGAACACCGAACAGGATCGCCGCGAAGATGATGCCGAGCGGATGATTGCGGCCCATGAGGGATACGGCGATGCCGACGAAGCCGGCGCCGCTGACAAACCCCACCTGCAGGCGGGCGGAGGCACCCATGACAGGATTGAGCGCCATCATGCCGGCGAGCGCGCCGGAAAGCATCATCGCGATCATCACGATCCGTATATAGGGCATACCAGCATAGGAAGCGGCCGTCGGGCTGACGCCCAGCGTACGCATCTCGAAGCCAAGCTTCGTGCGCCAGATAAGAAGCCAGACGAGATAACACATGACCAGCGCAATGATAAAAGAGACGTTCAACGGGGCAGCACCGAGCTTTGTCCCGAATATCTCCATCAGCCACGTCAGCTTCGGCAACTGCCCACCCTCGAGGAATGTGCGTGTTTCCGGCGCCATTTTGCCGGGCACGATCAGGACGTGCACCAGCAGGTAGTTCATCAGTGAGGCGATGATGTAGTTGAACATGATCGTCGTGATGACGATATGGCTGCCGCGTTTCGCCTGAAGCCATGCCGGAATGAAGGCGGCAATCGCACCGAAGAGGGCAGCGCCGACGACCGCAACCGGCATCGTCACATACCATGGTACGTAATTGTCGAGCGAAAGCGCCACCAAAGCGCAGCCGAGGCCACCAAGATAGGCCTGGCCTTCAGAGCCGATGTTGAAGAGACCGGCGTGGATTGCCACCGCAACGGAAAGGCCGGTGAAGATAAAGCTCGTCGCGTAGAAAAGCGTGAAGCCGATGAATTCGCCATTGCCGAGCGAGCCCTCGAGCAGCAGCGAGAGCGCGGCCAGCGGGCTTTCGCCGATTAGCCAGACGACGAAGCCTGAGATCAGGAAAGCGACGACAAGGTTCAGAAGCGGGATCAGACCGTAATTGATCCAGTTTGGTAGCGGAACGGAAGCAGTGCTCATAAAGGCCTCACGCGGCAATGCCGGCCATCATCAGGCCGAGGGTCTGTTCACCGGCATCGGGCGTCTTCTCGCCGACGACATGGCCGGCAAACATGACAAGGATACGGTCTGAAAGGGAACGGATTTCATCGAGTTCGACTGAGACGAGCAGGATTGCCTTGCCCGCATCGCGCATTTCGATGATCCGGCGGTGAATGAATTCGATGGCGCCGATATCGACGCCGCGGGTCGGCTGGCCGATGATCAGCATCTTCGGATCGCGCTCTATCTCGCGGGCGACGACGATCTTCTGCTGGTTGCCGCCGGAGAAATTCGCCGTCTTCAGCCGCGGGTTGGGCGGGCGGATGTCGTATTTTTCGATCTTCTCCATCGCATCCCTGCGGATCGCTTCGAGATCGAGCAGCGGGCCGCGGCTGTAGCCCGGCCGCCGGTGATAGCCGAGGACGGAATTTTCATATTCCTCGAATTTCAGCACCAGGCCCATGTGATGGCGGTCCTCGGGGATATGGGCGAGGCCGAGTTCGCGCAGACGGGCGGGATCGGCCTTGTCGATCGTCTGGCCGTCGAGAAGGATCTCGCCGGAGACAGGCTTGCGGATGCCGGCAATCGCCTCCAGCAATTCGGACTGGCCGTTGCCGGCGACACCGGCGATGCCGACGATCTCGCCGGCGCGCACCTCGAAGGAGACGTTGTCGACCATGGTGACGCCGCGATTGTCCTTGACCGTCAGGTTGCGCACGGAGAGCACGGCGGCCCCCGGATTGGCTTCACCCTTCTGCACGCGCAGCAGCACGCGGCGGCCGACCATCAGCTCGGCAAGCTCCTCCACCGTCGTTTCCGCCGTCTTGCGGGTGGCCACCATCTCGCCGCGGCGCATGACCGAGACCGTATCGGTGATCGCCATGATCTCGCGCAGCTTGTGGGTGATGAGGATGATCGTCTTGCCCTGGTCGCGCAGCACCTTGAGGATGCGGAAGAGGTGGTCGGCTTCCGCCGGCGTCAACACGCCTGTGGGCTCGTCGAGGATCAGGATCTCGGCGCCGCGATACATGGCTTTCAGGATTTCGACGCGCTGCTGCAGGCCGACCGGCAGCTCTTCGATCAGCGCGTCCGGATCGACCTCGAGACCATATTCCGTTTCCAGCCGCTTGAGCTCGGCGCGGGCCGACGCGACGCCTCTGGCGAGCAGCGAGCCGCCTTCGGCGCCGAGCATGACATTCTCGAGCACGGTGAAATTATCGACCAGCATGAAATGCTGGTGCACCATGCCGATGCCGGCAGCGATCGCCGCCTGGCTGTCGCGGATGGTGACCGGACTGCCGTTGACGCGGATTTCACCGCTGTCGGCATGATAAAAACCGTAGATGATCGACATCAGCGTCGATTTGCCGGCGCCGTTTTCGCCGATGATGCCGTGGATCGTCCCCTTGGCAACGGTAAGGTTGATGTCCTTGTTGGCATGGACGGCACCGAATTTCTTATCGATGCCGACAAGCTCGATAGCGGGCTTATCTGTCACGGCAGGCTCCAAATAAGAAAAGGGCGTATGGCGAAAATCCCCTCCGCCATACGCCCGATCTCAATCGTCGATTACATCAGGGCGCGGATCACTTCGGGCAAGCATTGTCCGAGGTATAATCGTGAACCTTGACGGTCCCCGCAATGATGTCGGCCTTGGCCTTATCGACAGCAGCCTGCATTTCCGGCGTGATCAGCGACTTGTTGTTGTCGTCGATCGCGGCACCCACGCCGTCTTCCTTGACGCCGAGCGCCTGGACGCCTGCTGTGAACTTGTCGTTCTTGGTGTCGCTATAGGCGTTGTAGACGGCGAGGTCGACGCGCTTGACCATCGAGGTCAGCACCGAACCCGGATGCAGATGGTTCTGATTGGAATCGACGCCGATCGACAGCTTCTTGTTGTCGGCGGCGGTCTGCAGAACGCCGAGACCGGTAGCGCCGGCTGCCGCGTAAATGACGTCGGCGCCCTGATCGATCTGGTTCTTGGTGAGCTCGCCGCCGCGAACCGGGTCATTCCAGGCTGCACCGGTGGTGCCGGTCATGTTCTGGAAAACTTCGACATTGGCCTTGGCAGCGCGCGCACCCTGCTCGTAACCGCATTCGAACTTGCGGATCAGCGGAATGTCCATGCCGCCGACGAAGCCGACCTTGCCGGTCTTCGATGCCATGCCGGCGAGAATGCCGACGAGGTAGGAGCCTTCTTCTTCCTTGTAGACCACCGAGCGGACGTTCGGCTTGTCGACGACGGAGTCGACGATGATGAACTTGGTATCCGGGAATTCAGCAGCGACCTTCTCGATCGCCGAAGTCCAGGCGAAGGAAACGGCAACCACGGGATTGAAACCGCGGCTTGCGAAGTTGCGGATGGCCTGTTCGCCCTGGGTGTCGCCGGTCGGCTCGAAGTCGCGATAGGCGATGCCGGTCTCGGCCTTGAATTTCTCGGCGCCGTTATAGGCCGCTTCGTTGAAAGACTTATCGAACTTCCCGCCGGTGCCGTAAACCAGCGCCGGCTTGACATCGGCGGCAAGCGCCGTCGTCGACATGGCAGCCACGGCAAGGAGAGTGAGAAGGGATTTTTTCATTGTGCAGCCCTGTTGTTGCTATTCGTTGGGGTCCTCCCGCAAGCCCTTTTCGGACATGTCTGCGGAACCACCGACCTCCCCCCGGAGGCCTGGCTGCGCGCATCCTTGCATGGCTCACGGAAAAATTCACCAGAAATTTTTCAGGCGGTAAAGATTTGCAGCGATTGCTGAAAATCCATTCCGCGGGGCTGATTTTTAGACATTTCCGCCGCCGGAATGCAAAATTTCCCGCCAATCCGGCAGCCACGTCAGGGTCACGGAAAGATCCGCGGCGATCGGATCCCGCCGACCATGGCGGCAAGGTCGGCTTGCCTATGCGGTGAACCGACCGGCCACCGGCGGCTTCTTGTAGCCGATCATCCAGAGAAGCAGCGCGATCACCAGGAAGACCGCAAAGGCCGGCTGGAGCATCAGCCATTGGAAGATGAAGGTGTAGAAGCGCGGGTGGATATAATAGGAAAGTAAGGATTGCAGCGACGTCAGGCTTGCCGGGCTGACATCCTGCCAGGCATCGGAGATCGGCGTCATCACCACGGAGGACGCCGCAACCGACTGGATCGAATCGATGGTCCCGGCAATAACGGCCGCCGCAAGCGCGACAAGGCTGGCCAGACGCAACAGGAAACGCATCAATTCCTCCGACGCTTCGATATGCCGGACAATTCCGGCGAACCCGCGCCATTCTCCACCTTGAGAATTACATAGTCGCCGATGAGATGAAGCACAATGGACGGGCGGAGGCGAGTTTTATCTGAAGAAGTCAAAAAACTGTTAGATTTCGGTTGATCGACAAAAATTCATCGGTATATATCGCCCCGTTCCGACGATTTGCTCCTATCCAGGCGCGAACGCCCAAGAAGGACAGGTGGCCGAGTGGTTTAAGGCGCACGCCTGGAACGCGTGTGTACGTGAAAGCGTACCGTGGGTTCGAATCCCACCTTGTCCGCCATATTCGTTAAATCGCCGCTCCTTTCCTTCGCAGGGCCGCGCCAGCCTTCGTAACAATCCATTGCGTGTGGTGTGGCAGCAGCTCAACGCCGCGTCGGCCCGAAGATCGGATGCTTCGCACCGACGCGAGATTCAGAGTGTTACAGCGTCCTTTGCGCGCCCAAAAAAAGACGTGCGGCACTGTCAGTCCTATTCGAAAATTTCCGAGACGCTCGTCGCTGCGATGGCATTCCCTTGACGTCCTCCGATTGGCCGCGGAGCCCCGGAACTCAGCAGTTTGCGAGCCAGGACGATCGAAACATAGCACAGGCCGAATGTCGACGCCGACTGGCAAATCATCAGTATCGCCAAAGCGATGAGGTTCAGTTTTCCGTCCGAGAAGATGCTATCGGCTTCGTATGACATCGATGCTGCTGCCGTCATCAATATCAAAGCACCGATGAAAGGAAGAACAAGCCCGGCAAACAGCCGCAAAAAGGTGGGAACGAAACCGCTTTTCCCCCGGCTGAAGGCAGCTGAAAGCCCGCTCTCGAAGCCCGCAATTCCGGCAATAGGCCAGGTTCCGACAAGGGCAAGGAGCAACGGAAGGATGATTGAGATCACCGCAAGACATAGGAGTAGAAATTCGTTCTTTGATAGGGAAGCGGCGCCGAATGCGACTGGGGCACCAATCCCGATTCCAATGACGACCAGCATGATAAGCAAGTTCTTCCAGATGTAGCCACCAAACCCACGCTTGCCGGTCAGGTTTGAAACTTTCCCGTCGCCATTTAATATTGCATTCTGAACGAAGAATCCAAAAGACAAAGCAACGAAAAATTGCGCCGAATTACTTTTGTTTCCACCGCTGTAATCATCAAAAGCGACCAGCGCGCAATTGGCTGCAACAACAACACACACAAACGACAGATTACGTCTTACAAAGGAAATCGCTTCACCTAACATTGCACCCCTGCCATCCCTCATCTCTGGATGGAAGATATCGTCATTAAAAATATGGCGCTGTCAAACGTCGATCGTTCTTTTCAGATAGTGCCTGTACCGCTCTCCCGCAGAAGCCAGCAATCCGTAGTGTCGAGGTGTGGCGACGGTACCGTTTGACGTCCCGATAACATTGGCAAGATTCCTGATTTTTTACCAAGCTGCTTCACCGCGTCTTTGCACGTTTGGGTTTACCGTCTGCCAAATTAAAAAACGGAGATTAAACAGGTGGAAGAACTTTCGGTGAAGTCGAAGATCATCAAATCCGTCTATTTCAGCCAGGAAGACGGACGGCTGAGGATTTGTTTCAAGAATGGCGAGGAGCGCCTGTTCGGCGGTGTTCCCTCCTCGGAAGCCCATGCGATGACGGCAGCGCCGTCTCCCGGCCACTATTACCTCGACCGGATCAGAACCCGGTTTCGCAGACTGGCCGCCTGACCAGCCGAAGGATGCCGCGCAGCGCAGAACTGCGCGGGATCGGAACAGGTCCGGTGGATATTAACCGGCGGTCAACCATCGATAACATCTTGGTTGGATCGTACCGGCCGGAACGCGGCAACGTGTCGGTGCTGCCAGCCTGTTCAAGGTCGGCCAGCCCGGGAGGCTTGGCGGCGGACCCCAGCCAGGAAGCCGAGCCTCCCCGTCACAAGATGCGTGTGGCGCATGATGCACCGCCTGAGCGGTCCTCCGGCGCCATGAGGCTTCTTGTTTGACCGGTATCGGCCGGTTCCAATTCCGCTCACCCTGAATTAGCGCAATGGGGCTAATCCTGTGAAAAACCCGAATTATCGAATCCGGACTCGACAACGCTTTATTAGCATGATTGCATAAATCCTATCGGATAGGACCCGGGGGGTGACGATGTTCGAGACTCTGCTTGAGATGCAGGAGCGTGGTGTACGGGACCGTGCGCGCGGCCGCAGCCTGGACGACAATCCGATGTCGAAACCGGATATCCTGCCGATCACCGACTTCCAGGAATGGTACTCGATGTTCGACGCCTGGCGATTCGGCTGGTCGATCGAGGATGCGATGGCAGGGCATGGCAATGCGCCACGGGATGGCGGCGCCTTGTCGCAGAGCTACACCAGAACGGTCTGATCGATCCTGTCTTCGGCGCCGAAGAATTTCAGGTAGCGTTCGACCTCCGACGGTTCGCCGGTCGCCTTCTGCGGATTGTCGGAAAGTTTTACCGCTGGACGGCCATTAGCGTCGCTGACCTTGCAGACGACGGAGATCGGATTGAGGCCGGAGATTTCTGTCGGCGCGCAGCCGGCAAAATCGTTGGTCAGATTGGTGCCCCAGCCGAAGCTCATGCGCACGCGGCCTTCGAAATGCCGGTAGGTATCGATGATGGCGTCGACATCGAGACCGTCGGAGAAGATCAAGAGCTTCTGGCGCGGGTCGCGGCCCATCTTCTTCCACCAGTCGATGATCTTCTCGCCGCCTTCGATCGGCGGCGCGCTGTCCGGGCGGAAGCCTGTCCAGTCGGCGACCCATTCCGGCGCGTCGCGCAGGAAGGCAGCGGTGCCGAAGGCATCCGGCAGGACGATCAGAAGATTGCCGCCATAAAGCTTGTTCCAGTCGCGCAGGATCTTGTAGGGCGCATTGCGCAGCTGCTCGTCGGTTTGCGCGAGGGCGGCAGCCACCATCGGCAGTTCGTGGGCATTGGTGCCGACGGCCTCGAGATCGGAATCCATCGCCAGCAATACGTTACTGGTGCCGGTAAAGGCCGGGCCGATGCCTTCCTTCAGCGCCTCGACGCACCAGCGCTGCCAGAGGAAACTGTGGCGGCGGCGGGTGCCGAAATCGGAGATGCGCAGGCCGGGCAGTTCCTTCAGCCGTTCGACCTTAGACCACATCTTCGCCTTGGCGCGGGCATAGAGCACGTCGAGGGTGAAGGGACCGAGCGCCTTCATCGCCGAGCGCGACCGCAACTCGTTGACGATGGCGAGCGCCGGGATCTCCCACATGGTGGTTTCTTTCCAGGACCCGTGGAAATCCAGAACATATTGCCCATCCTTCTTCGACAGCTCGTATTCGGGAAGCTGGAAGTTGGAAAGCCAGGCGAGGAATTCCGGCTCGAAGATCTGGGCACGGCCGTAGAAGCTGTTACCCGCCAGCCAGATCATCTCCTTCTTGGAGAGTTTCAGCGTGCGGGCATGGTCGAGCTGTTCGCGCAATTCGCCTTCGTCGATCTCATCGGCGAGGCGCACACGCTTGGTGCGGTTGATGAGAGTGAAGGACGCGTTCACGTCGGGATAGAGCTTCCAGATCATCTGCAGCATCAGCAGCTTATAGAAATCGGTATCGATCAGGCTGCGGACGATCGGATCGAGTTTCCAAGCGTGATTGTAGACACGTCTCGCGATATCGGTCTTGGCCATGAAATCCCTGCCCCTGTCCACTCCGGTCAGGTGCTGCCGAGTTCCCGAGTGCTGCCAAGTGCGGGGCCGGCGCACGAAACCGGCTCGTGCGCCTTCTTATCGAAAAATCGGCAGAGAAAGTCCAGACAAATCAATAAACGTCCCGCCGCGATACGGCGGCGGGAGACGCGAGATCATCTGTCGGACGCTCATTGCGCCGGCGCGGCAGGTTGGGCCGGCGTTGCAGGCGTAGCGCCTGGGGCGGCCGGAGCCGTGTTCTCAGTCTCGGTCGGAACCGCAGTGCCGTTCTGCAGCGTTGGCGCAGGTGCCGTAGCGGGCTGCTGCGACTGCAGCTGCTGGCCGGGCTGCTGCGGCGCCACCTCGTTTGCTTCGCGCTTGCCCCAGATCTCGACCGGGATCCAGACCACGAAAGCCAGTACGAGCGCGGCAAGCAGTACCAGCAGGATGCGATAACCCGTGCGCCCCTGCCTTGCCTTCACCGGCGGGATCTGCTCTTCCCGATGAAGCTTGCCGTCGGACTTTTCCCAGCGTGTTTCCGTCTGATGCGCCATCATCGTCTCCTTCCGCTGTCGTGACCGGTATGGATATCCGGCCGGCGAAGAATCTCAGCAGAGGAAACGGGTGGGGGTCTGGAAGGTTCCGGGAGGAGCTTAATAGCCGACGGCGCGGTCGACGACGAATTGCAGCGGTTCGCCGCGTTCGAAACGGGCGATCTGCGCCTCGACGTGACGGAACAGGGCGTTTTCTTCGGAGACCGCCGCGTCATGCGGCGTGATGAAGACATTCTCCAACGCCCATAACGGGTTGTCGGGACCAAGCGGCTCCACCTCGAAGACATCGAGGGAAGCGCCGCCGAGTGTACCGTCGCGGACGGCGGAAACGATATCGGCTTCGACCTGGCTCTTGCCGCGGCCGGCATTGATGAAGACCGGGCCTCCCAGCGCGCCGTTGCTGCGGAGCTTTTTGAATAGCCCGCTATCATAGAAGCCTGTCGTCTCAGGCGTCAGCGGCAACAGGCCGACGAGGATGTCGGTCTTTCTGAGGAACCCATCCAACTCACCGGCATCGAAGGTTTCGACGCCGGCGATCTCTTTGCGGGTACGCGACCAGCCGATGACGTTAAAACCCATAACCTTCAGCTTGGCGACCGCATCCAGCCCGAGAATGCCGAGGCCCATGACGCCGACCGTCACCTCCGCCGCCTCAGGCGCGATCAGCTTGGCCCATTGGCGCTGCCGCTGGTGGCTGTCATGGGCGGATTGCCCGCGCAGATGCATCAGGCATTGCATGACCACCCATTCGCTCATGCGGGTCGTCAGGCTGCGGTCGACGAAGCGGACGATCGGGATCTCGGGCAGGCCGGCCATGCCGATGATATGGTCGACGCCGGCGCCGCCAGAGAAAATCACCTTGAGGTTCGGCGCCCGCGCGAAAAGGTCGGCGTCCGGCTTCCAGAGCAGCGCATATTCGGCCTCGCGCAGATCGCGCGACCGATCGGCCGGATCGGCGAGATTGACGCTGCCGCGATCGGCAAAGGCCGTCTTCAGCACCCGGGCGACGCCTTCGGGATTGAACTTGATATCGACGAGAATGGGAGGACGTGCGGACATGATCTCTTTACTGCTGGACGGCGGGCGTCGGCACCGCCTCGATGTTGAAGGCGGCGGCCATCAGCGCCCTGGTGTAATCATCCTTCGGCGCGCGGAAGATTTCAGACGACGGGCCCTGCTCCACCACTTTGCCGAAACGCATGACGATGACGTCGTTGGCAAGCGCCTTCACCACTTTCAGGTCGTGGCTGATGAAGAGATAGGCGAGATCGTGCTTCTGCTGCAGATCGCGCAAGAGATCGACCACCTGGGCCTGCACGCTCATATCGAGCGCCGAAGTCGGCTCGTCGAGCATGACGAAACGCGGCTTCAGCACCATGGCGCGGGCAATGGCGATGCGCTGGCGCTGGCCGCCGGAG
Source organism: Rhizobium esperanzae (assembly GCF_014197615.1). Classification (GTDB taxonomy): domain Bacteria; phylum Pseudomonadota; class Alphaproteobacteria; order Rhizobiales; family Rhizobiaceae; genus Rhizobium; species Rhizobium esperanzae_A. The sequence goes on from NZ_JACIFY010000005.1 coordinate 184,261, forward strand.
AATTCGTGCGGATAACGCCAGCGGGTCAAGGGATCGAGGCCGACTTCCTCCAGCGCCCAGCAGACGCGCTGATCGCGTTCCTCCGCCGTCAGGGATCGCTCGTGCACCTTCAGCCCTTCGGCGATGATATCGCCGACCGACATGCGCGGGCTGAGCGAGCCGTAAGGATCCTGGAAGACGATCTGCAGCTGGTTGCGCAACGGCCGCATTTCATTGAATGAATAGCCGGCTATGTCCTTGCCGACAAAGGCGATCCGCCCTTGCGAGGAAATCAGCCGGGTGAGCGCCAGGCCGAGCGTGGTCTTGCCGGAACCGGATTCGCCGACGACGCCGAGCGTCTGGCCGGCGCGCAGCGAAAGGTCGATGCCGTCGACCGCCTTGACGTGATCGACGACGCGGCGCATCAGCCCCGCCTTGATCGGGAACCAGACGCGGATGTCCGAGCCTTCCATCACCACCGGCTTCGAGGAATCGGCGAGCGGCGGCTCGCCGCGCGGTTCGGAGGCGAGGAGATGGCGGGTGTATTCGTGTTTCGGATTGGCGAAGACCTCCTCGACCGTTCCGGTCTCGACGATCCTGCCCTTGGTCATGACGCAGACGCGATCGGCGAATTTGCGGACAATGCCGAGATCATGGGTGATGAACAGCATCGACATGCCGTGTACGGCCTTCAGCTGCCGCAGCAATTCGAGGATCTGCGCCTGTACGGTGACATCGAGCGCGGTGGTCGGCTCGTCGGCAATCAGCAGTTCCGGCCGGTTGGCAAGCGCCATGGCGATCATGACGCGCTGGCGCTGGCCGCCCGACAGTTCGTGCGGATAGGCCTTCAACCGCTTTTCCGGCTCGCGGATGCCGACCTGGTTCAACAATTCCAGCACGCGCTCCCGCGCCGCCTGACCGCTGAGACCCTGGTGCAGCGCCAGGATCTCGGCGATCTGCTTCTCGATCGAATGAAGCGGATTGAGCGAGGTCATCGGCTCCTGGAAAATCATGGTGATGTCGTTGCCGCGGACCTCCCGCAGTGTCCGCTCCGACGCCTTCAGAAGGTCCGTGCCCTTGAAGATGATCTCGCCGGAGGGATGGCTTGCCGAGGGATAAGGCAGGAGCCGCAGGATCGAATTGGCCGAGACCGACTTGCCGGAGCCGGATTCGCCGACAAGCGCCACGACCTCGCCCTTGGCGATATCGAAGGAGATGCGATCGACGGCGAGCGACGTCTCACCGCCCTGGTGGAAGGCAACCGAGAGATCGCGGACGGAAAGGAGCGGTTCTGTCATGTCACTCATTGAAACGTCTTCCTCGGATCGAAGGCATCGCGCACGGCTTCGCCGATGAAGATCAGCAGGGATAGCATGATCGACATGGCAAAGAAGGCCGTCAGCCCGAGCCAGGGCGCCTGCAGGTTGGATTTGCCCTGGGCGATCATCTCGCCGAGCGAGGGGGAGCCCGGCGGCATGCCGAAGCCGAGGAAATCGAGCGAGGTCAGCGTCGTGATCGAGCCGGAGAGGATGAAGGGCAGGAAGGTCAGCGTCGCCACCATGGCGTTCGGCAGCAGGTGGCGCCACATGATGGTGCGGTTGTTGACGCCGAGAGCGCGGGCGGCGCGGACATATTCGAAATTGCGGGCGCGCAGGAATTCGGCGCGCACCACGCCGACGAAGCCGACCCAGGAAAAGAGCAGCATGATGCCGAGCAGCACGAAGAAGCCGGGCGGCAGAATGGCGGCGATGATCAGCAGGATGTAAAGCACCGGCATCGACGACCAGATCTCGATGAAGCGCTGCAGAAGCAGATCGGTCCAGCCGCCGAAATAACCCTGCACGGCCCCGGCCGTCACGCCGATGATCGCCGAGCAGATGGTCAGCGCCAGGCCGAAGAGCACCGATATGCGGAAGCCGTAGATGACGCGCGCCAGCACGTCGCGGGCCTGGTCGTCGGTACCGAGCCAGTTCAGATTGCCGAAGGTGCAGCCGGGATCGTTCACGCCTTGCGGATAACCGGAGCAGCGCTCCTCCTTGCTCATCAGCCAGAAGGGAGCGGTCGGCGCCGAATGCGGAATGTTCGAGTTGACCGAGCGGTAGGAGTAACGGATCGGCGGCCAGATCATCCAGCCATTGGCATTGATCTCGTCCGATATCACCGAGGAGCGATAGTCGGTTTCGGCAAGGAAGCCGCCGAACTTCTCCTCGGGGTAATTGATCAGCACGGGAAAGAGGATTTCGCCCTTGTAGGAAGCAATGATCGGCCGGTCGTTGGCGAGGAGTTCGGCAAACAGGCTGAGCACGAACAGCAGCAGGAACAGCCACAAGGACCAGTAACCACGGCCGTTTGCGCGGAAATTCTTCCAGCGGCGGATGTTGGTCGGCGACAGCAGCCCCTTGCGTGGCGGCTTGACGGGGGTTGCGACGGCAGGCTTTGCGGCGGCGTCCATCAGACATCCCTCCGCTCGAAATCGATGCGCGGATCGATCCAGGTGTAGATGAGGTCGGAGATCAGGCTGACGGCGAGGCCGAGCAGCGAGAAGATGTAGAGGGTCGCGAAGACGATCGGGTAATCCCGGTTGACCACCGACAGGTAACCGAGGCGGCCGAGGCCATCCAGCGAGAAAATGTTCTCGATCAGCAGCGAGCCGGTGAAGAAAGCGGAGATGAAGGCGCCGGGAAAACCGGCGATGATGATCAGCATGGCGTTGCGGAAGACATGGCCGTAGAGCACCTGCCGCTCATTCAGGCCCTTGGCCCGGGCGGTAACGACATATTGCTTCTTGATCTCCTCGATGAAGGAATTCTTGGTCAGAAGCGTCGTGGTGGCGAAGGCGGCGAGCGACAGCGAGATCAGCGGCAAGGTGAGGTGCCAGAAATAGTCGAGCGGCTTCTGCCACCAGGCCAGCTGATCGAAATTGTCGGAGATGAGGCCGCGCAGCGGAAACCAGTCGTAGAAGGAGCCGCCTGCGAATAGCACGATCAAGAGAATGCCGAAAAGGAAGCTCGGCACGGCGTAACCGATGACGATGACGCCCGACGTCCAGACATCGAAGGTCGATCCATCCTTCACCGCCTTGCGGATGCCGAGCGGGATGGAGATGGCATAGGAGAAGATCAGGATCCAGATGCCGAGCGAGATCGACACCGGCAGCTTTTCCTTGACGAGGTCGAGCACCGTGGTGTTGCGGAAGAAGCTCTCGCCGAAATCGAAGCGGATGTAGTTCCACATCATTTCGCCGAACCGCGTCAGCGGCGGCTTGTCGAAGCCGAATTGCTTTTCGAGCTTGGCGATCAGCTCCGGATCGAGCCCCTGGGCGCCGCGATATTTGGAGCCTTCGTCCCCTCCTCCATCACCGAGCAGATCGCCGCCACCGGACAGGCGCTGGTCGGCACTGTCGGCCTGACCGGTCAATTGGGCGATGACCTGCTCGACGGGGCCGCCGGGGGCGAATTGAATGACAGTGAAGGAAATCGCCATGATGCCGATAATGGTCGGGATCATCAGAAGCAGTCGGCGAATGATATAAGCACCCATCAGCCTTCAGCCTCCGGACATGGTCTTCTTGCCTGCCTGCCGTCCAGTTCAATGCCGCTCAATCCGTCAGCCTTCCCTTGCCGGCCTCGCCGGCTTGTCGTGATTCGCTTGTGCCATTTGGAGCCGAGGCCCCCTGCAATGCAAGCCCGCTCATTTCGCCGAGGTCGACCACCAGGCATCGAGGAAACCAAGGCTGTATGCCGGAAACTCGGCCGGATGGGTGACGCTGTTCCAATAGGCGACGTTATAGGTATCGCGATAGAACAGCGGGATGACGTAGTGGTTTGCCAGCAATACCCGGTCCATCGCCTTGATCGCCGCGACCTGTTCATTGCGGTTCGGCGCGAAGATGATCATGCGGATAAGCTCGTCGACGGCCGGGTTGGCAATACCGGCATAGTTGCGAGAGCCCTGCTGGTTGACCGAACCGGAGCCCCAATAGTCGGCCTGTTCGTTGCCCGGATTCATGGTTTCCGCCCAGACATTCCAGATCATATCATAGTCGAAGCTGCGTTCGCGGTTGACAGCTTGCGAGGCATCGACTGTGCGGACCCGCGCATCGATGCCGATTTTCTTGAGATTGCTGGCATAAGGCACCGCCCAGCGCTCCAGCATCGGGCTCGACAACAGGATCTCAAAACTCATCGGCTGGCCGGTTTTGCTGTTGACCATGCGGTTGCCCTTCAGCTCCCAGCCGGCTTCTTTCAGGAGCGCGATCGCCTTGCGGAGATTGTCGCGGCTCTTCTGCGGATCGCCGCCGACGGGATTGGTATAAGGCGAGGTGAATATTTCTGCCGGCACCTTGTCCTTCATGCCCTGCAGAATTTCCAGTTCTCTGCCCTGCGGCAGGCCGGAAGAGGCAAGCTCGGTGTTCCAGAAATAGCTGTCGATGCGTTTGTAGCTGTTGAAAGCAACGGTGCGGTTCAACTCCTCGAAATCGAACCCGTAGTTCAAGGCCTCGCGAACCTTGATGTCCTTGAAGAGGTCACGCCGCATGTTGGGCACAAGAGCCTGCATGATGCCGGTGGCGCGCAGCGGGTTTGTAACTTCTTCTCTCTTGATGCGTCCTTCCTTCACCGCGGGAAAATCATATCCCGTCGCCCAGCGGGCAGCGGTGGTTTCCTGCCAATAGTCGCTGTTGCCGGCGCGAAAGGCTTCGAACTCGACATCCCGATCACCGAAATAAGTATAGATGACGTTGCGGAAATTGTTCTGGCCGACATTCACATTGAGGTCCTTGCCCCAATAGTCGTCACGCAGTTCATAACGGATCGTGGCGCCGGGCGAGAAGGACGCGATCTTGTACGGTCCGGATCCCATCACGGGCTCCAGCGTCGTCTTGGTAATGTCGCGCGGTTTGCCGTCCGGTCCCGGGGCTTCCCACCAATGTTTGGGGACGACCATCAGCTGGCCGAGAATATTCGGCAGTTCACGATTGTTCTTTTCGTCGAAGGTAAAGGTGACGTCACGCTCGCCGGTTTTTTCCGCTTTGACGACATGCTGATAATAATTGCCGGCAAGCGGATTCAGGTCCTTGGTCTTATCAAGGCTGAAGATGACGTCCTCGGGCGTCACCGCCTGACCATCGGCCCATTTCGCTTCCTTCCGCAGCCGAAAGGTCGCGCTCGATACGTCATCGGGAACGGAGAGCCCTTCGGCAAGCAGGCCGTAAGATACGAGAAGTTCGTCATCGGCCGGCTTCAGCAACGTGTCGTAAACAAGCGACAGGCCTACGGCTGTCTGGCCCTTTGCAAGCAGAGGATTGAAAGTGTCGAAAGCACCGCTTGCGGAAAGACGGAGATTTCCAATTTTCGGAGCATCGGGATTGACGTAGTCGAAATGTGCAAAGCCCGGCTTGTACTTCATCTGGCTGACGACCGAACTTCCGATCTGAAACGGCTGATCCTCAGCCGTTGCCGTCAACGGCGCCAGAGCCCCCGCAAGCGTCAGAAACAAACCGATCTTCGACCACAAAGCCGCCATTCACGCTTTCCCCTCATTATTGGTGGGTTCGACAATACGAAAAATGCAGGCGAAAAACAGGAGAGAGTTTGGTTTTTGCCGGGCTCGCGAAATTTTGACCTTGCTTGGCCGCACACGCTGCGGCGATCCGTCACCGTCGCGGCCTGTCTCCGCCAGCCAAAACATCGATTCACCAAAATCGCTTTTCACGGTAGATTCGCGGCAAATCACTTCGGCAGCGCTTCAAGGAAACAGTATGGCTTTCGGCTTCGCTCAGGCTTTCAGGACATTCGGCAAACTGACGCTTGCCGGCGTAATCGGCGCAAGCCTTGCCGTCGGTGATGTCGGCGCCGAGCAGAAGACGCCGAGCCCCGGCAGTGCCAAGGGGCAGTTCGGCGCCGTCAGCCTGCCGACGCAGGGACCGGCGCAGCCGATCGGCTTTTACGCAAAGGGCTGCATGACGGGGGCGGTGGCGCTGCCGGCCGACGGGCCGACCTGGGAAGCGATGCGGCTTTCGCGCAATCGCCGCTGGGGCAACCCGGCCATGATCGCGCTGCTCGAGCGGCTTTCGCAGGATGGAGTCAAATATGCCGGCTGGCCGGGCCTCCTCGTCGGCGACATCGCCCAGCCGCGCGGCGGGCCGATGTTCAATGGTCACGCCTCGCACCAGATCGGCCTCGACGCCGACGTCTGGTTCACGCCGATGCCGGCGCGGCGCATGAGCGCCCAGGAGCGCGAGGATCTGCCCTTCACCACCATGCTGCAGAAGGACAAGTTCCTGACCGTCGACCCCAAGGTCTGGACGGACTCGCGGGCGCGGCTCCTGATGCTGGCGGCGAGCTATCCCGAGGTCGAGCGCATCTTCGTCAATCCGGCGATCAAGAAGAAGATGTGCGACACCTGGCGGGGCGACCGCACCAATCTCGGCAAGCTCCGGCCGGAATACGGCCATGACTCGCATTTCCACATCCGCATCAAATGCCCGCCCGGGGCTGCGGGATGTACGCCGCAGGCGCCTGTTGCCGCCGGCGACGGCTGCGACAAGTCGCTCGCCTGGTGGTTCACGCCGGCACCCTGGGTCGCACCGAAGCCGCCGAAGCCCGGTGCCAAACCGCCGAAGCCGCCACGCGAGATGATGGTCTCCGATCTGCCGAAGGCCTGCGCCGCCGTGCTGGACGCCGCGCCCGTCGCCTCGATGCAGGCCGCCACCTATGGCGGGCCTTCCGCCGCAAGCGCGCTCACCGCCGCTCCGGCAGCAGAACCCGCCGCCGATGCCGACGGAGAACTGCCCGATGTCGGCCCCGTTCCGAACGACAAGCCGGCGATCCAGTAAGGAGCGCCGGCGCCTTGTCTTTCAAATCGCAAACTGTTGGTATAGAAGCGGTCAAATCGATTGAATTGTTCGGGCGGAGGGGTTGATGGCTGGCGGCAAATGCCTTGCATTGATTGCGCATGACCAGAAGAAGGACGACATGGCGGACTTCGCCCGCGCCAACCGGGACCTTCTCTCCCGCTGGAAGATCGTCGCCACCGGCACAACAGGCGGGCGCGTGCTCGACGCCGCCCCGGATCTCGACGTCACGAGGCTGAAAAGCGGACCGCTCGGCGGCGACCAGCAGATCGGCGCGCTGATTTCCACCGGCGAGGTCGGCGCCCTGATCTTCTTCGTCGATCCCTTGACGCCGATGCCGCACGATGTCGACGTCAAGGCGCTGATGCGGCTCGCCATCGTTTACGATATTCCGATGGCGCTCAACCACGCGACCGCTATAAAACTTCTTCCGACACTCGAAGCCTGATCAGCACGGAACCGGCCATGCCAAAACCGAACAACAGCACCGCTCCCATGCCTTTCCCGATCCTGATCGGCGATATTGGCGGCACCAATGCCCGCTTCTCCATCCTGACCGATGCCTATGCCGAGCCGAAGCAGTTTCCGAACGTGCGCACGGCGGATTTTGCCACGATCGACGAAGCGATCCAAAAGGGTGTGCTCGACAAGACAGCGGTGCAGCCGCGCTCGGCGATCCTTGCGGTTGCCGGCCCGATCAACGACGACGAGATCCCGCTGACCAATTGCGACTGGGTGGTGCGGCCAAAGACGATGATCGAGGGCCTCGGCATCGAGGACGTGCTCGTCGTCAACGATTTCGAGGCGCAGGCGCTGGCAGTCGCCGCCCTTTCGGATGAGAACCGCGAACGCATCGGCGACGCCACCGGCGACATGATCGCTTCCCGTGTCGTGCTCGGACCGGGCACCGGGCTCGGCGTCGGCGGGCTGGTGCATGCACAGCACAGCTGGATCCCGGTTCCCGGCGAAGGCGGCCATGTCGATCTCGGGCCGCGCAGCAAACGCGACTATCAGCTCTTTCCGCATATCGAGACGATCGAAGGCCGAGTCTCGGCCGAGCAGATCCTTTGCGGGCGCGGCCTCGTCAATCTCTACAACGCCATCTGCATCGTCGACGGCATCCAGCCGACGATGAAGGATCCGGCCGACATCACCTCGCACGCGCTTGCCGGCAGTGACAAGGCGGCCGTCGAGACCGTCTCGCTGTTTGCCACCTATCTCGGCCGCGTGGCCGGCGACATGGCGATGGTGTTCATGGCGCGCGGCGGCGTCTATCTCTCGGGCGGCATCTCGCAGAAGATCCTCCCGGCGCTGAAAAAGCCGGAATTCCGGCAGGCCTTCGAGGACAAGGCGCCGCATACGGCGCTGCTGCGCACCATCCCGACCTATGTGGTGACGCACCCGCTGGCAGCGCTTGCCGGGCTGTCCTCCTATGCGCGCATGCCCGCCAATTTCGGCGTCTCGACGGAGGGCCGCCGCTGGCGGCGTTAGGCGCCGGCGCACATGGCAAATGGAGCGTCCCTGAGCGCGTCTCGTCCGGACGCGCGGCGCTCTAGCCAAACCGGTCCCAACTCTTTATAGACCCCGCAAAAGTGCGCCTCGCCTTCGCGAGCGCTTGATCCGAGACAGGAAACCTCATTTTTGGAAGCGGCGGAAAGCAGAACGCAGGGCGTCAGCAGCGATACCGTAACCGGCATCCTGAAGCGCATCATCGCTGAAAACGGCCGCGATCATCTCTGGGGCTATGTCTTTGCGATCGTCTGTCTCATCGTGGTGGCGCTTTCGACGGCGTTTACCGCCTGGATCATGCGAGCGATCATCGATGAGGCCTTCGCCAACCGCCGTGCCGACGTCGTCTGGATCATCTGTCTTTCGATCTTCATCGCCTTCGTGCTGCGCGGTTTTGCGAGCTACGGCCAGGCGGTGGCGCTTTCCAAGGTCGGCAACAATATCGTCGCACGTTACCAGCGCCGGCTCTATTCGCATCTGATGACGCTATCGGTCGGCTTCTTCAGCGAGGCGCGCTCTGCCCATATCGCCGCACAGGTGAGCCAGAACGTCAGCGGCATCCGCGACGTGCTCAACCTGACGATCACCTCGACAGTGCGCGACCTGCTGACCTTCATCTCGCTGATCGGCGTGATGGTCCTCCAGGACCCGCTGCTGAGCCTTGCCGTATTCATCATGGCGCCGCCGCTGCTTTATGCGCTGCGCTATGTTTCCAAGCGGCTGCGCTCGGCGACCCGCGAGGCGGTGCATTTGAACAGCCACGTGCTCGGCGCCATGCAGGAGACGATCCAGGGCATCGCCATCGTCAAAGCCTTCACGATGGAAGACGAGCTGGAGCGCAAGGTCAACAAGCTCATCACCGGCGCCGAAAGCCGGGCGAACCGGATTGCCCGGCTTTCCGAACGCACTTCTCCGCTGACCGAGAGTTTCGCAGGCTTTGCCGTCGCCAGCGTGCTCGCCTATGCCGCCTACCGCTCGATCTATTACAATGTGCCGCCGGGCGCCTTCTTCTCCTTCGTCACGGCGCTGCTGCTTGCCTATGATCCGGCCCGCCGGCTTGCCCGGCTGCAGGTGCAGATGGAGCGTGCCGTCGTCAATGCGCGGATGATCTACGAACTGCTCGACATGGAACCGCGCCAGCGCGACCTGCCGGACGCAAAGCCGCTGGCGGTGACGCAGGCGAGGATCGAATTCCGCAACGTTTCCTTTGCCTACGGCAATGACAGCGTGCTCAGCAGCGTCAGCTTCATCGCCGAGGGCGGTGCCACCACGGCGCTGGTCGGCCCCTCGGGTGCCGGCAAATCCACCGTCATCAGCCTCATTCCGCGCTTCTACGATCCGCGCGAAGGCGAAATCCTGATCGATGGACAGGACATCGCCCACATCACCAAGAAGTCGCTGCGCCAACAGCTCGCTTATGTCTCGCAGCAGCCCTACCTGTTCGAGGGCACGATCCGCGACAATATTCGCTACGGCCGGCCGGAAGCGACGGATGCCGAGGTGGAAGAAGCGGCCCGGCTTGCCTATGCGCATGACTTCATCTCGGCACAGCCGCAGGGTTACGAGACGGCAGTCGGCGAAAACGGCGTGACGCTGTCGGGCGGCCAGCGCCAGCGGCTGTCGATTGCGCGCGCCCTGGTGCGCAATGCGCCGATCCTGCTTCTTGACGAGGCGACGTCGGCCCTCGACACCGAATCCGAAGCGGCCGTCCAGAAGGCGCTCGACGAGGCGATGACCGGACGCACCGTCGTCGTCATCGCCCACCGGCTTTCGACCGTGGTACGCGCCGACAAGATCGTCGTCATGCAGCAGGGCCGCGTCGTCGAGCAAGGCAATCACGAGACGCTTGCGAAGGTCAGCGACGGTCTTTACGCTCGCCTCAACAACCTGCAGAGGCCCTCTGCCTCCGATTCAAACTGACCTGACACGAGAGACTGACATGAGCGATGCTGCGATGAAACTGGTGGTGGTTGGCGCAGCCGGGCGTATGGGCCAGACGCTGATCCGGCTCATCCATTCCATGGAAGGCGTGACGCTGCATGCCGCGGTCGAGCGCTCCGGCTCGCCCTTTGTCGGCAAGGATGCCGGCGAGATTGCCGGCCTCGGGCCGACCGGTGTCATTATCGGCGACGATCCGCTCCAGGCCTTCCTGCATGCCGAAGGTGTGCTCGACTTCACCTCGCCTGGTGCAACCGTGGAATTCTGCGGCCTCGCCGCGCAAGCCCGCATCGTCCATGTCGTCGGAACGACCGGCTGTTCGGCCGACGACGATGCGAAAATCGCCGCAGCAGCCCGCCATGCCCGCATCGTCAAGTCCGGCAATATGAGCCTCGGCGTCAACCTGCTCAGCGTGCTGACCCGGCAGGCGGCGCGGGCGCTCGATCCTGTCGATTGGGACATCGAGGTCCTGGAAATGCACCACAAGCACAAAGTCGACGCCCCTTCCGGCACCGCGCTTCTGCTCGGCGAAGCGGCGGCCAAGGGCCGCAATATCGATCTTGCCTCGAAATCGGTCCGGGTGCGCGACGGCCATACCGGCGCCCGCGAGGCCGGCATGATCGGTTTTGCGACGCTGCGCGGCGGCTCCGTCATCGGCGAACATTCGGTGCTCTTCGCCGGCGAAGGCGAAATCGTCACCCTGTCGCACAGCGCAGCAGACCGCTCGATCTTTGCGCGCGGCGCCATCAAGGCGGCGCTTTGGGCGCGCGACAAGAAGCCGGGTCTCTATTCCATGCTCGACGTACTCGGGCTTTCCTAGCAATAACGACATATCGGAGGCATATTCATGAGCGGTACCCTCGTCCTCGTTCGCCACGGCCAGAGCGACTGGAACCTGAAGAATCTCTTCACCGGCTGGAAGGACCCGGATCTGACCGAGCTCGGCATCCAGGAAGCCAAAGCCGGCGGCGCCGCACTTGCCGAATACGGGATCAAATTCGACGTCGCCTATACCTCCGCACTCGTGCGCGCCCAGCACACGCTGAAGCTCATCCTCGACAAGGTCGGCCAGCCCGATCTCGAGACGATCCGCGACCAGGCGCTGAATGAGCGCGACTACGGCGATCTCTCCGGCCTCAACAAGGACGATGCGCGCGCCAAATGGGGCGAGGAGCAGGTGCATATCTGGCGCCGCTCCTACGACGTGCCGCCTCCGGGTGGCGAAAGCCTGCGCGACACCGGCGCCCGCGTCTGGCCCTACTACCTCACCGAAATCCTGCCGCGCGTGCTGCGCGGCGAGAAGGTGCTGGTCGCAGCACACGGCAATTCGCTGCGCTCGCTGGTCATGGTGCTCGACAAGCTGACCAAGGAAGGCGTGCTCGCCCTCAACCTCGCGACCGGCGTCCCGATGGTCTACAAGCTGAAAACGGATTCTACCGTCGCCTCCAAGGAAGTGCTCGGCGACATGTCCGGCGCACATTGAATCCAGTGGCCTTCCCTGTCCCGACGGGGAAGGCTGCCCTCAATTCTCGATGGTGAACTGCACCCGGTCGGCTGCGAAGCGGCTGATCGAATATTGCACCGGCACACCGTCGAGATCGGTGTTCATCGCCTTGGCGATCAGCAGGATCGCGCCGGGGGTGAGTTCAAGGTCGGCCAGATCCGATGTGTTCGCATGGGCGGCCGTCACTTCGGTCGTCGCCCTGACATAGTCCGGCAGGCCAAGGTCGGCAAAGGCCTTGGTGATCGATTCGTGCTTGCGATAGGCCGCGCCGATACCGGCGAAACGTGCGGCAGGAAACCAGCTCGTCGCCTTTGAAACCGGCCGCTTGTCTGCCTGGCGCAATGTTTCCAGCCGGATCACCTGTTCTCCCGGCTTCAAGCCCAGCCAGCGGGCAACCTCGGCGCTTGCTTCCTCCTTCGCCTCATCGAGCAGAAGGCTGCGCATCTCGCGCGCCTGGTCGCCGATGCCGGAGGTGAAGCGGGTGCGCCGCGTGATCGGGAAATTCAGCCGCTCCTTACGCTCGATCAGCGTGCCGCGACCTTGTACCGCACGGACGATTCCCTCCTGCGCCAAGGCTGCCAGGGCGCTGCGCACCGTATGCCGGTTGACGCCGAACTGCAGCGCCAGGACGGTTTCCGGCGGCACCATTCCGGTTTCGTCATAGGCTCCGTTGCCGATCGCTTCGCGAATCCGATCGGCGATCTGGCGCCAGAGCGCCACACCGGTCTGTCTTTGCACCTGCTTCAATCCCGCCATGCCACCCCTACCCGTCATTTCAAGCCGACGACGTCACACGCTTGTCACGACATCGATTTAAGCGTAGGTATATCTTGTATAGTTGTCTATATCAATAGACATTTAAAGGAAGCGGCGATGATATCAGCGGACAGGAAAGACGCTGCGTCACAGACGGCATCCGGGCGCAAACGCGCCGCCGATCTGCTGGCGCGCGCAGAACGCAGCGAACTCCAGGCGGCCTGGGATGCTTTGCCGCAAAAGCCTGCGGCGCATCCGGTGCGCGGACCGGAGACCGGGCTGGTGATGGTACGCGGCCGCATCGGCGGCGGCGGAGCGCCCTTCAATCTCGGCGAAGTGACGGTGACGCGGGCAACCGTCCGGCTCGGTTCCGGCTCGGTCGGCCATGCGCAGGCGCTCGGCACCGACCGCGAGAAGGCCCGGCTTGCGGCGATCTTCGACGCGCTGTGGCAGGAAGAGGCGACGCAGGATTTCGTCGAGCAGGCGCTGCTTTTGCCGATCGCCGGACGGATCGCCGCTGCTGAGCGCCGCAAGGCCGACGAGACGGCGGCAACCCGCGTCGATTTCTTCACCATGGTGCGGGGAGACAACTGATGGGCCTGAAGACAGAAGCCCTGACCGGCGGCTTTGCCAAGCCGGTCTTCCATGCACAAAGCGTCTTCAAGATGCTGATGGACGGCATGGCCCGCCCCGGGACGATCCAGACGGTTCAGCCCGATGCCGCGCCGCCGGCACCGCTCGGCATCGCCGCCGGCGCGATCGCGCTGACGCTTTGCGACCACGACACACCCGTTTGGCTTTCCCAGCGACTGGCGAAATCCGCCGCACCGGAGTGGCTCGGCTTCCACACCGGCGCGCCGTTGACCACCGAAAAAGCCGAAGCACGCTTTGCCTTCACCGAAGCCGGCGCCGCGCTTTGCCCCTTCGGGCTTTTTGCGGCGGGCACGCAGGAATATCCCGACCGTTCGACGACCTTGATCATCGAGCTTGCCGAACTGGAGGGCGGGCGCAGGCTGGTGCTGATGGGTCCCGGCATCCAGACCGTGGTGGAGATCGCTCCTGTCGGTCTGCCCGAGACCTTCCTCAGGCTCTGGACCGAGAATCGCGCGCTCTTTCCGCGCGGCATCGACGTCGTGCTGACCTCGGGCAGACGCTTCGTCTGCCTGCCGCGCACCACCAAGATCACAGCAACGGAGATCTGAGCTCATGTATGTTGCCGTCAAAGGTGGCGAGGCCGCCATCGCCAATGCCCACCGGCTGCTTGCCGACCGACGCCGCGGCGACCGTTCGCTGCCGGCGATCGGTATCGACCAGATCGTCGAACAACTTGCCCTCGCCGTCGACCGCGCCATGGCCGAGGCCTCGCTTTTCGACCGCACGCTCGCGGCCCTTGCCGTGCGCCAATCGCGCGGCGACATGATCGAGGCGATCTTCCTGCTGCGCGCCTACCGCACGACGCTGCCGCGTTTCGGCTATTCCAAGCCGCTCGATACGGCTGATATGGCGATCGAGCGCCGCATCTCGGCGACCTACAAGGATCTGCCGGGCGGCCAGTTGCTTGGGCCCACCTTCGACTATACCCACCGGCTGCTCGACCCCTCGCTGCTGTCCGACGAGGCAGTCGAGGCGCCCGCCCAGCGTCCCGCCGAGACCGGCCGCGTCATGCGCGTCTCCGAGATTCTCGGCGAGGAGGGGCTGATCGAGGCCGACGGCGACATGCCCGAAGATCACGAGATCGGCGACCTGACCCGCGAGGCGATGGAATTCCCGATGACCCGCGATCTGCGCCTGCAGGCGCTTGCCCGCGGCGACGAAGGCTTCCTGCTGGCGCTCGGTTACTCCACCCAGCGCGGTTACGGCCGCAATCATCCCTTCACCGGCGAAATCCGCATCGGCGAGGTCGAGGTGGAATTCGACGTGCCGGAGCTCGGCTTCGCCGTCTCGCTCGGCACGATCCAGATCACCGAATGCCAGATGGTCAACCAGTTCAAGGGTTCGGCCAAGGCGCCGCCGCAATTCACCCGCGGCTACGGCCTGGTCTTCGGCCAGAGCGAGCGCAAGGCGATGGCGATGTCGCTGGTCGATCGCGCGCTTCGCGCCGAAGAGCTCGGCGAGGATATTACCGCGCCGGCACAAGACGAGGAATTCGTGATTTCCCATTCCGACAACGTCCAGGCGACGGGCTTCGTCGAACACCTGAAGCTGCCGCATTATGTGGACTTCCAGGCCGAACTCGATCTCGTCCGCCGCATGCGCCGCGAATTCGAAGCCGCCCGCAATGCCGGCGAAGACATGAAGGAAGCCGCCGAATGAGCGATCTCGCCAGCTACAACTTCGCCTATCTCGACGAACAGACCAAGCGGATGATCCGCCGCGCCATCCTGAAGGCGATCGCCATTCCCGGCTACCAGGTGCCTTTCGCCAGCAGAGAAATGCCGATGCCCTATGGCTGGGGCACCGGTGGCGTGCAGGTGACGGCCTCGATCATCGGCCCGGACGACGTGCTGAAGGTGATCGACCAGGGCGCCGACGACACGACCAACGCCGTTTCGATCCGCGCCTTCTTCCAGAAGGTCGCCAATGTGGCGGTGACGACCCGCACCAGCGAGGCGACGATCATCCAGACGCGCCACCGCATCCCGGAAGAGAAGCTCGGACCCGGCCAGGTGCTCGTCTACCAGGTGCCGATCCCCGAGCCGCTGCGCTTCCTCGAACCGCGCGAGACCGAGACGCGCAAGATGCATGCGCTCGAGGAATACGGCCTCATGCATGTGAAGCTCTATGAGGATATCGCCCGCAACGGCCGCATCGCCACGACCTATGCCTATCCGGTCAAGGTGCACGGGCGTTATGTCATGGATCCCTCGCCGACGCCGAAATTCGATAATCCGAAGATGCACAGGTCGGAAGCGCTGCAGCTTTTCGGCGCCGGCCGCGAAAAGCGCATCTATGCCGTGCCGCCCTATACCGATGTCGTCAGCCTGGATTTTGAGGACCATCCCTTCGAGATCCAGCGCTTTGACCGGCCTTGTGCGCTCTGCGGCGCAGAGGAGGTCTACCTCGATGAGGTCATCCTCGACGACAAGGGCGGGCGCATGTTCGTCTGCTCTGATACCGACCATTGCGAAGATCGCCGGGCCCATGGGCATGCCGGCGAAATGCTGGCCCGGGAGGCTGCAGAATGACCGACACACCGCTTCTCAAAGTCCATGACCTCTCGAAGTTCTACGGCAATCGCATCGGCTGCCGGAACGTCTCCTTCGAGCTTTGGCCCGGTGAAGTGCTCGCCATCGTCGGCGAATCCGGTTCGGGCAAGACGACGCTGCTCAACTGCATCTCCACCCGGCTGATGCCGACGACCGGCAGCGTCGAATACCACATGCGCGATGGTAGCTACCGCGACCTTTACCATATGAACGAGGCCGAGCGGCGTTTCCTGATGCGGACCGACTGGGGCTTCGTGCACCAGAATCCGGCCGACGGCCTGCGCATGGCGGTCTCGGCCGGCGCCAATGTCGGCGAGCGGCTGATGGCGATCGGCGACCGGCATTACGGCAAGATCCGCGCCTCGGCGATCGACTGGCTCGAACGCGTCGAGATCGACGCCGACCGCATCGACGACCAGCCGCGCGCCTTTTCCGGCGGCATGCGCCAGCGCCTGCAGATCGCCCGCAACCTCGTCACCGGCCCGCGCCTCGTCTTCATGGACGAACCCACCGGCGGCCTCGACGTTTCGGTGCAGGCGCGCCTGCTCGATCTCGTGCGCGGCCTCGTCAGCGATCTCGGCCTCTCGGCCATCATCGTCACCCATGATCTCGCCGTCGCCCGCCTTCTGTCGCACCGGATGATGGTGATGAAGGATGGTTACGTCATCGAACACGGGCTCACCGACCGGGTGCTCGACGATCCCAGAGAACCCTACACGCAGCTGCTCGTTTCCTCGATCCTGCAGGTCTGAACCTACGGTCCCCAATCAGGAAGAAGACATCATGCCAACGCCTCTCGTCGTTTCCGAAGTCTCGAAGAGCTTCACCATGCATCTGCGCGACGGCATCAGATTGCCCGTCGTCTCCGATGTCGCCTTTTCGGTCGCAGCAGGCGAATGCGTCGTGCTCGGCGGCCCCTCGGGCATCGGAAAGAGCTCGCTGCTCAAAATGATCTACGGCAATTACGCCGTCGACACCGGCCAGATCCTCATCCGCCACGACGGCCGTATCGTCGATCTCGCCTCCGCCGATCCGCGCACCGTGCTCAAGGTTCGCCGTCATACGCTCGGCTATGTCAGTCAGTTCCTGCGCACCGTGCCGCGCGTCGCGGCGATCGACGTTGTTGCCGAACCGCTGATGGCGCGCGGCGAGGGCGTCGTGACGGCACGGGAAAAGGCCGGCGCCCTGCTCGCCAGGCTCAATCTGCCGGAGACACTCTGGCAGCTTCCGCCCGCCACCTTCTCCGGCGGCGAGCAGCAACGCGTCAATATCGCCCGCGGCTTCATCACCGAGCACAGGATCCTGCTTCTCGACGAACCCACAGCCTCGCTCGACGCGAAAAACCGCGCCGTGGTCGTCGACATGATCGCGGAAAAGAAGACGGCGGGTGTGGCCCTTCTCGGCATCTTCCACGACGAGGAAGTGCGCGAAGCCGTTGCCGATCGCATCCTCGACGTCCAGCAGTTCTCGCCTGGAAAGATCGCCGCATGAGCCGCAAGCTGGGCATCGAGCCCTTTATCCACGAAACGGCTGAGGTTAGCGACTCCACTTTCGGGCGCTATACCGAAGTCTCCGAGCGCTGCCGCATCAGCGAGGCCACCTTCGGCGACTATTCCTACATCATGCAGGACGGCGCCGTCTGGTGCGCGACGATTGGCAAGTTCGTCAATATCGCCGCCGCCGTACGCATCAACGCCACCAACCATCCGACCTGGCGGGCAACACTGCATCATTTCACCTATCGCGCCGCGAACTACTGGCCGGACGCCGACATGGAGACGGACTTCTTCGCCTGGCGGCGCGCAAGCCGCGTAACGATCGGCCACGACGTCTGGATCGGCCACGGGGCGACCATCCTGCCCGGCGTCAGCGTTGGCAACGGCGCCGTCGTCGGCGCCGGCGCTGTGGTGTCGAAGGACGTTGAACCCTACACGATCGTCGGCGGCGTGCCGGCCAAGCTGATCCGCGAGCGCTTTCCGAAGGAGATCGGCGAGCGGATGGACAGGCTTGCCTGGTGGGACTGGGAGCATGATCGTCTGCGCCTGGCGCTGCAGGATTTCCGCAACCTGAGCGCGGAAGATTTCCTGGCGCGCTACGAGGGCTAAACCCCAGATATAGGCGCTAAGGAAATGTGACACGACTTACATAAATGTGACATTTGAGGTTCATCAAGCGGGACTAATGCGGTGCTGACCAAGGCCTGAAGCGCAAGGGACCAGCATCATGTTCGAGCTGAAAGATGTCACACGTCGTTTCGGAAACAAGCTCGCCGTCGATGCCGTCACGCTCGACATTCCCCAGGGCCAGATGGTCGGCATCATCGGCCGCTCCGGCGCCGGCAAGTCGACGCTGCTGCGCATGATCAACCGCCTGCAGGAGCCGAGCTCCGGCTCCATTCATTTCGCCGGCATCGAAGTCTCCAGGCTTCGCGGCGGGGCCTTGCGCAACTGGCAGCGCGACTGCGCGATGATCTTCCAGCAGTTCAACCTGGTGCCGCGCCTCGATGTCTTGACCAATGTCATGCTCGGCCGCCTCAACCACCGCTCGACGCTGATGAGCCTGCTCAACATCTTCACCCGCGAGGAGCGTGTGTATGCCATCGCAGCACTCGAGCGTCTCGGCATCGAGCAGACGGCGCTGCAGCCGGCCGGCACGCTTTCCGGCGGCCAGCAACAGCGCGTGGCAATCGCCCGCGCCCTGATGCAGAACCCGAAAATGGTTCTTGCCGACGAGCCGATCGCCTCGCTCGATCCGTTGAACGCCAAGATCGTCATGGATGCGCTGCGCGATATCAACGAGCGCGAGGGTATCACCGTCATCACCAACCTGCACACGCTCGATACCGCCCGCAATTATTGTGAGCGCATCGTCGGCATGGCCCGCGGCCGCGTCGTGTTCGACGGCAAGCCCTCGGAACTGACCGCCGAAGCGGTGAAGGCGATCTACGGCACCGACAAGGATGGCGCCGGCATCGACGAAACGATGACCTCGACGTCCATCACTATCGCTCCCGAGCGGGCCGACAATCAATCCGCCGGCATCCAACCGCTGGCACTGGCCGGCCTCTGAGAGAGGCGGCTGCGATCGAACGCCCGCGTCAAGGGCACACTTCTTCGTAACGGGAGACCGGGGACACCGGTCAATAGGAGAGACCACATGTTGAAGAAAGCACTCTTTGCGGCAACGGCGCTCTTCGCGCTCGCCGGCGGCGCCCATGCTGCAGACCTCAAGGAATTCCGCATCGGCATCCTCGGCGGCGAAAACGAAACCGACCGCCTGCGCAACTACGCCTGCCTTGCCGACCATCTGAAGCAGGAATTCGGCTTCGAGAAGGTCTCGCTGTTCCCGGCCGCCGATTATGACGGCGTTATCCAGGGTCTGCTCGGCGGCACGCTCGACTTCGCCGAACTCGGCGCTTCCGGTTACGCCTCCGTCTACATCAAGGATCCGAAGGCCGTGACGCCGATCCTGACGACCCAGCAGAAGGACGGCTCGACGGGTTACTACTCGATCGGCCTCGCCCTGAAGTCCTCCGGCATCAAGTCCATCAAGGATGCCAAGGGCAAAAAGCTCGGCTACGCCGATCCGGATTCCACCTCGGGCTATCTCGTTCCGCTGACGCAGATCCCGAAGGACACGGGCATGCCGAACGACAAGTTCTTTGCCTCGACGCAGTTCAACGGCGGTCATGAGAACAACCTGCTTGCCGCCTATGACGGCAAGGTCGACGTTGCCGTCGACGACTCGTCTGGTATCGGCGATTTCAAGGACGGCTACACCTCCGGCACCTTCCGCAAGGAAGTCGACAAGGGCGCCGTCGACCCGAACAAGCTGGTTGAAGTCTGGCGTTCGCCGCTGATCCCGAACGGCCCGCTCGTCGTGCGCAACGCGCTGGGCGAAGAATGGCAGACGAAGCTTGCCGCCTTCTTCACGGCCCTGCCGGAAAAGGATCACAAGTGCTTCTCGGCTGTCGAAGGTGGCGACTACAAGGGCTATGCCCCGGTCAAGCACGACTTCTACAAGGCCGTCGTCGAAGTCCGCAAAGCTGCCATCGGCGGCTGATCGCCTTCCGAATACGGGGCGGCCGGCAACGGCCGCCCTTTTCTGTAATCAGGCGAGGCGTTCATGACTGTTGCAGATACACAGCCGCACATGCAGAGCACGCAGGAGATCGGCACCGCCTGGGACCGGATGGTCGCCAAGCGCCGCTTTTATACCGTGCTTGGCCTCGTCATCCTCGTTGCGGCTTTCGTCAGTTCCGTCCGCTTCGCCGATGAGAGCAATGCCGGCCATTTCTTCGAGCGCCTGCCGCATCTTTTCGATTTCCTCAGCTGGCTCATTCCCAAGGACTGGAACGATGTCTGGCGCGCGCTGTTCGACATAACGAGCGTCAACGACAGAGGCGGCGAGGAATTCAATTTCGACAAGGGCCGTATCTACGTCTGGGGCGCCTTCTACATTCCCGAATATTTCGAGCTGATGATCGTCACGATCAACGTGGCGCTGATCTCGACCATCGCAGCCTTCGTCTTTGCCGTTCCCTTGAGTTTCTTTGCCGCCCGCAACCTGACGAGTTCATGGCCGCTGCGCATCTTCACCAAGCGCCTGATGGAATTCCTGCGCGCCTTTCCCGAGATCGTCATTGCCGGCCTGTTTTCGGCGATCCTGTCGATCGGACCGGTCGCCGCCATCATTGCCATCACCCTGCATACGATCGGCGCGCTCGGTAAACTTTTCTACGAAGTGGCCGAGAATATCGACATGAAGCCGCATGAGGGCATGAAGGCCGTCGGCGCCAACTGGTGGGAACGCGTGCGTTTCGCCGCCCTGCCGCAGGTGCTGCCGAATTTCACCTCCTATGCGCTCCTACGCCTGGAGATCAACGTGCGCGCCTCGACGATCATTGGCGCGGTCGGCGGCGGCGGCATCGGCGAGGAGCTGAAGCTTTCGATCTCGCGCGGCTTCGGCGCCAAGACGATGGCGCTCGTTCTGCTGCTGTTCGTGACGATCGTTGCCGTCGACCAGTTCTCCGCATGGCTGCGCCGCCGGCTCGTCGGCGATCACGCCTTCCTCCTGCAACATTGAGGCCGCCATGACGGTGATCGACGCCAACCGCATGCACGAGATAGAGACGCGCTATCCGGAATATTTCCACCGATCGTTCCGCCAGCGTTTCGGCGGGCTGATGATCGTGATCGCG
Source organism: Rhizobium esperanzae (assembly GCF_014197615.1). Lineage (GTDB taxonomy): Bacteria > Pseudomonadota > Alphaproteobacteria > Rhizobiales > Rhizobiaceae > Rhizobium > Rhizobium esperanzae_A. The sequence continues at coordinate 205,206 of NZ_JACIFY010000005.1, forward strand.
ACGCTGCTCTACAGCCTCTATGCCGTCTGGTTCTTCGACCTGCCGAAGCTCTTTGCCGAGGCCCATTGGGAGCGCGTCGGCATCTATCTCAGCCAATGGATAAGTTACGACGTGCAGCCGGAATTCCGCATCGAGAACGACGGCTCGATCGAGGTGCGTTATCCCCGTTTCTCGCCGCTCGGCGACAATCCGCATCCCGATTGGCTGGTCAACAATCCCGACGGCAGCATCAGTGTTTCGGTCAGCGGTGCCAGCCGCACGGTCACCGTCTCGAAGAACGAGACGATCGTCACCGCCAATGGCATCAGCGTGCCCGTAGACGTTTCCAGCGGCGCGCCGAAGGTGGTCGGGCCGGTGCCCGCGTGGATGACTGTCTATGACGACAATGTGCTCGCCGATCTCGGCTTTGCCGGTGACGTCAGCATTTCCGTCGACCGGGTGAAGATCCGCAAGCGTTTCATCGGCTGGGCGAATTTCATCTTCGACACGCAATCCTCCTTCTTCGACAAGCCCGCAGGCGAGGTCGTCAGCCTCATCGTCTCCGGCCCGCGCATCAAGCCCGACCAGTCCAACCTGTCGCTTGCCTTGGACGATATCTGGAACAACAGCGAGTGGCAGCACGGCGATGTCTGGACCAAGCTTTTCCAGACGATCGTCATGGCCTTCCTCGGAACGCTGCTCGGCTCGCTCGCTGCCTTTCCGCTCGCCTTCATGGCGGCGCGCAACATCACGCCGAACCGCTTCCTGAACCAGATCCTGAAGCGCTTCTTCGATTTCCTACGCTCGGTCGACATGCTGATCTGGGCGCTGTTCCTGACGCGCGCCTTCGGTCCCGGCCCGCTTGCCGGCAGCGGCGCGATCTTCCTCACCGAGACCGGCACGCTCGGCAAGCTCTATTCCGAAGGGCTGGAGAATATCGACAACAAGCCGCGGGAAGGCATCCAATCGACCGGCGCCCAGACCGTGCTCGTCCATCGTTACGGCATTATGCCGCAGATCGTTCCCGTCATCGTCAGCCAGACGCTCTACCAGTGGGAATCGAACGTGCGCGGCGCGACCATCATCGGCGCCGTCGGCGCCGGCGGCATCGGCCTCAAACTCTGGGAGGCGATGCGCACCAATGCCAACTGGGAAAACGTTGCCTACATGGTCATCCTGATCCTGATCGTCGTCTTCCTTTTCGACGCCGCCTCGAACGCGCTGCGCCACCGGCTGATGGGCACGAAGGCGCACTGACCCGCCGGTCGAAGGTGATGGCGGCTGCCGTCATCATCATTCTGTCACGGAAATCTTTTAGCCGGGAACCTGCTTGCGGTTCACCGCCAAATCACTGCACATTGCGCTCCCCGTTTCGACGATCCCCAGGATAAATGCCTTGCGCTACGCTCTCTATTTCTCGCCGCCGAAGGATGATCCCCTGACCGGCGCGGCTTCGCTCTGGCTCGGCCGCGATGCCTTTGCCGGCGAAACCTATCCGGCGCCGGAGCATGAGACCCTCGGTGCGGCAGAGCAGTTCGAGCTGACCGCCGACCCGCGCCGCTACGGCTTTCACGCGACGATCAAGGCGCCGTTTTCGCTCGCCGCCTCTGTCACCGAGAAAGATCTCATGACCGTCGTCGAGGAGTTTGCCGCGCGCACGCACGCCTTCGAGATCCCTGAGCTGGTGCTCGGCCAGCTCGGCCGTTTTTTTGCCCTCGTTCCCGGTTCTCTTCATCAACCTCTTCAGGATTTCGCCGCGAAGGTGGTAAAGTCATTCGAACCGTTCCGCGCAGCGCTTTCTCCGGCCGATATGGCGCGGCGCAACCCGGAGAAGCTCAGCGACAGCCAGCGCTCCAATCTGCAGCGCTGGGGTTATCCTTACGTGATGGAGGATTTCGGCTTCCACATGACGCTCACCGGCCAGGTGCCCGAGACACGCGCCGAGGTGATGAAAGCGATCCTGACCGAGCGTTTTGCCGATTTCACCGGCCGTCCGCTTGCGATTTCCGGCCTTGCCGTCTTCACCGAGGAGACGCGCGGCGCCCCGTTCAAAGTTCATTCCTGGCTGCCGCTTTCCGGCGCCAAAAGCTGAAAGACCTGACGAGATGAGCAAAGAGACCGTGTTTTCCAACGCCCGCATCGTTCTCGAGGATGACATCCTCGCAGGCTCGATCCTCATTCGCGACGGAAAGATTGCCGACATCTCCGAGGGCAATTCGGTAGCCGGCGAAGATTTCGAAGGCGACTATGTCATTCCCGGCCTCGTCGAACTCCATACCGATCATCTCGAAGGCCATTACCAGCCGCGTCCCGGCATTCGCTGGGACAAGATCGCCGCAGTCCAGGCGCATGACGCCCAGATCGTCACCTCAGGCATCACCACGGTGTTCGACTGCCTGCGCATGGGTGCGGACGAGGACGGCGGCTTCGAGCATGGCGAGATGCGCGACATGGCCGACGCCATTCAGTCGGCGGAGAAGGAAGGGCGGCTACGCGCCGAGCACCTGCTGCATCTGCGCTGCGAGGTCTCGGCCGACAATGTGCTCGAACATTTCGCCGATTTCGAACACGACCGGCATGTCCGGCTCGTCTCGCTGATGGATCATGCGCCCGGCCAGCGTCAGTTCCAGACAATGGACCAATATATCTTCTACTACCAGAAGAAGCGAGGCCTGAGCGACGAGGCTTTCGCCCGTTTCGTCGCCAAGCGCCAGGCGGAATCGGCGCGCAATTCGACGCCGCACCGCAACGCCATCGCCAAGGTCTGCGCCGAGCGCGGCATTACCGTGGCAAGCCATGACGACGCGACGCTTTCCCATGTCGACGAGGCGATCGACAACGGCGTGCGGCTTGCCGAATTCCCGACCAGCTTCGACGCCGCCCGGGCTTCGCACGGACATGGCATGAGCGTGCTGATGGGAGCGCCGAACATCGTGCGCGGCAAGTCTCACTCCGGCAATATCGCCGCCCGCGACCTCGCCGAGATGGGCGTGCTCGACGTGCTCTCCTCCGACTACGTGCCGCTCAGCCTGCTGCATGCGCCCTTCATCCTGGCCGACGAGGTCGAAAGCATTACCCTTCCGAAGGCGATCGCCATGGTGACGTCGACGCCCGCCCGCACCGTCAGCCTCGACGATCGCGGCCGGATCGCCACCGGGCTGCGCGCCGATCTCGTTCGCGTCCACCGTTCGCATGGCGTGCCGGTGACACGCTCCGTCTGGCGCCAGGGACGCCGTGTCGCATGACGCACGAACCTCATCCGGGCGCTGGCGCCGAGCGCGGAATCATGGTCGTCGTCGTCGGACCGAGCGGCGCCGGCAAGGACACGCTGATGAACCTCGCGGCCAAGCGTTTTTCCGGGCGTGACAATGTGCATTTCATCCGCCGCGTCATTACCCGCCACCGCGATGCCGGTGGCGAAAATCATCTTTCGGTCTCTCTCGAAGGGTTTGCGGCCATGGAGCAGTCCGGCTCCTTTGCGGTCTGGTGGGAAGCGCACGGCTTGAAATACGGCATTCCGGCCGAAGTCTCCGTCGCCCTTTCCAAGGGGCATGTTGTCGTCGCCAATGGCTCGCGCTCCGCACTTCACCGCTTCCAGGCCGCCTTCCCGCGGCTGAAGGTCATCAACGTCACCGCCCGCCCCGAAGTGCTTGCCGGACGGCTGGAAGCGCGCGGGCGCGAGACGCATGAGGATATCATGGCCAGGCTCGCCCGCGGCCCGCTGACGGTGCGCGGCGACTATGACGTGACGGAACTCGACAATAGCGGTTCGCTCGAAGAGGCCGAGCAGAAGATGATCGCGATCCTCGACGGGCTGCTCGCCCAGGTGCGCTGACGACAATCGCGAGGAAGGGCATGCGCGCCGTCGAAGTGGTCGGCTATGATCCATCCTGGCCGCGGCTCTTTGCCGAGATCAGCACCGAAGTCTCGATCCTGCTCGGCGACCTCGTGCTGTCCATCGATCATATCGGCAGTACGTCGGTTCCCGGCCTGTCCGCCAAGCCGAAGATCGACCTCGATATCGTCACGGTCTCCGACGACGTTCTGCCGACGGCGATCGATGCGATGCGCGCCGCCGATTTCGTCTTCCACGGCGATCGGGGAGAGAAACGCTGGGCCTTCACCCGGGATCACCAGGGTTACGGATTCAAGCTCTATCTCTGCGGACCCGATAACCGTGCGCACCGTGAGCGCATCCTGTTTCGCGACTATCTCCGGGAGCACCCGGAAAGAGCCCGGGCCTATGCCGAGCTGAAACGCCGCCTGGCTGTGGAGGCAGGCGGCGATTGGGATTTCTACACCGGCGGAAAGACCGGGTTCGTCAGCGAGACGGTGCGGCTGGCAAGCTTGAAGACATGAATCGGAGTGCGCAACGCACTCCGTGCCCGATCAATCGCCGTCGCCCCGCCCGGAGACGATCTCGCGCTTGCCGACGTGGTTGGCCGGGCCGACGAGGCCTTCCTTCTCCATGCGTTCGACAAGCGAAGCGGCTCTGTTGTAACCGATGCCGAGGCGGCGCTGGATGTAGGAGGTCGAGCACTTCTTATCGCGCATGACGACCTTGACCGCCTGCTCGTAGAGTTCGTTGCCATCTTCCGAGGCCATGGCGCTCTTGTCGAAGACGGCGCCGGCTTCTTCCTCTTCCGCCTCTTCCTCTTCATCGGCCGTGACGGTGTCGAGATATTCGGGGCGCCCTTGCGTTTTCAGATGGGCAACGACCTTTTCGACCTCGAGATCGGAAACGAAGGGACCGTGGACGCGGGAGATTCGCCCGCCGCCCTGCATGTGCAGCATGTCGCCCTGGCCGAGCAGCTGCTCGGCACCCTGTTCGCCAAGGATCGTGCGGCTGTCGATCTTCGAGGTCACCTGGAAGGAGATGCGGGTCGGGAAATTCGCCTTGATCGTGCCGGTGATGACGTCGACCGAGGGGCGCTGCGTCGCCATGATCAGATGAATGCCGGCGGCACGCGCCATCTGGGCGAGGCGCTGGATCGCGCCTTCGATTTCCTTGCCGGCGACCATCATCAGGTCGGCCATCTCGTCGACGATGACGACGATGTAAGGCATCGGCGCAAGATCCAGTTCCTGGCTCTCCTCGATCGGCGCACCGGTCTGCCGGTCGAAGCCGACCTGGACCATGATGTGGATGGTCTCGCCCTTGTCGCGGGCCTCGCCGACGCGGCCATTGTAGCCGTCGATATTGCGCACACCGAGGCGCGACATCTTGCGGTAACGCTCCTCCATCTCGCGCACGGCCCATTTCAGCGCCATCACCGCCTTCTTCGGATCGGTGACGACCGGCGTCAGCAGATGCGGGATACCGTCATAGACGGAGAGTTCGAGCATCTTCGGATCGACCATGATCAGCCGGCACTGCTCCGGCGTCATGCGATAGAGCAGCGACAGGATCATCGTGTTGATGGCAACCGACTTGCCCGAGCCGGTGGTGCCGGCGACGAGCAGATGCGGCATCTTGGCAAGCTCGGCAATCACAGGCTCGCCGCCGATGGTCTTGCCGAGGCCGAGCGCCAGCTTATAGCCGCTCTTCTCGAAATCCTGACTCTCGATCATCTCGCGGAAATAGACGGTTTCCCGGGTGACATTCGGCAATTCGATGCCGATGACGTTGCGGCCGGGAACGACGGCGACGCGGGCCGAGAGCGCCGACATCGAGCGGGCGATATCGTCGGCAAGGCCGATGACGCGCGACGATTTCACGCCCGGCGCCGGCTCGAATTCATAAAGGGTGACGACCGGGCCGGGGCGGACATGGATGATCTCGCCCTTGATGCCGAAATCCTCCAGCACGCTTTCCAGCAGCCCGGCATTCTGCTCCAGCGTCTCCTGCGACATGATCTCGCCGAGGCGTTCCGGCGGTTCCTGCAGGAGGGCGCGCGGCGGGAATTCATAGCCTGACGCGTCGATCCTTTCGGGCCGGGCGACGAGGCGCGGCGACGGCAGAACCGCGGCGACAGGCGGCGTGCGCTGCGGCGGCGGCGAGAGCTCGGGAGCGGGCACAATCTGCGGGGTTGGCGCGATCGGAGGCACCTGTATCGCCTGAGGTGCCGGCGCGACTGGGGCCTCGACGGGAACGCGCCTGGGTTTTTCCAGAGAAGGGGCGACTGGAGGACGTATGGCGACCTTTGCCGAGACCGCCGGTGGCGGAGCCGAGCGGGAGGCGACCGGAGCGGGAGCCGGCCGGCCGGGGCGCCATTCCATAATGCGGAACAGCGATGTGATCGATTCGGGCGCAGCCTCGGCCTTCGGCAGCGAGATGAGGGACGGCGCGCGAACCGGCTCGGCCTCTTCGAAGGCCATGACTTCCCAGAAGGCGAAGTCCGAAATGGAGGAAAGCTCGGCGGTGGCGCGGAAGGCCGGCACTACGGCCTCTTCAGCCAGGGGGGGCGGCTGCAGTTCGACCATGTCGGGTGCTGCGGGAATTTCGTCCGGCTCCGGCAGATAGATATCGAAGGGCACGTCGACCGCAACCGGCTCGATCCGTATCGCCTGCTGTCCAAGCTGCGAATCATCGCGAACGGGCTCATTCGGCTCGCGCCGTCTGCTGATCAGCGTCTCCGGCGTGCGGGTGAAACGGACGTTCGGCGCGAGGGAAAAATTGCTCTGCCAGATCGGCGCCGCCGGCTTTTCTCTCGGAGTTTCATCCGGAAGCTCCGTTTCAATCCCGCTGGAAAAGTCACCGGCGTCCGTCAAATTGGTTCTGGGAAAACGCATGCGTCCGCTACTCACTCATGCCTAACAAATTACGACCCTACCGGGATAGAAAAGGAAGGTTAATAAGTTCCTTCCTGCCGTATCGTTCCGAGACGGCTGCCGGACGTAAGTCGCTGCTATTTCAATGAGTTGTGTTCAGCGGAAAAATCTTTCTCATTTTTCGGGGAAGCCGTTAATGCGCCTCGTCCCAATTGCTGGCGGCGCGCGCGTCGACCCTGAGCGGCACGCGCATTTCGAGCGCCGGCATGGTGGCGTTTTCCATGACCGAGACGATGACCGGCATCGCCCTTTCGACATCCTCGTCCTCGACCTCGAAGATCAGTTCGTCATGCACCTGCAGCAGCATGCGAACACGCTCGGCAAGGCCGGCTTCGGCAAGGGCCGGCTCCATCCTGATCATCGCCCGGCGGATGACGTCGGCAGCCGAGCCCTGGATCGGCGCGTTGATCGCCGCACGCTCGTTGAAGGCGCGCACGGACGGATTGGACGAGCGGATTTCGGGATAGTTGATTCGCCGGCCGAAGATCGTCTCGACATAACCCTTGTCGCGAGCCATGGCCTTGCGGCTTTCCATATAATCGCGAATGCCGGGGAAACGCTCGAAATACTTCTTGATGTAATCGCCGGCTTCCGAACGCTCGATCGACAGCTGGTTGGCGAGACCGAAGGCCGAGATGCCGTAGATGATGCCGAAATTGATCGCCTTGGCGCGGCGGCGCACCTCGCTCGGCATGCCTTCGACCGGCACGCCGAACATTTCCGACGCCGTCATCGCATGGATGTCGACGCCATCCTCGAAGGCCTTGGTCAGCTGCGGGATCTCGGCCACATGGGCAAGCACACGCAGTTCGATCTGGCTGTAGTCGGCGGAGATCAGCTTGTGACCGGGCGTCGAGATGAAGGCGGTGCGGATCTTGCGGCCTTCGGCGGTGCGCACGGGAATGTTCTGCAGGTTCGGTTCGGAAGAGGACAGGCGTCCCGTCGTCGTCGATGCCAGCGAATAGGAGGTATGGACCCGCTTGGTCTCCGCGTGGACATAGCCGGGCAGCGCATCGGTATAGGTGGATTTCAGCTTGGTGAGCTGGCGCCAGTCGACGATCTTGCGCGGCAGTTCGAAACCGGCGGCGGCCAGATCCTCGAGCACCTGCGCGGAGGTGGACCATTGCCCGGTTTTCGTCTTGCTGCCGCCGGCAAGGCCCATCTTGCCGAACAGAATATCGCCCAGCTGCTTCGGCGAGCCGATATTGAACCGCTCGCCGGCGAGCTGGTAGATCTCGTCTTCCAGTCTCGCGGCACCCTGGGCCAGCTCGCCGGACAGGCGCGAGAGGATCTGCCGGTCGACGGTGATGCCGCGCGCTTCCATGCGCGCCAGCACCGGCAGCAGCGGCCGCTCCAGCCGTTCATAGACGCTGGTCAGCCCGGCCGCGGCCAGCCTCGGCTTCAGCACCAGCCACAGGCGCAGCGTCACGTCGGCGTCTTCGGCGGCATAATGGGTGGCGCGGTCGATATCGACGAGATCGAAGGTAACGTTCGCCTTGCCGCTGCCGGCCACATCCTTGTAGGGGATCGGCGTATGACCGAGGAATTTTTCCGAGAGCGGGTCCATGCCATGAGCGCCGGTGCCGGCGTCGAGCACGTAGGAAATCAGCATCGTGTCGTCGAAACTTCTGGTCTCGACGCCGTAGCGCTGCATCAGCAGGTAGTCGTATTTCAGGTTCTGCGCGACCTTGAGAACCGCAGGATCCTCCAGCAATGCCTTCAGCCGCGGCAAGGCATCGCGCATGGGGATCTGGTTGTCGGCAAGGCCACCGCCGAGCAGATCGCCGACGCCGTTCTTGTGGGCGAGCGGCACATAGGCGGCGCGGATTTTCGTACCCGTGGGATCGGCGACATTGTCGGCGATCGCCAGCGAAAAACCGACAAGCTCGGCCTGCATCGCATCCAGCGACGTGGTTTCGGTGTCGAAAGCAACGAGGCCGGTAGCGCGTGCATCGGCGATCCAGCGGTCGAGTGTCGCCAGATCGCGGATCGTCACATAGGCCGAATGATCGAAGGGCAGAGCCGCAAAGGCTTCGGCCCGCGCCTTGGCAAGATCGGCGGGCGAAAAGGCGCCTTCGACGGCAGCCTTCGCCTTGGCGCGCGGCGGTACCGGCACCGATTCGCCCGAGACCTCGGGGATGCCGCCGGCAACGGGCGCGGGCTCCGCCGCATCGAGATCGGGCCCATGGGCCGCCTTGCCCCATTCGACGCGGACGATGGCCGGCTCGATGGCATTGGCATCGCAATCGCAGACTTCGGCAACACGACGCGTCAGCGTGGTGAATTCCATCGTCTTCAGGAAGCCGATCAGCTTCGGGCCGTTCTGCGGCTCCAGCACCAGTGCGTCGAGATCGAGCTCGAGCGGCACATCGGTGCGCAGCCGCACCAGGTCGCGCGAGAGTCTGGCCATATCGATATTGGCGAGAATCGTCTCGCGGCGCTTGACCTGCTTGATCTCGGCGGCGCGGTCGAGCAGCGTATCGAGATCGCCATATTCCTCGAGGAGCTGGGCGGCAGTTTTCGGGCCGATGCCGGGAATGCCGGGCACATTGTCGACGGAATCGCCGGTCATCGCCTGCAGGTCGATCATCTTTTCCGGCGGCACGCCCCATTTCTCGACAACATCGGGAATGCCGATCTGCTTGTCCTTCATGCTGTCATACATGTGGACGCTCGATGTGACGAGCTGCATCAGGTCCTTGTCGGAGGAGACGATGGTGACGTCGGCGCCGGTTGCCTCGGCCTGGCGGGCATAGGTGGCGATGATATCGTCGGCCTCGAAGCCTTCGGTCTCGATGCAGGGCAGGTTGAAGGCGCGGGTCGCCTCTCTGATCAGGCCGAATTGCGGGATGAGTTCTTCCGGGGGCGCCGAGCGGTTCGCCTTATAGGCGTCGTAGAGATCCTTGCGAAAGGTCTTGGCGGAATAATCGAAGATGACTGCAAGGTGCGTCGGCGTCACGCCGACATCGGTATTGCGCGCATCTCTCAACAACTTCCACAGCATGTTGCAGAAACCGGAAACGGCGCCGATCGGCAGGCCGTCGGTCTTGCGGGTCAGCGGTGGCAGTGCATGAAACGCCCGAAAGATGAATCCGGAACCATCGACTAGGAAGAGGTGATCGCCTTTTTTCATGCGTGCATGGATAGCGCGGGCACGGGACGAGGTCCATATAAAGTTCGGCGTGCGAAACCGATTCCCACGCTCGGCGTTCAGGAGCCCGGCTCACCAAACTGTTACCGATTTGTAACGATCGGCCTCCCTTGAAAAACCACATTTGCAGACACAAATCGATGTCACCGGCGCTTGATCGCGCCGCGGGTCTGATCACCGGCTTGTCCCCCGCCGCGTCAGGCTTGGACAAAGGCCTTATCCCCCTCTCCGGGCCTTTGTCCCCACTTTAAGGTCGCCATGGCCAACCTCCAGGCCATGGCGACTTTTGTTTTTCCAGGCACTCGAAATTATTCTTTCGGCTTGCATATTTTGGAGCATCGCATGCGATTTGCTGCATTGTCTCCGGCATGGTTTTGAGCCTAACTTGCAATCATGGGATTTAACCGCATGGAATCGGGAGCTTACCTTGCCAGCCAGCTGGCGAAGGGTTTTGCCCGCTCGCTGCACCAGCGCGCGGTCGGGCTCGGTTTTTCTCCGGGTCAGTTCCCCATTCTGCTGGAACTCTGGGCCGAGGACGGACTGACCCAGAAACAGCTTCTCGAGCGGGTCGATATCGAGCAGGCAACCATGGCCAACACGCTTTCGCGCATGGTCCGCGACGGGTTGATCGAGCGCCGGCCGCATCCATCCGACAAGCGAGCGCAACTGCTCTTCCTGACGCCGAAAGCCCGCGCCATGGAGGCCGAGGCGATCCAGACGGCCCGTGAGGCCGACCTTGCGCTGTTCAAAGGGTTTCGGGTTTTCGAGCGCGAGCTGACGCTCGAATATATCCGCCGGCTTCTGGAAAACGCCAAGGCGCTCTGACCTAAATCATTCGCTGACAAGGCGTGTGCGCCGCGGCGGCTGCATGCCGGTCCCGGCCTGCCCCGACAGGAAGCTTTTACGAGCGGCCTGCTTCATGCTCGGCTCGATGTCCGGTTTGCCGAGCAACAGTCCCTGCACCTGCGCACAGCCTTCCTCGACGACGATCCGCCGCTGCATCTCCGTTTCCACGCCCTCGGTGACGACGGGCATGCCGAGGCTGTGGCCGAGACCGATAATGGCGCGCACGATCGATCGCGCCGCCGCGTCATGTTCCAGCACGCCGGTGAAGCTGCGGTCGACCTTGATCTTGTCGAAGGGAAACGAGCGCAGGTTCGAGAGCGAAGAGAAGCCGGTGCCGAAATCGTCCATGACGATGTGCACCCCCAACTTATACAGGCGCTGCAATGTTGCCATCACCCGGTCGCGATCGCGGATCAGGGCCGCCTCGGTGATCTCGAGCTCCAGCCGATCGGGTGCGAGCCCCGTTTCGGCGAGGACCGCCTCGACCCGCTCGCAGAGGTTGGGCAGCATGAACTGCACGGGCGAAACATTGACGGCAATCGTCAGCGGCTGCGGCCAGCGCACCGCCTCCATGCAGGCCTGCCGCAAGATCCATTCGCCGAGCTGAACGATCGAGCCGCTTTCCTCGGCGATCGGGATGAAAACGTCGGGCTCCGTCATGCCGTGGCCCGGCCGATGCCAGCGCATCAAGGCCTCGTAGCCGGTGATCTCGCCGCTCTGGGCGTTGAGGATCGGCTGATAGCTGACATGGAGCTGGTTGCGGGTGATGGCATGGCGCAGGTCGCTTTCGATCTGGCGGCGGTTGCGCGCCGCTTCGTCCATTTCCGTGTCGAAGAAACAGGCTCTGCCGCGGCCGTCATGCTTGACGCGGTAGAGCGCGGTATCGGCGTTGTTGCAGAGTTCTTCGGCGGTGCGCCCATCTCGCGGAAAGAGCGCGATGCCGAGGCTGACGCCGACGGCTGTGGGGTCTCGGGCCGTGTCCATCTCGGCGGCGAATTCGTCGATGATCGCAGCCGCGAGCTTTTGGGCGGCCGCCGGTTGCTGTCCGGCGGGCTGGATGACGGCAAATTCATCGCCGCCGAGGCGGGCGATCGTATCGCTTTCATCGGCCACGCGACGCAGGATCGAGCCGACCTTGCACAGAATTCGGTCGCCTTCGGCGTGGCCGAAAATATCGTTGACGGTCTTGAAGCGATCGAGATCGATATAGAAGAGAGCAACCTCGCTGTTCTTTCGCTCGGCCATCTGCAGCGCCTGGCGGATGCGCATGTCGAACAACGACCGGTTCGGAAGATCGGTGAGAACATCGTGGTGGGCGAGGTGTTCGATCAGTTCCTCGGCCTGCCTGCGCTCGGTAAGATCGCGCACCGCCAGCACATCGCAGTTGTGACCGCGATAGACGATCCTGCTCGTATTCAGTTCGACGGCGATCTCCTTGCCGCTCCTGGTGTTGAGCACCGTCTCGCCGGGCCTGTTCTGGCCCTGGGCGGCGGTCAGAACAACCGACGGCGCCTTGCCCGAGAGATCGGCAAGCTTCCAGCCGGAAAGCGCCTGGAAGCGTTCGTTGGCATCGATGATCCTGCCTTCGCGCAGGATCAGCAGCCCTTCCTGCGAGGCATTTGCGAGCCCTCTCAGATCCGTCAGGCGGCTTTCGATAAAGACCACCGCGATAGCGATCAGAATGAGAGCCGTCGCCGCCACCACGACGATCGCGGCGAGCAGGCTGGTGTCGAGCATCGTTGCCGGCACCTCCTTGCCGGGATCCGGCACGAGCGTGATGCTGGCCATCGAAATGAAGTGGAGAGCGCAGATCGCCAGGACGAAAATGACGGACGAGGTGAGAAGGCGCCTTAGTCCCTTCAAGCGAAAGAAGGCGTGGAAGGCGGCGCTCGACAGCAGCGCTCCGGCGACAACCGCACTCAGCGTCATCGCGGGATCGTAGCGGATGACCGCCTGTGTCTCGATCGCCTGCATGCCGGTCAGATGCATCGAGGCGATGCCGAACGCCATCAGGACGCCGCCGCGGATGCGCGAAAACCTGCCGCGGCTTTGCGAGGCGACCAGGATCGCCGCCCATGAACCGGCGACAGACAGGAGGAAGGAAAGGGCCGTCAGGCCCAGTCGGTAGCCGATCGGCATGCCGCCGTCATAGGCCAGCATCGCGATGAAGTGCGTTGCCCATACGCCGGTGCCGAAGGCGAAAGCCGACGCGCCGATCCACAGCCTGCGCCGCCCACCATCGAATTCCTGGGCACGGGAAAGCGGCAGCATCGCCGCCATCGCGCCGACCAGGCAAACCGCGGCCGCCGCAAGCACCAGCCGCCAATCGTGATCGTCCCGAATACATGTAATGACCGAAAACATCCGTCCCCCCGAACAGTTGAATTCGGTCAGGTTATTTAGGTTGTACTAAATAACTGTAAATTGAATTAGAGGACTCTTCTATATTACCCGGCAAATCTTCTCGGCGGCGATCTAAATCCGGTCACCGTTCGCGCCGGCCATTTTTGCTTTTTCCGCCTCGCCTGCCTTGCCGGTTTGGTCTATCGTCCGGCCGAATTTCAAAAAGGAGTCGAAAATGACCGATGTACAACAGGTGCTTGCACGCGCCGACCAGAACCTTTCATCGAGCCTCGAAAAACTGTTCGAGCTTTTGCGCATCCAGTCGATTTCCACCGATCCCGCCTTCAAGGCCGAATGCCGCAAAGCCGCCGAATGGCTCGTCGCCTATCTCCAGACGCTCGGCTTTACCGCCTCGGTGCGCGATACATCAGGCCACCCGATGGTGGTGGCCCACCACGCCGGCGCTTCCGCCGAGGCGCCGCATGTTCTCTTCTACGGCCATTATGACGTGCAGCCGGTCGATCCGATCGAGCTCTGGGAAAACGACCCCTTCGAGCCGTCGATCAAGGATGTCGGCGACGGCCGCAAGATCCTGACCGGCCGCGGCACCTCCGACGACAAGGGCCAGCTGATGACCTTCGTCGAGGCCTGCCGCGCCTATAAGGAAATCAACGGCGCGCTTCCCTGCCGCATCACCATCCTCTTCGAAGGCGAGGAAGAATCCGGCTCGCCGTCGCTGAAACCTTTCCTGGAGGCCAATGCCGCCGAACTCAAGGCCGATTATGCGCTGGTCTGCGATACCGGCATGTGGGACCGCGACACGCCGGCGATTGCCGCGGCACTGCGCGGCCTCGTCGGCGAGGAAGTGGTGGTAACGGCCGCCGACCGCGACCTGCATTCCGGCCTGTTCGGCGGGGCTGCGGCCAATCCGATCCATATTCTCGTCGAGGCCCTGGCAGGCCTGCATGACGAGACGGGCCGCATCACGCTTGACGGTTTCTACGACGGCGTCGAGGAAACCCCCGACAATATCAAGGCCTCGTGGGAGACGCTCGGCAAGACTGCCGAGAGCTTCCTCGGCGACGTCGGCCTTTCCATTCCTTCCGGCGAAAAGGGCCGTTCGGTGCTGGAACTCACCTGGGCGCGGCCGACCGCGGAGGTCAACGGCATCTGGGGCGGATATACCGGCGAAGGCTTCAAGACGGTGATTGCCGCCAAGGCTTCGGCGAAGGTTTCGTTCCGTCTCGTCGGCACGCAGGATCCGGCGGCCATCCGCGAAGCTTTCCGCGCCTATATCAGGTCGAAGATTCCGGCCGATTGCTCGGTCGAATTCCATCCGCATGGCGGTTCGCCGGCGATCCACCTCTCCTACGATTCGCCGGTTCTGACCAAGGCGAAGACCGCGCTTTCCGACGAATGGCCGAAACCCGCCATCGTCATCGGCATGGGCGGGTCGATCCCGATCGTCGGGGATTTCCAGAAGATGCTGGACATGGAATCGCTGCTCGTCGGCTTCGGTCTCGCCGATGACCGCATCCACTCGCCGAACGAGAAATACGAGCTTGTCTCCTACCACAAGGGCATCCGCTCCTGGGTGCGGATTCTTCAGGCGCTCGCCGCCTGAGGGAACGGGCACGCGCTCAGCCAAGACACGCGATGCAATGACAAAAAGGCCGGTGCAAACCGGCCTTTCGTCGTCCGCTCGCCTCAGTGCCAGTTCATCCGTGGTCAAGGAGAAAGCGGTATTGCAGTGAGACTGGCCCCGAAAGGTTAACGGGCCGTTAACGGCCGGCCACCGTTCGGCTGTTTGCAGGTGCAAGGCGCCGGCAGAAATTTCACCGTTCAAGCTACGTTCATCGCGAGCTGCATATAAGCCCTTGAAAGATAAGATGAATGATGCCGTATCGGACAATTGCGCGCATCACTTCCGTCTTTTGTTTCAGCCGCCTATGCCGCGGAAACGCGGCCAGGCGCTGCTGAATAACGTGCCAACAAGGACTGAGAAGCGTGAAAAATCTCTTTGTTAAAATCGCAGCGATCGGCATGTTCGTGCTGGCTCCTGCCATAGCGCAGGCCGCCGAGGGCTACTCGACGGCGAACGTCAATATGCGTGCGGGTCCAAGCACCCGATATCCCGCCGTCGCAATCATACCGGCAGGCTCTTCCGTCGAGATCCGCGGATGCCTCTCCGAGGTCAACTGGTGCGATGTCGAGTTTTACGGCGGCCGCGGCTGGGTTTCCGGCCAGTATGTGCAGGCCCTCTATCAGCAGCGCCGGATCTATGTCGGCCCGCAATATTACCGTCCGCTCGGCATTCCGATGATCCGCTTCAACGTCGACAATTACTGGGACCGTTACTACCGCAATCGCGATTTCTATCGCGAGCGTGACCGCTGGAGCCGCGGCCCGGACTATTATTACCGCGATCGCGACAATCGGGATCGGGATAACCGGGATCGCGACAGAGATTGGCGCGATCGCAATCGTGACCGGGACTGGCGCGACGACAACCAAGGGGACCGGCAAAGGGATGAGCGGCAAGGGGATGGCCGGCGATGGGACGACCGGAGAGGCGATGATCGCAGGCCGGACCGCAGGAATTTCGATTGCCGCCCCGGCGATCCTGCCTGCGACGAATGAAACAGAAAGGGCGCGGCGACGCCCCTTTCGAGTTTTGCCAAGCCGAAGGAAAATCCGAACAAAAAAGCCCGGCGCTCCCATGAGGGATGCACCGGGCCTGATGTCGATCGGCACGTGTTGAGGGGAGACGAGCCGATCATGCGCGGGACGTGAGGGGTTGTCCCGCTTGTTCTTAAACAATCGCGGAGCCTATTGGTTCCGCCGACCTGACAGAAGATATTCGGCGGAGTGCCGAAAGCAGCCTGTCGCCACGGCGGCGGTCGCAAGCCGGCGGGATGCTGCCTCTTTGTGACAATCGCGATGAATGGCATTCATGCCTGCGGGAGGTTGCCGACAACTTGCTGTGAGGGCATCGTGATGCTCTTGTCTTGCGGGATTCTTTGTTGCAATTTTGTGGCGTTGCGGATTGATTTTGATCCGTTCGAGGCTGGACCCTGATGACGCAAGACTACCTGGCTTTCCCAAGGCTTTTCGGCGCTCGGGCAGCCGCCACAGATGTAACCCTCTGGCATAAACACAACCCACTCCTTCCTGTGCGACTTATCGATGGGGCACGCCTCAACCCTTCCGGCCAGATCTGGCGCCGCTTTCATCTGGGCGAGTGGGAATATAAGCAGGATCCGGAAACCCTCGACGATTACGAGGCCCGCCAGTTCTGAAAGACCGCTCTGAAGGGAAGGGCTGCGATCCCTTCGCGCGCCGTCCTTAATACCCCGTTAAATCGCCGCAATTACAGTTCAACCGGATGATGACGTCGCCCGCAAGATCGGGCGCGATCGAACATGGGGTGTGACCGGTCGGCGATGGCAGGCAGAGGCAGATCAGGCGACAGAATCGAACCGTCCTTCAGCGGCCGCCCGGCACGCGACGATGACGAATTTTCGCTCGATGCCGATGACCGTGTAGTCGGAAGCAGATCGTCGCGGCGCGGCGGTTCCAAACCGCCGCCGGAACGCCCTGCCCCGCGGCGGCGGCGGCGCGAACCGCGCGAGCGGGAGCGCGAAAGTGGCGGCCTTTTCGGCTTTATGCGCCGCGTGATTTACTGGTGCGTCGTGCTGTTCATCTGGGCCGGCATCGGTGTTGCCGGGCTCGTGCTCTATTACGGTTCACGCATGCCGAGCGCCAGCACATGGGCGATCCCGGAACGGCCGCCGAACGTCAAGATCACCGCCGTCGACGGCAGCGTTATCGCCAATCGCGGCGCCACCGGCGGCGAGGCGCTATCGCTCGAAAACATGTCGCCCTATATTCCGGAAGCCGTCATCGCCATCGAGGACCGGCGTTTTTATTCGCATTTCGGCGTCGATCCGCTCGGTCTCGGCCGGGCGATCGTCACCAACTTCACGGCCGGCCACATGGTGCAGGGTGGCTCGACGCTGACGCAGCAGCTTGCCAAGAACCTCTTTCTCTCCCCCGAGAGAACGCTGGAACGCAAGGTGCAGGAAGTGCTGCTGGCGCTCTGGCTGGAGCAGAAATACACCAAGGACCAGATCCTTGCGATGTATCTCAACCGGGTGTTCTTCGGGTCTAACGCCTATGGCGTCGAGGCGGCCTCACGGCGCTATTTCAACAAATCGGCGCGTGACGTGAACCTTGGCGAGGCCGCTGTGCTGGCCGGCCTGCTCAAGGCGCCATCGCGGCTTTCGCCGGCCCGCGACGCGGACGCCGCCAATGCACGCGCCCAGCTCGTGCTCGCGGCAATGCGCGAGCAGGGCTTCATTACCGATTCCGAGGTCAAGACGGCGATGTCGCAGACCCCGGCTTCGGCCAAGAGCTATTGGTCGGGGGCCGGCCACTATGTCGCCGACATGGTGATGGACGAGTTGCCGGGCCTGATCGGCGACGTCAAGGAAGACGTCGTCGTCGACACCACCATCGACAAATCGCTGGAAAAGAAGGCCGAGCAATCGCTGGTCGACGTGCTCGACAAGGAGGGCGGCAAGCTCGATGCCTCGCAGGCGGCCCTCGTCTCGATCGACGGCACCGGCGCGATCCGGGCGCTGGTCGGCGGCAGGGATTATGCGGCGAGCCAGTTCAACCGCGCCGTCAAGGCCAAACGCCAGCCGGGCTCCTCGTTCAAGCCCTTCGTCTATGCCGCGGCACTCGAAAAGGGGCTGACGCCTTTTTCGGTGTTCAACGACGCGCCGATCCGCATCGGCGACTGGACGCCGGAGAATTACGAGAAGAAATACAATGGCGAGGTGACGCTGGCGACCGCGCTCGCCAAATCGCTGAACACGGTGGCGGCGCAGCTGGTGATGTATGACGGGCCGGACCAGGTGATCAAACTCGCCCATCGGCTCGGCATCGAAAGCGAGCTGCAGCCGAACGCCTCGATCGCGCTCGGCACTTCGGAAGTGTCGCTGATGGAACTCACCGCCTCCTACGCCGCCTTCATGAACGGCGGTTACAAGGCGACGCCGCACGTCATCCGCCGGGTGACGACCGCCGAGGGCAAGGTTCTCTACGAAAACACCTATGACAGCCCGCCGCGCGTGCTCTCCGAGCAGATCGCCGCCCAGATGGACACGATGATGATGGGCGTCATCGAGAACGGCACCGGCAAGAGCGCCAAGATCCCGGGCTGGCAGGCGGCCGGAAAGACCGGCACGACGCAGAATTCGCGCGACGCCCTGTTCGTCGGCTTCACCAGCAATCTCACGACAGGGGTCTGGTTCGGCAATGACGACGGCAAGCCGATGAAGAAGGTGACCGGCGGCGGCTTGCCGGCCAAGGCCTGGAAGGAATTCATGGTTGCCGCCCACAAGGGTCTTTCACCGGCGCCGCTCTTCGGCAACGGCCAGTTGATCGGCGATCCGAACAGCGGCCAGCCAATGGCGCAGGCGGCACCCGACGGCGGGCAACCGGTGACGGCCAAAGCGCCGCCGTCGACGATCGGTGGCATCATTTCCGGCGTCTTCGGCGGCAACGACAATGCCAACCGCTATCCGCAAGCGCCTGTCCGGCAGCCGTCGGCAACCTCCGGCAACGGTCCTGTTCCGCCTGCAGACATTGCCGAAGGCGGCGGTTCGGGCGACGGGAACATGGTTCCGCCGGGCGACATCGGGTCGCCGCAGACGACCTCTTCCGTCCAGCCTCGGCGTACGACGCTGCTCGATCTGATCATGGGCCAGTGAGAGCCTTGCTGCGGGCCTGGTGCAAGCGCGATGCCGCAAAACGGGCCGCCTCTGTTTTGATCGAGCGAGGCCCTTTCGCGCTTGCTTTCGGCGGGTGGCGCTGTCTCGGGACCACCGCACGTTTCGGCGCGGCACGCATTGGAAATCGGCTGCCTTACGCTCATGGGGCGACCTTGTTCCCGACGGTGATGAAAATTGAATGCAACACATTCGTTTTGCTGGATTCCGGGCCATTTCCCGCCTTGCAGTCCCGAAAACCGCTCCTTATATACGCCGCATCACCGCAATCACGATTGCGTAATCGTAAGTAGACCCATCCCGTAAGGGGCTGTCAGGGAAATGCCTTTCTGGGGGTTCCGACAGCTTGCTTCAAGGAGAGAATGACATGGCAAAAGTAATTGGTATCGACCTTGGAACGACGAATTCCTGCGTCGCGGTCATGGACGGCAAGGATGCGAAGGTCATCGAGAATGCGGAAGGTGCCCGCACGACGCCTTCCATGGTGGCATTTTCCGATGATGGCGAACGCCTCGTCGGCCAGCCGGCCAAGCGTCAGGCGGTCACCAACCCGACGAACACGCTCTTTGCGGTCAAGCGCCTGATCGGCCGCCGCTACGAAGACCCGACCGTCGAGAAGGACAAGCACCTCGTTCCCTTCACCATCGTCAAGGGCGACAATGGCGACGCCTGGGTCGAAGCCAATGGCAAGGGCTACTCGCCCGCACAGATTTCCGCGATGATCCTTCAGAAGATGAAGGAAACCGCCGAATCCTATCTCGGCGAAAAGGTCGAGAAGGCCGTCATCACCGTTCCCGCCTACTTCAACGACGCGCAGCGCCAGGCAACCAAGGATGCCGGCCGCATCGCCGGTCTTGAAGTGCTGCGCATCATCAACGAGCCGACCGCTGCCGCACTCGCCTACGGCCTCGACAAAAAAGAAGGCAAGACGATTGCCGTCTACGACCTTGGCGGCGGTACCTTCGATATCTCGATCCTCGAGATCGGCGACGGCGTGTTCGAAGTGAAGTCCACCAACGGCGATACGTTCCTCGGCGGTGAAGACTTCGACATGCGCCTCGTCGAATATCTCGTCGGCGAGTTCAAGCGGGACAACGGCATCGACCTGAAGAACGACAAGCTTGCCCTGCAGCGCCTCAAGGAAGCTGCGGAAAAGGCAAAGATCGAGCTGTCCTCGTCGCAGCAGACCGAAATCAACCTGCCGTTCATCACGGCTGACGCCTCCGGCCCGAAGCATCTGACGCTGAAGCTGACCCGCGCCAAGCTCGAGAGCCTGGTCGACGATCTCGTCCAGCGCACGATCGCACCGTGCAAGGCGGCCCTCAAGGATGCCGGCGTCACTGCGGCCGAAATCGACGAAGTCGTTCTGGTCGGCGGCATGAGCCGCATGCCGAAGGTCCAGGAAGTCGTCAAGCAGCTGTTCGGCAAGGAGCCGCACAAGGGCGTCAACCCGGATGAAGTCGTTGCACTCGGCGCCGCCATCCAGGCCGGCGTTCTGCAGGGCGACGTCAAAGACGTGCTGCTGCTCGACGTCACGCCGCTGTCGCTCGGCATCGAGACGCTCGGTGGCGTCTTCACCCGCCTGATCGAACGCAACACGACGATCCCGACGAAGAAGAGCCAGACCTTCTCGACCGCCGAAGACAACCAGCAGGCCGTCACCATCCGCGTTTCGCAGGGCGAGCGTGAAATGGCTGCCGACAACAAGCTGCTTGGCCAGTTCGACCTCGTCGGCCTGCCGCCGTCGCCGCGCGGCATGCCGCAGATCGAAGTCACCTTCGACATCGACGCCAACGGCATCGTGCAGGTTTCGGCCAAGGACAAGGGCACCGGCAAGGAACAGCAGATCCGCATCCAGGCTTCCGGCGGTCTTTCCGACGCCGACATCGAAAAGATGGTCAAGGATGCCGAAGCCCATGCCACCGAGGACAAGAAGCGCCGCGAAGGCGTGGAGGCCAAGAACCAGGCCGAAAGCCTGATCCACTCCACGGAAAAGTCGCTGAAGGATTACGGCGACAAGGTTTCCGAAGCCGACCGCACCGCGATCTCGGATGCGATCGCCGCGCTGAAGTCCGCGACCGAGGCAACCGAAGCCGACGCCGAAGACATCAAGGCCAAGACCCAGACCCTGATGGAAGTGTCGATGAAGCTCGGCCAGGCGATCTATGAAGCACAGCAGGCCGAAGGCGGCGCTGCCGGCGATGCCTCCGCGGAAGGCGGCGACAATGTCGTCGATGCCGACTACGAGGAAATCAAGGACGACGACCGCAAGAAGTCCGCGTAATCCGCGACGGCGTGGTTATGCTTCAACACCTGATCCGGCTGCTCACCATGGCAGCCGGAAATCCATTTCCGGGGTTTAATCCTTAATGGCAAAAGCGGACTTTTACGAAACTCTGGGTGTAGCCAAGACGGCGGACGAGAAAGAGCTGAAGAGCGCCTTCCGCAAACTGGCGATGAAATACCATCCGGACAAGAACCCGGATGACAAGGACGCCGAACGCAAGTTCAAGGAAATCAACGAAGCCTACGAGATGCTCAAGGACCCGCAGAAGCGGGCGGCCTATGATCGCTACGGCCATGCGGCCTTCGAACATGGCGGCATGGGCGGCGGCGGTGGCGGCGGCTTTGCCGGCGGCGGTTTCTCCGACATCTTCGAGGATATTTTCGGCGAGATGATGGGTGGAGGACGTGCGCGCCAGCGCTCGTCGGGAGGCCGGGAGCGCGGCGCCGATCTTCGCTACAATATGGAAATTACGCTGGAAGAATCCTTTTCCGGCAAGACGGCGCAGATCCGCGTTCCGACGTCGATCACCTGCGACGTCTGTTCGGGTTCGGGCGCCAAGCCCGGCACGCAGCCGAAGAATTGCGGCACCTGCCAGGGAAGTGGGCGCGTGCGTGCAGCGCAGGGCTTCTTCTCGATCGAGCGGACCTGCCCGACCTGCCACGGCCGCGGCCAGATCATTCCCGATCCTTGCCCGAAATGCCATGGCCAGGGCCGGGTGACGGAAGAGCGTTCGCTCTCGGTCAATATTCCCGCCGGCATCGAGGATGGTACGCGCATCCGCCTGCAGGGCGAGGGCGAAGCCGGCACCCGTGGCGGGCCGGCGGGCGATCTCTATATCTTCCTGTCCGTCAAACCGCATGAATTCTATCAGCGCGACGGAGCCGATCTTTATTGCGCCGTTCCGATCTCGATGACGACGGCCGCTCTCGGCGGAACCTTCGACGTGGCGACGCTCGACGGTACCAAGTCGCGCGTCAGCGTGCCCGAGGGCACGCAAGCCGGCAAACAGTTCCGCCTGAAAAACAAGGGCATGCCGGTGCTGCGCTCGGCGCAGACGGGCGACCTCTACATCCAGATCCAGATCGAGACGCCGCAAAAGCTCACCAAGCGCCAGCGCGAGCTGCTGCAGGAATTCGAGCAGCTTTCCTCCAAGGAGAACAATCCCGAATCGACGGGCTTCTTTGCCCGCATGAAGGAATTCTTCGAAGGCTGAACCGCGATCGATAGATCCCTCTCGAAAGCCGGGGACGGAAACGTCTCCGGCTTTTTTGATTCGCCATCTTTGTTTTTACGCATGTCGTTGTCGCAAACCGCTGCACGATTTTGCGCGACCCGCTTCAAGCGCTTTGCAATTGCCCCAATTTGCAACACTCAGTGCTTGCGCTGAGCAATTTGTCCCGGATCGGCACGGCGACGGGGCCGAACATGACTTACGTTAACGCAGCCAGATGATGCCGCTTGCAAGTTTTCCAAATGAATTCAGTCTCTGCCGTCAGTCGGGAACAACAAAAAATCAAGGGTATCTGCCATGGCGTCAGCCTTTTCCTCTCAGTCCGAAGATGTCGACGTTCTCGCCGGCGCCCTCTACACATGGTGCGCCGAGCGCAACATCAAGCTTCGCAGCCAGCAGGGCCTTTCAATCGCCAGTATTGCGATCGACCTCTATCATGCCGGCCACCAGACGCAGGACGATCTGCTGATGGCCTTGCACGAATGTGAGATTCACTAAAGCGCGCGGCGTAAAACCGCGCGCACCGGAGATGCTTCCTGTCTTTGTCTTGATGCCCCACCAAATTGCCGCACACATGCCTGTGTCCGGATATCACCCCGGACCAAGGTCATGTCTTCTGTGAAGCGCGGCGGAATCAGGCGGCGGTTTCTTCGGCCGCTTCGCCAACCATGAGGGTGAGGATGGTCTTGACCGCTTCCTTGCCCGCCGATGAACTCAGTTTGTCGTAGGTCAGAGCAAGCGCATAGGCGTCAGGGCTGAGTTCGACCCGGCTGCCGAATTGCGATACGCCCTCGAAAAGAGCAGAGATCTCGACATCGAGGAAAACCGCGATCTGATGCAGCTTGCTGGCGGAAACGCGGTTCGCGCCTTTTTCGTATTTCTGGATCTGCTGGAAAGTCAGTCCGAGTGCTTCGCCAAGCTCAAGCTGCGAAACACGGCGAAGGGCGCGAAACTGTCTTACGTTGCGACCAACGATAATATCAACCGGATCTGGCACTTCATCACTCTCTAATACTTAATAGTTCGTTTACCATATCGTTTTTACGGGATAACTCAACTCTACAGTTGCAAAATTCAACCGACTTTTTTTGGGCTTTACGTTACGTCAGGAGCCGCGGATGGACGCGGCAAAACCCCGGATATCCAAGGCTTGAGGTGATCGATAACAGCTGTGGGCGGGACTGGTTCGATGAAGCCAGCCTATCCGCGCGGTGGTTGTATTTTTAGAACAATCTGGAAAGCGCCCCTACGCCGTGAGGCCGCCGGACAACAGAATGCGGCCACGGAGGCTACCTCGAAAATCCGTCCGGGGCAGCAAAGCTCAGTGCCTTGCCATCATCGCCGCTTAGGCTTAGCTGTCACGTTTCACGATTCCGGACATTCGATGCCGCACAAGGTTTCTCTTTCCCGTCTGAAGCTGACAGACTTCCGAAATTATGCGTCGGCGGCGCTAACCCTTGACGGCCGGCATGCCGTGCTGACGGGAGACAACGGCGCCGGCAAAACCAATCTCATGGAGGCCGTCTCGCTGCTTTCGCCTGGCCGCGGCCTGCGCCGCGCTGCCTATGGCGACATTACCCGTGTCGGCGCGGCCGGCGGTTTTTCGATCTTCGCGGCGCTCGACGGGATGGAAGGCGACGTCGAGATCGGCACCGGCATCGAAACCGGCGAGGAAAGCACCGCCCGCAGGCTGCGGATCAACGGCACCCCTGCCAAAACAGCAGACGAACTGACCGATCATCTGCGTCTTCTCTGGCTGACGCCGGCGATGGACGGCCTGTTTACCGGCGCCTCCTCCGACCGGCGCCGCTTTCTCGATCGGCTGGTGCTGTCGCTCGATCCCGCCCATGGCCGCCGCGCCAGCGATTTCGAGCGCGCCATGCGCAGCCGCAACAAGTTGCTGGATGAAGGCCGCTTCGATCCCTCCTGGCTTGCCGGCATCGAGGAACAAATGGCAAGCCTCGGCATCGCCATGGCGCTCGCCCGGCAGGAAATGCTCGGCCTGCTGACCCGGCTGATCGAGGAGACCCGCGAGAGTTCACCTTTTCCATCGGCATCGCTGCAGCTTTCGGGTTTCATGGACGGTCAGTTTTCACGGCCCTCGGTCGACCTCGAGGATGATTATGCGGCAATGCTGGCGGAGAGCCGCTACCGCGACGCCGGCGCGGGACGCACGCTCGACGGGCCGCATCGGGCCGATCTCATCGTCCATCACCGCGAAAAGGCGATGGAGGCGGAACGCTGCTCGACCGGCGAGCAGAAGGCGCTGCTCGTCGGTCTGGTGCTTGCGCATGCGCGGCTGGTCGGCAATCTCACCGGCCATGCGCCGATCCTGCTGCTCGACGAGATCGCCGCCCATCTCGACGAGAACAGGCGCGCCGCGCTGTTCGACCTCATCGACGGCCTCGGCGGCCAGGCCTTCATGACCGGAACGGATCGCTCGATGTTTTCGGCGTTGGGCGACAGAGCACAGGTCTTCACAGTGGCCGACGGAAGGGTGTTCGAATGACCGAAGCGGCTTTTCCCAGCCTCGGGCGTCATGATAACATTGGCGCCATGGAACCGCTCAGCCCTGACGAAATCGCGCGCTATCACCGCCACATCCTGCTGCCGGAGATCGGCGGTGCAGGCCAGCAGAGGTTGAAGGCCGCCCGCGTGCTGGTGATCGGCGCCGGCGGCCTCGGCGCACCGATCCTGCAATATCTGGCGGCAGCCGGCGTCGGCACGCTCGGCATCGTCGATGACGACCGGGTATCGCTGTCGAACCTGCAGCGCCAGGTCATCCATGATTCCGGCACGATCGGGGAGTTGAAGACGGAAAGCGCAGCGCTTGCCATCACGAGACTCAATCCGCATGTCCGGCTCATCCGCTTCGAGGAACGGTTTTCCCACGAGACTGCCCGCCGGCAACTCTCCGGCTTCGATCTGCTGATCGACGGCTCCGACAATTTCGACACGCGTTACACCGCCGCCGATGCAGCTGAGGAAACGCGCATCCCGCTTGTCACCGGTGCCGTCGGGCGCTTCGACGGTTCGCTGACGGTACTCAAGCCCTATGAGAGCGGCGAAGACGGGACCCCCAACCCCAGATATCGCGACCTGTTTCCGGAAGCGCCGCCAGCGGGGCTCATTCCCGCCTGCGCCGAGGCCGGCGTCATCGGCGCGCTGACCGGCGTTATCGGCACGATGATGGCGATGGAAGCGATCAAACTCGTCACCGGCACCGGCGAGCCGCTGGTCGGACGGCTGCTGCTCTATGACGCGCTTGCGGCCCGCTTCGACACCGTCCGCTATAAGCGCCGCCGCGCAAGGCAGGCTGGATGATGATCGTCCGTCTCGACCAGGACTTCACACGCTGGGATGAATTGCTGGCGCTTATCCTCGCCGCCTTCGCTTCGATGAACGGCAGGATCGATCCGCCATCCTCTGCGCTCAAGCTGACGACCGAGTCACTGGCTGAAAAGGCCAGAGCCGAGATCGGCCATGCCGCCCTCGACGGTGAAAAGTTGGTCGGCTGCCTTTTCCTGCGGCCGGAGGCCGATTGTCTCTATGTCGGCAAGCTTGCCGTTCTGCCTGAGGCGCAGGGCAAGGGCCTCGGCAAACGGCTGCTGGCAATTGCCGAGGAGACGGCCGCGTCGCTGGGGCTTGCCGCCTTAAGGCTGGAAACACGCATCGAGCTCACCGACAATCACGCCGTCTTTGCCGCCTGGGGATTTTCCAGAACCGCCGAGAAGGCGCATCCGGGCTTTGCCAGGACGACCTTCGTCGAGATGCGCAAGGTCCTTGCATCTCAGACCCGCACCGACTGAATGAAGCCTTCAACGCCCCGGCAGCACCCGGTTCGGCGGTCTGTGGCCGTCGATGAAGGTGCGGATATTGATGATCACCTTGTCGCCCATGTCAATGCGGCCTTCGATCGTCGCCGAACTCATATGCGGCAGCAGCACGACCTTGCCCTCATTGGCGAGCTTGACGAGCTTCGGATTGACGGCGGGTTCGTTTTCGAAGACGTCGAGGCCGGCGCCGGCGATCCGGCCCTCCCTCAGAGACTTGATCAGCGCGGCTTCATCGACCACGTCGCCGCGCGCGGTGTTGACGAGATAGGCCGTCGGCTGCAGCAGCGCCAGACGGCGCGCCGAGATCAGGTGGAAAGTTGCCGGCGTCGACGGGCAATTGACCGAGACGATGTCGACGCGGGCGAGCATCTGGTCGAGGCTTTCCCAATAGGTCGCCTCCAGCTCGTCCTCGACGGCCGGATTGACGCGCTTGCGGTTGTGGTAGTGAATCGACAGGCCGAAAGCCTTGGCGCGGCGGGCGACTGCCGTGCCGATGCGGCCCATGCCGACAATGCCGATGCGCTTGCCGTGAATGCGCCGGCCGAGCATCCAGGTGGGAGACCAGCCGGCCCATTCACCCGGCTTGTCGGTCAGCACGCGGGCGCCCTCGCCGAGCCTTCTCGGAACCGCGAGAATCAGCGCCATCGTCATGTCGGCGGTGTCTTCGGTCAGGACGTTCGGCGTGTTGGTGACGGTGATGCCCTTGCGCGCCGCCGCCTCGACGTCGATGTGGTCCGTGCCGTTGGAGAAGCTCGCAATCAGCTTCATCTGCGGCCCCGCCGCATCGATCAGCGCCGCATCGATGCGATCGGTGACGGTCGGCACCAGCACGTCGGCGGTCCTGACGGCGGCGATCAGCTCGGGAACGGAGCGCGGCGTGTCGTCGATGTTCAGCTCGGCGTCGAAGAGTTCCCGCATGCGGGTTTCGACGGCGTCGGGCAACTTGCGGGTGATGTAGACCTTCGGTTTTTTCTTCGCTGTCATGGCTGACTATGGTGCCTTGTTCAGAGGTCTTTAACCAAGAGGGGTGATAATTTTCCCATCCGGGCATTTTCTACCAGACCCGCACGCGAAGACAAACAAAACTCGTGGTGCAGCCGGGGAATGTCACAACCCGGACCGCGAACAGGCCGGGCCTGCCCGCGAATTCGAGCAAACGGAAACTTCCATGCGCAGCAAATTCCTGAAGTCCTGCCTCGCCCTTGTCATCGCTCTGGCCGCATCCATGGAAACCGTCGAATTTGCCCACGCGCAGGCCGCCAAGGGGCCAAGCGGGCTGCCGTTGCCGCGATTCGTCACGCTGAAATCCAAACGCGTCAACCTGCGCATCGGCCCGGGAACGGATTATGCGGTTTCATGGATGTATCTGAAATCCGGCCTGCCGGTCGAGATCATCCAGGAATACGACAACTGGCGCCGCATCCGCGATGCCGACGGCACCGAAGGCTGGGTCAACCAGTCGCTGCTGTCAGGCCAGCGCGCGGCGATCGCCGCGCCGTGGATGAAGGCCAAGGGCAAGGGCGTCTTTGTCAATCTGCGCCGCGAGGCGCTGCCCTCCGCCTCGATCGTCGCCAAGCTGGAACCCGGCGTGATGGTGACGATCGGTGAGTGTAACGGCGACTGGTGCCGCGCAGAAACCGACGGCGCCTCCGGCTGGGTGGCGCAGTCGGAGATCTGGGGCGCCTATCCCGGCGAAGCCTTCAAATAAGCCCAGCCTGTTTGGCGGCCTCGGAAAGCGAGGTCATCGGGCGCGGACCGATCTGCTGGATGACGATGCCGGCAGCAAGGCAGCCGAGCTTGCCGCAATCCTCCAGAGAGCGTCCCTGCGTGTAGCCATAGAGGAAGCCGGAGGCGAAGAGATCACCGGCACCCGTCGTATCCACAACTTCTCGGATTTTGATCGCATTGACGTAATAACGCTCGCTGCCCTTGAGGATAACGGCGCCGTCCTCGCTCATCGTCACGGCGGCGATCTTGCAATCGGCGGCGATCCTATTCAGCGCCTCTTCGAAATCGTCGGTTTCGTAGAGCGACAGCGCTTCCTGGCGATTGGCGAAGACGATATCGACCTTGCCGGAGCGCATCAGATCGAGGAATTCGCCGCGATAGCGGCCGACGCAGAAACTGTCGGACAGTGTCATCGACATTTCGCGGCCGTTTTCATGGGCGATACGGGCGCAATCGAGGATCGCTTCCTTGGCGCGCGGCGGATCCCAGAGGTAACCTTCGAAATAGGTAACCCTGGCGTCGGCCACGACATCGACCTCGACGTCCTCGGGACCGAGCTCGACGCAGGCGCCGAGATAGGTGTTCATCGAACGCTCTCCATCCTCGGTGACGAAGATCATCGAACGCGCCGTCGGCGGGAATGTGCCCTTGGGCTTCGTCTGGTAGTGAACGCCCTGGGCGCGGATGTCGTGCGTGAAGATGTCGCCGAGCTGATCGGCGGCGACATTGCCGAAATAGGCGGCCTTGCCGCCGAGGTTCGCCACACCCGCGGCCGTATTGCCGGCGCTGCCGCCGGAGGCTTCGAGCGCCGGCCCCATGCGCGAATACAAGAGTTCGGCGCGCTCGGCATCGATGAGGTTCATCGCCGCCTTGGTGATCTGATTGTCAATAAGGAACTGGTCGTCGCAACGGGCAATAATGTCCACGATTGCGTTGCCGACTGTCAGAACGTCGAATCTTGTCATGAAATGGGGAGTCCCGGATTAGTGATAGCCGGGGTTCGGTCTTAGCGAAATTTCCGCGGTTTGGAAGGATAAATGGCGCATCGCCATCTATTTCTTCGCAAAAGTGCCGCTTATTCGTCATGTCCCTGTCATCTTCAAAATCTAGATATACTCGCAGGAAGACCGGCATGAGCAGCTTTCAGTTGCAGCCGGGCGCACGAGGGATGATCCCTTCGATCTTACCGGCGCGATGCTGACCACGGATGAACTGGCAGCTTCGCGATCTTTCCGGCAGCGCCGGAGCGGAAAAGCGGGCCGTGCCCGCTTTTTTTGCGTTGCGGATGCCGCAGCTGCCGGATCGGCGGCGATTGGCTTTTCAATCCAGACGGTTTGCTGCTAGAGGTCAGATACTCCCCCCGCGCAAAGCAGCCTCCCAATGTCAGCCATCATTCTCGACGTCCTTCCCATTTTCATCCTGATCCTCATCGGCTGGGTGATCGTCCGCAGCGGCTTGATGGCGTCGAATGTCGGCGATGCGCTCAGCGAATTCGTCTTCAAGATCGCCGTGCCGCTCCTGCTTTTCCGCACCATCGCCGAGGCGGATTTTCACGGCGCCTCGCCTTTCCGCCTCTGGATCGTCTATTTCTCCGGCGTTGCCATCGCCTGGGCGGCCGGCCATATCGCCGCCACCCGCTTTTTCGGCCGCGACGAGCGGATCGGCGTGCTGGCCGGCGTTTCCTCGGCCTTCGCCAACAATGTTTTCATCGGACTGCCGCTCGTCCAGCGGACCGTCGGCGACGAGGGGCTGGTGGCATTGTCGATCCTGCTCGCCGTGCATCTGCCCGTGATGATGGTCGCCGGCACGGTGCTGATGGAGCATGCCGAGCGCAAGATCGCCGGCAAAAGCGACCGCAGCATGGTGTTCGTCCTTCGCCAGATTGCCATCAATCTCATCCGCAATCCGCTGGTGATCGGGCTTGCAGCCGGCATGGCCGTGCATCTTTCCGGTCTCACCATGCCAACGGCGATGGCATCGGTCGTCGGGCAGATCGCCGGTATTGCCGGTCCGGCGGCGCTGATATCACTCGGGATGGCGCTGGAGAAATACGGCGTCTCCGGCAATCTCGGCATCGCCAGCGTCACCTCGGCCTGCAAGCTGCTGCTGCTGCCGGGCTGCGTCTGGACCGCGAGCCGCCTGCTCGGCCTCAGCCCCGAATGGACGGCAGCGATCGTGCTGACCTCATCTGTACCGACAGGGGTCAACGCCTGGCTGATCGCCAATCGCTTCGGCGTCGGCCACAGCCTCGCCGCCTCGACGATCACCGTGACGACAGCGCTCGGCGCCATCACGGTCTCGCTCTGGGCCTATTTCCTCGGCGCGTGAAATTCCCCGCACAATGAAAAGCCCGGCTTGTGGCCGGGCTCCAGTGTCATCGGAAGATGCTGCAGCGTTTACTGCGTCGCCGTCTTCGGATCCGGCAGCGGTACCGGCGAATCGGCCAGCGTGTGCAGGTAGAGGATGACGTTGGCGCGGTCCTGATCCTTCGGAAGACCGGCAAAGCCCATGGCGGTGCCGGGAACGTCCTTCTTCGGCGCCGTCAGGAATTTGTTGAGGAATTCGAAAGTCCACTTCTCGCTGCTGCCCTTGGAGAAATCCTTCATGGCGGCGGAATAGGCGAAGCCTTCATGCGAGGCGATCGGGCGATCTACGACACCAAAGAGGTTAGGACCGACCTTGTTCGGTCCCCCTTTGGTGCCGTCATGACAGGCCTGACACTTCTTGAAGACCGTTTCACCGGCCTTGGCATCGGCAGAAGCGAGCAATTGCGCGATCGGAACGGCAGCAGCGGCAGGCGCAGCTTCACCGCCAGCGGCGGACGCCTCTTCGGCAACGATCGCAAAACCTTCCTTCTCCGGCGCTTCGGAATGGAAGATCCCCTCGGACGCGATAGAGACCGACATCAGAACGAAAATCGTTCCGAGCAGCGCCCCCACGGCCGTATTGACGTATGAATTCATCTGCAATGCTCCCCTTGCAGCCGGCAGACCATAAACCGGACCATCTTGAAATCGCGCGGAACCTATGTCTTTTGGTTGATCGTTGCAACTGTCTAAATGGTCTTGTGCGTGAGACTTTTTGACACTTTTCAGCCCGGAATAGAAGGCCCGAACAATGAGTGATTCAAATTTAGATAGCGCGCTCGTGTTGATCCCGGCGCGCATGGCCTCCACCCGGCTTCCGGGCAAGCCGCTCGCCGATATTTGCGGACTGCCGATGATCGTCCAGGTGGCGATGCGCGCCAAGGAGGCAGCCATCGGCCGCGTGGTCGTTGCCGTCGACGATCAGCAGGTGTTCGATACCGTTTCTGCCGCCGGCTTTGAAGTCGTGATGACCAGCAGGGATCACCAATCGGGCTCAGACCGCATCTTCGAAGCGCTGACCAAGGTCGATCCGGACGGGAAGGCGAAATTCATCGTCAACGTCCAGGGCGATCTGCCGACGATCGAGCCGGAAACGGTGCGGGCGGCTTTGCGCCCTCTCGAGGACGATGCGGTCGATATCGGCACGCTGACCATCGAAATCGACAATGAGGAGGACAAGACGGCGGCGCACATCGTCAAGGTCATCGGATCGCCGATTTCCGCCACCCGCCTGCGTAGCCTCTACTTCACCCGCGCCACGGCGCCTTACGGCCAAGGGCCGCTCTACCATCATATCGGCCTCTATGCCTATCGGCGCGCCGCACTCGAGCGGTTCGTCTCGCTCGGCCCGTCGACGCTCGAAAGGCGCGAATCGCTGGAGCAGTTGCGGGCACTGGAGGCCGGCATGCGCATCGATGCCGAGATCGTTGACACGGTTCCGCTCGGTGTCGATACTCCAGCCGACCTCGAAAAAGCGCGGCGCATCCTTTCCGCAAAGTCGAACTGACGGAACCATCATGAACATCAAGACCAACAGGATCGCCTTCCAGGGCGAATTCGGCGCCAATTCCGACATGGCCTGCCGCGACATGTTTCCGACCATGGAGCCGCTGCCCTGCCAGACCTTCGAGGATGCGTTCACGGCGGTCGACAACGGCGACGCCGATATCGGGATGATCCCGATCGAGAACACGATCGCCGGGCGCGTCGCCGACATCCATCATTTGCTGCCGGAATCGCGCCTCCACATCATCGGCGAGTATTTCATGCCGATCCGCTTCCAGCTGATGGTGCTGCCCGGTGTCACCAAGGACGAGATCCGCACGGTGCACAGCCATATCCACGCGCTCGGCCAGTGCCGCAAGATCGTGCGCTCTCACGGCTGGAAGCCTGTCATCGCCGGCGATACGGCAGGGGCGGCAAAGCTCGTGAAGGAAACCGGCGACCGGTCGATGGCGGCGCTTGCGCCACGCCTTGCCGCCGATCTCTACGGGCTCGAGATCGTCGCCGAGAATGTCGAGGATACGGAAAACAACGTCACCCGTTTCGTCATCCTGTCGCGTGACGAGGAATGGGCGCAACGCAGTTCGGCGGAGGAAAAGGTCGTCACCACCTTCGTTTTCAACGTCCGCAACATTCCGGCTGCGCTCTACAAGGCGCTCGGCGGGTTTGCCACCAACAACATCAACATGACGAAGCTCGAAAGTTACCAGCTCGGCGGAAAATTCGTGGCGACGCAGTTCTACGCCGATATCGAAGGCCATCCGAACGATCCGAATGTGCGCCGGGCTTTGGAAGAACTGCGGTTCTTCTCCGAGAAAGTCCGCATCCTCGGCGTCTACAAGGGGCATGTGATGCGCGGCCTGCTTTAAGCAGGCCGCTCATTCGGCAGTTATTTGTCCGGCTCACAGACGCGAAGGCGATGACCATCGGGATCGAGCACGACGAAGGTCGGGCCGAAATCGAGTTCGGTCAATTCCTGGGCGATCGGCAGGCCGCGCTGGCGCCAATCCTCATAATGGCTGGCGACTGCATTTTCCCCCGTCACCATGAAGGCCACCTCGCCGCGGTTGCCGATGGCGGAGGGCTGCGGCTCGACCTTGCTGCGCCGCCAGAGGCCGAGTGTGAAGCCGCCATCGAGTGGAAAGGCGACGAAATTCGGCGCTTCCACGGCCGGTTCGCGGTTCAGCAGGTTGCGGTAGAAGCTGGCGCTTTCGCCCGGGTCCTTGACGTAGAGGATAATCAGATTGGGGCTGGTCATTTCGGTTCTCCCTTTGCTGTGAAATGCGGTCGCCGAGCACCATCTGCTGACAATTTCTGGCAGCAGCATACCAAGGGCGTTGCCATCGCAACGCCCCGGTCTCGTCGGGCGGAATGTCGGTGATGAGACGGATTAGAGCATGTCGCGCAAAAGTGTGCAGCGGTTTTGCGAGAACGACATGCGTAAAAACAAAGAGCTAAAGCGCGGAGAGCGAATCTGAAAGATCGCGACGCGCTTTAGAGCGAGAAACGGCCCCCGCGGCGCGGGTCGCGTCCATCGATGAAGCCGAGGTCGCGCTTGCGGGAATCCGGCATCGCCTCAAGGTCGAGGCCGGAGCGGCTTGCGCTCGGAATGCGGAACAGGTCCATCGCCAGGCGCAGCAGGCCGAAGCGGGCCGACTGCCGGACGTCGGTAAAGGTTTCTGCCGAAATGATATCGGCGAAATTATCGGTGGCGAACCGGTCGCCGGCCTGCTGAATGACTGGAGGCGTTACCATGATCAGTACTCCTTCCCCGCGCATCGGCACGATGCGCAAAACCTGGATGCCACAGCGTCCTTGCGTGTCCGAAGACGCGCGGCGCTGTAGCGGATTGGTACTGATAATAACGCCGCCTGCTGACAGTTTATGGCAGCAGCGTTCAGCTCTCCATCGGCACGTCCTGCGTTTCGCGCCATTCCTTGAGGAGCACCGTGCGGCGGCGTGGATACCGCGTCTCGTGGACCGCCATATCGATGATGCGGTCGGTGCGGAAATGGCGGAAATCCTGGCGCAATTCGCACCAGGCCATGATGATGCGCACATGCTCGAAATAGCCGAGCGCGAAAGGCCAGACGCGGCGGCGCGAGATCCGGCCCTGCTCGTCGCCGTAGTGCAGTTCGAGCACACGCTCCAGACGGATCGCCTTGCGGATGGCCGAAACATCAGCCTTGTCCTCGTCCTGGCGCTTGCGGCCAACGAAGAGTGTCGCCGAATCGATCGTCTCACGCATATCGGCCGGCAGCACGGCGGCGATCTTGGCGAGCGCATCGGCGCCGGCACCGGCAAGGCGCGGTTCGGCGGCGCGGGCCACCCAGCGCGAGCCAAGCACCAGCGCCTCCAGTTCCTCTTCGGAAAACATCATCGGCGGCAGCATGAAGCCCGGCTTCAGCACGTAGCCGATACCGGCTTCGCCTTCGATCATCGCACCCTGGGCCTGCAGGCTGGCAATATCGCGATAGAGCGTGCGCAGGCTGACGCCGGTCTCCTCTGCGAGAACCGTGCCGGTCACCGGCCTGCGATAACGCCGAAGCGTCTGGAGCAGCGTCAGCAGCCGTTCCGAGCGGGCGACCGGCATGGCGCTAGCGCTTCCACTCCACCCAGTCGCGCATCAGGCGGTGGGCGATCGCCCCTTTCGGCGGAGTGGCCTTGCCCGTCGCGCTCGGGCGTTCCAGCATCTCGATGGTTTCCTCGCGGGTGAACCAGCGGCAATCCTCGAGTTCCGTCTCGTCGCGCGTGATTTCGGTGGATTTGGCCTCGGCGTAACAGCCGATCATCAGCGAATGCGGCATCGGCCAGGGCTGCGAGGCGTGATAGCGGATGCGGCCAGTGCGGATGCCGGATTCCTCCAGCGTTTCCCGGCGCACGGCATTCTCGATGGTCTCGCCGGGTTCGAGGAAGCCGGCAAGGCAGGAATACATGCCGGGGGCGAAATGCGGGCTGCGGCCGAGCAGGCAGAGGTCGCGGCTCTCATCGATCGTCAGCATGATGACGACGGGGTCGGTGCGCGGGAAGATCATGTGCTCGCAGGCGGCGCAGACACGTTTGTAGCCGCCGATATGGATCTCCATCGCCGCACCGCAGCGGCCGCAGAAGCGGTTGTCGCCATTCCAGCGGATGAGGCTCGCGGCCTGGGCGAATTCGCCTAGCAGCACCTCGTCGATCAGCATTTCGCGAAACAGCGAGCGGCCGTCGGCGGGTTTATATTGACTGGCGAGATCATCGACATTGACGCCGACAGGAACGGCCAGACGCGGCTCGCCCGATTTGCGGTAGCCGAGAAGCACCGTCTCGTCCCAATCCGGCTGCAATTCCTGGAGTTCGTAGCGGGCGAAAAGCGGGTCGAGCACCTGGCCGTCATGCTTCAGCACCAGCTTATCCCCGGCGAAGGCGAAGATATGGGTGCCTTCCCTCGCCAGCGCCTTTTCGACGGAGCGTTCGTCGCGATGCTCGGAATCACGATTGAGGTCGTTGGCGGCAAAGGCTGTGAGATTGCTGGGTTCGGGATGCGGCACATCCGAATCGAAAAGCGAATGACTCATGATGAAAGGGCTTCCCGCAGCTTTTCTATGAATTCGTCTCTCTTTCCGTCCTCGTAAGGCTCCGCGCGCCCGAAGCCCCAGACGGGACCCGGCCAGTTGGCATCGCCTTCGAAGCGGGCAATGACATGAACATGAAGCTGGCGGACGATATTGCCAAGAGCCCCGATATTGATTTTTGTCGCGTCAGTGATCTTCTTCAGTGCATTGGCGACCAGTTCCGTCTCGAAGGCAAGCAGCACCTGGTCGAGCGGCGTTAGCTCGAAGATTTCGGTAATATCAGCCCGGCGTGGCACGAGAATGAGCCAGGGCCAGCGGGCATCCTTCGACAATCTGAGATCACAGAGACCGGTGATCATGACGCTGACGCTGTCGTTTTCCAGCCGGGGGTCTAGTTCGAACGCGTTCAAGGGGCATTCCTCCTGTCTTTTCCAACGACTAGCAGTTTTTTTGCATGTTGGCTTGCTTTTGATGACGATATTGCCGATATGTGCATTCGGGAGGTTGGTGGTGGACGAGCCACTCGCCAACCGGGTCAGGTCCGGAAGGAAGCAGCCCTAACGAGCCCGGCACGGGTCATCGTGCCAGCCTCCCACCTTCTCTCCACGAAATGCCCGACGATCCCGGGCGACAAGCAGGGCGATGAGCGACACCGAGCGACAGTCAAAAGATGCCGCCTCGACGGGCACCGGATACCGGGTGCTGGCTCGCAAATACCGCCCCAAGGATTTCACGGACCTGATGGTCGGCCAGGAGCCGATGGTCCGCACCCTGACCAACGCCTTCGAGACCGGCCGCATCGCCCAGGCCTATATGCTGACCGGCGTACGCGGCGTCGGCAAGACGACGACGGCGCGCATTCTGGCGCGGGCGCTGAACTACAAGACATCGGATATCGACAAGCCGACGATCGATCTGCGCGTGCCCGGCGAACACTGCCAGGCGATCATGGAAGGCCGGCATGTCGACGTGATCGAGATGGATGCCGCCTCCCACACCGGCATCGACGATATAAGAGAGATCATCGAGCAGGTGCGCTACCGGCCGGTTTCGGCGCGCTACAAGGTCTATATCATCGACGAAGTGCACATGCTCTCGACGCAGGCCTTCAACGGCCTGTTGAAGACGCTGGAAGAGCCGCCGGAACATGTGAAGTTCATCTTCGCCACCACCGAAATCCGCAAGGTGCCGATCACCGTGCTGTCGCGCTGCCAGCGCTTCGACCTGCGCCGCATCAGCGCCTCCGATCTCGTCGGATTGTTCACGACGATCGCGGCCAAGGAAGGCATCGAGGCGGAAGGCGACGCGCTGGCGATGATCGCGCGCGCCGCCGAAGGCTCGGCACGCGACGGCCTGTCGCTGCTCGATCAGGCGATCGCCCATGGCGCCGGTGCCGTGCAGGCGGAAGCCGTGCGCGGCATGCTCGGCCTTGCCGACCGCGCCCGGATCGTCGATCTCTTCCAGCATGTCGTCAAGGGCGATGTCGCCGCTGCCCTCGGCGAATTCCAGAACCAGTACGAGGCCGGCGCCAATCCGGTGGTGGTACTGACCGATCTTGCCGATTTCACCCATCTGGTGACCCGGCTGAAATACGTGCCGGATGCGGCAAACGATCCCTCGCTCAGCGAGGTCGAGCGCACCAAGGCGGCGGAATTCGCCAAGGGCGTCGCGGTAACGACGCTGTCGCGCATCTGGCAGATGCTGCTGAAAGGCATTCCCGAAACGGAAGGCTCGTCGCGGACGGCGGGTGCGGCCGAAATGGTGCTGATCCGGCTTGCGCATGCGGCGCATCTGCCGGCGCCCGAGGATGCGGCACGGCGGCTTGCCGATTTTTCCGGCGACAATGGCGGCGCGCGGCCCTCCTCCCCGCCTTCCGGCGGTGGCGGCGGCACACGGGTTCCCTATCAAAGCAGTGTCGCGGCACGTGCGACGGAGCCAACACCACGGCCGCAGCCCTCCGGGCCGACAGCCATGTTGCGCGCCGTGCCCAATCCGGAGCCACAGAATATCGGCCGCACCGAGGCCAGGCCCGCAGAGGCGCCGAAGC
The DNA here is from genome assembly GCF_014197615.1 of Rhizobium esperanzae. Taxonomy (GTDB): domain Bacteria; phylum Pseudomonadota; class Alphaproteobacteria; order Rhizobiales; family Rhizobiaceae; genus Rhizobium; species Rhizobium esperanzae_A. Next base: position 242,643 of record NZ_JACIFY010000005.1, read on the forward strand.
CGCTTGTGCGCATCAATTCCATCGCCGATATCGTCGATCTCGCGGGCGAAAAGCGGGACGTCAAATTGAAGGCCCTGGTGCGCAACTTCGTGCGGCCGGTCCGTCTTGAGCCCGGCCGGCTGGATGTGAACCTCACCGAAGGCGCTCCGACGACGCTGCTCAACGAACTCGCCGTCAAGCTCAAGGAATGGACCGGAATCCACTGGATCGTCAGCACCAGCCGCGAAGAAGGCGGGCCGACGATGGTGGAAGCGGAGGCAAGGACCCGGGAACAGCATGTCATCGATGCCCGTCAGGACCCCGACGTGGCGGCGATCCTGGCGCATTTCCCGGGCGCAAAAATCATCGACGTGCGCGTGCGGGCGCCGGAACCGGAAGAGGAAGGCGAGGCCAAAGCGCCGGCCGCCGCCGAATCCGAAGAAGGCGACATCCTGCCCGGCGACGACATAGAATTCTGAAGTTTCAACAAGGAGCGAGACGATGCGCGACATCATGGGCATGATGGGCAAAGTCAAGGAAATGCAGGCCAAGATGGAGCAGATGCAGGCGGAGATCGCCGAGCTCACGGCCGAAGGCAAGGCGGGCGGCGGCCTTGTCACCGTCGTCATCTCGGGCAAGGGCGAGCTGAAGAGCCTGAAGATCGACCCGTCGCTGTTCAAGGAAGACGATGTCGAGATCCTCGAGGACCTGATCGTCGCCGCCCACAAGGACGCCAAGGACAAGGCCGAGGCGCTCGCCGCCGAAAAGACCAAGGCGCTGACCGCCGGCCTGCCGATCCCGCCCGGCTTCAAACTGCCGTTCTGATAGCAGGCAATCCATCTTCTCTTGACCGCGGCTCCGATAGCCGATGCTATCGAGTTCGCGATACATCCAGAACGCCGCTCTAACGCTGCGCTTCCAGCAACGCCCGCAGCTTGTAGTGAATAGGAGCGGCGAGATATCGCGCCCGGTCTGCCTCCGAAAGACGGCGACCAAATGTTTCCATCAGCTCCGGCATCGTTACCTTTTCGCCCGAAAAGGGCCGATGCTCCACCGCCGTTCCGGCCTCGGTCACGCCGCCTATGACAACGCGGCAGTAGATGCCCGGACGGGCGGCCACGGTGTAGCGTTTGACGAATTTCGGGTCGTTCATCCTGGCGGCAAAGGTGGCGCAGGGGATGCGGCAGGCGGTGACTTCGAGGATGAGATCGCCTGATATGAACCGGTCGCCGACGGCGACGTCGCGGTTGTCGAGATCCGAGATTACGATGTTTTCGCCGAAGGTGCCGGGTTCATAAGGCCGGCCGAGCTCCCTGCTCCACCAGTCGAGCGTCAGAGATCCCTCGATATAAACCGCCTGATCGACGCCGCCGTGATGTTTGCGGTTGCAGATGGCATCGCCGACCAGACCCTCGGCATCGATCATCACCGCGCCGTTGACGGCATGTTTGAAGATGCCGGTCTTGTAGCTCTTGCCGGCCAGCCGTTCCGGATTGCCGGTGCAGAGAGCCAGGATTTTCATGGGATGGCCGATCCTTCCGTGATTCCGTTTTCGTTGCATATCAGCTAAGAACGGCGCATGGCAAAACGAGTCACCGGCCCCGAAATCGAAAAACTCATCCAGCTTCTGGCGAAGGTGCCGGGCCTCGGGCCGCGCTCGGCGCGCCGGGCGGCATTGCATCTGATCAAGAAGAAGGACCAGTTGCTGGGACCCCTGTCGAATGCGATGGGCGAGGCCTATGACAAGGTGAAGATCTGCTCGCGCTGCGGCAATGTCGATACAACAGACCCTTGCACCGTCTGCACCGACACGCAGCGCGATCAATCCGTCATCATCGTCGTCGAGGACGTTTCGGATCTCTGGGCGCTGGAGCGGGCGGGCGCGATGAACGCCGCCTATCACGTGCTCGGCGGCACGCTGTCGCCGCTCGACGGGATCGGGCCCGATGACCTCAACATTCGCGGGCTGATCGACCGGATCGGCGAAGGCGGCATCCGCGAACTGATCATCGCGGTCAATGCCACCGTCGAGGGACAGACGACGGCGCATTATATCACCGACCAGCTGCAGGGACTTGAGGTGAAGATCACCCGCCTGGCGCATGGCGTGCCGGTTGGCGGCGAGCTCGACTATCTCGACGAGGGTACACTTGCCGCGGCGTTGCGAGCGCGGACGGTGATATGAGGGGGTTATCGATGCCGCACCATGGTGTTCCACGACGGCTGCGAATATTCGCATTCGCGGCAACTGCCCTCCTCCCTCTCCCCTCGTACGCAGCCCCATCAAAAGCCGATGTCGAGACGCAGTTCGAAAGCTGGGTGCAGAAGGACCTCTGGCCCGAAGCAAAGGCAGGCGGTATCTCCGAAAAGACCTTCCAGGCCGCCTTCTCCGGCGTTACGCTCAACTGGAACCTGCCCGATCTCGCGCCGCCCGGCTTCCCGCCGCCGAAGGAGCAGAAGCAGACGCAGGCCGAATTTTCCTCGCCCGGTCCCTATTTCAACGAGGATAGACTGCAGAGGCTTGCCGTAACGGGGCGCGGTTTTGCCGCGCAATATGGCTCGACGCTGAAGCGGATCGAGAAGACCTACGGCGTGCCGGGCTCGATCGTGCTTGCCATCTGGGGCCGGGAGACAGGCTTCGGGGCGGCGAAGATCCCGAATTCGGCGGTCGAGGTGCTGGCGACCAAGGCCTTCATGTCGACCCGCAAGGAGATGTTCCGCACCGAACTGGTGGCGGCGCTGCATATTCTCGACGGCGGCGATGTCACGCCTGCCGATTTCAAGGGGTCGTCGGCGGGCGCGCTCGGGCAGCCGCAATTCATGCCGACCAGCTATCTGAAATATGCCGTCGATTTCGACGGCGACGGCCATCGCAACATCTGGACCTCGGTACCGGACACGCTTGCCTCGATCGCCAATTTCCTGGTCAAGAAGGGCTGGCAGCGCGATCGCCACTGGGGCTTCGAGGTGTCGATCCCGGAAGCGGTTTCCTGCGCGCAGGAAGGACCCGATCTGGCAAAACCGCTTTCGCATTGGGCCTCGCTCGGCATCGACCGCATCTCCGGCAAGGGTTTTCCGTCGGCGGAGATGAAGGCTCAAGGGATGATGCTGGTTCCGGCCGGCCGCGACGGGCCTGAGTTCATCGTCACGCCGAATTTCTACGTCATCAAGGAGTACAATAACTCCGACCTCTATGCGCTCTATATCGGCAATCTCGCCGACCGGATCGCCTCGAACGGCGGCGCCTTCGAAGGCCGATGGGGCGATGTCGGCAAGATGCTGCGCTCGGATGTCGCCGCCATGCAGAAGGCGCTGGAACGGCAGGGCTATGACGTCGGCGGCTCCGACGGATTGCCGGGCTATAAGACGCGGCGTTCGATCGGCCAGTGGCAGGCGAAGAACGGCATGAAGCCGACCTGCTTTCCCGAAGCCACGATGAAGGGCAAGCTGAAGTAGGTGGCTTCAGAGTGCGCGCTTCATCCCCTCGTGGCTCGCGACGAAACCGAGCTTCTCATAGAAGCGGATCGAGTCCTTCCGCGTCTTGTCCGTTGTCAGCTGCACGAGACCGCAGCCGCGCGCGGCGCATTGGGCAACCGCCCATTCGATGAAATCGGAGCCGAGGCCCGAGCCGCGAAGATGACCGGCGACACGCACGCTTTCGATCTGGCCACGCCACATGCCCGTTCTGGAAAGACCCGGAACGAAGCTCAGCTGCAGGCAGCCGACGACCCGATCGGAAGCGTCGCTGGCGACGGCCAGCAGTTGATTGGCGTCCGCGTCGATCGCGGCAAAGGCCGAGAGATAACGTGCGTCGACGGGATCCGAAACGATCTCCCTGGTACCGCCGAGATCGTCGTCGGCGAGCAGCCGGACGATGGCGGCGAGATCGGATCGGCGGGCGAGCCTGAAGCTATATATGGCTGATCTCTGCATATCCGGTCTCAATGATGCAGATCGATCGGCGCCTTGTGGAAGACGTCGTCGCCGGGCGGAATGGCCTGGCGTTCGATCATGCGGTGGACATGCAGCGGCCCCTCACCGCGGTGAAGCGCACGAAGCCTGTCGGTATTTTCGGCATCGGCCTGCGTTCGCCGCTGGTTGTGCCTGATATATTCGACCCAGGTCGGCGTATGGTAGGTTTCCGTCCACAGGCCGGGATTTTCCAGATCGCGCATCAGCGCCCAGTTGCGGGCGCCGTCGCGGATGCGGATACGCCGGCGTTCACCCATCAGCACCATGAACTCGGCAAGATCGTCATCTCCAATTTCGTAATCGACCTGGATGACGATCGGGCCGCTGCGCGGCGTGATGTCGAGGCTCAGGGCCGGCTCGGTGAAGCGGTTCAGCGGATCGAGGTTGAGCGAGGCGAAGGCCGGCATGGAAAAACGCAGGCCGATTGCGATGCCGAGCAACATGACGACGGACGACATCAGCAGCGCATCGGCGACACCATAACGGTCGGCGGCAACACCCCACAACCAGCTGCCGCCGGCGATGCCGCCGAAGGTGACGGTCTGGTAGAGCGACAGGGCACGGCCGACCACCCAGCGCGGCGTCGACAGCTGAACGATGGTGTTGAAGAGCGACAGTGCGGAGACCCAGCAGGCGCCGGAGGCGAGCAGCCCGGCAGAGGTGAGGACGGCGCTCGGGCTGAAGGCGGCGATGACGGCGCTCAGAGCAAAGCCGGCAAAGGAGAGGCGAATGATCGTCTCGCTGGAAAACGCCTGGCGAATTCTGGCACTCAGCACCGCACCGCCGATCGCGCCGATGCCGAAGGCGCCGAGCATGAAGCCGTAGGTCAGCGGGCCACCGGCAACCAGGTTGAGGGCGACGACCGGCAGCAGTGCCAGGATCGAGCTGGCGCCGATGCCGAAGAGCAATCCCCTGACGAGAACTTTCTCGAGATTGGGCGACATCGAGACATAACGAAGGCCGGCGAAGATGGCGCTGCCGAGCGCCTCGCGCGGCAAAGTGGAGACCGGCGTGCTCGGGCGCCAGCGTATGAGAGCATAGATCAATGCGAGGTAACTTGCAGTGTTCACCGCGAAGGCCGCGGCAGCACCCGCTGCTGCGACGATGACGCCGCCGATCGCCGGGCCGACGCTGCGGGTAATATTGAAACCCATGCTGTTCAGGGTGACGGCGCCCGGCAGATCGGCGCGTGGCACCATGTCGCCGACCGAAGCCTGCCAGGAAGGATTGTTGAGCGCGGTGCCGCAGCCGATCAGGAAGGTGAAGAAGAGCAGCAGCCAGGGGGTGATCCAGCCGAGAAGGGCTGTCGCCGTCAGCAGGGCTGAGACCGTCAGCATCATGCACTGCGCCGTCAACATCACCCGGCGGCGGTCGTAATTATCGGCCAAGGCGCCCGATATCAGCGAAAACAGCATGATCGGCAGCGCGGTCGAAGTCTGCACCAGCGCCACCATATCCTCCGAGGCGGTGATCGTCGTCATCATCCAGGCTGCACCGACGGCCTGGATCAGGCCGCCGAAATTGGAGGACAGGCTGGCGAACCAGATGGTGCGGTAGGTATCGTGCCGCAAAGGCGCCAATGTCGAGGAAGTATAGGCCACGATTTCTCCCGCTTTTGTTATTGCGCCGCATCGGCAATATATGCGCAAGACCGGCGCTGGCCATAGGCCTGTTCGCCGCGCCGGGTGCGAATTGGCGGAATCGGTCGCAGACCTTGCAATTTCGGAAAAACCCGACTATATGGCTCTCAAATTCTTGATCGCTTGATGAAGAGTGGGCCGCAAGGACCCGCTCTTTTTTATTAGCGCGATCCCTAAAAAGCATGAAATTGCGAGGAGCGCACCGCTTGTCGGACATGACAAACGCAGGCAACGAAGTCGAGCCGCGGCTGATTACCGAAACCGGGCTCGACCAGCGTCTTGCCGATATCATCGAACCCGTGCTCGTCGGACTGGGCTTCCGGCTTATCCGCGTCCGGATGCTGAACCAGAACGGCGCGACGATGCAGGTCATGGCCGAACGCAACGACGGCACGATGACGGTTCAGGACTGCGAAGAAGTCTCGATGGCGATTTCTCCGGTCCTCGATGTGGAAGATCCGATCGATAAAGAGTATCATCTCGAAGTGTCTTCGCCCGGCATCGACCGTCCGATGGTGCGGAAATCCGATTTCGTCCGCTGGCAGGGCCACCTTGTGAAATGCGAAACGTCGATCCTGATCGACAATCGCAAGCGCTTCCGCGGCAAGATCGTCGAAGCAGGCGTAGATGGTTTCACGCTCGAGCGTGACCAGGTCGCTTACGGGGAAGAGCAGAAGGTCACCATTCCCTTCACGGCGCTTAGCGATGCGAAGCTCATTCTGACCGACGACCTGATCCGCGACGCGTTGCGCGCCGACAAGCTGGCGAAAGCCCAGGCCGCCAACCAGAACGACGCGGACGACCAGGAATAACCGATCAACAGACCGCTGCAGGGACGGGAACCCTGGAGTAAAGACGGAGAAACAAGACAATGGCAGTCAGTGCGAACCGGCTCGAACTTCTGCAGATCGCAGATGCAGTGGCGCGCGAAAAGGTCATCGACCGCGAGATCGTGCTGGCCGCAATGGCCGACGCTATCCAGAAGGCGGCACGCTCCCGTTACGGCACCGAGTCCAACATCCGGGCCGACATCAATCCGAAGACCGGCGAAATCCGTCTGCAGCGCCTGCTCGAAGTCGTCGACAAGGCCGAGGATTATTCGACGCAGATCCCGCTGGAACTCGCCCGCGACCGCAACCCGGACGCCGCACTCGGCGATTTCATCGCCGATCCGCTGCCGCCGATGGATTTCGGCCGCATCGCCGCACAGTCCGCCAAGCAGGTGATCGTGCAGAAGGTGCGTGAAGCCGAGCGCGACCGCCAGTTCGACGAATTCAAGGATCGCACCGGCGAAATCGTCAACGGCACCGTCAAGCGCGTCGAATACGGCAATGTCATCGTCGATCTCGGCCGTGGCGAAGGCATCATCCGCCGCGACGAAATGATCCCGCGCGAAAACGTCCGCTACGGCGATCGCGTCCGTGCCTATGTCTACGACGTCCGTCGCGAGCAGCGCGGCCCGCAGATCTTCCTGTCGCGCACGCATCCGCAGTTCATGGTGAAGCTGTTCACCATGGAAGTGCCTGAGATTTACGACGGCATCATCCAGGTAAAGTCGGTCGCCCGCGATCCCGGTTCGCGCGCCAAGATCGCCGTGATCTCGAACGACAGCTCGATCGATCCGGTCGGCGCCTGCGTCGGTATGCGCGGTTCGCGCGTCCAGGCCGTCGTCGGCGAGCTCCAGGGCGAGAAGATCGACATCATTCCGTGGTCTCAGGATCCGGCGACCTTCGTCGTCAACGCCCTGCAGCCGGCCGAAGTCGCCAAGGTCGTTCTCGACGAGGATGCCGAGCGCATCGAAGTGGTCGTTCCCGACGAGCAGCTGTCGCTTGCGATCGGTCGCCGCGGCCAGAACGTCCGCCTCGCCTCGCAGCTGACCGGCTGGGACATCGACATCATGACGGAAGCCGAAGAATCGGAACGCCGTCAGAAGGAATTCAACGAGCGCACCAACCTGTTCATGGACTCGCTCGACGTCGACGAAATGGTCGGCCAGGTTCTGGCTTCAGAAGGCTTTGCCGCGGTTGAAGAACTGGCTTACGTCGATCTCGATGAAATCTCCTCGATCGACGGTTTCGACGAAGAGACGGCGCAGGAAATCCAGCAGCGCGCCCGCGAATTCCTCGAGCGTCTCGAAGCCGAGATGGACGAGAAGCGCAAGGCGCTCGGCGTTCAGGACGAACTGCGCGAAATCGACGGCATCACCGCCCAGATGATGGTGGCGCTCGGCGAAGACGGCATCAAGACGATCGAAGACTTTGCCGGTTGCGCCGCCGACGATCTCGTCGGCTGGACGGAACGCAAGAACGGCGAAACGAAGAAGTTCGAAGGCCTGTTCTCGAAGTTCGACGTCTCGCGCGTCGAGGCCGAGCAGATGATCGTCCAGGCCCGCCTTTCGGCCGGCTGGATCACGCAAGAGGATCTGGCGAAGGAGGCCGAAGAAGAGGTCACCGACGCTGAAGCCGAACAAGAAGCATGATGACCGCGCATGAGCCGGACGCTCTCCCTGATGAGGACGACGATCTTGCAGGTTATGACGTGAACGGACGCATGTGCATCGTGACGCGCGAAAGCGGATCGCCGGAAGAGCTGATCCGCTTCGTTGCCGCTCCCGATGGAACGGTTGTCGCCGACCTGAAGCGTGAGCTTCCGGGACGCGGATGCTGGGTGAAGATCGACCGGTCGCTGGTCGACAGGGCGGTGGCGAAGAAACTCTTCGCCCGCGCGCTGAAAATGGATGTGAAGGCGGCGGACGATCTCGGCGCTGGCGTCGACCGGCTGCTCGCAGCGCAGTTGATGCAGATGATGAACATGGCGCGCAAAGCCGGCCAGTTCGTCAGCGGGTCCTCGAAAGTGGATGCCGCTGTCAGAAGCGGAGCAGCCCTTGCGGTGTTCCATGCAACCGATGCCGCCGACGACGGCGTGCGGAAAATCGACCAGGCCCGCAAGGCCTGGCACCTCGGAATGGAGACCGAGGAGGAGATACCTTCCTTCCGTCTCTTCTCGGAGAGCGAAATGGAAGGCCTGATGGGCCAGAATGCTTTTATCCATGCCGCAGTGCTTGCGGGGCAGGCGGGTGAAGGTGTAGTGAAGCGCGCAAAGATGCTCGAACAGTACCGTATTGGCGGTCAGTCCCGGGCAGCGGGCGGCGCTGGCCGGCAAAAACAATGAGGCGGTCACCGGCATCGGCCGGTCCAATTCTCATTGATCGACAGTATTTGAACGACAGGGTCTGATCTAGTCATCGCTCCCTGTCCGAAGGAACGGGAACGAATGACCGATAGCAACGACGACAAGACAATCAGCGTGACGGGCAAAAAGACGCTTACCCTGAAACCATCGGGGATGAGTCAGGGCACCGTTCGCCAGGATATGGGTCGAGGTCGCACCAAGGCGGTCGTCGTCGAGACCCGCAAGCGGCGCCCGATGCGTCCGGAAGACGAAAAGCCGATTACACCAGCCGCTCCGGTGGTCCCTGTCCGTGCAGCCGAACCGGCGCCCGCACCCGTGCAGGCCCGCCCGCAGCAGCCGACACCGGCACCGCGGGTTCAGCCGAGCAACAACCAGACGAACCAGCGTCCGCAGCAGTCCCACCAGGCGCCGCGGCAGAACGATCGTCCGCGCCCGGTGGTGCTGAACCATCTGTCGCCGGAAGAGATGGACGCCCGCCGCCGTGCGCTTGCCGACGCCCAGGCGCGTGACGCCCAGGATGCGATCCGCCGCGCCGAGGAAGAAAAGCGCCGGGCCGCCGAAGAGATTGTCCGCAAGGCAGCCGAAGCCGAAGAAGCTGCCCGCCGGGCCGCCGAAGAGGCTATCCGGCAGGCCGAGGCACCGGCCGCCGTTGCCGAACCGGCAGCCGCAGCACCTGCTCCGGCCGAAGCACGCGCCGACGCGCAGCGTCCGCAGCAGCCTGCTTCGTCGGCACCTGCCGCCCGCCGGCCCGATGCGGCTGGAGCACCTTCTGCTGCCCGTCCGGCAGCGGGCGCTGCTGCCCCCGGCGCCGCTCGCGGCCGCCGCGACGAAAAGGAAGACGACGATCGTGGCGGTGCCGCACGCGGCGGTCCGGTGCGTGGCCGCGTCGTTCGCCCGGAACCGGCAAAGCCGGTCACGACCCGTCCGAAGACCGATGACGAACGCCGTCGCGGCAAGCTGACGATCTCCACTGCCAACGTCGACGGCGAGGACAATGCCCGCGGTCGTTCGCTCTCGGCGATGCGCCGCCGGCAGGAGAAGTTCCGCCGCGGCCAGATGCAGGAAACCCGCGAGAAGATCTCGCGCGAAGTGATTCTGCCCGAGACCATCACCATTCAGGAACTGTCGCAGCGCATGTCCGAACGCGCCGTCGACGTCATCAAGTACCTGATGAAGGAAGGCCAGATGATGAAGCCGGGCGACGTCATCGACGCCGACCTTGCCGAACTCATCGCCGGCGAATTCGGCCATACGGTCAGGCGCGTGTCGGAATCCGACGTCGAACTCGGCATCTTCAACGTGTCCGACGAGGATGTCGAACTGGTTTCGCGCCCGCCCGTCGTCACCATCATGGGCCATGTCGACCACGGCAAGACCTCGCTGCTCGACGCCATCCGCCATGCCAACGTGGTCTCCGGCGAAGCCGGCGGCATCACCCAGCATATCGGCGCCTATCAGGTGGAGCAGAACGGTCAGAAGATCACCTTCATCGACACGCCCGGCCACGCCGCCTTCACGGCGATGCGTGCCCGCGGTGCGCAGGCGACCGACATCGCGATCCTGGTGGTTGCAGCCGACGACAGCGTGATGCCGCAGACGATCGAATCGATCAACCACGCCAAGGCGGCCGGTGTTCCGATCATCGTTGCGATCAACAAGGTCGACAAGCACGAGGCCGATCCGCAGAAGGTCCGCAACCAGCTGCTGCAGCACGAAGTCTTCGTGGAATCCATGGGCGGTGAAGTGCTCGACGTCGAAGTTTCGGCCAAGACGGGCAAAAACCTCGACAAGCTGCTCGAGGCGATCCTGCTGCAGGCGGAAATACTCGATCTCAAGGCCAATCCGAACCGCACGGCGGAAGGCACCGTCATCGAAGCCCAGCTCGACCGCGGCCGTGGTTCTGTCGCGACCGTGCTCGTCCAGAAGGGTACGCTGCGTCCGGGCCAGATCATCGTCGCCGGCGACGTCTGGGGCCGCGTGCGTGCGCTGGTCACCGACAAGGGCGACCATGTGAAGGAAGCGGGCCCGGCAACCCCGGTCGAGGTTCTCGGTCTCTCCGGCACGCCGCAGGCGGGCGACAAGTTCGCCGTCGTCGAAAGCGAAAGCCGCGCCCGCGAAATCTCGGAATATCGTCAGCGTCTTGCCCGCGACAAGGCGGCTGCCCGCCAGTCGGGACAGCGCGGCTCGCTGGAACAGATGATGATGCAGCGCCAGAGCGCCGGCATCAAGGAGTTCCCGCTCGTCATCAAGGGTGACGTGCAGGGCTCGATCGAAGCAATTGCCGGCGCACTGGAAAAGCTCGGCACCGACGAAGTCCGCGCCCGCATCGTCCATTCGGGCGCCGGCGGCATCACCGAGTCGGATATCTCGCTCGCCGAAGCTTCGAACGCCGCCATTATCGGCTTCAACGTTCGTGCAAATACCCAGGCACGCCAGTTCGCCGAGCGCGAAGGCATCGAAATCCGCTACTACAACATCATCTACGACCTGGTGGATGACGTGAAGGCAGCGATGTCGGGCCTGCTATCTCCGGAACGGCGCGAAACCTTCATCGGCAATGCCGAAATCCTCGAGGTGTTCAACATCACCAAGGTCGGCAAGGTCGCAGGCTGCCGTGTCGTCGAAGGCAAGGTCGAACGCGGTGCGGGCGTGCGCCTCATCCGCAACGATGTCGTCGTTCACGAAGGCAAGCTCAAGACCCTCAAGCGCTTCAAGGACGAAGTGTCCGAAGTGCCGATGGGCCAGGAATGCGGCATGGCCTTCGAAAACTACGAGGATATGCGCGCCGGCGACGTCATCGAGTGCTTCCGCGTCGAGCATATCACGCGCACGCTCTAAACCGCTGCGCACGCTATCAGCTTTCCGAAAGCCATTCGCCAGCCGGCGGATGGCTTTCGGGCATCAGCCGCCTTGACCTTTTCGGCCAAAAGAGTCATGGACGCTCTCCTTTGACGGGTTCGATTCCCAGCCGCATCGGCAAATAGAGATAACAATGACCAGAGCAACTTCTTCCGCGCCTTCGCAGCGCATGCTGCGCGTTGGCGAACAGGTTCGCGCCGCAATCACCCAGGTGCTGCAGCGGGGCGAAGTGCGTGACGACGTCATCGAAGCGACCGTGATCTCGATCTCGGAAGTGCGCATGTCGCCCGACCTCAAGATCGCCACGGCTTACGTGACGCCGCTCGGCGTTTCCGACCACAGCATCGTCATCGAGGCCTTGAACCGTCATGCGAAATTTATCCGCGGCCGGCTCGGGCAGCAGCTTCGGCAGATGAAATACATGCCGGAGGTGCGCTTCCGCGACGATACCAGCTTCGACAACTACAAGAAGATCGATGAGCTGCTGCGCTCGCCCGAGGTGCGCCGCGACCTCGACGGCGATAATGACGAACAATAAACAGAAGAGACTGATGTCCAAACCACGCAAACCCAAGGGCCGGCCGATTTCCGGCTGGCTGATCCTCGACAAGCCGGTGGATTTCGGCTCGACGGAAGCCGTTTCCAAGATCAAGTGGCTCTACAAGGCGCAGAAGGCCGGTCATGCCGGCACGCTCGATCCGCTCGCCTCCGGCATGCTGCCGATTGCGCTCGGCGATGCGACGAAGACCGTTCCCTATGTGATGGACGGCCGCAAGGTCTATGAATTCACGGTCAGCTGGGGCGAGGAACGCGCCACCGACGATCTCGAGGGCGAAGTGACCGAAAGCTCGGACAAGCGCCCCAGCGAACAGCAGATCCGCGATATCCTGCCTGGATATATCGGCACCATCAGCCAGGTGCCGCCGCAGTTTTCAGCCATCAAGATATCGGGTGAACGCGCCTATGATCTGGCGCGCGAAGGCGAAGTCGTCGAAATCCCCTCGCGTGAGGTCGATATCTTCCGGCTGACATTGCTGGCCTGCCCGGATGCCAATACCGCGCATTTCGAAGTGGAATGCGGCAAGGGCACCTATGTCAGAGCGCTCGCCCGCGATTTCGGCCGGGAGCTCGGCTGCTACGGCCATGTGTCCGGGCTGCGGCGCACCTTCGTCGCGCCCTTCGCGGAAGAGGCCATGGTGCCGCTCGCCAATCTCGTGGCGCTGGAGGCGATCGAAGATATGGACGAGCGGCTGGCAGCCCTCGACGCACTGCTGATCGACACCTGCGAGGCGCTCTCGGCCCTGCCCCACCTCGTCATCAACGACGACCAGGCGCACCGGCTGAAGATGGGTAACCCGATCCTGGTGCGCGGCCGCGATGCGCCGGTTGCCGAAAGCGAAGCCTATGCGACGGCCCGCGGCAGGCTGATTGCGATCGGCGAGATCGGCCAGGGCGAGTTCCGCCCCAAGCGCGTTTTCGGCTGAAGTATTTGTTCGTGTCGGCGATTGTCAGCCGGCAGTGATGCGATATCTTCCTTTCGGGCGATACCGCCCGAGGGGCGATTACCGCCCGAGGGGCGATTGCCGCCCGAGGGGGCCATAACGGCCGAGGGGAAGAATATGCGCGTAACCGCTGTCGCAACACTGACGCTCTTTTCACTGTTCGTGACCGTTGCCGGCGCTCAATCCGCCGAGCGCTGGGCCGAGCTTCCGGCCTTTCCTTCGATGCCGGCGGCCAAGACAAGCGGCATGGCCGATGTGAACGACATCAAGATGTATTACGCCGAATATGGCGAAGGCGAGCCGATCCTCTTCATTCACGGCGGACTAGGAAATGCCGAGGTCTGGGGCCACCAGGTCGCCGATTTCGCCAGGGATCACCTGGTCATCGTTGCCGACAGCCGCGGCCATGGACGGTCGACGCGCAGCCAGCAGCCCTTCGGCTACGACCTGATGACATCGGATTATGTCGCCCTTCTCGACTATCTGAAGATCGACAAGGTGACGCTCGTGGGATGGTCGGACGGCGGTATCATCGGCATCGACATGGCGATGAAACATCCGGAAAAATTGACCCGCGTCATTGCCCAGGCGGCCAATGTCACGACCGACGGCGTCAAGCCCGACGTCATGGACAACGCGACCTTCAACAACTACATCAACGTCGCCGGCGAACAGTACCGCAAGCTTTCGCCGACGCCGAACGAATACGACGCCTTCGTCAAGCAGATCTCTCAGATGTGGGCGACCCAGCCGGCCTGGACGGCCGCCGATCTTGCCAAGATCTCGGTGCCGGTCACGCTTGCCATCGGCGATCACGATGAAGCCGTCAAGCTCGACCATACGGAAATGATGGCAAAGCAGATTCCGGGCGCCAAACTCGTCATCCTGAAAGATGTGAGCCATTTCGCCATGCTGCAGGATCCTTCAGCCTATGACGGGATGATCCGAGGCGCCATGGCGGGCCGTTGAAGCTGCCGGGGACGACCCCTCTTTCCATCGATCCATATTTGGTTTATAGGCAGCGCCAGCATCGGGTACGCCCGTTTGCATTCACGGCCAAAGCTGGACGGCATCCCGGCTTTTGGCGACTTTTATCTCCTCTCTTAGAAAGGATCACCCGATGTCGATTACTGCTGAGCGCAAGGCTGCGCTGATCAAGGAATACGCAACCGCCGAAGGCGACACTGGTTCTCCTGAGGTTCAGGTCGCGATCCTGACCGAACGCATCAACAACCTGACCGAACACTTCAAGGACCACAAGAAGGATAACCATTCCCGCCGTGGCCTGCTGACGATGGTTTCGAGCCGCCGCTCGCTTCTTGATTATCTCAAGAAGAAGGATGAAGGCCGTTATTCCAAGCTGATCTCCAGCCTGGGTATCCGCCGCTAAGATTGTCCGGCGGGCGCTTTCCGAGCGCCCGCCGGATCTTGTTTCGGGACACGGTTCCCGATGAAATGTTCCAGCCGCGCCCTATTTTCCAAGCGGTGGAAAGATCGGCAGACCCGGATGGGCCGGTTCTGCCAAACCAACCGTTGACCTGTCATGGGGCAGGATTGCCGGATGCTTTCGGCCAAGGCTTGTCAGAGCTTTGGCCCAGTTTCCCGGGAACTGGGTTCCCTGGGGAAGCTGAGATAAAAGCCTCTCGTTGTCTTGCCCGTGATACGTCACATTGCTTGCGGTCGACTGTGCGCTGCGCCCTGATATCGGCGATGGCGCGTGCTCCCGCACTGAAGGACAAGTCATGTTTGATACACACACAGTCGAAATCGAGTGGGCCGGCCGCCCGCTGAAGCTCGAAACCGGCAAGATCGCCCGCCAGGCCGACGGCGCCGTTCTCGCCACCTACGGCGAAACCGTCGTTCTCGCCACCGTCGTTTCGGCCAAGGCGCCGAAGCCCGGCCAGGACTTCTTCCCGCTCACCGTCAACTACCAGGAAAAGACCTATGCGGCCGGCAAGATCCCCGGCGGCTATTTCAAGCGTGAAGGCCGTCCGAGCGAGAACGAGACCCTCGTTTCCCGCCTGATCGACCGCCCGATCCGCCCGCTCTTCCCGGAAGGCTACAAGAACGACACGCAGGTCGTCGTCACCGTCATCCAGCACGACCTTGAAAACAACCCGGACATCCTGTCGATGGTTGCCACCTCGGCAGCGCTGACGCTCTCCGGCGTTCCCTTCATGGGCCCGGTCGGCGGTGCCCGCGTCGGCTACATCAACGGCGAATACGTTCTCAACCCGCATCTCGACGAGATGGACGAATCGAGCCTCGACCTCGTCGTCGCCGGCACCTACGACGCCGTGCTGATGGTTGAATCCGAAGCCAAGGAACTCAACGAAGAAGTCATGCTCGGCGCCGTCATGTTCGGCCACAAGGGCTTCCAACCGGTTCTCGACGCGATCATCAAGCTCGCCGAAGTTGCCGCCAAGGAGCCGCGCGACTTCCAGCCGGAAGACTACTCCGCTCTCGAAACCGAGATGCTCGGCCTTGCCGAAGGTGAACTTCGCCAGGCCTACAAGATCACCCAGAAGGCCGACCGCTACGCCGCCGTCGACGCCGTCAAGGCCAAGGTGAAGGCACACTTCCTGCCCGAGGAAGGCGAAGCCAAGTACACGGCCGAGGAAGTCGGCGCGATCTTCAAGCATCTGCAGGCGAAAATCGTCCGCTGGAACATTCTCGACACCAAGAGCCGCATCGATGGCCGCGACCTCGAAACCGTTCGTCCGATCGTTTCGGAAGTCGGCCTCCTGCCGCGCACCCATGGTTCGGCGCTGTTCACCCGCGGTGAAACGCAGGCGATCGTGGTTGCCACGCTCGGCACCGGCGAAGACGAGCAGTATGTCGACAGCCTGACGGGCATGTACAAGGAGCGCTTCCTGCTCCATTACAACTTCCCTCCCTACTCGGTTGGCGAGACCGGCCGCATGGGCTCCCCGGGCCGTCGCGAAATCGGCCACGGCAAGCTCGCATGGCGGGCAATCCGTCCGATGCTGCCGACGCCTGAGCAGTTCCCCTATACGCTGCGCGTCGTCTCCGAAATCACCGAGTCGAACGGCTCGTCCTCGATGGCGACCGTCTGCGGTACCTCGCTTGCACTGATGGATGCCGGCGTTCCGCTGGCAAAGCCGGTTGCCGGTATCGCCATGGGCCTGATCCTGGAAGGCGATCGTTTCGCCGTCCTCTCCGACATCCTCGGTGACGAAGACCACCTCGGCGACATGGACTTCAAGGTTGCAGGCACTGCCGACGGCATCACCTCGCTGCAGATGGACATCAAGATCGCCGGCATCACCGAAGAGATCATGAAGGTCGCTCTCGGCCAGGCCCAGGGCGGCCGCGCCCACATTCTCGGCGAAATGGCCAAGGCCATCACCGAAAGCCGCGGCCAGCTCGGCGAATTCGCTCCGCGCATCGAAGTCATGAACATCCCGGTCGACAAGATCCGCGAAGTCATCGGCTCCGGCGGCAAGGTCATCCGCGAAATCGTCGAAAAGACCGGCGCGAAGATCAACATCGAAGACGACGGCACCGTCAAGATCGCCTCCTCTTCCGGCAAGGAAATCGAAGCGGCCCGCAAGTGGATCCACTCGATCGTCGCCGAGCCTGAAATCGGCCAGATCTACGAAGGCACGGTTGTCAAGACCGCCGACTTCGGCGCCTTCGTCAACTTCTTCGGCGCCCGCGACGGCCTCGTCCACATCTCGCAGCTTGCTTCCGAGCGTGTTGCCAAGACCCAGGACGTCGTCAAGGAAGGCGACAAGGTCTGGGTCAAGCTGCTCGGCTTCGACGAACGCGGCAAGGTTCGCCTGTCGATGAAGGTCGTCGACCAGGCCACCGGCCAGGAAATCCCGAACGAGAAGAAGAAGGAAGAAGCGGCCGAATAAGCCGCGTCTTTCAGATTTCATTCCGGGCGCGGGAATCTTCCGCGCCCTTTTTGTATCCTGGTTTTGCGCATGTCGTGGCCGCAAAACCGCTCGCACATTTTGCGCGACATGCTTTAACGAGACGAGACCCATGAGCCGTGAGACGCTGAAGACCCTGTTCCATCCCTTTGCCAGCGGCACAGTCCAGGCGCCCGGCGAAAGCGAGCGCGTGCTCTTCCTCGGCGCCGAGGCAGGCTTTGCGCTGCCTGACGGTTTTGCCGCCTCGCTCAGCGCCGTCCAGGGCTTCCGGCCGCTCTATCGGCAGCTGCTGGCGCAGCGGATTGAAGCAAAGCCCGAGATCGACGGCGAGGGCTATGATGCCGCCCTGGTGCTCTGCACCAAGCACAAGGGCGAGAACGAGGCCAATCTCGCCGCGGCCATCGCCCGCACTCAAGTCGGCGGCCTGATCGTCGTTGCCGGCGCCAAGGAAGACGGCATCCAGCCGCTGCGCAAGCGTCTCGAAGGGTTCGGTCTCGCGATCGACCACATGCCGAAATATCACGGTGTCGCCTTCTGGTTCGGCCGCCCTGCCGAGACACAAGAGATCATTTCCAAACTGGCAAAGGCGCCGGTGCGCGTCGACGGCCGTTTCAATGCCACCGCCGGCATGTTCTCGCATGATCGGATCGATGCCGGATCGGAACTGCTCGCCTCGCGGCTGCCCCAGGATTTTACCGGCGACGTTGCGGATTTCGGCGCCGGATGGGGTTACCTCTCCGTCGAGCTGGCGCAGAGATCGCGCGGATTGACCCGTCTCGACCTCTACGAGGCCGACCACGCGGCACTGGAGGCCGCCAGGGACAATCTGGCGGAGAACTGCCCGAACGCGCCTGCGCGCTTCTTCTGGCACGATCTGGCAGGCGAGCCGGTCAAGGACAAATACGATCTCGTCATCATGAACCCGCCGTTCCATGAAGGGCACGCCGCCGAGCCGGCGCTCGGCCAGACGCTGATCAAGACCGCCGCATCCGCTCTTCGCGGCGGCGGCCGACTGATGCTGGTCGCCAATCGCGGCCTGCCTTACGAGCCGGTCCTGGCGGCGAATTTCCGGGAAAGCGGCGAAACCTGCCGCAACGCCCGCTTCAAGGTGCTGTGGGCGAAGAAATAAGCTTTACGCGGCTTCGATTTCCTTGCGGGCAGCACTCGCAAGGAAAGCCGAACGGGTCAGGCCGCGCTCTTTGGCGGCCCTGTCGATCGCATCCAACATGCCTTTGTCGAAAGTGACATTGGCTCGAACGGTGCGTGTCGTATCCTCGATGAAGGGAATACGCGTCAGAAAGGCACCGCCGGCCAGTTGCTCGCGGATATCCTGCCGTGAACTGATCTCATCATATGAGGAAGGCGTCGGCAGAGTTTCATCTTCCGCCCAGAGGCGCAACGCTTCGATGGCGTTCGCCGTCAGGTCTTCTTCCTCATCGGCAGCCGAGAATACCGCCGGTAGATCCGGAAAGCTGATGCCGAAAGCGCTGTCCATGTCCTTGTGCACGAGGGCGATGAAATATTTCATGGTTTGTCACTCACATTCCATCCGGCTTGTTTTGCGATCGCAAGGGCGGTGCCGATCGGCAGATCTTTCTTCGGATGCGGAACAATGATGCTCTGACCGCCCCGCCGAAGCTTGTGGTGCGATCCCTTGATCGAAACCACTTCGAAGCCTTCTCGCTTCAGCCTGGCGATAATCTTCTGACTGTTTCGCTCCACTGACCGCCTCAAATTCTTTTTTGGTATAATTCATCCCGACAAAAACAACAAGGCCGTGCGCACTATTGTGCGCACGGCCCAGATTCAGCAGTATGACAGCCTTTACTCCACGTCCGCCCCGCGCAACGTTTCCAGGATCGGCATGGAAGTGACGTTGAAACCCGCGTCGACGAAGTGGATTTCGCCGGTGACGCCGGCCGAAAGGTCGGAGAGCAGGTAGAGCGCCGAATTGCCGACCTGATCGATGGTGACGGTCTTGCGCAGCGGCGCATTGCGCTGGTTCCAGGAGAGGATGGCACGGGCATCGGAAATGCCGGCGCCGGCGAGCGTGCGGATCGGGCCGGCCGAGATGGCGTTGACGCGGATGCCGCGCGGACCGTAATCGGCGGCGAGATAACGCACCGAAGCCTCGAGCGCTGCCTTGGCGACACCCATGACGTTGTAATTCGGGATGACGCGCGTCGAACCATTATAGGTCAGCGTCAGCATCGCACCGCCGTCTTCCATCAACGGAGCGCAGCGCTTGGCGATCTCGGTGAAGGAGAAACAGGAAATGACCATGGTGCGGCTGAAATTTTCCCGCGTGGTATCGGCGTAGAGACCCTTCAGCTCGTTCTTGTCGGAGAAACCGATGGCATGAACGATGAAATCGAGCTTGCCCCAGCGCTGCTCGATCGCATCGACCAAGGCATCGACCGAGGCGACGTCTTCGACATCGCAGGGCTGCACGAAATCCGAGCCGACTTCGGCAGCCAGCGGCTTGACGCGCTTGCCGAGCGCATCGCCCTGATAGGTGAAGGCGAGTTCCGCACCCTGTGCGGCGAGAGCTTTTGAAATCCCCCAGGCGATCGAGTGGTTGTTGGCGACGCCCATGATGAGGCCGCGCTTACCCTGCATGATTCCCGTCATTTTGTTATCCGTTATAACGCTGGAAGACCAGCGTGGCGTTGGTGCCGCCGAAGCCGAAGGAGTTGGAGAGGGCGATATCGATCTTCGCATCGTCGATACGCTTGCGCACGATCGGCACGCCTTCGAATTCGGGATCGAGCTCGGAAATATGAGCGCTTTCGCCGATAAAGCCTTGCTGCATCATCAGCAGCGAATAGATCGATTCCTGCACGCCGGCGGCACCGAGCGAGTGACCGGTCAGCGACTTGGTCGACTGGATATGCGGGATCTTGGAGCCGAATACCTCGCGGATGGCGCCGATTTCCTTGCTGTCGCCGACCGGCGTCGAGGTGCCGTGGGTGTTGATATAGTCGACATCGCCTTTGACCGTGGAGAGCGCCTGGCGCATGCAGCGAATGGCGCCTTCGCCCGAGGGGGCGACCATGTCGTAACCATCCGAGGTTGCGCCGTAGCCGACGATCTCGGCGTAGATCTTGGCGCCGCGGGCCTTGGCGTGCTCCAGCTCCTCGAGCACCAGCACGCCGGCGCCGCCGGCGATGACGAAACCGTCGCGGTTGGCGTCATAGGCGCGCGAGGCGGTATCGGGCGTGTCGTTGTACTTGGAGGACATGGCGCCCATGGCGTCGAAGAGGTTGGACATCGTCCAGTCGAGATCCTCGTGGCCGCCGGCAAACATCACGTCCTGCTTGCCCCACTGGATCATCTCGGCAGCGTTGCCGATGCAATGCGCCGACGTCGAGCAGGCCGACGAGATCGAATAGTTGACGCCGTGGATCTTGAACCAGGTGGCGAGTGTGGCCGATGCGGTCGAAGACATCGCCTTCGGCACGGCGAAGGGGCCGATGCGCTTCGGGCTGTTGTTCTTCATGGTGATCTCGGCCGCCTCGATCAGAGTGCGGGTCGACGGACCGCCGGAGCCCATGATGATGCCGGCGCGCTCGTTCTGCGCGTAGTCCTTCTCTTCCAGGCCGGAATCGGCAAGCGCCTGCTTCATGGCCACATGGTTCCAGGCGCCGCCCTGCGACAGGAAGCGCATGGCGCGGCGATCGACCAGTTCGGCCAGCTCCGCCGCGCCGAGCTTGGGGCTGCCCCAGACCTGGCACTTGAAGCCGTGCTCGGCGAAATCGCTGGAGAAGGAAATACCCGACTTTGCCTGGCGCAAGGACTCGGTGACTTCGGCGGCGTCGCTTCCGATCGAGGACACGACACCCAGACCCGTGACAACTACCCGTCTCATCTGATCAAACCTTTTTTGTTTCGTGAACCGCTTGAAATGCGGTTTCAGGCCGTCTTGTCTTTCGAGAGACCGACGCGAAGGTCGGCCGCCTGATAGATGGTCTCGCCGTCCGCCTTCAGCCAGCCGTCGGCGGTGCCGAGGACCAGACGGCCGCGCATGACGCGCTTGAAGTCGATGCCATATTCGATCAGCTTCGTATGCGGCTTGACCATGCCCTTGAATTTCACTTCGCCGGTTGAAAGCGCCATGCCGCGGCCTTCCTCGCCGAGCCAGCCGAGGAAGAAGCCGGTCAGCTGCCACATGCCGTCAAGGCCGAGGCAGCCCGGCATGATCGGATTGCCTTCGAAATGGCAAGGGAAATACCAGTCGTCGGGACGTACGTCGTATTCGGCCCGGAGGTAGCCCTTGTCGAAGGCGCCGCCGGTTTCGGAAATATCGGTGATACGGTGAACCATCAGCATGGGCGGCAGGGGAAGCTGCGCATTGCCGGGGCCGAACAGCTCGCCATGTGCGCAGGCAATGAGTTCGTCGTACGAGAAGCTGGACTGTCTGGTCGTCATAAACTTTCTTTTTCCCCCCGCGTGAAGCCGATGGATGTCAACATTTAGTCCAAGTTCCTCAGAAAATGAAGCACGAGCAAGGCGGCTCCTTCATCGTCCCGGACCAGGCTTACGCCATTATTTGGTGGTCGAATACAGGAAGGCCAGGGCCGCGACCAGACCTATTTACGCCAAAAGCCCGTTTTTGCCGCGTTTATCAGGCTCTTGTCCCCATTGAACTATTGAAAGGCTCCGATGCAAAAGTTATACCGCTTGAAGAAACATGATTGCTTTATGCAGGAATAACCGGAGTTGGTCTTGATGACGGGTGCACTCCCGATCGCAATAGAGGTAAGGCTGCGCGGCGCGGGCCTGCGTCCCACCCGCCAGCGCGTTGCGCTCGGCGACCTCCTGTTTGCCAAGGGGGACCGGCATTTGACCGTCGAGGAACTGCACGAAGAGGCGGTTGCCGCCGGCGTGCCGGTTTCGCTGGCAACCGTCTACAACACGCTGCACCAGTTCACCGAAGCCGGCCTCATCCGCGTTCTCGCCGTCGAGAGCGCCAGGACCTATTTCGACACCAATGTTTCCGATCATCACCATTTCTTCGTCGAAGGTCAGAACGAGGTGCTCGACATTCCCGTCAGCAACCTGACGATCGGCAATCTGCCGGAGCCGCCTGAAGGCATGGAGATCGCCCATGTCGACGTGGTGATCCGCCTGCGGGCAAAGCAGGGCTGACGCCCTCGAGCGCCTTCACATGACATCGTCGGGGTGGCGACCGGGCTTGTGTCTGTAAGTCGGGAAGGTCCAACCGAACCATAGGGCTCCGCCGCGCACCGCAAAGGCTGCGGCGACGCCACAGGCAGACGCCAGATAGAGCTGCATTCCGAGCGCATTGGCGAGCGTGAACACACCGGCGCCGATGAGGGCCGCGGTCACATAGATTTCCGGCCGCAAGAGCACCGAAGGCTCGTTTGCCATCAGATCGCGCAGAATGCCGCCGAAGGTCGCCGTCAGCGTGCCGGTGACGATCGCGATCGTCGGCGAACCGGTGGCGGCGAGGCCCTTGGCGGCGCCGAGCACGCAATAGGCGGCAAGACCGATCGCATCCAGCCAGATCAGCAGGCGATAGCGCGATTCCAGCAGGTGGGCGGTGAAGAAAACGATGACACCCACGATGCAGCAGACGAGGATATAGGCGGGGTTCAGCACCCAGAAGACCGGCACGCGGCCGAGCACGATATCGCGCACTGTGCCGCCGCCCGTTCCCGTCACCATGGCGAAAAACAGAAAACCGATCAGATCCAGCTGCTTGCGCGAGGCGGCAAGCGCGCCTGTGGCGGCAAACAGCGCAATGCCGGCATAATCGAGATAGACGAGCAAAGACATGCGAGCCCCGGAACCGCGGAATGTTTCACCAAAAACCACGGCGGCAAGGGCGGCGCAAGGCGGTGCGGCCATAAAGCCGATGTCTTTATTCGATGCATGTCGTCACCCCAAACCGCTGCGCACTTCCGGGGACATGCATCAGGCTGCAGAGCCTTTGTCCAAAAGAGGAAAGCCGTGAAAACGCTGGTGCTCGCCGTTCTGAACCTTCTCCTGCTGGTGATCATGCCGGCTGTGGCCTTCGGCCAGCAATCGCTGATCTCCGATCCCGAGATCTACGAGAAGAAACATTTCCAGGAGCAGTGCAAGACGGCCGAATTCGCCGATGGCTTCGTCACCCGCCAGGACATCAACAATGACGGCCTGATCGATGCGGTGGTCAACGAGGGCCAACTGACCTGCGACGGGCAGAAGGGGCCGCAATGCAATGACGACGGCTGCACCTATAATTTCTACCTGCAGGTCGCCGAAGGCGGTTATTTCATGATCGCGACAGCGCAGATCTATGGCTACGACTTCGTCCAGCGCTTCGGCAACATGGTGCTGGCGATGAAGATGCATCCGCGCTTCTGCGACCGCACCGAAGGCGATCCCTGCATCGTCACGGCCCGTGTGCGCGGCACGAAATTCGTCACCATCTCGAAGAAATAGCTCAGCGCGGATAGAGCTCCGACGTCCGGCCGGCGAGATAATAACCGACCAGGCCATACCATTCGCGGATGGCGGTCGCCATGTTCTGCGCATTGAGGTTCGGCTGGGTGAAATCCAACCCCGGCCTCACCGCACCGTCGGTGCGATAATCGGTCGGCCAGGGCACGGTATCGATGCCGAGCTTGCGGAAAATGCCGACGGAGCGCGGCATATGGAAGCCCGAGGTGATCAGCAGGCAATGGGACAACCCCTGGCTTGCCAGGAATTCCTTGGTATTGACCGCATTTTCGAAGGTGGTGCGCGATTGTGTCTCCTCGATCAGGCGATCCTTGCCGACACCGAAGAGCGGGAAGAAGCGCTCGGATGCCGCCGCATCGCCCTCGTAAACGCCCGAGAGGGAGCCGTCACCACCCGACACAAGAATGCGTGACTGCGGAAATTTCTGCGCGAGCCGCAGGGCTTCGACGAAGCGGTCGGCGGCGGCGTTGAATTCGATGCCATGGCGCGCGGTGTTCACCTCGTTTTCGAAGGCGCCGCCGAGCACGATCATGCATTGCAGGTTTTCCGGATCGGCGGCGGGTTTTGCGAAGCGCTGCTCGAGACCCTGCATCAGCAGATTGCCGGCCGTGGTGTAGAGCGTGATGAAGAGGATGAGGGCCGAACCGGCCGCGCCGAGAATGCTCAAGGTCCGCCTGCGCAGAAGGCCGGCAATGAGCGCAAGGAAGACGAGGAAGAATGCCAGCGACAGCGGCTGAGCGAAAATCCAGACAAGCTTCGAAATGACGAACAAGACCTGCTCCTTGGGGATTGGCGGCGGTCCTTCCTATCCGATTCGACGATGACAGGAACGCGACGGTCTCATCTGGTGCGCGCGACGGCGTGCCGGTTCGGTGCGATCTTCTGGTTGAAGCGCCGCTGCAGCGGCCGGGGGATGAACATCGCGGCAAGCGCCAGCACCATCGCAAAAAGGGAGACCAGCCACAGCGCATAGGCGCCCGTCAGTCGCGTCAGCACGGCGCCGACGACGGCGCCGAGCACCATGCCGCCCCAGGGCACGATCTGGATCGTCCATTCGACACGGCGGTCGCCGATGATCCAGCGGCCGATGCCGCGGCCGAAGCGCGACAGGGCGCCGGTGACATAAGTCAGCCCGATCGGCAGGCCCTCGATATGCTCGACGGCGGCGTTCACCATGCCCATGGAAAAAACGATCAGATAAAACCGCGCGAATAGCATCTCCTGCGCCGTCATCACCGAGGCGAGCGCCAGGACGAGGCCGACGCAGCCGAGCACGACGAAAATGCGCCGTTGCGACACATGGGCGACGACGATACCGGCCGCATTGCCGAGCACGAAAACGATGATGGCCGAGATCAGCACCGCCGCATGATGAAGATTGCCCTCGCTCAGGGCGAGGGCAGCCCGCGTCGTATTCCCCGTCATGAAGGAAACGAAATCGCCCGTCAGCAGCAACCCGGTCGCATCGGTCATGCCGGCCAGAAACGCGATCGCGCCGACGAGGACGACCCCTGTCAGGGTTCGTCGGGTCCGAATGAGGCGGCGGCGTCTTGCTCTGGTCATGGGCGAGGTCCTGGAGGCGAATCGCTGAGATTACGGCAACGAGGATACATCCGCTTCATTGAGGAATTGGCAAAGGCGATTGGAAAGGATGGGGTGGAGCCTATGCTTCGGAAGAGATGTGAAGAGAACGAGGCGCGTCGGCGGGTTGTTGGGGGCAAGCCTGCCGGAGTTGACTGCACGACTTAACTGAGTGGCTTTCGGCACCGCAGCAGCCGGCACTTAATCGGAATCGGTCATTCCACCCGCCGGGCGACCGGTATCCGGGTTCGGCTGGACCAGCCTCTTGCCGGCGAAAGCTCTGCCTGAATGCGATTTCAGGTATTTTTCGAATTCAAGGGCTTTGTGCTTGTCGGGGAAGGCGCAATACCAGAGCAAATTCCATGGTGCGAATTTGGCGGTGTGGTTGGATTTGCGTGTATTGTGAGCAGTAAGCCGCTGTTTCAGATCGGCGGTAGAGCCGGTGTATTCCTGATCGGGAAAATCGACGCTGCGGAGAATATAGACGTACCACATCAGCGTTTCAGCCCGTCGTCGCCCTTCGGGCTATGCCGGGCACTGCTTCGGCCTAACGGTTTCTCGCGGCTGCGCCACGCGAAGCCCGTAAGGGCGAAGCGTGGTGGAGCTAAGCGGGATCGAACCGCTGACCTCTTGCATGCCATGCAAGCGCTCTCCCAGCTGAGCTATAGCCCCATCAAGGTGGTCCGGTCTGGCCGGCCCTGGGATACTCCAGAGGGCGTTTCCTCTGGGGTGGCGGCTTCTTACTTGCGGTTTTCGCAGATGGCAAGCCTAAAAAATCCGACCCGGAAATTTTTTGTCATCCGGGCCGGCATTTGTCTGAATCAGACTTCGTCTTCGTCGCCGGTCACGCCGATGATGTCGCTCATGTCGTCGTCGTCATCGTCTTCGTCGGGTGTGAGGAAGGTGTCGTCATCGTCGTCGCCTTCGATTTCGACATCGTCATCGCCCATATCGGGGATGTCGTCGCCGGAGGCGCCGTCATCGGCATCCTCGAGCGAAACCAGCTCGACTTCGGTGTTTTCGGTATCGACTTCCGCAACCTCGTCTTCTTCGGCAACGTCGGCGATCGCCGAGGTTTCCTCGAAGAAGGACAGGGGGTAGGACTTGCCGGTATAAGGAGAGACGATCGGATCCCGGTTCAGATCATAAAACTTCTTGCCGGTTTCCGGATCGGTACGCTTGGTTCCAAGTTCCGCTTTCGCCACTATAAGCCTCGTGAGAATGGCCGAATCCGAGATTCGGCAAATGCCGTTCAAGCCGGCGTTCCATCGGAATTTATAAGCCGGTCCCCTTAATCGCTGTGGCTTCCCATGTCAAAGCCAAACTTTATGATCGGAGCGCCGGGTTTTTCCGGCGCCGGCGGATGACCGGCCGGCGCCGATATGGTAACGAGCCGCAACGGTCGCGCATGCGGGTGGAAATTGTCGCCGCAAAGGCCGGCATTGCGAAGGAAATGCTTCGCCTTTACAAGGGATTACGCCACGCACGGCTCCGCGCCGGGGCCTGGCTCCGCCCGTAAGCCCTGACGCAGGATGGATCACATGACACTGAAGACTTTCACCATCGCCATCGATGGCCCGGCGGCGGCCGGCAAGGGCACGCTTTCGCGCCTTATCGCCGAGCGGTACGGCTTCCACCATCTCGACACGGGGCTCACCTACCGCGCCACGGCCAAGGCTCTGCTCGACGCCGGCCTGCCGCTTGATGACGAGGCGGTGGCCGAAAAGATCGCGCGGGAGGTTGAACTCGCCGGGCTCAATCGCGATATACTTTCGCAACATGAGATCGGCGAAGCCGCCTCGAAGATTGCCGTCATGCCGGCGGTGCGCAGGGCGCTGGTCGAGGCGCAGCGGCGATTTGCCGGCAAGGCGCCGGGAACGGTGCTCGACGGGCGCGATATCGGCACGGTCGTCTGCCCGGATGCGCCGGTCAAACTCTATGTGACGGCCTCGGCGGAGGTGCGCGCCAGACGCCGTTACGACGAGATCCTCGGCAAGGGGGCGACAGCGGATTTCGAGGCGATTTTCGAAGACGTCAAGCGGCGCGACGAACGCGATATGGGACGGGCCGACAGCCCTTTGAAACCAGCGGATGATGCGCACTTGCTTGATACGTCGGAAATGAGTATAGAAGCCGCGTTTCAAGCCGCGCAATCGATCATCGATGCGGTCTTGAACCGAAATGCCTAAATTCAAGCGTTTTTGCATGCTTCGAGCATGGATCGCTTTTTTAATACAGCAAGCCTGAAATTCCGTCCAAGCGCCGGATTGCCTTCGTGAAAGAGGGCGGACTGGGTTCAGGCCCGTTCAACGCAAACCAACCGGCGCATACGTGTCTGCTTCCCTACCAGGACACGCAGGAGATTTTATGTCAGTAGCTACTCCCTCCCGCGAGGATTTCGCGGCTCTTCTCGAAGAGTCCTTTGCCAAGAACGACCTGGCCGAAGGCTATGTCACCAAGGGCATCGTCACGGGCATCGAGAAGGACGTCGCCGTTGTCGACGTCGGCCTCAAGGTTGAAGGCCGCATCGCCCTCAAGGAATTCGGCGCACGCGCCAAGGACGGTTCGCTGAAGGTCGGCGACGAAGTCGAAGTCTATGTCGAGCGCATCGAAAACGCGCTTGGCGAAGCCGTTCTGTCGCGCGAAAAGGCTCGCCGCGAAGAAAGCTGGATCAAGCTCGAAGCCAAGTTCGAAGCCGGCGAGCGCGTCGAAGGCGTGATCTTCAACCAGGTCAAGGGCGGCTTCACGGTCGACCTCGACGGTGCGATCGCCTTCCTGCCGCGTTCGCAGGTCGACATCCGCCCGATCCGCGACGTCACGCCGCTGATGCACAACCCGCAGCCCTTCGAAATCCTCAAGATGGACAAGCGCCGCGGCAACATCGTGGTGTCGCGCCGTACGGTTCTGGAAGAATCCCGTGCCGAGCAGCGTTCTGAAATCGTTCAGAACCTCGAAGAAGGCCAGGTTGTCGACGGCGTCGTCAAGAACATCACCGATTACGGTGCGTTCGTCGACCTCGGCGGCATCGACGGCCTGCTGCACGTCACCGACATGGCATGGCGCCGTGTGAACCATCCGTCGGAAATCCTGAACATCGGCCAGCAGGTCAAGGTTCAGATCATCCGCATCAACCAGGAAACCCACCGTATCTCGCTCGGCATGAAGCAGCTCGAGAGCGATCCTTGGGATGGCATCCAGGCCAAGTATCCGGAAGGCAAGAAGATCTCCGGTACCGTCACGAACATTACCGACTACGGTGCGTTCGTCGAACTGGAGCCGGGCATCGAAGGCCTGATCCACATCTCGGAAATGTCCTGGACCAAGAAGAACGTTCACCCCGGCAAGATCCTGTCCACGAGCCAGGAAGTCGAAGTCGTCGTTCTCGAAGTCGATCCGTCCAAGCGCCGTATTTCGCTCGGCCTCAAGCAGACGCTGGAAAACCCGTGGGCAGCATTCGCCCGCAGCCATCCGGCCGGCACTGAAGTCGAAGGCGAAGTCAAGAACAAGACCGAATTCGGTCTGTTCATCGGCCTCGATGGCGATGTCGACGGCATGGTTCACCTCTCCGACCTCGACTGGAACCGTCCGGGCGAACAGGTCATCGAGGAGTTCAACAAGGGTGACGTCGTCAAGGCCGTCGTTCTCGACGTCGATGTCGAGAAGGAACGCATCTCGCTCGGCATCAAGCAGCTCGGCAAGGATGCGGTCGGCGATGCTGCCGCTTCCGGCGACCTGCGCAAGAATGCAGTCGTTTCCTGCGAAGTCATCGCGGTCAACGACGGCGGTGTCGAAGTGAAGCTCGTCAACCACGAAGACATCACTTCCTTCATCCGTCGCGCCGACCTCGCCCGCGACCGCGACGAGCAGCGCCCCGAGCGTTTCTCGGTCGGCCAGGTGTTCGACGCCCGCGTCACCAACTTCTCCAAGAAGGACCGCAAGATCATGCTGTCCATCAAGGCTCTGGAGATTGCGGAAGAGAAGGAAGCCGTTGCTCAGTTCGGTTCGTCCGACTCGGGTGCTTCGCTCGGCGACATCCTGGGCGCAGCCCTGAAGAACCGCGGCGGCGAATAAGCCTCGCATCCGCTTCTGAATTGAAAAACCCGCCGGAGCGATCCGGCGGGTTTTTCATTTTCATGCGGTGAAAAGTTTTAAGGCCTACCTCGACTATTCCCAGCCGACCATCCGCTGATAGAGCGCATAGACAGGATCGGCGGGCGCGCCCGGCTGATGCGGCGTCGGCTCGGTATCGATCATTCTCGGCGCCCTGCGTTCGGGCGCCGCATTGGCTGATTCGGCATTCGAGTCGGCATCCTCGCCACCGGACTGAGCCTGCTGCTCATCCTGCTGCTGATCCTCCTGCTGCTGATCCTGGGGGGCACCGCCATGATGATGCTGGTGGCTCGTTTCGCCTGCCGTCTCGTTCGGCGGCGTATCCTTGGCGAACTGATAAGGCAGCTGACTATAGGCAAAGCCGTCCGGCATCCGAGCTGCGAGCGGGATATAGACAGGCTCGGCCGTCTCAGGGATCGGCATCATTGGCGGCTGCGCCGAGATGTCCTTCGGTTGCCGGGCAGCCGGAGCCGCGATCTCTGTATCCATCTGCGACGGGTGGGGAGCGGCCGACTGGCGAGCATCCGTCACTGCCAATTCCGCCGGCTGCCGGGTCAAGGTCTCGGCCGCGTCGCTGATGACGGCTTCATCGAGGATCGTATCGATCTCCACCGCCGCTTCGACGGAACCATCCTCCAGCAGGGTTTCGACGTCCTGCTCGCGGATGATGGTGGCGATCATCTCGGAGGCCTCTTCGGTCATCGAGGCGACAATGCCCGTCCAGTTCCTCGGAATGACGGGATCGGCCCTTTCCGACGTCGCGTGCGGCTGGGTGGCAGGCGGCTCCGCCGTCTGCACCAGATCGTCGGCTGCGGCTGTCTCCGCCGGCAGGGATTGGCTGGCCTCGATCTCCTGCGGCGCGGATCTCTCGGAGACGACCTCCCTTGCCGTTGCCGAAGCGGACTGAGCCCGCTTTTCAAGCTGCGGCGCTTCCGGATCGGCGGCTTCCGCTGCTTCGGCGATGACCGCTTCCTCGGCGGTCGCAAACACGTCAACCTCGACCGGCGCATCGGCGGGCAGGGGTGGCTTTTCTGCCGATTGGCGGATAGTGGCAGGCAGGCTGCCCTCATGCAGCTCTATCTCGGGGCGGGCCTCGGTGCGCATCGGCGAAGCGTCGTTCTGGCCATAGGAACGCACGACGGCGCGGGCGGCGAGATCGCGATCCTTGTAGCGGACGATTTCCAGATAGGCGACGACACGCGCCGCTTGCGGGCCTGCCGGGTTTTTCAGAGCTTCGGCGATCATCCGCAGCGGCAGGCTATGGCCTTCTCCGGTGAGCTGGCGCTCGATCTCGTCGATCCTGGCGGCCGGCAGCCCCCGGATGGCGTCGGCGAGCCGGGAGGCGAAAGCAAGATTGGTCTCGTCCTCGCCGCGATCCAGCGAGATCGACCGGCCTGCCGCTTCGATGACGTCGAAAAGGGCCTCGACCATGCGCTCGCGCGCCGCAAGGAGCAGGATATTCAGCTTGCCGGCAATGGCGGAATTCAGGTCGGCAGCTTCGACTGGGATAACGGGCGCGGGAGCAATGACGGAACGGTCGATGCTGCCGGCGACGATCGCCGCAGTCTGGCCTTGAGACGAAAAGCTCGCATTGGACGCTGCACGAACGGGAGTCAACATGGCATGCTCCTTTCGTAAAGTGACGATGAAAGCAGGCTCTATAAAAGGACCGCGCTCATCCGGCCCCCTTGCATCCAGCAGATCCTCCCGCCCGCATGACGCAATTCCAGCGTCATCGAATGCATAAATATTAAGAGGAATTTTAGGAAAGAGGCGTTAACGAATCGCTAACGGCCGCGAACGGGCCTGTCCACGGTCCCGGATTTCCTGCATGTCGCAGGCGATTTGATCAGCTGTGAGCGAAGATATCGGCCTCTTCCCAGCCGAGCAGGTCGAGCTTGGCGCGGGTTGGCAGGAATGCGAAGCAGGCTGTCGCATGGTCGAACCGGCCATCGCGGATCAGCCGTGCCGTCAGCTTGTCGCGAAGCGCGTGCAGATACAGCACATCGGAGGCGGCATATTCGAGCTGGGCCGGAGACAGCGGCTCGGCCGCCCAGTCGGAGGATTGCTGCGTCTTGGAGATGTCGACGTCGAGCATCTCCTTAAGATTGTCCTTGAGACCGTGGCGATCCGTATAGGTCCGGCAAAGGCGCGAAGCGATCTTGGTGCAGAAGACCGGGGTCGTGGTGACGCCGAAAGTATGGAAGAGCACGGCAATATCGAAGCGGCCGTAATGAAAGATCTTCTGGTGGGTCGGATCTTCGAGCAGGGCAACGAGATTGGCGGCCTCTTTCTGGCCGGCGGCGATGCGAATGACGTCGGCGGTGCCGTCACCCGGTGAAAGCTGGACGACGCAGAGACGATCCCGGCGCGGCACCAGGCCGAGGGTTTCGGTGTCGATGGCAATCGCGCCGGTATAGCGGGCGGCATCGGCCGCGGAAATATCGCCTTCGTGATAACGTATGGTGGCGGCCATCGGACTGTCTTTCGTTCGGATACTCTCCACTGGCGCTATAGCGCAAAGGCGCAAAATGCGAAACCGCTTCCTGCTGCTAGAGCGCCGTGCGTCCTCTCGGACGTACAACGGACGCTCTACCTCTTTCAATCTCCGCATCGTGCTCTCCGAAAATCGATTCCGATTTTCGGGCCGATGCGAGCCGTCAGAATGTCGGCGGCGTATTGACCCATAAAAGCACGGTTTCGCCATCGTGGCGATTGCGCCAGGAATGGTAGCGGCGGCTCTCGAAATAGAGTGAATCACCCGGGCCGAGATCGAAGAACTGATCGCTGTCGAGCACCAGTTCCAGCCGGCCGGAAAGAACATGCATGAATTCCTCGCCATCGTGGCGATAGGCGCCCTCGCTGGCAGCACCCGGCGCCAGCACGAAACGATGGCAATCCATCATCCTGCGGCCTTCGGCGAGAAGCTGCACCGCAACGCCGGGCGTCGTTTCCGGCCAGCTGCGCCACTCCCCGGCGCGCACCAGCGCCGGCACCTCATCGCTTTCCTCACCGGAGAGGCGGGAGACGGTGGTGCCGTAATATTCGGCAAGATCGTGCAGCGTCTTGAAGCTGACGCCCTGTGAGGTGCGCTCCAGCGTCGAGAGCGTCGAAGCGGTGATGCCGATATCGCCGGCCACCTGATCCAGCGTCTTGCCGCTCGCATGGCGCAGGCTGCGCAGCTTGCGGCCGAGGCCGGTGCCCTGGCCTGCCTCGGCGCCATCGGCCGATGGCTCCTCGCCTTCCAGCGCTTCGCGGATGGCTGCGGGATTGAGACCACGCTCGACCCGATACCAGGAGATGCGTTTCAGCCGCGCCACATCATCGGCGCTGTATTGCCGATGACCGGTTTGCGAACGGCCGGGAACGAGCAGACCCTGGCTTTCCCAGAGCCGCAGCGTCGAGGCCGAAACGCCGGCCAGCCGTGCGGCTTCCGCCACCTTGTAGCGTACCGGCCCGTTCTCGTTCATCTGAAAATATCCCCGATTCCAACGCCCGCGAGCATTCATCAAAACCCGTGATGTTTGAAGCAAAAAATCCCGCTTGTTTTCTTGCAGGAAAAATGTAGGAGTTTTGTAAATGCCTTGCAGAATTTATGCAAGATAATTCTCAAGCCCGTCAACGCAGGAGCGGATCGATGACCACGACAAATCTTACCGACCGGAAGAACGCCGCGATTTCCCGCGGTGTCGGAATGACGACCCAGATTTATGCCGATCGCGCAGAGAATGCCGAGATCTGGGACAAGGAGGGCCGCCGCTATATCGACTTCGCCGCCGGCATCGCCGTTCTCAACACCGGCCACCGCCATCCCCGGGTGATCGCGGCTGTCAAGGAGCAGCTCGATCATTTCACCCATACCTGCCATCAGGTGGTGCCCTATGAAAACTACGTCAGCCTTGCCGAACGGCTGAACGCACTGCTGCCCGGTGATTTCGCGAAGAAGACGATCTTCGTCACGACGGGGGCCGAAGCAGTCGAAAATGCCGTGAAAATCGCGCGGGCCGCGACCGGCCGCTCGGCCGTCATCGCCTTCGGCGGCGGCTTCCATGGCCGTACCTTCATGGGCATGGCGCTGACCGGCAAGGTCGTGCCCTACAAGGTCGGCTTCGGCGCGATGCCGGGCGATGTCTTCCATGTTCCCTTCCCGGTCGAACTGCACGGCGTCACCGCCGATCAGTCGCTTGCAGCGCTGAAGAAGCTCTTCGCCGCCGATGTCGATCCGCAGCGCGTCGCAGCCATCATCCTCGAGCCGGTGCAGGGCGAAGGCGGCTTTTACGCCGCGCCGGCCGCCTTCATGAAGGCGCTGCGTGAACTCTGCGACCAGCACGGCATCCTGTTGATCGCCGACGAGGTGCAGACCGGTTTTGCCCGCACCGGCAAAATGTTCGCGATGGATCATCACGAGGTGGCGGCGGATCTCACGACGATGGCGAAAAGCCTTGCCGGCGGTTTCCCGCTCGCCGCCGTCACCGGCCGCGCCGACATCATGGACGCGCCGGGACCGGGCGGCCTCGGCGGAACCTATGGTGGCAATCCGCTCGGGATCGCCGCCGCCCATGCCGTCCTCGACGTCATCAAGGACGAGGATCTCTGCAACCGCGCCAATCAGCTCGGCGGGCGGTTGAAG
Organism: Rhizobium esperanzae; assembly: GCF_014197615.1. Taxonomy (GTDB): domain Bacteria; phylum Pseudomonadota; class Alphaproteobacteria; order Rhizobiales; family Rhizobiaceae; genus Rhizobium; species Rhizobium esperanzae_A. The sequence continues at coordinate 276,472 of NZ_JACIFY010000005.1, forward strand.
CAGCGGCTGGAATCGTTGCGCGAGGCGGTGCCGGAGATCGTCGATATCCGCGGCCCGGGCTTCATGAACGCCGTCGAATTCAACGACCGGAAGACGGGATTGCCGAGCGCCGACTTCGCCAACCGGGTGCGGCTGATCGCGCTCGACAAGGGCCTGATCCTGCTCACCTGCGGCGTGCACGGCAACGTCATCCGCTTCCTCGCACCGATCACCATTCAGGACGAGGTGCTCGGCGAGGCGCTCGACATTCTCGAGGCCTCGATGCTGGAGGCAAGCGCGGGCAAGTGACCGCATCGAAACCGCATCCACGGCTGCCGGCACCGGCAGCCGCATTCCCAATGAGGATATGACATGGCTTTCACCACAGCACTGACGAAACACGTGCCCTTCTCTTCTCCCTTGCTGCGCGACGCCGGCTACATCAACGGCGCCTGGACCTCAGGCAATGCCGCCGGGACTTTCGACGTGCTCAACCCGGCAACGGGAGAACTGCTCGCCTCGCTGCCCGACATGGGCGCTGCCGAGACGCGGAGCGCGATCGATGCGGCCCATGCCGCCCAGCCGGCCTGGGCTGCCCGCCCGGCCAAGGAGCGCAGCGTCATCCTGCGCAAATGGTTCGACCTGATGGTCGCCAATGCCGACGAACTCGCGGCGATCCTGACGGCCGAAATGGGCAAGCCGTTCGCAGAAGCGCGCGGCGAAATCCTTTATGCCGCAGCCTATATCGAATGGTATGCGGAAGAGGCCAAGCGCATTTACGGCGAGACGATCCCCGCACCTTCCAACGATAAACGCATGATCGTCATCAAGCAGCCGGTCGGCGTCGTCGGCACGATCACGCCGTGGAATTTCCCGGCGGCAATGATTGCCCGCAAGATAGCCCCGGCGCTTGCCGTCGGCTGTACCGTCGTGTCGAAGCCCGCCGAACAGACGCCGCTGACGGCGATCGCCCTTGCCGTGCTCGCCGAACAGGCCGGCATTCCCGCAGGCGTCTTCAACATCATCGTCGGCATCGACGGCCCGGCGATCGGCCGCGAGCTTTGCGGCAATGAAAAGGTGCGAAAGATCAGCTTCACCGGCTCGACCGAAGTCGGCCGCATCCTGATGCGGCAATGCGCCGACCAGATCAAGAAGGTCAGCCTGGAACTCGGCGGCAACGCGCCGTTCATTGTCTTCGACGATGCCGATCTCGACGCCGCCGTCGAGGGTGCGATCGCCTCCAAATACCGCAATGCCGGCCAGACCTGCGTTTGCGCCAACCGCCTCTACATCCAGTCGAGCGTCTATGACGCCTTCGCGGCCAAGCTTGCCGCCAGGGTCGCCGCAATGTCGGTCGGCGACGGCTTCACGGCGGGTGTCGAGATCGGGCCGCTGATCGACGAGCAGGGCCTTGCCAAGGTGGAAGACCATGTCGGCGACGCGCTTGCCAAGGGCGCCAAAGTGCTGACCGGCGGCAAACGCATCGACGGCGCCGGCACCTTCTTTGCCCCGACGGTGCTGACCGGCGTGACCCGCAGCATGACGGTTGCGCGCGAGGAAACCTTCGGGCCGGTGGCGCCGCTCTTCCGTTTCGAGACGGCCGAGGACGTCATCGCTCAGGCCAACGACACGGAATTCGGGCTCGCCGCCTATTTCTTTGCCGGCGACCTGAAGAAGGTCTGGCGGGTGGCGGAAGCGCTGGAATACGGCATGATCGGCATCAATACCGGACTGATGTCGTCGGAGACGGCGCCCTTCGGCGGCATCAAGCAATCCGGCCTCGGCCGCGAGGGCTCGCGCCACGGCGCCGACGATTATCTGGAACTGAAATATCTCTGCATCGGCGGCGTCTGATCCGCTGTCGTACCGAACCGGGCACGCGGCCGAATGCCGCGTGCCGTCAATAATGCGGCGGGCGGGTAATTGCCGGAGCTTCCAGCGACTGCTCCTCTAGCGACAGGAAGCGTTCGGTCAGCCGGTCGAGCTTGGTGCGCATCTGCTCGACGATCTTCCATTGTTCGGCAAGCTGATCGGAAAGCTCCTCGATTGTCTTTGCCTGGTGGGCCAGCGTTTCCTCCAGCCGGGTGATGCGGTTGGTCTCGTCGGACATCGATCCTCCTTTGCCGAAACCGGCAGAACAGATGGTTCTCCCAAAGCGGAAATAGGCCACCGCGTCAATGCTTTCGAGGGCAGGCAGGCCCGCGCGCAAAACGGAACCGTTTGGTTACTGAAAGACCTTGCCGTGCCTGATGTTGTGGGGTAGGCCCTTATCCATCAGGGAGGAATACTGATGGATGCAGGCAACGGCTTTCTTCATCCGGACCGGCTCTTTCCGGCCGATCCGGCAACGCGGACGATCGCGCGAGACCTCTACGAGACGGTGCGCAATCTTCCGATCGTCAGCCCGCACGGGCATACCGAACCCTCCTGGTTTGCCGACGACAAACCCTTCGAAGATGCGGCCTCGCTGCTGGTCATTCCCGATCACTACCTCTTCCGGATGCTGCACAGCGTCGGCGTGACGCTGGACGAACTCGGCGTTCCCAGGCTGGACGGCAAGCCGGTGGCAACGGGGCGCGCGATCTGGCGGACCTTTGCCGCGCATTACCATCTCTTCCGCGGCACGCCTTCGAGCCTCTGGGTCGATCACGCGATGTCGGCCGTGCTCGGCTGCACCGAGCCGCTGACAACAGACAATGCCGATGCGCTCTACGACCATATCAACGCTCAGCTCGCCCTTCCCGAATTCCGGCCGCGGGCGCTGCATCAGCGATTCGGCATCGAAACGATCGCGACGACCGAAGGCGCGCTCGACCCGCTTGTCCATCACCAGAAGATGGCGGCCGACGGCTGGATCGGCAAGGTGCGCACCACCTACCGGCCGGATAGCGTCACCGATCCGGACGCCGTCGGCTTCCGCGACAATCTCGTCAAATTGGGAGAGATCACCGGCGCCGACGTCACGCGCTGGGACGGGCTGATCGAGGCGCATCGGCGCCGGCGCGCCTATTTCCGCCAGTTCGGCGCCACCGCGACCGATCACGGTGTGCCCACAGCCTTTACCGCAGATCTGCCGCTTGCGGAAAAACAGGCGCTGCTCGACAGGGCGCTGAACGGGCCGCTTTCGGCTGCCGATGCGGAGCTTTTCCGCGGCCAGATGATGACCGAGATGGCCGGGCTTTCGGCCGAAGACGGCATGGTGATGCAGATCCATGCCGGCTCGCGACGCAATACCGACAGCGGGCTCTTTGCGACGCGCGGCCCGAATATGGGCGCCGATATCCCGACGCGCACGGACTGGGTCGGCGGCCTGAATGCGCTGCTTTCAAAATACGGCCATGCGCCGGGGCTGCGGGTGCTGCTGTTCACGCTCGACGAGACGACCTATGCCCGGGAACTGGCGCCGATGGCCGGCCATTGGCCCTGCCTGATGATCGGCCCGCCCTGGTGGTTCCACGACAGCCCGCTCGGTATTCGCCGCTATCTCGACCAGGTGGTGGAAACGGCGGGCTTCGCCAAGATGGCGGGCTTCAACGACGATACGCGGGCGCTGCTTTCGATCCCGGCGCGCCATGACGTCTGGCGCCGCGAAGTCTGCCGCTTCCTCGCTGGGCTCGCTGCCGAGCACCGGATTTCCAAGAGGGAAGCCGAGATCGTGGCGGGCGAACTCTCCTATGGCAATGCGAAGAAGGCCTATAAGCTGTGACCGAACGACTGCAGACCCTTTCCGGCCTCGCCCCGACGGCGAAGCTTCCCGCCTATGACAGGAATGCACTGAACGCCGGCATCCTGCATCTCGGCCCCGGCGCCTTCTTCCGGGCCCATTTCGCCCCTTTCACGGATGGCGCGCTCGCAGCCGCAGGCGGCGACTGGGGCATCGAGGTGGCAAGCCTGCGCACGCCCGATGTCGCCGATAATCTCTCCGCCCAGAACGGGCTCTATACAGTGCTGATCCGCGATAGCGCGGGCACGACGGCCGAGGTCATCGGCTCGATCCTGAAGGCGCATGTGGCGCCGCGCGACCCGGTCGGCCTGCTGGCGCGGCTCGAAGACCCTGCTATCCGCATCGTCAGCATGACGGTGACCGAAAAGGCCTATGGTTTCGATCCGGCGACGGGCGGCCTCGACCTCAAACATCCTGATATTGTCGCCGACCTCGCCAACCGGCATGCGCCGCGCGGCGTCATCGGCTATATCGTCGAAGGCCTTGCGCGCCGCCGGCAGAAGGGTGTCGCGCCCTTTACGCCGCTGAGCTGCGACAACCTGCCGAGCAACGGCGCGGTTCTGAAGCGTCTCGTGCTCGAATTCACTTCCCGCATCGATGCCGATCTGCATGGCTGGATCGAAGCGAATGTTCCCTTCCCGTCGACGATGGTCGACCGGATCACGCCCGCCAGCACCGAAGCGACCTATGCCGATGCCGCGCGGCTGACCGGCCGCACCGACATGGCGGCGATCGAGACGGAGCCCTTTACGCAATGGGTCATCGAAGACCATTTCGCCAATGGCCGGCCGGCCTGGGACAAGGTGCGCGGCGCGCTGATGGTCGAGGACGTCTCGGCTTACGAGAAGATGAAGCTCAGGATGCTGAACGGCGCCCATTCGCTGCTCGCCTATCTCGGTTATATCGGCGGCTATGAATTCATCCGCGACGTGATGGACGATGCGGCCCTCGCCGCTCTTGCCTACCGCCACATGCACGCGGCAGCGCGAACGCTCGATGCGGTGCCCGGCATCGATCTCGATGAATACGCCAATGAATTGATAGCACGCTTTGCAAATAAGGCGATCGCGCACCGCACCTATCAGATCGCCATGGACGGCACGCAAAAGCTGCCGCAGCGGCTGCTGGAGCCGGCATGCGAGGCGCTGGCGCTTGGCGACCGGGCGGAAACCTATGCGATCGCCGTCGCGGCCTGGATGCGTTATGCGATCGGCGAACATGGCAATGGCGAACGCTATGAGCTGCGCGATCCCCGCGCTCAGGAAATCGCCGCGCTGATTGCCGACGTCCCGCGCACCGGCCCGGCGATTTCGGCAGCACTCTTCACCCTTCCGGGGCTTTTCCCGGCGGCTTTGACGGGACATCGGGCCTGGACGCAGGATGTTTCGGATAAGCTGGAGATCCTGATCCAGGACGATCGGCTGCCGCTGTTTTGAGAGCTTGAAGTCTTTTCAGCAGAAGAGAGGGCGTGCCGCGTAGCACCCCCCTCTGCCCTGCCGGGCATCTCCCCCACAGGTGGGGAGATCGGCTGGGCGCAAGGGTCTCCCCAAACAACATTGCTTGGCGATCAGTAGATTGCTGGAAAGGGACCGAGCGATCGCCTCTTGCCGATCTCCACCCTTGTGGGGGAGATGCCCGGCAGGGCAGAGGGGGTGCCATACGGCACGCCCTTCTCTTTGCGTCACTTTGTGTCATCAGCTCTTCACCCGCACCATGTCGGGATCGTAGAGCGGCGCCAGCGACACCTTGCAGGGAATGCGTTCCCTCGCGACATCAAGCTCATAGGCGCCGGAGAGCACGAACTCTTCCGTCACGCCGTCGGGATTTCGGACGTAGCCGTAACCGATCGGCTTGCCCAGCGTATAACCGAAGCCGCCGCTCGAGAGCCAGCCGACACGTTTGCCGTCGCGATAGATCGTTTCGCGGCCGAGCAGCACGGTATCGGGATCGTCGGGAACGAAGCAGGCGAGGCGCTTCTTCACGCCGCCTGCAAGCTGCCGCTCGATCGCCTCGCAGCCGCGGAAGGGAATGTTCTTGCGCATCTTCACCGCCCAGCCGAGGCCGGCTTCAACAGGCGTATGGTCGGGACCGATATCGGAGCCCCAGGCGCGATAACCCTTTTCCAGGCGGCAGCTTTCGATGGCGCGGTAGCCGGCATTGACGAGGCCGAGCTCGCCGCCTGATGCCATCAGCAGATCATAGACCGTGCTCGCATATTCGATCGGAATATGCAGTTCGTAGCCGAGTTCTCCGACATAGGTGATGCGCAGGGCCCGCACCGGGCAGCCCGATATGCCGATGGTCCTGACCTTGCCGAAGGGGAAGGCCGCATTCGAGACGTCGCTGCCGGTCACCTTTTCCAGTACGGCGCGGGAGTTCGGTCCCATCAGCGACAACACGCAATAGGCTGAGGTGACGTCGACTAATTCGGCATGCATCTCCGCCGGAATATTGCGTGCGATCCAGTTGAAATCATGGGTGGCGAAACCGGTGCCGGTGATGATGTAATATTCATCCTCGGCGATTCGGGCGACCGTCAGATCGCATTCGATGCCGCCCTTGTCGTTCAGCATCTGGGTGTAGATGAGCGATCCCACGGGTCTTGCGACATCGTTGGAAGCGATCCAGGAGAGAGCCGCCTCGGCATCCCTGCCCTTCAGCACGAATTTGGCGAATGAGGTCTGGTCGAAGATGACCGCCGCCTCGCGCACTGCCTTGTGCTCGCGGCCGACCGCCTCGAACCAGTTCTGTCTCTTGTAGCTGTAGACATCCCTCGGCTCCTCATTGGCGAAGAGATCGGCAAACCAGTTCGGCCGCTCCCAGCCGAGTTTTTCACCGAAACAGGCACCCTGCGCCTTCAGCCGGTCATAGAGCGGCGATTTTCGGCAGGGGCGGCCGCTCGCATATTCCTCGAAGGGGAAGGCCAGCGTGTAGTGTTTGCCATAGGCTTCCAGCGTACGGGTGCGCACCCAGTCGGTATCGAAATGCGGGCGGCCGAAACGGCGGATATCGACCGGCCAGAGATCATAGGGCGGCTCGCCCTTCGTCACCCATTCGGCCAGCGCCATGCCGGCGCCGCCGGCAGACGCGATGCCGAAGGCGTTGAAGCCTGCGCCGACGAAGAAATTCTTCAGCTCCGGCGCCTCGCCGAGAATGAAATTACCGTCGGGCGTGAAGCTTTCCGGGCCGTTCAAGAGCTGCTTGACGCCGACATTTTCCAGCGCCGGAACGCGGCCGAGCGCCTGTTCCATGATCTGCTCGAAATGGTCGAAATTGCTGTCCAGCAGCGTGTAGTGAAAACCTTCAGGAATGCCTTTCTCCGCCCAGGCGATCGGGTTCGGCTCGTAGCCGCCCATGACGACGCCGCCGACCTCTTCCTTGTAATAGGTCAGGCGGTCGGGATCGCGCAGCGTCGGCAAATTGGAGGGCACACCGAAGGATTCGGTGATGACGTATTGATGCTCGACGGAGACCAGCGGCACGTTGACGCCGAAGCGGGCGGCAAAGGCGCGCGTCCACTGACCGGCGCAGACGACGACGCGCTCGCATTCGATGCGCCCCTCTGCCGTGATGACAGCGCGAATCTTCCCCTTGTCGATTTCGAGGTCGAGGACCTCGGTATCCTCGAAGATCGAAACGCCTGATATGCGGGCACCTTTCGCCAGCGCCTGGGTAATGTCGGAGGGATTGGCCTGGCCGTCGGTGGGAAGGAAGGCGGCGCCGACGAGATCGTCAATCGTCATCAGCGGCCAGAGATCGAAGGCCTCCTGCGGCGTCAGCAACTGCATTTCGAGGCCGAAGGATTGAGCCGTGGTCGCCTGGCGTTTGACCTCCGTCCAGCGTTCCTCGTTGCAGGCAAGGCGCAGGCCGCCATTCATCTTCCAGCCGGTGCCAAGACCGGTTTCCGCCTCCAGCCGCTTGTAGAGATCGACGGAGTAACCGAGCAACTGGGTGATGTTGGCGCTGGTGCGCAGCTGGCCGACGAGGCCGGCGGCATGGAAGGTGGTGCCGGAGGTCAGCTTCTTGCGCTCGAGCAGCACGGTATCGGTCCAGCCGAGCTTGCCGAGATGATAGGCTGTGGAGCAGCCGATGATGCCGCCGCCGATGACCACGGCTTTTGCCGTCTTCGGTAATTGTCTCGTCATTTATCGTTCCTGTTCAAAGGCTTGATAGGCGCGCTCGAAGCGCGTCAGATTTTCCGCCGTATAGGCGGCATAATCGAAATCGATGGTAGAATGGATTTCCGAAATCATGCTCCAGAGCGTCTCACGCAGCAGCGAAGCGCATTTCATCGCGCTATAGCGGCGGCCGAGATCATCGGTGAGCGACCGGTCGAAATAGCTCTCCAGCATGGCGCGCTCGGCCGCTTCGGAGAACTCGTTGTTGGAGGCCAGTCCGCCGAGATCGAACAGCGGCGTATTGAAGCCGGCATAATCCCAGTCGATCAGCCAGAGCCGCTTGCCGTCGTCGAGAAAATTGGCGGCCAGCAAGTCATTGTGGCCGAAGGCGATCTCGAACGGCCCTGACGCTTGTTCCAGCGTTTCTGCCTTGGCGATCAGCGCCGGCAGCAGCGGTAGATAGGGGCTGCCGGACTCCTTCAGACTGGCGGCGTAATCGCGGATGACGTGGAAGACCCAGAAGATCATCGCCTGGCCGCGGAAATGCCGGGCAATATCATGGTGGCAGGCGCGCACCAGGGACAAGGCCCGGGCGAGCGTTTCCGGCGCCCTGATATCTTCCGGCGAAAGCGCCCTCGCCTCGATATAGTCGAGCACCAGCACGCCGGGCGAATGGTGGATGACGGCGGGCGATATGCCCGCTGCATGGGCGGCATAACTTGCGGCAAGCTCGTTCTGCCGGCTGATGTGATGGATCGGGATATCGGTGCCGAGTCTCACCACACAGCGCGTCACGGCATCGCTGACCAGATAGTTCCGATTGGTGATGCCGCCTGAGATCGGCGAAATGTCGATCCGGCCCTGCCAGATGCCGAGCGCATGAATCCTATCTTCAGGCGTCATGCTATCCCCATCCCCGCCTCATCATCGAAATGATGGGGCAGAGGAAGATCGGCTGTCAAGCGGAGCGGTCAGATCGTCTTGCCCGAGGCATCGAAGACGTGGCAGCGGGCCGGATCGAAGAAGGTGGTGACGTTGGTGCCGCGCTCGACCTTCTGCTGGCCGTCGAGGGCGATGGTGAGCAACTGGCCATCCGGCGTCGTGGTGTAGAGCATGGTGGCGCCGCCGAGATTTTCGACGAGATCGACGTTGACGGTCGAAAGCGTGATGGCGCCGCCGGTCAGGGACAGATGCTCGGGGCGGATACCGAAGGTGACCTCCTGGCCGGTCTCGCCTTGCAGCCGGCGCGGCAGGCGGACGGAATTGCCGCAGACATGGATGCTGGTCCCGGTCTCGCTGACCTGCTCGATGCGGGCGCGCAAGAAATTCATCTTCGGGCTGCCGATGAAGCCGGCAACGAAACGGTTGGCCGGGTTGTTGTAGAGATCGAGCGGCGCGCCGACCTGCTCGATGCGGCCGGAGTTCAGCACCACGATCTTGTCGGCCATCGTCATGGCTTCGACCTGGTCATGGGTGACGTAGATCATGGTGTTGCCGAGGCTGCGGTGCAGGCGGGAGATCTCCACGCGCATCTGCACGCGCAGTTCGGCATCGAGGTTGGACAGCGGCTCGTCGAACAGGAAGATGCGCGGTTCGCGCACGATGGCGCGGCCGATGGCGACACGCTGGCGCTGACCGCCGGAGAGCGCCTTCGGCTTGCGCTCCAAGAGCTTCTCGATCTGCAGGATCTCGGCGGCGCGTTTCACCTTCGGCTGGATCTCGGCCTTCTTGTAGCCGGCCGTCTCCAGGCCGAAGGCGAGGTTCTTGTAGACCGACATATGCGGATAGAGCGCATAGGATTGGAAGACCATGGCGATGCCGCGCTTGGCCGGCGCCACCTCGTTCATGCGTTCGCTGTCGAGCAGCAGCGCGCCGCCTGATATTTCCTCGAGACCGGCGATCATGCGCAGAAGGGTGGATTTTCCGCAGCCGGAGGGACCGACGAAAACGACGAATTCGCCGGGATCGATCGTCAGGTCGATGCCATGGATCACATCCAGCGAGCCGTAGCGCTTCTCGACCTTCTGAAGAACGACACTGGTTGCCATCTTCTCAAAACCCTCTCGTTTTATTTAATCGGTTACTTCGTTCTTGCGCGCCAGTCGGCGTATTTCGGGCTGTCCGGGCCGACCGGCAGCGGCACTTCGGCGCCGCTGTCGGAGGACTGGTAGATGGCGGTCACGAGTTCCAGCGCCCGGCGGGCATCCACCGTCGTTACCGGCAGCGGCCCCTGGCCGCTGAGGAAGGCGTGGAACTGACCCATCTGGGTGGTGAAACGCGGCGCGACCGGCTGCCAGTCGGCAATCACCCGGTCGATCTTTTGGCGCACGTCGTCATTGGCAGCGATGATCTTCCAGGGGTCCTTGCCTGGAGTATAGGGCTCGTGGCTGCTTTCGAAGGTGACATTCTCGAAGTGCAGCCTCAGCCGGCTCAATTGTTCCTGCGATCCCAGCGTGCAGGACAGCGAGACAAAGGCGCCGTTTTCCATCAGCAGGCTGGCGGAGGCGCAATCCTCGACTTCGATATCGTTGACGCGGGTGGCGACACGGCCGAAGACCCTTGCCGCCGGCCCCAGCAGATGCATCATCATGTCGTGCAGATGCAGCGCGTGGGTGACGAGCACACCGCCGAGTTCGGTCGCCCATTTGCCGCGCCAGGGAACGGCGTAATATTCCGGCTTGCGCAGCCAGAAGGTTTCGACCGACGCCGTATAGGCCTTGCCGGCAATGCCGGCGTCGATGATCCGCTTGGCCTTCTGGATACCGTCGCCATAGCGATATTGGAAGATCGGCATCAGCACGCCCGGGGCCGCTTTTTCCGCTGCCATGATGGTATCGACACCGGCAAGCGAGCCGGTCAGCGGCTTTTCGCAGACGACATGTTTACCGGCAGCGAGTGCTGCAACCACCTGTTCGAGATGGATGCCGGGCGGGGTGCAGATATCGACGATGTCGATCGTGTCGTCGGCCAGGAGTTCGGCAAAGGAGGTGGTGCGGCGCTCGATGCCGAACTCGTCGCCGACGGAAGCCAGGCGCTGCTCGTTCAGGTCGCAGATCGCCACGACCTTGAACTTGTCGGAATGCGGCAGATAACCCTCGACGATATGCGAGCGGCCGATGCCGCAGCCGACGATCGCGACCGTCTTGATGTCCATGTCACTCTTTCCCATTGCCGCCATCAACGCTTCATGCCCGTCGTGGCGATGCCCTCGATCAGCAGGCGCTGGAAGAACAGGAAGAAGAAGAACACCGGCACTAGCGTCAGGGTCGACATGGCGAACAGGCCGCCCCAATCCGATGCGCTGGTGGAATCGACGAAGGTGCGCAGGCCGAGCTGGATCGTGTAGGTATTCATGTCGTTCAGATAGATCAGCGGACCGAAGAAATCGTCCCAGGTCCAGATGAAGGAGAAGATGGCGGCCGTCGCCAGCACCGGCAGCGACAGCGGCAGCATGATCTTCCAGTAGATGCGCCAGGCGCTGCAGCCGTCCATCATCGCCGCCTCGTCGAGTTCGCGCGGGATGCCGCGGAAGAACTGCACCATGAGGAAGATGAAGAAGGCGTCGCTTGCCAGGAACTTCGGCACGACGAGCGGCAGGATGGTGTTCACCCAGCCGAGGTCGAGGAAGAGCACATATTGCGGGATCAGCGTCACGTGGTAGGGGATCATCAGCGTGCCGAGCATGATCGCGAACCAGAAGTTCCGGCCGGCAAAACGCAGCCGCGCAAAGGCGAAGGCCGTCAGTGAACAGGCGATGACATTGCCCGTCACGACCAGCAGCGAGATGACGAGCGAATTCCAGAAGAACCGGCCGAAGCTGACGTCGAGGCCGACCCAGCCGCGTGCATAGGAGGAGAAATCGATCGACGACGGGATGAGCGAGGTCGACGAAAAGATCTCGGTTTCCGGCCGGACCGATGCCGAAACCATCCACAGCAGCGGATAGAGCATGAGAAGCGAAGCGGCGATCAGCAAGGCGTGGATGACGAGCGAGGCCGGCAGACTGCGTTTGTTGATATCGGATGGCGGCCTGGCCGCAGTGACGGAAGCGGTCATCTCAGTCATCGTAGTGCACCCAGTAACGCGAGGTCAGGAAGGAGAAAGCGGTGAAAACGGCGATGATCAGCACCAGGATCCAGGCAAGTGCGGAGGCATAGCCCATGCGGAAATTGCCGAAGGCTTCCTGATAGAGATAGAGCGTGTAAAACAGCGTCGAATTGATCGGCCCGCCGGTGCCGCCCGATATGATGAAGGCCGGCGTGAAGGCCTTGAAGGCGTCGATCGTCTGGACCACGGCGTTAAAGAAGATGACGGGTGTGAGCAGCGGCAGGGTGATCTTGTAGAATTGCCGGAATTTCGAGGCACCGTCGAGGCTTGCGGCCTCATACATATCCTGCGGGATCTGGCGCAGGCCGGCCAGGAAAATGATCATCGGCGAGCCGAACTGCCAGACGGACAGCGCCACCAGCGTATAAATCGAATAGTTCGGATGCGAGATCCAGCTCGGACCTTCGATGCCGAAATGCGAGAGCGCGGCATTGACGAGGCCGTCACTGGCGAAAAGCTGCCGCCATAGCACGGCGATCGCCACGCTGCCGCCGAGCAGCGACGGCAGATAGAAGATGGCGCGATAGATCGGCAGCCCACGCAGGCCGCGGTTCAGCGCCATGGCGACCAGCAAGGCGAAGGTCAGTTTGAACGGCACCGAGAAGGCCACGTAGGTCAGGGTAACGTGCATGGCGGCCGAGAATTTCGGATCCGCCGTGGCGATGCGCACGTAATTCGCCATTCCTACCCACCGCGGCGACTGGAGCATGTCGAAGTCGGTGAAGGAGAGGTAGAGCGAAATCAGGGCCGGCCCGAGCGTCAGCCCGAAAAAGCCGACGAGCCATGGCAGCAGGAAGAGATAGCCGGGAGCATTGGCATTCCACAGACGCTTGAGGCGTCCTTCGGCCACGGCCCCCTGATATCTTTCCACGGATATGGCCCCTGCGGGCGTGCGCATCGCATTGCTCATACGGGATCAGCCTCTTGCGAGAATCTGCGTGATTTCCGTGACAAGCTGTTTGCCGCCATCGGAGGGAGACAGCTGTCCGAAGCCGACCTGTTCGGCGATGTTGCGCAGCATCAGCTCGCCTTCACCGGCGCCAGCCGGCGGCGGCGGCGGCAATTTGCCGGCGAGGTCGCCAAGGCCGCTGACATAGGCCAGCGCGACCTTGCCGTTCTCATCGAGTTTTGCCGCAACGACTTCGCGCATGGCAGCCGATTCCGGAATGCCGCGTTCGACATCCAGGAGCAGCACAGCCTCAGGGTTCTTGACGAAGAAGTTGATGTAATCAACCGCCTGATCCACCGATTTCGACTGGGCCGAAACCGAGAAGAACATCGAAGGCTTGCGATAGTGGCCACCCTTGGAATCCGGCTTGACGCGCATGTAGTTGGTGAGCGCCAGCTTGTCCTTGTTCATGGCCTGATAGGCGACGAACTGGTTGGAATGGGCAAAACCGGCGGCTGCCTTGCCGAGCGACACCGTGTTGGTTTCGATATCGTTCTTGTCGAGAGCCTGGATATCGGCGGGAACGCAGGCGCCGGCCTCACGGAACTTGGCCCACATGTCGTACCATTCCGATGCATCGTCGACGTCGAAGGCGATCTTGCCGTCGGCGGTATAAAGCGCCTTGCCGCGCTGGCGCAGCCAGTTTTCGAACAGCGGTTCGCCGCCGCTGCCGTCGGCGAGGCCGAACATGCCCTTGCGTTTGCCGGCTTTGGTGATCTCCGCACCCATGCGGCCGAATTCTTCCCAGGTGGTCGCCTGTGTCGGCAGATCGACGCCGGCCTCCTTGAAGGCAGTGGTGTTCAGGACCGTGGCTGCCGAATTGGCCCCGAGGCTAACGCCATAGAGATGGCCATCGACACTGCCGCCTTCGATCTGCGCCTTGTCGAAGTCGTCAAGGTTGAGCTTGGCCGGCATATAGGATTCAAGCGGGGCGAGTGCGCCGCGCCGCGCATACTGAACAATATAGCGATAGTCCATCTGGATGACGTCGGGCGCGTTGCGGCCGGCGACCTGGGTCGCAAGGCGCGGCCAGTAATCGCCCCAGCCGAGGAATTCGCCGGTGATCGACGTGCCCGGGTTCTTGGATTGATAGAGCTGCGACACCTTGTTGGTGCGGTCGGCGCGCGGCTGCGAGCCCCACCACAGGAGACGCAGGCGCGTTTCCTGTGCCATGGCGCTGGTTCCGAGCGCCGAGAGCGACAGAAGTGCTGCACTTCCCGCAACGAAATTACGTCTGCTTACACGTAGAGTCATTTTTTCCTCCTCCAAAGGGAAGCGCCTCCACACGCTTCCAAACTAGTTTCGCTTGCGCAAATAACTAATTGGTTACAAGCTACGGGCAAAGCGGCAAGCGTGTCAAGCGGTGTGTCGGCTCGCGAGCCAGCCTTCAAATTCGGTTTTTACAATTTCGCACCGAAGGCTTATGAGCGCAACACGTGAAGACGGAGGGTGGAGCGATGAACGACAGCGGGGGGAATGCGGAAAGGAAACGGCCTCGACGTCCGTCTCAGGAGCGGACGAGCCAACGTGATCCTGAGCGGACACGCGCCGCAATCCTGGAAGCGGCCACCCGGGAGTTTGCCGAAAACGGCATGGGCGGGGCGCGCGTCGATGCCATCGCCGAGCGCGCCGGCACCAACAAGCGCATGCTCTACCACTATTTCGGCGACAAGGAGCAGCTTTACCTCAAGGTGCTCGAAGAGGCCTATGTCGGCATCCGCACGGCCGAGCGGGCGCTGCATATCGGCGACCGCAGCCCAGAGGAAGGCATCGGCGAACTGGCGCTCTTCACCTGGCGTTATTTCCTCCAGCACCCGGAATTCTTGAGCCTGCTCGGCACCGAAAACCTGCACCGCGCCCGCTGGCTGCGCCAGTCCATCCGGCTTAAGGAGCTGCATTCGCATCTGATCGGCGAACTTTCCGAAGTGCTGGAACAGGGAAAGAAGCAAGGTGTCTTCATCGAGACCGCCGATCCCCTGAACGTCTACCTGACGATCGCCTCGCTCGGCTATTTCTACCTTTCCAACCAGTACACGCTTTCGACGATCTTCGGCCGCGACCTGATCGAGCCGACCCATCTCAATGCCTGGGAAAGGCATATCGTCCACGTCACGCTCGCCTCGATCAAGCGCTGAACAGAGAAAGCAGGATTTGACTATTGACAGGCTCGCCGCTCTTCTGCCATCAAGTAACTGTTTAGTTACCGGCTTGGGAGGGCCGGGCCTGGATGCCCACTCCCGCCGCAAAAGATTGCAGGGAGGAAAAAATGGCACGCTTGGGGATTATCTTGCACGGCGTCACCGGCCGCATGGGTTACAACCAGCATCTGGTGCGCTCCATCCTGGCCTTCCGCGACCAGGGCGGCATCACGCTGAAATCGGGCGAGAAACTCGAGATCGACCCGATCATCGTCGGCCGCAACGGCGCCAAGATGGAGGAGCTGGCGAAGAAGCACAACATCAAGCGCTGGTCGACCGATCTCGACGCCGCTCTCGCCAATCCCGACGACACGATCTTCTTCGATGCCGGCACGACGCTGATGCGCGCCGAACTTCTGTCGAAGGCGCTCGATGCCGGCAAACACGTCTATTGCGAAAAGCCGATTTCCGACGATCTGCAGGTGGCGATCGATCTCGCCCGCAAGGCGCGGCGCTCCGGGCTGAAGCACGGCGTCGTGCAGGACAAGCTCTTCCTGCCCGGCCTGCGCAAGCTGGCGCTGCTCAGAGATTCCGGCTTCTTCGGCAAGATCCTCTCGGTGCGCGGCGAATTCGGCTATTGGGTCTTTGAAGGAGATTGGGGCGTGCCCGCCCAGCGCCCCTCCTGGAATTACCGCAAGGGCGACGGCGGCGGCATCATCCTCGATATGCTCTGCCACTGGCGCTATGTGCTCGACAATCTGTTCGGCGAAGTAAAATCCGTTTCCTGCCTCGGCGCGACGCACATTCCGCGGCGCATCGACGAGCAGGGCAAGCCTTATGATTGCGATACCGACGATGCGGCCTATGCGACTTTCGAGCTCGAAGGCGGGGCGATCGCGCAGATCAATTCCTCCTGGGCGGTGCGCGTGCGCCGCGACGACCTCGTCACCTTCCAGGTCGACGGCACGCATGGCTCGGCCGTGGCCGGCCTGACGAAATGCTGGAGCCAGCACCGGGTCAACACGCCGAAACCGGTGTGGAACCCCGACCAGCCGCAGACGATCGACTTCTACAAGACCTGGGACGAGGTTCCGGACACCCAGGCCTTCGACAACGGCTTCAAGGCGCAATGGGAAATGTTCATCCGTCACGTGGTCGAAGATGCACCGTGGCCCTATGGGCTGGAAGCCGGCGCCAAGGGCGTGCAGCTTGCCGAACTCGGCCTGAAATCCTGGGCCGAACGCCGCTGGCTCGACGTCCCCGCACTGGAGTTCTGAGCCGTGACGACGATCAATCTCCCCCTCGACGGCAAGATCGTTCCCTACACCCTTGCCGGCACGCCGATCGAACTGAAGAAGCGCGACGCCAAGAGCTTTCCGCGCATCGCCTTTGCCGCCGCCCATGTGGTCGCCGATCCGCTCGCCGACAACGACCCCTGGCTGACGCCGGCGATCGACTGGGAGCGGACGCTCGCCTTCCGCCACCGGCTCTGGGATCTCGGCCTCGGCGTCGCCGAAGCGATGGATACGGCGCAACGAGGCATGGGCCTCGGTTGGCCTGAGGCGCGCGACCTGATCCGCCGGGCGCTTGCAGAGGCGGCCGGACGCAAGGACGCGCTGATCGCCTGCGGCGCCGGCACCGATCACCTGTCGCCTGGTCCCGACGTGACCGTCGACACGATCATCAGGGCCTATGAAGAGCAGATCGAAACGGTGGAGGCGGCCGGCGGCCGCATCATCCTGATGGCGAGCCGGGCGCTTGCCGTCGCGGCCAAGGGGCCGGACGATTATGTCAGGGTCTATGACCGCATCCTTCGCCAGGTCAGGGAACCCGTCATCATCCACTGGCTGGGAGAAATGTTCGATCCGGCGCTCGAGGGCTATTGGGGCAATGGCGACCATCTCAAGGCCATGGAAACCTGCCTGCAGGTGATCGAAGCGAATAGCACCAAGGTCGACGGCATCAAGATTTCGCTTCTCTCCAAGGAAAAAGAAGTGACCATGCGCCGGCAGCTGCCGAAAGCAGTGCGCATGTATACCGGCGACGACTTCAACTATGCCGAACTGATCGCCGGCGACGAAGAGGGCCATTCCGACGCGCTGCTTGGCATTTTCGATGCCATCGCGCCGGCGGCTTCTGCCGCACTCGACGCGCTCGGCCGCAAGAGCAACCACGAGTTCTTCGATCTACTCGAGCCGACCGTGCCGCTGTCGCGCCACATCTTCAAGGCGCCGACCCGCTTCTACAAGACCGGGGTCGTCTTCCTCGCCTATCTCAACGGGTTGCAGGACCATTTCACCATGGTCGGCGGCCAGCAGAGCACGCGCTCGCTGTCCCATCTGGCCGAACTCTTCCGGCTGGCCGACAAGGCCCGCGTTCTGGCCGATCCGGAACTCGCGACTGATCGCATGAGGCAGGTGCTTGCCGTCCACGGCGTTCACTGAGCATCGGCGGACACGGGAGGAAATGACATGCAGGTCGAAGCACTTTCGATCAATCTGGCGACAATCCGCGAGCAATGCGGCTTTGCCGAGGCCGTCGATATCTGCCTGAAGCACGGCATCACATCGATCGCGCCCTGGCGCGACCAGGTCGCCAAGGCCGGCCTCGACGAGGCGGTGCGGATCGTCAAGTCGAACGGCATCAAGCTGACAGGGCTTTGCCGCGGCGGCTTCTTTCCGGCGGCAACCGAAAGCGACTGGCAGAAGAACCTCGACGACAACAGACGCGCCATCGACGAGGCAGCAGCCTTTTCCGCCGATTGCCTCGTGCTCGTCGTCGGCGGTTTGCCGGGCGCTTCGAAGGATATTGTCGCGGCTCGCCAGATGGTGTTCGACGGCATTGCCGCCGTGCTGCCGCATGCGCAAGCTGCGGGCGTGAAGCTCGCGATCGAACCGCTACATCCGATGTATGCCGCCGATCGCGCCTGCGTGAACACGCTCGGCCAGGCGCTGGATATGTGCGAGCCGCTCGGCGAGGATGTCGGCGTTGCGATCGATGTCTATCATGTCTGGTGGGACCCCGACCTCGCCGGTCAGATTGCCCGCGCCGGCCGGATGAAACGTATCTTCGCCCATCACATCTGCGACTGGCTGGCGCCGACCAAGGACATGCTGCTCGACCGCGGCATGATGGGCGATGGCGTCATCGATCTCAAAGGCATAAGACGGATGATCGAGGCTGCCGGGTTCTTCGGCGCGCAGGAGGTGGAGATCTTTTCGGCTGAAAACTGGTGGAAGCGTCCGGCCGACGAGGTCATCGCCACCTGCGTCGAGCGCTTCCGAAGCTGCTGCCAGATCTGATTTCAGTATTTGTTTCATCACGTGTGAAGGAGATCATCCGATGGAGAAACGCCGTTTTGCCCTGATCGGCACCGGAAACCGCGGTACCACCATGTGGGGCAAGGACCTGCTTGCCGGCTGGCGCGAACATGTCGACCTCACCGCCATCGTCGAGAAGAATTCGCTGCGAGGCGAGCGCGCCCGCAACATGATCGGCAGCAATGCGCCGCTTTACGACAATATCGACTCCATGCTCGCCGAGCAGAAGCCGGATCTCGCCATCGTCTGCACGCCCGACCATACGCATGACGATATCATCGTGCGGGCGCTGGAATCCGGCATCGACGTCATCACCGAAAAGCCGATGACCACCTCGATCGAGAAAATTCGCCGGATTCTCGACGCCGAAAAGCGTACCGGCCGCCGGGTCGACGTCTCCTTCAACTACCGCTATGCGCCGACGGCCGCCAAGATCAAGGAGCTGCTGAATGCCGGCGAGATCGGCCGGGTGACTTCAGTCGATTTTCACTGGTATCTCAACACCAAGCACGGCGCCGATTATTTCCGCCGCTGGCATGCCTATACGGAAAATTCCGGCAGCCTGTTCGTTCACAAGGCCACCCACCATTTCGATCTGCTGAACTGGTATCTCGACAGCGATCCGGAAGCCGTCACCTCGTTTGCCGACCTGCAGAACTACGGCCGCAAGGGCCCGTTCCGCGGCCCCCGCTGCAAGCTCTGTCCGCATACGCATGAATGCGACTACTATCTCGATCTCGAAAAGGATCCCTTCCTCGATCAACTCTATGAAGACCCCTCCGAGATCGACGGCTATTTCCGCGACGGCTGCGTTTTCCGCGAAGACATCGACATTCCCGATACGATGGTCGTTTCCATCCGCTACCGGAACAACGTCCATGTCTCCTATTCGCTGAATACCTTCCAGCCGATCGAGGGCCATCACCTGGCCTTCAACGGAACGAAAGGCCGTATCGAAATCCGCCAGTATGAGGCTCAGCCCTGGGAAGAGCCGAAGCAGGATACGATCCTGCTCATCCGTAATTTCCCGAACGGCAGGGAGGCCGTGGAGCGCATCGTCGTGCCGCATTTCACCGGCGGCCATTACGGCGGCGACGACCGGATGCGCAACATGATCTTCAAGCCCGATATGGAAGACCGGCTTGGCCAGCGTGCCGGCACGCGGGCGGGCGCCATGTCGGTACTCTGCGGCATTGCCGCGCTGACGAGTTCGCGCACCGGCAAGGTGGTCGAGATTGCAGAGCTGATGCCCGAGCTTGCCAATGACGGTTCGCCCAATTCCTTGAGAACACCGCGCTGACCGCAGGGCCGGCGCGACGCCTCAGGCGATGTTTTCGAGATTTTCGCGGCTGATCCGGTAGAGCAGCGGCCGGCCGGTCACAAAACGCTCGACCTCATCCGCCGCCATCGCGCCGAGACGCGCCCGTTCCAGGCCGATGGCGCCGGCAATGTGCGGCGTCAGGAAAACATTGGGCAGATCGTAGAAAACCGAACCCGCGTCTGGAATCTCCGGATCGGTCACATCGATAACAGCATCGATGCGGCCGGTCTTCAGCTCCGAAAGCAGAGCGGCTTCATCGATGAGGATGCCGCGCGCGGTATTGATGAGCGTCGCCCCGTCCTTCATCAGCGACAGTCTTCGCGCATCGATCATATGCTGCGTCGAGGGTAGTGACGGCGCATGCAGGGAAACGATATCGGCTCGCCGCATCAATTCGTCGAGGTCGACCTTCTCCGCTCCCAATCCGGCGGCCTCGGCGGCATCGAGCATGGGATCGAACAGCAGCAGCCTGTAATCGAAGGGTTTCAAGAGTTCGATCACCCGCCTGCCGATGCGCGAGGCGCCGACGATGCCGAGAGTGCGGCCATAATTGCCGATCGCTTCGCGCTGCATCGGATAGGTCCGGTCGCGGTTGCGGTCGGCGACATAGAGATCGCGGAAACGGAAGGCGCGTTTGCCGGCGAAGAGGATCGCGGCAAGCGTGAATTCGGCGACGGGCACGGCATTGGCTTCGGCCGCGTGGCTGACCGCGATGCCGGTTTCGAAGATGGCGTCATCAATGATGCCCTTCACCGTGCCCGCCGCATGGACGACGAGCCGAAGCCGTGGCGCGGCAGCGGGAATCTCAGGCCCGACATAGGGCGCACCCCAGCCGGTGATCAGGATTTCGGCTTCCGAAAGCAGACGCCTTGCTCGCGCATCGTCCAACCGCTGCAGCGGCTCGGAATCGAGCAGGCGGCCGATAGCATCGAGCCGGCGCAGGGTCTCATCGGGCAGGACATGCTCCGTGCGCGACGGCTCCATGGCAAGGACGATGGCAGGACGGCTCATGGCATCTGCCCCGGCGCTTCGATGGCGCTGACGGTCACGCCCTTTTCCCGCACCAGGGCCTCCAGTGCCGCGAGGTTCGGTGCCTGCGGCGGCCGTGTCCAGGCCGACGAGACGGCGGCGGGATCGTCGAGCGCCAGCACCGTCGTCACCAGAATGGTCTCGCCGGCCGGAATCTGACCGCGCAGCTGCGGCACAATGGTCTTGGCGACGATCACATTGGTGTTGGGCTGGGCCTTTTGCGCCAGCCCCGTGCGTTTGACCGAGGAACCGAGATCGAGAATGCCGCTGAAATCGGCTTGACCGATCGCATAGGCCGCCCCCTCCGAAGCCGACAGCCGATCCTGCTCGAAGTCGCGGCGACCGATGGCAAAGCCGCCTTCGGCAATCCGCAGCGGCCGGCCCGAGCTGATCCGGTGGAGGCGGATATGCCAGGGGGCGGCGGGCACGAGCCAGGTTTCGACTTCGACATCGGGGAAGGGCGACCATCTCGAATGAAGCACATCACCCGCGAGCCGGGCTTCCGCATTCGTTTCACGCACGCGGTAGTGCAGGCCGTCATCGCTGAAGGCCAGCATGGAATCGAAGGCGGCCAGCGCAAAGCCGCGTTCATCGGACTCGACGCTGAAGCCGTACCGGGCCGAATATGCGAATTTCGCGTATTTTTCGGTGCCGAAACGCATCTGCAGGTTTTCCTGGCCTGACGACAGCGCCACGACATCGCCGCCCGCCGGCATGAGAACCATGCCGGGATGACGCTGAGGGATGGCAGAGGATGTCGGTTCCGGCGCCTTTTCCTCGGCGGTCCAGAAGGGATGATCCTCGGCGACCGCCAGCGGCAGGAAGGCCTTGAGCGCCCAGTAGGGCGAGCCAGCGGAATTGTAGCTCTCCGACATCAAGAGGTTCGGGTAGCCGAAACCGATCGAGAGAACACCGTCGCGATCGGCGATCGGCTTGTCCCTCCACCAGCGCAAATGCTGCAGGCAGAGATGCTTGACCTCGCCCCAGGGCAGAGCCTCGAGATCGGCAAAGGCGAGCGCCGACCAGAAGCCGGCGCAGGCGAAACGATAGGTCAGGCTGCGGCCGAAGGGGATCGTCGCGCCGTCGGCGGCAAACCAGTGGCGGAAATCCCGGGCAAAGAGGACCGCCCGCTCGCGGTAAAGTTTGGCGTAATCGTCGTCGACGAGCTTCGAATAGATCAGCCCATAGAAATGCATGGCGAAGGGAATGTAGTGGTCGATACGGCGCACGTTTCCGTCGCGATACCAGCCGTCGCCGATATAGAAGCCTTCGAGTTCCTGCAGATATTGCCGCGTCAGGCTGCGGTCGAAATCGACGCCGAGACGGTCGAGCGCGATATCGACGAAGATGCGGAAGAATTTCCAGTTGTTGTCGGCATAGTCGAACTGCCTGGCATGTTTGAGATAGGCGACGACATTGCTGCGGGCGGGCGCGTCGAGCGGTTCCCAGATCTTTTCCGGCACCAGCGCCAGGGCGAAACTGAGAGCGGCAAGCTCGACCATGCGCTGATCGCGGCCATTGACCGTTCCCCAATATTCGGGATGGGCGGGATCGGTGCCGTTTGCGAGGCCTTCGGCAAAACGATGCCAGTGGGCGAAGTCGCCACCGCCGGCGCCGAGCGGCGCCAGTCCCCAGAGCGGGCGGGCGAAACCTTCGAGATCGGCTGCCGCCCGGTCGAAATGGGCGGCGGCGCCATTGAGCCTGACGCGGGCATTGCCTTTCGAAAAACAGGCAAGCAGCGGATCGAAGAGCGCGAGCAGGGCACGGCTCATATCGGCGCGGCTTTCCAGCGGATTGCCTGCAAGCGGGTTGGCGCTGGCGGGATCATAGGTCATGGCGTCACTCACGGGTTTCAGCATTCGGAACGGTCCCTCCCGGAACGGGAAGAACGGCCTGGCAGATGTGGCGCGCCGGCGCCGTCCTGTTGCGGAAACGGGACAGCATCAGCGAGACGGCCTCGCGCCCGAGGGCGGCGCGATCGACACGCATGGTGGAAAGCTGCGGATTGGTCATCAGCGCGCAGGGCAGATCGTCGAAGCCGACGATCGCAAAATCCTCCGGCACCCGCAGGCCGGCCTCCGTGACGGCCTCGAGCACGCCGACGGCGATGAAATCATTCATGCAGAAGGCGGCGGTAAAGCCGGCATTCTCGGCAAGGATCGCGGCCATGCGTTCATGAGCCTCGCCGCTGGCGCTGCCCTGCAGCGCCATGGACACGAAACGGCCCTCGGCGCCGGGGGTGGCGGCGATCGCCGCCTCGAAACCGCGGATGCGCTCCCGGATCGTCTGGCGGTGGGAACCGCTCAAATGCAGAATTCGGCGATGGCCGGCCTGTGTCAGCCGGCTGGTCGCCTGATAGGCGCCGAAGAAATTGGCCGGCGAAACCCCGTCGAACTGCATCCTCGGATCGGTGCCGTTGACCAGCACGGTCGGCGTTCTATTGTGCTGCAGCCAGTCGCGCAGCATCTCGTTCGGATCGATGCCGACGAGAAAGAGACCTTCGGCGGCGGCGGCCTGCATATAATCGCGCACGGCGTCCGGCGTGATGCGATCCTCGCGAACCATCCGGATTTCGAAGGGCATGCCTGCTTCGGCCGCTCCGGCCCGCAGCCCCTCGACGATCGTTTCATAGAAGACGCTGAGACCGCCGGTGACGCCGTCGCTGGCAATCAGTGCCAGTCCCCCGGCAACGGTTTCCGAAGCCGGTTTGACCGGATAGCCGTGCCCGGCGGCCACCTTCAATATCTGACGGCGCACGGTTTCGCTGATACCCGGTTCGTTGGCGAGCACACGCGACACCGTGGAGACGGAGACGCCGGCCAGTGTGGCAATATCGGCCTGGCGCGGCCGTTTGATTTTCTGGTCTTGTTTGGTTTTCTGATCGCTCATAGGCAAACATTATGCAAATTATGCAAATTTGCAAGATAATCGTTATTTCTTGCAATAATTATTTTTTTGCGTACTCTTCTCGTCGAAATGCCCGCCAACGCCATTGGAGGATGGCAGCAGGCATATTGGGACAAGGAGGATATCATGCAGGTCAATCGCCGTTCATTCCTGATGGGGTCAGCGAGTGCCGCCGCCGGCCTCGCCTTCGGCGCAGGAAATGCCTTTCCGGCCCTTGCCGCGGACACGTCGCTGCGCGCCATGTGGTGGGGGTCCAACGACCGCGCCAAGCGTACGCTCGACGTCGCCAAGCTCTATCAGTCGAAAACGCCTGGCGTCACGATCGTCGGTGAATCGCTTTCCGGCGACGGCTACTGGACGAAACTCGCAACACAGATGGCCGGCCGCTCGGTTGCCGACGTCTTCCAGCTCGAGCCGGGAACGATCTCCGACTATTCCAAGCGCGGCGCCTGCCTGCCGCTCGATGAATTCGTCCCTTCGACGCTGAAGGTCGGCAGCTTCGGCGCCGACATGCTGAAGCTGACCACCGTCGACGGCAAGCTCTATGGCGTCGGCCTCGGCCTAAACTCCTTCTCGATGTTCTTCGACACGGTCGAATTCGAAAAGGCAGGCATTCCGCTGCCGACGCCCGATCTCACCTGGGAGGACTATGCCAAGCTCGCCGTCGAGCTCGCCAAGTCCTCCGGCAAGGGCGGTGGTCCCTATGCGGCGCGTTACAATTATGTGTTCGATGCCTGGCTGCGCCAGCGTGGCAAGAGCCTCTTTGCCAAGGAAAGCGTCGGGCTCGGCTTCACGGCCGACGACGCCACGGAATGGTTCGACTACTGGGAGAAGCTGCGCAAGGCAGGCGGCACCGTTGCGGCCGACGTGCAGACGCTCGATCAGAACACCATCGACACCAACTGCCTCGGTCTCGGCAAATCGGTGATCGGCATGGCCTATTCCAACCAGATGATCGGCTATCAGCTGATCATCAAGAACAAGCTCGGCATCACCATGCTGCCGCGCGAAAAGAAGGGCGGCCCCTCCGGCCACTACTATCGTCCGGCGCTGATCTGGAGCGTCGGCGCCACGACGAAGAACGGCGAAGCGGCCGCGAAATTCATCGACTTCTTCGTCAACGATGTCGAGGCCGGCAAGATTCTCGGCGTCGAACGCGGCGTGCCGATGTCGCCGATGGTGCGCGAAGCCATCCTGCCGCAGCTCAACCCGACGGAGCAGGAAACGGTCAAATACGTCAATCTTCTCAAGGATCAGGTCGGCGAATATCCGCCGCCGGTGCCGATGGGCGCAACCCAGTTCGACCAGCGCGTGCTGCGCCCGATCTGCGACGAACTCGCCTTCGAACGGATTTCGCCGGCCGATGCGGCGACCCGGTTGATCGAAGAGGGTAAGGCGACGATCAAGGGATGATCGATCGCCTGACATAAGAGGAGAGGCCCGCAAAACCCCGGCGGGCCTCTCTATAGAGCGTTTCCGTTTTCCCAGAGTCTCGAAAACGCTCTATCTCTTTGTTTTCACGCAATTCCTAACGCAAACGCTATACAATTTTGCGGGAATTGCGTGGCGTCAGTTGGCCGCCGGGCTCTCGACCACGCGCCAGTCGGGCCGGCCGAGATCGAACGGCCAGGCATGCACGTCGCGGTCGTTGAAATAGACGACTTCCTGCAGGTTCGGGAAAGCGCTCTGCTTCAGCGTCGCGGTTTCCATCCAGGGCTTCATATAGGCGTCGCCGCCCTGGTAGCCGAGTTCCGCCACCCAGATGGGCTTGCCATAGCCGGCGACGAGATCATAGCCCTGCTTCAGCGCTTCGGAGAATGTCCGGTGCCGGTTATGGGCGAGCTCATCGTAGCGCTCCAGCCCGAAGACCGAGAGCCCGACGAGGTCGACATAGTCGTCACCGGGATAATAATCCTGCAGGCCCGGCTCGCCCTTCGGCGACCACATGACCCGGGTGCCGGGCGCCTCCTGGCGGACGATGTCCATCATCCGCCTATAGGCCGCGATATAGTCCTGCGGATTCCAGCCGGCCCAGGAGAACCGGCCGGATTTGTCTTCCATCTCCTGTCCCCAGCGGACGATCACCGGGCTTTTCAGCTGAGATATCATCTGTGCGATCGCCCGCATGTTGACATCGTAGCCGCCGCGCAGAACCTTTGCGCGAAGCTGGGCGGAGGTCAGCCGCCACTCGACATCCCAGGACCACGGCTCGATGGTGATCAGCAGGTTGCGGCCCCTCGCCAGCGCGTAGGCATCGGCGACGCGCAGCGTTTCCAGATCGACGTCTTCCCAGGGCAGGAACAGGTGTTCCGTCGCGACATTTGCCTGCGCGCCGAAATCGCCGTTCGGATCGTAAGCGCCGAACTTGATGCCGTCGGCATGAACGACCGGACGTTTGTCGATGATCGTCCGCACGCTCGCCGCCGGGTTCGGGACAATGCCTGCATATTGCATCTCGCTTCGGCTCGGCAGATCCGCGACCGACAGCAGCAGCAGCGCTATCGCAGCGGTCGAGAGGTTCTTTTTGATCAGCTTCTTCATGGCTCGCCCTCCTTTTCGGGCTACTCCTGGCTCAGCAGGACCTGCTTCAGTTCGCGCGCCTTCGCGCTCACGGTATCCACAGGAATGAGCTTGCGGAATTCGTCGTCATCACGCGCCTTTGCATGGCGGAAGACGTACCAGTTGCCGTCCGGCTGGCGCCGCTGATAGATCGTGTTGCCGAGCTTCTGGTGACCGAAACAGGTGCTGGCGCGGGCCGCGCCCTCGGCATTGGTCCAGGTGGCGCGCATGCAGAGCTGGCCGAGATCGTCGACCACCCATCTGCCTTCGGCGAAAGACTGCTTGCCCTTGTCGCTGGTCCAGGCGACGAAGCGCCGGCCCTCGTCGAAGAAATGGCCGCCGCCGGTGCCCCAGGTCCAGGTCCTGTCGCCATACATCCGATAGAGCTCATAGGCGCTGAGCGGCGTCGGTGCCTTCGTTCCCGCCGCCTCGGCACCGTTCGCTGCCACGGGCAGACACAGGCTGAGGGCAAGGGCTGCCCCATACAATCTCGATCCGATACGCATCACGTCCTCCTACTCGATACTTGCCGGTTCCGCCGGCTCAGACACCTTGTTGATCCTGTCCCGTGTTTCCGAACCCATTCCATCTGATGCGGAACTTCACGGTCCTGGTCTTGCCGCCGAGCCCGGCGCCGGCGACGGCAAACTGCGATTGGCTGAAACTGACGATCGTCTGGCCGTGGGAAAGGGCTTCGAGGCTGCGCAGACCGTGGCTGCCGGCCTGCATGCCGCCGGTGACGCAGATCGCCAATCCGGTGGCCGTCGCAAGCCAGAGCCCGCGGGATTGCGGCCGCAGCGGCAGACCGTTCTCGATCGCATGGCGCGTGACGATCAGCACCGTCAGCGACAGATAGATCGAGAGGTTCATCGCGGCGAAGATATAAAAGCCCTGCGCGGATGCGGCCTCGTTGGGAAGCGCCATGGCGGCCGCGCAAAGCCCGGCGAGCCCGATATAGGGCGCAACGACGCGCAGCGGCAAAGACTGCTGCTGCTGCCCGCCCTTCGGCGTGATGCGGAAGTCGACGAAGGAACCGGAGACGTGATCGCGGACGGCCGCCAGGCTGCCGGCAAGAGACCACGGCCAGCGCAGGAAGATGAAGGCGAGCCCCTCCCAGCCGAACAATTTCGCATTGTGCGGCCGGAAGGTTCTCGTCGCCCGCCAGAAGAAGGCAAACAGCGTCAGCACGATCGATATCGGCGCAAAGTGCAAGAGGAAATCCGGATAGGTGACGTCGACGAAGACGTGGCCCGTCAGCAAGGCGGCAACCGGCAGCAGGAACATCACGGCCATGAAGGCGGAAAACAGCGGATACCACAGCTGCGAGAACACGAACTGCAATCTCAGCCCCCAAGGCAGACGCGTGACATAGTGGCGGGAATGTTGCAGCAGGATGGTGACGAGGCTGCGCGACCACTGGAATTCCTGGACGACGAGATCGGCAAAATTCGCCGGTCCCTCACCATGCGCGATGGCGTCGACGGCATGCACGCCACGCCAGCCGCCGGCATTCATCATCAGCGTCGTCGAATGGTCTTCGGCAAGCTCGGGGCCGAGACCGCCGATCTGACGAAGGGCCGATGTGCGAACCGCATAATGCGAGCCGATGCAAAGCGGCGCCCAGCCATTGTTGTAACCGGTCTGCAGCGAACCATGCAGGCTCGCCTCGGCATAGAGCCTGCCGCGCGCCGCCCAGCTTGCTCCGGCATTCGCATCACAGATGCTGGGGGCGGAGACATAGCCGATCCCGGGATCGGCGAAGGGACGCAGGATCTCGCGGAGATAGGTCGGCGTCGGCACATGATCGGCATCGAACTGGGCGACGAAATCGTAGCGCGCATAACCGAAATGGTCGTAGAAATAAGCGAGATTACCCTCCTTGCAGCGTGTCCGGCGCGGCCAGCTCGTGCGGTGATATTCCGCCACCCCTTTTCGGGTCGAGATCAGCACGCCGTGCTCGGCGCACCAGCGCCTGGTTTCCTGCGAAGGATCCTCGTCGGCCAACCAGACATCGAATTCGACGCCGACCTGGTCGAGCATCGCCTGAAGCGTGGCGCGGACGACGGCAAAGGGCTCGGACGGCGCCTTGGTGACGACCATTGCCACCCGCCCTTCCGGAAGCGATGCGCCGGGGCTGACCGTCCGCGCATCGAGGAAGATCAGGATGAAATAGGCCGGCACGAGCGTGATCCAGGCGAGCACCAGGGTGATCAGCATGAAGGCCGCCCAGGAAATGATATGGGCGGACTGGCACCACCAGATCCAGAAGTAGCCGAGCGCCGCCAGCCAGCAGACGATGCCGAAGCCATAGGCAACGCGGTGCCAGCCGGTGAAAACAGCATCGAACGCATCCGCGGCGGTGGCGGCTTTTGCCGTCCTGGCGCCGTAGCCAAAGCGCGAGACGTCACTCATGCAACGACCCCCAGTCCAAAGGTCGGGCTGGCGGTGCGAATGATCGTATCGATATCCGAAAGAACAGGCGTGAAGCCGAGTTCCGCCTTGGCCCGTGCTATGTCGGCGAAGAGGATCGGCGGATCGCCGGCGCGGCGGGGGCGATAACGCACGGGGACTTCATGGCCGGTCGCGCGATGGATGGCTTCGAGAACCTCACGCACCGAGGTGCCCCGGCCGGAGCCGAGATTGACGCTGAGCGAGCCGCCATCCTCCATCAGATGATTGACGGCGGCAAGATGTGCCTGCGCGAGATCGCTGACATGAATATAATCGCGCACACAGGTTCCGTCCTCGGTCGGATAATCGGTGCCGAAGACATCGAGCCGCTCCAGCCGGCCGGCGGCAGCGAGAAGGGCACGAGGGATGAGATGGGTCTCGGGTTGATGGCGCTCGGCAAGCTCGCCCTCCGGATCAGCGCCGGCCGCGTTGAAATAACGCAGCGCGGCGAAGCGGATGCCATAGGCGGCGGCGAAATCCTCGAGCGCCATCTCGAATATCAGCTTGGTGCGCCCATAGGGGTTGACCGGCAACTGCGGGCTTTCCTCGCGGATCGGCAGGGAGGCGGGAATGCCATAGGTGGCGCAACTGCTCGAAAAGACGATCCGGCCGATATCCTGGTCGAGGCAGGCCTCGAGCAGCGTGAGGCTGCCGACGACGTTGTTCCGGTAATATTTCCTGGGCATCTCGACAGATTCGCCGACATAGGCATTGGCGCCACAATGAATGACACAATCGGGCGAAAACTCTGCGAGGGTCCGGCGCAGCGTGGCGGCGTCGGCAAGCTCGGCCCGAATCAGCGGTCCCCAGCGGACACTGTCGGCATGTCCGGTCGAGAGATTGTCGTAGGTGACCGGAACCATGCCGGCGCGCGCCAGCGCTTTGCAGATATGACTGCCTATGAAACCGGCGCCGCCGGTAACCAGAATATAGCGGGGCATCTCATACGACCTCCGCCTTCTCTGTGCCGGCGAGCACGCCATCGAAATAGTCGACCGTGCGGGCGAGGCCGGTTTCGAGCCCGATGCGGGGCTGCCAGCCCAGCTCGGCCGCAGCCCTGGAGATATCCGGCCGCCGCTGGCGGGGGTCGTCGATGACGCGAGGCAGGTGCACGATCCTGGAACGGGAATTCGTCAGGTCCCGGATGATTTCCGCCAGGCGGCGAACGGTGAACTCGGCCGGGTTGCCGAGGTTGATCGGGCCGATGCAGGCGCTGCCGGCAGCCGAAAAACGCAGGAAACCGTCGACGAGATCGTCGACATAACAGAAAGAACGGGTCTGCTCGCCATCGCCATAGATCGTCAGATCGGCATTGCGCAGAGCCTGCACGATGAAATTGGAAACCACCCGCCCGTCGTCCGGGCGCATGCGCGGACCGTAGGTGTTGAAGATGCGGCCGACCTTGATGTCGACGCCGTAAGTCCTGTGATAGTCGAAAAATAGGGTTTCGGCGCTGCGTTTGCCTTCATCGTAACAGCCGCGCGGTCCGATCGGGTTGACATTGCCGCAATAGGATTCGTGCTGCGGGCTCTGGTTCGGGTCGCCATAGACCTCCGATGTCGACGACTGGACGACGATCGCGCCCGTCTTGCGCGCGCAGTCCAGGGTGTTGACGGCGCCGAGCACGTTGGTCAGGAGCGTGCCGACCGGGTCCCGCTGATAATCGGGCGGAGAGGCGGGCGAGGCAAAGTTGAAGATGAGGGACGCGTGGATATCGAAGGGCTGGCGGACATCATGCTCGACGATCTGGAAGCGGCTGTTCGAGGCGAGGTGATCGACATTGACGCGGCGGCCGGTGGAAAAATTGTCGAGACAGATGACTTTATGACCGCGCTGCAGAAGTCTTTCGCAGAGATGCGAACCGAGGAACCCGGCTCCGCCGTTGACCAGAACGGTGTCCACCCCCTGGGGCACCGCTATGCCTGATGCTTTAGAATAGCCTTCGCTGGGAACGAAACTACGCATTACAAACTCCTTCCCATGTTTTAGTCTTTTGATTTATTGATGCACTGCGCGCCTCAATTATCCTTGTTGATATTCGCCCATCGGCTATTTCAACACGAATAACTTTTTAGTTATTCTTAAGATAACAGAATTACTATTCAAATGATATGACGATAACAGCCAAGGTCAACTTTAAAAATTACAACCATCCAAAATAACTACGCACTATTCTTTGCTTTAACAGATGATTAATCATTTTCTATCTATTTTGCACTTCCAGCGAGTATCCAGACATTTGCTCAAGCCTCACTCAATGAAGTTGACGTAGAAGAAATGGGGGACGGTTGGCCGCGTTGAACTGCGGACCGAGCTTGCATCCGGAAGCGCCATATGAGAGGGGTTTTGACCATGTTGAAAAAACGAGATGCAGCGCAGCCGAAAGGCTGGCGCCTATTTCATTTTGCGATGTTCGCCTGGGGAACGACCCTTGTGATCGGAGCAACGGCCTGCACGGTCGTTAACGACGACATGGCCGCCATCGCGAAAAACAACGCGGTCGAGGTGTCGCGCGTCTCGAAGGCCTATACCTATCCGGCAGATCGGTCCGAACGCCCGGCCGCAGCAACAGTTCGCGTCGCCTATCACGGCTCAGCGCCCTACATCTGCTCTCCAAGTGGCTTCGGACAGAAGTCGCGCTGCTTTGCGCGCCCCTCGATCTGAAGCAACAGCGCCGCTGCATAATTCCTCAAATCGGAATCGGTCCAAGGACAGAATTATGCAGCAATTCAAAGGGCAGCAACGTCGTCTGCACGTCTGAAAGAAAGGTCGCGCTGTCGATCAGTTGCGCCACCGGCCGGACATGTCGTCGTCGCCGGCAGGATGCTCGTTGAAGAAACGGGATGCTGCTTCCGTGCGGTTTCGCACATTCATCTTCTTGTAGATGTTGCGGACGTGAACCTTCACCGTGTTTTCGGAAAGATGCAGCTTGTCGGCGATGATCTTGTTCTGCGTGCCCTTGCAGATGAGATCGAGGATCTGAACCTCGCGGGTGGTCAAAGCGGAAATGCTGTCGCGTCTCAGCTTCAGCGCATTGGTGCGCGCCACGTCGACCGACTTCGTCTGATAGAGCGACGGCTCCAGCTGGGCGTTGTTGTTGGTCAGGCGATTGAGAAGCGCTGAGGGAAAATGTTCGCCGCCCTTCATCAGCAGATCCACCGCGGCCATGAAGACATCGAGCCGCAGGTTGAGCGGCAGGACTCCATCGATGATCCTTGCCTCCACCAGCCGGCTGACATAGGGTTCAAGCATGTCGATGGCTTCGACGACCAGTCCGACCGAGGTTTCCGGGTGATTTTCGCGGGCAGCCTGCAGTGCCTCATGAAGTTCCGGCGCAGGTATATGATAGAATAAAACGAGCTTCAAATCGCCGGTATCTTTTTCCAGCATCGGCTTCGTATTCGTTATGCTTGCCACTTCACAGTTCGGAAATTTCTTTGCCAGCGCTTCTACCATGCATTCTGAAAACAGATCCGCCTTGGCGACCACGAGGATAGTATTTCCCGATGAACCCAACTTCTTTCCCTGGTCTGCGTTCTCCATTCCTGAGCCTGCCATGAACATATACGCCTCCCCTAGCGTTACACTTTACTCAAACGTGGAGCGATGTCGGGTATTAAATATTATGAAATGCCGGCCCCGGCTGTCACCGCTTTATTCTTTAGACATTTCTTAATAATGTTAATACGGATTGAGAAGGAAGGAAATGGCCCAAAGTGATTAGTTTTAGTGGGCAAAAAACGATAATATACAAAGTCTTGGTTGCATTTCTACTGTCGGTGATACTTCAGGGTTATATTTGCTCTCAATATAGATGAGCGCTCGATGTAATATTTCAGTACAGATTGTTATATTTTTGGCATTCGGGAAGTGTCGAATAATGAGACAGGCAACCGTCGAACGGCGCCGCTCAACCCAGCGGCGAATGTCGGTATCCGGAATGCTCGCTGCTCGGCGACGACCCAACCGAAGCGGTCTCAACCGATCATCGACAGGGCTAGCCAGCGGCGGCAGATCTGCCTTTAGCCCGAATTGATATCTATCGGATCCACAATTTTTCCAGCAATCTTTGATGGTTGCCCAAGTGACGACATGAAAGCGTCAGGTATTTGCGTGCGTTTTTGATGCCAGACCTCCATTGGGGCAACTCAACGAAATAAATCCCGAATACTCATTATCCTCTCCAGGAGGATGAGCTGGATACGAGCGGTCTTGTACTGAGTGCGTACGTTCCCAATACCAACGATTTGATCAACAAATCGCGATCATGCCGCAGATGACTGGTTTCGAATACATCTGCCGATGTCAACACATCGGAGCGAGCGCGAGCAAAATCCCATTTGAGATGAGAGGGATGTCGAAAAGCTGCTCCGGTTTTTTCTGGAGACACTCCGATGCCTGACGACTATCAGCGCGACCCGAAGCCACCCGGCGACGAAATCACGAAGGCCGGGGCGCTTGCTGACGGTTTTGCCAACGGGGCTGTCAATTCAACTGAAGTCGACAACGGTTCGACCGGTTATGTCGGCCTCGCCAATAGCGACGATCGCGGCAATACCGACAACGGCGTCGACGTAACCGCCAACGCCGATATCGATGTGTCTGCCAATTCCGGCTTCTACCTCGAGCTCGTTCGGGGTGCGAACCTGCTCAGCAACACCGTCGACTCCAGCGTCTTCGGCGGCAATTCGCGTGACTCAGACATCGGCGAGGACGGTAGCACCTGACGCCAGGCACGGTACAGCTCGAATGGTACGGCGGCGTGCCGCGCTCGACCCGCTTGCGCAGCATCGTCGGGACGGCGGTTCTCTTCGCCTTGTCGGAGGGTTTCGGCTTCTGGGCCGCAACGGCGCCACTTGCTTCGGCCGTCATGGCGCAGGGAAGTTTCGTTGTGACCGCAACAACAAGATCGTCCCCTCCGGAGAAGAAAGGGCGAGCATGGCTGCGATGTCCGATGTCCTGTTGCGGGTCGGCCGCTTGAATTATGTCTGGACGAACACCGAAAGCCTGCTGATCTACATCATCGCCCATCTTCTGAAGGTCGAAAAGGAAACGGCAATCGTCGTCTTCCTGACGCTCAACACGACGCGCGCCCGGATCGACCTCGTCGAACGGCTTGCCAAGCTTGCTTCGACCTCGCCTTCCGACCGGAAGGCGATCCTCTCAGCCACGGCGCGGTTGAAAAAGGAATCCAAGATCCGCAACAAATACAATCACTGCATCTATTCTTTCGACGAGAAGGGAGAGATCTCCAGCACGCAGCTGATGCGGCTGGTCGAGGACGACAAGGAAATCCGCTACGGCAAGATCGAGCAGATGGATGCACGCGAGCTCGACCTTCTGGAGAAGTCGATCGCCGAAATCGTCGCCATCAGCCAGACGCTGTGGGCCTTCATCCACGCAAGCCCGCAGATCTCGGGCGGGCTTTGATCTAATCCGCATGAACGTGGTGCTGCCAAAACTGCCGCGCCTTCCGGGCGATATCGATCGAAGGCGGTGCCAGTTCGGCGAACGACGCCGGCCACGTCTGCATGGTCTTTGATTTTGCGTTGCGATCCTTGTTAAAAGAGGCGCAAGCCAATTTTGCAACTCCGTAGCGGAAACTCATGCAGACCAATGCAGATCGCGCCGAAAGGGAACGGCTTCTGGCCATTCTCGATTTCTGGCACAAGATCGAGTTCTTCATTCCCTACGATCTCTCCAGCCGTATCGTCACAGGTGAAGGGCGCAGTGTCTTCTGGCTGCATAGAAAGACGCTCGAAGACGACGGTGCCGCACTCAGCCGTCCAGCGATCCCCGAGGAGAAACAGATTACCGGTTTTACCCTGTTTCTCGGCGTTTTCAGCAAATCCGAAATTACCGGCATCCGCAGGCACTTCGACAGTCTGGCGACCGATATCGCCGAATATGAGGATGCCGAACGCAGCGATCTCGATGGCGATACCTGCTTTGCCAGCCTGCAGCTCACGCCGCTGGGGCAGCCGATTTTCGAAACATTTTCCGTTTCCACGCTGCCATGGGCCTTGGGGCGCGTGCAGAAATCCGGCCTCTCC
Source organism: Rhizobium esperanzae (assembly GCF_014197615.1). Taxonomy (GTDB): domain Bacteria; phylum Pseudomonadota; class Alphaproteobacteria; order Rhizobiales; family Rhizobiaceae; genus Rhizobium; species Rhizobium esperanzae_A. Next base: position 311,127 of record NZ_JACIFY010000005.1, read on the forward strand.
TCGCTCAGTTCCGAGGCATTTGCCGACAGCAAGCGGCAGCTATCGGAATTGCTGCAAAATTTTCGGGCGCAGCGGCATTTGAGATCTTCATCTTCAGGAGACATCGACGATCCACCGATCGATGCCGGCGAGATCCTGACGCTGCATGAATTGCTCTGCGATTGGGCCAAATTTGCCTCGCATCGGGAGAAGCCCATCGCCGCCGTTGAAATCCGCTACAAGGACAGGATAGAAAAACCGGAAGTCCTCTCGCTGCCGCCGCAGCAGGAGAGCCCTTCGCCCGATGCCGACGATGCGGAGGATGAGAGCGCAAACGTCGAGGAAGAGATCGGTATCCTGAACAGCTTCTTCATCGAGGATATCGAGCGGACGATGACGCGCGTCAAAAAGGGCGATATTCCCGAGCCACTCAGGCGATATCTCACCGCGCTTTCCCGGGAGAAGCGGATCGACCTCTACTCGGAGGATGGACGCCGGGCGATCGTCCGGGCCTTGCATCCTGGCAATCTCAACCGCGGACGCTGGCTCGGCGAACCGCATCAGGCGATGAGCCTCATGCAGCAGTTCGCGATCAATTCAGCCGTCGGCGACCTTTCCGAAACCGGACTTTTTTCGGTCAACGGCCCACCGGGGACGGGAAAGACGACCCTGCTTCGTGACATGTTCGCAGATAACATCGTTCGGCGCGCCCGGATTCTCTCTTGCCTGAAGACGGCGCGCGATGCGTTTGACGGATCGGTGCGCCGCGCCATTTTCGCAGATCGGAGCACCGCCACCCTATCGGCGCTGATCCCGGCCCTTGCCGGTTTCGAGATGGTCGTCGCCTCTTCCAACAACGCCGCCGTGGAGAATATTTCGCGTGACCTTCCCAAGCGAAGCGCGATCGCCAGAGGGTCTTCATTCCAGTATCTGCAAACGGTCGCGCACAAGATCGCCTGCCAGAAGGACAATGGCGCCACTGTCAAGCTTTCCGACGGCGACCGACCATGGGGGCTGATCGCCTGTGCGCTCGGGAATTCCAGGAACCGCCGCGCCTTCAAGGAACGTTTCGCTTTCATGGAAATCATCGACCGGCCGAAGCCCGGCTGGTCCGGCCCTGACAAGCCACAGACCATTTGGGAATGGCTGAAAAGCTATGAAGGACCGACCTTTGCCAAAGCGTCGGCAGATTTTGATGCCGCCGACGGCGCGGTTCGCGACAGGATCGGCCAATATGCACGTTATGCCGATCTCCATGACGAGATCACCCTCGGTTCGCAGGATAGCTTCTGCCGCGAGGCGCTTGAAAGGGTGGCAGCCGCTGCGGCCCAACGTCGAGATGCGCAGGATCGATGCGACAGGGTCGCCGCCGAAATGCGTCGCATCAGGAAAGATTTGTCTGATCTGAAGGAGGAGGAACAGTTGCTCGACCGCAGCGCTCCTGCTCGATGGAAAAGACTGCTGGCGACCAACCCCGCGAGGCAGCATCGGCAGGACGTCGTCGCCAATGCGCTGAAGCAACTGGAACTGCGCAAGGCGCTGACGGAATGCGAGCATCAGCTTGTCAAAGCCGATGGGCCCGTGCTGGAACGGACTTTGCGAGAGCATGACCGGGCTGAACGGGCACTGCGGTCACGACGGAAAATCTGGTCCGCGAAAAGAGAAGAATTCGAGCGGCTGGCGGAAATTCTCGGTCATCCCGCCGCACCCAGGAGCCTTGCCGATCTCGAGACCGAGCAGGTCCAGATCGACGGCCTTTGGCATCAGGACGAACTGGCGGCCTTGCGTTCGGCATTGCTGGAAGCGGCGTTGACGCTGCATGAAGCCTGGCTGGCGGATGTCGGCAGGAAGGGCGGAGGGTTTGGCGGCAACATCGTCGCCATCAGCAAACTGCTTTCCAACAACAATCCTGTCGACAGCGACTATATTGCATTGATCTGGCAGAGCCTTTTCATGATCGTTCCGATCGTGTCGACGACGTTCGCGTCCTTCTCCCGGCAGTTCCACGGCCTCGAAGCCGGTTCGATCGGCTGGGTTTTCATCGATGAGGCCGGTCAGGCCGTGCCCCAGGCCGCTGTCGGGGCCTTGCTGCGGGGACGCCGCGTCATGGTGATCGGCGATCCGCAGCAGATCGAACCGGTCTTCACCCTGCCGAGTGCGCTCATCGCCGCCACTGCTGCGCTCTCGCCCCATACGGCGACAGGACAATATTCGCCGAACATGGCATCGGTGCAGATGCTGGCCGACGCCGCCAACCGCTACGGAACGACAATCGAGGGCGAGGAAGCGGACGGACTCTGGATCGGCACGCCGCTCAGGGTGCATCGGCGCTGCATCGATCCGATGTTCAGCCTTGCCAACCGGATCGCCTATCAGAACAAAATGATATTCGGCCTGAGGCAACGCCGGCCGGCCAGCGATGCGCCGCCGTTTTACGGCGACAGCGCCTGGATCGACATCAAGGGCAAGGTATCCGGAAAGCAGGCTGTTGCCGAACAGACGGACTTCATCGTCGATCTCCTCACCGCCACCTATCGTCGGGATGGCGCATTGCCGGATCTCTATCTCATCTCGCCATTCAAAGAGATCAAGAACCGTCTGAGGGAGGCCCTGACCCATGCAAGATGGATCGATGCGGACGGCAATCCGCGTTCATCTCCGCCAAGACTGTCGAGGTGGCTGCGAGAGCGGATCGGCACGGTGCATACTTTCCAGGGCAAGGAGGAGGACATGGTTTTCATGGTGCTCGGCGCCGACGCCGACCATAGCGGAGCAGCAGCCTGGGCGGCTTCGAAGCCGAACCTCCTGAACGTGGCCCTTACGCGCGCCAAGCACCGTTTCTACATCGTCGGCGACCGAGCCCTCTGGGAAACGCTTCCTTATTTCAGAGAGACGGCGAGCGCGTTAGGTACGATCCAGGCAGCCGACTTCCTTGCCGGGATTGATGGGACAGAAGGCCGTTTTTAAGGAACTATCGGACAGCCGCTGTTTTTGGAGGGCCGAAACGCCAAAAGCCCGCACGGGGCGGGCTTTTGGCGATGGTGAAGTGGAAGATTTGGTTGCGGGGGCAGGATTTGCCCCGTTCGGGTCTTAAACCAGTCCACTGGACTGTTTTATCGGGCTTTGCCCGACCGACCGCTCACCCTTCA
>NZ_JACIFY010000006.1 GCF_014197615.1 Rhizobium esperanzae
TCCACGCTGCCTCCCCACGATCGGTCGCCCTCTCGCAGTTGCGCTTCTCTTCGTTCGCCATGACCAGCTTACGGTGGGACTTCCACCCACAAGAGCGCGCCCATGCTGGGCGCACAATTAAAAAGCCCGGAAAGCCAAAGCTTTCCGGGCCAATTCGTAGGTCCGCCTCAAATTGTCAGAAGCAATCCTTGAAAAGCGCCTTGGTATTTTCGAGCGTCATCGCAACCGGATTGCCGCCAGCGCTCGGATCTTCGATCGCCATGGCCGACAATTCGTCGATGCGGTCGGGGGCGATTCCCATCGCCGTCAGCGTGTCCGGCACGCCGAGCTCGGAGCGAAGCTTCAGCACGTAGTCGTAGAAACCGTCGAAACCGCCCGAAATGCCGAGATAGGCGGCCGCCCGGCCGATCTTCTCCTCGATGACAGCGCGGTTGAAGCGCAGCACCGCCGGCATGACAACAGCATTGGTCATGCCGTGATGGGTATTGTAGACGGCGCCGATCGGGTGCGACAGCGCATGGATGGCGCCGAGCCCCTTCTGGAAGGCGACCGCGCCCATGGCGGCGGCCGACATCATGTTGGCGCGGGCTTCGAGATCGGTCCCTTCCCGATAGGCGCGCGGCAGGAATTCCTTGACGAGCCGCATTCCTTCGAGCGCGATGCCGGCCGACATCGGGTGATAGAAGGGCGAGGAATAGGCCTCCAGGCAATGGGCGAAGGCATCCATGCCGGTGCCGGCGGTGATGATCTTCGGCATGCCGACCGTCAGTTCCGGATCGGAGATGACGACACCCGGCAGGAACTTCGGATGGAAGATGATCTTCTTCACATGCGTGACGGAATTGGTGATGACGCTGGCGCGCCCGACTTCCGAACCGGTGCCTGCTGTCGTCGGCACGGCGACGATCGGCGCGATGCCTTCGAGGCTCGCGCGTGTCCACCAGTCGCCGATGTCCTCGAAGTCCCAGACCGGGCGCGTCTGGCCGGCCATGAAGGCCACGCATTTGCCAAGATCGAGGCCGGAGCCGCCACCGAAGGCGACGACACCGTCATGACCGCCATCCTTGAAAGCCTTGACGCCGGCCTCGAGGTTCTTCTCGTTCGGGTTCGGATCGACATCGGCGAAAATCGCCCGGCCAAGGCCGGCATCTTCGAGGATATCGAGCGCATTCTTGGTGATCGCCATCGAGGCGAGGCCGCGGTCGGTGACGAGCAGCGGCTTTTTGATGCCGAGGCTCTTGCAGGCGTCGGCTAGTTCCTTGATGCGGCCCCGGCCGAGCTTGACCGATGTCGGATAGCTCCAGTTTGCGGTGATGTTGCTGCTCATGCTGTGACTTTCTTCAGGTGGAAGGATTTCGGGCGAGTCAGATTCTGGAAACCGATGATCGAGAGCGAACCGCCGCGGCCGGTCTCCTTGACACCGGTCCAGCAGAGCGCCGGATCGAGATAGTCGGCGCGGTTCATGAAAACGGTGCCGGTTTCGATTTCGCGGCCAAGCTTTGCGGCCCGCTCGACATCCTTGGTCCAGAGCGAGGCCGTCAGCCCGTACTGGCTGTCGTTCATCAAGGCGAGTGCCTCCTCGTCGCTCTTCACCTTCATGATGCCGACCGCCGGGCCGAAGGTCTCCTCGCGCATGAAGGCCATGGAATGGTCGACATCGACGAGGACCTGCGGGGCGAGATAGGCGCCGCCGTCATCCTGGGGGAAAAGCTTGGGGTCGACAAGCGCCTTGGCGCCCTTCGCGACGGCATCGGCGATCTGCTCGCGCACCACCTTGGCAAAGCGCTTGTTCGCCATCGGTCCGAGCGAAGTCTCGGGATCGAGCGGATTGCCGAGCTTGTAGTTCGACACCCAGGCGACCGATTTCTCGACGAAGGCATCGTAGAGCGATTCATGCACATAGATGCGTTCGATGCCGCAGCAGCACTGGCCGGAATTGTAGGTCGCGCCGTCCATCAGCGTATCGACGGCCGCATCGAGATCGGCGTCTTCCATGACGTAGCCCGGATCCTTGCCGCCGAGTTCGAGGCCGAGGCCGGTAAAGGTGCCGGCGGCGGCCCGCTCCATCGAGCGCCCACCCTCGACCGATCCGGTGAAGTTGACGAAATTGAAGCTGCCGGCGGCAATCAGCGCCGAGGTCGTCTGGTGATCGAGGAAGACGTTCTGGAACACATCCTCGGGAACACCGGCTTCGATAAAGGCCTGCACCAGCCGTTCGCCGACGAGCAATGTCTGCGAGGCATGTTTCAGCACCACGGTATTGCCAGCCATCAGCGCCGGTGCGATCGTGTTGATCGCCGTCATATAGGGATAGTTCCAGGGTGCGACGACGAAGACGACGCCATGCGCTTCGCGTTCGATACGGCGCTCGAAACGCTCGCTCTCCTCGACGACAACAGGCGCCAGCGCATCCGCTGCGATCGAGGCGACATAGTTGGAACGTTCGTTGAAGCCCTTATATTCGCCGCCGTACTTGATCGGCCGGCCCATCTGCCAGGCAAGCTCCGGCACGACGACATCGGACATCTCGTTCAGCCGTGCAGCACCCTTCAGGACAAGCTGAACACGCTCTTCAAGCGGCCGTCTCGCCCAGGCCTTCTGCGCCTTGCGGGCGCGCGCCACCACGTCCTTGGCGGCATCGAGCGAAAGCGCTGCGCGCTCGGCGTAAACCGATCCGTCGATCGGTGAAATGCATTGGATCATTGCCATGATCGATTTCCTGTCCTCGTATCCATCAAAAATTTCGTCGAGGGCCTGGGCCCCTCATCCGCCTGCCGGCACCTTCTCCCCGCTTACGTGGCGAGGGGGGATGGCCGCAACCTCTTCGTTCCCAGCCGATCTCGCAGCGCAAGTCCCCTCTCCCCGCCAGAACGGGGAGAGGGTGAGGGCAGCAACCCACAAAACGCTATTAAGCTCTTTCGAATCCCCGCGCCACTTCCCAATCGGTAATGCGTCGGTCGTATTCTTCCTGCTCCCATTCGGCAGCACGGGTATAATGGTCGATCACATCATCGCCGAAGGCTTTGCGCAGCATCGCCGATTCCGTCATTTCGGTCGTTGCCGCACGCAGCGTGCGCGGGATTTCGCGCACACCCTTGCCGCCATAGGCGTCACCGACGAAGGGAGCTTCGAGCTCCATCTTGTTCTCGATCCCATCGATGCCGGCTGCCAGCAGCGCGGCAAAGGCGAGATAAGGATTGAGATCGGAGCCGCCGACGCGGCATTCGATGCGGATCCCCTTGGTCTCCTCGCCGCAGAGGCGATAGCCGGCAGTGCGGTTGTCCTTGCTCCAGATCGCCTTGGTCGGCGCAAAGGTGCCGGCCATGAAGCGTTTGTAGGAATTGATGTAGGGCGCCAGGAAATAGGTGATCTCGCTCGCATGGGCGAGAAGCCCGGCGATGTAATTGTGCATCAGCGGCGACATGCCGTATTTGCCGGTGTGATCGAAGAACAGCGGCTTTTCCTCGAGGCTCCAGAGCGACTGGTGGATATGAGAGGAACTGCCGGCGGCGTTGTAGTTCCACTTGGCGAGGAAGGTGATGGCCTTGCCCTTCGACCAGGCGATCTCCTTGCAGCCGTTCTTGATGATCGCATGCCGGTCGGCCATGGCGAGCGCGTCGGCATAACGCACGTTGATCTCCTCCTGGCCGGCGGAAGCCTCGCCTTTGGAGTTCTCGACCGGAATGCCGGCGCCCTGCAGCCCGGTGCGGATCGCCCGCATCACCTCTTCTTCCTTGGTGGTCTGGAAGATGTGGTAGTCCTCGTTATAGGCGCTGGCGAGCTTGAGGTTACGGTAGCCCGCGCTATGCGCAGCCTCGTAGCTCTGGTCGAACAGGAAGAATTCGAGTTCGGAGGCCATATAGGCCTTCATGCCCATGTCTTCGAGACGCTTCACCTGCTTCTTCAGGATCGCGCGCGGCGAATGGGCGACTTCCTCATGCGTATGATGGTCGAGCACGTCGCAGAGCACCAGCGCCGTGCCCTCGAGCCAGGGAATGCGGCGCAGCGTCGCAAGATCCGGCTTCATCGTATAGTCGCCGTATCCCTTCTCCCAGCTCGTCGCCTTGTAGCCTGAGACGGTCTCCATCTCCATGTCGGTGGCTTGCAGGTAGTTGCAGCTATGCGTTTCCTTCCAGGCGCTTTCGACGAAATATTCCGCCTGAAAGCGCTTGCCCATCAGCCGGCCCTGCATATCCACCTGGCAAGCCAGAACCGTGTCGATGCGCCCTTCGGCAACATCCTTCCTGAGATCGTCGATTGTGTAGCTGCTGCTCATGATTGATCCGCCTGACATTGGAATTGAGAAGATCGGGGCAACGAAATCGCATGCGCTCGGCCGGACGTCCGAGCCCCATGCCTTTTCGTTGAACCGGTGATGGGGCCGCAGGCTGCGGCCCCGTTTCCTTGCAATATGCCTAACTATTCGCCGGGACGGCGACGGTGCCGGTTTCGCCGACAGCAGCTTCCGCGGCGGCGATTTCGCCCCGTCGTTTGGCGATCATGTCGCCGATCGGTGGGCCCTGGAAGCGACGTTTTTCAACGGCGAACCAGATGACGATCGCCAGCACGATAAAGGCGACGGTTATGCCGAAGACCTTGTCGTTCGGCGGCTGGATCGCGATGTAGACGATGAGAACCATGCCGAGCGTCGCGAGAACGCCGATCACCTTGTAGAGGCCGCCGCCGAGATTCCACGGTCCGGGTGCCGGCCACTTCTTGGTACCGTAGGCGAAGATGCCGAGCACGATCGGGAAGAGGAAGGACAGGAAGAGGAAGATCAGCGTCGCGTTGACCACTGTGACATAGAGGCTTGCCTCGCCGACCGAGATAAACAGCGCGCCCCAGACGAACAGGCTTTCGAGAACCGCACCCGTCCAGATCGCCGCAACCGGTGTGCGGAATTTCGGGCTGACGCTCGCAAGCATCTTCGAGCCGACCGGAATGCCGCCGTCACGCGAGAAGGCGTAGATCATGCGCGAGCAGGACGTGACAGTCGCAAGACCGCACAGGAACTGCGAGATGAAGATCGCGATGTAAAGCAGCGTCACCAGCCAGGCCGGCATGATGGCGTTGATGGTCATGAAAAACACGCTCCAGCCCTGCTTTGCGCCGGCGGCCATATCGGGAATGGCGATGACGAAGGCCGAAAGCATGACCCAGCCGGCAAGCGACGACCAGATAACGGCGGACACCATCGAACGCGGCACCGACAGCGCTGCCTTCTTGGTTTCCTCGGAGGTGTGGGCGGAGGCGTCGTAGCCGGTGATTGTGTAGATCGGCAGAAGCAGGCCCAGGCCGAAAATATACCACATGCTGTCCGACTGCGGCCAAACCCCGCCGCCGGCATCGCCTGAATAATTGGTGAACGTCCATAGACGCGAGAAGTCGTGGGTCGGGGCGAAATAGAAGCAGGCGATCGTCAGCACGGCGGCCGTCACAAGGATCAGCGTCCCCGAAAAATCGGTGAGCTTTGCCGTCAGGCCGATACCGAAATGGTTGATGGCAGCCTGCACGATCGTGAAGAGCACGACCAGAACGACCTGCATGCCGGGCGAGACGACGCCGCTGGCGTCGGCGATGCCGAGCTGAGCGCCAAACGTGCCGCCGAGGAACAGGGCCGTGCCGATATTGATGGCGCCGAGAACGGTGATGAGGCCGAGCAGGTTCAGCCATGCGGTGAGCCAGCCGGTGAAGCGGGTGCCGAGAATGGAACTCCAGTGATAAAGACCACCGGCCGTCGGATAGGCCGACGAGATCTGCGCCATGCCAAGGGCAAAAAACAAGGAGATGATGCAGCCGACCGGCCAGCCGATGCCGATCGCGGCACCGCCGACGCCCGACGTCGCCTGTGCGAGCGAATTGATACCGCCCGAAAGGATGCAGATAATCGAAAACGAAATTGCAAAGTTTGAGAACGAACTCATACGCCGTTCGAGTTCCTGGGCGTAGCCCATCGAGTGCAGGACATGGACGTCCTGCGTCTTATCCTGATCGGTATAGTCAGACATGACTTCCCCCTGTTCACGACCGGCCGCGGGATTGCGGGCCGGTTCAGTGCCAATTGTCCGCGGCATTTTCGCCGTGCGGACGTTCGCAGTTAGACTGCTCCCTCGGGTCTTCTTTTTTGTCAGGCGTCCAGGCTTTGCTGGAGCAACCCTTTTAGATAGTCGGCCATGACCCCTTGGCCGACATCGTCTGTGATGAGGTCATTGCGGACCTCGATCATTACATTGCGCAAACCGTTCGAAAGCCCGTGCAGGATCAGCGTGTGGGTCACGCCGTCCTCGGGCCCGTAAGGCTGGTTGCGTTCCGTCCTGTAAAGCGGCGCTTCGGCCGCAGCCTCCAGCATGCGATCGGCAAGCCGGCTGTCCTCGTCGTGCAATATGCCGAGTTCGACGGCGCGTTCGCGGCCATGATAGACCGGCGTGAAGCTGTGTATGGTCACGATAACGCTGTCCTGCCCCCTCGCCCGGCGATCGCGGATCAGCCCGCGAATGGCGTCGTGGAAGGGCACGTAGAGCGCATCGGTGCGGGCAAGGCGCTCTTCGGCGGTCAGATCCTTGTTGCCGGGAATGGCGTAAATCTCGCTCGTCTCCGGCATGGCGCCGGGCGAACTGGGCGGCCGGTTGCAGTCGTAGATCAACCGTGAGAACCGCTGGTAGACGAGCGTCGCGTCGAGGCCATCCGATATGCCGCGCGCGACTGCGAGAGCCCCCGGATCCCAGGCGATATGGCTCGACAGCGCTTCGTCAGGCAAGCCAAGATCGCCGAAAGATGCGGGAAGCGTCTTCGAAGCGTGTTCGCAGACGATCAACACCGGGCTCCGGCCGTCGATGCGCTCGATCCCGACGCAATCGCCATCCGCTTCGCTGAGGATTTTCGGCCGGGCCAGCACCAAAGGCGCCACTCCTTATCCATTAATAAAATATTTATAGAAAAGAATTCTTCAGGTTTCGGTCGCTGTCAAGCGCCCTCTGAAAATTTCTTTTCATGACAGCAGTTGACATGGATTATGACAGCGTTGTTAACTTTGGTTGGGAAAGTGGCGCCAGACCATCCCGGGGAGCATTGAAGTGACAGTTGCGTCGAAGACGGTTTCGGACGTCATACACTCGCATTTCGGGGTCTTGACGCGCGCCGAGAAACAACTGGCCGAAAGCCTTCTCGACAACTATCCGGTTTCCGGTCTCGGCAGCATCACCACCATCGCCGAGAATGCCGGCGTCTCGACGCCGACCGTCGTGCGCATGGTGCAGAAGCTCGGTTTCAAGGGCTATCCGGACTTTCAGGCGCATCTGCATCTCGAGGTCGAGGCGACGATCTCGAACCCCATCGCCAAGCACGATCGCTGGGCGCAGAACGCCCCGGGCACCCACATCCTTAATCGTTTCGCCGATGCCATTATGGGCAATCTGCGCCAGACATTGACCGATCTCGACACCGCAACCTTCGACAGCGTCGCTTCGCTGCTGTCCGATCGCAAGCGCGGTCTCTATTTCGTCGGCGGCCGCATCACCGGTGCGCTTGCCGAATATTTCTTCACCCACATGCAGGTGATCCGGCCGGCAACGACGCTGCTGTCGTCGAACTCCAGCAGCTGGCCGCAATATGCTCTCAACATGAATGCCGGCGACATCCTGATCATCTTCGACATCCGCCGCTACGAGCAGGAAATGGTCAGCCTCGCCACTGCCGCCCGCAAGCGCGGCGCCGAGATCGTCGTCTTCACCGATCAATGGGGCTCGCCGGCCGCCAAACTCGCCCGGCATGCCTTCCGCGTTCGGATCGAGGCGCCATCGGCCTGGGATTCCTCCGTCGTCACCCTGTTCATCGTCGAAGCATTGATCGAGGCCGTTCAAAATTCGACGTGGGACGAGACGAAGGAGCGCATGAAGACACTGGAGGGCCTGTTCGAACAGAGCAAGCTTTTCCGTAAACCGGGCTAGGAGGACAAGACTAAAGGAGAGGAAAAAACAATGACGGATTTTTGCCGAAATACGTCACGCTGTCGCAAATGAAACATTTGACGCAAACGCCTGCTATTGATGCAAAACTACCGTCATCCAACTGTCACACAAGCTTCATGTAAGCTCATTAACAGCATCGCCAGACACTGAAAACCCGAAGGAGAACAACAGTGATCTCTAACCTTTCTCGACTGCTGTCGCTTTCTACTGCGATGATCGTGGCTTCGACCGCGATCGCCGCAGCTGAGCCGAGCGCTGAACTCATCGCCGCCGCCAAGAAGGAAGGCACCCTGACGACGATCGCTCTTCCGCACGACTGGTGCGGCTATGGCGACGTCATTGCCGGCTTCAAGGCCAAGTATGGCCTCGAAGTTAACGAACTGAACCCGGATGCCGGTTCGGGCGACGAAGTCGAAGCGATCAAGGCCAATAAGGGCAACACTGGCCCGCAGGCTCCCGACGTCATCGACGTCGGCCTCTCCTTCGGCCCTTCCGCCAAGAAGGACGGCCTGATCCAGCCTTACAAGGTCTCCACCTGGGATTCGATCCCGGACAGCGCCAAGGATGCCGAAGGCTACTGGTACGGCGACTATTACGGCGTTCTCTCGTTCCTCGTGAACAAGGACCTCGTCAAGGAATCGCCGGCCGATTGGGCTGATCTGAAGAAGAGCGACTACGCGAATACCGTCGCCCTGGCAGGCGATCCGCGTACCGCCAACCAGGCTGTCCAGGGCGTCTATGCCGCTGGTCTTTCCGCATCCGGCGGTGACGCCGCCAAGGCAGGCGAAGAAGGCCTGAAGTTCTTCGCCGAACTCAATAAGGCCGGCAACTTCGTGCCGGTTGTCGGCAAGGCTGCTCCCTTCGCACAGGGTTCCACGCCGATCATCGTCGCCTGGGACTACAACGCCCTCTCTTGGGGTGAAAGCCTGAAGGGCAATCCTCCGTTCGAAGTCGTCGTTCCGAAGACGGGTGTCGTTGCCGGTGTCTACGTCCAGGCGATTTCCGCCTTCGCTCCGCACCCGAACGCTGCCAAGCTGTGGATGGAATACCTCTATTCCGACGAAGGTCAGCTCGGCTGGCTGAAGGGCTATTGCCACCCGATCCGCTTCAACGATCTTGCCAAGAACAACAAGATCCCGAAGGACCTGCTCGACAAGCTGCCGCCGGCAGCAGCCTATGAAAAGGCTGTCTTCCCGACGCTCGAAGAACAGGCTGCCGGCAAGGAAGCCATCACCAAGAACTGGGATTCCGTCGTCGGCGCCGCCGTCAAGTAATCTCCGATCCGGCCTCCCCGCCCGAAAGGCGGGGAGGTTTTCTCACTCCGACGCCCCAGGATGAGCTTTTCCATGAGCACGGTTTCAACGCCAATGGTAAGCAGCGCCCCCTTGATCAACAGAGATCGCGTGATCGACTGGCTGGGCATTGCACCCTTCATTATTTTCTCTTTGCTGTTCCTGATCATCCCCACGCTTTATCTTGTGGCGGGCGCATTCCTGACGCCCGAGGGCGACCTCACGCTGAAGAATATCGGCGACCTCTTTACCCCATCCATTATGAGCGCTTACTGGATCAGTATTCGCGTCTCGGTCGCCTCCGCCCTCGGCGGTGCGCTGATCGGCTTCTTTCTCGCCTGGGCTGTCGTGCTCGGCGGCCTTCCCGCCTCGGTGCGCTCGACGCTTTTGACCTTTTCGGGCGTCGCCTCGAACTTTGCCGGCGTACCGCTTGCCTTCGCCTTTCTCGCAACGCTCGGCCGCACCGGTCTTGTGACGATGTTCCTGCGCGAGTGGTTCGGTTTCAATCTCTACGGCACCGGTTTCAACCTGCTGTCCTTCCTCGGCCTGACCATCACCTATATGTATTTCCAGATCCCGCTGATGGTGCTGATCCTGACGCCGGCTCTCGACGGCATGAAGAAGGAATGGCGCGAAGCCTCTGAGATTCTCGGCGCCACCAATCGCCAATACTGGACGATGGTAGCAATGCCGATCCTCTGGCCGAGCCTTCTCGGCACGACGCTGCTGCTGTTTGCCAATGCCTTCGGCGCCATTGCCACCGCCTTCGCGCTGACCGGCAGCTCGCTGAATATCGTACCGATCCTGCTCTATGCGCAGATCCGCGGCGACGTCCTGCACAATGCCAACCTCGGCTATGCCATCGCGCTCGGCATGATCGTCATCACAGGCGTCTCCAACATCCTGTATCTCATGCTGCGCATGCGCGCCGAACGGTGGCAGAAATGAAAGCTCAACGTCTTGGAGCCTGGATCGCCATCATTCTGGGCGCTTCCTATTTTGTCATTCCGCTGATCGGCACCATCGAATTTTCGTTGCGTATGCGCCGCGGCGAATACAGCTTCGATGCCTATCAATCGGTCTTCTCGGACGCCCAGTTCCGCGAGACCTTCGGCTATTCCATGCTGATGGCGTTGCTCACCATCGTCTTCGGCATGCTGCTCGTCGTGCCGACGGCCTATTGGGTGCGCCTGCGCCTGCCGCAGATGCGCCCCGTCGTCGAATTCATCACGCTGCTGCCGCTCGTCATTCCGGCGATCGTCATCGTCTTCGGTTACCTCAGAATGTATAATTCGTCGTCCTACCTGCCGCTGACGGGTTCGACGACCGGCACCAACATTCTGCTGGTGTTCTCCTATATCACCCTGTCCCTGCCCTATATGTACCGCGCCGTCGATACCGCCATGCGCGCCATCGACGTCCGCACGCTGACGGAGGCGGCCGAAAGCCTCGGCGCCCGCTGGACGACCATCATGTTCAAGTGCATTTTCCCCAACGTCATGAGCGGCGTGCTGTCAGGCGCCTTCATCACGCTTGCGATCGTCATGGGCGAATTCACTTTCGCCGCGCTGCTGAACCGTCCGGCCTTCGGCCCCTATCTGCAGCTTGTCGGCGCCAACAAGGCCTATGAGCCTTCGGCGCTCGCCGTCATCGCCTTCTCGATCACCTGGCTCAGCATGGGCCTGCTCAACCTCGTTTCCCGCTTCGGCAAAGCCCGCCCGGCAAAGGCTTAAGGTATCTGGCTCATGTCCTTTCTCACACTGAACAACATTCAGAAATCCTTCGGCCCGGTCCAGGTCGTCAAGAACTTCAACATGAACATCGAGAAGGGCGAGTTCGTCTCCTTCCTCGGGCCGTCGGGCTGCGGCAAGACGACTGTTCTGCGCATGATCGCCGGCTTTGAAACACCGACCGGCGGCACGTTGACCATCAACGGCAAGGACCAGAGCGCCCTGAAACCGAACCAGCGCAATATCGGCATGGTCTTCCAGGCTTATGCGCTGTTCCCGAACATGACGGTGCACGACAACGTCGCCTTCGGCCTCAAGGTCGCCGGCGCCGCCAAGCCTGAGATCAACGCCCGCGTCAAGGAAATGCTCGGCCTGATCAAGCTCGATCACCTGGCCGATCGCTTCCCCTACCAGATGTCGGGCGGGCAGCAGCAGCGTGTGGCGCTCGCCCGCGCGCTCGCCGTCAAGCCGCAGGTGCTGCTGCTCGACGAGCCGCTCTCCGCACTCGACGCCAAGATCCGCGTGTCTTTGCGCGAGGAAATCCGCCAGATCCAGCAGCAACTCGGCATCACCACCGTTTTCGTCACCCATGACCAGGAAGAGGCGCTGTCGATCTCCGACCGCATCGTCGTCATGAATGCCGGCAAGGCCGACCAGATCGGTTCGCCCTTCGAGATCTACAACACGCCGGCAACGCGCTTCGTCGCCTCCTTCGTCGGCACCCTGAACCTGATCGAGGCCAAGGTCGTCGATCCCGACACCAACCTCATCCAGATCGGCGATCAAAAGATCACGCTGAAGCAGTCGGTCGCAGCCCACAAGGCCGGCGAGACTATCTCGCTGGCGCTGCGCCCGGAAGCCGGCTCGCTCTCCGATACCGTCAGAAGCGATACCGCGCTGACCGGTCAGGTCGTCTCGGCGCACTTCCTCGGCTCGGTCATCCGCACCCGCATGAACGTCGGCGGCAACGTCATCTCCTTCGACATGTTCAACAGCCCCGGCGTCACCCCGCCCCAGGCCGGCGAAACCGTGACCCTGCGCTTCATGGCGGCCGACCTGCTCGTCATCCGCGACTGATATTTGCCGACCACTCACGCAAAAGGCGCCGTAAAACGGCGCCTTTTTGTTTTTGGGCGATGATGGAGGAGACAGCAGCATTGGGACGAAGGCATGGCCGCGAGTCTCTTCTCCCCGCCGGGGAGAAGAAAAGCTCCCCTCAGCGGATCGCCCGGTCATCCACATCGAAGCGATGCACGCGCGCCTGATCCGGCGTCGCATAAACCATCTCGTCGGGCTCATACTGGTGCTCGCCGAAGAGGCGCGCCGTCAGCAGACCGCACTGCTCGGATTCCAGATAGATGATCGTGTCGGCGCCGAGATGCTCGACATGCACGACTTTCGCGGCCCAGGTCCCCTGTTCGCGCGACAGCGTCATGTGTTCGGGACGCACGCCGATCGTCTTGGCGCTGTGGTCGCCGACCTTCTCGGCCGCGATGAAATTCATCTGCGGCGAGCCGATGAAGCCGGCGACGAAGACATTGGCCGGGCGATTGTAAAGCTCCATCGGCGAGCCGATCTGCTCGATCGCGCCGGCATTCAGCACGACGATCTTGTCGGCAAGCGTCATCGCCTCGACCTGGTCGTGGGTGACGTAGATCATCGTCGCCTTCAGGCTGCGGTGCAGCCGGGCGATTTCGAGCCGGGTCTGGACGCGCAACGCCGCATCGAGGTTCGACAGCGGCTCGTCGAACAGGAAGAGTTCCGGTTCGCGCACGATGGCGCGGCCGATCGCGACGCGCTGGCGCTGACCGCCTGATAGTTCGGCCGGCCGCCGTGCGAGATAAGGTTCCAGCGACAGCATGCCGGACGCCTTGCCGACGCGTTTGTCGATCTCGTCCTTGGCCGTACCGGCCTGTTTGAGGCCGAGGCCCATATTGTCCTTGACCGTCAGATGCGGATAGAGCGCATAGGACTGGAACACCATGGCGATGCCGCGCTTGGCCGGCGGCGTCAGCGTCTCGTCGCGGCCGTTGATGACGACGGCGCCCGAGGTGACGTCCTCGAGACCGGCAATGCTGCGCAAGAGCGTCGACTTCCCGCAGCCCGACGGCCCGACGAAGATGACGAATTCGCCATCCTTGACCTCGAGGTCGATGCCTTTCAGCACCTCATGCGTGCCATAGGTCTTGCGGATGGATTTGAGTTGAAGCGATCCCACTGTTTTTCCCTTACAATCTGACCGGCTGGCCGGTGCGCACGCTCTCGTCGGCGGCAAGGCAGATGCGCAGCGACGCCACCGCATCCGCCATATGGCGATCGAGGTTCAGATCCTCGCGGATCGCCCTCAGCATGAAGGCCTGTTCCAGGTCGCAAAGCGCCTGATGACCGGGCTCGCCCGTCATCTGCATGTCCTGGTCTGGCCGGATGAACTTGCCGTCCGGGCCGGTTTCGGCCGTATGCAGACGGATCACGGAGGTCTTGGTGTGCGTGTCGATGTCGTCGGACTTGGCGTTCGGATCCATGACGATCGACACCGCCCCCTTCGGCGACATCACATCCTTCACGAAGAAGGCCGTCTCCGAGATCATCGGCCCCCAGCCGGCTTCGTACCAGCCGACCGAACCGTCTTCGAACAGCACCTGCAGCTGTCCGTAATTATACATGTCGGCTGCGATCTCATCGGACAGGCGCAGCCCCATGCCGCGCACCTCGACGGCCCTGGCGTCCGTGATCTGGCACATGACGTCGACATAATGAACGCCGCAATCGACGATCGGCGAGGTCGTGCGCATCAGCGACTTGTGCGTCGCCCAGGTCGGACCGCTGGACTGCTGGTTGAGGTTCATGCGGAAGACGTAAGGCGGGCCGAGCTTGCGCGCCTCCTCGATCAGCTTCGTCCACGACGGATGATGCCGCAGGATATAGCCGATCACCAGCTTGCGCCCGGCCTTCTCAGCTGCCGCCACGACACGCTCGGCGTCGGCAACCGTGGTCGCCAGCGGCTTTTCGACGAACACATGGCAGCCAGCCTCGAAAGCGGCGACGGCATAATCGGCATGGCTGTCGGAATAGGTGTTGATCGAGCAGAGGTCCGGTTTCAGTTCGGCAAGCGCCGTGGCGAAGTCGGGGTGAATGGTATAGCCCTGCAGTTCGGGCTCCAGCGCCGGCGTCGAGCGGTTGACGAGACCGACGATCTCGAAACCGGGATCGTTGTGATAGGCGAGCGCATGGCTGCGGCCCATATTGCCGAGACCGGCGACGAGAACGCGGATCGGTTTTTCCTGGCTCATTTGACCGCTCCCGAGGTGATACCGCGGATCAGTTGGCGCGAGAAGATGACGTAGAGGATCAGGATCGGCAGGATCGCGAGCGAGAGTGCCGCCAGCACCGCGTTCCAGTTGGTGACGAACTGGCCGATGAAGATCTGTGAGCCGAGCGTTACGGTCTTGGTGCTTTCGGCCGGCGCCAGGATCAGCGGGAACCAGAGATCGTTCCAGATCGGGATCATCGTGAAGACGGCAACCGTTGCCATGGCCGGGCGCACCAGCGGCAGCACCAGGCGGAAGAAGATCGCATATTCCGAGAGCCCGTCGATGCGCCCCGCATTCTTCAGGTCGTCCGACACCGTGCGCATGAATTCCGACAGGATGAAGATCGCCAGCGGTATGCCCTGCGCGGTATAGACGAGGACGAGTGCCGTCAGCGTATTGACGAGGCCCGCCGCCACCATGCCCTGCAGGATCGCCACCGTGCCGAGGCGGATCGGGATCATGATGCCGATCGCCATATAGAGCCCGAGCAGCATATTGCCGCGGAAACGATATTCCGACAGTGCGAAGGCCGCCATGGCGCCGAAGAGCAGCACCAGCAGGATCGAGACGATCGTGACGATGAAGCTGTTCTGGAAATAGGTGGCGAAATCACCCTGCCCCAGCACCGTCTGGTAACCGACGAGGCTGAAGGTCGACGGCGTCGGGATCATCAGCGGCTCGCGGAAGATCGAGGCGCGATCCTTGAACGAGTTGACGATGGTCAGGAACACCGGAAACAGCGCGACCAGTGTGTAGGCGCCGAGCGCCAGGTGCACGAGGCCGGTGCGGACGGGAGATGTGCGTGCCTTGGACATGCGCGCTCCTCAGAACTGATAGCGACGCATGCGCCGCTGGATGACGAAGAGATAAAGCGAGACGCCGGCGAGGATGATGAGGAACATCACGGTGGCGATCGTCGCGCCCATCGAACGGTCGCCGAGTTGAAGCTGGAAACCGAAGAAGGTGCGGTAGAGCAGCGTGCCGAGAATGTCGGTCGACATATCAGGCCCGGCAAGCGCCCCCTGTACGGTATAGATCAGGTCGAAGGCATTGAAATTGCCGACGAAGGTCAGGATCGAGATGATGCCGATCGCCGGCAGGATGAGCGGCAGCTTGATCTTCCAGAACTGCGCCCAGCCGGTGATACCGTCGCATTCCGCCGCCTCGATCACCTCTTCGGGGATGCTGAGAAGCGCGGCATAGATCAGCATCATCGGAATGCCGATATATTGCCAGTTGGAGATCAGCGATACGGCAATCAGCGCCGAACCCGGCTTGCCGAGCCAGGGAGCGAACAGGAATTTCAAGCCGATGAGATCGAGCATCCAGGGCGCCACGCCCCAGATCGGCGACAGGATCAGCTTCCAGATGAAGCCGACGATGACGAAGGACAAAAGCGTCGGCAGGAACATCGCCGTGCGGTAGAAGGCGACACCCCTGAGCTTCGGCACCGAAAGCAGCGCGGCAAGCGCAATGCCGATCGGGTTCTGCACGCACATGTGGATGACGAAGAAGATCAGATTATTGACGAGCGCGTTCCAGAAATCATGCGCCCAGCGCGGATCGCCGAACAGTACCTTGAAATTCGCCAGGCCGACGAAGGCCGGCTGCCCATCGACCGTATTGTAAAGCGAAAGCCTCAGCGTTTCGATCAGCGGCAGCACCATGACGGCGGAATAGACGATCACGGCCGGCAGCATGAAGACGAAGATGTGCCAGCGCACCGGGCGCTTGAGCGGGACGATATCGGCCACGTTGTCGGTTTCGCTCATGGCTTTTGCCTTGTTGTTAGATAGATTTTGGAGCCGGGAAGTCAGACTTTTGTGCATCGTCAAGATGCCTCTTCGCTAAGGCGAGCCGCCATGCCTCGGCGTGACGAAACCCCCTCCTGGCCTGCCGGCCATCTTCCCCACAAGGGGGAAGAAGACTCGCGGAGCGATCTCCTCCCTGCCGGAACCGCGCATTTGCGGCCGGCTAAGCCCCTCCCCCTTGTGGGGAGGGGTTGGGGAGGAGTTTCACATCACTTGGCCGGCTTGTACCAGCTGTCGAGGCCCTTCTGCAGCTTCTCGGCGGCGACCTTCGGCGTATCCGTGCCGTTGATCACGTTGGCCGATTCCACCCAGGTCTCGTTTTCGAGGTTCGGCGTGCCGCGCGACAGGATCTGGTAGGTCGAGCGCACGGTCGACTTGTACGGGCCGCGCCAGGAGACGAATTCCTGGGCGAGCGGATCGGACATCTTGACCGGGTTGGAGTTCAGGCTGAAGAAGCCCGGCAGCGAGTTCGCGTAGATGTCGGCGAACTCGGGCGAAGCGACCCAGCTCAGGAACTTCTTGGCTTCCTCGGCATGCTTGCTCTTGGCATTCAGGGCGACGCCGATATCCGGATGGTCGGAGATGTAGCCCGTATCGCCAGCCTTCGGAACCGGCGGCGGGAACGCGCCCATCTTGAACTGCGCCTGCGTGTTGAAGAGCGCGATTTCCCAGGAACCGGCCGGATAAATGGCGGCGCGGCCGAGCGTGAAGAGGTTCTGGCTGTCCGAATAGGTCTGGGCTTCGAAACCGTCGCCGAGATAGGGCTTCCACTTGGCAAGCTCCTCATAGGGCTTGACCCAGTCAGCATCGGTCAGCTTCTGCTTGCCTGCGATCAGCGCTTCGCGGCCTTCCTCACCCTTCCAGTAGTTCGGGCCGATATTCTGGTAGCCCATGGTGGCGGCTTCCCAGAGGTCCTTCGTGCCCATGGCGAGCGGGATATAGGTGCCGTCGGCTTTGATCTTGTCGAGCGCCGCGTAGAACTCGTCCTGCGTCTTCGGCACGGAGATGCCAAGCTTGTCGAAGGCGTCCTTGTTGTAGATGAAGCCGTGGATGACCGAAGCCATCGGCACGCAGAAGGTCGACTTGCCGTCGTCGGTCGACCAGGCCGCCTTGGCGACCGGCGAGAAGTTCTCCATGCCGGGCAGGCTGGTGATGTCGACGAGCTGCTTCTTGTTGAAGAGTTCGAGCGAGGCGTCGAACGGACGGCAGGTGATGATGTCGCCTGCCGAGCCGGCATCGAGCTTGGCGTTCAGCGAAGCGTTGTATTCGGTCGGCGCGGTCGGCGAGAAGACGATCTTGATGCCCGGGTTCTTGGCTTCGAACGCCGGGATGATCTTCTCCTGCCAGATCTGCAGGTCGTCGTTACGCCAGCTTTCGACCGTCAGCGTGACGTCGGCGGCGTGGACCAGACCTGCCGACGTCAGCAGGCTGGAGGCAAGCAGGAAGCTTTTCAGAGCAGTGTTTTTCATTTCCCTCTCCTGTTTTCAGGCGCCGGAAGGCGCCGTTTTCGATCTGAAACAAGCAATTGGCGTGCATGAGAAACACCCAACGCCCCTTGGAGGACCGCCAGCGACTGCCGGCCCCGAAAGCTCGACGGACACGAAGGCGGATCGCCTGCGGCCGGACTGCGCGCTTTTCGGTGACCTGCACCGGACGCGCCGAAAATAATGGGAAAGCCAATGGATGCCTGAATTCCATCGCCGGCCCGACAGGGCCACTGGCATTCTGGCAATCATCCTCGAAGCGGTTCCGGCTTGGCTTTGCTGCCGGTTTTCGTGGGCTTCAAAACGCTGTTCCCTTTTGTCGAATTAAGGCCAAAAAAATACCAATTGTCCAGACGAATTTTAACTTTTAGGCGCACAAGGCTTCATTAAAAATTTTTATTGAGGAAAATCAAATGGATAAAAAGGTGTAATTTCTCGGCCATTCCCACTTGGTAAATGGTATTTTTTTGGTATTGTATGAAAAACAGATGGGAACGGTGTATTCGGAGGCCCGATGACGGAGCTTGCAATCGGCATAGATGGCGGCGGAACGAGCTGCCGGGCCGCGATCGCGGACAGAAACGGCACGATCATCGGCCGCGGCAAATCGGGGCCTGCCAATATCCTGTCCGATCTGGACAATTCCCTTCTCAACATCGTCGACTCCGCCCGGCAGGCTTTGCGTGATGCCGGGCTCGCCGCGGAAACCATCTCCTCCGTCGCAGCGGTCGTCGGCGTCGCCGGCGCCAATGTCACGGATTATGGCCAGCGAATCGAAAAGGCCCTGCCCTTTGCCGAAGGCCGCGTTGTTACCGATGCACTGATCGCGCTCCAGGGCGCGCTCGGCGATGCCGACGGCATCGTCGGCGCCTTCGGCACCGGCTCGGTCTATAACGCCCGGAAAGAGGGTCGGCTGAACGGCATCGGCGGCTGGGGCTTCGTCGTCGGCGACCAGGCAAGCGGCGCCCGCCTGGGCCGCGACCTCATGGAACGATCGCTGCTCGCCCATGACGGCGTGCGCCCGGCTTCCGCGATCACCGAAGCGGTCATGGCCGAATACGGCAATGATCCCGAGCGCATTGTCGAATTTGCGCATTCGGCAAGACCGACGGATTTTGCCCGTTACGCGCCTGTCGTCTTCGACTACGCAATGAGGGGCGATGCGGTCGCGGTCGGCATCGTCACGGACGCGGCAACGGCGATCGGCGAAAGCCTTGAAGCGCTGCTTTGGCCCGGATGCCCGTCAATTTGCCTGCTTGGCGGTCTTGCGGAAGCCTATGAGCCCTGGCTTCCCCAACGCTACAGGCCGCTGCTGGCCAAACCGAAGAACGATGCCCTTCACGGCGCGGTGGAACTTGCGGTCAAGCTCCTGAACGAGCGACAGAGAGGTGCGGCATGACCGATGATCTCGCCACAATCCTCTCCCTGGAACGCCTGCAGGCGGCCGGCACCGGCCCGCTCTACGTCAAGCTGCGCCGCACGCTCGAAGAGGCCGTGCGCGCCGGCACGCTTGGTCACGGCGACGCGCTGCCGCCGGAGCGCGACATCGCCGAACTTGCCGCCGTCAGCCGGGTCACCGTGCGCAAGGCGATCGACGAACTCGTCGCCGACGGCCTGCTGGTGCGCCGCCACGGTTCGGGCACCTTTGTCGCCAAGCCGGTTTCCAAGGTGGAGCAACGCCTGTCACAGCTCACCTCTTTCACCGAAGACATGGCACGCCGCGGCATGTCCTCCCGCTCGGAATGGCTGCATAAGGGCATCCATACCCCCTCACCCGACGAGATGATGATCCTTGGCCTCGCCGCGGGCGTGAAGGTTTCGCGCCTCTCGCGCCTGCGCATCGCCGACGACCAGCCGCTGGCAATCGAGAATGCCAGCGTCTCCGGCGAGTTCCTGCCCGATCCCTCCGCCGTCACCAATTCGCTCTACGCCGAACTCGAACGCCTCAACGTCCGTCCGGTCCGCGCCGTCCAGCGCATTTCGGCGACCAACATGAAGGAAGCCGACGCCCAGCTTCTCGGCGTCTCCGTGGGTGCGGCCGGCCTGTCGATCGAACGTATCTCCTATCTCGGCTCCGGCCGCGCCGTGGAGTTCACCCGCTCGCTCTATCGCGGCGATGCCTACGACTTCGTGGCCGAGCTGACGATCGGGGTGAACTGACGGCTTGAGCTTATCCAAATTATACGTATAGTCCGAGTATTGAAGTTTGGAATCCTATTATGGCTCGGACCACATCTCTGGAGTTTCAGCGAAAATTCGGTGAGTTTCAGCACCAGGCACAGCGCGAGCCCGTCGAGATCACCCGTCATGGCCGCCGCGAATTCGTGCTGATGTCGGCCGAGCACTATGATTGGCTGAGGGCTGCCGCACAACGCACGCACATCACCGCCGACGCCTTGTCCGTTGTCATCGAAGCAGTCGAAAGAGCGGAGATGGATGCGGCGCATGCCCCCCTCGATGAACTGCTGAAATAACGCCTCATGGCCCCAATTCCCGAACCTAAGCCCGGCCTCGTCGTGCACTATGATTACCTCTGGTCGCGCGAAGCATCGGCGGGCCGTACCCAGGGCAAGGACAGGCCCGCCTGCCTCGTCGCGGCAAGTGATAGCTTCGCCAATCCCCGCTACGTCGTTCTGCTGCCGATCACGCATACGCCGCCGTCTGGCGATACAATCGGAATAGAAATCCCGCCGAAGGTGAAGCAGGCGATCGGTCTGAACGACGCGCCGAGTTGGGTCATCGTCTCCGAACACAACATCGATGAATGGCCGAATGGCGGGCTTTCGCCCGTGCCGGGCAGCGAGGGAATATTCGCCTACGGCTTCATCCCGCCCGGTCTTTTCGCAACGATCAAAGGGAAATTTCTCGATCTTGCCAAAGCCAGGAAGAGCGATCCCGTCCGCCGCTGATGCCTATCGCCCAAGAGCGGCTTTCGAGGGACGACATTCGGCAAAATCAAACTGCAGCTTGATTTTCGCTTTCAATTTCAAAAGCATGAAGCCGGAAGGTGAATCACTGTCCGGCTCCATCGTCTCTTGATTCATCACATTAAGAACGTCGAGCGCGCCTCTACGCCGCGTCCTCAATCTCCTCGTCCGCCTTGCGCGGCACATAGTTCAGCACCGGTCCGAGCCAGCGCTCGACCTCGGAAACCTCCATGCCCTTGCGCTTGGCATAGTCCTCCACCTGATCGCGCTCCACCTTGGCGACGCCGAAATAATAGGAGTCGGGGTGGCCGATATAGAGGCCGGATACGGACGAGCCGGGCCACATCGCATAGCTCTCCGTCAGCTTCACGCCGGCGGTTTTTTCCGCATCGAGCAGCTTGAAGAGCGTCGCCTTTTCCGTGTGGTCGGGCTGGGCGGGATAACCGGGCGCCGGTCGGATGCCGGCATAGGCTTCGGTGATGAGGTCCTCATTGCTGAGTGTCTCGTCCTTGGCATAGCCCCAATATTCCCGCCGCACCTGCTCGTGCATACGCTCGGCAAAAGCTTCGGCGAAGCGGTCGGCCAGCGCCTTGACGAGGATCGAGGAATAATCGTCATTCGACCGCTCGAAACGTTCGGCGATGGCGATCTCCTCGATGCCGGCCGTCACCACGAAACCGCCGACATAATCCTGCACACCACTTGCGACAGGCGCGACGAAGTCCGACAGCGCCACGTTCGCACGCCCGTCCCGCTTCGAAAGCTGCTGGCGCAGCGTGTAGAAGGTGGCAAGCTCCTGGCTGCGGCTTTCGTCCGTGAAGAGGCGGATATCGTCGCCGACGGCGCCGGCCGGCCAGAAGCCGATGACGGCGCGCGGGCGGAACCACTTCTCGTCGATGATCTTGTTGAGCATGGCCTGGGCATCGGCCCAGAGCGCACGGGCCGCCTCGCCCTGCTTCTCATCTTCGAGAATGGCGGGGTAACGGCCGCGCAGTTCCCAGGTCTGGAAGAACGGCGTCCAGTCGATATATCGGGCAAGCTCGGCCAGATCGTAATCCTCGAACACCCGCGTGCCGAAGAACTCAGGCTTTGTCGGCTTGTAAGCCGACCAATCGACCTTATGCGCATTCTCGCGGGCTCGCGGCAAAGGCAGGCGCACCTTCTCCGCTTCGCTGCGGGCATGGGCAGCCGCCACCTTGGCATATTCGGCTCTGACATCGTCGACATAGCCCTGCCGCGTTTCCGACGAGAGCAGCGCCGAGACGACGCCGACGGCGCGGCTCGCATCGGTCACGTAGACCGCCTGCCCCTTGTTGTAGCCGGGATGGATCTTCACGGCGGTATGCACGCGGCTGGTCGTGGCACCACCGATCAGCAGCGGGATTTCGAAGCCCTGCCGCTCCATCTCGGCCGCGACGTGCACCATCTCGTCGAGCGACGGCGTGATCAGACCGGAAAGGCCGATGATATCGACCTTTTCGGCGATCGCCGTTTCGAGGATCTTCGTCGCCGGCACCATGACGCCGAGGTCGACGATCTCGTAATTGTTGCAGGCGAGCACAACGCCAACGATGTTCTTGCCGATATCGTGCACGTCGCCCTTGACCGTCGCCATCAGGATCTTGCCGGCCGATTGCCGTTCCTCGCCGCCGTTGAGGCGCTTTTCCTCTTCCATGTAGGGAAGAAGCACGGCAACCGCCTGCTTCATGACGCGGGCGGATTTCACGACCTGCGGCAGGAACATCTTGCCCGATCCGAAGAGATCGCCGACGACGTTCATGCCGGCCATCAGCGGCCCTTCAATAACGTGCAGCGGACGGGCGGCTTGCTGACGCGCCTCCTCCGTATCGGCTTCGATATATTCGGTGATGCCGTTGACGAGCGCATGTTCGAGACGCTTCTCGACACTCCATTCACGCCAGGAGAGATCCTGGACGCGGCCTTCCCTGGCGCCGGCGCCACGGAAACGCTCAGCCACCTCAAGCAGCCGCTCGGTGCTGTCGGGACGGCGGTTCAGCACCACGTCCTCGCAGGCCTCACGCAGCTCGGGATCGATGTTGTCGTAGACAGCGAGCTGGCCGGCATTGACGATGCCCATGTCCATACCCGCCTGGATGGCGTGGTAGAGGAACACGGCATGCATCGCCTCACGCACCGGCTCGTTGCCGCGGAACGAGAAGGACAGGTTGGAGACGCCGCCGGAAATATGCACGAGCGGCATACGCTGACGGATCGTCCGCGTCGCTTCGATGAAGTCGACGCCGTAATTATTGTGCTCTTCGATACC
The DNA here is from genome assembly GCF_014197615.1 of Rhizobium esperanzae. GTDB lineage: Bacteria > Pseudomonadota > Alphaproteobacteria > Rhizobiales > Rhizobiaceae > Rhizobium > Rhizobium esperanzae_A. The sequence goes on from NZ_JACIFY010000006.1 coordinate 22,810, forward strand.
GGTCGCGACCGCGAAGATATTCGGGTCGAAGATGATGTCTTCGGGCGGGAAGCCGATCTTCTCGGTCAGCAGCGTGTAGGCGCGCGTGCAGATTTCCACCTTGCGCTCATAGCTGTCGGCCTGTCCCGTCTCGTCGAAGGCCATGACGACGACGGCAGCACCATAATTGTGCAGCAGCCGAGCCTGGGCGAGAAAGTTCTCCTCGCCTTCCTTCAGCGAGATCGAGTTGACGATCGGCTTGCCCTGCACGCGCTTCAGGCCGGATTCGATGATCGAGAATTTCGACGAGTCGATCATGACGGGCACGCGGGCGATGTCGGGCTCGGCGGCGATCAGGTTGAGGAACTCGACCATCGCCTTTTCGGAATCGATCAGGCCCTCGTCCATGTTGATGTCGATCACCTGCGCGCCGTTCTCGACCTGGTCGCGCGCGACATCGAGTGCTGCGGTGTAATCGGCATTGGTGATCAGCTTGCGGAACTTCGCCGAGCCGGTGACGTTGGTGCGCTCGCCGACGTTGACGAAAGGAATGTCCTTGGTCAGCTCGAAGGGTTCGAGACCCGACAGCGACATGAACGGGCGATGTTCCGGGATCGGGCGCGGCTTGTATTTCGCCGCGGTCTCGGCGATCGCCCTGATATGGTCCGGCGTCGAACCGCAGCAGCCGCCGACGATATTGACCAGGCCTTCACGGGCGAAGCTGTCGATCTGTGCGGCCATCAGCTCCGGCGTTTCGTCGTACTGGCCGAACTCGTTCGGCAGGCCGGCATTCGGATAGGCGCAGATGAAAGTGTCGGCAACGCCTGACAGTTCCTGCAGGTGCGGGCGCATCGCATTGGCCCCGAGCGCGCAGTTGAGGCCGATCGTGAAGGGATTGGCGTGGCGCACCGAGTTCCAGAAGGCCGACGGCGTCTGGCCGGAGAGCGTGCGGCCGGAAAGGTCGGTGATCGTGCCGGAGATCATCACCGGCAGGCGCACGCCCTTGGCCTCGAAGCGCTCTTCGCAGGCAAAGATCGCGGCTTTGGCGTTCAGCGTGTCGAAGATCGTCTCGATCAGGATGATGTCGGCGCCACCGTCGATCAGCCCGTCGATCTGCTCGCCATAGGCGGACCGCAGGTCGTCGAAGGTGACGGCGCGGAAACCGGGATTGTTGACGTCGGGCGAGATCGAGGCGGTGCGGTTGGTCGGGCCGATGGCGCCCGCCACGAAACGGCGGCGGCCGTCCTCGCGCTCGGCGCGGATTGCCGCGCGGCGCACGATCTCCGCACCTTCCTTGTTCAGCGCATAGACCTCGCCTTCCATCTGGTAATCGGCCTGGGCGATGCGGGTCGAGGAGAAGGTATTGGTCTCGAGGATATCGGCGCCGGCCTTGGCGTATTTGTAATGGATCTCTTCGATCGCATCCGGCTGGCTCAGGATCAGAAGGTCGTTATTGCCCTTCTGGTGGCAGGCGCAGCCGATGAAGCGCGTGCCGCGAAACTGGTCTTCATCATAGCCCAGCCCCTGGATCTGCGTGCCCATGGCGCCGTCGAGAACAAGGATGCGTTCGCTCGCGGCTTTCTTCAAAGCGGCGAAAACTTCACTGCCGTCACGCTTGCCCGTTTCCGGACCAAAGAGAGTATCAAACACGGGAGGGCTCCTTGACGTCGTAAGACCAGACTTCCAGATCACATAAAGATATCTTTATGTCAATATATGCCTATCGATTTCGTGCTTTGCAAGCTTGCCTCATGACAGACTCGCCCGACCTCTATATAGGCGTTTGCAACGCTTGTGCACGAAATCGGAGGAGCATCATGGCACCCGCAACCGGCAACACCGCGCTTGGAAACTGGACGACCCGCGCCTACCATCGCGGCTGGCTGCTCGCCCAGGCCAACGGCCTTTTCGATTTCTTCCAGCACAATTCAGTCAACCCGAAGGGCGGCTTCTACGATCTCGACGACCAAGGCAGGCCGCTCGACGCCGAGGGCCAGGTGCGCGGCATCCATATCGCGGCGCGCGCGGTCCATTGTTTCTCGATCGGCGCCCTGCTCGGCCGCCCGGGCGCTGGCGACCTCGTCGACCACGGCATGAACTATCTCTGGAACCACCATCGCGACCGCAGGAATGGCGGCTATTTCTGGTCGCTCGACAACAACGGTCCGGTCGATTCCAACAAGCAGGGTTACGGCCATGCTTTCGTGCTGCTCGCCGCCGCCTCCGCCAAGACGATCGGCCATCCGCTTGCCGACGGCATGCTCGACGATATCACCGGGATCCTGAACACTAGGTTCTGGGAGGCAAAACACGGCGCCATCGCCGAGGAATTCACCGCCGACTGGCAGCCGCTCGACGGCGGCGTCTATCGCGGCCAGAATTCCAACATGCACTTGACCGAGGCGCTGATGGCGGCCTTCGAAGCGACCGGCGACAGAGAGTATCTGACCAAGGCCGAAAGCATCGCCGACCTCGTCATCCGCCGCGCGGCCGGTTCGGTCGACTGGCGCGTCGCCGAGCATTTCGACGCCGAATGGAACCTCGACAAGTCTTACTATCATCCGAACGAAATGTTCCGCCCGGCCGGCACGACGCCGGGCCACTGGCTGGAATGGGCGCGCCTGATCCTGCAGCTCTGGGCGCTCGGCGGCAAGCGCATCGAATGGATGCCGGATGCGGCCAAGGCCCTCTTTGCCCAATCGATGGCGCTCGGCTGGGACAACGACAAGGGCGGCTTCTTCTATACGCTCGATTGGGACGACAAGCCCGCCAAGCGCAACAAGCTCTGGTGGCCGGCCTGCGAAGGTGCCGCTGCCGCCCATTTCCTCAACGAACATCTGCCGAGCGATTTCCACGAGGAAAGCTACCGCAAGATCTGGAACGTGATCGAGCGCGCCTTCATCGACCATAAGAATGGCGGCTGGCACGAGGAACTGACGGAAGACCTCGTCCCCTCGCATTCGCTCTTCCCCGGCAAGGGCGATATCTATCACGCCCTGCAGGCCTGCCTCATCCCGCTCTTTCCGGCAACCGGCAGCCTGACGAAAGGCATCACTGAGGCCGGCGGCAAGCTCTGAGGCATCGATCCGAAGTTCAGCATGCCCACGCGCGCCTCAAAAGGCGCGTGGGGCTGTAAAGCTCAGTAGCCCGGCGCCCGCAATTCGGCGGTGGGATTGCGCTGGAACCACTCGACATCCTCGTTTGCACGGTCGAGTTCGTCCTGCAGGTCGCGCTGGTCGCGGCGGATATCGTGCATGTCGTCTTCGAGATCCTCGATCCGCCGGCGCAGCTCCGATCTGTCGCCATCCTTGGCATCCTTCAGCCTGTCGGAAAGCTCGTCGATTTCAATCTCCTTGGAGCTGTAATCGTTCTGCATCGAATTGAGGCGCTCCTGCAGCCCATGCTGCTTGCTGCCGATGTTGAAGCCGCGCAGGAAGCCGGATGCGGTTTCGGGCGGGCAGATATTGGCGTAGCCGCTGCCCGCCTGGCCGCGCGCCAGCCCGCTGAGCGGCGTGCAATAACGTACAAGGCCGGACTGATATCCCTGGAACCAGATCGTCTGGTCGGGCACGATCTTCACCCGCTCGCAGGATTTGGCATGCGCAGCGAAACGCTGCTGCGGCTCATAGCCCGCAGCCCCGTCGCTCTCGCCGATCACCCGCCAGTCGGCGGCCACACATTCCTCCTTCGACAGCGTGTTGCAGGAGGCAAGGAAAAGACCGAAACCGATGGCGGCGGCAAGCGCGAAGAACAAGCGGATCATGGCGTCCCGGGAAGGTTAAGGAGGGCGATGCCGCACCTTAACCGCAGGACAAGGCCGCGTCACCGGAGCGGCGATGCGATTTTGCATTTTTCATGGCTTTTTTCTGTCGAAATTACGGCAGATCTCGCCTCAGAGCGGAGCGAGCCGCAGCGTATCCAGATCCTTCGCCAGCATCAGCGCCAAGGCCTCGACGGCGAGATTGTGGTCGTCGCGTTGCGGCAGGCCCGAAACGGTGACCGCGCCGATGCAGCCGGTTCCCTTGACGTTGATCGGAAAACTGCCGCCATGCGGCGCATAATCGGCGCCATCAAGCCCGTTGTCCTCGACGGTCTTGCCGTCCTTGCTGAGCTTTAGCCCGGACGCATAACTGCTGCGGAAATAACGCAGCACCATGTTGCGCTTGCGGCGCACCCAGTTGACGTTATCGGGTGTGACGCCCGGCAATGCCGCATAGAAGACCGGCATCGAATGCAGCGTCACATCGATCGCGATGCCGAGGCCGCGCTCGGTGGCGAGTTCCTGCAGAAGCTTGCCAAGCTGCCAGGCAGTGGTGAGATCGAAAGCGTCGAAGCTCAGCGCCTTTTCCTGCTCGGCGATCCGGCTGAGATCGTTCTCGATTGTCATGATAGGCGCTCCTCTCCTGCTATGATCCGATGCAGACCATTCTCACCAGAAGAGAAAAAGTAAAGCAAAACTTGGGGCTATCCCGGAGCAATTCCAGCAAAAGTGTACAGCGGTTTTGCGTCCGGAATTGCGTGAAAACAAAGAGATAGAGCGTTTCCATGACTCGAGAAAAACGGAAACGTTCGACGTCAGAGCTTCGGCGTCAGCATCTCGAAACGGTCGCGGATGGTGGCGCAGGTATCGCCGCCCAGTCTCGCAATGGCATCGACCGCGGCCGGATCGACATGCAGCCGTTCCGGATCGACGACGCCATCGCGGTAATGCGCATAGACGATTTCGCCGAGGATAATCTGCCGCGAGCGTCCAAGTTCCAGCGTCACATGCCGCCGGCATTCGAAGGCGGCCGGCGCCTCGGCGATGAAGGGGGAAGCGACCTTCTTGCCCGGCACCGCCGTCAACCCGGCTTCCTTCAGCTCGTCGACGCCGCGCGGATATTTGCTGCCGCAGACATGCATCGCCTCGGCGATGGCGAAAGAGACGATGTTGACGGTGAAGACCTCGGTCATGCGGATATTGTGGCCGGTATCTTTGAACGACATGTCGGCATTGTTCTCGACGCCGATCGCCAGGATCGGCGGATCGGCCGAGAGGCAGTTGAAGAAGCTGAAGGGCGCCGCGTTGATCCGGCCATGCTCGTCGACCGTCGTCACCAGCGCGATCGGCCGCGGAATGATCGTGCCGATCATCAGCTTGTAGCGTTCGCGCTCCCCGAGCGCTTTGAAATCGAAGGAGACGGCCATGGGCTCAGCCGATTTTCGCGGCCGGCGAAAAACCGCTCATCGCGCCCATAAAGGGTTTCGGCAGCGGCGAGGCGTAGGAGCCGCGCTTGCTGGTGGAAAGACCGAGCGACACCAGCGCCTCGGCCTGCTTGACGGCGGCCGCCACGCCGTCGACGACGGGCACGCCGTAGATATCCTGCAATTCCCGGGCAAGATCCGTCATGCCGGCACAGCCGAGCACGATCGCCTCCGCCCCGTCTTCGGCAAGAGCCCGCTCGATCTCGGCCCGGAGCTTGCCGATCGCGCCCGAGGCGGCATCTTCCAGCTCCAGCACCGGAATATCGGAGGCGCGCACCTTGGCGCGCTCCCCCATGCCGTAGCGGCGCACCAGATTGTCGATCAGTATCCGTGACCGCTCCAGCGTCGTCACCACGGTGAAGCGCTGCGCCAGGAAGCCCGCCGTCACCACGGCGGATTCGCAGAGACCGAGGATCGGCACATCGGCAAAACTCCGCGCCGCTTCGAGCCCGGTATCGTCGAAGCAGGCAATGACCGCCGCGTCATAACCCGCCGCCTGCCGCTCCTTAAGTTCCAGGAGCAGTCCGGGGATCGCCAGCGCCCCGTCATAATGCCCCTCGATGGAGACCGGCCCCATGGTGGATGTCGCGGCGATGATCTCGGTGCCGGATGCCGCCACGGCACGTGCGGCGGTCGCGGCCTTCTCGGTCATGGAAACAGTGGTGTTCGGATTGACGATGAGGATGCGCATATCAGTCTATCTTTGCCTGTCGCCGGCTGAGCATCGTCATGATGCCGAGCGCGATGAGAATGATGGTGAAGGAAAACAGCGTCGTCACCGTGCCGAGCGCATAGAGCACCGGCGTCGTGACGTTGGTCGTCATGCCGTAGATTTCGAGCGGCAAGGTATTGTAGCTGCCGGAGGTCATCAAGGTGCGGGCGAATTCGTCATAGGAGAGCGTGAAGCCGAACAGGCCGACGCCGATCAGGCTCGGCGCGATCATCGGCAGCACGACATGGCGGAAGGTCTGCCAGGAGGTCGCGCCAAGGTCGCGCGCCGCCTCTTCATAGGCAGGCGAAAAACGATTGAAGACGGCAAACATGATCAATACGCCGAACGGCAGTGTCCATGTCAGGTGCGCGCCGAAGGCCGAGGAATACCAGGCGGGCTTCAACCCGCCCTCCTGGAAGACGACGCCGATGCCGAGCGAGATGATGATCGACGGCACGACGAGGCTGGCGACGGTGGCGTAGAACAGCGCCGTCGAACCGCGGAAACGGCGGCGGAAGGCAAGGCCGGCCAGCAGCGAGACGACGACCGTCACCACCATCACCATCAGCCCGAGGGTGAAGGAGCGGCGGAACGAGGCGCCGAAATCGCCGACCGCCTGCTTTTCGAACAGGTTGAAGAACCAATGCGTGGAAACGCCGTTCATCGGGAAGGTCAGGCCGCCGTCCGGCCCCTGGAAGGAAAGGATCAGGATCGCCGAAAGCGGGCCGTAGAGGAAGAGCACGAAGATGATGAAAAAAATCGCCAGCAGATAGAATTCGAGACCGCGTTTTTCGTGGTTCATCTCAAAGCTCCTTGCGGATGTCGACGACACGCAGGATGGCGGCCACCATCAGCAGCACCACCGCAAGCAGCACCACGGCATTGGCGGCAGCGGCCGGATATTGCAGCAGCGACATCTGGTTCTTCATCATCAGCGCCACCGAAGCGCTCTGGCCGCCGGACATGACCTGCACGGTGGAGAAATCGGCCATCACGAGCGTGACGACAAAGATCGTGCCGATCGCCATGCCGGGCTTGGCAAGCGGAATGACGACGTTCCACAATACCTGCCAGCTCGACGCCCCGGCATCGCGCGCCGCCTCGAACAGCGACCGGTCGATGCGCATCAGCGTGTTGAAGATCGGCGTCACCATGAACAGCGTATAGAGATGCACCATGGCGAGCACGACGGCGAAATCGGAATAGAGCAGCCATTCGATCGGCTTGGGGATGACGCCCATTTCGATCAGCGCCGAATTGACGAGGCCGTTGCGCCCGAGCACAGGGATCCACGAGATCATGCGGATGATGTTCGAGGTCATGAACGGCACGGTGCAGACGAGGAAGAGGATCATCTGCGTCGAGGTCTTGCGGATGTGGAAGGCCAGGAAATAGGCAACCCAGAAACCGATGACGAGCGTCAGTGCCCAGACGATGGCGGTGAATTTCAGCGTATTGAGATAGGTCTTCCAGGTTACCCATGAACCGAGCGTGTCGGTGTAGTTCATGGTGAGGAAATCAGGATAGAGGCCGGCGAAGTCGTAATCCCAGAAGCTGACGACCGATATCATCGCGATCGGCAGCAGGAAGAAGAAGCCGAGAATGACGATCAGCGGCGTCGCCTGGAGATAGGAGATGGCGGTAGGGGAGAGCCTCAGCCCACGCCTGACGCGCGCGCCTTGGTCGTCCTCCTCCGTTTCCGCTGCGATGGTCGCCATATCCGGTTCTCCGTTCTGATTACATCAAGCGGAACGAAGGCGCGTGCCGCCCCCTCATCCGCCTGCCGGCACCTTTGCCTGGGTCGAGCCACCGGTCTCGACCCGTCCTTCGGACCCCCGCTGGGGAGAAGAGATTCGCGGCAGCGTCTGCGCCACCGCGAAACTTCTTTTTTTGCACGCTGCTGAACCGCGAACTCCCTCTTCTCCCCAACGGGGAGAAGATGCCCGAAGGGCAGATGAGGGGGCGGAGCGAAGCGACGTCTTGAGCGATAGCGAAAGACAGCTCGCCCCTCCCTCGTTGGGGAGGGGCGAGCGGCAAGCGCTTAGGCCGCGATGAACTCGTTCCAGCGGCGGACCATGTAGCGGTCCTCGTCCATGACAGAGTTCCAGCAGGCGACGGCGCCCATGCGGGCTTCGAAGGAACCGCCGTCGCGCACGGCGCCGGCCTTTTCCATGACCTTGCCTTCGGGCGAGAGGATATCGCCCTGCGCCGGCTTGCCTTCAATCCAGTAGCCCCATTCGTCGGCCGACATGAACTCTTTGGCGGTGTCCATGCAGGCGGAATAATAGCCCTGGCGATTGAGATAGCCGCCGACCCAGCCCGACGTGTACCAGTTGATGTATTCGTAAGCCGCATCGAGCTCGGCGCCCTTGAGGTGTGCGGCAAGGCCGAGGCCGCCGCCCCAGGCGCGGTAGCCTTCCTTGAGCGGCTGGAAGGTGCAGGCAATGCCCTTGGAGCGGACGGCGGCAACGGCCGGCGACCACATCGACTGGATGACGACTTCGCCCGATGCCATCAGGTTGACGCTTTCGTCGAACGACTTCCAGAAGGCGCGGAACTGGCCGTCGCCCTTGGTCTTGATCAGAAACTCGATCGTCTTGTCGATCTCTTCCTTGGTCATGTTGCCCTTGTCGGCATATTTGATCTTGCCGGCGGCTTCCATGATCATCGCCGCATCCATGATGCCGATCGACGGAATGTTGAGGATCGCGGTCTTGCCCTTGAAGGCCGGATCGAGAATATCGGCCCAGCTGGTGATCGGACGACCGGTCAAGTCGGGACGGATGCCGAGCGTGTCGGCATTGTAGATGGTGGGAACCATCGTCATCCACTGCGTCGGCTCCTTGGCGAATTTCTTGGAACCCTGCGCTTCGACGAAGCCGACCGTGTGCGGGGCCGTTCCCTGAGCGATGACGCTGTCCGCCTTGAGCTTGCCGTTGATGAACAGCGGCACGATCTTGTCGTAATATTTCAGCTTTTTGACGTCCATCGGCTGCAGCACGCCTGTCGGGAACACCTTCTTGGCGATCCAGTATTCGACGTCGGCGATGTCGTAGCTGTCGGGCTGGGTGACGGCGCGCTGGGCGGCGGCGTCGGAATCGGTTGCCGTCATCTCCAGCGTGATGCCGAGATCGGCTTTGCACTTCTCGGCGATGGCATTGATGTTGGAAACGCCGGTGCCGAACTGGCGAAGCGTGATGTTCGTCTTTGCCCAGATGGTCGGAAAGCCGGTGATGGCGCCCGAGCCGGCAATGGCGCCGACGGCAGCAGCGCCCGTCTTCAAGAGCGTGCGGCGGGAAAGACCTTTGCCCGCCTTCGATGTCGTTTCAGTCGTCATGTCAGTTCCCCTTTTTGTTGATGCGGAAGGATGGTTGTTGATGGTGATTGTTCATGCAGGAGATCGGCCGAGAAGCACGGCGTCCTCGAGCGCCCAGCTGAGCGAGACGGCATCGCCGACTGAAACCGGCCGGGCGAAATAGTCGCCGTCGTCCGAGATGACGGTGAAGTCGTCGCTGCCGGCGCCGAGAACGGTGATTTTCACGGAAGAGCCGCGATATTCGACATTGGAGACGATGCCGTTGAAGCCGAGCGTCCATTCGGTCGCCACCTGCAGGCGCACGCGATCGGTGCGGATACCGATATCGACAGCTTCGCCGACCTCCCTGCCCTCGCCCCGCACGGAAAAGCTCTGCCCCTCCGGCACGGTCATGACCAGCACGCCGTTTTCGCTCGATGTCACCCGGCCGGAAAGCACGTTGTGATCGCCCATGAAGCGGGCGACGAAGGCGGTGGCCGGCTTCTCGAAAACCTCGCGCGGGGCCGCCGCCTGCTCGATCCGGCCGTCATTCATGATGACCATGATATCGGCGAGCGCCATCGCCTCTTCCTGGCTGTGGGTGACGTGGACGAAGGTGATGCCGAGCGATTTCTGCAGTTTCTTCAGTTCGGCGCGCATGCGGATCTTCAGGAACGGATCGAGCGCCGACAGCGGCTCGTCGAGCAGCAACGCTTCGGGATCGGTGATCAAAGCACGCGCCAGCGCCACGCGTTGCTGCTGGCCGCCGGAAAGCTGGGCCGGCCGCCGGTTGGCATAGGGCTCCATCTGCATCAGCTTCAGCATTTCGAGCGCCTTGGCGCGGCGCTCCGCCTTGTCGACGCCCTTCATCTTTAGGCTGAAGGCGACATTGTCGATCAGGTCGAGATGCGGAAACAGCGCATAGGACTGGAACATCATCGCCGTGCCGCGCCTGGCCGGCGGAAAATCGGTGACGACTGTTCTGCCAAGCCGGATATCGCCCGACGAAATGCTCTCATGGCCGGCGATCATGCGCAGCGTCGAGGTCTTGCCGCAGCCGGACGGGCCGAGGAAGCAGCAATAGGAGCCGGCCGGAATCTTCAGGCTGATCGCCTGGACCGCGGTCGTCGCCCCATAGACCTTCGAAACGGATACTAAATCGATCTCTGCCGCTTTCGACATCATGCCTTCCCCTGTTCGGACAAGGCGATGCATCTCCCGTGCCAATTCGGCAGGCTAGTAATAACCCATTGTGAATAAAGGATTTTACCGGCGACGAATGCCAGCGGGCAAATTATGGGCACAGCGATGTCTGCACATGATTTAGGCTATTGTCTGCAATTAAAGCAGATGATCGTATACAATTCATTCGGCGCTTCGAGCACAAATTCCGTTTAACTTTTGCCTGGAAGCCGGATATGGTTTGCCGATCATCAGGAAATCGATTTTCATGAAATCCGCCGCCAAGGCCACGCAGGCCGAAGACTCCGCCGAAACCAGCACACAACTGATCCGTGATTCCATCCGCGAAGCAATCGTCGAGCGCAGACTTTCGCCCGGCACAAAGCTCTCGGAAAACGATGTCGGCAATCTCTTCAATGTCAGCCGCACGCTTGCCCGGGCGGCGCTGCAGGCGCTCTCTTATGAAGGCCTCGTCAGCGTCGCGAAAAACCGCGGCGCCTTCGTCGCCTATCCCTCGCCCGATGAGGCCCGCCAGATCTTTGCCGCCCGCCGCCTGGTCGAGCCCGGCATACTGCGCGAGGCGGCGGCGCGGATCACCGCCGATGACATCAGCCAATTGAAACAGCTTCTGCTGGAGGAAGGCCGCCTGATGAGCGAACGCGGCCAGACGGCGCGGCGCGCCGAGATCAAGGCATCCGGCGATTTCCATCTGAGGCTGGCGGAGATCTCCGGCAATGCGATCATGCAGCGCTTCATGGAAGAGCTCGTTGCCCGCTCGTCGCTGGTGATTGCGCTTTACGGCCAGTCGACCGTATCGAGCTGCGGCCACTCCGAACATGGCGACATCATTGCGGCGATCGAAGGCGACGACCTCGACCGCGCCTGCCGGCTGATGCTGCATCACATCGCGCATATCGAGGCCGATCTCGACCTGCGCGAACGCAAGAGCCTCGGCCTCAAGGAAGCCTTCGAGCTCTGAATACCTAAAAGACAGGCGCAGCTTTCCCCGCCCCACAGGACCGATTCAAGCGGAAACTGCGAGGATTACCAGGGCGTCTTCTTCGGCAGCATCTCGAAGGCCGCGAATATTTCCTCCGCGCCCATCGGCTCGCTGGAGCGCAGCTTCACCGTTCCGTCACGCCCGACCAGGATCAGCCCGAACTCGCCGGACGGCGGCCCCTGCAGCCGCTCTCTGATATCGTCGGCATCGAGGTCCCAGTCGTCGTCGAACAGCGCAAACGCGCCGCCACCGGCAATGCTGAACACCTCGACGTCTTCCTCGATGAGGCGCATATGCGCCTTGCGCAGCCATTCATCCTGAATGACGGCGCGGTCGTCCTGTGCGTCGGCGAAGATGATCAGGACCCGCTTCCTGTCGCGAAACTGCTCGAGCGATTGCGGGAGCTGAGGCTCGCGCCGGGGTGTGCCGATGAGTTCATGAACGATGGATTTCAGCATGGCATTCATTCCTCGCCCGTCACTGGCGGCGGGCTGTGCATGCCGGATTAAACGGCTGGGAATGAGCGAGGTTCCGCCGGGAAGCGGAAAAGGATCGCAGCCTTGGCCGCGATCCTTATCCCGTCAGTCGCGGTTCTGCTCTTCGGCCGCGTGGGCCGAAACGGCGACGAGATCGGCCGTGCCATTGGCAAGAAGGCGCTTGCGCACCAGCACGCGCATGACGCGCGCCGCCGTCGAGAAGGTCATCTGGTCGAGCGGGCCTTCGCCCTCCCACGGCTTGGTCAGCCTTTCGGTGACGGCGCCGACGATATTCATCGGCACGATGTCGGTGCATGTACGCATGGCTTCGAAAACGAAGCTGATGGGGATGACCCGTCCTTCGTGAGTGACGATCGGCTCGGTCAATTCGCTGTCCCATTCTTCGAAGGCATAGAGCGCTTCGCGAAACAGCTGCTGGAGGTTGAACGGCGCGTGGCCGTCATGAAGTGGCGGCAGGGCATTCATCATGTCTGTCTCCTCTTGATGGGTGGAAGCCAAAGTCCTCCGGTATCGGTCGCGCCTACGCGGGGAACGAGCGATTTGCTGCCCCTGCGAACCGATTAACACGATTGATTCTATAGAGTAACGCGCCGGGGTAAAGCCCATTTATCGGCCACCACGGAAGCGAATTCCATAACGCCCTGATATTTCAACGTGTTTTAGTTGAAATTTTCTCAGCGACCATCGTTCCGGAAAATCTATGCCGCCGGATACCGGTGGTGCGACCAGGCGAAAAAACGCTGAAAATTCACGGAACCTTTATCGCGGTAATCTGTTTTGTTCTCATAATCGCAAAACAGTCTGGGGTTACCACCAATGACGCAAATCCGAGAGCCGGAGCGCCGAAGCAGGATCCTGCGCGGCCGCCCCTATAGTCTTGATGAATTCGCCTCCAAATATGGCCTGGGCGGAGAACAGGCCGAGAGCCTCTTCACCCGGTTCGGGCCCTCTTCGATCGAGCTCGACCTGCTCATGGCGGCCAAGCGCCGTTCGCCGGTTTTGCAGAACAAAATTGCTGAAGAACGCCTTTGAAGAATGGAACGAATAGATGAGCAGCCGACGTCACGAATGGATCAGCAAAAGAGCTTATTCGATCTGGGAAGAACAGGGCCGCCCCCACGGCCGTGACGATGATCACTGGCGCCAGGCCGTTGCCGAGCGCGATGAGTTGGAGCGCACGCAGGCCTCTTCCGACGGGCGCGAGGTGCTGGTGAAATTTCGCCCGAAGCCGCAACGGCCCGAAATACCGCGCGACGGCTGGCTCAACCCTTCGACAAAGGTCGGCTGACCCGTCAGTGGCCAACCTCGTCCTTCGAGGCCCCTGCGGGGCACCTCATCAGGATGGGAGGCGGAGAGAGGGCGCGACTTCCCTCATCCGAGAGCGGAGATAGCGCGGGCCTGCCTGCCGCAAGAGAGCGAGAAAGCGGCCGCAATGGCACAGTGTAAACCGCCACCGCTCCCATTAGAAACGCTTGATCAAGCATATCGGCATAAATCCAGGGGATAAGCGCTTTCTGCTGCCCCTGCCCGCGACATTGCCGCTCGACACTCTCCTTGCAAAATCGGAAACGGATGAGACTGAAAAACGTGTTCGTTCGCGCGCACGGATTTCATCTCGCCGCCAGGCGCGCCGCAGCATCGATTCCGATGCCCCGGCCGATCCTGTTTACATTGGGGAAAAGCCTGAAACCCGCCGGGGCGGGCCGTGTCAGAAGACCTTGAGTTCAGTGCAAAGCGTCCGGTGGACCTCTGTCCAGAACAGTGCCAGCGGGCTGTCTCCGTTGCGTTCGGCAACGAGGGCGCGGATCAGCGCTTCGGAGCCCGCCATGTCCTGCCAACTGGATTTCAGGCCCTTGGCGGCCTGTTGGCATTCGGCAATCTCGAATGGTCTCTTGCTGTCCATATGAGGTCTCCTCGTGAAAGGCGCTAGCAGGCGGAGCCGGGATTGTCATTCCCCGCATATGTGGGGATGCCTTGTATTTGTGACGGTCCTCACGGTAGGATTGAGGGAACTGGGGCAGTGGAAATGATCGAGAATACCTATAGCGAAAAGTTCGAACCCGCATTCGAACAGATCAAGGCCGCGGCCAATGTGGATGGCGCCATCCGCATTCTGCAGGCGGAATATGGCCTCGATTTCGTCACCTACCACCTCGCCCAGACGATCGCGAGCAAGATCGATTCGCCCTTCGTGCGCACCACCTATCCGGATGCCTGGGTCTCGCGCTATCTCTTGAACAGCTATGTGAAGGTCGACCCGATCGTCAAGCAGGGTTTCGAACGCCAGCTGCCTTTCGACTGGAGCGAGGTCGAGCCGACGCCGGAGGCCTATGCCATGCTGGTCGACGCCCAGAAGCACGGCATTGGCGGCAATGGCTATTCCATTCCCGTCGCCGACAAGGCGCAGCGCCGCGCGCTTCTGTCGGTGAATGCCCGCATCCCGGTCGACGAATGGACCGAGCTCGTCCGCCGCTGCCGCAACGAATGGATCGAGATCGCCCATCTGATCCATCGCAAGGCCGTCTATGAGTTGCACGGCGAGAACGATCCGGTGCCCGCCCTGTCGCCGCGCGAAATCGAGTGTCTGCACTGGACCGCACTCGGCAAGGATTACAAGGATATCTCGGTCATCCTCGGCATATCCGAACACACGACGCGCGATTATCTGAAGACTGCCCGCTTCAAGCTCGGCTGCGCCACGATCTCGGCGGCCGCCTCGCGGGCCGTGCAGTTGCGCATCATCAATCCCTGAAGCTCTTCATTCCAACGCATGTGGTTATCCCGGAACGCTGCACACGTCCGGGGCGAGATGCGTCGATTCCCACCCCCTCATCTGAGGGGGCCTATCTGAGGGAATTTCCGATCCGGCCAGCCTGAACCATTCTGCCTTCCACGGACTTGCAAACGCTGGAGGGCAAAATGTTCGCTATCATTCAGGCACATGAGTATCAAAAATACGCTGCCGTACTCGACCAGATGTTTCGCCTGCGCAAGAAGGTTTTCGCCGATACGCTCGGCTGGGATGTTCCGGTCGTCGGTCCCTATGAACGCGACAGCTACGATGCGCTGGCGCCCGCCTATCTCGTCTGGTGCAACGACAGCCGCACCCGTCTTTACGGCGGCATGCGCCTGATGCCGACGACCGGCCCCACCCTTCTCTACGATGTCTTCCGCGAGACGTTCCCGGCCGCCGCCGATCTCATTGCGCCGGGCATCTGGGAAGGCACGCGCATGTGCATCGACGAGGAGGCGATCGCCCGGGATTTCCCCCATATCGATGCCGGCCGCGCCTTCTCGATGATGCTGCTTGCGCTGTGCGAATGCGCGCTGGACCACGGCATCCATACGATGATTTCCAACTACGAACCCTATCTCAAGCGCGTCTACAAACGCGCCGGCGCCGAAGTGGAAGAACTCGGCCGCGCAGACGGCTACGGCAAGTATCCCGTCTGCTGCGGCGCCTTCGAAGTATCGGACCGCGTGCTGCGCAAGATGCGCGACGCTCTCGGCCTGACCCTACCCCTTTATATCAGACACGTGCCGGCCCGTTCGGTCGTGACCCAATTCCTGGAGATGGCAGCATGAAACGCCTCGTTGAAACCGCAACACAGAAAGACATCGGCACGCTGGAGCGTCATGTGCTCGCATCCCGCGACATCGCCACTGAGATAGGGGACCCCTTCCTCTCCTATCTCCTCTCGATGGCCCTGTTCACGATCTACGAAAAGAAGGCTCATCACGAGAACGAGGCGCTGAAGAGCAGCTTCGGCTGAGGGCGCGACCCCCTCCGCTGCACCCGAAGACGAGCATGTCCCGGCGCCTCGCGCGCAGCCGCAAAACCAGTCCCCGTTTTGCGGCTGCGCGCCCCTGTCATGTCAGCAGGGCATCACCCTCACGTCATCAGCGAATTGATGGTCGAGATCAGCGCATCGTGCATATAGGGCTTCGGCAGGAAGGCAGTGTTGGCCGGCAGCGCCATCGGGTCGAGCTGCACCATGCCCGAGGTGATGATGATGCCGATATTCGGCCGCATCGCCCTCACCCGCTTGGCAAGCTGAATACCGTCCATGGAACCCGCCATGTTGACGTCGGTGAACAGGATATCGACATCCTGCCTGCCCTTCAGCACCACCAGCGCCTCATCGGCATTCGCCGCTTCCAGCGCCACATGGCCGACATCTTCCAGCACATCGAGGATATTGAACCGGATCACCGGCTCATCCTCGACGACCAGCACCACGGCACTGTTCAAACCCACCATCAGCAATCGCCTTCTTCATCGAATCCGATCTCTGTAATTGTCGCCCGCGCGGCAAGGTTCCAGTGCCCGCGCCGATGAAATATGCATCGTCCACAGATGCTTGCGCTCTGCGCTTGTGGCTCTCTGCAATTTGCGTTAGAGCGAACCGATGCTGCGGGAACCATTGCCCCGGCATCACGGTGCCGGTCTCCGGCACCAGGCGCCACACATCCGGCGCCGCGGGCCTGTAGCTCAATGGTTAGAGCCGGCGGCTCATAACCGCTTGGTTGGGGGTTCGAGTCCCTCCGGGCCCACCATTTTTTTCTATTTCGCCAACAATATGATTTTCGCCAATACGATTGCGCTGACGATCGTTGAATGCTCCGCACCGCACGCCCCGAATACAGCAACCCAAAACCGCTGGAGCGAATTCAAAACTGGACAACACTTGGGGGCAAGGTCACTGCGTTTTGCGGTTATCGGATTACCATATATCCAGCGATATATCCGAGAGGCAGCATTGCTGCTACAATGTAGACAGGTCGGTAGTTCGACGTCATAGCAATGACGCTGGTTACTAGCCCGGTCGCAATTCCAACCGCGAGGACAGCTGGAAAGGCATCCGCCGCAAATGCGCCTGGGCCATCCCCTGATCCTCTGGAAAACAAATAGACAACAATCATTGCGACAGTTGCCGCCATAAGCGTCCACCCCTGTCGCCAGAACGCGAGCGCGGCGAAACCGACAATATACGGCAAAACAAAAAGGATAAAGAACAACATCAGCATACCAACCACTCTTGGTACTTGGGAGAATAAGACCCTCGCGCTGGGGCGCAGGCAGAGAGTCGCGAAAAACCCTAGCACTATCGAGAGCCCGCCGACCAATCGATGGCATTCTGTGCTTCAACCTCGGAGGCTGGAGTGGCATTAAAGGCGGGCCTTTGCAATCTCGCTTCGATCAGTTGATCCATAGTCGGCCGAGATGCAGCCGCTCACAATACCGCCGATCCGGAATCGCCAGACCCTGAGTACTTCGTCCCGTTCACGGGTCCCTCCATCCGACCGCTCGTACTTACGTTTGTGGCGAGCTATATTTTTCCTGAAGCTTCGGGTTCGTGCAGCGTTGCAGATTGATACGCGCATCATCGACCCCGTCGAGTCACCTGCCTTTCGATCGAAGTTGTGGTACTGTCTGATGGATGTCGTTGTTCTCGGAAGGGGTAGCAATTCATGGTCGTGCACACGGATATGACGAGCGACGAATGGAAGTGGCTTGTGCGCCTTTGCCAACACGAAGCGGATAGAATACCAAAGGAAATCGAAGCGCGATTTACCGAACTTGGTCTATTCGGGCCGGATGGTCTTTCGGACGATGCCAGGAATCTGGTTCAAAATGAACTGCTGGCAGAGCGGCGGAACAGACTGCAAGGACTTCACTGAGTGACAGCTTTGAACGCCGAGCAGGAGTTGTTTATTGCGGCACGACCCACGCAGGAAATGAGACGCTCCATGAAGCAATTTTGACTGGCGTTCTGCCAGCGACATTGTTTGTAACCCTCGCTATCGGCGCCATCGAAGACCTGACCGCGGTGAAAGTTAACGCCGGATAGACAATTTCGAGGCGGTTTCGTCATCCCGTTGCGAGCGAGTTGGCTCTCGATGAGGGCGTTCAACGTTTTACTTAATCCCTAACTCCACACCTTTAGTTGCCTTAGGCCGGCCGATCGTGCCCTTAAGCCAGCATTCGGACTTTTTGGGAACATAGGAAAAAGCCTTACAAGCATTGTCGCCGATACACGCCATGAAACACTGCAGATAGTTGCTGCCCCGTAGCCGCTTGTAGTCGCCGCCGGGAAGATCGATGCCAGAATAGCTCGTGAAATCAGATACGATCACATCGGCTGCCTTTGATGATGCATAGGCAGCCACCGCGTCTGAATTCCGTATCAAGACAACAACGTTATCTTTCAGGAAGCAAACGCTATGCTTTGTGTTGTAGGTAATCGCCTTACACTGACTGTCGGCTTCGCAAATCTCGTGGCAACCTGAATACGTGACGTCCTTCACGGCCCGGTAGTCGAAGCCGATCGCGTCGTAGCCGCGAGCATCTATCAACGAAGCTGGCTGTGTGGGCAGATTAGTCGTAGCGCTTGGCATGTTGGTCGACACCTGTTCCTGCTTCTCGCCGTAGCAGAGAATCTGGAACACCGAAGGCGTGATTTTGTCGGCCAGGTCGGCTGTTGAGATTGGCTGCTGGTCTGCAGCCCTGTCGCCGGATTGACCGGTGACACTCTGAGACTGCAGGAAAAGTTCGGCTACCGAGGCACGGATAGCGAAATTTACATTCTGCGCCGTGATGCCGATCTCATCCGCGATGCCTTTCGACAGCGTTGCGCTGGTGATCCCCACAAGAAAACCATCCCGGTCAACGACCGGACCGCCGGAATTACCGGGCTGAATGGGTGTCGAAATCTGGATGTACCGGGTGTCGTTTCGAATCCCCGCCAGCGCATTGACGTTGCCAGTGGTGACCTTGACCGAATCCGACAGCAACGTCGCCAGCGGGAAGCCTATGGCTAGAATGTCCTCGCCGAGCCGTGTTGGTGCATGCCGGAACACAAGGGGTTTCAAAGCTTCGACAGCGTTGACCTTCACCAAAGCCAGATCGTTCGTGGCATCGATCCGCGGATCGACGGCGTCGCCCTTGCCTTTCACTTCGATCCGCATGCATCCCTGAACGACGTGCGCATTGGTCAACAGCCATCCATCGGTGGTTATTGCAAAGCCGGTACCCGATGACGTCGGACTATCCGCAAGACATGTGGAAGCAAAAACAACGGAAAAGAAAGCGCTCCAAAAGACGCGAAACAAAGTTGCCATCTGAATATCCCCAGCCAGCCAAAGATTAGAACTTCCGACGGGTATCTTTCAACCATCTCTTGTGGCCAGGCTTAATGGAGTTGCAGTTGAGTGATCCAAACTGCTGCGGAGGAAAGTTTGCCAACCCTGGTTTTGGTGACGCTGTACGAGATCATCAAAGTAGCGACAGGGTAAGCCAGTTGGAGAATGACGAGCGACGAAGTCCGTACCCTTGGCCTTGTTCGGCCCACGGTTGCTCCGGCGGTTTTGGCCATCAGAGCGGCTTCATTTAACCTTGCCGGCTAACCATTTTTGGTAGTTTCGACGCCATTGCTGCACCGCACGATTTACGCGAAATTTGCAACCTGATACCCCGGCTCTTGGGTTGAGGTACATGGGGGCGCGAAATGCAATCTCCGCAGACGATTGAAGAACTCCTTAGCGCGGTCGCCGCCAAGGGCGGAGAACTTGACGGTCTTGGGTTCGCCGACGATGAAATCGTCAAGCAAGCGCGCTCCCAAGGCCTTGTCGATGTCGATCCCGGCGATGCTTGGACATTGGTCGACACCGTAAGGCTCACTCCCACACAGCGGCTGGTGATGGGCTTGCCTCCCATCGTTCGAAAGCCTTCCGTCCTCGCACTGACGCTGCATGCCGTTGCTACGGCATTTGCCAGGATTTTTGGAAACCGCAGAGCTCACCCTTGATTTTCAGGGGGCGGGAACGCCGCTATCCACCAAACAGGCCTAATAGCTACAAGAACGGCCATCGCTCGGCCTGAATCCACCGCCGCAGGCGGGATTGAGCGGCTGGCTCTCGTAGTGGTAATAACCGCCGCCGATCGACGACGTCTGGTCGGGGCTTGTGGATGTGCAGGCCGAAGTGATCGTGGCAAGGCTGATCAGCGTTCCGGTCGCGATAAAGGCGAAAAATCGGTTCATCTGAGCGTCTCCTCGGAGGGGCGTGGCTTTGCCCCGGCCGAGCAATCTACCATGGCACAGCGAATGCAGGCATTGATTGACGGCAATCGACTGCCCGCGGCGGCCTCTCGTCACGCTAAAGTGATCGCCATTCAGCCCATCTTTTCAAGCCCATGCACTGTCACATAACTGTCATGCAAAATTGCCCATTGTTATGGCAGCCTGGGCAAAATATATGCCGCCGGCTAACAAAAAGAAGAATGAGTGAACTGCCATGAGTGCCATACAGAAACTTTTCAACCGCAACCTCCTGACCCGTTTCGTCACCGGTCTCGGTGCGGTTCCGCAGCGTTTTCGTGACGCACGCGAAGAGCGCAAGCCCGCGATCCATCCGTCTTTCATGGATGATTTCGGCGCGTAAAATACAGCAGGCCGCCGCTGACCAATCCGATCAAGCGGCGGACAATTCCTTTCTGAACCAGATCCTGTCGACGGGCCGGCCTAAGGAAACGGAGGCCGTTACCCCGCCGAGAAGCCGAGCCTTCTCCCGCCAGATGATGGCGAAGGCCCGCGCCTGATCTGCGCGCTGATACCCTCGGATATCGCGGTGGCAATTTCGGCCGGCGCGGGACCGAGCGTTTCGAACATCGTTTCCTCGTCGTCGGTGGGCGCTCTCAGTTCACCGCGGCCGCTGCCGGTTCGCCCCAGCTTGATATGGGCTGGCCGGCCTTGGTCGCCACCCTGGCATCGTAGAGCGCAAGCGACGCCTGCAGCTGGCGCATATCGTTGCAGCGGTTGACGATGCCGCCGATATATTGCACGCAGTCGCTGGCGCTGCCCTGCACGGAGCCCGTCGCCCAATCCTTGACGGTCCCGTCGGCGCCGACCAGGAAATAGGAAAGCCGGTTATTCTCGGAAACGGTGGAACTGCCGACCAGGCCGACGAAATTCGTGCCGGTCTCGGTTCTGGCCGCCGGCGCCATATGCCGGTAGATCGTCATGCCATTCTTCAACGATGTTGCGCCGATCATCGGTCCGAAGGTCGCGTCGGAGCCGGAAAGCCGCGCCATTGGCGACTGGCCGAGATTGGCGATCTCCGCATAGGGCTTGCCCAGCGCATAGCTGGTGAACGAGCGGTTGGCTGCATTCTCCGCCTTTTCCGCCACCTGAGTACAGCCCGCCAACCCGATGGCGAGACCAATCGAAAGAACTGCCATGAAACGCATGCTGCCCCCTTGCCGGGCACGAAGTGTCCGGAAGCCCCTGTTTCTTAACCCGCCTCATTGCTAGCAGCTTTGGGGGATTTGGGAAGGTGGCGGGTGGAACACGCAGGAATGGAGGCAGTGCCGTGACCGCCTCTCTCCCCTGCCTTCACGCGGCCAAAATCCACCCGCCATCACCGGCGTCTGATAAGAACGTCACCCTCAACCAATCTCCCCATGAGGGACCTAATGACCGGCCAAATCCCGCACCTTGCAGGGCGCCGTCGCGGCACCCTTTTCCATGGCTCGCTGTCGAGCCACATTCGAGTCCACCCGTGCCCCAACATTTTTCTCCCGATCCGCATCCACCCTTCCCTTCCGCCGCAATAGCTTCACAATCAACCGACAGAAAGTTCATCCGGGAAACGACAACTAGGGAATGAAACATGGCGCCGATTCTCTCCAAGACTCTTCTGATGACTGCCCTTCTGACCCTGCCGATCGCGGCCGCAGCGCCCGCCTTGGCGCAGGAGGCAAAGCCGCGCGAGGCGGTGATTTCGGTGACGGGCGATGGCGAAAAGGCCGTGGCTCCGGATATGGCGATCGTCACTCTCGCCGTCGTCAAGCAGGCGAAAACCGCCCGCGAAGCGCTCGACGAAAACAACAAGGCGATGAACGAGGTGCTGAAGGCGTTGAAGGACGGCGGCATCGCCGAGCGCGACCTGCAGACCTCCGGCTTTTCCATCCAGCCGCAATATAATTATCCGCAGCCGGTCGACGGCCAGCAGCAGCAGCCGCAGCTGATCGGCTACCAGACGATCAATTCGGTCACCGTCAGGCTGCGCGATCTGGCCAAGCTCGGCCAGGTGATCGACCAGTCGGTCACGCTCGGCATCAACCAGGGCGGCGACATCCAGTTCACCAACGACAAGCCGGAAGCGGCGATCGAAGAGGCGCGCAAGAACGCCGTCGCCGAGGCGGTGAAGAAGGCCAAGACGCTGAGCGAAGCCGCCGGCGTCAAGCTCGGCCGCATCATCGAGATCAACGAGAATGTGCCGCGCGCAATGCCGCAGCCCGCCTATCGCGCCACCATGATGAAGGAAGCGGATTCTGCCGTTCCGGTCCAGAGCGGCGAGAACAATTACAATGTCAGCGTCACCGTGACTTTTGCGATCGAGCAGTGAAAGGAGGCCGATGCGGTCCGGTACGGACCCTGCCGCATACCCCTCCCCAACCCCTCCCCACAAGGGGGAGGGGCTAGCTTGCCGCACCGCTTCACATAACCTTATCGTAGAATCCCGTGCAACGGGAACAGCCAGCAAGACTTTCGCTTTTGTCGCCGCCGGCGGCCACGGTTTAGCCCCTCTCCCTTGTGGGTAGGGGTTTCGGGTGAGTCAAACCGAACGCAAAGAACCCCACAAAAAGAAAACCGCCCTTGCCGATCCGGGGAGACGGGCAAAGGCGGTTCTGGCCGCCGCATCGGGGAGACGAGGCGGTATTTGATATCAGCGACGGATCGCCGGGCAGCCGCGGACGTTGGCGAAGCTCATTTCGCCGGGGCCGCGACGGGTCCAGCCCTGGACGATGACGCGGCGCGGGGTGATATCGACGACGCGGGCGCGGCGGAAGCCGTAATCGCGGGCCATATCTTCGGCGAGACGCGGATCGCAGCCGCGCGGCCGGCGGTCGTAGCCCGGACGCTCATAATCCGGAGGCGGACGGCGATAATCGCGCGGCGCACGGTCCTGATCGCCGATAATGATATTCAACTGGGCGGCGGCAGGCGCCACCGTGCCGGCAAGGGTGCCGGCGGTCAGCATGACGGCAAGACCCGCCTTTGCCAAAAACTGCATCATCGAAAAACCTTTCGTTCTATAGTCGCTGCGGCCGAGCCGCCCTCCTCCGCATCACGCCGAAGCGTTATTGGGAATCACTCATACGGATTAGAGAAAAGACGGCGGAAAGTGGCGCCGTCAAGGCAAAACGGCGGCAAGCGCTCCTCGGCGCCCGCCGCCTTGGTATTCTAGCGGCGGATCAGCGGGCACCCGCGGACATTGGCGAAGACCATTCTGTCCCAGCCGTGGCGGTCGCGGCCGGCAACGACGACGACGCGCGGCGACATGCGGGTAATATGGGCTCTGCGCAGGCCGAAATCACGCGCCTTGTTGACGGCATGGATCGGCGAGCAGCCGCGGATCGGCCGATAATATTGCGCCTCGACGATGAGATTCGTCTGCGGTCCTGCGGCGGCGGCCGTGGAGAAAGTGGCCGGAACGGCGCCGAGGGCGAGCACTGCGGCGAGGCAAGCCTTGGTGAGAAAATGCGTCATGGGATGTCTCCGTCGTTATCCAAGCTCTCCCTTCAGGGATTGTCTCGACAGTAGACCCCGCAAACTGAACGCTGTTCGAACCGGGCATTCACCCCCTATTCAGAAGGATTAATCCCTCAGGGGCTGAGATGCAGCACGATTTCGCGCCGGTGCGGGTGATCGCGATGTTCGAAGAGGTAGAGTCCCTGCCAGGTGCCGAGCATCAGCCGGCCGCGCGCAACGGGAATGCCGATCGAGACCTGCGTCAGCGCCGCCTTGATATGCGCCGGCATGTCATCCGGCCCCTCGGCACGATGCACGACCCAGCCCATCGACGGATCGGAGGCCGGCGGCACGAGGCGGCGGAAAAAGGAGAGAAGATCGGTGCGCACGTCGGGATCGGCATTTTCCTGGATCAGCAGCGAACAGGAGGTGTGGCGCACGAAGACGGTGAGTAACCCCTCCTCCTGACCCGACCTGTTGACGAAGGCTTCCGCCTGATCGGTGAATTCGTAAAGGCCCTGCCCGCGTGTGGACAGGGTGAGAATGGTCTGGGGCAAGGCGATCTCCCGTCTCGGAACGACACTTGCGAGGTGGCGCGCCGCCGGCCGCAAGTCAAGCTTGCCCGGGCAAAGCAAACTTGCCAGGGGCAAAGACGAGCTTGCCCGGCAAACGCAAGCTTGCCCGGGCGAGTCGAGCCTCAGAAAGAGGACAGGATGAAGCGCCGGTTGGCGGCAAGCACCGGGCGGGCATTCATCGGATAGAGCGTGGTGAAGGCGCGAATATCCTTTTCGTCGACCTCGATCGGCTGCCGCAGCACCATCCAATCGACAATTTCGCTGCAGGGCGGCGTCGTCAGCGATCCCTCATAGGACCAGTAGGTCAGCTCTTTCGGCAGCAGGCCGTTCGGGTCGACGTCGTCGACCGCGGCTTCGCCGCCCGACGTCTTTGGAAAGGCGGCAGCCAGCCGCGAGAAACCTGTATTGGCCGCCGCCGGCGTCAGGAACACGCCGAGCACGCCAAGCGTGCCGGTCTCCTTGCGCCTGTGGACGAAGTGCATCTCCATCGGGAAGCTGCGGCCGTCGACATGATGCTCGCTCGGCGCATGGAAATGATATTGCAGCAGGTCGTAGCGGTTGCCGCCGCGCGAAAGCGTGCTGCCCTCGGGCACGGTGACCTGGATCGTGTGGCCGTTGTTGACGATCTTGCCGCCAGCCTTCCAGTCGAGCGTCAGCGGCGCAAGTTCCGCCTTGACGGCCCCGGTCAGATCGAGCGGCGATTGCTGCGAACCAGCCGAACAGGCGGCGTTGTCAGGCGCCATCGCACCCCAGTGATCGGGACCGGACTGGCCCTCATAGCTCCAATGCGCGGCCTCGGCGGCAAAGCCGGCCTGGGCACAGGCCGGGCAGGCGCCAAGCACGATCAATCCCTTGATGAAATCACGTCGCTGCATGTCCGTTCCCCTCGTTGCCAGACGTCCGCTATGGCCTGGCCGAATTCGCGGCGACTATATCACAGGCAAGAACGCAGAGAAGCCATCGGGCGGCGGTGCGACCCGTTGCCCCGATGCCATCGGTCAGAGTTTGATCATGGTCTCGAAGCCGCCATAGATCATCCGCTTGCCGTCGAACGGCATCTGCCATTGGTCTTCCTTGAGCCTCGGATCGGCCATCACCTTGGCATTGATATCGTCGCGCTCCTGCCGGGAGCGGTAGATAATCCAGGCAAACACCACCACCTCATCCTCCCTTGCCTGCACGGCGCGGGGAAAGGAGGTCAATTCGCCATAGGGCACGTCGTCGCCGATGCATTCGACATATTCGAGCGCACCATATTCCTTCCAGATCGTGCCGGCCAAGGTCGAGAATTCCTTGTAGGCCTCGATATTTTCCTTGGGCACCGCCAGGATGAAACCGTCGACATAGGACATGACACATCTCCTTTGAGCATCTGCGCCTCATGCTGGTGGAGATAGGGACCCAGCCAGATAGGTCCAGGCGGGCATTCCGCCGATCGCACCCTTATAGAAATTTACTGATTTAGTATTCACTTATATAATAGATGCCTAAAATTTGACAGTATTGCTCCCCGAACTGGTGTTGCCTGACTGCACCCACCCACACGGCGTGTGCACACGTTCAGGCATCGGCATCAACACAGCTCGTGGAGGATGTATTCATGATCAAACTTACTTTTATCGGAACAGCCGTCGCCCTTGGTATCGGAGCATTCGCCTTCGCGCCCCACGCGAGTGCCATGACGATGCAGGAATGCAGCGCCAAATACAAATCCGCACAAGCGGCCAACAGCCTGAACGGAATGAAGTGGAATGATTTCCGCAAAGCGCAATGCGGAACCGATGCCGCGGCAGCACCTGCTGCGGGCGATGCCAAGGACGAAGAGCCGACTATGGCCAACACGGATAACGCATCCGAACCGCCAATGACCACGACCAAGGCCCCGAAGGGGGTGGTCTTCCCCACCAAGGTTTCAGCGAGATACGCAAGCGAGTCACCGGGCAAGGCGAGAATGCATACCTGTCTCGATCAATACAAAGCCGACAAGGCCAATGACAGTCTGAACGGCCTCACCTGGATCAAGAAGGGCGGCGGCTATTACAGCATCTGCAACAGCAAACTGAAGTCCTGATGTCATTTCGCTCCAAAATTATCGACGTCGCTGGAAAGCGGCGTCGATAACAATCCATATGGAGGATGCAATGAGTTTCTTTGACAATGTTGGCGGAATGCTGAGCAACGCGATCAGCAACCATCCGGGCGGCCTCGCCGGATGATGTCCGATGCCTTTTCCCAATTCGGTGGGCTGGACGGCGTGGTGACCAAACTGAACGAAGCCGGCCTTGGATCACGCGTCAATTCCTGGCTCGGACGCGGCGAAAACCAGCCGATCACGCCGGACGAAATCCGCTCTGCGCTTTCGAACGAGTATCTCGTCTCGCTTGCCCAGAAGCTTGGCGTGCCGACCGACCAGGTGGCGAATATCCTTGCGCAACACCTGCCGGCTGCGGTGGATCAGGCAAGTCCTGATGGGACGATACGGACTTCCTGAGTCCTAAAGCGCGTCGCGATCTTTCAGATTCACTCCTCGCGCTTTAGGTTTTTGTTTTACGCATGCCGTTATCGCAAAACCGCTGCACACTTTTGCGCGACATGCTCTAACATACCAGCACACCTCAGCCGATCACGGCCCGTTCACCAGCTTGAGGATGAGCTGCTGGATATTGCCGCCGTCACCCATTTCGATCTTGTCGAAGTCGCGGCCGAGTTGGCGCTGTCTTTGGGAGATCTCGCCGAGGCGGCGGGTCAGCTCGATCCTGATCTTCTTGCAATCGGGATCGTCGGCAACGGTGAGGCCGATGCTCATCGCCTCGATCTCCTTGACCATCTCCTTGATGGTGTCGCCATGCACCCGCTCATGCGCCGCAACGCCTGCGATGAAGCTCTCCCAGCTGATTTTGACGGCGGTCGGCAGCGCGGCAGAGGGTTTGGGCAGCGTATAGGTGATGATCAGCTTCGGCCGGTTGGTGGTGATCACGCAGGCGTTGCCCTGCGCTTCGTATTTGCGGGTCCAGGTCAGCTTGAACGTCGTATGCGCGATGACCCGGCTCGCGCCGACTTCGGGCCCGCGCGCGCCGATCGATTCATAGAGTTCGGCGCCCGTCCTGCCCGATATCGAATAGGGCCGTACTTCTTCCACCGCCTGCCATTCGGCGAGTGCGGCAGCCGGCGCCAAGGCGAAAACCGCTGCCATTGCATAAGTTGGAAAGCTTGTCGTCACGCACGGCCCCCGCCGAATAATGGCTCGCGCGGACCCTAGCGGGACCGCCCTCCACTTTCAACGCGCCAAGCATGGTTCAGCCCTGCAGCGTCTTGACCTTGGTGAGATCGGGGAAGAGCCGCATCCAGAGGAGCACGACGATAACAGTGCCGAGCCCACCGACGAGGCCGGTTGCGACCGGCCCGAGCACGGCTGCCATCATGCCGGATTCGAATTCGCCGAGCTGGTTGGAGGTGCCGATGAACAGCGAGTTGACGGCACTGACGCGGCCGCGCATCTCATCCGGTGTCAGCAGCTGCACCAGCGAGCTGCGCACGACGACGCTCACCGTATCGGAGGCGCCGACGACGAGCAGGGCGGTCACCGAAAGCACGATATTGGTGGAGAGCGAGAAGACGATGGTGGCGAGGCCGAAGACCGCGACGGCGACAAGCATCTTGCGCCCGACATTGCTTTCGAGCGGCCGGCGGGCAAGCACGATCGACATGGCGAGCGCGCCGATGGCCGGCGCTGCGCGCAGCAGGCCGAGCTCCCAGGGGCCGGCATGCAGGATATCGCGGGCAAACATCGGCAGCAGCGCGGTGGCGCCGCCGAGCAGCACGGCGAAGAGATCGAGCGAGATGGTGCCGAGCATGACTGGCCGGCTGCGGATGAAGGAGACGCCGGCAAAGACCGAGGCAAGCGTTACCGGCTCGCGCTTGCCAGGCGCCCACTGCATGCGGATCGAGATGACGTTGAAGCTCGCAACGGCAAAGAGCAGCGCGGCAGCGGCAAAGGGCGCCACCGGGTCCAGGCCGTAGAGCAGGCCGCCGAGCGACGGACCGATGATCAGCGCCGTCTGCATCATCGAGGTGGAGGTGGCGATCGCCTTCTGCAGCATCGAGGCCGGCACGATGTTCGGCAGCAGCGCCGCCATGGTCGGCCGCTCGAAGGCGACCACGGCGCCGAGCACGGTGACGGCGGCCAGGATGCCGGCCGGCGTCAGCCACTGCTGCCAGGTGGCAATCGCCAGCGCCAGCGCCGTCACCGCCTCGATCAGCTGGCAGATGAGGCCGATGCGCCGCCGGTCGAAGCGGTCGGCGACATGGCCGACGACGAAGGTCAGCACCGCCATCGGCAGGAACTGGCAGAGGCCGACGAGGCCGAGCGCAAGGGCGCTGTGCGTCTGGTCGTAGATCATCCAGCCCATGGCGATGCCGATGGATTGGAAGGACAGTGAGGAAAAGACGCGCGAGGCAGCGAAATTCAGATAGCCGGGGTGGCGCAGAACGCTCCGCGGGCCTTGGGATATGTCCATTGCGATGTCACCGGCCGACGATGGGAGGTTACGGTCTTCAGGAGGTTTTCTCGGATGTTGGAGCGGTGTTCTGCTCCGATGGGCGGTTTGTCAATTGCAATGCGCCGATGTGACTTGATTGTGTGCTGCGAAGCCGGCCGCCGTCAGAAGGCACCGGCTTCCGGGGAAGCCACTTCCTCGATGCCGTCGACGCGGTCGGGATAGAAGGCGAGATGGTCCTTGATACTGCTGACGGCGGCATTCGGCGCCTCGTAGGTCCAGGCAGCATTTTTCGAGCGCTCGCCGCCCGCAATGATGCTGTAATAGGAAGCATCGCCCTTATAGGGGCAATGGCTGCTGTGATCGGTGCGCTGCAGCAGCGACATATCCACATCCCGGCGCGGAATATACTGTACTGGCGGGTAGGAGGCTTCGCGCAGCGTCAGCGCGCTATGGCTATCGGCAATCGTCTTGCCACTGAGCGTGACGACGACGCGGGAGGGATTGTGTTCGACGGTGATCGGATGATCCGGCCCCGGAATCTTGATCGACTTGTCTGGCATGAGCTTCGTCTCCGGAAGATATCGATCCGAGGGAAATAGGGCGGTGATGGCGCCGGCCCAAGCCTTCAAGCCTGCCGGATGGCATCGGAATGGCAAAATCGCACGACCTATTCCTCCGCTGTCGTTTTCATCGCAGCGCGGCGCCCGGCCAGACCGAGCCCGAGCACGGCCGCCAGCACGCAGGCGATGCCGGCGATCTGGTTGAGTCCGACCGGCTCGCCAAGGATCAGAGCCGCCAGTATGACGGCGGACACCGGCGCAAGCGCAGTGAAGAGCGCGGCTTCCGTGCCGCTCACCCTTTCGGCCCCTGCATACCAGAGCAGAAAGCCGCCGACGGTCGGCACCAGCGCATAATAGACGACGGCAGCGACGGCGCTTGGCGAAACTGCGTGGGCAAGCGGCGTCTCGAAAACGGCCGGAACGAAGGCGACGATGAAACCGATGCCGGTCATCAGCGTCGACTGGGCAAGCGGCGGGATCTCAGTCTGCAGCCGCCTGTTCAAGAGGATGAACAAACCCTCGCAGATGACCGCCAGGAAAATCAACGCGTTGCCGGCAAACGAGCCGCCGGTCGCCTCCGGCGTGAAAGCGATCGAGAGCACGCCTGCCGTTGCGAGCACCACGGCCAGAAGCAGGGCACGCCCCGGCCGTTCGCCAAGGACGAGGATCGAAATCACCGCCGAAACCACCGGCAGCGTGCCGATGATGACGCCGGCATCGGCCGCCGACGTCAGGTGCAGGCCCGATATCAGCAGCATCGTATAGCCGACGCTGCCGGCGCCGGCCTGAACGAAGAGGATGAGGCGGTCATGCCTCGCAAGCTTCGGCAGCCGGGTGCCGGTCACCCGCATGAGCACGAGGAGGATGGGACATGCGAGAGCGAAGCGCAAGGCGGTGGCGCTGAACGGCGCCAAGCCCGATGCGATGAGCTTGCTGGCAATGACCGTGCTTCCGACCGTCAGCATGGCCAGCGCCAGATAGAGATACCCTTGAACCTGTCTCGACATAACGCGCTCCTGTTTGGCGCACCGAAGAAACAGCAGGAGCAGTCAGAGGTCTTGAACGAAATTGCAGGCGCGACGCTGGCGTTCAGGAAAAGGCACCGGCATAGAGCCGAGGCGACAGACCATATTTGCGCACGAAGACGCGTGTCATGTGGCTCTGATCGGCAAAGCCGCTGGCAAAGGCTGCTTCGGCGAGCGGCATGCCTTGGGCGATCAGCCGCCGGGCGATATGGATGCGGGCTTGGACGAGATAGGCATGCGGCGTCAATCCCGTCGCCTTGGCAAAACCGCGCAGCACCTGGAAGCGGCTGAGCCCGCTTGCCCTGGCAAGATCGGCAAGCGAGACGGCGGCAAGCGGGTCGTCGTCGATCAGGTCTCGCGCGGCGCGGATGGAAGCCGGCACCGGCGGCCGCTCATCGCGGTCACAGCGTTCCCGCATGACATCGGCGGCGAGGCGCAGCAGCAGTTGATCGCAGAGCAGCCCGTCGGCCGCTCCATTGCCGGTCGCAGCGCGAAACAGCATCTCGAAGCGGGCGGCAATCGCCCTATTACGAATGACCGGATGCGGGATCTCCGAGCGCCCTGCCCTACCCTCGCCGATCTCTCGCGACAGGCCGGTGACGATCTCGGGATCGAAATAGAGGATGCGCCAGGATCGGCTCTGACCGATCGGCGTGCCGTCATGCACCTCGTTCGGATTGACGGTGATGATGTCGCCCGCCGCGGCCTCCACCATGCCGCGCCCGCTCAGCGATTTCTGCGCCCCTGACGAGACGAGGCCGATGCCGAACTGCTCGTGCGTGTGCCTGGCGAAACTCAGATGCGTTTCCGCCACCACCGCTTCGACACCATCAAGCGCCGAGCGCAGCATCCTGAACTGGTTTTTCGCCATCGACTGTCCACAGGTCCGATCGCCGGTCACTCTGCCAGCGGGAGGGAGAGGACGCAACGCCTAGAAGAATTCGTCGAGCAGCTGGAAAAAATCGAGCTTTGCGGGATCCGGCGCCGGCAGCCCGTAACGATCGAGGAAGGGCTGCATCAGCGCCTCGCCGAAATTATCGGCGATGCTGCGGCAGGCGAGCGCGATATCCTGGTGGCGGTCGGCCACGCCCAGCCGGCTGCAATCGATATAGCCGGAAAACCCCTCTTCGGTGGCGATGAAATTCGGCAGGCAGGCGTCGCCATGGGTGACGACGAGATCCTCGTCGACAGGCTTCGTGCGCAGGAGTTCGGCAAACAGGGCCGCAGCACTCCGTCCAAGCCGCGCCGCGTCGAAATCCTCTTCGTCGACGATCCCCGCCTCCATGCGCGCCTTGGCGGCGGATAGGCGTTTTTCCAGCCGGTGATCGAACGGGCAGGAGGAAATCGGCAGGCGATGCAGGTCGAGGAGCGCTACCGCCAGCAGTTCGACCCGCGCAAGCTGCGTCAGCGCCGACGCGCTGGCAAGATCGATCCCCGGCAGCGCACCGATCAGCAGCCAGTCACGCTCGCCGTCGCTTTCCCGCGCAAACACATCGGGACACGGCAGGCCAGAGGCCTTCAGCCAGGCGAGCCGCTCCGCCTCATCGGCAAGCTCGCCGAACGGCCCCGACTCCTCGACCTTGAGATAGAGCGCCGGCAGGCCCTCGCCTTCCAGCCGGAAGACGTTCGCCGCCGAACGGCCGAGCGCATCCCGCTCCATCCGATAGCCCGACAGCCGGTCGCCAAGCGCTCCGGGCGGCAATGTCTTGGAAAATTTCAATGAAGCGTTTCGGCGGGCGCAGCTTCGAGCAGGATCTCGAAGGCCTCTTCGAGGGCCGCCACCAGAATATCGGTCAGCTCGTCGCC
The DNA here is from genome assembly GCF_014197615.1 of Rhizobium esperanzae. GTDB lineage: Bacteria > Pseudomonadota > Alphaproteobacteria > Rhizobiales > Rhizobiaceae > Rhizobium > Rhizobium esperanzae_A. The sequence continues at coordinate 54,718 of NZ_JACIFY010000006.1, forward strand.
CTTGTTTTCCAGAAACAGCGCACTGACGGCTTCATCCTGACGCTCCAGAAAACGCTCGATCTCGTTCGACATATCATTGTCCCTTCTTCACCGTATCATCACGGCCATGAGGAAAGGCTAGATGGGGTTCCTTGCGCGTAGCTTGTTGCAAGATGCCTCGGCTCACGTCAACTACTCACGAATGCTATAGGTCGCATACCGGCTACGAGGGATCAACTCGCCAGCCTCATGGGCAAACGAGACGACTTTCGTGGCGTCCTCGTTAACCTCGCAACGGAACCGAATTTGATACCAGCCTTTGGCGGTGCGGAAAGCCGCACTCTTGATATCCAGAACTGTGCCGCTCGATAGTCCGAAAGTCGGCACGATGATCGGCTGAAAGCTGGGCGTATCATGCATGAGCTGTTGCTGGAGTTCATTACCGCAAAGTTGGGCAATACGTTTGCCTCGCGGCACACCGTTCATCGCGATCCTCGCCACCGGATCATCGTCGGCTGTCTGCGAAAATAATGTCTTCGCTTTGGGCAAATCGTCCTTTGCGACATCCGCCTTAGACGGTTCAGGAGGTTTCTGTGCCGGCGGCTTTGTCACCTCGATATCAGTCTTGGCTTCACCGGCCGCTTCTGCGAGAGGCGCATCGCGCTCGGAAGAAACATCGGCCGCATCAACCTCAGGAAGCTTCAAATCATCCGGAACCGGCCTTGCCGGCGGTGTCTCAGCCTGCGGCTTTTCTGAAGAAACCTCTGCAGGCGGCTGTTGGGGCTTTGCGCCATGCTCAGGCGCCGTCGTCGCGGGTTTTATTTCGCCCTCAGAGGAATTTCCCGCCGTCGATTTTTTCGGCCCGCTATCCCTGTCGCCGAACTCGAAAACAGGATTCAGGCTCGGCATCGGGACCGCGGGCTTGGCTTGCTCTGATGGCTTGTTTTCAACGCGGTGCGGCGGAGGTGGTGGAGGCGGCGGAGGAGGTTGCTTCTTGGCCTCCTCCGGCGGCTTCAACTTCCGCTCCGGCGGTTTTTCCTCGGGCTTGGGTTCCGGCTTCTTTTCCTCGGGCGGCGGAACGAGTTCCACCTTCACGCTCTCATCTTCGGGAGGCTTCGGCTCGATCTTCGGCAATCCAAAGATCAGAAGTGCAACAAGAGGGACATGCAGAAGCACGGACACAACGATACCCCACCGGATTTCAGGCCGCTGTTTTCTCGTTTCGTGCTGCGTTTCCGCCGGTACAACGTCTTCTTCTGTCACAGCAGCGATGTGGCCTTTAAAGCGGGCAGCATCAAGCCGTAAACGAAAAAAACCGCGTGATCGCAGCGGCGATTGAAGTCATTGGTCGGCGGCCCCATCGTCCGCCACCAGATTATGCGCCTGCCATTGGTCTTTCGGAATGGCATCGCCGACGAAGAAGGCGAACGACACGACCTTGCCGGAGCCGGCATCGAGCCCGCATTTGAACTGGATGTTGTACCATTTGCGTTGGCTGCGGAAGGCGCCGCCCCTCACCTCGACGCTGCTGCCGCTCACCTTCTCCGCCGCCATCGCATAGGGGGCAAGCGCATCGGGCCGCAAATCCGGCCGTGTGCGGCGGACCTGCTCCAGCGCCTCGAGGTCACAAAGCTGCAGATTGCGTTCGCTGCCGGCGAGGCCGCGCAGCGCTTCGCGGGCGCCCCGGCTGCGCGGGTCGGCCAGCACCTTGTCGGAAAAGAATTGGCGTGCATCGACGAATTCCTCCGGCAGCGGCGCGATCGGTGCCGCGGGAGGCATGACAGCGGCAGGCGGATTGTTCTGGACCGGCGCGGCCGGCTCTGCTTCGGGCCTCGCGGCTTCGGGCTTTACAGCCTCCGGCGGCAGCGCCTTGGCGGGCTCAGGCACGGCCATAGGCTCCGCAGCCTGCGGAACGATCTCCACAGAGAGATCGTCATCGGGCAAGGGCAGCGGCGGCTCGGGCTTCGGCAACAGCAACAGAAGAAGCAGGATCGCAGCGACATGCAGCGCAAATGACGCAGCCGTGCCCCACCGGATTTCGCCATCCCACTTGTCCGCCGCCAATTCCATCGGTCAGGTGGCCGCGGTCGAACGAGCGGCGACGATCAGGAAACTGAGGAGCGCTTTCATCATGGAGCTTGCCGAAAAATCGGGCCGGGAGCCCTGCCGCGGAAATTGAAGCACGCATGGACACTGCCAGCACAGCCAACGCTCTGCAACAGATAAAATACACAATCTTTGATTGCGTCTAACCGAGCGAACCTATGAGATCCCGATAGGCTGCCTCCGGAAAGGCCTTCAGCGTCTCGGTCCGGACATTGCCGCTCATGGCGAGTGAGAGCGTAAAATGCGCCATCACGGCGTCATCGGGCGCCTCGCAGACAGCAACCATGTCGTGCCCGCCCATGGTCAGGAAGAACTGGCTGAAGGAGCCGCCGACGCCGGCGAGCAATTTCTTCGCCGCATCGAGGCGTTTTGCCGAGTCGCGAACGTTGCGGATGCCTTGGTCGGTCCAATTGATCAAAAGAATGTAAGTGGTCATGTCGCACCTCCCAGAGGATGATGCCGAAAAGTGTGAGTGGCTTTCGGACGACATCATGCTCAATTTTCGAGGTAGATCCGGATTCGGATTTTAGGCCGGTCAGGCCTGAAATCATCCCGATCTAGCGGAGGATCGGTCTATACGGCCACACGTCAGCTCTCGCTCGCGCGTGGCGATCGGTCCCTTCCCGTGGGCGGATTATAATCTTGTCACCATGGAGCGACAAGAAAGGTGCCGGGATCATTGGTACTAATCAGGAAAAGCAAAAGCCGGGCGCGAAACCCGGCTTTTCAATGAGATTGGCGGCGTCGAAGCCTCAGCTGTCCAGGAAGCTTCTGAGCTTTCTCGAGCGGCTCGGATGCTTCAGCTTGCGCAGCGCCTTTGCCTCGATCTGGCGGATACGTTCGCGGGTAACCGAGAACTGCTGGCCGACTTCTTCGAGCGTGTGGTCGGTATTCATGCCGATGCCGAAGCGCATGCGCAGAACACGTTCTTCGCGCGGCGTCAGCGAGGCGAGAACGCGGGTCGTCGTCTCGCGCAGGTTCGCCTGGATGGCGGCGTCGATGGGCAGCAGCGCGTTCTTGTCCTCGATGAAATCGCCGAGATGCGAATCCTCTTCGTCACCCACCGGGGTTTCGAGCGAGATCGGCTCCTTGGCAATCTTCAGGACCTTACGGACCTTTTCGAGCGGCATGGCGAGCTTTTCGGCCAGTTCTTCCGGCGTCGGCTCGCGGCCGATCTCGTGCAGCATCTGGCGCGAGGTGCGGACGATCTTGTTGATCGTCTCGATCATGTGCACCGGAATACGGATCGTGCGGGCCTGGTCGGCGATCGACCGGGTGATCGCCTGACGGATCCACCATGTCGCATAGGTCGAGAACTTGTAGCCGCGGCGGTATTCGAACTTGTCGACCGCCTTCATCAGGCCGATATTGCCTTCCTGAATGAGGTCGAGGAACTGCAGGCCGCGGTTCGTGTACTTCTTGGCGATGGATATGACGAGGCGAAGGTTCGCTTCGACCATTTCCTTCTTGGCGATGCGCGCTTCACGCTCGCCCTTCTGCACCATATGCACGATGCGGCGGAATTCCGAAATCGAAATACCGGTCTCGGTCGCCAGATTCTGGATCTCCTGGCGGATATCGCGGATCGTCGTATTTTCGCCGCGGGCGAATTCCTTCCAGCCGCGGGCGGCCAGATTGCCGATCGACTTCATCCAGTTCGGATCGAGCTCGGCGCCCTGGTACTGTTCCAGGAAGCTGTCGCGCTTGACGCCGTAGGATTCGGCCAGACGCAGCAGGCGGCCTTCGTTGGAAACCAGGCGCTTGTTGATGTCGTAGAGCTGCTCGACCAGGGCGTCGATGCGGTTCTGGTTGAGCGACAGCGACTTGACCGCCTTGATAAGCTCGTCCTTGAGTTCCTTGTAGCGGCGCTCCTGGGCTGAAGACAGCGTACCGGATGCCGACAGGCGCTGCTCGACCTGCTGGTCCTGCAGCTTGCGCAGCTTCTTGTAGGTCTCGGCGATCGTATCGAGCGTCTCCATCACCTGCGGGCGAAGCTCGGCTTCCATTGCCGCCAGCGAAAGGTTGGATTCGTCCTCGTCCTCTTCCTCCTCCTCGGGAGGCAGGCCTTCGCCGCCGACATCGGTGATGTCGTCGTCGCCGGAGCGGGCGCGGCGGGTCTTTTCCTTCTCCTCGGCAGCCTTGCGGTCGGCCTCGATCTTCTCGGGGCTCTGGAACTGCGGCGCAGCCTTGGCTTCCGGACCGGAATAGGTCGTTTCGAGATCGATGATCTCGCGCAGCAGCGTCGTGCCTTCGTTCAGTTCGTCGCGCCAGATGATGATTGCCTGGAAGGTCAGCGGGCTCTCGCAGAGGCCTGCGATCATCGTTTCGCGGCCGGCCTCGATGCGCTTGGCGATCGCGATTTCGCCCTCGCGGGAGAGAAGCTCCACCGAGCCCATCTCGCGCAGATACATGCGAACAGGATCGTCGGTCCGGTCGGTCGGTTCTTTTTTCTTGGCGGTCGCGAGCGCAGTGCCGCTCGACGGCGCGAGTTCGCCGCCTTCGCTCTCTTCGTCGCCGCCGCTATCGTCGTCATCACCGCCGCCGGAAGCACCGGCTTCCTCGGCTTCTTCATCTTCGATGACGTTGATGCCCATGTCCGAAAGCATCGACATCGTGTCTTCGATCTGTTCGGACGTCACTTCTTCGGACGGCAGAACCGCGTTGAGCTCGTCCATCGTCACATAGCCGCGCTTCTTGGCGGCCTTGATCATCTTCTTGACCGCGTCGTCGGAAAGATCGAGAAGAGGGCCGTCGCTTGCGCCATCGCGTTCGACTTCCGCGTCTTCGTTCTCTTTGACCTTGGTTGCCATTTATATCGTCGCCTTCCTGACGCTATCCAATCTCGCTACGGTGAATGGGCCGTCTCAGGGCCAGACGCGTCGCTCGCGCCGCCCTATGAATCACCTTTGCCCACCTAACGGGATGACATTTAAAGCCTGATTAACCACGATCGCCGACACCGGACAGCAAAGCTTTTTTGCGTTTGGATTTCCGGCCATGGTTGCGCGATCCGCCTTGACCCAGTTCACCGTTTCAACAAGTCGAACGGTGATTCCCACATTTTTTGCTCTCGTCAAGCTTTTCCACAAAAAAAGCCCACGAAAAATCGGAAAAAGCCTTATCCACAGGCTTTGAACCGCGGCAGCGATTGCGAACCTTATTTAAGATGCGACGAACAAAAGACAAGGGCGGCAAGAATTTTGCCTGCTGCGCCAGTTGTTTCGGCAATTTTTGCAGTCCCGCCGCCGATCTGTTTGCCTCTGCCCGGACGAATATTGGCTATTTTGCCTTGCCATCATAGGCCGTCACCGTCAGCGCACCGAGATCGACCGCAGGAATACAGCGCAGATTGATCGCGGCCATCGCCGCACCATTCGGGCCTACGCCCTCGCCGAACGGCGCGATGCCGCAATTGGCGCAGAAGTGATGCCGGATGACGTGCTTGTTGAAAGTATAGGTCGAGAGTTTCTCTTCGGGCGTCCTCAGCACCAGCTTCTCGCGCGGCACGAAGGCCAGAAGCGCGCCTCTCCGGCGGCAGAGCGAACAGTTGCAGTCGAGCGCTTCGGTGAATTCGCCTTCGACCTCGAAAGCGATATTGCCGCAATGGCAGCTTCCTTCATAGAGCATATTGTCCTCCTTACATCCAATCCATGACGACCTTGCCGGAATTTCCAGACCGCATCGCCTCGAAGCCGTCGCGAAACTCGCCGATCTTGATGCGATGGGTGATGATCGGCGCCAGATCGAGGCCGCCCTGGACGAAGGCGATCATCTTGTACCAGGTCTCGAACATCTCACGGCCGTAAATGCCCTTGAGATTGAGCATCTTGAAGATCACCTTGTTCCAGTCGATCTCGAAACCAGCGGGCGCGATGCCGAGAATGGCGATCTTGCCACCGTTGTTCATCTTGTCGATCATGTCGCGGAAGGCGGGCGCGGCGCCCGACATTTCGAGCCCGACGTCGAAGCCCTCGGTCATGCCGATCGCCTTCATCACGTCGGCCAGATTTTCGCTCGACGCATTGACGACATGGTCGATGCCGAGCTTGCGCGCCAGATCCAGCCGGTGCGGATTGATATCGGTGATGACGACCTTGCGGGCGCCGGAACGCTTGGCGACCAGCGCCCCCATGATGCCGATCGGCCCGGCGCCGGTGACGAGCACATCCTCGCCGACGAGATCGAAGGAGAGCGCCGTATGCACGGCATTGCCGAAGGGATCGAAGATCGCGGCGATCTCATCTGAGATATCGTCCGGGATCGCCACGACATTGCTTTCGGGAATGCAGACGAACTCGCCGAACGAACCCGGCCGGTTGACGCCGACGCCGAGCGTGTTGCGGCAGAGATGCCCCCTGCCCGCCCGGCAGTTGCGGCACTTGCCGCAGACGATATGGCCCTCGCCGGAGACCCGCTCGCCGACATGATAACGGGTGACCGCCGAGCCGATTTCGGCAATCTCGCCGGAGAATTCATGGCCGACGACCATCGGCACCGGAATGGTCTTCTGCGCCCACTGGTCCCAGTTCCAGATATGGACGTCGGTGCCGCAGATCGCCGATTTCTTCACGCGGATCAGCACATCGTTCGGCCCGACCTCCGGCACCGGCACATTCTCCATCCAGAGCCCGACTTCCGCCTTCGACTTGACCAGCGCCTTCATCATGTTCGACATCGACAATATCCCGCCCTTGTTCTGGCGCCGACTTTGCGACTCCCTCTTCTCCCCATCGGGGAGAAGGTGCCCGTAGGGCGGATGAGGGGGCCGCGCGGCACGCCATATAATGCTTAGTTTGTTCTCGCTTCCGCTCGAAACCTCGCTTCGCTCGCCCCCTCATCCGGCCCTTTGGGCCACCTTCTCCCCGCTGGGGAGAAGACGGAGCAAGCCTCCTCAAATCACACCCAGCTCCCGCCCAGCCTCGGCAAAGGCCGCAATCGCCCGCTCCACATCTGCCTTCGAATGTGCCGCCGACATCTGCGTGCGGATGCGGGCCTGGCCCTTCGGCACGACCGGGAAGGAGAAGCCGATCACATAGATCCCCTTCTTCAGCATCAGCCCCGCCATGTCCTGCGCGAGCTTGGCGTCCCCCAGCATGACCGGAATGATCGGATGGCCTTCGCCGGCAAGGGTGAAGCCGAGCTTGGTCATCTCGCTGCGAAAGAGATCGGCATTGTCGGAAAGGCGCTTGCGCAAAGCATCGCCGTTTTCGATCAGGTCGAAGACCTTGAGCGAGGCAGCGGCGATAACAGGCGCCAGCGTGTTCGAAAACAGATAGGGCCGCGAGCGCTGCCGCAGCCATTCGACGACCTCGGCCTTCGCCGCGGTATATCCGCCGGAGGCACCGCCGAGCGCCTTGCCGAGCGTACCGGTGATGATATCGATCCGGCCCTCGACGCCGCAATGTTCCGGTGAGCCACGACCGTTCCTGCCGACGAAGCCGACCGCATGGCTGTCATCGACCATGACCATGGCGCCATATTTCTCGGCGAGATCGCAGACACCTCCCAAATTGGCGATGATCCCGTCCATCGAAAAGACGCCATCGGTGGCAATCAGCTTGAAGCGGCTGCCTTCGGCCCTTTTCAATTCCTCTTCGAGTGCCGCCATGTCGTTATTGGCGTAACGAAAGCGCTTGGCCTTGGAGAGACGCACGCCGTCGATGATCGAGGCGTGGTTCAGCGCGTCTGAGATGATCGCATCCTCTTCGCCGAGCAGCGTTTCGAACAGGCCGCCATTGGCGTCGAAGCAGGAGGAATAGAGGATCGTATCCTCCATACCGAGGAAGGAGGAGATGCGCGCCTCGAGCTGCTTGTGCTCTTCCTGCGTGCCGCAGATGAAGCGCACAGAGGCCATGCCATAGCCGTAGCGGTCGAGCGCCTGCTTGCCTGCCTCGGCCAGTTCCTCGTTGTCGGCCAGGCCGAGATAATTGTTGGCGCAGAAATTCAGCACCCGCTCGCCGGAAACAACGGCGATTTCGCCGGCCTGCTTCGAGGTGATGACGCGTTCGGACTTGTAAAGGCCGGCATCCCTGAGAGAGGCCAGTTCAGATTGCAGGTGGGAGAGAAATGCTTTTGTCATCGTAAGCGCCCTTTTGTCCAAAACATTCTCCGATGGGCGCTGCAATTAGCACAAAGCAGGTGCATATGTCGCCGATCCGGTACGAAATATTTTCATAAAGGAAGACCGGTAGCCAGAGGGGCCGAACCCCTCCGGACTACTGGTCGTGCGAGAGAATGATCTCCAGGAACGCATCGCCGTAGCGCTCGAGCTTCGACTGCCCGACGCCCGAGATGCCGAGCAATTCCTTGCGGCTGCGCGGCCGCTCCGTGGCAAACGCGATCAGCGTCGTATCGGGAAAGACGACATAGGGCGGCACGCCGAGCGATTTCGCGATCGACATGCGCTCGGCCCTGAGTGCCTCGAAGAGACTGCCGTCGGCGCCGGACAGTCCCGATTTGCGCTCGCTGCGCTCGGCCTTCTTCGTGCGCCGCTCCGAGGCCGGCCGATCCTTGCGGAAGAACACCTGCCGTTCGTGCTTGAAGACGGCGCGCGCTTCCGGCTCCAGCTTCAGCGCTCCGTATGCCTCGTGATCGATGCGGATCAGCCCCATGGCCAGCAGCTGGCGGAAGACCGATTGCCAGGTGCGTGCCGGAAAATCCTTACCGGCGCCGAAAACAGGCATATCGACATGGCCGAAACGCTCGGTCTTCTCGTTGGCGTTGCCGACCAGCACATCGATGACATGGCCGGCGCCGAAACGTTCGCCGGTGCGGTAGACGGCGGCCAGCGCCTTGATCGCCGCTTCCGTGCCCTCCCAGGTCTCGACCGGTTTCAGGCAGGTGTCGCAATTGCCGCATTGGCCGGCATGCGCCTCGCCGAAATGGGCAAGGATCGCCTGCCGGCGGCAGGAGGCGGTCTCGCAAATCGCCAGCAAGGCGTTGAGTTTGGCGCGCTCGACCCGCTTGATCTCGTCGGCGGCATTGCCTTCGTCGATCATCCGGCGGCGCTGGATGACATCGGCCATGCCATAGGCCATCCAGACCTCAGACGGCAGGCCGTCGCGCCCCGCACGCCCGGTCTCCTGGTAATAGGCTTCCACCGAACCCGGCAGATCGAGATGAGCGACATAACGCACATTCGGCTTGTCGATGCCCATGCCGAAGGCGACGGTAGCGACCAGGCAGAGGCTTTCCTCCTTGAGGAAAGCATCCTGATTGGCGTCGCGAACCGCCCGGTCCATGCCGGCATGATAGGCACGCGCGCGGATGCCCTGCCCGTTCAGCCACTCGGCCGTGTCCTCGACCTTGGCGCGCGACAGGCAATAGACGATGCCGCTATTTCCCTTGTGACCGGAGAGGAAGCGCAGAAGCTGCTGGCGCGGCTGGTCGCGCTCGACGATTTCGTAGGCGATGTTCGGCCGGTCGAAGCTGGTGGTGAAGACCTCGGCAGCGTCGAGCCCCAGCCGCTCGATGATATCGTCGCGCGTATGCGGATCGGCCGTTGCCGTCAGCGCCACCCTGGGCACACCGGGATATTGCTCGCCGAGCCGGCCGAGCTCGCGATATTCCGGCCGGAAATCATGGCCCCATTGCGAAACGCAATGGGCCTCGTCGATGGCAAACAGCGCGATCTTTTCGTTGGCGATCAGTTCACGGAAGCCGTCTGTCAGGATGCGCTCGGGGGTGACGTAGAGAAGATCGAGCTTGCCTGCCGACAGCGCCCGGCGAACCTCGACGAATTCCTCGCGCGACAGCGATGAATTGAGTGCCGCGGACCGGATGCCGAGCTGCTTCATCGCCTCGACCTGATCGCGCATCAGCGCAATCAGCGGCGAAACGACGATGCCGACGCCGTCCCGGCAGAGCGCCGGGATCTGGAAGCACAGCGATTTGCCCGCGCCTGTGGGAAAGAGCACCACCGCATCGCCGCCGGCGACCACATGGTCGACCACCTGCTGCTGCTTGCCGCGGAAGGAGGAATAGCCATAGACCTGCTTCAACACCTCGAGCGGCGCGCGGCCGGCGGAAAACAGCGCATCGGAGGCGGAAAAGCCCGGTTCGTTCCGTTCGGTCAGCGGCATCAGTGGTTCGCCGCCCCTTTGACGCGGCCGGAAAGCACGCCGAAGCCGTCGATGATCGCCTCCTGATTCTCCAGGCGCACGCCTTCGAAATGCACTTCCTGCTGCGCCCGCATCAGCTGAACGATCGCCTCGCCGTCGCCGGCTTCGGTCGCCAGCGCGATCTCGCGTTCGAGTTCCATCTTCTGCCGGCGCAGCGCCTTCGCCCGTTTGTGAAAGGCGAGCGCCTGGCGGTAGCCCTCACGAGCATCCTCCATCGCCGCCTCCTCGGTCGCCGTCCACAGCCGCGCATTGCGCACCTGCTGGTCGAGGCTCTTGATGAGCGCACCGAAACCTTCGAATTCCAGCCGTTCGGTCAGATATTCGCGCGTCAAATGCGGGCCGGCGACGGCAGCGGCTGCGCCGAGCATTGCCGACCAGAGCCGCTGCAGCTCGCGGCTGTCATATTCGATCGAGGCGATCTCGTCATAATCGTCGATCATCAGCGCCGGATGATTGACGACGGTCAGCGCCAGCACGCTTTCGCGCAGCGCCGTATTGTCCCGGTGTCCGCGCACGGGACCTGAGCGGGCGAGCCGGTCGGAAATGAGGCTGGGGCTTTTCGGCCCTGCCTTGGCCGCATTGTCGCGGCCGTTCCGGGAATTGCCGTTGCCGTTGAAACTGCGGCGCTCGCCGCTGCTGCGGTTCTGGAACTGCGGCTGGAAGAAGGCGTTCAGCCGGTCGCGAATATCCTGCTGGTAGTGACGGCGCACATTCTCGTCAGCGATGACGGCGACCAGCTGCTTCAGCCGCCCTTCAAGTTCGGCGCGCGCCTCGGGCGTGTCGAATTTGCCGGTGTTGATCTCGCGGCTCCACAGCATCTCCGAAAGCGGCTTTGCCTGGCTCATCACCTTGTCGAAGGGCGCGCGGCCCTCGTCGCGCACGAGGTCGTCCGGGTCCTTGCCATCAGGCAGAAGCGCGAAGCGGACGGTGCGGCCGGGCTTCAGATGCGGCAGCGCCAGTTCGGCGGCGCGATTGGCGGCGCGGATGCCGGCACCGTCGCCATCGAAGCAGAGCACCGGCTGCGGCACCATCTTCCAGAGCAGCTCGAGCTGATTTTCGGTGAGCGCCGTGCCGAGCGGCGCGACGGCATTCTCGACGCCCGCCTGATAAAGCGCAATCACATCCATATAACCTTCGACGGCAATGATGGTGCCGCTCGCATTGTCGTCCTGATCGCCGCGGCCAGGGCCCTGGATGGCGCGGCGGGCGCGGGCGAAATTGTAAAGGACATTGCCCTTGTGGAAGAGTTCCGTTTCGTTGGAATTCAGATATTTCGCCGGCGCATCTGATGACATGGCGCGGCCGCCGAAGGCGATCACCTTTTCCCGCGACGAGAGGATCGGAAACATGATGCGGTCGCGGAAGCGGTCGTAGGAAACCGGCACGTTTTCGTGGACGACCAGGCCGCAGGCCTCGATCTGCTCCTTGAGTACGCCCTTGCCGGCAAGGAATTCCTTGAGCGCGTTGCGGCTGTCAGGCGCATAACCGAGACGGAAAGTCTCGATGGTGCGCCCGGTCAGGCCGCGGTCGCGCAGATAGGCGCGCGCCCTCGCCCCATTCGCCGTCTGCAGCTGATCCTGGAAAAATTGTGTCGCCATTTCCATGACGTCGATCAGCGAGCCGCGCTCCTTCTCGCGCTTCTCCATCACGGGATCGGCAAGCGGCATCGGAACGCCGGCCATATCGGCGATCTGCTGCACCGCCTCGGGAAAACTCAAGCCTTCCAGCTCGGTGAGGAAGCGGAAGTGATCGCCGGTGACACCGCAGCCGAAGCAGTGATAACGGCCCTTCCTATCCTCGCAGTGGAAACTCGGCGATTTCTCGCCGTGGAACGGGCAGCAGGCCCAGTAATCGCCGCGCGATACGTTGGTCTTGCGTTTATCCCAGCTCACGCGGCGCGCGATCACGTTCGAAATCGGAACGCGGTCGCGAATATCATCGAGAAAGGTGTTGGAAAAGCGCATCTATACCTCTTGGCCAGCCTCCATATAAGCTGGTTTGCCGCTCCACGCCACGAAACTTGTCACCAAAACCCGCTATTCACAGGCAAGTGCACCCGTCCCCGGCGGCGTCGGTTATCCCATCAAAAACACGTTATCGCCCCCTGCGACAGGGTGCGACATTATTGTCTTTCAAGCGCTGAAATTCCGCCGCCGTAACTGTCTCGGCAAGAATGACGGCCTTTGATGGAGTCAAATTAAATCGTTTTAAAACAGCGACTTATTGTCTGCATCGATTGTGCGGCCTTATCCCCGCACCGCCGTCCGAACCTTCGCTTCGGCGCCTCTAAAAACGACGTTTTCGGCAATCATTATTTTTTTGTAATTTGAATAAGCCGCCGGCCCGCAATAGGTTCGATCTCAACAAAGCGATCCCCGAGCGAAGCACCATCCCTACCCCCGGCGCCGCTTCGCAAGGGTGCCTTTGCAAACACCCTCCGGCTTGGGCTTCGGCCCTGCGTGCCGGTGGAAGCAAAGAGCAAGAAGGCAGGAGCGCCCCCAGCTCCTGCCTTCTTAAATTTTAAGCTCCTTTGCGACAACTCTCCCTTTGAAATTAACCGCTTATAGACAAAACCGTTGACAGGCGGCGCTTGCATGAAAGATGTATGCGCCGAACTCCTGGACCTCTCCAAATGGCTTTTACCGCGGACAATCTCGCAGCAGACGATCGCTTTCTCGCGGCGATCCTCCATTGCGCTGATCAGATGCTCTCGATCTATCGCGAGAGCCCTCGCATCGCCTCGATCTTCGCCGCGCAACAGCGCTGGCTGATGGCCCATGCCGGCTTCGCGCTTCATTACGGTCACCCTGACGACGGCAGGAGCGGCGGCCTCTATTCCGGCCGGTTCATCGATTTCGCGGTCAGGAACGACATCGCCAGCCGCAATACGGCTGCGGCCTTCATGCAGGAAATGCTGGCTTACCGCTTCCTGCGGACGGTTCCCGGCCCCGACAAGCGCACACGCTATCTGGAACCCACGGAGATCGCCGAACAGCATTTCACCCGATGGCTCGTCGCCCATGTGATGATCCTCGACAGCCTCGACGGCGGTGGACGCGCCGACAGGATCACCGCCGATCCCTCGGCGATGATGGCCGCGATCCAGCCGCGGATCGCCAAGGCGATTATCGGCAGCGAAGCGGTGCGCAATCCGGGGCCGACCTTCAATCTTTTCAACTGGGCGAATACCGGCGGGCTGGTGATGGATTACCTGATCTCGCGCCTTCCGCAATTTCCCCGGACGGCCGAACGCGTCGTGGTCGGCCCGCTGTCGCTCCGGGAAATCCGCGAGCAGTTCATGATCTCCAACACCCACCTGAAGCGGCTTCTGACGCAGGCGGCAAACATGGAAAGTGTCGGCTGGACCGAACCCTCCCGAAAGGGTGACTTCTGGCTGTCGGGCCGCTTCATCATGGAATATTGGAATTATCAAGCGGCGAAGTTCGCCATCATCGATGCGGCTGCCGAAGCAGTGCTCGGGCCTGCGGTTCAGGAGGAACCGCAGGCGAGACGGGTGGTCTGAGGCCTATCCGTTCAGCAGTTCCTTAACGGTCGCCGACGCCTTGGCGAAATCCATCTGGCCGGCATAACGCTCCTTGAGCGCCGCCATCACCTTGCCCATGTCCTTGACGCCTGAGGAACCCGTCTCGGCGATAACAGCTGAAATATTGGCGCGCACCTCACCATCCGAAAGCTGCTTCGGCATGAAATCCTGGATGACGGTGATTTCGGCGCGCTCTTTGGCGGCAAGCTCCGGGCGCGAATTCTCCTCGTAGATCTTGGCCGATTCGTCGCGCTGCTTCACCATCTTGGCGAGAATCTGCAGGATCTCGTCGTCGCTCGCCTGCTCCTTGCCGGTGCCGCGATTGGCGATATCACGGTCCTTGACCGCAGCCTGAATCAACCGGACGGTGGAAAGCCGCTCCGCATTCTTAGCCTTCATCGCCTCTTTCAGCTGGGTGGCGAGTTGATCGCGCAGCATGGTCTTTTCTCCTTTTTCGATGCCGCTTCATAAACCACGCTAATGCGGCGGATCAAATAAATTGCGCGATCGGCGCGATAAAGCGCAGGAAAACGGCGGCAATCTCGGCTAGAAAGATTGACGCTCAGCGATTGCGTGGCTATTTACCGCCACCTGCACCAAAATTCGTGATCAGGCCTGAAGCGCGCGGCATTGCCGCGTCCACACGCCTGCGAGATCAAATGGCGACGCGCGCGGCAACGCGCACCGACCGCCGGAAACGGGATGAAGATGACCGCGACAGCACCCTGGACAATCGAAAAGCCGACCGCCCTGCTCGTTCTTGCCGACGGCACGGTGATCGAAGGCAAGGGCATCGGCGCCACCGGCAAGGTCCAGGCCGAAGTCGTCTTCAATACGGCGCTGACCGGCTATGAAGAGATCATGACCGACCCTTCCTATCTCGGCCAGATCGTCACCTTCACCTTTCCGCATATCGGCAATATCGGCGCCAACGATGAAGATATCGAAGACCTGACGCCCGCTGCCCGCCACGGCGCCGTCGGCGTCATCTTCAAGGCCGACATCACCGACCCCTCGAACTACCGCGCCGCCAAGCATCTCGATCAATGGCTGAAGGCACGTGGCGTGATCGGCCTCTGCGGCATCGATACGCGTGCGCTGACCGCCTGGATCCGCGAGAACGGCGCCCCGAACGCGGTGATCGCCCACGACCTGAACGGCGTCTTCGACATCGAGACACTGAAGGCCGAAGCCAAGGCCTGGAGCGGTCTCGAAGGCCTCGACCTTGCCAAGATCGCCTCCTCGGGTCAGTCCTCGCAATGGACCGAGACGCCATGGGTGTGGAACGAAGGCTATGGCGAACTCGCCGCGGCGGACGCGAAATACCACGTCGTCTGCCTCGATTACGGCGTCAAGCGCAACATCCTGCGCCTCTTTGCCGGTCTGGATTGCAAGGTGACGGTCATGCCGGCTGCTACCAGCGCCGAAGACGTGCTCGCCATGCAGCCGGACGGCATCTTCCTGTCGAACGGCCCCGGCGATCCGGCGGCAACCGGCGAATATGCCGTGCCCGTGATCCAGACGCTTATCAAGACCGACATCCCGGTCTTCGGCATCTGCCTCGGCCATCAGATGCTGGGTCTCGCCCTGGGCGCCAAGACCGAAAAAATGCACCAGGGCCATCACGGCGCCAACCACCCCGTCAAGGACCATACAACAGGTAAAGTCGAGATCGTCTCGATGAACCATGGCTTCGCGGTCGACTCGAAGTCGCTGCCCAACGGCGTTGAAGAGACTCATATTTCGCTCTTCGACGGCACCAATTGCGGCCTGCGCGTGCTCGGCAAACAGGTCTTCTCGGTGCAGCATCATCCGGAAGCCTCTCCCGGCCCGCAGGACAGCCACTACCTCTTCCGCCGCTTCATCAACATGGTGCGCGAAAAGAAGGGCGAACCGGCGCTGGCCGAACGCTAAAGCGCGTCGCGATCTTTCAGATTCGCTCCTCGCGCTTTAGGTCTTTGTTTTTACGCATGTCGTTGCCTCAAAACCGCTGCACACTTTTGCGCGACATGCTCTAATTTCAAGAACTGCCCAGTTCAGATGAAGGCTTGCCGATAGGCGAGCCTTTTTCTTTACCCGCATCTTGACCTCAACTTAACTTGAGGAATTACAGATCTCCCTGCAGACATCTCATGCAGGAGAAAATAGATGAGCGGTGCCCTTTTTCGTGTCGACAAATTCATCGTGCCGGCGGCGGCGCGGGAGGAATTTCTCGTCAAAGTGATGATGACCCACAAGGTGCTGGAGGCACAGGAGGGTTTCATCGATCACCGGGTGCTGGAGCAGGTCGCCGGCCCCGGCGAATTCAATTTCGTCACGATCGCCGAATGGGAAAATACCGAGGTCGTCGAGCGCGCGCGGGCAGTCGTCGCCGCCGCTCACAAGGCGGCGAATTTCGACCCGCAGGAATTGTTTGCACGTCTCGGCATTCGCGCCGATATCGCCAGCTACAAGCCTGTCGCGGCTTGAGGGTAATGGCCGCCGGCTCAGGCCCCGGCCGCTGCTCCCTCGCGGCGAAGCAGAAGGTAGAAGCGGGCGCAGAGCATGACGGCCGCCGCCGCCAGCCCGACGAGGAAGCCGAACCAGATGCCGATGCCGCCGAAGCCCAGCGGGAAGGCGAAGGCCCAGGCGAGGAAGAAGCCGATCGGCCAATAGGCGATCAACGCCATGATCATCGGCACGCGGGCATCCTTGAGGCCGCGCAGCAATCCATTGGCGATCACCTGCAGCCCGTCGACGAGCTGGAAAAGCCCGGCAACGACGATCAGCGGCCCGGCATAGGCAAGCACTTCGGGCGCCTCCGGCGAGTTGACGTCGAGGAACCAGCTGCCGAGGAATTGCGGCATGGTGGCAAAGAGCAGCGAGCCTACCGCCGAAATGGCGCAGGCAAGGTTGAGGACCATGACCGAAGCCCGCACCAGCCCATCGTAATCGCCCTGCCCGTGGGCGACGCCGACGCGCACCGTCGCCGCCTGGCTGAGGCCGAGCGGGATCATGAAGGCGATCGAGGCCCATTGTAGGGCGATGCCATGGGCGGCAAGCTCGATGGTGCCGATATAGCCCATCAGCAGCGAGGCGACCGTGAACAGGCTGACCTCGGCAAGAATGGTGACGCTGATCGGGAAGCCGAGCCGGATCACCTCCAGCAGCGCATGCCAGTCGGGCTTCCAGAACCGCACGAAGATCTCGTAGCGCCGCGTCTCCTCCCGCCGCTGCACGAAAGCCAGGATGAAGAGAAAGCCTGCCGTCTGTACGACGACTGAAACGATCGCAGCACCTTCGAGCCCCATCGCCGGAAAGCCGAAATGGCCGAGCACCAGGGCATAGGCGAAGATCGCGTTCAGCACCAGCGTGGCGATGGTGACGTTGAGGATGATGCCCGCCTTGCCGATGGCGCTGACGAGCGCCCGCATGACGTTGAAGAGCAGCGCCGGCAGCACGCCGAACTGGCCGATCATGATATAGCCGTGAGCGAGCTTGGCCACCTCCGGCTTCTGCTGCGCGAAGAGCAGGATCTGCTCCGAGTTGAAGAAGGCCGGCTGCATGACAAGCCAGTAGGCGATCACCACCCAGAGACCCATGCGCAGCGCCCGGCGCACCGAGACGACGTCGCCGCGGCCATAGGCCTGCGCCACCATCGGAATGACGGCGATGGCAAAACCCGAGCCGAAGATCAGGATCGTGAACAGGAACTGGGCCGACAGCACCATCGCGGCCAGATGTTCGGCGCCGAGACGGCCGACGATCATCACGTCGGTGGTGTTGATGCCGAGTTGGGCGAGCTGCGCGCCGATCAGCGGAATGCCGAGCGCCAGCGTTGCACGGAAATGTGCACCCCAACGATTATCGTTTGTCGGCGCAAGCCTGCGCGCGTCGATCGGCGTGTCCATGACACTAGTCCTGTGATTGAAATGGCATCGCCGCAGCTCGCGGCAAAATATCATTCCGGACTTAGATCAAAGCCCGGCGAAGAACTACCCCAAAACAGGCAGATGATGAAAAATTCATCATCACATCAGCATTCCTGATCGATCAACCCGCCGCTTCCAGCGCCTCGGCCGGCTGGCGGACCCGGACCCGCACGAGGAATATGCCGGCGGCCACCAGGATGAACAGGGCGGCCGTCAGATAGGGGGCGCCGGCAAAGGTGACCGGTGCCTCGGGCCGCGTGAAATAGCTGAACAACTGTGTGAAGATCAGCGGGCCTAGAATGGTGGTGATGCTGCTGAGACTGGTCAGCGCGCCTTGCAGCTCGCCCTGCGCCGAGGGCGGCACCTTGCCGGCGGCGATGCTGCGCAACGGCGGATCGGCGACGTTTTCCATGACGGTCGCCACGATCACCACATAGACCACCCAGCCCTCCCAGGCAAAGGCGTAACCGGTCAGCCCTGCAGCCGAAAAACAGAGACCGAGCAGTGCCGTCTTCCATTCGCCGAGCAGAGGCACGACACGCGGCAATATCAGTCCCATCACCAAGGCAGCGCCGATCCCGTAAATGCCGAGCGACAGGCCGATCTGCCCCTCGCTCCAGCCATAGCGATAGGTCGACACGAAGGACCAGACCGAGGGATAGACGGCATGCGCCAGGAAGAACAGGAACATCACCAGGCTGACCCAGCCGATGCCGGGGTAATGGCGCATCTGCCGCAGCGCGCCGAGCGGATTGGCGCGTTTCCACTCGAACTGCCGGCGGTTCTTAGCCTCCAGCGTTTCCGGCAGCAGGAAGCAGGCGGCGATGAAATTGAGAAGCGACAGCGCCGCCGCGCCGAGGAACGGCACACGCGGGCCGAATTCGCCGAGGAAGCCGCCGATAACGGGGCCGATGGTGAAACCGACGCCGAAGGCGATGCCGATCAGCCCGAAATTCTTCGCCCGGTTCTCCTCCGTACTGATATCGGCGATATAGGCCGAGCAGGTGGCGAAGCTGCCGCCGCTGATGCCGGCGAGCACGCGGCCGACAAACAGCATCCAGAAGCTGGTAGCGATGCCGCAGATGAAATTATCGATCGCGAAGGTCAGCACCGACAGCAGAAGAATCGGCCGGCGGCCGAAACGATCCGATAGGTTTCCGAGCAACGGCGCAAACAGGAACTGCATGCCGGCGTAGACCAGCATCAGCCAGCCGCCGTCGATCGCCGCATCGCTGACACTGCCGCCGGTCAGTTGCTCCAGATAGGCGGGCAGCACCGGCATGATGATGGCAATGCCGATAATATCGAGGAAGAGGATGATGAAGACCAGGAAAAGGCCGCGGCGAACGAATTTAGGGTCAAGCATGAGGCATCTCTACAGCGGTTGGTTCTGAAAAGACGATCTCGTCGCCGAGAAAATGACATAGCTCAGAAAACAAACCGAAACAATCCGTGAACATTTCAAAGATTTTGATAGTGCCGCACGGGAAATTTATGAAATCCGTCAACCGGAGGGCGCTGCCTCAGGAGATCGAGAGCCAGCGCCAAGCTCCGCGTTCCCTTGCAATCGCAGCGACGGCATCCAGATCACTGACAGGAAGATCGCTCATTGTGCATTTCGCCGTACAGGCTGTTCGAGACCGCCCGATTATCGCCCGAAAACAAAAGCGGTAGAACGGCATCGACAGCGCTGCTCGGGGCGTGCGCGTGCGAACGAAGGAGAAGGCAATGCGGACCTATCGATTGGGAAAGACCGGACCTGAAGTCTCGGCCATCGGCCTCGGCTGCATGGGCATGTCCGGCATGTATGGTCCCTCCGACCGCGCCGAAAGCATTGCGACGATCCATGCCGCGCTCGATGCCGGCGTCAACCTGCTCGACACCGGCGATTTCTACGGCATGGGCCATAACGAGATGCTGATCGGCGAGGCGTTGAAAGGCCGCAGGCGCGAGGATGCCATTCTCAGCGTCAAATTCGGCGCGCTCCGCGATCCCGCCAGCGGCTGGAACGGCATCGATGCCCGCCCAGCCGCGGTGAAGAACTTCCTCGCTTACACGCTGCAGCGCCTCGGCGTCGACTATATCGATATCTACCGTCCGGCCCGCCTCGATCCGAGCGTGCCGATCGAGGATACGGTCGGCGCCATCGCCGACATGGTCAAAGCAGGTTATGTCAGGCACATCGGCCTGTCGGAAGTCGGCGCCGACACCATCCGCCGTGCTGCAGCCGTCGCCCCGATCGTCGATCTGCAGATCGAATATTCGCTGATCTCGCGCGGCATCGAAGAGAAGATCTTGCCGGCGACCCGCGAACTCGGCATCTCGATCACCGCTTACGGTGTGCTCTCGCGCGGCCTGATCAGCGGCCACTGGCAGAAAGGCCAGGTCGCGGCAGGCGATTTTCGTACCCATAGTCCGCGCTTCCAGGAGGGCAATATCGAGCAGAACCTCGCTCTGGTGGAAAAGTTGCGCGAGATCGCCCAGGCAAAAAGCGTCTCCGTCGCCCAGATCGCCATCGCCTGGGTCGCCGCCAAGGGCGAGGATATCGTCCCGATCATCGGCGCCCGCCGCCGCGACCGGCTGACCGAGGCGCTCGGTTCACGCGCAGTCGACCTGTCAGCAGAGGATTTCGCCGCCATCGAACGCGCCGTCCCGAAGGACGCAGCCGCCGGCGGGCGTTATCCCGAACAGATGCTGAAGCATATGGATAGTGAGAAGTAGGCAAAGGGCGGGTTGAAAAGGGACTGAACGTTGTGCCGCGCGCGCCCCTCATCTGCCTGCCGGCATCTTCTCCCCGCTGGGGAGAAGAGACCAAGCCGCACGACCGTTATTCCCACAGCCGAGGTATCAGAGGGAGCGAGTCGCCGTCACGATTCCGCTTCTCCCCAGCGGGGGTCCGAAGGACGGGTCGAGACCCGTGGCTCGACCCCGGTTGGTGCCGGCAGGCGGATGAGGGGGCGACACGCGCAAACCTTAGCTAATCACCCTCAAACCGGCCCCGAAAACGTATCGCAAGCCGAGAGCTGTCCGCTGTCGAAACCGCGCTTAAACCACCGCGCGCGCTGCGCCGAGGTGCCGTGGTTGAAACTCTCCGGCACGACGTAACCCTGCGAGCGTTTCTGCAGCGTATCGTCGCCGATCTGCTGGGCGGCGTTGAGCGCCTCCTCCAAATCGCCGCTCTCCAGCAACCCCTTTTGCTGGGTATATTTGCCCCAAATGCCGGCGAAGCAATCGGCCTGCAGCTCGACGCGGACCGACATCTTGTTGGCCTCCTCCTCGCTCATGCGCTGGCGGGCCTGGTTGAACTTCGGCAGGATGCCGAGCAGGTTCTGCACGTGATGGCCGACCTCGTGGGCGACGACATAGGCCTCGGCGAAATCGCCCGACGCGCCGAACCGGTCGGAAAGTTCCTGGAAGAATTGGGTGTCGAGATAGACCTTGTGGTCGCTGGGGCAATAGAACGGTCCGGTTGCCGCCGATGCGGAGCCGCAGGCCGATGCCGTCGAGCCGGAGAACAGCACGAGACGCGGCTCTTCGTAAGTCTGGCCCTGCGCCTGGAATATCCCGTTCCACGTATCCTCGGTCTCGGCAAGCACCGTGCGCATGAAGGCGGTCATCTCGTCATTGGCAGGCGTGCGTGTTCCTTGCGACTGGCTCTGCTCGTAGCCGGGGCCGCTCGACATGCCGCCGTTATCCAGCACCTGCAGCAGATCGACGCCCATCATCTTGAAGATGAAATAGATGACGACGAGGAAGATGATCGTGCCGATGCTCAAGCCGCCGCCGGCGCGGCGAACGCCGCCGCCGGAGGGAAAATTGAAGCCGCCGCCACGGCCGAAGCCGCCGCTCGCCGGGTCACCGCGGCGATCTTCGATATTGTCGGACTGACGCCGGCCTCTCCATTCCATCTTCGTTCTCCCCGGCAATGCCCGTGCTTGCACCTAGCAATCTATATATCCGTCAGCGAAGGGAATTCCAGCGGCTTCATCGGCAATCGGCCCCCGCCTCAGCGAGCACCGAGAAGGCGACCAACGCTACCGATCGCATCGCCTTCGGCAGGATCGAGGCCGAGCCATCGATATCCAGCCGGATTGGCCTCGAGGCGGCTCCGGACGCCATTGCCAATCCGGCCCGCAGCCGCGAAATCCGGGTGCTGGCCGTGCCCGACGGAAGATCGGCGTTTGCGCCGTGTTGGATTCCTGTCGATTCCGCGATTTATGGGGTTCCGTTTGCAAATACATTTGCCTATAAGCCGCTTCTAGCCTGAAAAGACCTCAATGCGCGACCCGACCCGGTGATCTCCCACCCTGGCCGGCTTTTTGCGCAGCCAGACATATGGATATCGCCCATGCCGAAGCGCCAAGACCTCAAATCGATCCTCATCATCGGCGCGGGACCGATCGTCATTGGCCAGGCTTGCGAATTCGATTATTCCGGCACCCAGGCCTGCAAGGCGCTGAAGGAGGAAGGCTACCGCGTCATCCTCGTCAACTCCAACCCGGCGACGATCATGACCGATCCGGGCCTTGCCGACGCAACTTACGTCGAGCCGATCACTCCCGAGGTCGTCGCCAAGATCATCGCCAAGGAACGCCCGGACGCGCTGCTGCCGACCATGGGCGGCCAGACGGCTTTGAATACCGCCCTTTCTCTGAAGCGCATGGGCGTGCTCGACCGCTACAATGTCGAGATGATCGGCGCCAAGCCCGCCGCCATCGACATGGCCGAGGACCGCGCGCTGTTCCGCGAGGCCATGGCCCGCATCGGCCTGGAAACGCCACGCTCGATGCTGGCGAACGCCACCGACATCAAGGATCTCGACCGCAAGACCCATGAGGCCGAGCGCAGCAAGCTGCGCGAAAGCCTCTCCGGCCCGGATCTCGACAAGGCGCTGGACGAGCTGGAAAACCAGTGGAACCTCGGCGAGAGCGACCGCAAGCAGCGCTACATGAACCATGCCGTGGCGATTGCCGCCCAGGCGCTCGACCATGTCGGCCTGCCCGCCATCATCCGCCCCTCCTTCACGCTTGGCGGCACCGGCGGCGGCATTGCCTACAATCGCTCGGAATTCTTCGAAATCGTCGGCGGCGGTCTCGATGCTTCGCCGACCACCGAAGTGCTGATCGAAGAATCGGTGCTCGGATGGAAGGAGTATGAGATGGAGGTCGTCCGCGACAAGGCGGACAACTGCATCATCATCTGCTCGATCGAAAACATCGATCCGATGGGCGTCCACACCGGCGATTCGATCACCGTCGCCCCGGCGCTGACGCTGACCGACAAGGAATATCAGATCATGCGCAACGCCTCGATCGCGGTGCTGCGCGAGATCGGCGTCGAGACCGGCGGCTCGAACGTGCAGTTCGCCGTCAATCCGAAGGACGGCCGTCTCGTCGTCATCGAAATGAACCCTCGTGTGTCGCGCTCATCGGCGCTGGCCTCCAAGGCCACCGGTTTTCCGATCGCCAAGATCGCCGCCAAGCTCGCCATCGGCTATACGCTCGACGAATTGGACAACGATATCACCGGCGGCGCCACGCCTGCCTCCTTCGAACCGTCGATCGACTACGTCGTCACCAAGATCCCGCGTTTCGCCTTCGAGAAATTCCCCGGCGCCTCGCCGGTTCTGACGACCGCGATGAAATCGGTCGGCGAAGTCATGGCGATTGGCCGCACCTTCGCCGAATCGCTGCAGAAGGCGCTGCGCGGCCTCGAAACCGGCCTGACCGGCCTCGACGAGATCGAGATCCCCGACTCCGAGGAAGGCGAATCCAGCCACAACGCCATCCGCGCCGCCATCGGCACGCCGACGCCGGATCGCCTGCGCATGGTCGCCCAGGCGCTGCGCATGGGCCTCAGCATCGAAGAGGTGCATGAAGGCTGCAAGATCGATCCCTGGTTCATCGCCGAACTCAAGAACATCGTCGACACGGAAGCCCGTATCCGCGAGCACGGTCTGCCGGAGGATGCCGCGAACCTGCGCATGCTGAAAGCCATGGGCTTTTCCGACGCGCGCCTGGCAACACTGACCGGCAAGCGCCCGAAGCAGATCGCCGAGGTCCGAAACAGCCTGAACGTCCGCCCGGTCTTCAAGCGGATCGATACCTGCGCTGCCGAATTCGCCTCGCCGACCGCCTATATGTATTCGACCTATGAAACGCCCTTCGTCGGCACTGCCCGCTCCGAGGCCGAAGTGTCCGACCGCAAGAAGGTCGTCATCCTCGGCGGCGGCCCGAACCGCATCGGCCAGGGCATCGAGTTCGATTATTGCTGCTGCCATGCCGCCTTCGCGCTGAAGGATGCCGGCTATGAAGCGATCATGATCAACTGCAACCCGGAAACCGTCTCGACCGATTACGATACCTCTGACCGCCTCTATTTCGAGCCGCTGACGGCCGAAGACGTGATCGAGATCCTGCGCGCCGAGCAGGAAAAGGGCGAAGTCGTCGGCGTCATCGTTCAGTTCGGCGGCCAGACGCCGCTGAAGCTTGCCGAGGCGCTGGAAAAGAACGGCATTCCGATCCTCGGCACTGCGCCCGATATGATCGACCTCGCCGAAGACCGCGACCGCTTCCAGAAGCTTCTGATGAAGCTCGACCTCAACCAGCCGAACAACGGCATCGCCTATTCGGTCGAGCAGGCCCGCCTGGTCGCCGCCGAAATCGGCTTCCCGCTAGTCGTGCGCCCGTCCTACGTGCTCGGTGGCCGCGCCATGCAGATCCTGCATTCGGAAGGCCAGTTGCAGACCTACCTGCTCGACACGGTTCCGGAACTGGTGCCCGAAGATATCAAGCAGCGTTATCCGAACGACAAGACCGGCCAGATCAACACGCTGCTCGGCAAGAACCCGCTGCTCTTCGACAGCTACCTCAGCCACGCCATCGAAGTCGACGTCGACTGCCTCTGCGACGGCACCGACGTCTATGTCGCCGGCATTATGGAGCATATCGAGGAAGCCGGCATCCATTCCGGCGATAGCGCCTGCTCGCTGCCGCCGCGCTCGCTGCCCGTCGAACTGATCGACGAACTCGAGCGCCAGGCAAAGGCGATGGCCAAGGCGCTCAATGTCGGCGGCCTGATGAACGTCCAGTTCGCCATCAAGGACGGCACCGTCTACGTTCTCGAAGTCAATCCGCGCGCCTCGCGCACCGTGCCCTTCGTCGCCAAGACCATCGGCGCGCCGATCGCCAAGATCGCCGCCCGCGTCATGGCCGGCGAGAAACTCGACGCAACCTTCGCCGCCTATGGTGAAAAGCCCGATCCGCGCCGGCTGAAGCACATCGCCGTCAAGGAAGCCGTCTTCCCCTTCGCCCGCTTCCCCGGCGTCGACACGCTGCTCGGCCCGGAAATGCGCTCGACCGGCGAAGTCATCGGCCTCGATACCGATTTTGCGCTGGCCTTCGCCAAGTCGCAGCTCGGCGCCGGCGTCGAGCTGCCGCGTGACGGCACGGTCTTCGTTTCCGTACGCGACGAGGACAAGGCGCGCGTGCTGCCGGCGATCCGCATTCTCGTAGAACAGGGCTTCAAGGTACTGGCAACCGGCGGCACCGCCCGCTTCCTCGGCGAAAACGGCATCACCGCCACCAAGATCAACAAGGTTCTGGAAGGCCGTCCGCATATCGAGGACGCCATCCGCAACCGCCAGGTCCAACTCGTCATCAACACCACCGACGGCAACAAGGCGATCTCGGACTCGAAATCGCTGCGCCGTGCGACGCTGATGCAGAAGGTGCCCTACTACACGACGATGGCCGGCGCCGAAGCCGCCGCCCAGGCGATCAAGGCGCTGAAGGCAGGCAATCTGGAAGTCCGGCCGCTGCAGAGCTATTTCGCCTGAGATCGCTCGAAATAAACGGTGCCATCGCTCGATCGAGCGGTGGCACATGTCATTCCGGCAGAGGCGCCACATTCCGGAATCAAACTATCCGGTCGCTGTGATAAGCCCCTGTATTTTCAGCATATCGTCTCGAAATCGTGCGAATTCCTCCGCTTTCGATCGCTCGTCGGGAATGCGCAGCAGATAGGACGGATGCACTGTCACGAAGAGCGTCCGCCCGCCTTCGATCGCCATTGCCTGCCCCCTGATATCCTGGAGACGCTGCTTGGCATCGGTCAGCGCCGCAAGCGCCGTCGCCCCCATGGCAACGATCAGCTTCGGCTTGACCAGTTCCATTTCCAGATCGAGCCACCAGCGGCAATGTTTCACCTCGCTCATATTGGGCTTCTGGTGGATGCGGCGCTTGCCGCGCGGCTCATATTTGAAATGCTTGACGGCATTGGTGACATAGAGCCTTGAGCGGTCGATGCCCGCCTCTGCTATCACCTGGTCGAGCAACCGGCCGGCCGGACCGACGAAGGGACGGCCTGCAATATCCTCCTGGTCGCCCGGCTGCTCGCCGACAAACATCACCTCCGCATCGTGCGGCCCCTCCCCAAACACGGTCTGTGTGGCCTTCTCGTGCAGCGGGCAGCGCGTGCAGACGGCGGCCTCGGCGCTGAGGGCTTCCAGCGTGCCGGCCAAAGCTTCGGGCTCTGCGGGATGGTTGCGCGCCGCCTGCTGCAAGCGGTCGTGAAAGGGCAGCGACTGCGTCGCCTCGCGCGCCGCCATGGCTAGCACCTTGCTCTCGGCCGACGCAATCAGCCCGGGGATGAGATCGGCTTCCGGCAGGTTCCTCCAGTATTTCTTCGGCATCTCCGCCTGCATCGCCTTCACCTTCAGTCGCGCCGGATTGAAGATATTGGCGTAGTAGGTACGCCAGAGTTCGTCCGTGGCGTCGCTGAGATTGGGCTTCTCGCAGGGGGCGTCTCTCATCGTCAGCCGCTCCCCGTCCCAGGCGGCCGAGCCCTTGGGCGTTGCGATCAGCCAGTCCATGTCGGTGAAGCGCCGCTGGAAGAAGGGCGCCGTACGCCTGACGATATGATGATCCGGCTCGAACCAAGCGATGAATTTTCGCCGGCCCTCCGTCACCGCACCGACCTCCTTGAAACGGACGAAGGCCGTCATCTTGTGCGCATCGCGCCGAACGTTCTTCGCCATCAGCTGCGCCCGCACCACATCCTCATCGGAAATGACCTCAAGCAGTTGCCGGTCCAGTTGCAGCCGCCAGAGCAGGCGGTAAAGCAGGGAAAACCGCGCCGGATCGGAATGGCAGAGAACCGTCTCGGCAAGTTCGAGGAAGGCCGGCGGCACCGTCATCGGCTTGCGTGTCGCCGCAGGCGCCGGCGGCATGGCGTCGCGCTGGAATGAAAGATCTGCCTCCGCACTTTTTTCGCGCCAGTCGATCTCCTCAGGCCCAATGCCGGCGGCCGCAAAGGCGCGCGCGGCATCGCGCCATTCGCCAAGATCGCCCCGTCCTGCAAGCACGACCCGGCGCATTACAGCAACGACAATTGTTCAGGTTGCGGCTCGAACATGGCGCGAAGATCCGGCCTGTCGATCAGCCGGCGCGGCGACCAGCCTTCCGCCGAGATGAAGGATTGGACCTTCCTGATCGAAACGCCGAGCCGCGAGAGATCGTCGAGGCGCAGACGGCGAAAGCGGCGGGCCGAAACGATCGCCTTGACCGTCTTGGTGCCGAGCCCGGGCACACGCAGCAACCGCTCGCGTTCGGCTTTGTTGATATCGACGGGAAATTCGCCCCGGTTGGCGAGCGCCCAGGCGAGCTTCGGATCGAGGTTGAGATCGAGCATGCCACCCGCCTGGTTGGCGGTGATCTCGTCGATGCCGAAACCGTAGAAGCGATAGAGCCAGTCGGCCTGGTAAAGCCGATGCTCGCGTATCAGCGGCGGCTTGATCAGCGGCAGGTTTTTCGACGAATCCGGGATCGGGCTGAAGGCGGAATAATAGACGCGCTTCAGGCCATAGCTGCTGTAGAGCCGGCCGCTGCTCGCAAGGATCGTCGCATCGTTCGCGCCATCGGCGCCGACGATCATCTGCGTGCTCTGGCCGGCCGGTACGAATCGCTGACGTTTCTTCGTCCGTAATGTCGGTTCGCCGGCCGCTTCGATCTTCAGCCTGAGATCGCCCATCGATCGGCGGATATTGGCGGGTTTCTTCTCCGGCGCGAAGCGGGTGACGCCGCTGTCGGTCGGCAATTCGATATTGAGCGACAGCCTGTCGGCATGAAGCCCCGCCTCCCCGATCAGATGCGGCGACGCCTCGGGGATCGCTTTCAGATGGATATAACCGCGAAAATGATGAGTCACGCGCAGTTCGCGGACGATGCGCACCATCTCCTCCATCGTGTAGTCGGACGAACGAATGATGCCGGAGGAAAGGAACAGGCCTTCGATATAATTGCGGCGGTAGAATTCCAGCGTCAGCCAGACGACCTCCTCCGGCGTAAATCGCGCCCGCTCGACATTGCTCGACGAACGATTGACGCAATAGGCGCAGTCGTAGATGCAGAAATTGGTGAGCAGGATCTTCAGAAGCGAAATGCACCGCCCGTCCGGCGCATAGGCATGGCAGATACCCGATCCCTCGGTCGAACCGAGCCCGCCGCTTGCGCTGGAATCGCGCTTCACCGTGCCGCTGGAGGCGCAGGAAGCGTCATATTTCGCGGCGTCGGAAAGAATGGCCAAGCGTTCGGTTAGCGACTTCTTCATTCCTATGTTCACTATATGTTCTAATGTATCAAGTCAACCAAAACGATCCCGTCTCTGCCCATTTTGGGGGCGCATCGCCCGATGTCGCGGTGGGTGGTTTTTCGCCTATGCGAATTTTCTGGAAATCGGCCTTGCCGATCTGCTATAAGCACTTAACTAGAATTGTGGCACGGTTCCGAAGCTCCCCTTCGGGACCTGTTTTCTTTTGTGTGGGCGCCTGATTGCGCGAACACGAGGCGTGAAGGACAAAAAAATGGTTGAAAAGGTACCGATGACACAGGGTGGTTTCGTCAAGCTGCAGGAAGAACTGCGCTGGCGTCAGCAGGAGGAGCGCCCCCGAATCATCGAGGCGATCGCCGAAGCCCGTGCTCATGGCGACCTTTCCGAAAATGCCGAATACCACGCCGCCAAGGAAGCCCAGAGCCACAATGAAGGCCGCATCAGCGAGCTGGAAGACCTGACGGCGCGCGCCGAGGTCATCGACCTCACCAAGATGTCCGGCGACAAGATCAAGTTCGGCGCCAAGGTGAAGCTCGTCGACGAGGACACCGAGGAAGAAAAGACCTACCAGATCGTCGGCGACCAGGAAGCAGACGTCAAGGCCGGCCGCATCTCCATCTCCTCTCCGATCGCCCGCGCGCTGATCGGCAAGGAAGTCGGCGATTCCATCGAGGTCAATGCACCGGGCGGCTCCAAGGCCTACGAGATCCTCCAGGTGACCTGGGGCTGATCGCCCGCCAGAAGCGAGACCCATCCCTTGCCGGATATTCGTGACGTCGAGATCATCGCGCCCAATTTCAAGCGCCGGCTCTCCGGCGTCACGTCGACCATCGTCCAGCTCATCCCCTGCCAGATCCGCCTCGGTTTCAGGATCGCCACACTCGGCCCCGGCCTGCCGGAAGGCCTGCCGAAACTGAAGTGGCCGCAGCTCGCCGGCCTCTGGCGCCCGCCGGCGCGCCGGCGCCAGCGTGTCTGGCACGCCCGCCGCAACAATGAGATGGCCGCCGGCATCCTGCTTCGCCATCTCCTGCGCATGCCGCTGAAGCTGCTCTTCACCTCGGCCGCGCAACGCCGCCACACCGCCTATACCAAATGGCTGATCCGCCGCATGGACGCGGTGATCGCAACCAGCGACCGGTCCGGCTCTTTCCTTGAGGTGCCGCATACGGTCATCCAGCACGGTGTCGACCTTTCCCTGTTCCATCCGCCGGAAACGGCAGAGGACGGCATTACCGCCACCGGCCTGCCCGGCCGCTATCTCGTCGGCTGCTTCGGCCGCGTGCGCCATCAGAAGGGCACCGATCTTTTCGTCCAAGCGATGATCGAGCTCTTGCCGCAGCACCCGGAATGGACGGCAGTCGTCTCCGGCCGGGTGACCGCGGAGCACACGGCTTTCGGCGAAAAGCTCAAGGCGGACGTCGCCGCCGCCGGCCTCGGCGATCGCATTCTCTTCCTCGGCGAAGTGCCTGACATCAAGGTCTGGTACCGCCGCCTGACGCTTTACGTCGCCCCTTCCCGCAACGAAGGCTTCGGCCTGACGCCTCTCGAAGCCATGGCGTCGCGGACGGCGGTGGTGGCATCCGATGCGGGCGCCTATGCCGAACTGATCGCCGAGGGCGAGACCGGCGCGGTGGTGGCTGCCGGCGACGGTGAGGCGCTGATCCGGGCCATCGCGCCCTATATCGCAGATCCCGCGCTGGCGATTGCGCATGGCGAAAATGCGTTGAAGCATGTCAGGGCGAATTTCGCGCTGGAAAAGGAAGCAAACGCGATCGGCGCTGTTTACAACAGCCTTCTCGGTGACAATCGCGGTTAAAGCCAAAAAAACGGCCCACTTTACCGCTGAGTAGCCCCGCCAACCTCTCCTCCGTCATGCTCGGGCTTGTCCCGAGCATCTGCTTCCGATCGATAGGGCAGCAGATCCTCGGCACAAGGCCGAGGATGACGATGGGAGAGAACGAAATTACAATAAGCAAACGGCCCGCTGTAAAACGGGCCGCTGCAAAGATTGCCAACAATCAGGCGAGGTTATTCCGCCGGCTGAAGCCCGGCAGCCGGAGCGCCCTCTTCCGCCTGGCCGCCCAGGGCTCTGGCGAGCTGTGCCGTATCAAGCTCGTTTTCCCAACGTGCCACGACGATCGTTGCGACTGCGTTGCCGACGAGGTTCGTCAGCGCCCGGCATTCCGACATGAAGCGGTCGATGCCGAGGATGAGCGCCATGCCGGCGACCGGCACGGAGGGCACGACGGAGAGCGTTGCGGCAAGCGTGATGAAGCCGGCGCCGGTGATACCGGCAGCACCCTTCGAGCTCAGCATCGCCACGAGCAGCAGCAGGATCTGGTCGCCCCAGGAGAGATTGATGCCGGTTGCCTGAGCAATGAACAGCGCGGCCAGGGTCATATAAATGTTGGTGCCGTCAAGGTTGAAGGAATAGCCTGTCGGGATGACGAGGCCGACGACCGAGCGCTTGCAGCCGGCCTTTTCCATCTTGTTCATCAGCCCCGGCAGTGCGGCTTCGGACGAAGAGGTGCCGAGAACCAAGAGCAGCTCTTCCTTGATGTAGCGCAGCAGCGCCAGGATCGAGAAGCCGTTGTAACGGGCGACGGCGCCGAGAACGACGAGAACGAAGAGCAGCGAGGTGATGTAGAAAGTGCCGATCAGCATGGCGAGGTTGGCGATCGAACCGATGCCGTACTTGCCGATGGTGAACGCCATGGCGCCGAAAGCACCGATCGGGGCGGCCTTCATCAGGATGGCGACGAGCTTGAAGACCGGAGCCGTCAGGGCATTGAGGAAGCCGACGACCTGCTCGCCCTTCTCGCCGACCATGGCGAGCGCGATGCCGAACAGCACCGAGAAGAACAGCACCTGCAGGATGTCGCCATCGGCAAAGGCGCCGACAATCGTCGTCGGGATGATGTTGGTGAGGAAGCCGACGATGCTCTGCTCATGCGCCTTCGAGGCATAGGTGGCGACGGCGGTGGGATCGAGCGAAGCCGGATCGATGTTCATACCGGCGCCGGGCTGGACGACATTGGCGACGATCATGCCGATGACGAGCGCCAGCGTCGAGAAGGTCAGGAAGTAAAGCATCGCCTTGCCGGCGACGCGGCCGACCTTTTTCAGGTCGCTCATACCGGCAATGCCGGTCGCAACCGTCAGGAAGATGACCGGCGCAATGATCATCTTGACGAGCTTGATGAAGGCATCGCCGAGCGGCTTCAATTGCGCGCCGAGTTCGGGGTAGAAATGGCCGAGCAGGATGCCGGCGGCGATGGCCGCGAGAACCTGGACGTAAAGATGGGAATAAAAGGGCTTCTTGCCCTTGCTGTCTGCGACTGCATCGAATGGTGCTGCGATCATGATGTCCTCCTAAAGGCTCGTCCGGAACGAACTCCGGCCTCCCGAGCCGTTCGCTTCACTCCAACAGCTCAGCCGTTGTTGCCATCTCCTTCGCAATCACCGTGCCAGTTTCGAATGATCCGACTAGACTATTGATTTAATTGCATAAAAAATCACACCGGCCACCGACAACTCGCTGAGGAATGCGGAAATCCGCACAAATCCATTTGCATCCCGTGCAGAAAAATGCACAAATCCTCCATGTCCTTGTCCCTGTCGCCGCTGTGGTCTTCCCTGCCCCTGCAGCACCGCATCCGCCGGATGTGGTGGGCCTTTGCGGCGATCGCGCTTGTCGCCATCGCCGCAAGCCTGTGGGCCGGCGGCGAGATCGGCCGTTACCAGGCCGAGACTGCCCTCGAAGAACAGGCGCGCACCGATGCAAGGCTGAATGCGGCATTGCTGCGCACGGTCCTCGAAAAATACCGGGCGCTCCCCTTCGTGCTGTCGCAGGACGCCGCCCTCGCAGCCGCATTGGCGGGAAACGATGCCGGCGCGTTCGAGCAACTCAGCCGGAAACTGGAAGTCCTGGCGGCGGGGACGAAGGCTGCCGTCATCTATGTCATCGACAAGAACGGCATGGCGGTTTCGGCCAGCAACTGGCGCGAACCGACGAGCTTCGTCGGCAATGACTATCGCTTCCGGGAATATTTTCGGGGGGCGGTGGCGCAAGGACAAGCCGAGCACTTCGCGCTCGGCACCGTCAGCAAGAAACCCGGCCTCTATATTTCCGAGCGGATATCGGGCGGCAACGGGCTGCTCGGCGTCGTCGTGGTCAAGGTGGAATTCGACGACATCGAGGCGGATTGGAATGCCTCGGACGCACCGTCCTATGTCATCGACGATCGCGGCATCGTTCTCATCACCAGCATTCCCTCGTGGCGCTTCATGACGATCGGCCGGATCGCCGACGACCGGCTGACGGCGATCCGCGAAAGCCTGCAATTCGGCGATGCGCCGCTTCAGCCGCTGCCGCTCGATAAGGTCCGAAGCCTCGGTGACAGGCTCGACGTCGTCGAGATCGTCATGCCGGGCGGCGCCGGGAAAACCAGGTTTCTCGATGTCGGCATGCCTGTTCCCGCGACAGCATGGCATTTGCAGCATCTGGTGGCGCTGGGGCCGTCCGTCGATGCCGGCATTCGCGAAGCCCGGATGCTGGCATTGCTCATGCTCCTGCCGCTGCTATCAGGCGCTGCCTTCCTGTTGCGCCGCCGCCAGGCAGTCACCCTCAAGATTTTCAGGGAACAGCAGGCGCGGGAGGAACTGGAACGGCGCGTCGCCGAGCGGACGCTCGATCTCAGCCAGGCGCGCGACCGGCTGCAGGCGGAAATCACCGGGCACAGGAGCACGGAGCAGAAGCTGCAGGCCGTGCAGCAGGATCTGGTGCAGGCCAACCGTCTGGCAATCCTCGGTCAGGTGGCCGCCGGCGTCGCCCATGAGATCAATCAGCCGGTCGCAACCATCCGCGCCTATGCCGACAATGCCCGCACCTTTCTCGATCGCGGCCAGACGGCGCCCGCCGGTGAAAATCTCGAAAACATCGCCGCGTTGACGGAACGCATCGGCTCGATCACCGAGGAGCTGAAGACCTTTGCGCGAAAGGGCCGCGGCAACGCCGAACCGACGGGATTGAAGGACGTCATCGAGGGCGCGGTGATGCTGTTGCGCAGCCGGTTTGCCGGCCGCATGGATACGCTCGATATCGACTTGCCGTCTGCCGAACTGCAGGTCATGGGAAACCGGATCCGTCTCGAGCAGGTTCTCATCAATCTGCTTCAGAACGCCCTGGAGGCGGTCGCGCCGAAAGCCGAAGAGGGTCGTGTCGACGTCAGCACGTCAATCGATGCGGAGATGGTGACACTGACGGTCGCCGACAACGGCCCCGGCATTTCGCCCGAGATCCGCAAGGGTCTGTTCACGCCGTTCAACACCTCGAAGGAAAGCGGTCTCGGCCTGGGGCTGGTCATCTCCAAGGATATCGTCGGCGATTACGGCGGCAGGATGGAGGTTGAGAGCGACGACAGCGGCACCCGATTCATGGTTCATCTGAAGAAAGCTTGAAATCATGGCCACACCGATGCCCGTTGCGCTGATCGACGACGACAAGGATTTGCGCCGCGCCACGGCCCAGACGCTCGAACTCGCCGGATTTTCCGTGTCGGCCTATGAGGGCGCCAAGGCCGCGCTGGCCGACCTGCCGCCGGATTTTGCCGGCCCCGTCGTCACCGATATCCGCATGCCCGAAATCGACGGGCTGCAGCTCTTCGCCACGCTTCAGAAAATGGACGCCGACCTGCCGGTGATCCTGATGACCGGTCATGGCGATATTCCGATGGCCGTTCAGGCCATCCAGGACGGCGCCTATGATTTCATCGCCAAGCCCTTTCCAGCAGATCGGCTGGTGCAGAGCGTGCGCCGGGCCAGCGAGAAAAGGCGGCTTGTTCTGGAAAACCGGATGCTGCGCAAGGCGGCCGAAGACGCGCAGGAGAATTCACCGCTGATCGGCCAGACGGCTGTAATGGAAAATCTGAGAAACATTCTTCGCCACATTGCCGATACCGATGTCGACGTGCTCGTCGCCGGCGAGACCGGCAGCGGCAAGGAAGTGGTCGCGCAGATCCTGCATCAGTGGAGCCACCGCCGGAAGGGCAATTTCGTGGCGCTGAACTGCGGGGCACTGCCCGAGACGGTCATCGAAAGCGAGCTCTTCGGCCATGAGGCCGGCGCCTTTACCGGCGCCCAGAAGCGCCGCACCGGCCGCATCGAGCATGCAAGCGGCGGCACGCTTTTCCTCGACGAGATCGAGAGCATGCCCCTCGCCACGCAGGTCAAGATGCTGCGGGTGCTGGAAATGCGCGAAATCACCCCGCTCGGCACCAACGAGGTCCGCCCGGTCGATCTGCGCGTCGTCGCAGCCGCCAAGATCGACCTCGGCGATCCCGCGGTGCGCGGGGATTTTCGCGAGGATCTCTATTACCGGCTGAATGTCGTGACGATTTCCATCCCGCCGCTCCGAGAGCGCCGCGACGATATTCCGCTGCTGTTTTCCCATTTCGCCGCCCGTGCGGCCGAGCGCTTCCGCCGCGATGTCCCGCAGCTTACAGAGAATGTCCGCCGCCATCTCGCCACCCATGCCTGGCCGGGCAATGTCCGCGAACTCTCCCACTATGCCGAACGCGTGGTGCTGGGCGTGGAAGGTGGCGGAGCAGCACTCGTCCCCCAGCAGCCGACGGGCGGCACGCTGCCTGAACGGCTGGAACGCTACGAGGCGGAGATCATCCGCGACGCGCTCGCGGCCAATGATGGCGACGTGCGCGGCACCATCGAGGCGCTCGGCATTCCGAGGAAGACGTTTTACGACAAGCTCCAGCGCCACGGCATCAACCGCGGCGGCTATGCCGCGCGCAAGTAAGCGGCTTCAGACTTCGACCAGTCCGAGTTTCTTCACCTGCCGGATCGTCAGCATGGTGCGCACGGTGTCGACATGTTCGTTCGCCGTCAGAATCTCGATGACGAAATCCTGGAAATGGGTGAGATTTTCAGCCACGCAATGGAGCAGGAAATCGCTGTCGCCAGAGACCATCCAGGCCTGGCGCACCAGCGGCCATTCGGCCGTGGCGGCTGCAAAGGCCTTGAGATTGCCTTCCGACTGGTGCTTGAGGCCGACCATGCAGAAAGCGACCAGATCGAAGCCGAGCCTCGGGCTGTTCAGCATCGCATGGTAGCCCTCGATGATGCCGGCTTCCTCGAGCTTGCGCACCCGGCGCAGGCA
This sequence comes from Rhizobium esperanzae, assembly GCF_014197615.1. Lineage (GTDB taxonomy): Bacteria > Pseudomonadota > Alphaproteobacteria > Rhizobiales > Rhizobiaceae > Rhizobium > Rhizobium esperanzae_A. The sequence goes on from NZ_JACIFY010000006.1 coordinate 90,157, forward strand.
GGGCGGCGCCGAGATGCCGACGCGATCGGCAAGCTCCACATTGGTCATGCGGCCATCGGCCTGCAATTCCCGGAGTATCTTTATATCGATGACGTCGAGTTCGGCGCGACCCACATCATTGCCTTTCTTTAATTCTCCGCGGGGAGCTTCTATATAAAGCCGCGGAATACGCAAGAATGTTTCACGCCGATGACGGATTCTTGCACATCCGGGCGATTTGCCTTGTTGGTAACGCAAGGCTGCCCTTGAATAAAAGCATTGGACGTTCATAAATGGCGCGTGGACCGCGAAACGGCGCAATCGCCACTGCGCCGCCGCCCTCCTGCCCAGTCGAAAGGAAATGACATGCCCGCCCGCCACACCAAGGTGCTCATCATCGGTTCCGGACCCGCCGGCTACACGGCCGCAGTCTATGCCGCGCGCGCCATGCTGAAGCCGGTCCTGATCGCCGGTCTCGAACAGGGCGGCCAGCTGATGATCACTACGGACGTCGAGAACTATCCGGGCTTTGCCGATCCGATCCAGGGTCCCTGGCTGATGGAACAGATGCTGCAGCAGGCAAAACATGTCGGCGCCGAGATCGTCAACGACCTTGTGACCGAAGTCGACATGAACCAGCGCCCTTTCGTCGCCCGCACAGATAGCGGCCAGGTCTGGACCGCCGATACGCTAATCATCGCCACCGGCGCCAAGGCCAAGTGGCTCGGCATCGAGAGCGAACAGCATTTCCAGGGTTTTGGTGTTTCGGCTTGCGCCACCTGCGACGGTTTCTTCTATCGCAACAAGGATGTGATCGTGGTCGGCGGCGGCAACAGCGCCGTCGAGGAAGCGCTCTATCTCTCCAATATTGCGAAATCGGTCACACTGGTGCACCGCCGCGATTCTTTCCGCGCAGAGAAAATCCTGCAGGAACGCCTGTTCTCCAAGGAGAACGTCAAGGTTCTCTGGAACAGCGAAGTCGCCGAGATTACCGGTACGCCGGCAAAGCCCCCGATGCCGCCGTCCGTTTCCGGCGCGCGCCTGCGTGACGTGCGCACCGGCGCGATCACGGAAGTGCCGGTCGACGGCGTTTTCGTTGCGATCGGCCATGCGCCGGCCACCGAGCTTTTCAAGGACAAGCTGAAGCTGAAGGACAACGGCTACCTCTGGACCGCACCGGATTCGACCGCGACCAGCCTGGAGGGAGTCTATGCCGCGGGTGACGTCACCGACGATACGTTCCGCCAGGCGATCACTGCCGCGGGCCTCGGATGCATGGCCGCCCTTGAAGCCGAGCGATATCTGACGGGCCACATGCCCGTCGCCGTGGCAGCGGAGTAAGATCGGCATGAGGGGTGGGGGAATGCCATTGGATTGGGACAAGCTGCGTATTTTTCACGCAGCTGCCGAGGCGGGTTCGTTCACGCATGCGGCGGATAAACTGCATCTGTCCCAATCCGCCATCAGCCGCCAGGTCAGCGCGCTGGAGCAGGATGTCGGCACCAAGCTGTTTCACCGCCATGCGCGCGGCCTGATCCTGACGGAACAGGGCGAGCTGCTTTACCGCACCGCCCATGACGTGCTGCTGAAGCTCGAAACCGTGAAGATGCAGCTCACCGAGACGAATGAGACGCCGTCCGGCAAGCTGCGCGTGACGACGACGGTCGGTCTCGGCCAGGGTTGGCTGACCGACAAGATCCAGGAATTCCTGCAGCTTTATCCCGATGTGCAGATCCAGCTGATCCTCGACAACGAGGAAGTGGATGTGAACATGCGCCATGCCGATTGCGCGATCCGCCTGCGCCAGCCGCAACAGTCCGACCTCATCCAGCGCAAGCTCTTCACCGTGCACATGCACGTCTATGCCGCTCCCTCCTACATCAACCGCCATGGCGAGCCGCAGAAGATCGAGGATCTCGACAATCACCGCATCATCACTTTCGGCGAGCCTGCGCCGAGCTACCTGCTCGACGTCAACTGGCTGGAGGTCGCCGGCCGCTCCTCCGACAACAAGCGCATCCCGCATCTGCAGATCAACAGCCAGACCTCGATCAAGCGCGCCGCCCTGCTCGGCATCGGCGTCGCCTGCCTGCCGGATTACATCGTCGGCCGCGATCCCGGTCTGATTCAGCTGGCGATCAACGCCGACGTGCCCTCCTTCGACACCTATTTCTGCTATCCCGACGAGATCAAGAACGCCGCCAAGCTGAAAGCCTTCCGCGATTTCATCGTCAGCAAGGCCAGAAACTGGAACTTTTAAGCCCTGACTTGTCGACGTTTTGCATACTATGCAGAAAGCGCATGACTGGCATGCGCAAATAAGGGTTGCCGTTTGCCCATTAAACCACCATATCGCACATAGCTGATGCACATGGTGGCTTTTCCTCCCAGTTCCACCGCATTAGCTGTTCCCCTCTGGAGGTTTTTGACCTTCACACTTATAAGGGCCCTGGTTTTCCAGTGGCCCTCTTTTTTTGCCTTACTGCTTCGAGAAATGCCGCACCGCAAAAAAATTGTGCGGCGCATAGCAGACATGCACAAAAAAGCATTGAAACCTGCCTAGGGAAGCACCATATCTCTCTCAGCTGATGCATCTTGTGGTTTCTCTCCCAGTACCACCGCATTAGCTGTTCCCCTCTGGAGGTTTTTGACCTTCACAATTACAAGGGCCCTGGTTTTCCGGTGGCCCTCTTTTTTTGCCCAAAATTTGTTCACCCCATAAATTACGCCACCTCACGCCTCCGTGATTTGCATATCGGAGTTCGACGATCAATATATCGATCAAACACGATTTATAGTTCGGCGAACCACGATGGACAAAGACGAGATTATCAAAGCACTCGCCCATCCCACCCGGATGGACATTCTGAGCTGGCTGAAAAATCCGGAGCAACATTTCCCGTCGCAGGAGCATCCGTTCGAGATGGGCGTCTGCGCCAGTCAGTTCGAGCGCTGCGGCCTGTCGCAGTCGACGGTTTCGGCCCATCTCGGCACGCTGCATCGCGCCGGCCTCGTCACCACCAAACGCGTCGGGCAGTGGATTTTCTACAAGCGCAACGAGGAAACGATCGCTGCTTTCGTCAAGCAGCTAACACAGGAGCTTTAGAAGCCCTCGCCCTTCTCGCCCCGCCCTAAGGCCTTGATCGGCCTCGGCGCGGCGGCACTCACCTATCTCTCCGCCAGGCGCCGAGCAGCCCTCGCCCCCGCCGAGTGATCCTCCCGCAAAAGAAAGGACCATCATGCCTAAGCTTTTCGAACCCACCAAGGTTGGCGATATCTCCGTCAAGAACCGCATCGTCATGGCGCCGCTGACCCGCAACCGTTCGCCGGGTGCGATTCCCAACGACCTCAATGTCGAATATTACCGCCAGCGCGCCAGCGCGGGCCTGATCATCACCGAAGCGACCGCGATCACTCATCAGGGCCAGGGTTATGCCGACGTGCCCGGCCTCTACAGCAAGGAAGCGCTCGACGGTTGGAAGCGTGTCACCGACGCCGTTCACACAGCCGGCGGCAGGATCGTCGTCCAGATGTGGCATGTCGGCCGCATCTCGCACACGACGCTGCAGCCGGCTGGCGGCAAACCCGTCTCTTCGACCAATCGCGTTGCCAAGGCCAAGACCTATCTGGTCAATGCCGACGGAAGCGGCAGCTTTGCCGATACCTCCGAGCCCCGCGCGCTCGAAACTTCCGAAATCCCCGGCATCATCGAGGATTACCGCAAGGCAGCCCGCGCAGCCATCGATGCCGGCTTCGACGGTGTCGAGATCCATGGCGCCAATGGCTACCTGCTCGATCAGTTCATCCGCAACGGCGTCAACGACCGCACCGACCAATATGGCGGCTCGATCGAGAACCGCACCCGCCTGACCTTCGAAGTCATCGATGCCGTCGTTAGGGAAGTCGGCGCAGGCCGCACTGCGATCCGCATCTCGCCGGTGACGCCTTCGGGCGAAAGCTATGATTCCAATCCGCAGGCGACCTTCACCCATGTCGTCGAGGGGCTGGCCAGATACGGCCTCGCCTATATCCACGTCATCGAAGGCCAGACCGGCGGCGAGCGCGACTACAAACAGGGCGACAACCCCTCCTTCGATTACAAGGCGCTGCGCCAGGCCTATGAAAAGGCCGGCGGCAAGGCGAACTGGATGGTCAACAACGGCTATGACCGCGATCTCGCGATCGACGCCGCCGAAAGCGGCCGCGCCGATCTTGTCGCCTTCGGCAAGCCCTTCATCGCCAATCCCGATCTCGTCGAACGGCTGGCAAAGAACCTGCCGCTCAACACACCCGATCAATCGACCTTCTACGGCGGCACAGCCAAGGGCTACCTCGACTATCCCACCCTCGAAAAGGTCGCCTGAGGTTTCCCGTATGCATCAAGAAATCCCGCCGAAAGGCGGGATTTCTGCATTTGATATCCCTATATAGGACGCATGTTTGCTTCCTATCTCGATCGCTGGTCACTCATATCGGACGGCGAGCCCATCATCACCCATTCGAGCCGCCTGCTGCCGGTCCTCTGGCGGGAGAGGCCCGCCATGCTGAAAGTCGCGACCGATATCGACGAACGGTACGGCGCGCTGCTGATGCAATGGTGGGATGGCGACGGCGCGGCCCATGTCTATGCCCACGAAGGCGACGCCGTGTTGCTGGAGAGGGCAACCGGGAAACGCTCCCTGCTTGCCATGGCGATGGACGGCGAAGACGACGAGGCGAGCCGCATTCTCTGCCGCACCGCCGCGCGGCTGCATGCGCCGCGCGAAAGACCGCTCCCTGATCCTATTCCCCTCACCCGCTGGTTCCGCGATCTCGAGCCGGCCGCAGGCAAACATGGCGGCACGCTTGCCGATTGCTCGGCGATCGCCAACGCCCTCCTTGCCGATCCGCGCGATCTCTCCGTCCTCCATGGCGACATCCACCACGACAACATTCTCGATTTCGAGGAACGCGGCTGGCTGGCAATCGATCCGAAACGGCTTCACGGCGAGCGCGGTTTCGATTTCGCCAACATCTTCGCCAACGAGGAATTGCCCACCATTACCGATCCCACCCGCTTCCGCCGCCAGCTCGCCGTCGTCTCTGCGGAGGCGGGGCTGGAGCCGAAGCGGCTGCTGCAATGGATCGCCGCCTATTCCGGCCTTTCCGCCGCCTGGTTCCTTGGCGACCCCAATATCGAGCAGGCGGAGACAGCCTTGACGGTCGCGCGGATCGCGTTGTCAGAACTTCGGGCCTAAAGGACGACGCAAAAGTGCTGAGGTTCGCACCTCAACTGGCCTTGGGCCGCAGATTGATTCCCTTAGAGATTTTCCTTGAGAAGGACCTCGATCCTTATCCTCTCCTGCTCAGCCAGCGGCTCCCGGGCGTCCGAGCGAGCCCGCATGATGCGGATTGCGCTTCGCACCGCATGACCAGGATCCTGTGCGATGACGGCATCGATGCGGTCGTCGCGCAAGGCTTCCTCACTGAACGGCGTACGCTCATGGACGACCACCGCGAGGTTGACGAGGTCGACGTTTGCAGCGGTTGCCGAAAGCGGAATGCGCGCCTCCGAACTAAGGACATAAACGGCAATGATATCCTTGTTGTTTTCGAGCACGCGCCCGATGATCTCATTGGCGCGACGCTCATCGGCATGCGTCTCTATCGAAGGAAGAGACCTAAGAAACGGAAATCGTTCATTAATTATTGTATCGAAACCGTGCCGGCGCTGAATGCTGTCAAGCGATTGCATCGTCTCGGCGACCACCATCACCTTGCCCGGCGCGCGGCAGGCAAATGTGCCGATCAGCTTTCCGGCGGTCGCCCCGGCCGCGAAATTGTCCACGCCGACGAAATCGGCCGCGGGAAGCTTTTCCTGGCCGGACAGAAACTGCACGACCTTGATGTTTCGTTCGAGCAGCCGCGCCACGGCATCGCGCACCTGCGGCGATTCCGGCGCCATCAGAGCCACTCCGTCGAGCTCTTCCTCACCTATTCCGGCAAGATACTTCGCCACCCCATGCGCGTCGTCGGTGGGAATTTGAACATAATCGATATCGGTCAGATCGCCCTTGAGGGCCTGCCCCAGTTCCTTCACCCGCCGCAAAAGCTCGCGAAGATAAAGATCGCCTGACTTCGGCAGGACGAATCTGAAGCGATAACTCTTGTTGCGCGCCAGGCTCACGGCTGCCGGGTTGCGGATAAAGCCAATCCGTTCAATGGCTTCATGGACGCTGCGAACCGCCTTTTTGCTCACATTCGGGCGATCGTTCAAGACGCGATCGACGGTCGCGAGGCTGACGCCGGCGGCTTCCGCAAGGTCTTTTGCTGTTGGCCGCATAAGGGCTCCTGATGCGATTTGGACGGATCACGTTTCTCTCAAAAAAATCAGAAATGCAAGAATTGAAGTGCGCACCTCAAAATTTGCTTGCACTGAGGTGCGCACCTCAGTTATGAATAATCCGCGACGGGCTCTTTCGGCCACGCCGGAAAGGACAGTCGATAACGCGGCCACAGCGCGCTCTAGCATAAGCGCCCTCGCCGCAACGCTTTTATTCACCCCTCTCGATGGAGGTCGGGAGGTCAACGGGAGGATCCCAGTTATGAAGTCTGTTTTGATGAGCTCGGCACTCGCTGCCGGGATGTATATCGCTGTGTCTGCAGGGTCGGCTTCGCATGCCCAGGCCGCAGACCTCACCCTGTGCTGGGCGGCATGGGACCCTGCCAATGCGCTCGTCGAGCTCAGCAAGGATTTCGAAGCGAAGAGCGGCAACAAGATGCACTACGAATTCGTGCCGTGGCCGAATTTTGCAGATCGCATGCTCAACGAACTGAATTCCGGCGGCAAACTCTGCGATCTGCTGATCGGCGACAGCCAGTGGATCGGCGGTGCGGCCGAGAACAAGCAATACGTCAAGCTCAACGATTTCTTCGACAAGGAAGGGATCAAGATGGACGATTTCATTCCGGCGACCGTCGTCGGATATGCAGAGTGGCCGAAGAACTCGCCGAACTACTGGGCAATGCCGGCCTTCGGCGACGTGGTCGGCTGGACCTACCGCAAGGACTGGTTCGCACGTCCCGAGCTGCAAGCCGAGTTCAAGAAGAAATACAGCCGTGATCTCACGGTTCCGAAGAACTGGGACGAACTGATCGACATCGCCCAGTTCTTCCAGGGGCGCGAAATCGACGGCAAGAAGGTCTACGGCGCGGCGATCTACACGGAGCGCGGCTCCGAAGGCATCACCATGGGCGCCATGAATGCGCTCTATAGCTATGGCTTCGAATATCAGAATCCGAAGAAGCCCTACGATCTCGAAGGCTTCGTCAACTCGCCCGATGCCGTCGCGGGCCTCGAAGAATACAAGAAGCTCTACGATTGCTGCACGCCGCCCGGCCATTCCGACGCCTACATGACCCAGGACGTCGACGCCTATAAATCAGGCCAGGTCGCATTGCAGATGAACTTCACCTTCACCTGGCCGGGAATCAACGCCGACGCCAATGTCGGCGGCGACAAGTCGGGCTACTTCCCCAATCCGGCCGGCCCGAAGGGCGTGCAGTTTGCCCAGCTCGGCGGCCAGGGCATTTCGGTCGTCGCCGCTTCCGACAAACAGAAGGAAGCGCTCGATTACATCAAGTGGTTCGGCCAGCCTGAAATCCAGCAGAAATGGTGGAAACTCGGCGGCTATTCGGCGCTCAGAGCAGTCGTGGAAGATCCGGGCTTCGCCTCCAGCCAGCCCTACGCCAAGCCGTTCCTCGATTCGATGGCGATCGTGAAGGACTTCTGGGCCGAACCGTCCTACGCCTCCCTCCTCCAGGCATCGCAGAAGCGCTTCCACGACTATGTGGTCGCAAACCAGGGCAGCGCAAAAGACGCGCTCGACGGCCTCGTGAAGGACTGGAAGGGCGTCTTCGAGGACGACGGAAAATACTGACGCTGACACCCGCTTCCTCCCAGCAGTGAGCGTCGCGCAGGGCCGGCCACATGGACCGAGCCGGCCCTGCACACCACCATCTTTCATGCCAAGGAGACGAACATGCTCCATTCCCCGATCGATCGCGTCGCCAGCGCCACTCCGCCTGCAATCGCGGCCCGGGTCAGAGGTCTGTCCGATCGCGCCATAGCCTGGCTCTTCGTAGCACCGTCGATCGTGTTGCTGCTCGCCATCAACATTTTTCCTCTGATCTGGACGATCAGGCTGAGTTTCACCAATTTCAGAGTGAACCGGCCCAACGCGCCGATCGAGTTCGTCGGCTTGCGGAACTACGTCAACATCCTGACGGATAGCGATATCTGGCAGAGTATGCAGGCCACCGCGCACTTCCTGATATGGACCATTGTGCTGCAGGTGCTGATCGGCTTTTCGCTCGCCTATCTGATCAACAAGAAGTTCCGCGGCAACGACCTTTGGACGACGATCATCGTGCTTCCGATGATGCTGAGCCCCGCCGTCGTCGGCAACTTCTGGACCTTTCTCTACCAGCCGCAAATCGGCCTGTTCAACTACGTGGTCGGCTTCCTCACCGGGAACGATCCGTCCAGCTTCTCGATGATCGCCAGCACGTCGCTGGCGCCGTGGGCGATCGTCATCGTCGACACCTGGATGTGGACGCCCTTCGTGATGCTGATCTGCCTTGCCGGACTGCGCTCCATTCCGAACAGCATCTATGAGGCGGCCGAATGCGACCGCGCCAGCAAATGGCGTCAGTTCTGGACCATTACCATCCCGATGGTGCTGCCCTTCCTGATGCTGGCCGTCCTCTTCCGCGGCATCGAGAATTTCAAGATGTTCGACCTCGTCGTCCAGCTGACCGGCGGCGGCCCGGGATCGATCACCGAACTGACCTCGATCAACCTGAAGCGCGCCGCTTTCGAGCAATGGCGAACCGGCTACGCATCCGCCTATGCCGTCATTCTTTTCGTCACCGTCTTCGGCCTTGCGTCGATCTACGTCAAAGCTCTGAACAAGGTGAAACAGAGATGAGCAGCTATTCCGTAACCGAACCCTCCGGGCGTCAGAAGTGGTTTGCCGGCATTCTGGTCGTCTTCTACGCCGTCGTCACCCTTCTTCCGCTGCTGTGGATCATCGGGACCGGCTTCAAATCGCCTGAGGACGCAATCGCCTATCCGCCTAAGATGGTGTTCCAGCCGACGGTCGAGGGATATGTGAACCTCTTCACGACCCGGACCCGCGTGCCCGAGGATCAACTCAAGGCGCTCGGCGAACCGACGACCTGGTACGACAAACTTGTCCGCAAGGAGGGCGTTGTCATTACCGGCGCTTCGCGCTTTGCCGAGCGGTTCTACAATTCCGTCATCATCGGTTTTGGCTCGACCGTCCTGTGCATCACGCTCGGCACGGCGGCCGCCTATGCCTTCTCGCGCTTCAAAGTGCCGCTGAAGGACGACCTTCTCTTCTTCATTCTGTCGACGCGCATGATGCCGCCGATCGCCGTCGCCATCCCGATCTTCCTGATGTTCCGGTCGCTCGGCCTCAGCGACACGCATGCCGGCATGATCCTGCTCTATACCGCGGTCAACCTGTCCCTCTCGGTCTGGCTGCTCAAGGGCTTCATCGACGAAATCCCGATCGAATACGAAGAGGCGGCACTGATCGACGGCTACACGCGCTTCCAGGCCTTCTACAAGGTCGTGCTGCCCCAGGCCGTCACCGGCATCGCGTCGACGGCGATCTTCTGCCTGATTTTCGCATGGAACGAATATGCCTTTGCCGTGCTGCTGACGTCGGGCAATGCCCAGACGGCGCCGCCGTTCATCCCGACCATCATCGGCGTCAGCGGCCAGGACTGGCCGGCCGTCGCCGCCGGTGCCACCATCTTCCTGGTGCCGGTCATGGTCTTCACAATCCTGCTTCGCAAACATCTCCTGCGCGGCATTACCTTCGGAGCGGTCCGCAAATGACGACCTTTCTCAATCGCCTGTTCCGCCTGCGCCGCGACGCATGGGAAATGCTGGCATCGGTCCTGATCGCGCTCGGCGTCGTCATGCTGATGCAGCCCTTGTCGCTGTCGCTCTACTCCTATTCTTTCCTCGTGACGCTTGTGGGCACAGTGATGTTCATCATCGTCAGCCATTTCCCGGAGTGAACCATGGCACAGATCCGAATTCAGAATGTGCGCAAGGATTTCGGGGCGTTCAACGCGGTGAAATCTTCCACCTTCACCGTCGAGGACGGCGAATTCTTCATGCTTCTCGGCCCGTCCGGATGCGGCAAGACGACGACGCTGCGGATGATGGCCGGCTTGGAGCTTCCGACCAGCGGCGAAATCTATATCGGTGGCGAAGAGGTCGGGATGAAGCGGGCGAGCGAGCGCGACATCGCCTTCGTCTTCCAGATGTTCGCTCTCTATCCGCACATGAACGTCCGCAAGAACATATCCTATCCCCTCGTCAGCCAGGGCATGAGGAAGGCTGAGGTCACAGCGCGTGTCGCGGAAGTGGCAAAGATCCTGAGGATCGAAAACATCCTCGACAAGCCGGTCGGCGGTCTCTCCGGCGGCGACCGGCAGCGCGTCGCGCTCGGTCGCGCCATCGTGCGCAATCCGAAGGCCTTCTTCATGGACGAGCCGCTCGGCGCTCTCGACGCTGAGTTCCGCGAGCACATGGCCGAAGAACTGCGGGCCCTGCATGACCGCATGGGCGCCACGACCGTCTATGTGACCCATGACCAGCTGGAAGCCATGCAGATGGGCGACAAGATCGTGGTGATGAACCATGGCGTCGTCGAACAATTCGGCAAGCCCCAGCAGATCTACGACTGGCCGGCGACGAAATTCGTCGCGAAGTTCATCGGCTCGCCGCCGATGAATTTCCTCGAATTCGAAGGCTCGATCGGCGCCGGCGGCGGCGAGGTCAGCCTCTCAGGACATGTGGTGAAGGTTCCGGTCTCCCGGGACGAACGCCTTGGCAAACTCGCCTTGGGGGTCAGACCCGAACATATCAGGTTCAGGGACGATTCAGCCTATCGCGGGCGGGTTATTGCCGTCGAATATCTCGGCACGACGCAGATCGTCACGATCGACACCGCCCACGGTGAGATCAAGGCCCGCACACCATCCAACCAATCCGCATGTGTCGAGGAACTGATCGGCCTGGATTTCGATTCCAAAAACCTGACGATCTTTGACTCTGCGACCGGAAACGCGCTTGTTTCAGAGGCCAACGAAGGAGTGTTGCGCCGTGGCTGAAGTCATCCTGAAAAACATCACCAAATCCTTTGCCGGCCACCGCGCTCTCGACGACGTCTCGATGATCGTCCCTGACGGCTCGTTCGTCGTCCTCCTCGGACCGACGGGTGCGGGCAAAACGACGACGTTGCGCATGGTGTCGGGTCTCGACAACCCCGATGTCGGCGAAATCATGATCGGCGGACGGTCCATGCGCGGCCTGACGCCCGCGCAACGCAACGTCGCCATGGTGTTCCAGCAATATTCGCTCTATCCGCATCTGTCCGTGCGTCAAAATCTGGAATTTCCCCTGAAATCGCCGTTGCTGAAGACGCCGCAGCGCGTGATCGATGAGAAGGTGAACGCAATCGCGGAAATCCTCCAGATCTCGCACAAGCTCGACAACAAGGCGACCGCACTATCGGGCGGAGAAATGCAACGTGTGTCGATCGGGCGCGCACTGGTCAGAAATCCACAGATCTATCTGATGGATGAGCCGCTGAGCTCACTCGATGCCAAGCTTCGCGCCGATCTACGGATCGAGCTGAAAAACATCCAGGCCAAATCCGGCGCGACGCTGCTCTATGTCACCCACGACCAGGTGGAGGCGATGACGATGGCAACCCATGTCGGCGTTCTCCATGAGGGCAAGCTCGTCCAATTCGGCTCGCCGCGAGAGATCTACGAACATCCGGTCAGCATCTACGCCGCAACGCGTCTCGGCCAGCCCCGCATCAATGTCGTTCCCGCCGAGATCTTCCCAGGCGCGCCGGCGAAGGCCAAATCGATCGGCCTGCGGCCCGAGCATATCGATCAGGGCGACGGTCAGGATGCGACGGTTACGCGCGTCGAACATCTCGGCGACCAGACGCGCCTGCACCTCACGTTCAAGACACATAATCTGATTACCGTCACCGATGCTCATACCGAGCTCAAGGGCGGAGAAACCATCAAGATCCAGCCGAACAAGCCGCTCTATTTCGACGCGGCCGGCATGCGCTTAGTTTAAGGGAGGCGAGAATGTCACAGTTCCTCAACAGTAGGGAAAACGCGGTCACCGAAGCAATCGACGGTCTTCTGGCCGCATCCGGCGGTACGCTCAGCCGTCTCGACGGATATCCGCATATTCGCGTCGTCGTCCGTTCGGACTGGGACAGGAGCAAGGTTGCGATCGTCTCCGGCGGCGGCTCGGGCCATGAGCCGGCGCATGCCGGTTTCGTCGGCAAGGGAATGCTGACCGCAGCCGTCTGCGGCGACGTCTTTGCCTCCCCGAGCGTGGACGCGATCCTTGCCGGCATCCTGGCCGTCACCGGACCGGCCGGCTGCCTGCTGATCGTCAAGAACTATACCGGCGACCGTCTCAATTTCGGTCTCGCCGCCGAACGCGCACGCGCCTTTGGCCTGAACGTCAGCATGGTCATCGTGGACGACGACATCGCGTTGCCGGATCTCCCGCAGTCCCGCGGCGTGGCGGGAACCCTGTTCGTTCACAAGATCGCGGGTGCGCTCGCCGAGAGCGGCGCCGATCTCGAGGCGGTGACCAAAGCCGCCCGCCGGGTGATCGAAAACACCAGCTCGATCGGCATGTCGCTCGATACGTGCACGGTGCCGGGCTCTCCGAAGGAGAACCGAATTCCGGACGGTCACGCCGAGCTTGGGCTCGGCATTCACGGTGAAGCCGGTGTCGAACAGGTCGAATATTCAGGTGCGAAGGGCGCGGTCGCCGCGATGGTCGAGCGTCTTGCGCCATCGATAGACGACAGATCTCACGTCGTCCTGGTGAACAACCTCGGCGGCACCTCGGTCCTGGAAATGTCGGTCATCGTTCACGAACTTCTCCAATCCGCCATCGCGGGCAGGATTTCGCACATCGTCGGACCGGCGCCGATGATGACCTCGCTCGACATGCAGGGATTTTCGATCTCGGTCTTCCCGGCCGGCAAGGCAGAACTGGAGCTTCTTTCCAAGCCCGTTGAACTTGCCGCCTGGCCGGGCGTGACCGCCGTCAAACCCGTTGCGGTGCTTTCGCTGCCGGATGGACTGACGCCGATCGCCCCGATTGCATCAAGGCACGAACCCACCCGTCAGTTCCTGACGGATTGCTGCACCCTTCTCATCGGCGCCGAGAAGGATTTGAATGCACTCGACGCGAAGTCAGGCGACGGCGACACCGGTTCGACCTTGGCCGGTGCCGCCCGCGCGCTCATCGAAGCGCTCGATCGTCTTCCCCTTTCCGATCACACCCAGCTCTTCCGGGCCATGGGGCAGGAACTCAGCCAGACCATGGGCGGCTCCTCGGGTGTGCTTCTCGCGATCTTCTTTGCCGCGGCCGGCGACGGCGCATCGAGCGGGCTGAACATTCGCGAAGCCCTGAAGGCGGGCCTCTCCCGAATGCAGGAGATCGGCGGCGCGCGCCTGGGCGATCGAACGATGGTCGATGCTCTCTCGCCGGCCCTGGATGCGCTCGACGTGGGATTTGCCGCGGCTGCGGAAGCGGCGCGCGCCGGCGCGGACCTCACTGCGACGCTCGTCCATGCCAAGGCCGGGCGCGCCGCCTATATCAACGCCAAGCAGCTCGAAGGCCATACCGATCCCGGCGCGGAAGCGGTCGCCCGGCTCTTCGAATACCTGGCTCTCCGCCCCGATGACGCCGGGCAGCGCCCGGATGGTCAGGCGACCGGCAGGCGCGTCACGGGCTGAATGTCGGCAATCGAGACCATGGCGAAGGTCTGCAGCGACCGCTACGAACAGTTCGGCGCCACAGGACATGCCTTCGCCATCAAGCCGTTGCCGCTTGTCGAAATGGCAAAGCGTTGCCGGTGCTAACCAGGGGAAACCGGCGAATGCGCAATGAAAACAGCCGCGGTGTCGCGATGCGCTGCAGGCAGGCAGCCGAGAGCGACGAGTGAGGCTCTCACCGCCTCGTCGATCGGCGTGCGCGGCTCCTTGCCGAGTTCGGCCACAAGCTTGGCGTTGCTCATCCTGAGCGGCACCTTCCAGAGATAACGCATCTCCTTGATCTCCCGCATCAAGGGAATGAAGGGCGCGGCGAGCGGTACGATCCACCAGGGAAAACGACCGATCTTTGCCTTACCGCCGGCAACGCGCTTGATCGCTTCCGCCATCTGCATGCCGTCCGCATCCCAGAAGCCATCCATATGATAGACTGCAAAGAGCGGCAGCCGATCGGCCCGCTCGATGAGCTGGACGACAGTTTCCGCCATATCCGGCAGATAGGTCCACTGATGGCCGACGCCGCGCCGCCCCGGATTCCTGATCGTGCCGACCGGCTTGCCCGGCGTGACAAGACCCGACGAAAACCAGCTGTTACCGGTTGCGCCCGGACCGAAGAAATCCCCGGCCCTGACAATGATGGCGCCGGTCCCGGATTGCGATGCCACCTTCAGCCGCTCCTCCATCTCGACGCGGATCGCACCCTTCCTGGTCAGCGGACGCTGCGGGCTTTCCTCGGTCGGCGCCGGCAGGGCAGCGGGACCGAAATTATAGACATTGCCCGGCAGCACGATACGCGCACCGACAGTGCGGGCAGCAGCGATCGTATTGTCGAGCATCGGCAGCACCAGCCTTTCCCAGTCGCGGTAACCGGGCGGATTGACGGCGTGAACGATCAGGCCGACCCTATCTGCGGCCCTCAGCACGTCGCCGGCATTCATCGCATCACCCTGCACCCATTCGAAAGCCGGCTCGCTGCTCGATGCCTTGGCGGCATCACGGTTGAGCGCGCGGATATGCCAGCCGCGCGCCGAGAGCCTGCGCGCGACGGCGCCGCCGATACCGCCTGTCGCACCAAGCACCAGTGCCGTCATCTTCGTGTCTCTGCTCATGACAATCATCTCCTTCGATCGGATGAGATGAGTATGTCCTGGGAAAGTGATAAACAAAATTGACGAAATAAGTGCATCTGCTATACAAAAATATATGAGCACTGAACCGAACTGGGATTTCTACCGCAGTTTTCTAACCGTGCTCCAGCACGGGTCGCTTTCGGCCGCTGCCCGCGAATTGGGGTTGACCCAGCCGACGATCGGTCGCCATGTCGATGCCCTGGAACTGGCGATCGGCGCCGAACTCTTCATCCGATCGCCGAATGGCCTGTTGCCGACCGACGCCGCGCTGGCATTGAAGCCCTATGCCGAGACGCTGGCGGCAACCGCCGCAGCCCTTTTGCGCACCGCATCCGGCCAGCGTCAGCACGTGGCGGGAACCGTCAGGGTCAGCGCCAGCGAGGTCATCGCCGTCGAAGTACTGCCTCGGATTTTCGGACCGTTGCAGGAGACCCATCCCGAACTCCAGATCGAGCTCTCGGCATCGGATACGATCGAGGATCTGGTGAACCGGGAGGCCGATATCGCCGTGCGCATGGCCGAGCCACAGCAGGATGCGCTCGTCGTGCGCCGCATCGGCGATATTCCCCTCGGCTTTCATGCCCACCGCCGCTATCTCGAACGGCACGGCATCCCGGAAACCATCGCAGATCTCGCAAACCACCGGCTGATCGGCTTCGATCGGCAAACGGCCTACGTCCGCATGGTGATGAAACGCTATCCGGTACCGGAGGGCATCAAATTCTCCTACAGAACCGACAGCAATCTTGCCCAGCTTTCGGCGATCCGCGCCGGCGTCGGCATCGGCATCTGCCAGACCGGGCTCGCCCGGGAAAATCCCGACCTGGTTCACATCCTGCCCGACGCGTTCGAGATCCCGCTCGGCACATGGGTGGTCATGCATGAGAGCCTGAAGACTTCGCCGCGCTGCCGCGCCACCTTCGACGCGCTGGTCGGAGGGCTGCAAGACTATCATCGATCTTCGATCGGCACATGACCCGGCATCCGGCTCGACCGGTGACGGAACCTATCGAAGGAGGTGGATTTTCCGGAATTGTGCCATCACGCATCCGCAGGCGGCGGCTGATTATGCCGCGCTCAAATGAAGGCTGGCAGCCGGATTGGGGATGAATGGCGATCGTCGCGCGAGCGTCGATGGGCGATAGGTCGCATCAAATGCGTTGCGAGGCCTCGGCCGCGCGGCCCTTCCACTGGCCGTCCACCACCTCGGTTTCCGGCCGATCGCCGCCCTCGGCATATTCCTCATGCCACTTGCCGTTCTCGTCCTGCCAACTGATCTCGGCGGAATCGCCGCCGACCTGCTGTTCGTCCGCGACGATGCGCGCAGCTTCGAGCGCCTCGGCATGGGTCGGGAATGCCTCGGAATAGACGCCTCCGAGCCTGTAGGCCCACCCGCCGTCATGCGGCACGACTTCGTAGACCACCTTGATCATGCATCCGTCTCCTCATCTTTATTGCGCACTCGCACGCTTCCGGACAGGATCCGGATCATCGCGGCCGCTTGACGAGAATTCGAGGACGCCGCGATCTGCTTTCCGGCCCCGATGACATTCAGTATTCCATTAAACGCCGAAGACTGCAAATGGGACTGAATGGAGGCTTGCTTGATATGCGAAATCAGTGGCTTAGATAAAACGCATGAATCGGCACGGGAGCTGAGCCTTGGGGATTGCGTCACGCTTGCGAGAAGAGACGTTTCTGGTCGCCGCACTGGTCGTTGCAGCGATCGCCTATCTCTTGGAACACACGGTGATCGAGATGGGACGCGGCGTCGCGCTGATCGCAGCCGCCGCCCTGGTCGGCACCATCGTTCTCGCCTCGATCCGCGTTGCCCATCACGCCGAGCTGCTCGCCGTCAAGGTCGGCGATCCCTATGGCACGATGATCCTCACGCTTTCGGCCGTCGCCGTCGAGGTCATCATCCTCGCCATCATGATGAGCGGAGAAAGTTCGCCGACACTGGTGCGCGACACGATCTATTCCGCCCTGATGCTCGATATCAACGGCATTCTGGGTCTTGCCGCCTTGCTCGGCGGCCTCAAGCATGGCGAGCAGCCCTATAACGACAATTCGGGCAAGACCTACGGCGTGATGATCCTCACTGCCATGGGCATCTCGATGATCGTGCCGGAATTCGTACCCTATCATAAATTGCACTATTATTCCGCCTTCACCATCGTCGCGATGATCGCGCTCTATGGCCTCTTCCTGCGCATGCAGGTCGGCCAGCACAGCTATTTTTTCAGCTACAGCTACCCGCGCTCCGAACGGAAGAAAGAAAGCCCGGAGGAGCATGGATCCGAGGAGTCGGCCGCGATGTCGATCGCGACCATCCTTGCCGGCGTCGTCATCATCGGCCTGCTGGCGGAGTTCATGTCGACCTTCATGACCGAAGGCCTGCGCGACAGCGGTGCGCCAATCGCGGTGACGGCCGTCGTCGTGGCGGCGATTTCGGCCGCGCCCGAAATCCTGACCGCCTTGCGGGCGGCGCTCAAGAACCGGATGCAGGCGACCGTCAACATCGCCATGGGCGCCTCGCTGTCGACGGTGATCCTGACGGTACCTGTGATGGAGGCGATCGCACTGTATACGGGCCAGCCCTTCATCATGGCGATGACCCCGGCCCAGACGGTGATGGTGACGATCACCCTGATTGCCGCGGCGATCAACCTCAACGACGGCGAGACCAACGCCATAGAGGGCATGACGCATTTCATCCTGTTCGCCACCTTCATCATGCTGACGGCGCTGGGGCTTTGAAGGCTCCCTTCCCCCGTGGAGAACGGGCTGTTTAGAGCATGTCGCGCAAAAGTGTGCAGCGGTTTTGCGATAACGACATGCGCAAAACAAGACCTAAAGCGCGAGGAGCGAATCTGAAAGATCGCGACGCGCTTTAGACGGGCTGTTGGGCGAAGAGCAGGCGTTCGCGGGCTGCGAACCATTCCTCGGCGTAATCGTCATTCTTGTATTGATCGAAATACGGCCCGCCATCGGTGAAGTGGACGTTCTTGGCGTCTTCGCGGTAGTCGTATTCGTTGACGAGGTAGTTCCACGTCACCGGCAGTTCGCCGATGAGGTCGTCGTTCTCAAGCCACTTGAACTGGTGCAGTTGCAGGCCGGTCGCCGTGTTGACGTAGTCGGGCGTCAGCGCGCTGCATTTGTCGTTGTTGAAGAGAATGAGGCTCGACCAGTTCTTCTTTTCGTACTTGGTCTGCGTATGGCCGAGGAACTTCGTGTCGATCTTCGGCTGATAATCGTGTTTGACGCACATGGCGGCGCAGCGATCGTCGCGCAGAGCCCACAGCTCGGCAATATCGGCGCGCATCAGCATGTCGCAATCCATGAAGATGCTCCAGCCCTCGAAACCGCTGAGATAGGGCGTCAGGAAACGCGAGAAGGAGAACTCTGTGGATTGCAGCGCGTTGCGCTGACGGGTGAAAATCCCGCCAAGATTGGAAAGTGCAATGGGCGAGAACTCGACCGGGATCGACGACTTCTCGATGATGCTCTGCACGAGAACGTGGTAGGCGACCACTTCCTTGGGATCGAATCCCACAAAAATTCGTACGTTCTGTTGTTTCATTGTCCACCTTGATCGCCAGTATCGACAACAGCTTTCTTGGCCGCTACGCCTGTTGGCAACGGCCTGCGACAGTCATCCCTTCGACTTTTCGAGGAAACGCTGCTTGCGTGTCTTCGGTTTGAACCGCCGGAAGAAATTGTCGACGGCGCGGATGAATTTAGTGACGGACATCAGCCTGTCGATCTGGCTGTTCGTATTGTCGAGCCGCTCCGACAAGACCTCAACCGCAGTCATCGCGATCTCGATCGGCGGCACCTCAGGAAACCGTTTGGCAAGCGCCGAATAGGGGCTCGCATCGACGCCGCCCATCATTGAGATCGAACCCATGCGCGCAAAGAGACGCAGGAAAATCTGCTCGAACGTCCAATCGTGAACGTCGAACACCTTCCACTTCTCGCTCCGCTTTGCCGAAAAGCCGGCAAGCAGGATCTTGCCCGGCAACTGCAGATCGGCGAACCACAACGCTACCGCAAAGCCGCTCGTCGCGATCTTGCCGATCGGATAGAGATCGGCGAGCATTTGCGTCAGATCGAGGTGACGGGCATCAGCGCCTTCGAAGCAGTTCTTTTCGCTGAGATTTTCCTCGACGGAGACCCGAATGTTGACGACGCCGAGGAAATCGTCGCCGCCAAAGAAGCGTAAGACATCTGCCGCCTCGCGCCGGTGGACGATATGGGCGCCCATCACGTCGCTGCGGGCAACCAGCATGGAATGGCCGACAAAGGGCTCGTCGAGCACCTTGTAGACCTTGTTGAAGAAGACGTAGAGCGCCGTCTCCGGCAATTCGCTCCGCAACCGTTCGAGATCGACCGCCTCACTGTTTGCCACCAGCACAATATGGGAATAGCGCGACAACAACGCCTTCCACGCTTCCGGCGTCAGGAAATTGAAGCCGCCACCCGGAGCGGTCGTAGCCTTGTTATCGCTGGGGATTGCTTCCATATCGCCTCACATGCACTTTCCAAGGACGACGCGCTCCGTCCGCCCGACTAGCTGTTGCTGAAATAGGCGCGCATCCGGGCAAGCCGCGTCAGCCCGCCGATCTGCTTTCCCACATGCGAGAAGAAGCCCGCCACTCGGTCCGTCATCGACGGCTGCCGGCAGAAAGACGCCCAGGGCGTGTTGCGAAGATCTTCGGCATAACGATCGGCCATCCGCCGGTGCACCCAGGGAACGTTCGCCTGCCACGGCTTCTTGCGGCCGGTAAAATGAAAGATGGCCGGCCGGTCGACGAAAGGCAGCAAGCCCGTCTGCGTATTCCAGCGCGGATCGAGCACCAGCCAGTCGCTATCGAAAGCAACGTTCAGCGCATCCTGGTCGTTGTTCTCGAACAGGTGCGACCGCTCCTCGTAGATTTCCCGGGTCCTGGCGAAAAGCCCCCTCGCCCGGCAGACCGACCAATCGAACAGCAATACGCCGGCATTGAAGTAACGGCCGCGCTCGCCCATGCCGATCTTGCGCTGGCGCGCGCCTGATTTTTCGGGAAAGGCCATGACATAGTCGTCGACGGCGGCAAGCGCCTTACCCTGAAAATCGAGGGTGAAGAGCTCGTCGACGGATGCCACCGCGAGCACATCGGCATCGAGGTAAAGCAGGCGTTCGATATGGTCGGGTATATCCCGATCCATGTAGAGCCGCGCCAGCGTGGCGGCGGACCAGCGGCCCCGCGCCTGGAGACCGGTATCGGGCGTCTTATAGGGCAGCACCCTGATCGCCATACCGTGAAGCCGCCCAAAATTGTCGATCTCGGCGACCTCGTTCGGCTTGAGGTCGATGCCGAGAAGCAGGAACTCGACACCAGCATTCGTAAGATTGCGCTTGACGGAAAGCAGAGTACAGCAGGCGGCCGGCAGCATGTTGACATCCGAACAGACGATGACGGCACTCTGCTGCAAAATCCGGCCCCCCGAAGCGGTAAATTGAACTTGATGCCGGATATCTAGTTGGTTTGGCGTCCGCCCGCAACCGCAGAACACCCGCCCCAGCGGCACTCCCCGTCACGTTTTGAATCGGAATTCAACGACTTGCGAGGCGAAGCGGATTCAATGCGGCAACGCGTTGAATCGGCATGTGAGCTATAGTCGCAGCGCCAGAGGATGATCGACGAGCAGCCGGTCGACGGTGGCGAGTTGCAAGCCTTCGACCTTGCACTGCGCCAGCAACAGCCGATCAAAGGGATCACGCGTCTCCGGCTCGGGATCGGCGGTGGTGATGACGTGTGGGATATCGACAGGCAGGATCATCAATCCGGCTTCCCGGAGATAGACGGGAATGGTCTCAAGCGGCAATCCCGGCTGCAATTTGCCAAGTCTTGTCTTGATGGCAATTTCCCAGAGGCTGGCGACACTGACGAAACCGCTGGCGGCCCCGTCTGAAAGCAACTGCTCGACACGCGGAAAGCGGTCGGTCAGCTTCTTCTGCGCGATAGCAATCACCATATGAGTATCAAGCAGCACACGCATGGTTACGGCAGCGGCTTGAGAAGGAAATCTTCCGGCAAAGGATCGTCGAAATCGTCGGCAATATACATCTCCGTCCTCGTGATACCCTTGGAACGGAGATAGGCCTCGCCGGCCTCCAGATTCAAACCACCGCGCTTCTGATGCGGCACCAGATCGAATACCGGCCGGCCGTTCCGCGTCACGACAATGGTCTCGCCTTCCTCGACCTCGCGAGCAAGCTCGGTCAAGCGGTTCTTCGCGTCGCGGATCGAAACGGTCTTCATGACGCCAAATGTAGCCACATGCAGCCACATCGTCAACGGCGGAATCGGGATAGGGGGGAGCCTGTTGGCTCCGCCCCTCCCACACCACCCGGCATGCGGGTCCGCACCGGGCGGTTGAAGCAGTTGAAGTCGTCGGGCTCGTCGTTCTCCCGGCCTGACGCTTGGGTTTGCTTAGTCTGGTTCGGCGGATTTGATTTCTCGCTGCCGTGACCCTTCGGGCTTCACCCTACCTGCCAGATCGGCGAGCTTCGCTGGCGCGACCATCTGAGACCATTCAAATCCGATAACCATCGGCTTCCCCTTCCGCTCCTTCGGCCCTTCGTTTGCGCCAAGGCGCTCCCTACTACGGCCTCTGCTGACTTCTCGCTCCGGCTCTGCACCGTCGCCCTTTCAGGCGCAAAGCGAGATCTCCCCAGGTAAGAACGCACTCCTTCACTGCACGACCGCCGGATTTACGCCACCGCCCCTTGGTCACGAGAGCTTTGCGGTCATTAGCCCGCTCGCCCTGGTCGGCACCGCCTCATATCCGGTTCTTGTCCATCGGCCCGCAGTTGCGATCCACGCTTCCTCCCCACGGTCAGTCACCCTTCCGCAGTTGCGCTTCTCTTCGTTCGCCATGACCAGCTTACGGTGGGACTTCCACCCACAAGAGTGCGCCCATGCTGGGCGCACTAAATAAAAGGCCCACCGTCACCGGCAGGCCTTGGATCGAAGTTATCGCGGTTCGCTTTACTTGCAGGCGCCGCAGAAGCGCTGGATGCGGCGGCAGGCTTCCTCAAGCAGATCTTCCGATGTCGCATAGGAGATGCGGAAGTTCGGGCCAAGGCCGAAGGCCGAGCCGTGAACGACGGCAACGCCTTCCGATTCCAGAAGCTCGGAAACGAAATCCTCATCGGTCTCGATGACCTTGCCCGAGGGCGCCGTCTTGCCGATCAGGCCTTTGCAAGAGGGGTAGACGTAGAAGGCGCCTTCCGGCACCGGGCAGACGATGCCCTTGGCCTGGTTCAGCATCGAAACGACGAGATCGCGGCGGCCTTCGAAGATCTTTTTGTTCGCAGGAATGAAGTCCTGCGTGCCGTTCAGCGCTTCGACAGCCGCCCACTGGGCGATCGACGTCGCACCCGAGGTCTGCTGCCCCTGGATCATGTCCATGGCCTTGATGAGCTGGAGCGGGCCGGCGGCATAGCCGATACGCCAGCCGGTCATGGCATAGGCCTTGGAGACGCCGTTCATCGTCAGCGTCCGGTCATAAAGACTGGGCTCTACCTCCACGGGCGTGACGAACTTGAAGTCGCCATAGGTCAGGTGCTCGTACATGTCGTCGGTCAGCACCCAGACATGCGGATGCTTGACCAACACGTCGGTCAGCGCCTTCAGTTCGTCATGCGTATAGGCCGCACCCGTCGGGTTGGACGGCGAATTGAAGATGAACCATTTCGTCTTCGGCGTGATCGCCTTTTCGAGATCGGCGGCCTGAAGCTTGAAATTGTGCTCCTGGGTGGCCGAAACGAAAACCGGCGTGCCGCCGCAAAGCGCCACCATTTCCGGATAGGACACCCAGTAAGGCGCCGGGATGACGACTTCGTCGCCGGGGTTCAGCGTCGCCATGAAGGCGTTGAACAGGATCTGCTTGCCGCCGGTGCCGACGATCGTCTGCTCCCAGGAATATTCCAGGCCGTTCTCGCGCTTGAACTTGGCGGCGATCGCCTTGCGCAGCTCGGGGATACCGGAAACCGGCGTGTACTTCGTCTCGCCGCGGTTGATCGCGTCGATGGCGGCCTTCTTGATATTCTCGGGCGTATCGAAATCCGGCTCGCCGGCGCCGAGGCCGATCACGTCGCGTCCTTTCGCTTTCAGCTCGCGCGCTTTCTGGGAAACGGCGATGGTGGCTGAAGGCTTCACACGGGAAAGAGCATCGGCAAGGAAGGCCATGATATCGGTCCTATTGGTTGAAACGGGCAGAAAGCCGGGACCGGAGTTCTGCGGTTAGCTCTATGTCCAATGTATGACGGCATTTCAAGCGCAAAGGCGTCATCGAGACATGATTCTTATTGATCGTTTCGCCGCACGGGCGAGCCGGCCCGCCCCGCGCACATCGGGCGTTGGCTCGCCGCCACGACCTGAACCTCGACACGGCGATCTCGCGCTATCAGGACCGCGAATTCGCCATCGCCACCAATAAGCCGCAACAAATGCCGCGCGCCGCCGCAATTCGGTCGTCAGCGCGCCGAGATCGAAGCATCATCTGCCGGTCTCCGAAATTGGTTATTGAGGGTATGCCAATGTTTCTGGACGATGAGTTTGCAATCCGGCTCATGCGCATGCGCCGGATTTCCGTTCTGTTTCTTGTCGTCGCTACCGCCTTTATTGCCTGCATCGCGGCAATACCGGGGCTTGCCTCCGCCGCCCGCGCCGCCGAGACGCAGCAGGTCTCCACCGAGTTCGCAGCCCTTGTCCGGCCAAATGGCATCGCCATCGATGTCTCCGGTCCTTTCGCCGAGGCCGCCACCATGATCGCACAGAAGTCCTCGACCGTGAACCTGCCGCAGACGGCAACGCGCGCTGACGAACAGATCGCCCGCGGCCTCACCGTGCTGCTCCTGGCGCTGATGGCGGCGAGCGGGCTGGCAGTCTGGCGTCGTCGCCTCAAGGGCATTGTCGTGATCGGAGCCAAGCGCGATGGTCGCTAGATCAGCTGCAAATGAGAGTGAGGGAGCGGCCGAATTCGAGCCGCTTCCGACTTATCTGGAACTCGCCCTGGCCGCCGCCACGGCCCACGACGCACCGAAGAGGCGGCGAAGGAAAGGTTTTTTCCTCTGGCGCCTTTCCTCGACCGAAAGAGCGATCGCCTTTGCCATTGCCGGTCTTGCCCTTTACGGCCTGGCGCTGATTGGCGACGGTTTCCTGCTGAAGGCGAAGGCCGAACTGATCGACATCAAGACGACGGGTGCCGTTCAACCGGCAAACACAAAGCCGTTATTGCAGTCCGAATGAGGGTTGAAGCCACCCTCTCCCCACTCCACGTTCATCGTGAGAGACGACGGGGAAGCCAATGAAGAGAATGTCCGCCTTCCATTTCGCCGCAGCGCTGGTCCTGTTCGGCGCCGTATCGGCCGGTGCGGTCGATACCGTCAACACACAAGGGCCTGCCGTCCGTGTCGACAAACTGGCCGACGGCCTCGAGCATCCCTGGGCGGTCGAAGTCTTGCCCGATGGCGCCTATCTCGTCACCGAGCGGCCGGGCCGCATGCGGATCGTCCGCGACGGCAAGCTCTCCGACCCGATCGGCGGCGTGCCCAAAGTCAGCGCCCGTGGCCAGGGCGGCCTGATGGACGTGGCGCTCGCTCCGGACTTTGCCAAGAGCCGCAAACTCTATTTCACCGCCGCCATCGCCAATGGGCAGGGTTCCGGCACCGAAGCCTTCAGTGCTACACTTTCCGCGGACGAGACGACGCTCGAGGCGGCGACGCCTGTTTTCACCATGCGGCGCTTCACGTCAGGCAACATCCAATATGGCTCGCGCATCGCGATCGCCCCCGACGGCACGCTCTTCATCAGCGTCGGCGATCGCGGCGACCGCGACCGCTCGCAGGACTGGCAGGACGATGCCGGCTCGATCATCCACATCAACAGCGATGGCAGCATCCCGGCGGACAATCCGTTCAGGGACGGCGGCAAGGCGCTGCCGGAAATCTGGTCGAAAGGCCACCGCAACCCGCAGGGCATCGCCATCGACGCCAAGGACGGCAGGCTCTACACCGTGGAACACGGCGCGCGTGGCGGCGACGAGATCAATCAACCCGAGGCGGGCAAGAATTACGGCTGGCCGATCATCACCTACGGTCGCGACTATTCGGGCGCCGAGATCGGCGAAGGCACCGCCAAGGAAGGGCTGGAGCAGCCGCTGCATTACTGGGATCCGTCGATCGCGCCGGGTGCGCTCGCCGTTTATCGCGGCGCGATGTTCCCGGAATGGGACGGCAATTTCCTGGTCGCAGCACTGAAGTTCCAGCTGCTCTCACGCATGCAGCGTGACGAGAGCGGCGCCTTCATTGCAGAAGAGCGCCTGTTCGAGGGCGAATACGGCCGAATCCGCGATATCGTCGTCGCGCCCGATGGCGCGCTGCTGATGGTCACGGATGAGGAGAACGGATCGCTGCTCAGGGTTTCGCGTGCTGAGGCCAATAACGGCTGAAAGATTACAACGTGCCGCGCAATTCCCTACGGATGACGAATTTCAGCCCCGACCAGATTTCGTCGACGGCGCAGACCTTGACGTCGACAAGGCCTGTGGGAAGAAGGATCTCTCGCAGCACGTCCTCGGTGACATCGGTCGGTACCCGCGAACTCTTCTTCGGCCAGGAGATCCAGAGCATGCCGTCCGGTTTGAGAGCACGCAAGAGCATTGGCGCGATTGCCTCCAGCGCCTCTCGTTCAGTCACAAAAAGATGCATATAATCGAAGGCCCGCCGAGGCGTTTCGGGAAGCGCAAGAGCGACCGAGGCAAAACCATCGAAGCCGTGGACGTCGTCGATCGTCTCGGGAACGCCGAGAAGGGCAGCAGTCTGCCCACGCACAAGGCCGAGCTTCCTGCCGAGGGGCGTGCCCGAATAGCCTGCCGTCACGGGCGTCGCCGCCATATCGTCGGCCGGCCGGCCCTTTCCGCCTTGCATGCCATCACCTCCATCGCCAAGTGTGAAGTCTTCACCCTTGCCTCTAGGAAATGCAACTGCTAACCGCTTGGGCACATCCCTTCCCCTTGAGGACGACATGACGCGCGCTCAGGCGAACCTCCTCCTATTGCTTGCGGCCGCCATCTGGGGCGGCGGCTTCGTCGCGCAATCGACGGCGATGAAGGCGATCGGCCCCTTCTGGTTCATCGCCCTGCGTTTTGCCGTCGCCACATTGGCCGTGCTGCCTTTCGTCACCTTTGAAGCGCGCAAAGCCAAGGTGAAGACAAGCCGACGCCATGCGACACTCTATGTCCTCACGGGCCTTGCCCTTTTCAGCGGCGCCGCCACCCAGCAGGTCGGGCTGCAGACGACGACGGTGACAAATTCCAGCTTCATCACCGGTCTCTATGTCGTCTTCGTGCCGCTGATCGCCGTGTTCTTCCTGCGCCGTGCCCCGCATTGGATCATCTGGCCAGGCGCGCTGATGGCGCTCGCCGGCATCTATCTCCTGTCCGGCGGTCATCTCTCGGCGCTTACATCAGGTGATCTGCTGACCGTCGTCTGCGCCGTCTTCTGGGCAATCCAGATCACCCTCGCCGGCACGACCGTTTCTGCGACCGGCAGGCCGCTCGCGCTCTCGGCCACGCAATTCGCCGTCACCGCGGTCTGCGCGCTTGCCGTTGCCGCAGCCGTCGAACCGATCACCCTGTCGGCGATTTGGGCGGCAGGACCAGAGATCCTCTATGTCGGCATCTTTTCCTCCGGCCTCGCCTTCGTGCTGCAGGTGATCGCTCAGCGCTATACCACGCCCTCGCAGGCTGCGATCTTCCTCTCTTCCGAGGCATTGTTCGGCTCATCGCTCGCGGCCCTCCTGCTCGGCGAAACGATGTCGGCGACGGGGTATACAGGTTGTGCGCTCATATTTATCGCTATGCTTGTAGTCGAGCTCGTACCCGGATTGGCTCGCCGCCGCCTGCCGGCCACCTGAACACGCGTCCAAATATGGGTGGATGTCGGATTCCAAAAAAAATTTACGGAACCCGGAAAGCCCGTTTACGTTGCATTTTTGGGGAAATCTGCTCGGAACTTATATTGCAGACGATATAAAACGTTAATCATTCCCTATCTTCGAAGAAAATTTTGCGTTTTTGCGCAAATCGGATATCCGCAGGGGTCTGCCCGACACGGCAGGCTAAAAACTTTTGCTTGCCAAAATCCTTTAAACGCAGCACTCTCAGCGCGTTCGGGCATTTTGCGAGCATGGGAAGTCCTTAAGTATTTGCGCGCCGGGAACGCTAATATCCCGGTCAGCCGGTTCCGAAAATGGCGGGCGAAAGTCCTGCCGGGAGCAGGCCGAGGTAGAGGGGACCTTTTTCTCACATTTCAAGAATTGCCTGCCAACGCCTCCCGCAAGGAGGCAATGCTATGATGCTGCCCGTGTGGATGGCGGGCAGAGAGAAAAGGACCTGAGGCATGGCAGAGACTGGCACTGTAAAATTCTTCAATACCGACAAAGGCTTCGGCTTCATCAAGCCGGACCGGGGCGGCGCCGATATCTTCGTTCACATTTCTGCCGTTCAAGCCTCCGGGCTGGCCGGCCTGACGGAAAACCAGAAGGTAAGCTTCGACACGGAGCCGGATCGCCGTGGCAAAGGCC
The DNA here is from genome assembly GCF_014197615.1 of Rhizobium esperanzae. Lineage (GTDB taxonomy): Bacteria > Pseudomonadota > Alphaproteobacteria > Rhizobiales > Rhizobiaceae > Rhizobium > Rhizobium esperanzae_A. The sequence continues at coordinate 117,812 of NZ_JACIFY010000006.1, forward strand.
CGAAGGCCGTCAATCTGCAGATTGCGGGCTGAACCCTTAACAAGGCTGTCGAATTCGAGTTGAAGCCCGGCAGCAATGCCGGGTTTTGTCGTTCAGCCTTCGTTCAGCTATAATTCTTTAGGACTATGACCATCGAGAAGGAGCCGGCGTTCGGTTTCCGGGATTAGGACTTGATGGTTATGAACAGGCTTGCCAAAACTCTTCTGCTGACGGCAACGGCTGCCGCGCTCACTCTCTCCGTCATCGGCGAAGCATCGGCCGGTGATCGCCACTGGCGCCATCATAACAACAACGACGCCCTCGTCGGCGGCGCCGTCGGCCTCGCCACCGGCCTGATTGTCGGCTCGGCGATTGCCAATAGCGGCCCGGTTTACGACGAACCTCGCTACATCGATCCGCCCTACGAGCCGGGATATTACGAGCCCGCTCCGGTCTACCGCGCCCCGCGCCGCGTCTACGTCGAGCAGCCGCAATATGTCGAACAGCCGCGATATTACGCGCCTGTCCGCGCCTCGGTGGAGCCCTGGTCGCCACAATGGGAGCGTTACTGCTCTTACCGTTACCGCTCCTTCGATCCGCGCAGCGGCACCTATATCGGCAGCGACGGTCGCAGCCACTTCTGCACCGCCGGCTGATCGCCCAATCACTCCTTATCCGAAGCGCCGCTTTTCAGCGGCGCTTTTGTTTTAGTTTAGGCAGGAATACGGATCGTTGCTCTCAAGCCCCCGAGCGGGCTGTCGCCGAGGGTGACGTTGCCGCCGTGGCTGCGGGCAATGTCGCGGGCGATCGCAAGGCCGAGGCCGGTGCCCGAAGCATCGAGGTTGCGCGCCGTATCCAGCCGGAAGAACGGCTTGAACACGTCCTCGCGGTTCTTTTCCGGAATGCCCGGCCCGTCATCGTCGAAAACCACCGTCAGCCATTTGGCGTTGTGCTTGGCCTCGATGTCGAGCCGGCCCGCATAACGACGCGCATTCGAGGCCAGGTTGGTGACGAGACGCATGAAGGCGTTCGGCCTGACGGATATGTCGTCGTCGCCTTCGATGGAATAGTTGAATGTCTTGCCGTGCAGGGCGAAATCGGATTCCAGCTTGGCGAAGATCTCGCTGAGCTTCAGTTCGCCGACATCCTCTTCGACCTCGCCGCGTGCGAAGGCCATGTAGGCCTCCAGCATCGTCTGCATATCGTTGACGTCGTCGTTCAGCCCATGCAGGTCGGGATTGTCGCCGGCAAGCGCCAACTGCAGTTTGAAGCGGGTGAGGATGGTGCGCAGATCGTGGCTGACGCCGGAAAGCATCGCGGTGCGCTGCTCGATCTGCCGCTCGATTCGCTCGCGCATCAGAATGAAGGCAAGACCGGCGCGCCGGACTTCGTCGGCACCGCGCGGATAGAAATTGTCGGGTTTCTGCCCCTTGCCGAAGCTTTCGGCCGCGCGCGCCAAGGTCAGGATCGGCCGGATCTGCCCGCGCAGGAAGAGGATCGAGATGCCGATCAGCACCAGCGAAGTGCCGACCATCCAGACGATGAAGATATGCGTGTTCGAGGCATAGGTCTGGCTGCGCTTGGTCAGCACCCGCAGAATCTTGTTGTCCAGCTTGATGCGGATTTCGACGAGATTCGAGTTGCCGACCGTGTCGATCCAGAAAGGCCGGTGGATCTCGTCAGTGATCTCGTCGCTGAGGATGCCGTCGAGGATCGAGAAGAACGGCTTGACGCGCGGCGGCGGCAGGTCGCCGTCCGGCTCGATCGAGATCTGCAGGCTGAGCTGGTCGCGGGCGATGCGGATGATTTCGCTATAGTCCGAATTCTGCGGATAGGTCTCGATGATCTCGATGATCGCCGCGATATCGCGGGTGACGGCAAGCGACAGCCGCTCCGTCACCATCTGCCAGTGGCGCTCCATGAAGACGGCGGCGACGACGGATTGCAGCAGCACCATCGGAATGATGATGATCAGCAGCGAGCGCGCATAAAGCCCGGTCGGCAGCCGTCTGCGCAACCAGCGCACGATCGAGCGCCAGCCCGGCTCAGAAGTGCGGTCTTCCCGCCGCAAGCTATCGATCGTCGCCATCAGCGCCGGTCCTGATCTTGAGTTTAATCGATGCTCAGCCTGTATCCGATGCCGCGCACGGTCTGCAGCCAGACGGGATTGGCGGGATCGTCCTCGATCTTACGCCGCAGCCGGTTGATCTGCACGTCGATCGTCCGCTCGCCGACCTCGGTGTCGTTGCCGATCAGTTCATGCCGGGGAATCGTGTCGCCGGCGCGCCGGGCAAAGAGCAGCATTATTTCCTGCTCGCGGTCGGTGAGTCGGATCACCTCGCTGGCCTTCTTCAGCTCCTTGCGGGTGAGCGAGAACGTGTAGGGGCCGAACATCACCTGTTCGATCTTCGGTCCCTCGCCGCCGGCATTGCGGCGCAGGATATTGTTGATACGCAGCACCAGTTCGCGCGGGTCGAACGGCTTGGAAAGATAATCGTCGGCGCCTGCTTCCAGGCCTTCGATGCGATTGCCCGATTCCGCCAGCGCCGTCAGCATGATGATCGGCACATTCTTGATGGCGCGAAGCCCGCGGGTGACCTCGATGCCGGATTCGCCGGGCATCATCACATCCATGATGATCAGGTCGAAATCCAGGCCCGCCAGCTTGCGCTGCGCCTCGGCGCCATCGGCGGCGACGGTAACGCGGAAACCGTTCTCCGCGAGATAACGGTTGAGCAGCGCGCGGATACGCGAATCGTCGTCGACCACCAGCAGATGCGCTGCATCGTCGGAAATACCTGTCTTGACCGCCATTCACTCCGCCTTCTGTCTGTCCCGCATCCCTCTGAGGAAAGCTTTTACGCCCTCCCGCACCTCCGCAGAAGCCCCTTCGAATGCCCGCTCAATGCGGCGCGATTGCGGCTCGGCAAGGGCAAGCGCCAGCTCTCGTCCCGATTTGGTCGGATAGAGCTTGCGTTGCCGCCGGTCCTCCGGGCCTGCCACCTGGCGAATATAACCTGAATCGATCAGCTGTTTCAGCACCCTTGCAAGGCTCTGCTTGGTGATCTTCAGCGTATCGAGAAGATCGGCCACCGTCATGCCTGGATTGCGGTTGACGAAATGCACGACGCGGTGATGTGCCCGGCCGAAGCCGCTCTTTTCGAGGATGGCGTCAGGATCGGAAACGAAGTCGCGATAGGCGAAGAAGAACAGCTCGATGATCTCGAAATCGATGATGTCGGTATCTTCCATCGGCGTGGCCAGCGGCTCTGGCTTGCCTGCTTTCGGGCCGGTCTGTCCTGACACTCGGCATTTCCTTTCTCATCCCGCACATATCTTCGGAAACCAAGGTCGGCCCGCAACTTCCGACGCAACAAAACAATTCCCCTTGCGTCTGTGGATAAAACGTAATGGGGGCAACAATCAACAGACATGGCGCAGGAAGGGCATCCGGCCCGATATCGCCGAATACCATTGCCGCGAGACTGCGCCCTGCGCCTGCGAAGGCAAGGGCTGCGCGGATATGACGATGCTCGATTATCGTGGCCAGGTCGACGTATCGACCGGGCCAACATTTTCTTCGTCAAGGACGGCGTCATTCACGCCGAGCCGTATCGCTTCACGCGGTCGACGATCTCCGAAACCCTGATCAACCACACCATGAAGGATGTTTATCCGACGGCGGTCGCCGCCGGATAATATCCGTCACGCGCTCAGTCCGGCCGGAGAGTCGAGCCTTACCGATGCGCCCGCGCCATGACCAGTCCGGCGAGCGTCGAGAGAATGCCGCCGCCGATCAGGCCGCCGATGCCGTCGGCGATCAGGCCGGTCATCGCCGCTTCCCCGCCGACCATGCTGAGCAGCATGCCGCCGCCCACACCGCCGATCGCGCCGGCGATCGTACGGGCGACGACGTTCATCGCCTGCTGTTTCAACGCGGCGCTCGCGGCATTGCCGCCGATGGCGCCGGCAATCAATTGCGTGACGAGCGGAAGTAACGCTTCCATGATTTCCTCCTCTGGCGATCTCCCCGATCGCCGATCCATACCGAACCTTCGGTATATTAGAATTTTATCATATTTCAGGAAAATGCGTGAGGAAAAATCAACCCATACGAGATTAAGGCGGCGGGAGGAGACACAGCGGCGGAGGCGGCCGAACGACCGCCTCGTTTTGCATTTTGCCGATCACGTCACTGATAGATATAGACGATCCGGCGCGTACCCGGATCGACCAGCACCGGCCGGTCGTTGATCCTGGTATAACGATATTCGTAGTCCGGGATCGTCTGGAAGGTGACGTCGGCGGGCACTTCCGCACCGACGACGACATCGCCGCCGAGCTGCACCGTCTGGCCGGGGTTGGTGTCGATATAGGTGCGAACCGTTTCCGGCGGAGTGATGGTTTCGACCGCCCCGACGGGACCGATCAATTCGTCGCCCGGCGCCGGCTGCGGGTCGGCGGGAACGACACTGGCGGTCGACTCATAGGTCACGACGGGAACGCCGATCTCGGCGCGGTGCTGTTCGACGATGACGGGGCTGCCGCCGCGGTCGACCTGCAGATAATCGGCATAGACCCAGCCGCGCATGCCATTGACGTCGACACGGCACCAGCGGCTGCCTTCGATGCAGCCGTCGAGCACCGCGGTCGAGCCACGCGTGGCAAGACCGACTGCCGGATATTGCGGGCCGGGGCCGGCGCGGACGTTGAGATCATTGACGGTCGTCGCCACCATCTCCGCCTGCGCAAGCCCGCCGCTCGCCAGGAGCACGGCTCCCGCCAGCAGAATGTTTCTCTTCAAGGTCATATGAGCGTCTCCTTGGTTTCGATGGGCGGACAACGCGTGGGCTTCCACGATGTTCCCAGGCACGCCGCAGCGCGAAACGCCGCTTGCGGAGTGCTTCTCACAAACCTTTGAAGACGTTGAATAAAGCCTGAATTTTTCGGCCGCCGGCATCACCATCGCGATGCATAAATTCTTATTGCAGCCGGTCTTTTAAGCGTGAGGCTCGCCGGAGAGGCAGAAGATTCCGGCTGCCCTTGCAGCCGTTTCGGATTATACCCTGAGCATCATAGACACCAAGCGAGGCATTTATGGACATGCTCCAGGCCGGCATCATTCCGGTGACACCTTTCCAGCAAAACTGCACGATCTTCTTCGATCCCGATACCAAGGAAGGCGTCGTCGTCGATCCGGGTGGCGACGTGCCGCTGATCCTCCAGGCGATCGCGCAAAACGGCCTGACCATCAAGGAAATCTGGCTGACCCATGGCCATCTCGATCATGCCGGTGGCGCCAGCGAACTGAAGGAGGCCTTGAGCGTCGACGTTGTCGGCCCGCATCAGGACGACCTGCCGCTATTGCAGAGGATCGAAACCCAGGCCGAAAAATACGGCATATCGGGATTGCGCAATGTCCTGCCTGACCGCTGGCTGAAGGATGGCGACAAGGTCTCCTTCGGCGCCCACGAATTCGAGGTCTATCACGCCCCCGGCCATGCACCCGGCCACGTCATCTATTTCAACCGCGCGCAGAATTTCGCCCATCTCGGCGACGTGCTGTTCAACGGCTCGATCGGCCGGACCGACCTGCCCGGCGGCAATCATCAGCAGCTTCTCGATTCGATCCGCGATAAGGTATTGCCGCTCGGCGACGACGTCGGCTTCATCTGCGGCCACGGCCCCGGCAGCCGCATCGGCGACGAACGGCGGAGCAATCCATTTCTGCAGGAAATCAAGCCGCGTTGAGCATCCGGCTCGGGCACATCGAGCACCAACCCGCGACGTCATCCTCGGCCTTGTGCCGAGGATCTACGCACATCAAATCAAGAACCTGAAAATAAACGTTTTTCTGCCAAGCAATTGCAGTACTCAAATGCTTGGCACCAAGCCCAACATGACGCAGGACAGCTTGTCAACGAACTGCTGCGAGCGCACGCTCACATCATCTTCCTGCCGTTCGGCACCGGCTGTTCGACAGCCGTAAGCACGATTGCGCCGTTCTCGTCCTCGAATCCCAGCGTCAGCACTTCCGAGCGGACCGGCCCGATCTGGCGCGGCGGGAAATTGACGACGCCGAGCACCTGCCGGCCGATCAGGCTTTCCAGCGTGTAGTGCACGGTGATCTGCGCCGATGATTTCTTGATGCCGATCTCGGGACCGAAGTCGATGACCAGCTTGTATGCCGGCTTGCGCGCTTCCGGAAAGGGACTAGCCTCGATAATCGTGCCGACGCGAATATCGACACGCTCGAAATCGGCGTAAGTGATCTCTTCGGCCATGCCGATCTCCCTCAGCCGGCCAGTTCCTCGGCCCGCTTGCGCGCCGCCGCAAGGGCCGCGTCGAACAGAGGCTGCATGCCGTCTTCCGCCATCAGCACGGCGAGCGCTGCCGCCGTCGTGCCGCCGGGAGACGTCACATTCTGCCGCAGCCGCGAAGCGTCGTCGGGGGACTGGTGCAAGAGTTCACCAGCCCCCGCGACTGTTTCCCGCGCAAGACGCATGGCGAGGTCCGCCTGCAAGCCGAGTTTACGGCCTGCCTCCGCCATGCATTCGACGAGATAGAACACATAGGCAGGACCGCTGCCAGAAAGCGCCGTCACCGCATCGATATCGGCCTCCTCGGGCACCCATTCGACCGGACCCGAGACACTGAGAAGCGAATGAACACGATCGCGCTGCTGATCGCTGACCCCGGCATTGGCAAAGGCGCCGGTGACGCCGCGCCCGACCATAGCCGGCGTGTTCGGCATGGCCCGCACCATGGCGGCTTTACCGAGATGTTTCTCGAGGAAACCGAGCGTCTTGCCGGCCGCGACCGAAACGACGACCGTTTCCGCGCCGACGGCGCTCTTCACATCAGGCAATACCGTCTCCATCACCTGCGGCTTGATCGCCAGGAACAGAACGCTCGCCTTCAGATCCGCCGGAACCGCGGTCAGATGCTTCGCGCCCGCCTCGCCGATCGTCGCAAGCATTGCCGGCGACGGGCCGGGATCGACGACGATGACGGCCGAGCCCGGGACGCCGCTCTTCAGCCAGCCGGAAAGCATCGCTCCGCCCATGTTTCCGGCGCCGATCAGGACGACGGGTTTTTCCGATGAGAAAGCATTTACCGGCATCTTATGCCTCGCCAACCGTTTCGAACAGCACGGCTTCCATCGCCTTGGCTGCGTCCATGCCGGACCAGACGACGAACTGGAATGCCTGGAAATAGGCCTCGCAGGTGTCGAGTGCGCTGGAGAGCAGCACCTCAACCTGGCGGTTGGTCGGCTCCGCACCGCCGGCCAGCAGCAGCGACTGGCGGAAAATGACGACATCCTCCTGGCGCCAGAGGTCGAAATGACCCATCAGCACCTGCCCGTTGATCGCAGAGAGCAGCTTGACCACCTCATTGACCCTGATGTCGGGAACTTTGATATCGAAGGCGCAGCCAAGGTGCAGCGCCTCGAATTCCTCCATCCAGGAGAAGGAGACATGATAGTCCGTCCAGCGGCCCTCGACCGTCATCGCGATCTCGTCCTCGCCGGACCGTTCGAACGACCAGTCGTTGTTTGATGCAACATACTCGATCATATCGACCGGGTTCGACTGACGCTCGACTTCCAATTCCATCAGGTTCATGCAGCACCTTCTTGACCGGAACGAATGCGACTAACTTGGTGTAGGAACACAAGAAAAGACACACGCAAATACCGGAACCACCACTCGGATGATCGTTGAACCGCTGCCAGACTTAACGCAGATAACCTGCCCGGAGCTTACCAAGTCGCTTCGAATCATCATTTAAAATCAGTGTATAATGCCCCTTGCCCCCTGCCAGCCCCCTGAGGGGAAAATAGGCCAGGCCGCTGTGGAAAGGCTCTTCGAAATTCAATTCAGAAGGGAGAATAAGCGACTCTGCGAATTGGCTTTTTTGGCAGTGTCCACAGGTGGAAAACTCACCCGATTTTTTTATGGAAGATGCGGCATGTGAGAATAAGGCCGCGCCGCATCTTGCGTCGTATCGAGACTTTGAAGTGTGCCGCGGTTTTTGCGATCACGCTGCGCGCAAAGACCTGAAGCGCGGGTCAGGCGAACTGAAAGATCGCGACCCCGCTTCAGCGCCCCTCGCCAGCAAGCTTCGCCTCAAGTGCGGCGATGCGGGCAGCAAGCGCCTCGTTCTCGTCGCGCGCCTTGATCGCCATCTCGCGCACGGCCTCGAACTCCTCGCGCTTGACGATATCCATGCTGTTCAGCCAGCGCTCGGCCTGGGCGTTGAAGGCGGTTTCGATCTCCTTGCGGACGCCCTGAGCGGCACCGGCCGCGTCGGTCATCAGCTTGGCGAATTCGTCCATGATGCGGTTCGTTCCGGTCGTCATGGCGTTTTTCTCCCTTGGCATGAGGTGAATTCAGCCCTTCAGGGCCTCGAGAATTGAGGTAGGGCTTCGCCATCGGCGATGCAAGCGCTTTGCGTCGGATAAGCTTACAGGAACCGGCTGCGAAAGAGCGATCACGAACAATGGACTTGACCGTCCGGGATCGCAGCGGCATGTTCCGCCGACCTCAACGGATGGGAAAACCTTGCCGATAGCCGCCGATCTCCTTGCCATCATGCCTTTTCCGGATATCGATCCGATCGCCTTTTCGATCGGTCCGCTGGCGATTCACTGGTACGGTCTAGCCTATGTCGCCGGCATCCTGCTCGGCTGGGCCTATGCGCGCCGCCTGGCCGCCAATGACAGCCTCTGGCCGGGCAATACATCGCCGATGACGAAGACGCAGCTCGACGATTTCATCGTCTGGGCAGCTCTCGGCGTCGTCCTTGGCGGTCGTCTCGGCTATATCTTCTTTTATGACCTCTCCGCCGTCCTGCGCCATCCCATCCGCGCGGTCCAGATCTGGAACGGCGGCATGTCCTTCCATGGCGGCCTGACCGGCACGACGATCGCCATGATCGTCTTTGCCCGCCGCAACGCCATCCCGATCTGGAGCCTGTTCGACATCGTCGCCACCGTCGTTCCCTTTGGTCTGTTTTTCGGCCGCATCGCCAATTTCATCAATGGCGAACTCTGGGGCCGGTTGACCGATGTGTCCTGGGCCGTGGTCTTTCCGACAGGCGGTCCCTTCGCCCGCCACCCGAGCCAGCTTTACGAGGCCGGCCTCGAAGGCATCGTTCTGCTCCTGGTGCTGGCCGCCCTCGTCTACGGCATGCGCGCGCTGAAGAGCCCCGGCTTCATCACCGGCGTTTTCGTCTGCGGCTATGCGCTGTCGCGCATCTTCGTCGAGTTCTTCCGCGAGCCCGACGCCCAGCTCGGTTACCTCCTCGGCACGAACTGGCTGACCATGGGCATGGTCCTCTCCTCCCCGATGATCCTGCTCGGCCTCTGGGCGATGCTGCGGGCTCGCCGCCAGGCTGCGTTGCAGCTTTAAGACGGCAGGACGCGACATGACCACCGCTCTAGGCGAAAAGATCAAGGCCATCATCCAGGCCAACGGCCCGATCAGCGTCACCGATTATTTCTCGCTCTGCCTGGCCGATCCCGAACATGGCTACTACCGCACCCGCGAGCCCTTCGGCCGTTCCGGGGATTTCGTCACGGCACCCGAAGTCAGCCAGATTTTCGGCGAGATGATCGGCGTCTTCATCGTCCATGCCTGGCAACGCCACGGCACGCCGGCGGACGTGCGCCTCGTCGAGATCGGTCCCGGCCGCGGCACCATGATATCGGATATGCTGCGCGTCATTGCCCGCATCGCCCCGCCTCTTTTCGAGACGATGAGCGTGCATCTCGTCGAAACCAGCGAGCGCCTGCGCGACGTCCAGAGCCAGACGCTCGAGGCCTACGGCGAAAAGGTCGCCTGGCATGACGGCTTCGACGAGGTGCCATCCGGCTTCACGCTGATCGCCGCCAACGAACTGTTCGACGCCATCCCGATTCGCCAGTTCGTCCGCACGCCGACCGGCTTCCGCGAGCGCATGGTCGGGCTCGATGCCAATGGCGAACTGACCTTTGCCGCTGGCGTCGCCGGCCTCGATCCAGCACTTCTTCCCGAACCGGTGCAGAACCTGCCGCTCGGCGCACTCTTCGAGATCTCGCCTGCCCGCCAGGCGGTGATGATGGCGATCTGCGAGCGGTTGCGCGCCTTCGGCGGAACGGCGCTCGCGATCGACTACGGCCATCTCGTCACCGGCTTCGGCGATACGCTGCAGGCCGTGCGCATGCATGAATTCGACCCGCCGCTCGCCCATCCCGGCGAAGCCGATCTGACGAGCCATGTCGACTTCCAGCAACTCGCCGAAACGGCGCTTGCGGCCGGCGTCCATCTGAACGGCGCCCTGCATCAGGGTGATTTTCTCACAGGTCTCGGCATCCTCGAACGCGCCGCTGCCCTCGGCAAGGATCGCGAGCCGCAGACCCAGCAGGTCATCCAGACTGCGGTCGACAGGCTCGCCGGCGCCGGTGAAGGCCGGATGGGCGAACTCTTCAAGGCGATGGCGGTTTCTCATCCCGCAGTCGACCTCATGCCCTTTCGTCCGGTGGATTGACAGGGCGCACGCGGCTGGTTCAACATTCCGGCCAAACAAGAACTTGAAGCGCGTCGCCGGTGCGATGCGCTTGGGATAATAACAAACCTCCTGAAAAACCCGGAATCACAGATGCAGGACGCGGCCTCTCCCGCACCGATCGAAAGTGCGCTGCTGAACGAAGCGGCCGGCGGCACCGTCCGCCACGGCTATTTCACCCGGGCCGGCGGCGTTTCCGAAGGGATCTATCGCGGCCTCAATGTCGGCCTCGGCTCCAGCGACGAACGCGACAAGGTTATGGAAAACCGCCGCCGCGTCGCTGCATGGTTCAGCCTGCCGGTCGAGCGGCTGGCGACCGTGCATCAGGTCCATTCCCCAGACGTCGCGACGATCGATGCCGATTACGACGGCGCCCGCCCCGAGGCGGATGCGATGGTAACGCGCACCCCCGGCATCGCGCTTGGCGTGCTTGCTGCCGATTGCGGCCCGATCCTTTTTGCCGATCCCGACAATCACGTCATCGGCGCCGCCCATGCCGGCTGGAAGGGCGCGCTGACCGGCGTGCTCGAAAATACCATCGCCGCCATGGAGGCGCTGGGAGCCGACCGCGCTCGCATCGTCGCTTGCCTCGGTCCCTCGATCAGCCAGGCGAGTTATGAAGTCGGACCCGAATTCATCGAACGTTTCCTCGCCGAGAATCCGGATTACCAGCGCTTCTTCGTACCTTCGGCAACATCAGGCCACGCCATGTTCGATCTGCCGGCACTGACCGTCGAGCGGTTGAAGCGGGCCGGCGTGCGCGCCGAAAGCCTCGGCCTCTGCACCTATCCGGATAGCGAACGCTTCTTTTCCTATCGCAGGACCACACATCGCAAGGAGCCGGATTACGGCCGCCAGATTTCAGCGATATCAATCAGGGAGACTTGAGCAGAATGGCACTCCACTTCGAAAAGGCCGAGTTCGCAAGCCGGCTTGCGCGCCTCACCGAGAAGATGAAGGAAGAAAAGCTCGATGCCCTGCTGCTCTTCGCTCAGGAAAGCATGTACTGGCTGACCGGCTACGACACCTTCGGCTACTGCTTCTTCCAGACACTGGTGGTCAAGAGCGACGGCACCATGGCGCTGATCACCCGCTCGGCCGATCTTCGCCAGGCGAGGCACACCTCGATCATCGAGGATATCCACGTCTGGGTGGACCGGGTCAACGCCGACCCGACGCTCGACCTGAAGAACCTGCTGGTCGAGATGGATTTGCTCGGCACCCGCATCGGTGTCGAATACGATACGCACGGCATGACCGGCCGCGTCGCCCGCCTGCTCGACGCGCAACTGACCGCTTTCGGCCAGATCGTCGACGCGTCCTACCTCGTCAGCCGCCTGCGCCTGGTCAAGAGCCCGACGGAGGTTGCCTATGTCGAGCGGGCCGCCGTTCTCGCCGACGACGCACTCGATGCGGCGATCCGGCTGACCAAGTCAGGCGCCGACGAGGCCGATATCCTCGCCGCCATGCAGGGCGCGATCTTTTCCGGCGGCGGCGATTATCCCGCCAACGAGTTCATCATCGGCTCCGCCGCCGATGCCCTGCTCTGCCGCTACAAGGCCGGCCGCCGCAAGCTCGACGCAAACGATCAGCTGACGCTCGAATGGGCCGGCGCCTATGCGCATTACCATGCCGCCATGATGCGCACGATCGTCATCGGCGAGCCGACGCACCGCCACCGCGAGCTCTACAATGCCTGCCGCGAGACCATCGAGGCGATCGAGACCGTGCTGAAGCCCGGCCATACCTTCGGCGATGTCTTCGACATGCATGCCAGGATCATCGACGAGCGTGGCCTTGCCCGCCATCGGCTGAATGCCTGTGGCTATTCGCTCGGCGCCCGTTTCTCCCCGTCCTGGATGGAGCACCAGATGTTCCATGTCGGCAATCCGCAGCCGATCGAGCCGAACATGTCGCTCTTCGTGCACATGATCATCGCTGATTCCGATACGGGCACGGCGATGACGCTCGGCCAGACCTATCTGACGACGGCGGATGCGCCGCGCACGCTGTCCCGCCACCCGCTCGATTTCATCGGACTTTAAAGGTCGAGCTTGCTCCGGCTAGAATCCGGAATTGACAGAGGACCTTGCCCGCCCGCATAAATTCGGGCGGGGCTGATGCGATTGTGGGAAGGACGGATCAAGGGATGACGCGAGCTGCGATTGTGCCCACGCTCCTGGTCGTCACGGCTCTGCTGACTGCCTGCAATACCACCGATGCACTGACGCCGCTGGTCGACATCGGCGATTCCTCAGCGAGCGCGCCATCGAACCCGGTCACGCAAAGCGAGGCTGAAAGCCTGGCAGGCACCCGCCAGCCGGCCTTCGCCGCAAATACACGGCAGGGCGGCTATCACCCGGCCTACGACCAGACGCAGCGAGCCTATCGGCCCGGTTCCGGTGCGCCCCCGACGACGATGCAGGCGCAGGCCGATGCTTTGTCGCGCAACGATTCCTCGCCCGCCGCCTCCGCCCCGATCGAAGGACAATCGCTGCCGCCGCCGTCAAGCGGCGGTGAACCTGCCGCTCCGGCGGCCGAGACGCGGCAGCCTCGACAGACAGCTGCCCTCAACCCCGGTCCCTCCGCCCGCGGCAATACCGTGCGCTTCCTGCCGATCATCGGCGCGCCGGTTCAGGCGGTGACCCCCCTTTCGCGCCAGCTCGGCTCCGAGGCTCGCGCGCACGGCCTGTCTATCAAAAGCTCGACGGATGCGAGCAGCGACTACATTCTCAAAGGCTATCTCTCCGCCTTCAGCGACGACGGCAAGGTCACCGTCGTCTATGTCTGGGATATTCTCGACAGTGGCGGCGGCCGCCTGCACCGCATCCAGGGGCAGGAAAGCGTGCCGACGGCCGCAGCCGATCCCTGGGCCGGCGTTCCGGCCTCGGTGATGCAGCAGATCGGCTCGAAAACCATCGCGGAATTCTCCTCCTGGCGGCAGACGCAGGGCGGTTAGTCACAAACTTTTTGCAAATATGAGAGCCTGTGGCGCCTTTGCCCTTGCATTCACGGGGAAGCTGGCTAAAAAGCGCGGCTATCAGCGCATAACAGGCGGACCAAAATGAAGGTTTTCGCAGGCAATTCGAACCGGCAACTCGCCGAAGCGATCTGCACCTATCTCAATGTTCCCTTGGGGAAAGCCAGTGTCCGAAGGTTTGCCGATCAGGAAATCTTCGTGGAAATCCAGGAGAATGTGCGCGGCGAGGACGTTTTCCTCGTGCAGCCCACCGCCTTTCCTGCCAACGACCACTTGATGGAACTGCTGATCATGATCGACGCGATGCGTCGTTCGTCGGCACGCCGCATCACGGCCGTCCTTCCCTATTTCGGCTATGCCCGTCAGGACCGTCGTGCTTCAGGCCGCACACCGATCTCCGCCAAGCTGGTCGCAAACCTGATTACCGAAGCCGGCGCCGACCGCGTCATGACGCTCGACCTCCATGCCGGGCAGATCCAGGGCTTCTTCGATATACCCACAGACAATCTCTTCGCCATGCCCGTGCTGACGCGCGACATCAAAAGCCATTATGACCTCAGCAATGTCGTGGTCGTCTCGCCTGATGTCGGTGGCGTGGTCCGCGCCCGCGCGCTTGCCAAGCGGCTGGACTGTCTTCTGGCCATTGTCGACAAACGTCGCGATCGGCCGGGTGAATCCGAAGTGATGAATATCATCGGCGACATAACCGGCAAGGACTGTCTGCTGATCGACGACATCGTCGATTCCGGCGGCACGCTCTGCAACGCTGCCGACGCGATGCTGGCCCAGGGCGCATCCAGCGTCACCGCCTATATCACCCATGGTGTCCTCTCCGGCGGCGCAGTCACCCGCGTCACGTCCTCGAAGCTGCGCGAACTGGTCATCACGGATTCGATCCAGCCGACAACGGCCGTGCTCTCGGCACCCAATATCCGCATTGTCACGACGGCGCCGCTGATCGGTGAAGCCATCAGCCGAACGGCGCAGGAAGAGTCCGTCTCCAGCCTCTTCGATTAAAAAGAGCCGGCATTCGCCGGCTCTTTCAATTTCTGCATCAGATGAAGGGCTATTGCCGGCATGCTCTCCGAGCCGCGTGAATTGCTGGCCGTGGATTGTCGCGCAGCCGCGTTCCTTGGCGACACGAGCCCGGAATAAGCCGTCACGCCGGTCGTTGATGCAAAAAGGCCGGCACAGGGCCGGCCTTTTCATTTCTGATCCAGATGAAAACACTCAAGGCTGCTGCGGCTGCGCAGGCACCGCGTCCTGATCCGGCTCCTGTCCCTGTTCCGGCTCCTGTTCCTGATCTGGCTCCAGTCCCTGATCTTGTTCCTGGTCCTGGTCTGTCTCCAGCCCCTGATCCGGACCATCCGGTCCCTTGATCTGCTGGCCATTGACCGCCACGGAACCATCGCGGCTGACACTGATGTCCCAGCGCGAACGGCCGTCCGCATCGGTCTTGGCAAAGCCCTTCACCATCATGATGCCGAACGAAACCTGATTGAGATCGGGATCCGTCTTTGCGAGTTCCTGAATGGCAGTGATCGTCTTGTCGAGATCGCGGGCAAGGATCGTCGCCTCCATCGAATAGTCCTTCTGGCTATCGACCCGCCCCTCGATCTTGCCCGTCATATCGACATCATAGACCTGCGACTTGGCGCTGATCTTCGGAAACTCCACGGTGAGCCGACCATCGCGGAACAGCTTCTTCGACATCTCCTCGCCGGTCTTTTCCGGCGCCGCATCATTAAGATCCGCTGCCATGAGGGCGTCGCCAAAGCTTGCGAAATCCAGGTTCGGAAGAGCAAGTTGGAAATCGAAGCTGGTGGGCATGAATGCCGAATAGGTTGCCGGCATCAGCGGCGTGTCGAGACTGATCTCCTGCGCGTTCATGCCGAAACCGAAACGCATGGCGTCACTCGGCCCGTCGATGGCGAGGTTATAGCCGAATGCCTTGGCGCCGCCCTTGCCCATCTCGCTGCTGACAGTCAGATCGTTGACCCCGATCGTCTCGCTGAACAAGGTCAGAAGCGGGAAGGCTTCCTTCACAATTCCCTTGATCTTGTCGCTGTTTTCCGGGCTCAACTTATCTTCATCGAGATGGTCGAGCACGAAGAAGACCATCTCGCGAATCTGTTTTGCCGGCAGACCGTTCACCTTGGCCTCGGCATTGATCGAGCCGGCACGGAATTCAACAGGCGGCATTTGCAGGCCGGAAACCTGCTCGACGAAACCCGACATCGAGCCGGTGCCGACAAAATCGACGCGTCCGTTGCCGCCTGCACTGTCCGACGAACTCAGCTTCTGATCCATGCCGGCGATGGTGGCATGAACTTCCTCGGTTTCGGACTTGCTTGATATCTTGATGTCCTTGGCCGCGAAGGTGCCCGAGCGCAGATAGCTGATCGCGGGGTCGAAGACGCCGGAATAAACAAGCGAAGCGATGGAATAGGTGAAATCCGTCGGCTTCTGATCCGGGCCTTTGAAGTGGCCGGAGACGTCAAACTTGTTGTCACCTTCGATGTTCCAGAGCCCGCTGTCGAGCGGCGTGGCGAACATCGAAAACGGAGTCAGCCCTTTGATCGTGAACTTCGCCGGATCGGCTTTGGCGAGCAGCTTGGCCAGATCGTAAATGACTTCGTAGCGCGTGCCCGCCGGATTGACTGATACAAGGCCGCTCTTCGCCAGGTCGGCCGGAAGCAGCTTCGTCAGAGTCTCCTTGACCGCATTGGCGCCGTCCTGGTTGATCTCCGCGCCCTCGGCCGTGGTGAAAAGGCAAAGGGCAAGCATGCTCGTTGCCGTGACAAGTTTGAGACGCATAGTCTGTTTTTCTCCTCAGCCGCTTTTTGATTGCGGCCATCCAAAGATGGCAACCGCGCTGATGTCAAGCCAAGTGGCGGCGCGTACTGGCAATTTTGCAGCGCGGGCGGGCGTGGATTACGAACAATTCAACGAGGTTCTTCTGGTCGAAACGGAAAGCGCGGATGCGGGCAGTCGATCCGGGCAGATTTGCCGTCTCGACAATTGAGCACCGAGGCGAAAGCCGGTATATCAGCGAAAAATCGCCGCAATCCGCAACTTGCCTTTCCGAGCGACTTATAATATAGGCCACCGGTCCGCGTAGACACCCTTGGAGGCAACGCGGATGAGGTTGGGGTATACCCGCCTCCGGTTCGTCGGAACAAGGCTTTCGCCCACCGCTGAACTCTCCAAATAACCTCGAAAGGAATAGCCATGAGCCAGGAAACTTACGAGCTCAAGGCCGAGGCGCGCGAACGGGTTGGTAAGGGGTCCGCCCGTGAACTTCGCCGCAACGGTTTGATTCCCGCTGTCATCTATGGTGACAAGCAGGCCCCCATTGCCATCGCTCTCAACACCAATGAGGTGACGAAGCGCATTCACGCCGGTGGTTTCATGACCACTGTGGCGACGATCGAAGTTGACGGCAAGAAGTTCAAGGTTCTGCCGAAGGACTACCAGCTCGATCCGGTCCGTGACTTCACGATGCATGTCGATTTTCTGCGCGTCTCCGGCAACACCCAGGTGACCGTCGAAATCCCGGTTCACTTCATCAACGAAGAGAAGTCCCCGGGCATCAAGGTCGGTGGCGTTCTGAACATCGTCCGTCACGAAGTCGAAGTCCATTGCCCGGCCGACGCGATCCCTGAATTCTTCAACGTTGACCTCAACGGCAAGAAGATCGGCGACAGCATTCATATTTCGGAAGTCACCCTGCCGAAGGGCGTCACGACGGTCATCGACCGCGACTTCACGATCGCGACCATCATTGCCCCGGCTGGCGGCGTTGATGAAGCTGCTGAAGGCGGAGCCGAAGCCTGATCGCTTCGACCAGTTTGTAAAGCATACGGCCCGCTTTCCCGTGAACTGGGAAGGCGGGCTTTTCATTGCCCGGCAAAGGCCTCCGTTTCAGCAAATTTAATATATTCGTGAAAGCATGCCCCGTCAGCTGCGATGAAGCCGGCCCGAACGCGCGACAGCAAATATGGCCGGCCTGGGGGAGTAAACGGAACCATGAGCAATTCCGTTGAGAACAGATTTTTTGGGATTGTTTGCGGAGCGCTGCTTGTTTTTGTCGCTCCTCTCTTTGTTCTCTTCCTTTTTCTTTCCTCGGAACGGGCCGACAAGGAAATACGCGACCATATTTCCGTTCTTCTTGTCGCCAATGCCCAGGCGCTGGCAAAGCCGCTCTGGGATCTCGATGAGGAAAGCGTCACGCAGATCAGCGCGACGGTCGTTTCCCAGGGCGCCATCGTCAAGGTCGAGGTGCGCGACCAGTCGGGTCAGCTCGACGTCAGCCAGTCCACCATTCCGCGCTCCTTCGACGGCAAGCTCGTGCAGGTGTCGCGCGCCATCATCTACAACACCGTCGACGGCCCGAAGAACCTCGGCAGCATCAGCGTTTATTATCCCGCGCTCGGCCTGTTTTCCGGCCTGAAGCAGGAAGAAGTCGTCTTCATCTCGATCTTCATCTTCGCCGTGCTCGCCGTTTTCGGCACGGCGCTGATCGGTAACCGGTTCTTCGTCATCCAGCCGCTTATGCGGCTGACCGCAGCGATCGAGGCCACCCGCCAGTTGGGCTCCCGTCATCATGTCGACTGGCAGTCGAACGATGAGATGGGCCGGCTTGCCCGCAGCTTCAACGAGATGCAGACAAAGCTCGAAAGCGAAGAAAAAGAGTTGAAGCTCGCCCACCGCCGCGCCACCGACATCTATAATCTGACGCCCGCCATGCTCTTCTCGCTCGATGAGGAAGACCGCATCACCGCCGTCAGCGACTACTGGCTGCTTGCCACGGGTTATAACCGCGCCGCCGTCATCGGCCGCAACTTCGCCGATCTCGTCACATCGGCCACCCGCGACAAGTTCGTCAGGCGCCGCCAGGCTGAAACTGGCATGACCGTCACCGTCAAGTTCGTCTGCCTGGATGGCCGCACCATGGACGTCCTCATCATGGAATCGGAGGCGGAAGCCGGCGCTCACGATCGCCTCTCGCTGTCGGTCATGACCGATGTGACCGAACTCAAGGCCTCCGAGGACCGCAATCACCGCCAGGCGATCACCGATCACCTGACCGGGCTTCTCAATCGCCAGGGCTTCGAAGCCGTCCTCGACAACAAGATCGCCGCCGCCGACGCGGCCGGCCAGGAGCTTGCCTGCCTCTTCGTCGATCTCGATCGCTTCAAGTGGATCAACGACAATATGGGCCATGCCGCCGGCGACATGGCGCTGGTCGAACTTGTCGAGCGCCTGAAGACCTTTCTTGCCCCCTCCGATGAGGCGGCGCGTCTCGGCGGCGACGAATTTGCCATCCTGCTGCCGGCCAAGGACGCCGAAAAACGTGCCAGGATGATGTGCGAGCAGATCGCCTCGATCTTCGAAACGCCGTTCGCCCCCGACATGCATCTGAGTGCTTCCGTCGGCATCGCCATTTATCCGCACCATGCCGCAACCGCGGCCGAACTGCTGCAGAAATCCGACCTGGCGATGTATGCCAAGAAGCGCGACGGCAAGAATGGCGCGCAGCTCTTCGACAACGCCATGCTCGACCGCGCCCGCAGCCGCGCCGAGATCGAAGCCAATATCGAAGCCGGCCTCGTCGACAACTGGTTCGAGGCTTTCCTGCAGCCGATCGTCAATCTGAACGGTCGCGGCATTGCCGGTTTCGAAGCGCTGATGCGCCTCAACCATCCGCAGAAAGGCTTGATGCCGCCGGCCGAAATCATCAGCGTCGCCGAAGAGACGGCAAAGATCGTCCGCGTCGGCAACGTCATCATGGAAAAGGCGATCGCCAATCTCGCGAAGATTTCCCGCATATCAGGCATGCAGGATACTTATCTCGCCATCAACTTCTCGCCGCTGCAGTTCGAGCCGGCGCTGCCGGCCCGCCTTGCCGCGATCGTCGGTCGCCATGGCATCCGCCCGGAACGCATCGTCGTCGAGATCACGGAAGCCGTGCTGATGCACGACAACCCACAAATCCGCATGATCGTCACGGAGCTTCGCCATTTCGGCTGCCGCATTGCGCTGGACGATTTCGGCACCGGCTATTCGTCGCTGAGCTATCTCAACCGCTTCCCGGTCGATATCATCAAGATCGACCAGTCGTTCACCCGCGCGATCAACGACGGCGACGACGACGTGCGCCAGAAGAGCCGCATGCTGATCGAAGGCATTACCACGCTCTCGCACAAGATGAACTGCACCGTCATCGCCGAGGGCATCGAGACCGAAGAGGAATGCCGCACGCTCCACCAGATGGGGCTTGATTATGGCCAGGGCTACCTCTTCCACCGTCCACAGCACGCTGCCGTACTCATCGAGGAACTGATGGCCTTGCAATCGGCCGTCGCGCGGGCCTCTTGAAGGAAGGATAAAGGAGATGATGACGATGAAAAAGCTCCTGCTTCTCGCATGTCTGGCGCTGCCCTGCACCGCCCATGCGCAAACGGTGACCTTCACAACCGAGGACTATGCCCCCTTCAATTATCGGGACGGCAAGGAGATCAAGGGCGCGACCGTCGAGCAGGTCGAGAAGGTAATGGCCGCGATCGGCGTCGATTACACGATCGACATCATGCCCTGGGCGCGCGCTTTCAGCCTCGCCCGCACTGCGCCGATGACCTGTGTCTTTGCAACCGCTCACAATAGCGCCCGTGACTCATTGTTCAAATGGGTGGAACCGCTGCTCATCGACCGCAACATCCTGATTACCCGCAAGGGCTCGGGCGTCACCGCCAGCAATCTGGACGAGGCGAAGAAATATACGATCGGTACGCAGCGCGAGGATTATACCGAGACGATCCTGAAGGAGAAGGGCTTCACCAAGCTTGATGTCGCCAGCGACTTCAACGCGACGCTGCGCAAGCTGCTCGGCGGGCGCATCGACATGATGCCGATCTCCGAACTCTATTTCGAAAAGCTGAAGGCCGACCAGCCGGTGGAGATGGTCACCGTACTCTCCGCCCAGCCGATGGGCATCGCCTGCGAGAAGAGCTTTCCGGAAGAGCTGCGCGTGAAGATGCAGGCTGCTCTGGACAAGCTGATCGCCGATGGCGACCAGAAGCAGATCTTCCAGAAATACGGCATGAACCTGTCGGAGTGACTTCGACGGACACTGCCCTTTCGACTTGACTTTGGGTTCATTTCCAGATGGTGAACGGCGGGAAGTTCTAGCGAGGGAAGACCGACCATGCTGATCATCGCAGGTCTCGGCAATCCCGGCGGCAAATACGCCGGCAACCGCCACAATATCGGATTCATGGCCGTCGACGCCATTCATCGGCGCTACAGCTTCTCGCCCTGGTCGAAGAAGTTCAGGGCCGAAATCGCCGAGGGCGAGCTTGGCGGCGAAAAGGTGCTGCTGATCAAGCCGCAGACCTTCATGAACCTCTCCGGCGAGGCCGTCGGCGAAGCTATGCGCTTCTACAAGCTCCAGCCCGCCGATCTTGTCGCCATCTACGACGAACTCGATCTTCCCCAGGGCAAAGCCCGGCTGAAGACCGGCGGCGGCCACGGCGGCCACAACGGCATCAAATCACTGGACGCCCATTGCGGCAAGGAATACCGGCGGCTGCGCCTCGGCATCGGCCATCCCGGCGTCAAGGAAATGGTGCAGAACCATGTGCTCGGCGATTTCGCCAAGGCCGACAAAGTCTGGCTGGAACCGCTTCTCGATACGCTCGCCGACAATGCCGATATGCTGGTGCGAAACGAAGATTCGCAGCTGATGAACAAGATCGCGCTGGCGCTCGGCGGCAAGGCCGAGGAAGAAAAGCCGCGAAAGGAAAGCAAGAATAGCGACCAGAAACCGGCCGGCCAGTCGCATATCCGCCAGGCCCGCAACAGCAATCAGCCGAAGCTGCCAACCAGCGGCCCGATGGCCGAGATGCTGAAGAAGATGTTCGGCAACAAAGGGGAATGAAGCTCGTGCCGGACCGGGATTTCGCTATCCGCCGCGCTGCATCAGGCGATCTCCCGGGGCTGACCGTCCTCTACCAGCATCTGAACCCGACGGATCCGCTTCTCGACGAAGCCACGGCAGAAGAACGCTTCTCCGCCATACTCGCCCAGCCAGGCATGACGGTATTCATCGGCTTTGCCGGTGATTTGGCCGCTACCACCGCCACCCTGATCGTCGTACCGAACCTGACACGGAGCGGCGCCTCCTATGCGCTGATTGAAAACGTCATTACCCATGCCGATCATCGCCGGCATGGGTACGCCGGCGCCGTCATCAAACATGCCGTGAATGAGGCCTGGAAGGCCGGCTGCTATAAAGTGATGCTGCTGACCGGCTCCAAGAACCCGGCAACGCTGCGTTTCTACGAGAATTGCGGCTTCGTGCAGGACAAGACCGGCTATCAGATCCGCCGGCCCTGAGTTCAAGGGAGCTATTCCTCAGGCTCCGTGGTGAACATCAGCGGGAATCCCATCTCCTTGGCAAGGTCGATACCCTCCTTGGCCTTGGTCTCGGCAATATCCCTGGCGCAGACGACGACCACGCAGGAGCCGAGCTTGTGCGCCGTCATCATCACCCGGTAGCCCGTCTCCTCGCTCATGCGGAAAACGACCTTGAGGATCACGATGACGAATTCGCGCGGCGTATAATCGTCGTTGACGAGAATGACCTTGTAGAGCTTCGGCCTGTCCAGCTTCGGCTTCACCTTGGTCTTCGGTTTCAGGGCAATGTCATTGTCACTCATCGGAAAAATCCAGCCGTTGATGACATGGGGTCAGGAATTTCAAAACCAATTCATCGAGGTCGACGACGAATTTTCGACAGCCATCGTCGCGGTTGCCGGCGTTAAAACAGGCCGAACCTGACCACGGGCTTTGATAGAGAGATGGTCAGACGCATTCCGGCGAAATCCGCAATGCGTCAAAATCCTCGTTGCTTTCAAGAATAGGACAGCACCAATCGATCGACAAGTCAGCGACGGTAAAAGCTCTCTAAGACTTGACCATATTGCTCCTTTATCCCATAGGCAACCACAAGGAATTCAAGAACAGCAGGTTTTAGCCATGGGCTTCAAATGCGGCATCGTCGGTCTGCCGAACGTCGGCAAATCGACCCTCTTCAACGCGCTCACCAAGACGGCGGCGGCACAGGCGGCGAACTACCCCTTCTGCACCATCGAGCCGAACACCGGCGAAGTCGCCGTGCCCGATCCGCGCATGCGCAAGCTTGCCGACATTGCCAAGTCGAAGGAATTGATCCCGACCCGCATCTCTTTCGTCGACATCGCCGGCCTGGTGCGCGGCGCCTCGAAGGGTGAAGGCCTCGGCAACCAGTTCCTCGCCAATATCCGCGAAGTCGATGCGATCGTCCATGTGCTGCGCTGCTTCGAAGACAGCGACATCACCCATGTCGAAGGCCGCATCAATCCGGTCGCCGATGCCGAGACGATCGAGACCGAGCTGATGCTCGCCGACCTCGAAAGCCTGGAGCGCCGCACCGAGCAGACGCGCAAGCGCGCCACCAGCAAGGACAAGGATTCCATGGCGATGCTGCCGATCATGGAAGCGTCGCTGAAGCTGCTCAATGAGGGCAAGCCGGTGCGCACGCTGCTGTCGACGCTGGATGCCGAGGAAATCGCCATCCTCAAGGGGCTCAACCTCCTCACCTCACATCCCGTGCTCTACGTCTGCAACGTCGCTGAGGCCGAGGCTTCGACCGGCAATGAATTCACCGAGGCCGTCGCCGCCATGGCCAGGGAACAGGGTGCCGAAACCGTCGTCATCTCGGCGGCGATCGAGGCTGAGGTTGCCCAGCTTCCCGAGGAGGAGGCCAAGGAATTCCTCTCGGCCCTCGATCTGGATGAAGCCGGTCTCGACCGGCTGATCCGCGCCGGCTACAAGCTGCTCCACCTCATCACCTATTTCACCGTCGGCCCGAAGGAAACGCGCGCCTGGACGATCGAGCGCGGCACGAAGGCGCCGCAGGCCGCCGGCGTCATCCATTCCGATTTCGAGCGCGGCTTCATCCGCGCCAACACCATCGCCTATGACGACTACATCAAGTTCAACGGCGAAGTCGGCGCCAAGGATGCCGGCAAGGCGCGCGACGAAGGCAAGGAATACGTCGTCCAGGACGGCGACGTCATCCACTTCCGTTTCAACACGTGACCGAGCGACGCTGCCGCCTAAGAAGAGGATGATTTTAGGCCGAAGCGGCCTTAAATCTGAATCCTGTTCTAAATTAATAAGTTAGAGCATGATGTCGCCGAAAACCGCTCACACTTTTCGGCATCATGCTCTAGCCCGGCGGCAGCCTGTTTGCGATTGCCGGCGGCAGTGCGCGCAGCACCTGCCGTCGAAGCGGCATCCAGCCGGTGCCGATGATCAATACGATTGCCCCGACAACGATCAGCGTCGTGAAGATATAGGTGTCGACCGTGGCGCTCCCGTGCCGGAAGACGCTGAAGATTGCAACGCCGAGCGACAGCAGCCCCGAAGTGACGAAGGCGCGGCGGTCGATGACGAGGCCGATCAGCATCAGCGCCGCCACCGTCGCGACGACCACAGGCGTCCGGGCCGACATGTTCGTCAGATCAAAGATACGGCCGCCTTCCCCGAGAGACAGCAGCGAAACAGTGCTATAGAGCAGCGCCGGCGCCGCGCCGAGGTGCAGCCAGAAAGCGATATCCGACCGGGTCGTCCGGCGCAGCCGGTCGCCGAGGTCAAAATAGAGCGCCGTCGCGAAGAGGCCGAGCGCGCAGACGAGAGAAACCGCAGCCAGCACCGCAAGATGGTCGACGAAAAATGCGGGGTTGCCGCTTAGCCATTGCACCAGGCGCAAAAGCAGGGTGAGCACCAATGCAAGCGTCGACATGATCGAGAGTGCCAGCGCCAAGGGCACGCGATAGCGGGCATAGTAAACGCCGAGAAGGATCGGGAAGCCGGCAACGAACTGCGTCAGATCAGCCCCGATTTCGGAGGTCCAGGGCGTTAAGACGTGGGACATCAGCAAAAATATCCAGCACAACAGCGCAATCGTCAGGCTGACGGCCGGCAAGGCGAGCCGCTGGCGGTGCACCAGGATTTCCGAAAGCACGATGATGGCGGGCGGCACGGCGTAAAGCGGCGCAAGACCCCAGAGGCCGGCGAGCGCCACGATAACGCCGATGGTGATGAGCACATCGTGGAAGCCTCGCACGAAACGCGGCGTCTCCGTATCCGACCAGGCCGGCTCCTCGGCGGCCATGACAGGCGCCCCGGCGACGGCCACGCCGCGCTCGATGAGAAAAGGCAAAAGGCTCCCACCCGCTTCCGGCGAAATCAGCTCTTGGCGCACGGCCTCGTCTAGGATCGACTTTAGTTCCGTCATACCCGGTTATCTCCCCGGAATCGTTTGAGCCCGCGCGGATGCTATTGTAAGCACTAGAGCATGTCGCGCAAAAGTGTGCAGCGGTTTTGAGGCAACGACATGCGTAAAAACAAAGATCTAAAGCGCGAGAAGCGAATCTGAAAGATCGCAACGCGCTTTAGAGCATGATGCCGAAAAGTGTAAGCGGTTCGGGCGACACCATGCTCTAACTCTTTAATGTAGAACAGGATTCAGATTTTAGGCCGACCGGCCGAAAACATCCTGTTCAAGGCGCTGCATATGGCGGGAGAACGAATGTCGGTAGAAAAGCTGTCTTTCGAGGATTTTGAACCCGGACGCCGTTTCCCCCTCGGCCCCAAGCTGGTGCTTGCCGAAGAAATCATCGAATTCGCCAGCGAATTCGACCCGCAGCCGATGCATGTCGACGAGGCCGCCGGCCGCGCCAGCATTCTCGGCGGGCTCGCCGCCTCCGGCTGGCATACGTCTGCGATGCTGATGCGCATGATGGCCGACAGCTATATCCTCAACGCGCTCTGCGAGGGTGCACCGGGTATCGATCTGATGGAATGGCGAAAGCCGGTGCTGGCAGGCGATACGCTACAGGGCCACTCGACCGTGCTCGAAGCCCGGCCGATGCGCTCCCGCCCCGGCATCGGCATCGCCAAGTTCCGCCACGAGTTGGAAAACCAGCGCGGCGAACTCGTTTGCCTCTCGGAGAATTCGGTCATGATCCGCATGCGCCCTGCGCCAAGCCTCAGCACGAGCCCGGAGGCATCGGCATGAGAATGTCCGAACTTTGCGCCGCCGGCGAGAAGGCCGAGATCGGCAGCTACACCTTCACCGAGGAAAACATCATCCGCTTTGCCAGACGCTACGATCCGCAGCGTTTTCACATCGACAAGGAAGCGGCCAAGGATACTCTTTTCGGCGGCCTTTGCGCCTCGGGCTGGCACACCACCGCCGCCTGGATGCAGACTTTCCTCGCCTTCTGGAAAAGCCAGGCCATCGCGCTTGCGCAAAAGGGTCTGACGGCGCCGAACCTCGGTCCCTCGCCGGGCTTCCAGAAACTACAATGGCTGCGGCCGATCTTCCCGGGCGACGTCGTGACCTATTCCGTCGCCCTCCTCTCCAGCCGGCCGCTCGCGTCGCGGCCGGGCTGGCACCTCAACACCATCCTCTGCGAGGGCATCAATCAGAACGGCGATCCCGTCATGCGCTTCGAAAGCGGCGTGCTGGAATTCGACTGACGCGGGCGCAGGATCCTGCCTCAGTGTCCGGAGAATTCGACCAGCGTGTGCACGTTGACGCCGAGTTCTTCCAGCTTCCTGCGGCCGCCGAGATCCGGCAGGTCGATCACGAAGCAGGCGCCGACCACTTCCGCGCCGATCTGGCGCAGCAGTTTGGTCGCGCCGACGGCCGTGCCGCCGGTGGCGATCAGGTCGTCGACCAGGATCACCTTCTCGCCCGGCTGAACCGCATCGCGATGCATCTCCATTTCGTCGACGCCATATTCGAGGCTATAGGCGATGCGCACGGTGTCGTGCGGCAGCTTGCCCTTCTTGCGGATCGGCACGAAGCCGGAGGAAAGCTGGTGCGCCACCGCGCCGCCGAGGATGAAGCCGCGGGCCTCCATGCCGGCAATCTTGTCGATCTTCGTGCCGGCATAGGGCTGCACGAGTTCGTCGACTGCCCGGCGGAAAGCCCGCGGGTTGCCGAGCAGCGTGGTGATGTCGCGGAAGATGATGCCGGGCTTGGGATAGTCTGGAATGGAGCGGATGCTGGATGCAAGCTCCGAAGTCGTATTGTCCATGGAAAGTCCGTATTCTGCTAAAGCATGTCGCGCAAAGTGTGGAGCGGTTTTGCGCCGACGACATGCGCAAAACCAAAACCTAAAGTGTGTGCCAAGCGAATCTGCGAGATCGCGACGCGCTTCAGGGCAAGAAACTGGCCGCACTCTATCAATTGCCAGGGGCGGAACCAACAAAAAAGGCGGCCGAGGCCGCCTTTTGAATGTTCGTCGGGAACGCTCAGTGATCCTTGTTGGCGTAGACCGAGCGCTTCGTCAGATAGATCAGCAGCGTGAAGATCGCCAGGAAGATCATGACCATGAAGCCGGTGCGCTTGCGCTCCTCGAGATGCGGCTCGGCGGCCCACATCAGGAAGGCGGAGACATCTCTCGAATACTGGTCGACAGTCGCCGGCGAGCCGTCGTCATAGGTCACCTGGCCGTCGGAGAGCGGCTTCGGCATGGCGAGAACGGCAGCGGCATGGAAATAGGGGTTATAATGCCCACCCTGCGGCACCTGGAACCCTGCCGGCGGCTCTTCATAACCGGTCAGCAGCGCGTGGATGTAATCCGGGCCGTTTTCCTGATACTGCGTGAAGATGTCGCCGACAAAACGCGGGAAGCCGCGCTCGACTTCGCGGGCCTTGGCGATCAGCGAAAAGTCCGGCGGAACCGCACCATTGTTGGACGCGGCGGCGGCCTCGGCATTGGCGAAAGGCGCCGGGAAGTGGTCGGAAGGGACCGCCTTGCGGGTAAACATCTCGCCGGCGGCATTCGGCCCGTCCTGGACCTCGTAGTTTGCGGCGAAAGCCTTCACCTGCGCCTCGGAATAACCAAGCTCGCCGAGCATGCGGAACGGCACCAGGTTCATCGAATGGCAGGCGGAACAGACTTCGGTATAGACCTTGAGGCCGCGCTGAAGCTGAGCCTTGTCGTAATGACCGAACGGACCGGCAAAAGTCCACTCTTCCTCCTTCGGCTCCTTCAGCGGATAGTGCGGCGTCGCGCCTTCCTCGTGATGGGCGGCAGGTGCTGCTCCGTTCGCGGGCGCCGCTTCCTCAGCGAGGGCGGCGCTGCCGAGAAGAGCCGCGACGGCGAGCGGCAGAATGCTTGCAACAAGCGTTTTCATATTTCCGTTTCCTTCCGTCGCTCGCTTACGCATTGGCCGCCGCACCGGCGGCTGCTGTCTTGTTGCGCTTTTCGAGCACCGCTTCGGTGATCGAGTTCGGGATGCGGCGCGGCGTTTCCACCAGGCCGAGAACTGGCATCGCGACCAGGAAGAAAGCGAAGTAGAGCAGCGTGCAGATCTGCGAGATCGTCGTGAACAAGCCTTCCGCCGGCTGCGAGCCGAGCCAGCCGAGGATGATCGCATTGATCACGAACAGCCAGTAGAACAGCTTGTACCAGGGACGGTAGACGGCCGAGCGAACCTTGGAGGTGTCGAGCCAAGGCAGGAAAAACAGCACGATGATCGCACCGAACATCACCAGCACGCCGCCGAGCTTGGAATCGATCGGACCGACATTGAAGGTGATCGAACGCAGCATCGCGTAGAACGGCAGGAAGTACCATTCCGGAACGATGTGGGCGGGCGTCTTCAACGGGTCGGCCGGAATGTAGTTGTCGGCGTGGCCCAGGAAGTTCGGCAGGTAGAAGACGAAATAGGCGTAGACCAGCAGGAAGATCGAGACGCCGAACGCATCCTTCATCGTCGCATAGGGCGTGAAGCGCACAGTGTCGGTCTTCGTCTTGACCTCGACGCCCGTCGGGTTGGTCTGGCCGGTGACATGCAGCGCCCAGATATGCAGGACGACGACGCCGGCGATCATGAAGGGCAGCAGGTAATGCAGCGAGAAGAAGCGGTTCAGCGTCGGCTGATCGACGGCAAAGCCGCCGAGCAGGAACTGCTGGATCCATTCGCCGACCAGCGGGAAGGCCGAGAAGAAGCCGGTGATGACGGTCGCGCCCCAGAAGGACATCTGCCCCCAGGGCAGAACATAGCCCATGAAGCCGGTCGCCATCATCAGCAGGTAGATGACGACGCCGAGGATCCAGAGGATTTCGCGCGGCGCCTTGTAGGAACCGTAGTAGAGGCCGCGGGCGATGTGCAGGTAAACGGCGACGAAGAAGAACGAGGCGCCGTTGGCATGCATGTAGCGCAGCAGCCAGCCGTGGTTGACGTCGCGCATGATCTTTTCAACGGAGTTGAAAGCCAGCGTCGTGTCGGCGGCATAATGCATGGCGAGCGTGACGCCCGTCAGGATCTGCACGATCAGCATGACAGCGAGCATAGCGCCGAAAGTATAGGCATAATTCAGGTTTCTGGGAACCGGATAGGCGATGAAGCTGTCATAGACCATGCGCGGCAAAGGCAGGCGCGCATCGACCCATTTCTCAAGGCCGGTTGACGGCTCGTAGCTGGAATGGCCACTCATTAATCAGTCTCCCCTCAACCGATCTTGATTTTGGTATCGGATATAAATGAAAAGGTCGGAATCGCCAGGTTCTGCGGCGCAGGACCCTTACGGATGCGGCCGGCCGTATCGTAGACCGAGCCATGGCAGGGACAGAACCAACCATTGTATTCGCCGGCCTGACCGAGCGGAACGCAACCGAGATGGGTGCAGGTACCGATCATGACGATCCAGTTTTCCTTGTCCTTGCCGCCGGAACGATCGACACCGGTTGCCTGAGCATCGGCAGGAAGGTTCGCATTGCGCGCGATCGGATCCTTGAGGTCCGCCAGCGGAACGTCGGCGGCGGCCTTCACTTCCTCGGGCGTACGGTTGCGGATGAAGATCGGCTTGCCGCGCCACTTGACCGTCAACGACATGCCGGGCTCGAGGCTCGCAACATCGACTTCGATAGAGGCGAGTGCCAGTGTCGATGCATCCGGGCGCATCTGGTCGATGAACGGCCAGGCAACCGAAACGGCGCCGACAGCGCCCGCCATACCAGTGGTGAGATAAAGGAAATCACGGCGAGTAGGCTCTGTCGAAGCCTCGCTTGTCGTTACGTGTTCGCTCACGGCCTAACCATCCTCTGCGCAATTATTGCGGAATTCCGCCCTGCCCCCTCTGCCGGCGAATCGATCTGGACACAATTCGGCCATAGATTCCCCGGCAATCCGGCGCGTTCTAAGCTTGATCGCAAATTATGTCCAGCCTTGGCAAGGGGACGAGGGCACAATGTCGCGGGAATTTCCGAGGATTTTTTTAAGGCAAACACAAGCTTGCCATTATGCTGCATTGCAACAAAAGGGCCGCCATGATAGGCGCGATGGCAGCCACGCCAGCGAGCCGGACCGGAACGAATGAGAGACACGATTTTTTGCGTATTCAGCGTTCTCACGACGCTCGTCCTCGCTGTCGTCTCGCTGCGCTACGTCAGAGATTTCTATCTGCTTTCCTTCTTTTACAGCTTCCAGGTCCATCTGGCGGTGGCCGCAGCGGCAGCGTCTATCGCAGCCCTTCTCGTCAAGCGGCACTGGTATGGGGTGCTGACACTTAGCCTATCCGTGGTCCTTGCCGTCCATGGCGTCATGATGATGCGCGAATTCGCCGAGCCCGCTGTCGAAGAAAACCGCTCGGCCCTCTTCAAGCTGATGTCCTTCAATATCGAGAACGATAATTTCGCGAACGGCGCCGCAATCGCCGACATGGCCATCGCCTCCGGCGCCGATGTCGTCAACATCCTGGAAGCCGAACCGGTTTTGTCGGAACTACCGCGGCTCTTGAAGACCTATCCCTATTACATCGGCTGCGGTGTCGGCATGCAGGAATGCGATACGCTGGTGCTGTCGAAGCGTCCGCTGATCGAACCCCGCATCCGCAACCTCGGCCTGCTCTGGCGCAACCGGTTGACGATATCGACCATCGACTTCGATGGTCAGAAGGTCAACTTCCTCGCGGCGCACCTCACCAAACCCTATTATGACGAATTCCACGGCCTGGAGATCTGGGATCTCGCGGAGATCATCCCTTCCCTGCCGGGGCCGCTCGTGCTTGCCGGTGATTTCAATACGTCGATCCTGGCGCCCGACGTGCAGTGGCTCATGCGCGGCCAGGGCCTCGGAACGGTATCGCTGGAGCCGGCGACATGGCCGATTAGGGCAGGCGCCTTCGGCATTCCGATCGATCACGTCTTCAGCAAAGCGCCGCTGCGGCTGAAATCGGTCCGCCGCATCCAGGACAGTTTCGGTTCAAATCATTTTGGCCTGATGGCGGAATTCGTCGTCGATCCCTGAGTTCTGATCGTCGTCCGCCGCCAGGAAACCGCCGGACTGACGCGCCCAGAGCTCGGCATAAAGCCCGCCGCGGCGAAGCAGTTCGTCGTGGCTGCCCTCCTCGATGATCCGGCCGAGATCGACGACGATCAACCGGTCGAGTGCGGCAATCGTCGACAGCCGGTGGGCGATGGCAAGCACGGTCTTGCCCTCCATGATCCGATGAAGATTGGACTGGATCGCTTCTTCCACTTCCGAATCGAGCGCCGACGTCGCTTCGTCGAGAACGAGGATCGGCGCATCCTTCAGCATGACCCGGGCAATGGCGATGCGCTGGCGCTGGCCGCCCGACAGTTTGACGCCGCGTTCGCCGACATGCGCATCGAAACCTTTGCGGCCTTGCTGATCCTGCAGGCGCTCGATGAAATCGATGGCTTCGGCGCGCCTGGCTGCTTCGACCAGCCGCTCCTCGCCGGCATCCGGACGTCCGAACAGGATATTGTCGCGCACCGAACGATGCAGCAGCGACGTGTCCTGGCTGACGACGCCGATCTGCATCCTGAGAGTTTCCTGTGTCACGGCCGATATATCCTGGCCGTCGACGAGGATGCGGCCGTCCTGAATATCGTAGAGGCGCAGCAAGAGGTTCATCAGCGTCGATTTCCCGGCACCGGAACGGCCGACGATCCCGACCTTTTCGCCCGGGCGGATGGTGAGCGAGAAATTTTCGACGACCGGCCGGTGATCCTTGCCGTAGCGGAAGGAAATATTGTCGAAACGAATGCCCGGCTGCCGGATCACCAAGCTCTTCGCATCGGCCCGATCGACGAGCCCCAGCGGCTGGGAGATCAGCTCGGCGGCATTCTGGATGGTGCCGAGATTGCGCATGATGCCGTTGAACTGCGTCATCATCCGTCCGAGCAGGAAATTCAGCCGGAGCACCAGCGCCAGCGAGAAGGCCACCGCCCCGGAGCTGACCAGGCCGCGCAGCCAGAGATCGACGCTCAGCCCCGCCATGGTGACGATCATCAGGCCGGAAAGCAGCGCCATCGAAGCCCGGACACCGGTGATGAACCGGGTAAAGCGCAGCACCGTATCCTGATAGATGTCGAAGCCCTGCCGCATATAGCGGTCGCTCTCCTCATCGCGGGCAAACAGCTTCAGCGTCTGCATGTTGCTGTAGGAATCGACCATCCGGCCGTTCAGCATCGATGCGGCTTCCGCCGTTTCGCGCGAATGATGGCGGATCCGTGGAACGAAGTGGCGGGCAAGCAGGGCGAAGGCGCCAAGCCAGAACAGCACGACGGCGGCGAGGGAAAAGTCCAGCCGGGCGACGAGCGCGAGCGTCGTGACGGCATAAATGCCGACGAACCAGACGCTTTCCATCAGCGAAGTCACGAGATCGCCGGTCGCCTGCCCTGCCGACCAGACCTTGGTGACGATGCGTCCGGAGAAATCGCTCTGGAAGAACGACAAAGACTGCCGGGAGACATGGAGATAGGATTGCCAACGTGCTAGATTATAAAAACCAGGCGTGATCACCTGCTGGTCCACAAGCGCGATCAGGAAGGCGACGACGAAGCGCACGATCCCGATGAGAGCGAGCATGCCGAACAGCTCGCCGCCATGGGCTGCGAGAAGACCGCTCCAGCCGGTGCCGGGCGTGATGCTGCCGAGGATATCGACCAGCCGCCCGACGAACCAGAAGAGCGCCGCCTCGATCGCCGCCGACATGCCGCCGAGAACGAGCATGGCGATGAAGGGCATCTTCGCCTGGCCGATATAGAACCAGATGAATCCGAGCGTCGAGCGCGGAGGCTGAAGATCGGCGCGCGGACGAAACGGATCGATCCAAGTCTCGAACAGGCGTAGGATAGGGCTTAAGATCATGGAAGCGATATAGGCGGATTAGGAGGACCGGCAAAGAGAATGAAATGCCGAGAAACCTTATATTTTTGTAATGATCGATAACATCGGCGGCATCGCTATTGATTGCCCCCGAACCGGTCACAATCTGACACTACGATGGCGCTTCACCGGAGATAAGTTTCATGGAAACGAAAATGCTCGATGCGCATATTCCGCTTCCGCTTGCAGAGAGGCTCGACGCCCTCGCCATCGACCTGGCGCTGCCGCGCGACGAGATCGTCACCGAGGCCCTTGCCGCCTGGCTCGACCAGGAAGAGCGCCGCCGCATCGTGGCGCTGCGCACGATCGCAGCCGCCAACACCATTGTTATCGTCGAACATGACCGGGTGATCGACTGGGCCGACAGCCTTTGAACGCATAAGAGGCAGACGCGCGTAGATCTTTCGGCAACCCTCCGGCAAATTCAGAGCCACCTTAAGAACCTCCCCACTTTCGCAGGGAGGGCCTTTTCATCTCATTCCGCCGCCTCTTCCGCTTCCTCGGCGTGATCGGAGAGGAAGCCGCCGGATTGACGGTTCCAGAGGTCGGCGTAGATGCCGCCATTTTCGATCAGTTCGCCGTGCGAGCCGGCCTCGATGATCCGCCCCTTGTCGAGCACGATCAGCCGGTCCATCTCCGTCAGCGTCGAAAGCCGGTGAGCGATCGCGATCACCGTCTTGCCCTCCATCAGGGCGAAGAGGTTTTCCTGGATCGCCGCCTCGACTTCCGAGTCGAGCGCCGAGGTTGCCTCGTCGAGCACCAGGATCGGCGCGTCCTTCAGGAAGACGCGGGCAATCGCGATGCGCTGCCGCTGGCCGCCGGAGAGCTTGACGCCGCGTTCGCCGACTTGCGCGTCGAGCCCTTCGCGCCCCTGCATGTCGACGAGCCCCTCGATGAACTCCCAGGCATTGGCGCGTTTGGCGGCCTCGATCACCTCGGCATCGGTCGCCTCCGGCCGGCCATAGGCGATGTTGTCGCGGATCGAGCGGTGCAGCAGCGAGGTGTCCTGCGTCACCACGCCGATCAGCGAGCGCAGGCTTTCCTGCGAGACGCCTGAAATATCCTGCCCGTCGATCGTGATGCGGCCGCCCTCCAGATCGTAGAAGCGTAAGAGCAGGTTCATCAGCGTCGTCTTGCCGGCGCCCGAGCGCCCGACGAGACCGACCTTCTCGCCCGCCTTGATGTCGAGCGACAGATTGTCGATGACACCCTTGCTCTTGCCGTAGTGGAACCGGATTCGCTCGTAGTGGATCGCGCCCTTCTTCGCCGTCAGGACAGGAGCGCCCGGCTTGTCGACGATGTCGTGCTGCTTGCTCATCATCTCCATGCCGTCATAGACCGTGCCGATATTCTCGAACAGCGCCGAGACTTCCCACATGATCCATTGCGACATGCCGTTGACGCGCATGGCAAGACCGATGGCAATGGCGATCGCACCGACCGAGATCGCCCCGTTCAGCCAGAACCAGATCGACAGGCCCGAGACGACGAAAAGCGCGACGCAGTTGTTCAGGTAGACGCTGATGTGGAAGAGCGTCACCTTGCGCATCTGCTTGTGCACGGTCTGCAGGAACTCGTCCATGCCCTCCTTGGCGTAGACCTCCTCGCGGCCGGCATGCGAGAAAAGCTTGACGGTGGCGATGTTGGTGTAGCTGTCGACCACGCGCCCCGTCATCATCGAGCGCGCATCCGCCTGCGTCGCCGCGATCTTGCGAAGCCGCGGCACGAAATAAGAGACGATGCCGATATAAACGGCGAGCCAGACGAGGATCGGGATCATCAGCCGCCAGTCGGCCGCCGCAATGACGATGATCATCGTCAGGAAATAGCTGACGACATAGACGAAGACGTCGAGGATCTTCATCACCGTTTCGCGCACGGCAAGCGAGGTCTGCATCACCTTTGTCGCGACACGCCCGGCAAACTCGTTGGCGAAGAACGTCATGCTGTGACGCAGCAGGAAGCGGTGCATCTGCCAACGGGCGCTCATCGGATAATTGCCGAGCAGCATCTGGTGCATGATGAGGGAATCGAGGCCGGCGGCCAGCGGCAAGCCGACCAGCACCAACGCCGCCATCCAGAAAAGCTTGTGGCCCTCCGTCTGCAGGAAGGTGGCGCGGTCGGCATTGGTCAGCCAGTCGACGATATCGCCGAGAAACTGGAAGAGCGCCACTTCGCCGACGGCGATCGAGGCTGTCAGCATGGCCATCAGGCAGAGCCAGGGTGCAGCCGGCTTGCTGTAGTGCCAGCAAAAGGCAAAGAGGCCCTTCGGCGGAGCGACGGGCTCCTCGCTCGGAAAGGGATTGAGTCGCTGTTCGAACCAGCCAAACATGAAATTGCTCCGAAACGTCAGCGTTTCGGCTCCCGGCTTCGCGCCATCCCGGCGCCATGCAAGCACATATGGGAACCGAACGTTCAAGGGGCGAGGCTGAAACAGCCGCACAATGGATCAAGAAGGGGATTTCAGGAAGAAATGCGCACTAGCGGCGCCATGTCGCCTTGATCGGCATCACGGCGGGAAAGCGCATATGGAGCAAAATATTCATGTCGGCCCTCCCTGCTGGCGATTGAAGACGTGCATGGATACCGCGAAAACCGCGAAATTTCCAGCCCCCCAATGGCGTAAATTGAACATCTCGGGACCAAAATGGCCCCCGTTGCTCCGAAACGACAGTTGGATTACGCCTCTCGCGTCGAAACGAAAATTAAAAAGGCGGCGCGTCATGACGAACCTAAGACTGGCACTCTACCAGCCGGATATTCCCGGCAACACAGGCACGATCCTGCGCCTTGCCGCCTGCCTCGGCTTCGCGGTCGATCTGATCGAGCCCGCCGGTTTCGACGTCTCCGACCGCAATTTGAAACGCGCCGGCATGGATTATATCGCCGCCGCTGCGCTGACCCGCCATGTCAGCTGGGACCGCTTCGAGGCATGGCGTCTCACCACCGGTCGTCGCCTGATCCTCGCTTCGACCAGAGCCGCTGATCGCTACACCGACCTTGTCTTCCGCCCCGACGATATCCTGCTTTTCGGCCGCGAAAGCGCCGGCGTGCCCGATCCGGTGCATGAAACCGCAGACGCCCGCATCCTGATCCCGATGGTCGAAGGCCAGCGCTCGATCAATGTCGCCGTCTCGGCCGCAATGATCGTCGGCGAGGCGATGCGCCAGACCGTCTGGGCCTGATCGACACCACCTTGGCGGAACGGCCGACCTCCATGTGTCGCAAAATGACGTTGTCAATCCGTCAAACGGGTCTATATTTATTAGCCGAGCAATTAAAAGAATCACATTGCTTCCATGATTTCAACAGCTTCGGAAGGCAAAAGCCGGACATGCGCGTCTCCAGGCCTACGAAAGAAGAATAAAAACAACAAATGGACTCCACAATCATCATGATCAACCTGTTCGGCGCCGTGGCTCTGCTGCTGTTCGGCCTCGCGCAGGTGAAGGATGGCGTGTCCAGGGCTTTCGGCGCCCGCCTGAGAACGGGGCTGGCAAGCGGCACCCGCGGCGGCCTTCGTTCTTTTTTGTCAGGCCTCGTCGCAACCGTCGCGCTGCAGAGTTCCACGGCAACGGCGCTGATGACCGCATCCTTCGTCGAGCGTGATCTGATCAAGCCGCGCATGGCGCAGATCGTCCTGCTTGGCGCCAATGTCGGCACCGCGATCACCGCCTGGATCGTCGCGACCGGCATCGAATGGCTCTCTCCCCTCTTGATCCTGGCCGGCATCGTGCTTTACCGCCGCCGCTCCAGCGCAAGTCAGGGCGGCGGCGCAGCGCTGATCGGCATCGGGCTGATGCTGCTGTCGCTGCACCTTCTCGGCCTCGCGACCGAACCGATGCGCGCTTCTCCGGCTCTCGCAGCCTTCATCGGACTGTTGGATGGCGCCCTGCCGGTGGCGCTGCTCTTCTCGGCAGCCCTCGCCTTCCTGTCCTCCTCGAGCCTCGCAGTGGTGGTACTGATCCTGTCGCTCGCATCGGCCGGCCTCATCTCCCCCGAACTCGTCATCGTGCTCGTGCTCGGCGCCAATCTTGGCGGCGCGATACCGCCTGTCATTGCGACTTTCTCCGGCCCGGTTTCGGCCCGACGCGTCACCCTCGGCAATCTCATAGTGCGCACCATCGGCTGCATCCTCGCCCTGCCGCTCGCAGGCTATGGGGCGGAGCTCATCCAGATGCTGCCTTTCGGGCCCGCCAAGCTGCCGGTCGATGCACATCTGGCCTTCAACCTTCTGCTCGCAGCACTCGCCTGGCCCTTCTCACGGTCGCTCGCCACCCTGATGGTGCGGCTGGTGCCGGATCAACCCGAGCCTGACAACGCCCCGAAATATCTGGATGCGCAGGAGCTTTCGACGCCCGTCATTGCCCTTGCCAGCGCCACCCGCGAAGTGCTCGGCATAGGCGATCTCGTCGAACGCATGCTGATCCGGGTTTCCGAAGCCTTCGAGCAGAATGATGCCTCCAAGCTAACCGAGATCACAGCTCTCGAAGAGCGCGTCGATCGGCTGCAGCAAGCTGTGAAAGTCTATCTCTCGAAGCTCGGCCGCGAGGGGCTCAGTGACGAAAACGCTCGCCGCTCGATCGTCGTCATCGATTATGCGATCAATCTCGAACATATGGGCGATATCATCGAAAAAGGCCTCTTGGAGCAGGTGGCCAAAAAGATCTCCCTCGGGCTCAAATTTTCCGACGACGGTCACCAGGAGCTGCGCAAGCTGTTCGATCTGACGATTGACAATCTGCGTGTCGCCCAGACGATCTTCGTCACCCGCGATTTCAATCTCGCGCGGCAGATGATGGAGGTGAAGGTCGAGGTCCGCCGGATGGAAAAACAGTCGGCCGAGCATCATCTCGAACGCCTGCGAGACGGGCGCGCCGACAGCCTGCAGACCAGTTCGCTGCATCTCGACATGCTGCGCGACCTCAAACGCATCAACGCCCACATCGTCTCTGTGGCGCATCCGATCATGGATGAAAGCGGCCTGCTGATCGAAAGCCGGGTGCGGCCCGCAGCAGAGTAACGGTCAGTCGGCCGAAGGCAGGCGGCGCATGGTGAATTCGATGTGGTCGCCGTCGAGCTGGCGCCAGCTTTCCACCTCCGTCCAATAAGCCGCTTTCGGATATTCGTCGAACCATTCGCGCGCCTTGGCGCGGGCATCGATGAGGGCGAGGCAATATGTCTGACGGACGAAATGGTCTTTCTTGCGGGGAGGATTTTCCGCCCGGTGTCTTGCCATTCTGCGCTTCAGGCCGTCGAAGGACGGAGGTCCTGGAATTTTTGCCATCAAACCTACCTCTTGTGAAAAGGTAATATCGAAATCCTTGATTTGCGAGTCGAATCTTGGCTGCACCCACCCGTACCGCCGGCTTGGCGAGATGCGGCGCCACCTGCTAAACCGAACCTGCAATCAAGAATGAGCGAGTCGTGTCCTGAAAGGGACCGGTCGCTGGAGGCGTGACATGGAAAGACCGGAACTGCCGATCGGCCTGCCTGAGGACATCGAAGAGAAGAAGGCGGCTGCCCGCAACTGGTTCGAGGGATTGCGCGATACGATCTGCGCCTCCTTCGAGGCAATCGAGGATGAACTGGAAGGGCCGCTCTCCGACCAGGAACCCGGCCGCTTCGTCGCCAAGGACTGGTCGCGCGAAAACGGCGCCGGCGGCGGCGGCCGGATGTCGATGATGGAAGGCCGCGTCTTCGAAAAGGTCGGCGTCCACACCTCCACCGTCCATGGCGAGTTCTCGCCGGACTTTCGCGGCCAGATACCCGGCGCCAAGGATGATCCGCGTTTCTGGGCCTCGGGCATTTCGCTGATCGCCCATCCTGTCAACCCAAATGTTCCCGCAGTGCATATGAATACGCGCATGGTGGTCACATCGAGCCGCTGGTTCGGCGGGGGAGCCGACCTGACGCCGGTGCTGTCGCGCCGCCGCACACAGGAGGACGAGGACAGTCAGCTCTTCCACAAGGCCATGGAGATTGCCTGCCGCAACCACGCCGTCGCCGATTACGATGCCTACAAGGCCTGGTGCGACGACTATTTCTTCCTGAAGCATCGCAACGAGGCGCGCGGCATCGGCGGCATCTTCTATGACTGGCTGCATTCGAGCGAGGAAGCCGGCGGCTGGGACGCCGATTTCGCCTTCACGCGCGATGTCGGCAGGGCCTTCGCCATGGTCTACCCGAAGATCGCCCGCTCCAACTTCAACAAGCTGTGGACGGAGGCCGACCGCGACGAACAATTGATCCGCCGGGGCCGTTACGTCGAATTCAATCTGTTGTATGATCGCGGTACCATCTTCGGCCTGAAGACCGGCGGCAACGTCGAATCCATTCTCTCGTCATTGCCCCCCGTCGTCCGCTGGCCATGAGACTGTGATATCTCATCGATAAATTCGAGGTGATAGACCTTCAAGAAAAATCAGTGCGTCCTAACTTTATATGTATGTGCGTAACAATCGGAGGAGGATTGTCATGACGATACAAAGTGGCTCGCCTGCGTCCACGGATGTCCAGGAAACATCCCGTACGATCGACACATCCGAGTTTTTGACGCGCATCGCCGAGAAGCTACGGGCCAAGAGCGGCTCGGATCTGCCATTGTCCTGCTTCATCGAGCAGGTCAAGCTGCAACTGGCCGGCGGAAAATCGCCGGAACAGCTGCAGAACGAAGCAGCAGCCGCCAACAGCAACATGCCCGGCCAGCTTTCGGATACCTACAAAGCTTGGGCGATGCCCGACTGAAAGACCTTCTCCGGTCGACACCTCATGCCGGCCGGAACCTTCTCTTCCTCCGCACATTCATCAATCGCGTGAAAGCGCGAGAGCCGTTGCGTTCCAGACAGAGGAGAAAACCATGCGACTTTTCGAATGCGGCACGCTCGTTCCCGGCTGCGCCTGGCACACCCGGGCGGATAATGACGCAGAAGTGGTCCGCCGCGCCGTCGAGCACCTGAAGGCCGCTCACGGCGAAACGACCATACGCGAAAACATGGTTGACAACATCAAGGCACGCATCCGCGACGAGGCCAGCGCCGCCTGAGAGCCGGTGCCCACGTCCTGGCGGCAACGACTATGACAGCGTCGCATCCACCGGATGCGACGCATGATCCCTATTGGATGCGTTCCTGCAGCCGGGCGAGCAGCGCTGGCCGGTCGGAGGTGAAATTCTCCTCCACCCACTGATGTTCCAGCGCCGCCAGCAGTTCGCCGACGCGCGGGCCGGATGCGATGCCCGCCGCAATCACATCGCCGCCATTCAGAGGAAATTGCGGCTTCCTCCAGTTCGTGGCCTGATCCAGGAGCTTGCCGAGCCGCGCCGAGCGCGCCATTTCGGCAAGATCGCCCTCGGCCTTGCCGCGCGCCACGCCGAGCGCCAGCTTCAGCCGCATCGTGATGCCATCCGGGCCGTTGCGGTAGAGCAGCCGCTCGAAGGCGGCCGGCGATATCTCGTCGTTGACCGGCGCCGCTTTCGCCCAGGCCGTCAGAGTGGCCGCTTCCGCATTCGAGAGCTTCAGCCGGGCAGCAAGAGCCTCCAGCCGCGCCGCATCGGGCGGCACGATCGCCGCAAGGCGCAGCAGCGGATCGGGCGTCCAGCCGAGCGCCTTCTCGGTTGCGACCAACGAAGGGATCGCATCGATCCCCCATCGTTCCGATTCCGGCAGGATTTCCGTCAGCACCGCCACCTGCCGCATCCAGAGCAGCGCCCGGCCGGGATCGCCGGCACCGAGCAGCTTCCGAAGCTCCGACCAGACGCGCTCGGCCGAGAGCGTCTTCAGTTTCGAACGCGCCGCCGCACAGGCCTTCAGACCCTCCGCATCCGGCCGTCCGGAACCGTAATAGGCGAAGAAGCGGAAGAAGCGCAGGATGCGCAGATGGTCTTCGGCGATACGCCTCGTCGCATCGCCGATGAAGCGTATGTTGCGCGTCTCGATGTCCGCCAGCCCGCCGACGAGATCCACCACCTCGCCCTTGGCATCGGCATAGAGCGCGTTGATCGTCAGGTCGCGCCGTTCGGCATCGGCCTTCCAATCGGTGCTGAAGGCGACCTTGGCGCGGCGTCCGTCGGTCTCGACGTCAGTGCGCAGCGTCGTCACCTCGAAGGGCTTGCCGTCGATGACGAGCGTCACCGTGCCGTGTTGCAGCCCTGTCGGCACCGCCTTGATGCCGGCCACTGCTGCCCGCTCCATGACGATTTCGGGCGTCAGCGTCGTGGCAATGTCGATATCGCTGACCGGCAGGCCCATCAGGCTGTTGCGCACCGCGCCGCCGACGACACGTCCTTCCCCCTCATCGGTATTGAGAAGTGCCAGGACCCGGGCGAGCGCCGGATCACGGAACCATGCCTGGTCGGCAATGCCGGTCATGCATAAAGCCTTTCATAGAGCGTGCGGACGATGCCGGCGGTGATGCCCCAGATCATTCTGGTTTCATAGGGCATGCGGTAGAAATGCCGGTCGATGCCGTCGATGACGCGCCTGTCGCGGTTGTGATTGGCCGGGTTCATCAGGAAGGAAAGCGGCACCTCGAACACGTCGTCCACCTCGGCCGGGTTCAGCGTCAGCGCGAAACCCCGCTTGACGACGCCGAGCACGGGCGTGATGCGGAAGCCGGTCGAAGCGAGGTAATTCGGCAGCCTGCCGACCGTCTCGACGTAGGAACCGGGCAGGCCGATTTCCTCCTCCGTCTCGCGGATCGCCGCCATTTCGGGCGAGATATCGGCCGGATCGATCGAACCGCCGGGAAAGGCGATCTGGCCGGAATGTTTGCGCAGCGTCGCCGTGCGCTTGGTGAAGATCACACGCGCTTCCTCGCCGTCGTCGACGACAGGCACGAGCACGGCGGCATCGCGCAGCTTGAAGGTCGCGACCTCCTCCACGATATCGGGATTGAGGATATGGTCACCGTGATCGCGCCAGGCATGGTCGACAGGCCCGCCATTCTGATTGAGCGCACGGCGGCGGAATTCAGCTGCTGAAAACAGCGGATAACGTTGGGTGATCGCATCGTTCATCGGGAAAGCGCATCCAGTTCGTCGGCCGGCATGACGGGGAAGACCTCGCCGGCGGAGCGGACCGCAAACATCGGTCGCCCCTCCACGTCGAGCGTCTCGCCGAGTGCCGCCAGTTCATACATCACCGCACGCGACACCAGCGCCTCCAGCCGCCCGCGCACGTGCAGATAGGGTTTCAGTTCGGCATTGCCGCCGGCAATGGCAAAGCGCAGCCGATGTTCTCCTCCCGCCTCCACGACATCGCCGACATTGGTGCGGAACGTCAGCACCTGATCACCCTCCCGCATCGTCACGCTCATCTCCACCGCGACGAACGGCGCGTCGACGACCCTGATCCCGACCTTTTCCACAGGAGTTACGAGATAGGTCTTTTCGTCCTCA
Source organism: Rhizobium esperanzae (assembly GCF_014197615.1). GTDB lineage: Bacteria > Pseudomonadota > Alphaproteobacteria > Rhizobiales > Rhizobiaceae > Rhizobium > Rhizobium esperanzae_A. The sequence continues at coordinate 159,979 of NZ_JACIFY010000006.1, forward strand.
TCCTTTCTCAAAACCGTCGAAAACAGCCGCACCAGCGCCGGCCGGCCGATCGGCGTGCCCATGTAGAACCAGGTGCCGTCGGCTCTGATCTCCATGTCGATGTCGCCGCAGAAAGGCGGATTCCACCGCTCGACCGGCGGCAACCCGCGTTTTTTACCGCTATTTTCGGCAGACGCGCGCGAAATCAGCGCGGCAAGCCCCGCTGCATCCGCCTGTCCGCTGATTTCTTCGGCTGCCATTCTTCCGTCCCGGTTTGTCCTTAACGAAGTGAAGTCACGAGATAGTCATTCGTAACGAACTTGTCAGCCCGTCGCATCTCCATAACTCTATCGAGTATGAGGCAGATGTATAAGTCCGCCGATTCGCTGCCGAATGATTTCAGCCGTTGGAGATGCCCATGGGTATGATGAAGACCGAAGCCAGCCTCGATGAAAAGGCGATCGTCGCCGCCGCCGAGAAGGCGCTCTCCGATATCGCCGCCATCCGCGGAGAAGTCTCGAAGGTGATCTTCGGTCAGGAAAGCGTCGTTGAGAACACCATTCTCGCCGTGCTCTCCGGCGGCCATGCCCTGCTCGTCGGCGTCCCCGGCCTTGCCAAGACCAGGCTGGTGACGACGCTCGGCGAAGTGCTCGGCCTTGCCGCCAACCGCATCCAGTTCACACCCGACCTGATGCCTTCGGATATTCTCGGCTCCGAAGTGATGGACCAGGACGACACCGGCCGCCGCTCCTTCCGTTTCGTCAAGGGCCCGGTCTTCGCCCAGCTGCTGATGGCCGACGAGATCAACCGCGCCTCGCCGCGCACCCAGTCGGCGCTTCTGCAATCCATGCAGGAGTATCATATCACCATCGCCGGCCAGCGCTACGACCTTCCGGCCCCCTTCCATGTGCTCGCCACCCAGAACCCGCTGGAGCAGGAAGGCACCTATCCCCTGCCGGAAGCCCAGCTCGACCGCTTCCTGCTGCAGGTCGACGTCAACTATCCCGAGCTCGCCGCCGAGCGCCAGATCCTGCTCGAAACCACGGGCCTCGGCGAAACCCGGCCGGAAGCCATCATCGATGCGCAGCGGCTGATCGAGATCCAGACCCTCGTCCGCCAGATGCCGGTGAGCGAAACGGTCGTCGACGCCATCCTTTCCCTTGTGCGCTCCGCCCGCCCCGGGCAGGGCAATGCCTCGACCGACAAGAACGTCGCCTGGGGTCCAGGCCCGCGCGCCGGCCAGGCGATGATGCTCTGCGCCCGCGCCCGCGCGCTCTATGAAGGCCGCCTCGCCCCGTCTCTCGACGATATCTTCGCGCTCGCCGAACCCATTCTCCAGCATCGCATGGCGCTGACCTTCGCCGCCCGCGCCGAAGGCATGTCGGTGCGCGACGTCATCGCCGGACTGGTCAAGCAGGCAAAGGGATAAGGAAGCCGGACGCGTGGCATCTATCGGACAGATCGTCAATCCGACGTCAGGCAGCGATGCCCTTTCCCGCGCAAGGCAGCGGGCCGCCCTCATGCCGGATTGCCTGGTGGAAGCCAAGCGCATCGCCAACACGGTGATTGCCGGCTGGCATGGCCGCCGCAAGCGCGGCATCGGCGAGAATTTCTGGCAGTTCCGTCCCTATGCCGAAGGCGAGAGCCTGTCGCGCATCGATTGGCGCCGCTCCGCCCGCGACGACCATACCTATGTGCGCGAGCGCGAATGGGAGGCGGCGCATACGATCTGGCTCTGGTGCGACATGTCGCCCTCGATGATGTACAAGTCGAGCTACGGCAACGTCTCCAAGGAAAGCCGCGCGCTGGTGCTCATGCTGGCGCTTGCCGAAATCCTCTCCCGTTCCGGCGAGCGCATCGGCTGCCCCGGCATCATGGAACCAGCCTCCACGCGCAACGCCGCCGAACGCCTGGCATCGGCGCTGGTACACGCACCGCTGACCGGCGGCCTGCCGGAAACGGCGATGATCCGCGGCTGGAGCGATCTCGTGCTGATCGGCGATTTCCTCGACGACGCGCCTGCGATCATGGAGCGCCTCGGCCCGCTCGCCCGCCGCGGCCTGCGCGGCCATGTGGTCGAGATATCGGATCCCGCCGAAGAGATCTTCCCCTATAGCGGCCGCACCGAATTCACCGATCCGGAGAGCGGCGCCAAGCTGGTTTCCGGCCGCGCCGAACATATCCGCGAGGCCTATCGCAACGCCTATCTCGCCCGCAGGGAAAGCCTCGGCCAGTCGCTGCGCCATCTCGGCTGGACCTTCACGGCCCACCGCACCGATCATCTTGCTTCCGAGGCGCTGGTCGCGGTGCATATGTATCTCTCCGGCATGCCGGCCAAGGCGACGCATGGAGGGCAGCTGTGAACGCCCTTCCCTTCGCTTTCGCCTATCCCGCCATTCTCGGCGCGCTGATCGCGCTCCCGGTCATCTGGTGGCTGCTGCGGCTGACCCCGCCGCGCCCGAAGGCCGAGGTCTTCCCGCCGCTGAAGATCCTCGCATCCGTGCTGAAGCGCGAGGAGACGCCGGCGCAAAGCCCCTGGTGGCTCACCTTGCTGCGCATGCTGCTCGCCGCCGTCATCATCCTGGCGATCGCCGATCCGGTCTTCAATCCGCGCACCAGCTCGCTCGCATCGGGCGGCCCGCTCGTGCTCTTCGTCGACAACAGCTGGGCGGCCGCACCCGATTGGGAGCGCCGCATCCAGACCGCCGACGCCCTGGTGGACGATGCCGAATCCGCCGGCACACCGGTATCGATCGCCTTCACCGCAGATCCCACGAACGATGCCGTGCCCGGCACGGCGGCGAGCGCCCGCGACAAGCTGCGCGCCGCCGAGCCGCGGCCGCTGGTCCCGGACCGCGAGCGCGCTTTCCAGGCGCTGCGCGCGGCGCTGAACGGCGTCAAGCCCGGCACCCTCGCCTTCCTGAGCGACGGCGCCGCCGCCAAGGCAGACGACCCCACGGTACGCAGACTCGCCGAACTCCAGCCCGCCGATCTCCGCCTGATCGAGGGCGATGCCGCACGGACCGTCGCGATCACCGCGGCCAACAATGCGGCCGATGCCATGACCGTCAAGGTTACACGCCTCAACGCTTCGCATGCCGCATCGGTGGCGCTGAACGCCGTCGATAGCCAGGGCCGCTCGATCGCCAACGGCAGGGTGGATTTCCGTCCCGGCCAGAGCGTTGCAACGAGTTCGATCACCGCACCATTCGAGATGCGCAACGATTTCGCCCGCGTCAGCGTCGATAACGGCGCAACGGCGGGTGCCGTCCATCTTCTCGACGACGCATTCAAGCGCCGCCGCGTCGTCTTGCTGTCGGGTGCTGGCGGGGATGAGTTCCAACCGCTGCTCTCGCCGCTCTATTATATCCAGCGGGCACTGCAGCCGTATGCCGATCTGATCCAACCCAGCGATTCAGATCTCTCGGTCGCCATACCGAAACTTCTCGCCAGCAATCCCTCCATCATTATCATGGCCGATATCGGCCGGCTGCCGGAGGAGACCTACGAACCTCTGACCCGCTGGATATCGAACGGCGGTATGCTGCTGCGTTTCGCTGGCCCGCGCATGGCGGCAGCCCCTGCAGACGATCCGCTGATCCCGGTCATCCTGCGTCAGGGAGAACGGGCGCTGGGCGGCACATTGTCCTGGAGCGAGCCGCAGTCGCTTGCCGAATTTCCGAGTTTCGGGCCTTTTGCCGGCATAACGCGCCCTGCCGATGTCGTCATCAAGCGGCAGGTGCTTGCCGAACCGACGCCCGATCTTGCCGAACGCACCTGGGCGAGCCTGGCTGACGGCACGCCGCTGGTGACGATGAAACAGCTCGCCTCCGGCCAGATCGTCCTGTTTCATGTCACTGCGGAAGCGACCTGGTCCGATCTGCCGATCTCAGGTACTTTCGTCGACATGCTGCGCCACCTGCTGCAGATATCGCGCTCGGGCGGCGTCACTTCGGAGGCGCGCGGCAATGCGCGTGTCTCGGAGACCCTGCCGCCGTTCCGTATGCTGACGGCCAAGGGCACGCTCGTCTCCGCGACGGGCGCGGCGCGCCCCCTCATCCCACAGGCAGGAACCGAACCGACGGCGAATTTCGACAACCCGCCCGGGCTCTACGGTTCGGAGGATGGTTTCACTTCGCTGAACGTATTGCCCGAGAATGCCGAACTGACGCCGCTCGACACGGCCGGCACCAATGCCGTGCGCGAAGGCCTGATCGGCGGAGAAAGCTGGTCGGCGAAGCCCGCGCTCTTTCTCGCAGCCTTTCTGCTGCTGCTCGCCGATAGCCTGGTCGTCCTCTTCATGAACGGCGCGTTTTCACGCTCGCGCCCGGCTGTCCGCACAGCGGCGATGATCGCTGTTGCGCTCAGCGCCGGCTTTCTCATGCAACCCGGCACGCTTCATGCCAACGACTCCCGGCCCGGCGACGATCTCATCCTGCAGAGGCTCGACAACACGCACCTCGCCTATGTCGTCACCGGTGAACAGGACGTCGACAATATATCCGAGCGCGGGCTCGAGGGACTGACCCAGTTCCTGACCTTTCGCACGACGCTGGAGCCGGCGCCGCCCGTGGGCATCGACCTCACCAAGGACGAGCTTGCCTTCTATCCGATCATCTACTGGCCGGTTTCGGCGACGGCGCCGATGCCGTCTTCGGCGGCGATCAGCCGCATCGACGCCTATATGCGCAATGGCGGCACCGTGCTTTTCGACACGCGCGATCAGATCAGCGCATTGGACAATGGCGGCAATGTCAGCGCCAACGGCCAGAGGCTGCAGCAAATCCTCGGCAATCTCGACATTCCGCCGCTCGAGCCGGTACCGTCGGATCACGTGCTGACGAAATCCTTCTATCTCCTGTCGAGCTTTCCCGGTCGTTACGCCGGCAGCCCCCTGTGGATCGAGGCCCGGCAGGGCGGCCGCGAAGCGACCGAAAAATCGGCGGCGACGGCCGACGGCGTTTCGCCGATCCTGATCACCGGCAATGATTTCGCCGGTGCCTGGGCAATCGACGACAACGGCATACCGATGCTGCCGACCGTGCCGTCGGACGAAACGCAGCGCGAATATGCCTATCGTTCCGGCGTCAACATCATGATGTACATGCTGACCGGCAACTACAAGACCGACCAGGTTCATGTTCCCGACCTGCTCGAACGGTTAGGGCAATGAGATGACGTTCGATTTTTCGCCCTTCCTGCCTTGGCCGGTTCTGGCCGCACTGGCTGCCGTCAGCGCGATCATCGCCGGCCTGGCGATTTGGCGCGGCATTCGCGGCGCCTGGATCCGGACGCTGGCGGCACTCGCCATGCTGGCCGCCCTTGCCAATCCCGTCCTGCTGCAGGAGGACCGGGACCAGCTGTCGACCATCGTCCCCGTTCTCGTCGATCGAAGCCAGAGCCAGCAGACACCCGATCGCGTCAAGATGACCGACGATGCGCTTGCAGCCTTGAAGGGACAGCTCGCCCGCTTCCCCCAGATCGAACCCCGCTTCGTCGATGTCGAAGGCGACGTCAATTCCGACGTGCCGTCAACCCGGCTGTTCGACGCGCTGTCGGCCAACATCGCCGATATCCCGCCCGCCCGTATCGGCGGCGCCATCATGCTGACCGATGGCGAAGTCCATGATGTTCCGGCCACCAACCAGGCGCTCGGTTTCGACGCGCCGATCCACGGCCTCATCACCGGCAAGGCCAACGAATTCGATCGCCGCATCGAAGTCATCAAGGGGCCGCGCTTCGGCATCGTCAACGAGGAGCAGCAGGTCGTTCTGCGCGTCTTCGACGACGGTCCGAGCCCCGGCGGCACGGCCGATGTCACGGTGAAGCTGAACGGTGATGAGATCGCCAACCTGCAGGCGACACCCGGCCAGGATACGCCCTTCTCCTTCAAGGTGCCGGCCGGCGGCAGCAACGTGCTCGAATTCTCGGTCGCGGCCCTTCCCGGCGAGGTCACCACCGCCAACAACCGCGCCGTCCACGTCATCGACGGCATCCGCCAGAATCTCCGCGTCCTGCTCGTCTCCGGCGAACCGCATGCCGGCGAGCGTGCCTGGCGCAACCTGCTGAAATCCGATGCCTCCGTCGATCTCGTCCACTTCACCATCCTGCGTCCGCCGGAAAAGCAGGACGGCACGCCGATCAACGAGCTGTCGCTGATCGCCTTCCCGACACGTGAACTCTTCGTCGACAAGATCAAGGATTTCGACCTGATCATCTTCGACCGCTACCAGCACCGCGGCGTGCTGCCGCTGCTCTATTACGATTACATCGCGCAATATGTCGACAATGGCGGCGCGCTGCTGATCGCCGCCGGTCCAGAGCATGCCGGCCCCGATTCCATTGCACTGACGCCGCTTTCCTCGGTCCTGCCGGCAACGCCCACCGGAGAGATGATCGAAAAAGCCTTCTATCCCCGCCTCTCCGAGGAAGGCCGCAAACATCCCGTCACCCGCGGCCTGGATGGTTCGGGCGAAGATCCGCCCCATTGGGGCCGCTGGTTCCGCAGCGTCGATGTCGACCCACCGCAGGGCGAGACGATCATGCTCGGGGCAGACAACCATCCGCTGCTGGTGCTGAACCGCGCCGGCCAGGGCCGCGTCGCCATGCTGCTTTCCGATCAGGGCTGGCTGTGGGCGCGCGGTTTCGAAGGCGGTGGTCCGAATGTTTCGCTCTATCGCCGCATCGCCCATTGGCTGATGAAGGAGCCGGCGCTCGAGGAAGAAGCGCTGACGGCGCGCGCCTCCGGCCGAACCCTTGAAGTCACGCGCCAAACGATCGGCGACAATCCCGGCAACGCCACCGTGCGTTATCCCTCCGGCAAGACCGAAACCCTGGCGCTCACCCAGTCCGAACCCGGGCTCTACAAGGCCGAGAAGCGGATGGACGAAATCGGCCTCTTCGAAATCCGCAACGGCAAGCTATCGACACTTGTGCACATCGGCGCCGTCGACGCACCTGAGTTCAAGGCGATGATCTCGACGACCGATGTGCTGAAGCCGGTCGCCGACAGAAGCAAGGGTCTCGTCACCCGCGTTGCCAATGAAAAGGGCGCGATCAGCGTGCCGCCGATACTGCCGGTGCGCGGTCAGGTGCGCGTCGCCGACAATGATCGCATGATGATCCGCATGACCAGCGAGACGGTGTTGAAGGGCATCAACACGCTGCCGCTCTTTGCCGGTTTTGCCGGCGTCGGCATCCTGCTGCTGGCCTTTGGCGCCATGTGGTGGCGTGAAGGGCGATAATCTCATGTCGGCATTCGAACTGACCGGCTCACCCTCGCCGGAGGAACTCGCAGCTATCACCGATGCGCTCTCGGCCTTCAACAGTAGTGATGTCGGCCCCTCGGATCGCCAGCCGCTCGCCGTCCTCATCCGCGATACCGATGGAAAGGTGACCGGGGGTCTTTCCGGCTTTACCGCCTGGGGCTGGCTCTTCACCCAGATGCTCTATATCCCCGATACGCTGCGCGGCACCGGCCTCGCCGGCAAGATCCTCGCCAAAGCAGAAGAAGAGGCGAAAGCCCGGGGCTGCCGCGGCGCCTGGATCGACACATTCAGCCCGCAGGCCCTGCGAGCCTATCTGCGTCAGGGTTATGAGGTCTTCGGCGAGCTTGAGGATTTCCCGGAAGGCCGCACACGCAGCTTCCTCCGGAAAAATCTCTAAATCACCCGTGCCAGGCGATGATGCCCTGCAGCCGCTCGTGCACGCCTTCGGCGATCGGAACGACGAGCACGCGGCCGGGATCGACAGGGCCTGGAAAGGACAACGCGTTGTAAGCGACTTTCTCGAAGCCGAGCGGGCCGTAATAGGGCGGATCACCGACCAGGATAACCGCTTCCGAACCCTTGCGTCTTGCCGCCTCCACGGCGATCCGCACGAGCTCGCGGCCGATGCCCTGGTTCTTGTGCGAGGGCCGGACGGCAAGCGGGCCGAGCAGATGCCCCTTCGCCGTGCCGGCCAGCACCGGCGTCATCCGCACGGAAGCAATCGTCTCGCCATTGTCGGTGCAGATGAAGGAGAGTGAGAGATCATGCGGCCCCTGCTCGCGGATGCGCGCGGCGGCGCGCGTGAAGCGGCCGGGACCGAAGGCTTCTTCGTTGATGTGTTCGATGGCGGCGTCATGAGACGCGTCTTCGGTGAGGTAGACGAGATCGTGCTTGTACATGATGACAGAAACCGGATGGACAGATTGATGGGTCTCGAACACGCCTTGGGCGTTCGGGAGCATCAGCGTCGTCGCGGGTTTCTGGAAATGAACATCAGGCAGAGGTCTCTCAAATCGTGACAAGGCCGATAGCAGGAAAAATTTCCGCCGTCCAACGCAAAATGCACACCACGGCACTCGAAACTATGCAGTGTCTGAACGGCGTGACGCACTGTTCAACCTTTACCGCCTGCAAAGCCCCGCTATCTCAGTTAACGTTCGTCCCGACACGCAATCAAGGGAAATGAAGATCATGGGAATGCTGGTGGACGGCGTCTGGCATGACGTCTGGTACGACACGAAGGAGAGCAAAGGTCAATTCAAGCGACAGCCGTCGCAGTTCCGCAATTGGGTGACATCGGATGGTGAGGCCGGCCCTTCCGGCAACGGCGGTTTCAAGGCCGAGGCCGGGCGTTACCATCTTTATGTTTCGCTTGCCTGTCCCTGGGCGCAGCGCACGCTGATCTTCCGCAAGCTGAAGAAGCTGGAGGAGCTGATTTCGGTCTCCGTCGTCGATCCGCTGATGCTCGAGAACGGTTGGGAATTCAAAGTCGGCGACGGCGCCACCGGCGACCCGCTTTTCGGCGCGGCCGCGCTCTGGCAGATCTACGCCAAGGCCGATCCGCATTATTCCGGCCGCGTCACCGTTCCCGTCCTCTGGGACAAGCAGACCGGCACGATCGTCAACAACGAATCCGCCGAAATCATCCGCATGTTCAACAGCGCCTTCGACGGCCTGACCGGCTCGAAGATCGATTACTATCCGGAGGATCTGAGAGCCGAAATCGATGCGCTGAACGCCACCGTCTACGACACCGTCAACAACGGCGTCTACAAGGCGGGCTTTGCCACCACCCAGGACGCCTATGAGGAAAATGTCGGCAAGCTGTTCGAAACCCTCGATATGCTCGACGAACGCTTGGGCAAGGGCCGTTACCTCTTCGGCGACCGTCAGACCGAGGCCGACTGGCGCTTGTTCACCACGCTGGTGCGCTTCGACCCCGTCTATGTCGGCCATTTCAAATGCAACATCCGCCGCATCGCCGATTATCGCAATCTGCCCGGCTATGTGAGAGATCTTTATCAGACGGCAGGCATTGCCGAGACGGTGAACCTGACGCACATCAAGCAGCACTATTACCGCAGCCACAAGACGATCAATCCGACCGGCATCGTCCCCGCTGGCCCGGCGCTCGATCTCGACAGCCCGCATGGCCGTGGAAAGCTTTTCGCGGCTTGATACTCACCAGCGATGGTCGGGCTCCTGCTCGCCGCGCAACTCGGCCAGGCGGCGATGCGTCGCCTCGGTCGTGCCGGCGGGCAGGCTGTCGAGCGAGAAGAAGCCGCTGTCGGAGATTTCCCAATCGGGCGGACGCGGCGCCGTCTGCTCGACGCTTGCCCGGTAGAACACGACATGGTCGCGCCGTGTGGTCGTGGTGTTGAAATAGACCTGGACCAGTTGCGGTTTGCCGATAATCCTGAGGTTGCCCTCCTCGCGCAGTTCCTTGGCGAGCGCTTCTTCGACCGTCTCGTTGCGTTCCAGCCCGCCGCCCGGCATATGCCAGCCGCCGACATAGCTGTGGCGCACCAGGAAAATCCGCCCTTCCGCGTCGAAGCAGGCGGCCCTGACACCCATCGTCATGCCGCGGGCGAAGGAGAAATAGACATGCAGGAGGCGCAAGGCCAGCCTGATGTGAGGGGGCCGCTTTTCTTTATCCACCATCGTACCGTTTCAGCCCTTCATCGCGCCGGATGTGTTTGATTTGTCAATAAGCTGGTCTATGTCTCGTAGCATGTTCAAGCTCGCGCATATTTCCGACGTCCACCTCGGGCCGCTGCCCCGCCTTTCCATCCAGGAGCTGTTTTCAAAACGCATAACGGGCTTTGTGAACTGGCATCGAAATCGACGCAAGCACCTTTTCGGCAGCACGCTGGATCTGCTGCTCGACGACATCCGCGCTCATCAGGCCGATCATCTGGCCGTCACCGGCGACCTTGTCAATCTGGCGAGCGGCATTGAGATCCGCGCCGCCGCCGCCTGGCTGCGCGAACTCGGCGACCCCGCCGAAACCTCGGTCGTTCCCGGCAATCACGATGCCTATGTGCCCGGCGCCTACGAGAAGTCGATGCGCGCCTGGTATGATTACGTCCGCGGCGATCTCGCCCCGCCGCAGTGGCAGGAAGATCGCCATATCTTCCCCTATCTGCGCATCCGCGGCAAAGTCGCGATCGTCGGCTGCTCGACGGCGGTCGCGACACCTCCCTTTGCCGCCTCCGGCTTCTTCGGCGCCCGCCAGGCCCGCGATACCGTCAACATGCTGCGCGCCGCTGGCGAGGCCGGTCTCTTCCGCGTCGTCATGATCCATCATCCGCCGATCCGCGGCGCCACCACCTTCTACAAGCGCATGATCGGCATTCGCCGCTTCGCCGCGGTGATTTCGACCGGCGGTGCCGAGCTGGTGCTGCACGGGCATACGCACCTCAACACGCTGCACTGGCTGCGCGGCCAGGTGCAGCCAGTGCCCGTCGTCGGCATTGCCTCGGCCTCGCAGGGACCGGGCAGCATCAAGCCGCCCGGCGCCTATAACCTCTTCTCCATCGATGGTTCTCCCGGCGCCTGGGAGCTCCGTGGCGAGCGCTTCAGCCTCAACCGGTCCGGCGACGCAGTGATGCCGGAAAGCGTCGATATTTTCGCGCGTTAGCGCCGGATCCGGACTCCGTTCATTCAGAACTTGAATCGATCCGAGAAGACATCGGACCATCGTCGCAACATTTGCCGCAGAGACCGCTTACCCCCTTGGTATTTTCAATCGTAAGCGTACAATCCGAACAACTGCATCGCCTCAGAACGGAGCCCGCCAATGAATTCTTCCCTCCGCCACCTGTCCAGACTTTCCCTCGCTGCCGGCTTCGCCTTCGGCATCGCCACGGCCGCTTTTGCGGTCGGCGGCAACAATGATGACACCAATCCGCCGCCGAAGACAGAGACGACCAAGACCTGCACCGGCGGCAAGGTTTGGGACAAGACCAAGAAGGAATGCGTCAACCCGAAGAAGAGCAGCTTCAACGACGACGATCTCTACAAGTTCGCTCGGGAGTTTGCCTATGCCGGCCAATATGAGAACGCCATCACTGTGCTCAATCTCGCCCGCAACCAGAACGATCCGCGCATCCTGAACTATCTCGGCTACGCCAACCGCAAGGCCGGCCGCATGGAGCTCGGCATGTCCTACTACCGCAAGGCGCTGCAGGCGGATGAAAACTACATCCTCGCCCGCTCCTACATGGGCATGGCGCTGGTGGAACAGGGAGATATCCAGGGCGCCCGCGTCCAGCTCGTCGAAATCCGCGATCGCGGCGGCGAAGGCACATGGGCCTATCGCGCTCTGCTGCAGAGCTTGAACGGCTACAAGACATATTGACGCAAGTTTTGTGGACCATAATACGAAAATCCCTTGAGAAAAGGGGATGAAGACAGCCGAATGCTTGCGCAGTGCAGGAGACTTGTTTCATAAAGCACATGCTTCGTCGGCGTCGATAAGGCCGGCTTCGCGCCCGACGGCGAACCCTTCGTCCGCGAAACCATTGTGAATGCTTCTTGGATAGACAATGCGTCAACCCGCAACGACCATCGACCTCCGGCGTGATCTCGTCGGCCTTCTGCCCCGCCTTCGCCGTTTCGCGATCACGCTCGCGGGTGAGGCTGCCGTGGCCGACGAACTCGTTCAGGCCGTCTGTCAGCGCGCCATCGCCAAGGGCCATCAATGGAGCGGTGAAGGCCGGCTGGAAAGCTGGATCTATACGCTTGCCCGCCAGCAGTGGACGGACGACAGCCGCAAGCGCAAGCCGAAGGCTTCCGTCCGCGGCAACGTCACCGATATCAGAGAAGCCGCGCGCGAGCGCTCGGCTGCAGTCGATCCCGACGCCATCCATCGTATGATCGCCGATATGCCGGACGGCCTGTCCAGCATGTTCCTGCTCGTCGACGTCGAAGGCCACAGCTACCAGCAGGCGGCCGATATCATGGGCACGCCGGTGGCAAATGTCGTCTCGCAGCTTGCCACCGCCAGGCTGCATTTTGCCGGGCTCGCCGACACCCACCCGATTCACAGGTACTGAATTTGCCCGACCTTAGGAAATTGCCGCTCGAAGCCCAGCTCACCGCCCTACTCGACGGCGAAGTCTCGCCCGAACAGCGCCACGAACTGGAGCAGCGCCTGGCAGTCGATGAGAACGCCCGCCGGCTGCATGAGAGGCTGCGCCACGGCGCCGATTTCGGCCGCCGCCGCCTCGACGATATCCTCAAGGAGCCGGTGCCGCTCGCCCTCGTCCGCTCGATCAAGAGCACGCAGCCGCCGAAGACGCCGATCGCCCAGCGCGCCACGCGCCCGCAGGTGAAACTGGCGCCGACCGGCCCGCAGGCGTTGGCCGCCGCTCTCATCCTCTTCGCCGTCGGTTGCGGTATCGGCTATTTTGTCGGCACCAGCCCTGATGCCGACGACATCGCCGCCACGACCTCAACCGCCGCGCCCGCCAATACCAGCGACTGGCTGGGCGATGTCACCGCCTATCAGCGCCTGCTGATCCGTCAGCCTCGTCATCTCGTCGAAGTACCCGCTTCGCAGGCCGAGGAAATCTCCAGCTGGCTGACCACCGCGATCGGCGTGCCTTTCCGCGTGCCCGATCTCAGCGCCGAATCCTGGACCTTCCAGGGCGCCCGTGTCATTCTCGGTGACAGCCGCCCTGTCGGCCAGCTCGTCTATTCCAACACCGACGGCGACGTCATCTCCATCTGCTTCCGCAAGGACGCGCTGCCGCCGGAGACCGACGATTTCAAGGAAACGATCAAGGACGAGATCGGTCTTGTCACCTGGCACAATGCCGGCACGTCCTACGTGCTTGCCGGCCCCTCAGCCGAAGCCGCCCTCGGCCAGCTCGCCATGAAAATCGCGACTGCGATTTGACGCGATAGGAAAATCAAAGATCAGCGCCAGCCGCCCCCTCATCCGCCTACCGGCACCTTCTCCCCGCTGGGGAAAAGAGGGAATGCTCCAGCGTCTCGATTCCTCTCATCCGCAAGAGGGCGCCGAAAGGACTGTAGGCGACCGCTCGCTCCCTCTTCTCCCCAGCGGGGAGAAGGTGGCCCGCAGGGTCGGATGAGGGGACCGCACGGCACGCCTTTCATTGCTTTCGCGTGCGCTCAGCGAAGACGCAACGAAGTCAACCCAATCGTCAGGCCGCGCCGTATCGAGACGATCGCGGCCTAACCCCATTCGATCAGGCCTTGCCGGCCTTCAGCTCGAGCACACGGTTGGCCGCCGAGACGATGGCTTCCAGCGATGCCGCGACGATGTTGGTGTTGATGCCGGCACCGAAGAGCTTGCCGCCGGGATAGGAGGTCTCGACATAGGAGATCGCCGCCGCGTTCGAGCCGTGCTGCAGCGAATGCTCGGAATAGTCCTCGACCGACATCTCGATGCCGAGATAGTGCGACAGCGCATTGATGAATCCGTCGATCGGGCCGTTGCCGTGTCCTTCGATGCGCTTGATCTCGCCATTGTCGGTGATCTCGGCCGCAACGATCCGCTGGCCCTTGCGCTCCGTATCGGGATAGGTGTGGTGATCGACGAATTTGAGGCGCGCATCGGGCTGGGTCACGTAGCGCTCGATGAAACGATGATAGATGCGCTTGGAGGGAAGTTCCTTGCCCTCGACATCGGTGATGCGCTGAATGTCCTCGCGGAATTCGACCTGCAGGTTGCGCGGCAGGTTGAGCCCGTAATCCTGCTGCAGGATATAGGCGATACCGCCTTTGCCGGACTGCGAGTTGATGCGGATGATCGCCTCGTACGAACGGCCGACGTCGCGCGGATCGATCGGCAGATAAGGCACTTCCCAGACCGGATGATTGGCGACCTGCGCGGCCTTCATGCCCTTGTTGATCGCATCCTGATGCGAGCCGGAGAAGGCCGTATAGACCAGCTCGCCGACATAGGGGTGGCGCTCGGCAATCGCCATCTGGTTCGAATATTCGAACACTTCCTTGATGCGCTCGATGTTCGAGCAGTCGATCCCGGGATCGACCCCTTGCGTGAACATGTTCAGCGCCATCGTCACCACATCGACATTGCCGGTGCGCTCGCCATTGCCGAAGAGCGTACCTTCGACGCGGTCGGCGCCTGCCAGCAAGGCCAGTTCGGCGGCAGCGATCCCCGTGCCGCGATCGTTATGCGGATGCAGGGAAATGATCAGGTTTTCGCGATTGTCGAGATTGCGGCACATCCACTCGATCTGGTCGGCATAAATGTTCGGCGTCGCCATCTCGACGGTGGACGGCAGGTTGATGATCAGCTTGTTGTCAGGCGTCGGCTTGACGACCTCGATGACGCCGTTGCAGATTTCCAGCGCCACTTCGAGTTCCGTGCCGGTAAAGCTCTCCGGCGAATATTCGAAACGGTAGCCGCCGCCGGCTCTAGCCGCCATATCGGTGATCATCTTGGCGGCATCGACGGCGATCTGCTTGATCCCTTGCACATCCTTGGCAAAGACGACGCGGCGCTGCAGCTCGCTGGTCGAGTTGTAGAAATGCACGATCGGCCGGTTGGCGCCTTCCAATGCTTCAAAGGTGCGGGTGATCAGTTCCGGGCGGCACTGCACCAGCACCTGCAGCGAGACGTCGGCGGGCACATTGCCCTCTTCCACGCACCAGCGGGCGAAATCGAAATCCGTCTGCGAAGCCGAGGGGAAACCGATCTCGATTTCCTTGAAGCCCATTTCGAGCAGCAACTGGAACATGCGGGCCTTGCGGTCGTGGCCCATCGGATCGACGAGTGCCTGGTTGCCGTCGCGCAGGTCCACCGAGCACCAGACCGGCGCCTTGGCAATGGTCTTCGTCGGCCAGGTGCGGTCGGGGATGTTCACCTGCGGATAGGGCCGGTATTTCAGCGCGGCATCGGGCATGCCTTTTGCGGAGGATCGGCTGTTGGTATTGTCCATTGTCTTGTCTCCTCGTCCCGGCATTTGTCCCGCCTCTTAGCCGATCACGTCGGGCTTGGCGATAAACAAATGCGGACCTTCGTCGGTCGGTAGGTCAATTTTGAAAGTGAGTCGCGAGGAGCGATGCCGGGCCGGCTTTCGGCCGCCGGGCGCTCCTCAACGGACCCGGCAACCGCGCGTAAGGCCGAGGAGAAGAAGCGAGGTCAGGGCGCGCGTATTGTCACGCAAGGCGATGCGGCCGCGTGCAATCGTGTCGGAAATTCTGGCGCCATGGGTCTTCATGGCCGCGCTTATAGCCTTGGTCGGCGGAACTGGCAAGCCCTCGCAGCACGCGCCTTCCGTTACCGCGACTGAGACCGGTCTTTCCAAATCCTCACCAGCTGCGACAGCGCGAGCATCAATCCGCCCGCGATCAATCCCCAGAAGGCGCCTGAGATGCCGCCGAAGGAAACGCCGGATGCTGTGACGAGAAAGGTGATCGCCGCCGCCTCGCGCGATTCCGGCGCCTGGAATGCCGACATTGCCGAGGACGAGAAGGCGCCGACCAGCGCCAGCCCCGCCACCGCCTCGATCAGGATCGGAGGCGCCAGGGCGACGAAAGCCGTCACCGCGCCGGCAAGCAGTCCGAGAATGATATAACCGACGCCGGCGATCAGCGATGCCCAATAGCGCCGCTTCGGATCGGCATGGGCGTCATGCCCGGCGCACATGGCCGCGGTGATCGCCGCCAGATTGACGGCGTGACCGCCGAAAGGCGCCGACAGCAGCGAAAAGAAGCCGGTGACGGCAAAGAGCGGACCGGGCTTCGGATCATAATGATTGACCTTCAGCACCGCGATGCCGGGAATGTTCTGCGAGGCCATGGTGACGATGAAGAGCGGCAGCGCGATCGACACGAAGCCGGCAAGGTTGAACACCGGCCGGACGATTTCAGCCGTCGGCACCAGCGATCGCTCGAGCGAGGCGAAGGCGCCGTCAGGGATATCGACGCCGAAGGCCAGCACCAGTGCGAAGGCCGCGAGTGCTGCCGGCACCGCCCAGAGCCGCTTGAAAGCGCCGACGACGATCCAGGCGAGAACGATCGGCAGCCCGAACAGCGGATTGAAGCCGATCGCCTTCACCGGCGCGAAACAGAGGCCGATCAGCACGCCGGAAAGCATCGCATTGGCAAGTGGTGCGGGAATGGCGGCAACCGCCCGGCCGAGCGGCTTGAACAGCCCGGCGACGATGATCAGCGCAGCACAGATCAGGAACGCTCCGACCGCCGCATTGAAGCCGCCTTCGATCGCCCCGGTGCTTGCCAGCAGCGCGGCGCCCGGCGTCGACCAGGCAATGCTGATCGGCAATCGCGTCACGGCACTCAGCACGATCGCGCAGACGCCCATGGAGATCGATAGCGCCATCAGCCCGGACGCGGCCTGCGCATCGGTGGCGCCCACCGCTTCGAGCCCGTGCAGCACCACGGCGAACGAGCTGGCAGAACCGACGAAGGCGGTCAGCAGCCCCATGAACAGGGCCTGGACGGAAAAATCTTTGAGCATGGCGGAACTCGCAGGCTGCGGGAAGGCGCATGGAGCATGACGATCGCCGCCGACGCAAGCCCGGATTCGGTCCTTTCCGTCCGGCCCTTGCCGATAGGCGACTGCAGGCATCGTCCGAAAACAAAACACCCTTGCCTGCGGTCGGCAGGCAAGGGCGCAGTATTCGGCAGTCTAGCTGAGAAAACTCAGATATCGGCCTGCGACGTGACGATCCGCGAAACGAGGCCATAATCCTTCGCTTCTTCGGCCGACAGCCAATAGTCGCGATCGGTATCCTTGGCGATCTTGTCGAGCGGCTGGCCGGTGGCGGCTGCCATGATCTTGTTCAGGCGCTCGTTCATCTTGATAATCTCGCGCGCCTGGATCTCGATGTCGGATGCCATGCCGCGTGTGCCGCCAGAGGGCTGGTGCAGCAGGAAGCGGGTGTTCGGCAGGCAGAGGCGCTGCTCCTTCGGAGCCGCGACGTAGATCAGGGCGCCGGCCGAGGCAACCCAGCCCGTGCCGATCATCCAGACCTTCGGCTTAATGAACTTGATCATGTCGTGGATGGAATCGCCGGATTCGACATGGCCGCCGGGCGAATTGACATAGATGCGGATATCGTCGTCGCTGGCCGCGGCAAGTGCAACGAGCTGCGAGCAGACCTTCTGCGCCAATTCCTGATTGATCGGTCCGTAGATGAAGATCGAACGCGACTTGAAAAGATTCGCCTCCGTTTCCTTACCGAGCGGCAGTTCCTTCGTCTTGTCGTCCTGGTCTTCGTCGTTCATTCGAACCTCTTGGAGATGAATTCGGCTTCCCCGCACATAGTGCGACTCAATGCCTAAAACAATGCGGGAAAAACACAAGGCACCGAAGCGATGGAGATATCCTTAAGAAGCCTCGCGCCGTTCTGCAAGCCTTACTGAAATGTAACGGGCAATGGCTTTGAAAAGCCTGAATCGGTTCCTACCTCACCCCTCACATGGCAGCCGCCATACGAAATCAACAGGAGACAGGACATGTCACCGGAAGAACGCCAATTATTGACCGCCCTCTTCGACCGCGTGCGCACCGCGCAAGCCCAGCCGCGCGACCGCGAGGCCGAAGCCCTGATCGAGCAGGCGACACGCGAGCAGCCGTCAGCCACCTATTATCTGGCCCAGGCCGTCATCGTCCAGGAAAAGGGGCTGGAAGCAGCCGCCAATCACATCAAGGAACTCGAGGAGCGCGTTCGGCAGCTCGAGGCCGGCGCCAGCGAGCACCGCCAGGCCGAACAGGGCGGCGGTTTCCTGAGCTCGATCTTCGGCAACACCCAGACGCAGCAGCCGGCTCCGGTCCCCTCCAATCCCGGCCCCTGGGGCCAGCCGTCGCGAGCCTATGACGAACCCCGCGATACTCGCCAGATGCCGCAGCAGCCGACCGGACCGTGGAGCCAACAGGCCTCTGCGCCGTCTGCCGGCGGCAGCTTCCTGCGCGGCGCGCTCGGCACGGCGGCAGGCGTTGCCGGCGGCATGCTGCTTGCCAACTCATTGAGCGGTATCTTCGGCAACCACATGTCCTCGCTCGGCTGGGGCTCGCCCTTCGGCGCCAGCCCCTTCGGCAATGCCAGCGTGCCTGCCGAGGAAACAACCGTCATCAACAATTATTACGGCAATGATGACGTCCGCCAGGCATCGGATAATGCCGGCAATGATGATGACGACGACAATGTGCAGCAGGCCGATTACGACGATGGGAACGACTACAGCGATGATTCGTCCGGGGACGTTACGGATGTTTGAAATCTAACGGGCAGAAATGGGCGGCAGTTGCTATTCAGTTGCCGCACCGTTGCCCGGCCCTTCGCTTTGGCTCAGGGCGTTCGTCGTTGCAATCGATTCAAAGCAATTCCAGAAAAAGTGCGCAGCGGTTTTTCGTTCGGAATTGCGTAGAAGAAAAGCTATCGATTGCTGCCGCCTTTGGCGGCACCGCGGCTCACCCACGTCCGCGATAGGTGGGCACGCCCTGCTCCGGCAGCCAAACGCCTTCCGGCGGTTTGCCGGTCTGCCAGAACACGTCGATCGGAATGCCGCCGCGCGGATACCAGTAGGCGCCGATCCTCAGCCATTTGGGATCGAGCAGATCGATGATACGCTTGGCGATGTAGATCGAGCAATCCTCGTGGAAAGCGCCGTGATTGCGGAAGGAATGCAGGAAGAGTTTCAGCGACTTCGATTCCACCAGCCACTCGCCCGGAATGTAGTCGATGACGATATGGGCGAAATCCGGCTGTCCGGTCATCGGGCAGAGCGAGGTGAATTCCGGCGCGGTGAAGCGCACGACGTAATCGGTGCCGGCATGGTTGGACGGCACTTTTTCAAGCACCGCCGCCTCCGGCGACTGCGCGGTTTCGGTTTGCTGACCCAGCATCGACAGGCTGGAAACATCGGTATTCGGCATCATGCCTCCTTGACGACTTTGACGCGGATGCCATGGGCCTTTTCGCCCTCCGGCTCCACGTGAATGGCTATTTTGGCGCCCTCATGCACGGCGCTGATGGCATCCTCAAGGCGGTCGCATATATCATGCGCCTGCCGCACGGACATAGTGCCGGGCACGACCATGTGAAAATCGATGAAGGTGACGGTGCCCGCCCGCCTGGTTTTCAGGTCATGCACGCCGATCGAGCCCGCCGCATGGGTGGCGATCGCCTGTTTGATCGCCTCTTCGTCGCGCGGATCGACCGCCTGGTCCATCAGCCCGCCGATCGATTGCGAGATCACCTTCCAGCCCTGATAAAGGATGTTGACGGCAACGAGGATGGCGAGCACCGGATCGAAGATCGCATAACCCGTCGCCAGCGCCAGCAGCAGGCCGACGAGCACGCCGACGGAGGTCACCACGTCGGACATGATATGCTGCCCGTCGGCCGTCAGCGCCGCCGAGCGGTGTTTGCGCCCGGTCCGGATCAACAGCCGCGCCCAGACCGCATTGATGACGCCAGCCGCGAAATTGATCGCGAGGCCGAGCACTGGTGCATCGAGCATGCGCGGTTCGCTGAGATAACCGATCGCCTCGTTGACGATCAGCAGGGCGGCGACGACGATCAGCACGCCTTCGGTGACGGCAGACAGATATTCCGCCTTGTGATGACCGAAGGGGTGGTCGTGATCGGCCGGCTTCTGCGCGTAGCGGATGACGAAAAAGGCGATGAAGGCGGCAACGACGTTGACCGTCGATTCAAGCCCGTCCGACAGCAGCGCCACCGAGCCGGTGACCCACCACGCCACCATCTTCAGCCCCATGACGCCGAGCGACAGCGGAATGCCCCACATCGCCAGCTTCCGAACCGTAAGATCGCCGTGGTCGTTCATATCGTCCTCCTGCGGTTGCGAATGAATTGCAGGGTCCAAGCCATTGAAATGCAAAACCGCCCACGCGAATATCGCGCAGGCGGCCCAGTCGAGGGTGATATGGGCGATGATGATGGATTTGTCAAAGGAGAATGCCACTCCGTTCACAGGCGTTGCCGCCCCTGCCCGGAAAGCTGCCTCGCGGCGCGGCTCAGCCGATCGGGTCGGAAAGGGTCAGCCTGCGGCCAGCGCAGGAGAGCGGCCTGCCCTGCCGGCGTCAGCGCGTAAACGCCCTTTTCCTGGCGCTCGAACCATCCATAGACGTTGTCGCGCAGGATCGGACCGGCCTTTGATGTCAGCGCCTTCATATCTCGAGGCCTTACGATTCCCCGATCGAGTGCCGAAGCGCAAAGCAGCGCCTGCTGACGATAGGCGGTCATGATCGGCGCCCGCGAGCCGCCGCCGACGGCAGGATCGCCGCGCCGCCGCTGATGTTCCTTGACGAGGCGCGTGCGCCGCTTCGGATTGGTGCGCGGCATCGGCGAGACGGAACTGACGATGACGCTGACCTCACCGCCGTCGGAGACGCCGAGCATGCCGATGCCGAGCCTTCGGCAGAGATCACGGTAACGTTTGTCTGCCTCCCGCCCGCGCCCCTTGGCCGAAACGCGCGCCGCGATCCAGACTTCATCGCTCATGGCGGCGCGGTCGACCGCCTGGAGAAGCAGTTCGAGATTGAAGGAAAGTTTCAGTTCGCAGACCACCACAACAGGCGGCTCGCCCTCGCTCAAGCCGACGAGATCGCATCCGCCGACCTCGCCCTTCACGACATAACCCGCCGCCTCCAGGAAGGTTTTGACCGGCAGGTAGAGCGACGTTTCCACTGTGAAAACGGCGCCTCAGGCAGCGTTGAGATCGGCAATCTCGCCATATCGGGCGAGCAGTCGCGGTGAGGACATGTCGCCGGTTTCCTCGTCGACGATCACGGCATAGGCCGCCACGCCGACGAACCGCTCAGCCATCGCCGAGGCGATCTTTTCAGCGCTGACGGAATTCGACGCCTGGCGCATTTCGCCGGGCACAAGATTGCCGCGGTTCTTGCGGTAAGGGAGCACGATGAACTTTTCAGCATTGGCCACGGCGATAATTCCCGGTTGATCGTTCCTGAAATGTTCTGATTTGCCTGATAAAGTCAACCGCTGAATGCCCGCCCCGCCCTTCCCGTGACAAGGAAGGGCGAACCGGAACAGCCATTAGGCAGCCTTCGTCTTCGCCTTGCGGGCCAGATGCGCCACGACATTTTCGATCATCCGCATGCCGGCATCGCCGCCGAGCGTCATGATCGATTCCGGATGGAACTGCACCGCAGCGATCGGTTCCTTCTCATGTTCGATGCCCATGATCGTACCGTCTTCGCTTTCCGCCGTGATGATGAACTCGCGCGGCAGCGTCGAAGGATCGGCGAAAATCGAGTGATAACGGCCGACCGTCACTTCCTTCGACAGACCGGAGAAGACGATGCCTGGCTCAAGCACGCGGATGCGCGACGGCTTGCCGTGCATCGGCAGCGCCAGATGACGCAGTTCCCCACCATAGGCTTCGGCGAGCGCCTGCAGGCCGAGGCAGACGCCGAAGATCGGCAGATTGCGGGCCCGCGCCTTCTTGATCGTCGCCTTGCAGTCGAAATCCTTGGGCGTTCCCGGTCCGGGCGACAGCACGACGAGGTCAGGATTCAGCCGGTCGAAGATCTCTTCCGGCACCGGCGTGCGCACGGTCGAAACCGTCGCCCCGGTCTGGCGGAAATAATTGGCGAGCGTGTGAACGAAGCTGTCCTCATGATCGATCAACAGGATGCTGACACCCTTGCCGACGCTTGCCACGTCGCGCTGGATCTTGCCGGAATTGCCCGTTTTGGCGTCGCGGATGGCGGAAAGCATGGCGGAGGCCTTCAATTCTGTTTCGGCTTCTTCTTCCTCTGGGATGGAATCATTGAGCAGCGTCGCACCGGCGCGCACCTCGGCGATGCCGTCCTTGATGCGCACGGTGCGCAGCGTCAGGCCGGTATTCATATCGCCGTTGAAGCCGACCATGCCGATCGCCCCACCATACCATGCGCGCGGGCTCTTTTCATGGCTCTCGATGAAGCGCATCGCCCAGAGCTTCGGCGCGCCGGTGACGGTGACGGCCCAGGCGTGGCTGAGGAAACCGTCGAAGGCATCCATGTCGTCGCGCAGCCGCCCTTCGATGTGGTCGACCGTGTGGATCAGGCGCGAATACATCTCGATCTGCCGGCGGCCGATCACCTTGACCGAGCCGGGTTCGCAGACGCGGCTCTTATCGTTGCGGTCGACGTCCGAGCACATGGTCAGCTCGGATTCGTCCTTCTTGGAATTCAAAAGCTTCAGGATCTGCTCGCTGTCGGCAATCGGATCGTCGCCGCGCTTGATCGTGCCAGAAATCGGGCAGGTCTCGATGCGGCGGCCGGAAACGCGCACGAACATTTCGGGCGAGGCACCGACCAGATATTCCTGGTTGCCGAGATTGATGAAGAAGGAATAGGGCGACGGATTGATCGCCTTCAGCCGTCTGGAAATGTCGGAAGGCTTGCTGTCGCAGCGCTCCATGAATTTCTGCCCCGGCACGACTTCGAAGAGGTCGCCCTTGCGGAAGCTTTCCTTCGCCTTGGTGACGAGCTCGGCATATTCGCCCGGGCGGTGATCGCTCTTCGGCGGAATGGAATCGGTATGTTTGAAGGGTTCCGGCGCGATATCGCCTGCCTTGCCCTCGGTAGACACGCCGCCCTTTTCGAAATCGTAGCGGTCGACCCAGGCCTTGGCGGCGTAATTGTCGACGACGAGGATCTCGTCCGGCAGGTAGAGCACCATATCGCGCTGGTCCGAGGGCCGCGTCAGCTTCAGGTCGATCGCGTCGAACTGAAAAGCGATGTCGTAGCCGAAGGCGCCATAGAGGCCAAGGCTCGCATCTGCCTGCGAATAGAAAAGGTCGGTCACGGCGCGCAGCACGGTGAAGACCGTCGGCATCTTCGAGCGCTCTTCCTCGGTAAACACCCGGTCCGGCTTCTTGACCGAAAGGTCGAGGCGGCGGGCGGAGGAAGCACCGAGCACAAGCTCGGGCACCGTCTTCAGCCGTTCCGTCACGAAGCCGAGGATGACCTCGCCGCGTTCATTATAGGCTTCGATCCAGACGTCGCGCCCGAAGGAGGAGATGCCGAGCGGCGGATCGACGACGGCGGTATCCCAGCGCGTATAACGGCCCGGATATTCGTAGTTCGACGAGAACACAGCGCCGCGGCGTTCGTCGAGCTTGTCGATATAGGAAGAGACCGCGTCGGCGTAGGGAATTGCCCGCCGCTGCCGCGTGACGGATATGCCGCCTTTGGTCTCGTAGATTTCCGCACCATCATCCCGCAGGATAGTTACCATTGTTCCACTCCGTTATCGGGGCCCGGACGACAGGCGGCGATAAAATAAAAAAAGCCGCCTCGAAGTTTCGGGCGGCTCACTCGTCGTCGTCTTTGGACACGATTGGTCGAGGCCGCCTTAGCGAGCCCACCACCAAACAGCAATGTTCAAGGACTTGATCATGGGAAAATTGTTAGCCTGAGATCGGCCATTGCGCAAGAGGCGATCGCGGGAATGAAAAGGGCGGCCCGAAAGCCACCCCTCCCCCAGCCTTGAAGGCCTCATCGGCAATCAGAAGGTCTTGGTGAGCGAGACTTTGAAGGTACGGCCCGGTTCGGAATACCAATCGCGCGGCTGCGACGCGGTTGCCGAGCTGAGATTGACGTCGCGCACGGCAAGCGCGTTGAAATATTCCTGGTCGAAGATGTTGTAGACTCCGGCTTGAACGCGCAGGCCCGGCAACTGTTCCGGCGTCCACCAGCCGGTCAGGTCGACGATTGCGTAGCCCGGCGCGTCGAAGGTCGTATCCGCGGTCGAGCCGACGGTGTTGAGATGGTCGGTGAGCATGCCGGCCGAAAGCGTCGAGGAAAGATCGAAGCCGAAGGTCTCGTTGCTCCAGCCGCCGCCGACGATCGCCTTGAAAGGTGCCACCGAGCGCAGGCGCTGGGTGGTGTCTTCGTTCCGGCCATAGGCATAGGCAAGCGAGGCATGCAGATTGATGCCGTTGTCGAACGTCTTGGCGGCGCTGGCTTCAATACCCGAGATCGTCGCCGCTGCCACATTCGTGTAATTGAACGTCGTGAATCCGGTCGAGTCGACGCTCGTCACCGTCTCGATGAAGTTCTGGTAACGTGTGTGGAAAAGCGCGACCCTGCCGATAACATCGCCCGTGTCAAAATTGGCACCGACTTCGATGCCGCGGCCGATTTCCGGCTCCAGATCAGGATTGCCAAGCTGGGCGTACCGGCCAGTGGGGTTGTAGAATCGGCTGTAGAGTTCGTCGACGGTCGGCGCACGGAAGCCGACCGCCAGTTGCATGTAGAGCTCTACATCAGGCGTCAGGTCGTATGCCGCAAGGATCTTCGGCGACAGAGCGGCTTCCGTTCGATCGCGAAGATCGCCGAAACGGGTAAGGCCGGTATTATTGGCAAAACCGCCATCGGTCGAGGGATCATAGTTGAACCAGTCGAAGCGGAAACCGGGTGTTAGCGTGAAGCCGGTATTGCCGATCTCGATCTTGTCCTCGACAACGAGCCCAAGGTTCTGGCTGTCGACATCAGGTACCTCCGCCTGATTGTTCAACGCCGGGCAAGTCGTCGACGTCGGGCAAAGGGCCCAGCTATATTGACTCCAGCTGGAAACGCCGACATCGAGGCCGACGCGAACGGAGTGACTGAGGCCGGAATATTCGAAATCCTTTGTCGCGGTGCCGCTGAAGCCCCAGGTTTCGTTTTCGATCTCGTTGTTACGGCCATAGGGAACATTGGCGGTCGTGCGGCCCCTGCTGCCGGCCTCCTTCTTCAAATCCAGCCAATAAAGCGTGGCGCGCGCACTGCTGAAGAACGCGTCGGAGGATTGTGCTTCATAATCATAATCGAGCGACACGCGATCGCGGTCACGCAGTTCGCGACCGTCATAATTGTCGATCATGAAGTTACGGGGGCTGACGCCCCCCTGAAGTTGCCGCAGGTCGGTTTTTAGATCCCAGCGGAACCGTTCCGCCGTCAAGCCGATGCGATGGCCGCCTTCCAGGTCCTGACGCAGTTTGAAGAGCAGATTGTTCTGATCGAAGTCAGCCGAATTCGCCTCGGTGCGGAGACGACCATAGCTGTCGTTATCGCCCATATTGTCGCGTTCATGGCCTTTGCGGTAGCCGCCCTGGAACAGGATCGAGGTGCCGCCGATCTTTTTGGCAGCGGCGGCCGAGCCGGAAATGCTGCGGTCTTCACTGTCATAGGTCGACTTGACGACCGCACCCCAGTCGCGGCCTTCCGGGATAAGATCTTCCGGCTCCAGCGTATTGAGAACGACGGCGCCGCCGAGCATGCCCGAACCACCCTTGCTCGAATCCGCGCCGCGCACGATATCGAGGGAAGACAGCGAATCGAAATCGAAGGTATCGCCGCCGCCATTGGCGTTGGCCGGCGCAAAAGCACCCTGGCGCGAGCTGTTCGAAATATAGGGGATCGGAATGCCGTCAATGGTCGTCAGGATGCGAGAGCCGGAAAGGCCGCGCAGGTTGAAGCCCGCGTCGGCGCGCGAATAGGTTACCCCTGCATCGACCCTGCGGCCGATATCGGCATAGTTGGTGACCTGTTTCTCTTCCAACTGCTTCTTGGTAATTTCGGTCGCAAGCGGCGTGTCGGCGACGCTGCCCGGCGCCACGCGTTTGCCCTTGACGACGATCTTCTGCAGGACGGTGCTGTCTTCTGCGGCGGCTTGCGGCGTCGTGGCCGGAGCGCTTTGCGCAAAAGACTGCGAAACAGGAAGAACAATAGTGGCTGCCGTGCAGACCAGAAGAACCGAACGCCAATACCGGACGATCATAACCTACCCTCTCAAGATGATACCGGGCTGGCTGGTCGTGGCGCGTCGAACGCTCGAGGGGCTGGCTGGGCTTTGCGAATGAAGACGCGGAATTTCGCCTTCTTTTCGCCGCATAAAAAACATGAGTAAATATGTCAAGATAGTATGGGGACTTATGTTGAATATTTTATTCAAGTTTCAATGATCTTTCCGGGCGTGGCGCAATTGCAACGAAAACCGCCACAATGCGTTATATCTTCCGCAATCGACATGACGGAACCGGATGCATTGAGAACACTTTCGATACTGGCAATCCTCGCCGCTACCGCCTTTCTTACCGGCGCCCGCCTGCCCCCGCACGGCCCCCTACCCCAACCTCGACCCGACGCCGGGGAGATGACAGCTCCCTCCCCGCTTCCTGATAAGACTGAACCGCCTGCGCCGGATGATGTACCGGCACCTCAGCCAAAACCTGACGTGAAAGAGCCGACGACACCCGCGCCCGACCAGCCGACGGCGCCCCCAACCGAACCGACAAAGCCCGAACCAGCAAAACCCGAACGGGCAAAGCCGGAGCCGTCAGAACCGATGCAAGGCCCGCCGCTGCCGCCGGGCGGGCTCTCAAGCCCGCAGACGCCAGCAGAAGAAAACAAGCCGCCTGCCGAACAGACGCTCGAAGAGCAGCATCTGACGATCGAACCGGAAAGTGACGCGGAACACGCCGAATGCACCGCCGCACTCCAGGCCTTGGGCGTCACCTTCAAGGAAGCGCCGCGCATCGACGACGGCAACGGCTGCGGCATCGACAAGCCGATCACCGTCTCCGAAGCCCTGCCCGGCATCAAGCTGAAGCCTGAAGCGACGATGCGCTGCCCGGCCGCACTTGCCCTTGCTCGCTGGATGAAGGAGAGCGTTATTCCGGCGGCCTCGGCCGCCCTGCCGGAACAGGGCCGCATCACCACAGTCAACCAGGCAACGTCCTATATGTGCCGCCTGCGCAACAGCGCCGAAACAGGCAAGATCTCCGAACATGCTCGCGGCAACGCCATCGATATTGCAAGCTTCCATTTCGAAAAGGGCGAGGATGTCGCTGTCCGCTCCCGCCGCGAGGATCCGACGCTGACCGGCGCCTTCCAGCGCACCGTCAGCGCCGCGGGCTGTCTCTATTTCACCACCGTCCTCGACCCCGAAAGCGACGCCGCCCACGAAACCCATTTCCATCTCGACGTCATCGAGCGAAAGGGCGGCTATCGCTATTGCCATTGATGGTTTCGGCGCTAGCGATTTCCGCTTGAATCCGGCTGTGAAATACCCAAATCGAAGCTGCAGGATGTTGCGGAGAAGGATCAGCAGCCAATGAAGATCATAGGGAACGTGATCGCGGTTCTCATCATCGTCGCCGTCGGTTTCATCTTCACCGGCGAATTACATTGGTTCCTGGCGATAGGAATGCTGTTGATTGGCGTGCTGCAAAGCCTTTTCATTTGGCTGTTCATCGATCCGGATTTTGAAAAGGGCTTTCAACGCCGCTTGGCTGAGCGCTATGGCAAGCCATCCCCCGATCAGAACAACCCCTCGATATAACCCTGGTCGTTCAGGAAGATCCGTTCCGCCGAGGGTGATTTCGGCAGGCCGGGCATTGTCATGATCTCGCCGGTGATGGCGACGACGAAGCCGGCTCCGGCTGACAGCCGCACCTCCCGCACCGAGACGATATGGCCTTCCGGCGCGCCGCGCAGGTTCGGGTCGGTGGAGAAGGAATATTGCGTCTTCGCCATGCAGACCGGCAGCTTGCCGTACCCCTGCTCCTCCCATGTCTGCAACTGGTCGCGCACCGCCTTGTCGGCCGTCACCTCACCCGCATGGTAGATCTTCGAGGCGACGATCTCGATCTTTTCGAACAGTGAAAGGTCGTCGCCGTAGAGCGGCTGAAATTTCGCCTGGCCCGAATCGACCAGTTCCACCACCTTGTGCGCCAGTTCCTCGATGCCGGCCGAGCCCTTCGCCCAGTGCTGGCAGAGGATCGCTTCGGCGCCGAGCCTCGAAACGAATTCCTTCACCGCGGCGATCTCGGCATCGGTATCCGTGACGAAATGATTGATCGCGACGACCACGGGCACGCCGAAGCGGCGCACATTGGCCACATGCCGGCCGAGATTGGCGCAGCCCTTCTTCAGCGCCGCGACATCCTCCGTGCCGAGATTTTCCTTCTTCACACCGCCATTCATCTTCAGCGCCCTGACGGTCGCGACGATGACGGCCGCATCCGGCTTCAGACCGGCCTTGCGGCACTTGATGTCGAAGAATTTCTCCGCTCCCAGATCGGCCCCGAAGCCTGCTTCCGTCACCACATAATCGCCGAGCTTCAGCGCCGTCTTCGTCGCCGTCACCGAATTGCAGCCATGGGCGATGTTGGCGAAGGGGCCGCCGTGTACGAAGGCCGGATTGTTTTCCAGCGTCTGCACGAGGTTCGGCTGCATCGCATCCTTCAAGAGCACCGCCATGGCGCCGTCGGCTTTCAGATCACGCGCATGCACCGGCGTCCTGTCGAAGCGGTAGCCGATGATGATGTCGCCGAGCCGCCGCTCCAGATCCTTGAGATCGGTGGCGAGGCAGAGGATCGCCATCACTTCGGAGGCGACGGTGATATCGAACCCGCCCTGGCGCGGAAAGCCGTTGGCGACGCCGCCGAGCGAGGAGACCATGCTGCGCAGCGCCCGGTCGTTCATATCCATGACTCGCCGCCAGGTGATGCGGCGGATGTCGATATTCTCTTCATTGCCCCAGTAGATGTGATTGTCGATCATCGCCGCCAGCAGATTGTGTGCCGAGGTGATCGCATGGAAATCGCCGGTGAAATGCAGGTTGATGTCTTCCATCGGCACGACCTGCGCATAACCGCCGCCGGCAGCCCCGCCCTTGACGCCGAAGCAGGGGCCGAGCGAAGCCTCGCGGATGCAGACGATCGCTTTCTTGCCGATCCGGTTCAGTCCGTCACCAAGCCCGACAGTGGTCGTCGTCTTGCCCTCGCCCGCCGGTGTCGGATTGATCGCGGTGACGAGGATCAGCTTGCCGTCCTTTTTGCCCGCCTGGCCGGCGATGAACTCGGCGCTGACCTTTGCCTTGTCGTGACCATAGGGGACGAGTTGCTCGGCCGGAATGTCGAGCTTCGCCCCGATCTCGAAGATCGGCTTCTTGGCTGCGGCGCGCGCGATCTCGATATCGGATTTGATGGATGGCATCGATGTCCCTCGTCCCGGCCTCCGCAGGCGCGAAGGCGTTTGTCCTCGTCAATGGGATATCGAAATATCGGCAAGCTGTGAATAGTGCTCGCCTTGCGGCCGCCCCGCTGGACGGCTATGTGGCGGGCAACGATCGCGGTTTGACAGGATGAAGACATGAAAGCACTGGAATTGATCATCGAGCGCATCATCCTGTCGAGCCGCTGGATCCTCGTCGCCTTCTATATAGGCTTGGTACTGGCGCTCGCCGTCTATGCCGTTTCCTTCGGCTACAAGCTCCTGAAGATCGCCTCCGGCGTCTTTGCCCTCGATGAGGCGGAGATGATCCTTGCCATGCTCAGCCTGATCGATGCGGCCCTTGTCGCAAGCCTGATCGTCATGGTGATGATCTCGGGTTACGAGAATTTCGTCAGCCGCTTCGACGAGGCCAGTGAAGCCGACAACGAAGTCTCCTTTCTCGGCAAGCTCGATTCAGGCAGCCTGAAGATCAAGGTCGCCTCCTCGATCGTCGCCATCTCCTCCATCCACCTGCTCCAGGTCTTTCTCAATGCCGACAAATACGAGGACGGCAAGATCATGTGGCTGACGCTCATGCACCTCGCCTTCGTCGCCTCCGCCGTCATGCTCGGCTTCCTGGAGAAGCTGATGAGCGCGACGTCGAAGAATGATTTGAAGGACAAGGGATAAAGGCACGACGAACTGGCCGTTCCGTCAGTGTGTGGGAAAATCGCCTTTTAAGGCGTTCTCTTCCGCATCAATTCGAGGCCGTAGCAGGAACGATCTCTGCCGCAGCTTTTCCGGGGCATTGAAGACTTTCCTTGGCATCGGGTCCACACAGGCGATCGCCGGGCTCATCGCCATAAGGGATGATGCCATTGACGATGCCGAGCTCGAGCGCCTGAGCTCGAGGAATATCCTTTCGCTCGATCGGGGTCGCGAGCATCATCGTCTTGAAAGACTCGGTATTGACGCCCATCTCGTCGACATAGGCGAAGAATTTCGTAGCTTCAGCCGCCGTGGGTCTCGCAAAGCCGATATCGGAATATCCGATAATCCGCGGCGTTCCGCTCATCAAGACGAGAGTACATGTCGAAAGGCAGTATGCGCCGCCCGCAGAGACCTCTCCTCCGGTCGGTCCGCTTTTGGCCATGCTCGCCTTGCAACGCGGGTTCAGCGTCGGGCAGTTCGGCAACCGCGTTCTGCCAACCGAGGTCTCCAGACCGGCAGCACGGATCATGCGCCCCATTGCGAAAGCCGCATCCATGTCCCCGCCATTGGACTGAAGGACGATCGGCAGCTTTCTGTCGCCGAGTGTCTTCAAAATCGCCTTCAGCCGAGCCGGTGTATCGGGCGCGATGTCTCCCTCCGCAGAAATCCACTGCGTGCACTCCTCCTGGCAATTGCCATGATACATCAGGAGAAAGTCCATCGAATGGGGTGTCGGCAGTTTGTCGCTTGCGGCTGCAGCCCGCGCGAGCGCATCGACCGCCGAACGGCTGTGGCAGACGGCATCGGCGGCTGCACCCGGCATGCAGAGCGGCATGCCGGGCCACTCATTGTAAGCCAGCATGTCGGTGTTCAGCCCCATGCGAAGTGCATCCGCGGGCGGTACGATCGTGATACGATCCGGAGCCGTGCTCATCATCAAAGCGATCAGATCGCCGCTGACGCCCATCTCCTTCAAATAGGTCGTCAGGGCAGCGGTAGCCTTCTTGCCGAGCTTGGTGGAACTGCTCTGCCCCACCGCCTTGCGTCCAACTTCCTTACGGGAAATTTCCTGCTTCTTGCCGTTCACGATCTTGTATTCGATACGATAGGAAATCCGCACCTTATTGTAGACGGTCGTGATCTGGTGCACGCCGATGAAGGCCCATTGCGACGAGACGCGCGAGGTGCCGCCGGCGAAGGCCAGGGGACATGCGGAAAAACAGTATGCACCATCCGAATAGGTGACGCCGGCCGAGCTGCCATCCTTTGCGATAGCCGCGGCGCAAAGCGCATCATCCGCCGGGCAGTCCTTCAGTCGGGTGCCCCCGACGGCTGTTTCCAGGCCTGCCTTGCGGATCATCCGGCCCATCGCATAGGCAGCATCCACCTCGCCACCTTCCGACTGGAAGACGACGGGCAGTTTCCGGTCTCCGATTTTCTTCAGAACTTTTCTGAGCTGGGCGGGAGTATCGGAGGTTATCCGCCCCTCTGCCGAGATCCATTCAGGACAGTCTTCCATGCAGAGGAGGCTGCGTACAATGATGAAACGCATCGGGGGCTGCCCCGTCTGGTTCTTCTGCTCGGCGGCCTGCGAGGTCGCGGCCCCGATCGGCAAGCTCAGAAAAAATAAGGCAAGTAATATCAGAGAAAACAGATGCTTCATAAAAACAAAAATTGCAAAGCGCACGATTAAATCGCCTCATTTATACATGGCAGCAGGCTTAGCAATTGCACTGAACCGCAGCAGTCGCATTTCGATGGCCGTGTCGCCCAGCCTCTTTCCCGAAGTGATTCTCTTTCTATCTGGTCCGAGAGAATTCACGGTTATCCACTCGCATACAATGTTACCGATACCAAAACGCTACTAGTATCAGTGATAGCTCAACCGAGGCGCGCGCAATTGTGACTAATTCTTCACAATTTGGGTCAATCGGCTTGCCTGAAGGCAATTGGGACTAGCATCCCAAGGGTTTTCCGTATTTGATAGCGGTAACATTAGGCTGCCGGGGGCGTACGAATGTCTTACATGACCACCTCTGAAAGACAGTCATTGCTTTCGGCAGAGCTTGCTGTTGCACGAACGCGCAGTCTGTTTGCACAGGCGCTAGGCAGGGTCTCGGCAGCCTTCGGATTGTCGCATGCGACGCTGATGCACGCCCCTTCTCCCGAAGACCTCCTGCTGAGGCCCCTGCTGATCGAAACGTCGCTTCCGACCGCCTATATCAGAGAGTTCGACCGCGCCCATATGATGCGCGGCTGTCCATTTGGCCTGCGACTAAGGGAGTCCGCAGTCCCGCCGGTTTGGCACCTCAACGACGCCGTCAATGGTCAGGCCTTCCCGGCTGAATTGCGTGCCTTGATGCTGCGCCACGCCATACCGGCAGGCGTTGCCATGCCGACCATTACTGCCGACGGTCAGCGCTTGGTCTTCTGGTTCTGCGGCGAGCGCGCCGCACTTGGCCAGAGCGAAGTCAATGAACTGGCAATGATCATCCTGCATGCACTCGATGCGTATAATGCAGTGAAGCGCAATGAGGAATGCACGCATAACGCGCTATCGATCCGAGAGCTGGAAGTTGTGCGCTGGACCGCCCAGGGCAAGACCTCGATCGAAATCGGCCAGATTCTGACCCTCTCGGACCATACGGTGAACGCCTATATGACGAACGCGATCAAAAAACTTGATTGCGTCAACCGTACCCAGTTGGTCGCGAAGGCAATTCGATTGAAGCTGATCAACTGAGAGTCGGCACGTCGTCCCGTGATCTGGGGTATCGTGTCTTTTCGCTTCGAACAGCCCGTCACTGACAAGGCAGAGCAGCCCCGCGCCCACATCGGCATCACCGATGCGGAGATCGTCCAGATGTTTGCCGCCCATCGCCTTTCGGCGTCTGGCGCATCGACATCGAAACAGGACATTTCTTCGCAAGCGAGGATGTACACACGATCTTCGACCTCCCTTATGGCAACGGCCCCGTCAACCTGACGGAACTGATGTCGCGCATCCACGAGGAAGATCGCAGCCTGATCGCCCAGACCTTCGAAGAGGCGAGCCTTCACGGCCTCGGCTTCCATTTCGTCTACCGCATCGACAACCGGCTTGGCGGCTACAAACTGGTACGCAGCGTCGGCCGCTTTCGTGATGATGAAAGCGGCGGCAGCATCGTCGGCATCCCTTACGAGTTCGTCGAGAAGCTGCGCGTCGTCGGCTTCGAGGACAATATGATACCCCGCTAATTCGGTAATGCTCAGCGATCGAGCACCGAGCGGATTTCCACCAGGTTCGAACGCACTCTGAGAATATAGAAGCCCATGGTGGCGAGGTGACTCGGCATGATCCACCCATCTTCGCGCCCGTTCGAGATGATCGCCGGCTGAATGCGCAGTGCTGCCTGGAACTGCCGCGTCGTGCCGCTCCAGATCGCGCCGAGATTACGCTCCTGCACCACCTGCGAGAAATCCGCCTGCGCAGCGGTCAGGATGGCGTAATAGGCATAGAGCTGGCCGTAGGCGAACCAGAACCGGTCGTCGGCGCGCGTATCGAACCAGCCGCGATTGTGGTGCTCCGAGCGTTCGGCGAGCATGTCGGAGGTACTGCCGAGATCGTTGGCGATGCGGTCGATGAACTGCATCAGATTGTCGGCGCGGCCATCGAAAATGGCATTGCAGGCGGCGAGATCGGTGTTGAACTTGCGCAGGTCTCCGATTGCCGTGCGATAGAAGGAAGGCGTCGGCGTCTTCGGGCCGAAGGGATTGAGCCCAAAATACCAGCTGTATTCGTCGAACTGCAGATTGCCTCGCGCACGCTGCAGATCGTTGTTGATGCCCGACGTGCCGCGCACGCGCCCGAGCGTATCGACAAGCTCCGCCGACGTCCGGCGGACCGCCTGGTTGATGCCACGCTGGAACGAGGCCTTGTTATCGAGGAAGGGCGTATGATCCCAGTCAATGCCGAAGAAGCCCGCCTTGTAGAGCAACATGGAGGATATCCATGCATTCTGGTTGACATTGAAATCGGTCAGGTCGGCCGTAACGTCGACGATGGCCGAACGCTGGCAGGTCTTGGCGGCCGCCGTCCCGGCTCCCTCGGCCGCAGGCAGCTCCTGCCCGGCGGGAACCTTGCGTTCGGAAAGCCGGTACTGGTCGACGAAGGCGGTGTTGAAATTCGTCCAGACCTGCGTCTGCCAGAAGAAATAGCCGTAAAGCACGACGAAGAGCGCCACGAATGCGACAACCGGCAGCCGGATCATCCAGCTCCGGCGCTGATACCAGCCATGCGCGGCAAGAAAGGGCCAGAAGGCCCAGGCGGAAAACAGGCGGGCCCAGCGACCGATCATTTGGCCGATCAGTCTGAAAAAACCGGCTATCCGGTCAAACATCGTCGTCTCCTGTCAGGCGAGGCGAACATCAGGACATTTCGGCCCTTTGCATCACATATGCGCTGGATGGGCCGAGCACAACACGAGGACTTCGATTTTCCGAAGCGCTCGTCGCGCAAAAGCGCGCGAACCGCACCCCGCGGCTCAGGAACGCGGGAAAGGCAGGCTGAAACGGAACGACCTGCGCGCCGTGTCGATGAGAGGCGCTCCCGATGTTTCCGGCGGTTCGGCATAGGCCGGAAACCTTCGGGCGGCCTCGAGATCGGCGCGGCTCTTGCGCCGCTCCAGATCCTGGGCGACCAGCATGCCCTTCTCGAACAGCCTGATCGGCGGGGCGATATCGGGAAAGAGTTCCGGCTTGATCCGCATCTTCATGCCCGGCCGGTCGGTATCGACCTGCGCCTGGTAGATGATCAGCCGCTCCTCGACGTCGATCATCAGCTTGCGCAGCAGCACGTTGCAGGCGGCGATCCGGCCGTTCAGCGAATCGACAAAGGCCTGAAACAGGCCGATGAAACGCTCGCGCCGCTGGCTTTCGTCGCGCATCTCGTGCTCCTCGGCTGAAATCCGCTCGGCTTCCGCCTTCAGCGCCCGCCGTTCGGCCTCCATCTGCTCCCAATGCGCCCTGTTGCCGTAGACGCCGATCCGGCCCTGGGTTGTCAGCGCCTTGGCGTTGAGCTCCTTCATCTTGAGGCGGGCGATATCGATGGAATCGACCAGCCGGCGCCGTTGCTCGACGATATCGACGAGGCCGCGTTCGGCTGCCTTGTGACATTCAACGATCGAGCTGCGCTGGCCGGCGATCAGCCTGGCGAGCGCATCCGATTTCGCCAGAAGGTCGAGCAGCCGTTCAATCACCGGCGCCTCGCGCACGCGTTCGGTATACATGCGCCACATCCGCTGCCGCGAGGTCCAGCCGGCCATTTTTTCGCGCAGCGTCAGGCCGCGGAACCTGTCGAGATCGGCCGAAACCTCGGCCGTCATCCGGTCGAGCGAAAAGACCAGTTCGGCCAGCAACGCATCCAACGCCGCATTGTCTGCGATATGGGCCTGGAACCGACCATTCTGTTCGAGAAAGATCTCGTCGGCCGACCGCGTTTCGTCGCCATTGAAGGCACGGATGCAGGCCACGCAATAGGCTCCGTCGGCCGCAATCCTGTCGGCAAGGCCGCCTGCGGCTTCGTATTGGCTATCGAATGGCGGAGGTTTGCGCACCAGGCTCTCCAGGGAATCTCATGCTTGCCAAGCTAGAGCAATTCCGGGAAAAGTGCGAAGTGGTTTTCCGTCCGGCATTGCGTAAAATAAAGCCACATCGCTTGCCGCACCAAAGAAACGGGCGACGACGTCCCGACCTCAGACCGGCTCGGCGATCCAGGCCCCGTTCATCGCTTCATCCCAATGCCTGCGGCAGAGCGAGACATATTTCTCATTGCCGCCGACATCGATCTGCGCACCTTCGTGCAGCACTTTCCCTGCCGCGTCGAGCCGCACCACCATCGTCGCCTTGCGCCCGCAATGACAGATCGTGCGCACCTCGCGCATTTCATCGGCGATCGCCAGCAGTTCCTGCGAAGCCGGAAACAGCTTGCCCTGGAAATCGGTTCTGAGCCCGTAGACCATCACGGGAATGCCGAGCCTGTCGACGACCCGGGCAAGCTGCCAGACATGGACAGGCGTCATGAAATGCGCCTCGTCGACGAAGACGCAGGCGATCGGCGCCCCTTCTCCGCTCAGTGTCGCGATCAGCCGGAACAGGTCCTCGTCCGGCTCGAAGGGAATGGCGCTCGCCTCCAGCCCGATCCGCGAACCGATGACGCCGCGGCCGGTGCGCTCGTCGAAAGCGGCGATCAGCTGCACCGTGCGCATGCCGCGCTCCTGATAATTATAGGAGGCCTGCAGCAGCATCGTCGACTTGCCGGCGTTCATCGTCGAGTAGTTGAAATAGAGTTTTGCCATCCGATTTCTCCTTAAACGGTCTATTGAAAGCTCGAACAGGCAAAGAAAAGCCCCGTAGCGGCAATAATCACAGGAATCGACGCCCGGAAACCGCTGAAAGCCTCGAAAACCGGGCAGAGCGAAAAATCTGCAGACGTCGCAATCGCACCCGTCGATACGACGCAAACACACTGAGGTCGCTTGTCAAACTGGGCTATTGGTGATTGGCTTGGGGACCTAAAGACTGGGAGTCTAAAATGAAAACAACAAGCGCATTCAAACTTGTCACTGCAACTGCCGTCGCCGCCCTTTCCGTTGCGACAGCCGCTTTCGCCGCCGATCCCGACAGCTGCTCCACCGTCCACTTCTCGGATGTCGGCTGGACTGACATCACCGCCACCACGGCTACCGCATCCGTCGTCCTGAAGAGCATCGGCTATCAGACCGACGTCAAGGTTCTCTCGGTGCCGGTCACCTATACCTCGCTGAAGAACAAGGACATCGACATCTTCCTCGGCAACTGGATGCCGACGCAGGAAAAGGACGTCCGTCCCTATCTCGACGACAAGTCGGTCGAATCCTTCGGCCCTAACCTCGTCGGCGCCAAGTACACGCTCGCCACCAACGCCAAGGGCGCGGAACTCGGCATCAAGGACTTCAAGGATATCGCCGCCCATAAGGACGATCTCGACGGCAAGATCTACGGCATCGAGCCCGGCAATGACGGCAACCGCCTCGTCATGGACATGATCGAAAAGAACACTTTCGGCCTTAAGGATATGGAAGTCGTCGAATCCTCAGAACAGGGCATGCTCGCCCAGGTCGCCCGTGCCGATAAGGCCGGTAAGCCCGTCGTCTTCCTCGGATGGGAACCCCATCCGATGAACACCAACTTCAAGCTCACCTATCTCACCGGCGGCGATGATATCTTCGGCCCCGACTTCGGCGGCGCCAAGGTCTTTACCAACGTACGCGCCGGTTACCTCGACGCATGCCCTAACATCGGCAAGATGCTGAAGAACCTGACGTTCTCCCTCGACATGGAGAACCACATCATGGGCAAGATTCTCAATGACGGCAAAGAGCCGGAAGCTGCGGCTTCCGAATGGCTGAAGGCCAATCCTTCCGCCATCGAGCCCTGGCTCGCCGGCGTAACGACCCGCGACGGCAAGGGCGACGCACTGGCGGCCGCCAAGACCGGCCTCGGCCTTTGATGATATGAACGGGGCGGCTCGCCGCCCCGTTTCATTTTTGTCCCATTGTTGATTTTTTCTGGATAGGCGCGCTCTTGAATTGGATCACCGACTTTAAGATTCCCATCGGCCCTTTGGCCAAGTCCTTCGTGGATTGGTTGACCTCGAACGGCGAGTGGTTCTTCAATCAGCTGGCATTCCTGCTGTCGAGCGCCATAGACGGCCTGCTCTTCGTCCTGCAGAAGCCGCACCCGCTGATCGTGATCGCTGCCATCACCGCCATCGCCTTTTGGCTGCGGCGGTCGATCGCGATCGCCGCCTTCACCTGTCTTGGGCTGCTGCTCATCGTGAACCAGGACTATTGGAAGGAGACGACGGAGACGCTCGCCCTCGTGCTCGCCGCCACCTTCGTCTGTATGGTGATCGGCATTCCGCTCGGGATTGCCGCCGCCCGCCGGCCTTGGGTCTATGCCGCCATGCGCCCGGTGCTCGATCTCATGCAGACGATCCCGACATTCGTCTATCTGATCCCGGCGCTGATCCTGTTCGGCCTCGGCATGGTGCCAGGCCTGATCGCGACCGTCATCTTCGCGATCCCTGCCCCCATCCGGCTGACACGCCTCGGCATCATCTCGACGCCGCCATCCCTCGTCGAAGCAGCCGTCGCCTTCGGGGCGCGGCCGATGCAGGTGCTGCGCAAGGTTGAGCTCCCCTTCGCCGCGCCGCAGATCATGGCCGGCCTCACCCAGACCATCATGCTGTCGCTGTCGATGGTCGTCATCGCGGCACTCGTCGGCGCTCCCGGACTTGGCGTGCCTGTCGTGCGCGCGCTGAACACTGTCAACATCGCCAAAGGCTTCGATGCAGGTTTCTGTATCGTCATCCTCGCGATCATTCTCGACCGCATATTCCGCGCAGGCGACGAAGGAGACGGCGCATGACAGCGATAGACTTCAAGAATGTCAGCATCATCTTCGGCGACCGGCCGGAAACCGCCCTTGCCATGGCCGACCAGGGCAAAACGCGCGACGAGATCGGTGCTGCGACCGGCCTGGTGCTGGGCGTCGCCAATGCCTCGCTGACCATCGAGGAAGGCGAAATCCTCGTGCTGATGGGCCTTTCCGGTTCGGGCAAATCGACGCTGCTGCGCGCTGTCAACGGGCTCGCTCCGGTGGTGCGCGGCGACGTTTCGGTCTCCACGAACACAGGCCCCGTCAACCCTTACAAATGCAGTGCCAAGGCCCTGCGCGACCTGCGCACCCATACCGTCTCCATGGTGTTCCAGCAGTTCGCCCTCCTGCCCTGGCGCACGGTCGCGGAGAATGTCGGCTTCGGGCTTGAGCTCGCCGGCATGCCGGAGGCTGAACGCAAAGTCCGCATCGGCGAGCAGCTCGAACTCGTCAATCTGACGAAATGGGCGGATCGCAAGGTCAACGAACTCTCAGGCGGCATGCAGCAGCGCGTCGGGCTTGCCCGCGCCTTTGCCACCGGCGCCCCGATCCTGCTCATGGACGAGCCTTTCTCGGCGCTCGACCCGTTGATCCGCACCCGCCTGCAGGATGAGCTTCTGGAGTTCCAGCGGCGGCTGAAGAAGACCATTCTCTTCGTCAGCCACGATCTCGACGAGGCCTTCCGCATCGGCAACCGTATCGCCATCATGGAGGGCGGGCGGATCATCCAGTGCGGGACGCCGCACGACATCGTCAAGAACCCCGCCGATCAGTATGTCGCCGATTTCGTGCAGCATCTCAATCCGATCAACATGCTGACGGCGGCCGACGTGATGCAGCCCGGCCTCGGCCAGACCGCCGCCGGCATGAGCGTCAGCGCGACGGCCCGTGCCGCCACCCCGCTCGTCGATGTCCTCGACGTACTCGCCCGCCAGCCGGGCAGCATCGGCATCGTGGAAAACGGCGCGGTTATCGGCACCATCACCGCCCAGGATATCGTCG
Organism: Rhizobium esperanzae; assembly: GCF_014197615.1. GTDB lineage: Bacteria > Pseudomonadota > Alphaproteobacteria > Rhizobiales > Rhizobiaceae > Rhizobium > Rhizobium esperanzae_A. The sequence continues at coordinate 199,372 of NZ_JACIFY010000006.1, forward strand.
CCGGCCTCACCCGCCATCGTCGTAAGGAGGACGCTTGATGTTTTCGGTCCGCTTTGCCACAAAGCGGATATGAAGGATCAGCCCTCGCCCATACGCGAAACCGACGACGAGGCCCGCAGGCTCGCCCGCGTGCTGCTGCGCTCTGCGCGGCACGCGGCGCTTGCCGTTCTCGACCCCGAGACCGGTTTCCCTTTCGCCAGCCGCGTGCTCGTCGCCACGGATATTGACGGCACCCCTATCATTCTCGTTTCGAAGCTGTCGGCCCATACGAGAGCGCTCGCCAGGGACGCGCGCGCCTCGCTGCTCACAGGCGAGCCCGGCAAGGGCGATCCTCTCGCCCACCCCCGTCTGACGACCCAATGCCTGGCGGAACCGATCGAGCGCGGCCACGCGTTCTACGAGCGTATCCGCACGCGTTTTCTCGCTCGCCATACCAAGGCAAAGCTTTATATCGATTTTCCTGATTTCCTCTTCTTCCGTCTCAAACCGGAATTGGCCAGCCTCAATGGCGGCTTCGGCCGCGCTTACCAACTCGATGGAAACGATCTCGTCATCCAATCCGCCGCGAATGAGGAGATCGCCGCAGCAGCAGCAGAAGCAGTGCGAGATTTAGTAGAACGCCACCCCGACGTGGCCGAGGCCCTCGCCAGCAGGTTAAACGCGCCGGAATCGGCTTCCTGGCGCATTTGTGGTATCGATCCCTCAGGTTTCGACCTCATTTCCGGCGATTTTCTGCTGCGATATGAATTCGAAACCCTCGTTGGAGAGGCCGATCACATTTGTTCAAACATATCTAAAATAGCATACTCGATACCTTAAATTTAGGTATATACAATCTTCGACCCTAGTTGCTAGTTTTTAGGTGTGGGTGAAAATCGCGACAGGCGGCCTGTGCCAACACACGTGATGTACGTTTCGCATTAGGAAGATAACAATATGGAAACCACTGATTTGGCCGAGCACACGAATGTGGCGGCAGCGCTATTGTCGGCCATGGCCAACCCCAAGAGATTGCTGATCCTGTGTAGCCTGGTGAAGGGCGAAGTGGCCGTCGGCGCACTTGCAACGCAGGTCGGCCTCAGCCAGTCGGCTCTCTCTCAGCACTTGTCGAAGCTGCGTGCTCAAAAGCTGGTCAAGACCCGCCGAGACGCGCAAACCATCTATTATTCGAGCACCTCCGAATCGGTGATGAAGATCCTGGCGACGCTCGAAGACATCTACCTCGTGCCGAGCAGGAGCAGATCCGCGGCGTGATGATAGCGCTGACATGAATGTCGGCACGATGCCGTGGCGTAAGGGAATGTTCCCGGAGGCACGGCAACGATATTTCAGCACCTGAACCTTTCGTACGACCGGCAAATTTCACGTTTGCCGGTCGTACCTTTATTTTGACGTCCCTTCCCCCCCGTTATTGGCGCGGCGGACCGAAGCAATTTGAGCCTCCTGCCGGAAGCAAGCTTCGGGGACTTTTCCCGTTGACGCCTTGGGAAGCCCTGATAATTTGACCGGACAGTCAAAATATGGGCGTGAAGCCCGGGAACGGGCCGTCAGCGGCCAGGAGAACAGCATGTCCAATCGCCTCAATGCACCGAACGATCTTCGCGCCTTCTGGATGCCGTTCACAGCAAATCGCCAGTTCAAGAAGGAACCGCGTTTGTTCGTCGGCGCCAAGGACATGTATTATACGACCCATGACGGCCGTCAGGTGCTGGACGGCACCGCCGGCCTCTGGTGCGTCAATGCCGGCCACTGCCGCCCGAAGATCACCGAGGCGATCCGCGAACAGGCCGGCGAACTCGACTATGCGCCGGCCTTCCAGCTCGGCCATCCCAAGGCCTTCGAGCTGGCCAACCGCCTGGTCGATATTGCGCCGGAAGGCCTGGATCACGTTCTCTATACCAATTCCGGATCCGAATCCGTCGAGACCGCACTCAAGGTGGCGCTTGCCTATCACCGCGTCAAAGGCAATGGCTCACGCTTCCGCCTGATCGGCCGCGAACGCGGCTATCACGGCGTCAATTTCGGCGGCATCTCCGTCGGCGGCATCGTCACCAACCGCAAGATGTTCGGCACGCTTTTGACCGGCGTCGACCACATGCCGCACACCCACCAGCCCGGCAAGAACAACTTCACCCGCGGCGAGCCAGAGCATGGCGGCGATATCGCCACCGAACTGGAGCGGATTGTCACCCTGCATGATGCCTCCACCGTCGCCGCCGTCATCGTCGAGCCGGTGGCCGGCTCCACCGGGGTGCTGATCCCGCCGAAAGGCTACCTGCAGAAGCTGCGCGAGATCTGCACCAAGCACGGCATCCTGCTGATCTTCGATGAGGTCATCACCGGCTTCGGCCGCCTCGGCGCCCCCTTTGCCGCGCAATATTACGACGTCAAGCCCGACATGATCACCGCCGCCAAGGGACTGACCAACGGCGTCATTCCGATGGGCGCCGTCTTCGTCACATCCGAGATCCATGATGCCTTCATGAACGGCCCGGAGCACATGATCGAGTTCTTCCACGGCTACACCTACTCCGGCAATCCGATTGCCTCCGCTGCCGCGCTTGCCACGCTCGACACCTACAAGGAAGAAGGGCTGCTGACCCGCGCCGCCGAGCTTTCCGACTACTGGGCCGACGCGCTGCATTCGCTGAAGGACTGCCCCAATGTCATCGACATCAGGAATACCGGCCTGATCGGCGCGATCGAGCTCGATCCGATTGCCGGCGAGCCGACCAAGCGCGCCTTCACCGCATTCCTGAAAGCCTATGAAAGCGGCCTGCTGATCCGCACTACCGGCGATATCATCGCACTCTCGCCGCCGCTGATCATCGAGAAGCACCATATCGACGAGCTGTTCGGCAAACTGCGGACCATCCTGCAGAACAACATCTGAAGACGCTCGGAAGACTTTCAATACCGCAGCCCGCGACGGACATCGTCCTCGCGGGCTTTTCGTTTCCGGAAAGAAAATTCAGATCACTGAGGCGACGGAGAGGCAGAGAGCAAATTTCTTCAGAAGCCGGCGATCGAAATGGCCTTCGACGCCCATCATCCATTTCAACGCATCGCTGGCACTCCATGGCGCCTTGTAAGGTCGTACCGAGGTGACGGCGTCGTAGACATCACAAATCGTCGCAATACGCGCATACAGGCTGATCGCGCTGCCGGACAGCCCACGCGGATAGCCCTTGCCATCGGTGCGTTCGTGGTGATTGAGGCAGACGTCGAGAACGATGTCAGACAGGCCCTCCTGCCGCAACAGGATCGCGTGTCCTTGCTCCGGATGCCTTCGCATCAAGCCGATCTCATCCTCTTCCAGGCGCCCTTCCTTGGTAAGGATCTCCAGCGGAATTTCGAGCTTGCCGACATCGTGCAGCAACCCGGCGGTGCCGAGCATCTGAACCGTAGCCTCATCAAGCGCGAGATGACGGCCGAAAAGGATCATCAGCGCACTCACCGAAATCGAATGGAGGAACGTCACTTCGTCTTTTGATTTTAGACGCGTCACGCTCAGGAAAACGGAAGGGTTCTCATCCATCGACTTGGAGACGGAGGAAATCACCGGCGCCACTTGCTCGAAGGTGATTCCCTCACCATTTTTCACGCGGCCGAAAACCTCCTCCAGCATCTGTACGGATTTCTGCACGGTTTCGCGCGCCGCCTTGCTATCGATCTCGGTGTCACGACCCGGCAGGCCATTGGTATCGAGGCCCTTGCTGGTGTTGATGACGACGACGGCAGTGCCGCACTTCCGAATTTTTGCGGCGTCGAGCTCACGACGAATGGAAAATCTGCGCTTCGACAAAAGCGGATCCTGCCACAGGCCCTCGATAGCCTCTACAAACATTCCGATACGCACCTGATTGGCGTCGATACGCTTGAGCATTCAGATCTCTAGTCCCGATACGTCTCTATAATTCGTGGAGCTTTCGTTTGCAGCGCAGCACTATTTGCGTGTCGCATGCTTCTACTACAATCCACCGAATTAACGGTTAATGCGAGACATGAAGGAGCCGCATGAATTCGGTTTTCCTTCTCGACGAGAGTTTGCGCCTGGCAGCCTGCCCCCCAAAAAACGCAAAATCACGACAAAAAGAACCATTTCGATCGAACTATCGGCCGGATCGACCCAATTTCTCCTCGGTTTTGTTATGATCTTGCGAAATCCCGTCAAAATTCTTAGAAATCCTGTCATGAGCCTCCGCCGAGTCAAACATGGCCGGCAGGTTCGCTGATTGCGCCGTTGTCGATCGTCCTTGGCACAGCCCGAAGGGCTGTTGAATGATCGAAAATCCGGCGCGGCACCTCATCGAGGGTCGAAGGACCCCACCCAAGGAGACAGACTATGACCCTCAAGACATTGACGGCGACCCTGGTCGCGTCGCTCGCCTTTGCGCCGCTCGCCCATGCCGATATCACCATCGGCCTGATCGCGCCGCTGACCGGCCCCGTCGCCGCCTACGGCGACCAGGTCAAGAACGGCGCCCAGACCGCCGTCGACGAGATCAACAAGAAGGGCGGGATTCTCGGCGAGAAGGTCGTCCTCGAACTGGCCGACGATGCCGGCGAGCCGAAGCAGGGCGTTTCCGCCGCCAACAAGGTCGTCGGCGACGGCATCCGCTTCGTCGTCGGCCCGGTCACATCAGGCGTTGCCATCCCGGTTTCGGACGTTCTGGCTGAAAACGGCGTACTGATGGTCACCCCGACCGCCACGGCTCCCGATCTCACCAAGCGCAGCCTCACCAATGTGCTGCGCACCTGCGGCCGCGACGATCAACAGGCTGAAGTCGCCGCCAAATACGTGCTGAAGAATTTCAAGGACAAGCGCGTCGCCATCGTCAACGACAAGGGCGCCTACGGCAAGGGTCTCGCCGACGCCTTCAAGGCGACACTGAACGCTGGCGGCATCACCGAAGTCGTCAATGACGCGATCACCCCCGGCGATAAGGATTTCAGCGCGCTCACCACCCGCATCAAGTCCGAGAAGGTCGACCTCGTCTATTTCGGCGGCTACCACCCGGAAGGCGGCCTGCTCGCCCGCCAGCTGCATGACCTCGCCGCCAACGCAACGATCATCGGCGGTGACGGCCTCTCCAATACCGAATTCTGGGCGATCGGCACGGATGCGGCCGCCGGCACGCTTTTCACCAACGCCTCGGACGCCACCAAGAACCCGGATTCCAAGGCGGCCGCCGAGGCGCTTGCTGCCAAGAACATCCCGGCCGAAGCCTTCACGCTCAACGCCTATGCCGCCGTCGAAGTGCTGAAAGCCGGCATCGAGAAGGCCGGCAGTGCCGAGGACGCGGAAGCCGTCGCGGCTGCGCTGAAAGACGGCAAGGAAATCCCGACCGCCATCGGCAAGGTCACCTACGGCGAAACCGGCGATCTGACTTCGCAGAGCTTCTCGCTCTACAAGTGGGAAGGCGGCAAGATCGTCGCTGCGGAATAAGTCAAAGTATAGAGACTGCGACCGGGCGCCATAAGGCGCCCGGTTTCGTTTGTGGCATCGCATGTCGCCGCAGATCGGTTATAAGTTCCGGAATCGGTTGCAATGTGAGCGGTGCCATGACCAACAGACTCGAACGTCTCATCGACCAGGGTGTGGGCCGCGTGCCTGCCGATATCGTGCTGAAAGGCGGCAGTTTCTTCGATCTCGTCACCGGCGAAGTCGTCCGCTCCGACATCGCCATCGGCGCCGACCGCATCGTCGGCACCTCGGGTGATTACGAGGGCGAGACCGAGATCGACATATCGGGCAAAATAGTCGTTCCTGGCTTCATCGACACACATCTGCACATCGAATCCTCGCTGGTGACGCCGCATGAATTCGACCGCTGTGTCCTGCCCTATGGCGTCACCACCGCCATCTGCGATCCGCATGAAATCGCCAATGTGCTCGGAGCCGCCGGCATCGAATTTTTTCTCGAATCCGCCCTGGAAACGATCATGGACATCCGCGTCCAGCTCTCCTCCTGCGTGCCGGCGACGCATCTCGAAACATCAGGCGCCGACCTGCCGGTCGAGAGCCTCCTGCCCTTCCGCCATCATCCGAAGGTCATCGGCCTTGCCGAATTCATGAATTTCCCCGGCGTGATCCACAAGGATCCCGTCTGCATGGCCAAGCTCGACGCCTTCCAGGGCGGCCATATCGACGGTCACGCGCCGCTTCTTTCCGGCAACGACCTCAACGGCTATCTCTCGGCCGGTATCCGTACCGAGCACGAATGCACCACCGCAGCCGAAGCGCTGGAAAAGATCCGCAAGGGCGTGCATATCCTGGTGCGCGAAGGCTCGGTGTCCAAGGACCTCGCCGCGCTGATCCCGATCATCACCGAGCGGCTTTCCCCCTACCTCGCGCTCTGCACCGACGACCGCAATCCGCTCGATATCGCCGAACAGGGCCATCTCGATCATATGATCCGCACGGCGATCGCCAACGGCGTCGAGCCCCTGGCGATTTATCGCGCCGCCTCGATCTCCGCCGCTCGCGCTTTCGGGCTCAGGGACCGCGGCCTCGTAGCGCCCGGCTGGCGCGCCGATCTTGTGGTTCTCGACAGCCTGGAAAACTGCCGCGCCGATATGGTCTTCTCTGCCGGCCGCCGTGTCACCAAAGCACTCTTTTCCACGCGCAGGCCTGTCGCCCCGATCGGCCTCGACAGCGTCAAGGCCCGGCCCGTCAACGCCGCCCATTTCGGCGTGCCGGCCAGAGAGGGCGAAACATCCGTCATCGGCGTTGTGCCCGGCAAGATCATCACCCAGCATCGCCGCTATCGCCTGCCCGTCAAGGGCAACGAGACGTCGGTCGATCTTGCCAACGACATCATCAAGGTTGCCGTCATCGAGCGCCACGGCAAGAACGGCAACCACGCCAACGGCTTCGTCCAGGGCTTCGGCCTGAAGAAGGGCGCGATCGCCTCAACCGTCGGCCATGACAGCCACAATATCTGCGTCGTCGGCGTCGACGAGGACGACATGGCGCGCGCCGCTAACCGTCTCGGCGAAATCAACGGCGGCTTCGTCGTCGTCGAGGACGGCAAGGTCACCGGCGAAATCGCCCTCCCCATCGCCGGCCTGATGAGCCTGGAACCCTATGAGACGGTTCGCGACACGCTGCACCATCTGCGCAAGGCCGCCTACGCCCTTGGCACGACCTTGGAAGAACCTTTCCTGCAGGTCGCCTTCCTGCCCCTGCCTGTCATTCCACACCTCAAGATTTCAGACCGTGGGATGGTCGATGTGGACAAGTTCGCGCTGATCGGGTGACGGAATTCTTGGCAAATCCAGCGGCAGGGCCTATTTTGTGATATCGCCGGAGCTGACTATGACCAAGCTGGAACAGATTGAGAAATCCGTCGCCGAACTCAACAAGCAGGAGTTCGAGGCCTTTTCCGCGTGGTTTGAAACCCTTCAGGCCGAACGCTGGGATCGGCAGATCGAGGCAGACGCCGCAGGCGGCAGGCTCGATCATCTCGCGGAGAAGGCCCTTGCGGATTTTCGTGCCGGAAAGACAAGGCGGCTTTGAAACACCACGCGACCCCCGCCTTCTGAGCGGCCTATGATGGCTTGCCTGAGCACATACGAAAGCTTGCCGACGAAAATTTCGATCTGCGCAAACAAGATCCCAGACATCCATCGCTGCACTTCAAGCGCGTTGGTCGCTTCTGGTCGGCACATCCTGGAGAGCACTGGCCGTCAGGGACGGAGATGATGTCATCTGGTTTTGGATCGGTTCCCATGCCGATTATGACAAACTGCTGAAATAGTTTTCAAACCGCGTGATGCCGCGTCGTGAGTTCAAGCCCGATCGCCTTCATGACAGCGAGGGTTGTTTCCAGGGTGGGATTTCCGTTTTCACTCAGCGCAGTATAGAGATGCTCGCGCGCAAGACCGGTTTCCCTGGCAATCTTGCTCATGCCCTTGGCGCGTGCAACGACGCCAAGGGCAGACGCGATGAATTTCGCATCCCCGGTCTGCAGGGCCTCGGTAATAAAGGTTTCGATAGCCTCATCGGAATCGAGCAACTCAGCCGGATCGAAGTCGAAAATCTCTTCAGCCATTGTCTTCACTCCATTCCATGGCAATTCTCTTTGCCGTCCGTATATCGGCGTCCTGCGTACTTTTATCACCGCCGCAGAGGAGGACGATGATCGTTTCTCCCCGCTTCCGATAATAAATTCGATAGCCAGGCCCATAGTGAATGCGTAGTTCACTCACCCCCTCGCCGACCGGCGCGGCATCGCCGGAATGCCCGGTGGCAAGACGCTGAAGGCGTAAAGCAATCATTGCCTTGGCCTTTCCGTCTTTCAACCTTTTGTGCCACTTCTGGAAAGTGGCCGTCTGCTTCAAGATGAACATATCAGTTGTAATTTAAAAAATACAGACCCTATCAAGACCACGTCCGACCACAGCAGCGCGGATATCAGACCCGTGCACAGAACCCATCCAACGCCGCAAGCTTCACCGATCCCGAACCCGCCACCGCCTCAAACCCCGGCATCGCAAGCGCCTCCCCGAGCGCCATGCCGTCAGGCAGGCGGAACTCGGCCGGTTTGCGCGTCAGGTTGAAAACAAAGAGCAACCTTTCCCCGCCCTTTTCACGGGTGAAGGCGAGCAGGTCCTGGTTGGTGCCGATAAAGGTCATCTCCCCGTCGATCAGCGCCGGGTGGCTCTTCCGGAATGCGAGCGTCCTGCGGTAGTGATTGAGTACCGAGCTGTCACTTGCCTCCTGCGTATCGACGGAAAGTGCGGCCTGCTCGTAGGGCACCGGCAGCCAGCTCTTCTCGGCCGAGGTGAAGCCCGCATGCGCCTTGCCGGCTTCCCAGGGCATCGGCGTGCGGCATCCGTCGCGACCCTTGAAGGCCGGCCAGAAGCGGATGCCGTAGGGGTCGCGCAGATCCTCAAAGGCGAGTTCCGCCTCCGGCAGGCCGAGCTCTTCGCCCTGATAGAGGCAGATCGAGCCGCGCAGCGCCGCAAGCACCGAGATCGCCAGCTTGGCGATGACGGGCCGCTCCTCCTCGGTCAGCGCGAAGCGGCTGACATGGCGCATGACGTCGTGATTGGAAAAAGCCCAGCAGACCCAGCCGTCCGTGACGGCCTTCTGAAAAGCCTCGACGCAGCCGCGAATATGCGGGGCGGTGAATTCCGGCCCCAGCAGATCGAAGGTGTAGCACATGTGCAGCTTGTCATCGCCGCTCGTATAGGCCGCCACCGTCTTCAGCGAGCGCGCACCGTCACCGACTTCGCCGACGGTCGTACGGTCCTCATATTGATCGAGCAGGGCCCGGAAACGCTTGAGGAAGCCGATATTCTCCGGCTGGGTCTTGTCGTAGAGATGGTTCTGCATGCCGTAGGGGTTGGTGTCGGGTGCATCGAGGCCGCCGTCATCGGTGTCGGGCTCGTGCGGCGGATTGCTTCTGAGCTCTCTGTCGCAGAAATAATAATTGACCGTATCCAGCCGGAAGCCGTCGACGCCGCGGTCGAGCCAGAACTTTACCGTCTTCAGCACGGCATCCTGCACTTGGCTGCTGTGAAAATTGAGATCGGGCTGCGAGGTCAGGAAATTGTGCTGGTAATATTGCCGACGCACACCATCCCACTCCCAGCCCGGCCCGCCGAAGATCGACAGCCAGTTGTTCGGCGCAGTCCCATCCGGTTTCGGATCGGCCCAGACATACCAGTCCGCCTTCGGATTGGTCCGGCTCGCCCGGCTCTCGACGAACCAGGGATGCCGGTCCGACGTATGCGAGATCACCTGGTCAATGACGACCTTGATGCCGAGCCTGTGCGCCTCGGCCATCATCTCGTCGAAATCGGCAAGCGTGCCGAAGATCGGATCGACGTCGCAATAATCGGAAACGTCGTAACCCATATCCGCCATCGGCGATTTGAAGAAGGGCGAGAGCCAGATCGCATCGACGCCGAGGCTGGCGATATGCGGCAGCCGGCGGGTGATGCCCTTGAGATCGCCAAGCCCGTCGCTGTTCGTGTCCTGAAACGATCGCGGATAAACCTGATAGATCACCGCGCCGCGCCACCAGTCCGCATTCCCGCCCGTCTGCAATGCCATCGGCTACGTCTCCTGCTGTTTGTGCTCGCCACACTAAAGCGGACGAAACAAAAGACAACCACATCAAACCGTTATGAAAGTGCTGCCGATGTCGCAATAGGTCGTCGCGATCCGACAAGGGGGAGACGTATATAGGCTTGTCCACAACCCCTTTCCAGCCGCCGGATTTGGGGTTGCAACGCGATTCCTTTGCGATAAGGTGCGCACTGACCTGCACGTAAGAGGTCAAACACCGGGAACAGATGTCTAATAAAGGCGCAAAGCCTAGAAAGGTGGACCCACGATGAACCAGTTCACGAAAAAATTTCTCGCCTCCGCAATGCTTGGCACATTGCTGGCGTTTTCAGCCCATGCGGCCACGCTCAACATTCACAATGGTGGCGACCCGCAGTCGCTCGATCCGCAGAAACTTTCGGGCGACTGGGAAAACCGCATCGCCGGCGACATCTTCGAAGGCCTCGTCACCGAAGACGCCAAGGACAATCCGGTCCCCGGCCAGGCCGAAAGCTGGACGATTTCGCCGGATGGCAAGGTCTACACCTTCAAGCTTCGCGACGGCATCAAGTGGTCCGATGGCCAGCCGGTAACGGCAGGAGACTTCGTCTTCGCCTTCCAGCGCCTCGTCGACCCGAAAAACGCCGCCGACTATGCCTATCTGCAGTTCACCATCAAGAACGCCGAAAAGATCAACAAGGGCGAGATCACCGATCTCAACCAGCTCGGCGTCAAGGCGATCGACGACAAGACGCTTGAGATCACCCTCGAAAACCCGACCCCCTATTTCCTCAACGCCCTGATGCATTACACCGCCTATCCGCTGCCCAAACATGTCGTCGAGGCGAAGGGGCAGGATTGGGTCAAGATCGGCAATATCGTCACCAACGGCCCCTATAAGCCGGTCGAGTGGGTTCCGGGCTCCCATGTCACGACGGTCAAGAACGATCAGTGGTACGGCGCCAAGGACCTGAAGATCGACGGCGCCAAATTCTTCGTGCTCGAGGACCAGGAAGCCGCGCTGAAACGCTACCGCGCCGGCGAATTCGACATCCTGACCGATTTCCCGACCGACCAGTACGAGTGGATGAAGAAGAACCTGCCTGGCCAGGCGCATGTCGCTCCCTTCTCCGGCCTCTACTACTACGTCATCAATTCGACCAAGCCGCCCTTCGCCGACAAGCGCGTGCGCCAGGCTCTCTCCATGGCGATCAACCGCGAAGTCATCGGCCCGCAGATTCTCGGCACCGGCGAACTGCCGGCCTACTCCTGGGTTCCGCCGGGCACGGCAAACTACGGCGAGCCGGCCTACGTCTCCTGGAAAGATCTTCCCTATAAGGACAAGGTCGAAGAAGCCAAGAAGCTGCTGAAGGATGCCGGTTTCGGTCCGGATCATCCGCTGACTGCCGAGCTCAAATACAACACCAACGACAACCATAAACGCATCGCCGTGGCCATCGCCTCCATGTGGAAGCCGCTCGGCGTCAATGTCGAACTCGTCAATGCCGAGACCAAAGTGCACTATGATCAGTTGCAGCGCGGCGAAGTACAGATCGGCCGCGCCGGCTGGCTCGCCGATTACAACGATCCGGATAATTTCTTGAACCTCCTGGTCACAGGTGTCCAGATGAACTACGGTCGCTGGTCCAATCCCGAGTACGACAAGCTGATCAAGGACGGCAACGCCGAGACGGATCTCACCAAGCGCGCTGCAATGTTCAAGAAGGCCGAGCAGTTGGCCTTGGATGATTCTGCCGCCCTGCCGATCTACTACTATGTTTCGAAGAACGTCGTTTCGCCGAAGATCGAAGGCTTCGTCGACAATATTCAAGACATCCACCGCACCCGCTGGCTGTCGATGAAAGAGTAAGGGAAAACGGTCCTTTCCGCGCCTTGCGGAAAGGACCGGCCCACGATCATGATCAAATACGCCCTCCGTCGCCTGCTATCGACGATCCCCGTTCTGTGGATCGCCGTCACAGCCTGTTTTTTCGTTTTGCGCCTTGCCCCCGGCGGCCCGTTCGATGGCGAAAGGCCATTGCCGCCGGTGATCCTGAAAAACCTCGCGGTCCACTACAACCTCGATAAGCCGCTGATCCAGCAGTATCTGATGTATGTCGGCGATCTGCTGCGGGGCGATCTCGGACCCTCCTTCGCCAGTGAGGATTTCACCGTCGCCCAGCAGATCATGATCGGTCTGCCCTATACTTTCACCATCGGCACCGCAGCCTTCCTGATCGCCATCATCGTCGGTGTCGCCGTCGGCTGTCTTGGGGCGCTCTACCAGAACAAGACGCCGGACTACATTCTGGGCAGCCTCATCCTGGTCGGCGTCGTGCTGCCGAACTTCCTGATCGCGCCGATCCTGCAGCTGATCTTCGGCATCCACCTCGGCTGGTTTCCGGTCGGCGGCTGGGGTGACGGTTCGATCAAATACCTGATCCTGCCGATCGTCGTTCTGGCCCTGCCGCATGCCGGTCGCATCTCGCGCATCACTCGCGGCTCGATGATCGAGGTGATGAACCAGAACTTCATCCGTACCGCCAAGGCCAAGGGCATCGGCCCGCGGCTGACGGTGATGCGCCACGCGCTGAAGCCTGCGCTGATGCCTGTCGTCTCCTATCTCGGACCGGCGGCAAGCTACCTTCTCACCGGCTCGCTGGTTGTCGAAAGCATCTTCGGATTGCCCGGCATCGGCCGCTATTTCGTCAATGCGGCGCTGAACCGCGATTACGGCATGGTTCTCGGCACGGTCATCTTCTACATGGTGCTGATCGTGTTCCTGAACCTTCTGGTCGATATCGCCTATGCCTGGCTGGACCCGAAAGTGAGAAACCGATGATCCTCAATCCCGCAAAACGCGAGCTGCTGGCCCAGGAGCTTCTGGAGGCGGAAGGCCTCGCGCCCGAAGGCCGTTCGCTCACCAGGGACGCGCTGCGCCGTCTCGGCCGCAACAAGGCGGCCGTGCTGTCGATTGCCGTCCTGGCGCTGCTGATCCTCGCCGCCTTCCTCGGCCCCTGGGTCATTCCCTTCAACTACGAGGATCCGGATTGGGCGGCCTTCCGCATCCCGCCCTCGATCGAGACCGGCCATTATTTCGGTACCGACCCGAACGGCCGCGACCTTCTTGCCCGCGTGCTCTACGGCACCCGCGTCTCGCTTGCCGTGGCGCTGACGGCCACCGTCGTCTCGGTCGTCATCGGCGTGCTCTACGGCGCGATCTCGGGCTATATCGGCGGCAGACTGGATGCGATCATGATGCGCTTCGTCGACATCATGTATGCGCTTCCCTACATCCTCTTCGTCATCCTGCTGATGGTGATCTTCGGCCGCAACGTCTACCTGCTTTTCGCCGCGATCGGCGCGCTGGAATGGCTGACCATGGCCCGCATCGTGCGCGGCCAGACGCTGTCGATCAAGCATCGCGAATTCATCGAGGCGGCCCGCGCATCCGGGCAGCGGCCGTTCAAGATCATCGTCAAACACATCATTCCGAACCTCGTCGGCCCCGTCGTCATCTTCGCGGCACTGACGGTGCCCGAAATCATCGCCACCGAAAGCTTCCTGTCCTATCTCGGCTTCGGCGTGCAGGAACCGCTGACCTCGCTCGGCACGCTGATCGCGGAAGGGACCGATGCTATGGAAAGCATGCCCTGGCTTTTGATCTTCCCGGCAAGCTTTCTCGTCGCCCTGCTGCTCAGCCTGCTTTTCATCGGCGACGGCCTGCGCGACGCGTTCGACCCGAAGGATCGATAGAATGCTCCAAGAAAAAGACATCCTCCTCGAACTCAAGGACTACTCGATCACCTTCGCGACGCCGGATGGCGAGGTGAAGGCCGTCTCCAACATGAACCTCACCGTCCGGCGCGGCGAGCGCATCGCCATCGTCGGCGAATCCGGCTCCGGCAAGAGCCAGACCTTCCTCGGCATTATGGGCCTGCTCGCCAAGAATGGCAAAACGACAGGACAGGCGCTGCTCGAAGGCAAGGACGTGCTGTCGCTGAAGCCGCGCGAACTCGACCAGATCCGCGGCAAGGACATGGCGATGGTTTTCCAGGACCCGATGACCGCGCTGAACCCGTCGCTGAAGATTTCCCGGCAACTGACGGAACAGCTTGAGGTTCACCGCGGCCTGACGGCGCGCGCTGCCTCCGACGCCGCCCTCGACATGCTGAAGCGCGTCGGTATCCCCGATCCCGCGCGGCGCTTCCACCTCTATCCGCATGAGCTCTCCGGCGGCATGCGCCAGCGCATCGTCATCGCCATGGCCCTGCTCACCAAGCCGAAGCTTCTAATTGCCGACGAACCGACGACCGCGCTCGATGTCACCATTCAGGCGCAGATCCTCGATCTCTTCAACGACCTGACGGCGGAAATGAACACGGCGCTCATCATGATCACCCATGATCTCGGCGTCGTTGCCGGCCTCGCCGACCGTGTCGCCGTCATGTATGCCGGCCGCATCGTCGAGGAGGCGCCCGTCGACGAACTTTTCGACAATCCGGCTCACCCTTATACGGCGGCGCTGCATGCCTCGATCCCGCGGCCGGACCAGGATGTCGACGACCTCGTTGTCATCCCCGGGCGCCCGCCGAACCTGCAGCACCTGCCGAAGGGCTGCAATTTCTCGCCGCGCTGTTCGCAGGTTCAGGACGATTGCATCGACCGTCCACCGCCGCTCGAAACCCTGGCGTCGCGCCACTGCGCCGCCTGTTATCACCCCTTCCCGCGTCGTGAGGAGTTGCTGAACCATGGCTGACCGGTCGCTTCTGAGGGTCGAGAACCTGACGACCCAGTTCGAGCTGCCGGCAAAGGGCTTGTTCAAGCCGCCGGTCTTCCTCACCGCCGTCAACAATGTCAGCTTCGATCTCGCCGAAGGCCGCACGCTCGGCATCGTCGGCGAATCCGGCTGCGGCAAATCCACCCTCGGCCGCTCCATCCTGCGGCTCCTGAAATCGCAGAAGGGCCGCATCCTCTGGCAGGGCCGCAATCTTCTCGACCTCTCGGAAGAGGAAATGCGCGCGGCGCGCCGCGACATGCAGATCATCTTCCAGGATCCGATCGCCTCGCTCGACCCGCGCATGACCGTCGGCGACATCATCGCCGAGCCGCTCACCGTCTTTGAGCCGAAGCTTTCGAAGGCCGAGCGCACCGAGCGCGTGCGCGAGATCATGAGCGCCGTCGGCCTGGTGCCGGAGATGATCAACCGCTACCCGCACGAATTTTCCGGCGGCCAGGCGCAACGCATCGGCATTGCCCGAGCTGTTGTCACCAAGCCGAAGCTGATCATCTGCGACGAGCCGGTATCGGCCCTCGACGTCTCGATCCAGGGCCAGGTGATCACGCTTCTGCGCAAGCTGCGCAAGGAATTCGGCCTGACGCTGATCTTCATCAGCCACGACCTTTCCGTCGTACGGCTGATCTCCGACGATGTGCTGGTGCTCTATCTCGGCCGCGTGGTGGAAGCGGGCGACTGCGCCACCGTCTTCGATCACCCCGCCCATCCCTATACACAGGCGCTGTTTTCCGCAGCCCCGATCCCGGATCCGAAGCTCGCACGCCTGCGCACCCGCATCCGCCTGCAGGGCGATCCACCCTCGCCGCTCAACCCGCCGAAAGGCTGCGTCTTCTCTCCCCGCTGCTGGAAGGCGACCGATATCTGTCGCACCGAAATGCCGCCGACCGAGGAGGTCCGTCCCGGCCAGAAGGCGGCCTGCTATCATATGGACAGGCCCTGACCAGACCCGGAGGCAGACCTATTTGGGGGTATAAAACCCCTGATAAGAAAGATTTATCCGAGAGCATGCTAATCCTTACCGGCCTGATCATGGGCCTGGGGAACGCATACATGAAATCGAAACTATCCGGATTGATCGCGGTTGCAGCCGCGATTATCGCCGCCTCCGCCGTGCCGTCGCACGCCGAAGATCTGAAGTTCCAGCTCACCAACGGAACCAATTCCGTGCTGACCCGCTTCTACAGCTCGCCGGCAGGCGTCGACAGCTGGGAACAAGACGTCTTCGGCGAGGATGTTCTCAATCCGGGTGAAAGCGCGAACATCACCATCGCCGATGGCCGCACCGTCTGCAAATACGACATGCGCTTCGAATTCGACGAAGATTCCGATCTCGACACCACCGAAGACACGCAGGATCTTTGCCAGCTCGGCAGCTACACCATCCACGAATAGACATCCTTCTCCAAAGCCCGCCTTCGCTTTGTCCGCGAAGGCGGGCTTTTCATTTCGCGTTACATCGGCGCTTGTCACCCCGCCCGGCTCCGCGTATCAGCGGATGAAGCGTCAATTCAAAGCGATAGAGCGTCCTGTTGATCAGCGGCGCTCCGATGCCGGGAGGACAAGGTGAGCAGACGGTTTCTATCGATCGGTGAATGCATGGTGGAACTCTCGCAGGCGGGCGACGGCCTGCTGCGCAAGGGTTTTGCCGGCGATACCTTCAACACCGCCTGGTATGCCCGTGCCTGCCTTGCCGCCGACTGGTCGGTCGATTATTTCACTGCGCTTGGCGACGACGCCATGTCGGATGAGATGGTGGCCTTCATCGACAACGCAGGCATCGGCACGAGCCTCATCCGCCGCATCAAGGGCAAGACGCCCGGCCTCTATATGATCAGCCTGAAGGACGGCGAGCGCTCGTTCAGCTACTGGCGCGACAATTCGGCCGCCCGCAGCCTTGCCGCCGATCCTGACCACCTGCGCGAGGCGGTCGAGAGCGCCGACGTCGTCTACTTCTCCGGCATCACCCTCGCCATTCTTCCGCAGGAAGACGCCGCGACGCTGCTGGCCGAAGTCCGCCGTGCCAAGGCCGCCGGCAAGCTCGTGGTGTTCGACCCGAACATCCGCCCCCGCCTCTGGGCGAGCTACGACGTGATGCACGCGACGATCAGCGAAGGCGCCCGCTCCTCCGTACTCGTCATGCCGAGCTTCGACGACGAGGCCGCGCATTTCGGTGACGCCTCCATCGAGGCGACGATCCAGCGCTACCGTGCACTCGGCGCCGTCGACATTGTTGTCAAGAACGGCGCGGACGGCGTCCGATTGAATTTCTCCGGTGATGAGACCTTCGTTCCGGCCGAAAAAGTGGAGAAGGTGGTCGATACGACAAGTGCCGGCGACAGTTTCAACGGCGCCTTCCTCGCACACTACCTTGAAACCGGACAAGCAACCGCCGCCGCCGGCTTTGCCGCCGGCGTTGCAGCCCGCGTCGTCAGTGAACACGGCGCGTTGGTGGCAAAGGAAAAACTTGGATTGAGCGGCCGCTGAGCCCGCGTATCACGACAGTCCGGCTGTGCGCAAAGCTCTCTCCCCGGTCGACATTTCGCCCCGGTTGAGGGAACTGAAAATCAGGACTTCGTCGGCCGATCCGGCCCGCGAACCGCCTCGTCATGATACCAGCAGCTATCGAGCGCCGCATCGCACACCTCAGCGGCCTCGCGTTCCATCAGCCGGGCGCGTTCGAACCGGTTGGCGCCCCGCGTCGGCGTGACGGGAAACTGGTAGATCGTTGCGGATTCACGATGGAAACCGGTGGGCATGAGATCGCCTCCATTCAGCTCTCGCATCAACATTCAGCACCGAAACCATAGCACAATGCACATAGTTTATGCAAATTGCACAAATTATATGCATCGATATAGTTATGATTGATCGATATGCTGTCCACGTGAGAAGCGTCCGCCTATTTGTTCAACACTTCATCAGTTTAAGCTAACGCCCAAATTTTCATCCGGTTCCAAAGCGGAAAATCTCCTTTCTTCTTGATGAATCAGCCCTCGGCCGTGCCAAAGACCGTTTTCAAAAACAGAAAAACACAGGTGCCGACCGGCTGATTCGGGATTTTTCCTTAACCGGGCATCAAACTGGCACGCTACATGCATTAATAGGTGCATCCCCTGGCGGTCGGATGCGTGCATGCGCCGAGATCGTCTCCGGATTTGCTCACCTTCGTAGCATTGAGAGAGTCACGATGACAAAATTTAAGCTCGAGTATATTTGGCTCGATGGTTACACTCCGGTCCCGAACCTGCGCGGCAAGACGCAGATCAAGGAATTCGACGCATTCCCGACGCTGGAACAGCTTCCGCTCTGGGGCTTTGACGGCTCCTCGACGCAGCAGGCCGAAGGCCGCAGCTCCGATTGCGTGCTGAAGCCCGTCGCCATCTATCCCGATCCGGCCCGCACCAACGGCGCACTCGTGATGTGCGAAGTCATGATGCCTGATGGCGTCACGCCGCACGCATCCAATGCTCGCGCCACCATCCTCGACGACGAAGATGCATGGTTCGGCTTCGAGCAGGAATATTTCTTCTACCAGAACGGCCGTCCGCTCGGCTTCCCCGAGCAGGGCTATCCGGCTCCGCAGGGCCCCTACTACACCGGCGTCGGCTATTCGAACGTTGGCGACGTCGCCCGCGAAATCGTCGAAGAGCATCTCGATCTCTGCCTCGCTGCCGGCATCAACCACGAAGGCATCAATGCCGAAGTGGCCAAGGGCCAGTGGGAATTCCAGATTTTCGGCAAGGGCTCCAAGAAGGCCGCCGACCAGATCTGGATGGCACGCTACCTGCTGCAGCGCCTGACTGAAAAGTACGGCATCGACATCGAGTACCACTGCAAGCCGCTCGGCGACACCGACTGGAACGGTTCGGGCATGCACTGCAACTTCTCGACCAAGTACATGCGCGAAGTCGGCGGCAAGGCCTATTTCGAAGCGCTGATGGCGCAGTTCGAAAAGAACCTGATGGACCACATCAACGTCTACGGTCCCGACAACGACAAGCGCCTGACCGGCAAGCACGAAACGGCTCCGTGGAACAAGTTCTCCTACGGCGTTGCCGACCGTGGCGCCTCGATCCGCGTCCCGCATTCCTTCGTCAAGAACGACTACAAGGGCTATCTGGAAGATCGCCGCCCGAACTCGCAGGGCTGCCCCTACCAGATCGCTTCGCAGGTTCTGAAGACGATCTCGGAAGTTCCGCTAGCCGGTTCCGCTTCCGCTGCCGCCTAACCTCCCAAGCGGCGCCGGTCCCCGACCGGCGTCGTCATTCTTCTGCCTGAAAACACCGTCGGCCGCTGACATATTCGCGGCGATGAAGCCGCTAGAAGCCTGAAAACATTGGCGTGCGGCTGTAATATTTCCATCATGGTCATGCCTCAAAATAGGCAAGCGGGAATCGCCGTTCCGGAACCCCGCTTTGGGGTTGAGCGTTGACAGATCACTGCAACGCGGATGGAAATCACGACATGCTGCAACGTCCGGCAAACACTTATAGCGGCGAAAGCTGGGCCAATGCCGCCTCCGCCGGAAAACTGCCGGAACGGCTGGTCATCGTCACCGATGCCTGGCATCCGCAGGTCAATGGCGTGGTGCGCTCGATCGAAAACACCAATCGCGAGCTGGCAAAGATGGGCGTCGAGGTGTCCATGGTGACGCCGGAGCGCTTCAACAGCATCCCCTGCCCGACCTATCCCGAGATCCGCCTGTCGATCGCCGGTTATCGCCGCATTGCCCGCGAGATCGAAAAGCACAATCCCTCCTACGTGCATATCGCCACCGAAGGCCCGCTCGGGCTGACCGCCCGCCGCTGGTGCCTGAAGAACGGTATGCCGTTTTCGACGAGCTACCACACCCGCTTCCCGGAATATGTCGCGGCCCGCCTGCCGATCCCGAAGAGCTGGCTCTATTCCTTCGTCCGCTGGTTCCACAATGGTGGCGCCGGCTGCATGGTGGCGACACCGAGCCTTGCGCGCGAACTGTCGGAAAAAGGCATCCGCAATCTCATGCCCTGGAGCCGCGGCATCGACGCCACTCAGTTCCGTCCGATGGCGCTGGAGGAGAAACCCTTCGGCCTGCCGCGCCCGATCTTCATGACCGTCGGCCGCGTGGCGCTCGAAAAGAACCTGCCGGCCTTCCTCGATCTCGATCTGCCAGGCTCGAAGGTCGTCGTCGGCGACGGCCCGGCGCGTGCTGAGCTCGAAAAGCAATATCCCCAAGTCTTCTTCGCCGGTGTGAAGTTCGGCGAGGAACTGGCACAGGCCTATGCCCAGGCCGACGTCTTCGTCTTTCCCTCGCTCACCGACACTTTCGGCAACACCATTTTGGAAGCGCTGGCATCGGGCGTGCCGGTCGCCGCCTATCCGGTGACCGGCCCGCTCGACATCATCGGCGAGGACAGCGAGGTCGGTGCGCTCGACATGGACCTGCGCGCCGCCTGCCTCGCCGCCCTCTCCGCTTCGCGCGAGAAGGCGCATGCGCTCGCCATGCCATATTCCTGGGAAGCGGCGACGCTGCAGTTCATCAACAACATCCGCGCCGCTAACGGCGTGATCACGCCGAAATGGAAGAAGGCCTGGCAGTTCGCCAAGTCGCTTCCAAGAAGCAGAAAGCCCGGCGACACCGCCGGGTCTGTCCCGTCTGGGGACTGATTGCGCTTGCGAGATTTTCGCGGCTTAGCCGCTGAGATCACGATAAACGTGGCCGTGCTTGGGCCACCCCCCTCTGCCCTGCCGGGCATCTCCCCCACAAGGGTGGAGATCGGCAAGAAGCTATGCCTCGCCCCAATTTTACGATCCACGTGACGGCCAGTTGTTTGGGGAAGCCATCACGTCCAGCCAATCTCCCTCCTTGTGGGGGAGATGCCCGGCAGGGCAGAGGGGGGTGGCCACACGACGGCGCAACAATGCCGCGCAAGCCCCCAACCGGCATCCCTTAAACCCTACGTCCGCCTCTTCTTGCCTTCAAACGGATTGTCGGCTGAGCGGAAATGGATGCGGATCGGCACGCTCGGCATGTCGAAATCGTTGCGCAGCCCGTTGATCAGATAGCGCGTATAGGATTCCGGCAGTGCGTCCGAGCGGGTGCAGGAGATCATGAAGGCCGGCGGACGGGCCTTGACCTGCGTCATGTATTTCAGCTTGATGCGGCGGCCGGACACGGCCGGTGGCGGATGCTGGATCTGCTGCGTCTCCAGCCAGCGGTTGAGCCGTGCCGTCGAGATGCGCTTGTTCCAGACCCTGTCGGTGTCGATGATCGACTGCATCAGCTTGTCGAGGCCCCAGCCGGTCTGGCCGGAGATCGGTACGGCGCGGATGCCGCGCGCCTGCGGCAGCAGCCGGTCGGTCTTTTCGCGCAGATCCGCCAGCACCGCCTGGCGGTCTTCGATCATATCCCACTTGTTGAAAGCGAGCACGGCCGCGCGGCCCTCGCGCAGCACCAGGTCGACGATCTGCAGGTCCTGCTTCTCGAAGGGGATCGTCGCGTCGAAGACGATGACGACGGTTTCGGCGAAGCGGATGGCGCGCAGCGCGTCGGCGACGGAAAGCTTCTCCAGCTTTTCGGTCACCCGCGCCTTGCGGCGCATGCCTGCCGTGTCGAACATCTTGATGGTGCGGCCGCGCCAATCCCATTCGACCGAGATGGAATCGCGGGTGATGCCGGCCTCCGGCCCGGTCAGCAGCCGGTCTTCGCCGAGGAAACGGTTGATCAGCGTCGACTTGCCGGCATTCGGCCGGCCGACGATCGCCACCCGGAGCGGCTTGGTGTCGTCATAGACGGGCTCTTCATCCTCGTCGTCACCCTCGCCCTCAGCCTGGGACACGTCGACGTCGGTGACGGCAACATCCTCCTTGGCATAGGCCCGGTCCTTGCCGATCGCCTCGACGATCGCGTCGCGCAGATCAAGCATGCCCTGCCCGTGTTCGGCCGAGATCGGCGTCGGTTCGCCGAGGCCGAGCGTATAGGCGTCATAGAAGCCGCTGTCGGAGCCGCGCGCTTCGGACTTGTTGGCGACGAGCACCACCGGCTTGCCGCGCCGGCGCAGCATTTCGGCAAGCGCGGTATCGACAGGCGTCAGTCCATTCTTGGCGTCGACGACGAAAAGCGAAAGATCGGCCTCGTCAATTGCCGCTTCCGTCTGGGCGCGCATACGGCCTTGCAGACTTTCCTCGTCCGCCTCTTCGAGGCCGGCCGTGTCGATGATCGTGAAGGTCAGGCCCATCAGCCGCGCATCGCCCGGCCGGCGGTCACGCGTCACGCCAGGCGTGTCGTCGACAAGCGCCAGCTTCTTTCCGACCAGGCGGTTGAAAAGCGTCGATTTACCGACATTCGGACGACCGACGATCGCGACCGTGAAACTCATTCTTTTTCCTTAAAACTCAGCCCTGCGCGGCGGGTGCCTTGCCGGATGCGGCAATGAGATCAAGCATCATATGCGCACGATTGCCGACATTGCGCGGGCTGTCGGTATCGTCAACGATCGACTGGAACCATTGGCGCGCCTGCGTCATATTGCCGGCCTTGTAGGCGGCAAGGCCGAGCGCCTCGCGCGCCGAATGGCGGAAGGCGTTGCCGGGCACGGCCATTTCCTCGATCGCCGCCGAAACCTGCTCGTAAGAGCCGTTTTCGATCAACAGCCAGCCGGCGCGCATTTTGGCGGCATCGCGCACGGCAGCCGGAACGCCATTGTCCTTGCCGATCTCGTTGAAGGCGGCGATCGCCGCAGCCGCATCACCCTTCTGCGCCTGGACGGTCGCTGCCCGCATGCGCGCCAGCACCGGATAGGCGCCATGGCCTTCCTTCTCCAGCTTGTCGAGCGCGGCCAGCGCCTCGTCGTTCTTGTTCTCGTCAGCAAGCTTCATCGCCGCCAGGAACTGATCGCCAGCGCTGGAGGAGCGGTTGTCGTCCCAATATTCATAGAGAACCTTGCCGGCGGTGCCGGCGACGATCAGGATGGCGACGACGATGATATAACGGCCGAAGCGGCGCCAGACGCCCTTCATCTGGTCGGACCGTAATTCCTCATTGACTTCACGGATGAAGCTGTCGTCGTTGAATGCCATTCTCGTCTCCGGCCGCGGAAATACTCACACTATGCATAACGCATATTGTCGGGCCTTCTACCCCATTTTGCCGCCGTTGTAAGGGGGATGTGAAAGATTCACTACATAACGAGCGGCGAAACCCCGATCAGCCATTCGTGCAGCTTCCAGATGATCAGCACCCAGGCGACGATGCCGATGACGACGGCATAGAGATCGTATTTCGCCGAGACGAAAGGCCGGAGCGTGATATCCCCCGCCCGCTGCCGCCGTTTGAGCGAAATGCGCAGGATCACGCCCCAGGCGAGGAAGGCCGCAAACAGCAGCACCGACGACGTCTCGCCATTGGCGAGCAGATGCGCCAGCGCCCAGATCTTCACCGACAGCACCATCGGATGTTTTGTCTTGGTCGCGATGTGCCCCGCCGGCAGCAGCGAAGCGACGAGACAGATCATCGCGATCAGCATCAGCGTGATCGTGATATGCGCCATCCAGACCGGCGGATTGTAGAGCATGCCGGTCACCTGTCGGGCCTGCCCGAAACCGTAGATCAACAGGATCAGCGTGAGGATGCTCGCAACCGAATAGCCGGCCCGCCAGCCATTCTCGCCGAGGCTTGCAATCATCGAGCGGCGAAAGCCCGGAGCCACCACCCGCACCAAATGCACCCCGAGAAAAAGTACGATGCCGACGATAAGCAATGTCATTGCGGATCCCTTCCGTGCCGTTTGTCATGGCTTAGCGTTTGACGGGAAAAAATGCCAGCAAGACCGCAGCTTCGCCGCAATTCTATTGGAGGGAAACCGCGAACAAATTGTCGCGGTACCCATGTCTCGTCATCTCCTCGCCACTTGTCTGGCTGCCTCGTTCCTTCTTCCCGTCATGGCAGAGGCGGCCGACCAGCCGAAACAGCTCGTCATCATTTCCTTCGATGGCGCCCACGACAACGCGCTCTGGCTGAAGAGCCGCGAGATAGCTGCCAAGAACGGGGCCCACTTCACCTATTTCCTCTCCTGCACCTTCCTGATGAACGAGGCGGCGAAGAAGGCCTACCAGGCGCCGCACCAGAAACGCGGAAAATCCAATGTCGGCTTCGCCCAGAGCGACGACGAAATCCGCGAACGCCTCGGCAATATCTGGCACGCCCATCTCGAAGGCCACGACATATCGAGCCATGCCTGCGGCCATTTCGACGGCCGCCAGTGGAGCGAGGCCGACTGGTCGGCCGAATACGCGACCTTTCACGCTACCCTGAAAAACGCCTGGAAGAGCGTCGGCCTCGAAGAGCCGGCCGGCTGGCAGGATCTGGTCGATCACGGCATCAAGGGCTTTCGCGCTCCCTACCTCTCCGCAACGGCCGGCGCCGACATGATCACCGCCGAAAAGAAGGCGGGCTTCAGCTACGACGCAAGCCTCGTCACCAAAGGCCCTGATATGCCCGTCGAGGAAGACGGCATCATCCGCTTCGGTCTGCCGCTGATCCCCGAAGGCCCCGGCGAAAAACCGATCATCGGCATGGACTACAATCTCTTCGTCCGCCACTCCAAGGGCGAGGAAGACAAGGCGGACAGCGCTGCCTTCGAGCAGCGCGCCTATTCGGCCTTCAAAGAGGCTTTCGACAAGCAATATGCCGGCAGCCGCATTCCCCTCCAGCTCGGCTTCCACTTCGTCGAGATGAACGGCGGCGCCTACTGGCGCGCCCTCGACCGCTTGGTCAGCGACGTCTGCCACCGCACCGATGTGGCTTGCGTCAGCTATTCCGAGGCGATCCCGATGATCGAGGCACGCGGGAAGCTGGAGGGGGCGTCAGGGCTCTGACGTATATTGGGATGAGAGGGCGTGCCTTGCGCGCCCCTCATCCGCCCAAACCTCACCCATCAACCGTCGACATGCACCACACCGGCTTCACGCTCCAGGTAGTGTTGGTCGATAGCGGGCAACGGCGCGTCATCGATTGCCGCCTCAAAGGCTTTGAGGCGTTTGTGGATGGAGAGCAGCTCGATGATCGTCGTCCAGGAGTTGACCAGATACTGGAACGAGTTGCTCACCTGGCCGAAGGCGGTCGAGATCTGCTGGAAGATGCCGTAGGTGATCGTGCCTGCCACAATCGTCGGCACCATCATGAAGACCACGAAGAGCGCGTCGGCCTGGATGTAGAAATAGCGGGCGACGTTGAAATACATGTAATGGAAGTACATGCGGTAATAGTTCCGTCGAACGTTGCCGAAGAGCTCCCTCACAGTCAGGGGCTGAGCCCGTTCCGCATGGTCCTCGCCATACACGAGTTCCTTGCGGTAGGCCGCTTCGACGCGCTGATTGCGGAAGTTCAGGCCCGGCAGCTTGATGCCGGCGACCGCCAGCAGAACCGTGCCGAATGCCGACCAGAAGAGCGCCAGCCAGAAGAGCGAATTCGCCACAGGCCCGACGAACGGCAGTTCCGTCACATAATGCGACAGCGCCAGAAGGATCGGAAGGAAGACCACGAGCGTCATCACCGAATTGATGAGGCTGATGCCAAGACCTTCGAGTGTGCTCGAAAAACGCATCGTGTCTTCCTGAACACGCTGCGATGCGCCCTCGATATGGCGCAGCTTTTCCCACTTCGACATGTAGAAATCGTTCATCGCCGTTCGCCAGCGGAAAATATAGTGGCTGGTAAAGAAGTCGGTCATGATCGATACGAACATGCTGAGAAATGCGATCTGGCAGAAGACCCACATCAGGCTGTAGAAATTGTCGACGGAAATGCCCTGCTGCTTTGACAAGGCATTTTGCAGGGTATCGCCGAACGGCCGGCGCCAATTGTTGATCACGACGCTGATCTGGACGCCAAAGTAAGTTACGAAGATGATCAGCGCCGAACCCCAGATCGACCACAACTTCCAGGGATGCTGCAGCGCCTTCAGATGCCATGCGCCGCAGAAGATCACCGCCGAAAGGAAGAAATAGCTGTAGAACCAGAGATTTTCTGGGAGCAGGAAGAACGAAAGATCGATCGGTTGCTGTTCTTCCGGCACAGGTCCGTAGCCGAGCGATACACCGAGATGAGCGGCGAAGAGATACCAGCCGGCGATGGAAATCAGCGTCCAAACGACGAGCGACGTAAAGAACGCCTTCGGCTGCGGGAAAAAGGAATGAAACACGGGGAGCTTTGCTTTCCTGAACTGTGAGTCTCGGGAGTGTCGTGGAACACTGATTTTGCCGGAAACTAAGGCAGTTCGAAGGAAGCAGCAATGGGTTCAGCCGATTGTTACGCAGATGTAACGGGTTAAGCGATTTTCCTGATCACCGGCATCACCAGCCCCGCGCAGGCGATGAGGGCGATGGCGGCGATCACCGTTGGGGCGGTGAAATTTCCGCTGCGTTCGGCGATCCAGCCGGCAACAACAGGCCCGACGATCTGGCCGAGGCCGAAGGCGGCGGTCATCATCGCCAGGATCCGCCGCGGGCTCTCCGGGGAAAGCTTGCGGCCGATCTGCAGGCCGTAGGCGGTGATCGCCAGAAAGGTCGCCCCGAACAGCGCGCCGCCGATCAACGGCGCGGCCGAGGGCGGCAACATCACGGTCGCCAGCACCCCGGCGGCCTCGACCAGTAGCGCTGTGATATAGACCCCGCCGAGCCCGAGCGGCCTCACCAGCGGCTTCCAGGCAAACAGCGCCACCGAAGCGGTCAGGCCGGCGATGAACCAGCAGAGGAACTCGACGAAAGCGCCCGTTGCCGACAGGCGCGCGATGGTGACGAGGAAGGTCGCCGTGATGACGTAACCGAAGCCGAACAGGCCGTAGGACAGCGTAACGAGCACCATCGGCCGGCTCCAGACAAGCGCCGGCTCCTTGCCCGTTCGCGCCGATTGCACCGGCGCCAAGGGCAAGAGCCACCAGGCAATGACCAGGCTTGCCGCGCAATAGAGCGCTCCGCCGATCCAGTCGGCGCGCCAGCCGTCCGGCCCGCCGTGGAAGACCAGCCCGATCAGCAGCACCATCACCGAGGAAAGCGCAATCCCCGCGCCCGGCCCTCCGAAATGCGCCGCCTGCACATTGTCGTTGCCGGCGGCAGCCCCGTGGCTGAGCACGATCGACGAGGTGAACACCATGGCAAAGGCGCTGGCGAGACCGGCAAGGAAGCGGATGACGGCAAAGACCGCGACGGAGTTGGTGGCCGCCATGGCTGCAAGCAGGATCGCGGTGGCAAGCAGCGCCAGCAATGCCACCAGCCGTTCCCGCCCCGCAGCCCAGCCATAGGCGGCAAGCACGGCGCCGACGAGGTAACCGACGAAATTCGCCGAGGCGATGAAACCGGCGTCCGCCGCCGAAAGCGGCACGCCGCTCATCATGCCTGGCAGGATCGGCGTGTAGGAGAAGCGTCCGAAACCCATCGCCGCCGCCATGGCGATCGCGCCGGCAGCAGCGGTGGCAACGAGGTTCGGCGGGGAGCGAGGCAGACGGGAAAGCATGCAGCGCTTATCGCGCCGCAATCGCTGCACCGCAAACGAGTATTTCTGATCGATCGATCAATTCTGCGAAAGACCGGCTGTCCGCCGGGGCTGAACACGGCGTTGGCCGATGCATGACGTGTTCGAAGACGCCGTCCCCCGAGAACCTGATCCTGAGGTGCCCAGCAGGGGCCTCGAAGGACGAGGCGGGTGCTGCGGTATGGATGAAAGCAAAAGCTCTGCGGGCTGCCCTACCCCCGCTCCTCCGGCAGCGTCAAAATCACCGGCCCATTCCGCGTCGCGACCACCGTATGCTCATATTGCACGGTCGGCGCCTGCGGATCGGCATAAAGCGTCCATGCATCGTCGCCGCCTTCCGCCCAGGTTGCGCCAAGCGACAGGAAAGGCTCAACCGTGAAGACGAGGCCGTCCGTCATGATGCGTTTTTCCGAAGGGTCGGGCCAGGTTGAAAGCTCGGCCGGCTCCTCGTGCAGCGAGCGGCCGACGCCATGGCTCGCCAGATTGGCGACGAGCGTATAGCGGTTCTTTTGCGCGAAGGCGCCGACGGCAGTGCCGATCTTTGCCAGCGGCTCGCCCGACTTCACCTGGTTGAGCCCGACCCAGAGCGCCCGCCTGCCGTCGCGGCAGAGCCGTTCGATCTTCGGCTTGACCGGCGGTATGGCGAAGGAGGCGCCGGTATCGGCGAAGAAACCGTCCTTCTCGGCCGAAACGTCGATGTTGATGAGATCGCCCGCTCGGATGACGCGCGGACCGGGAATACCGTGGGCAATTTCCTCGTTGATGCTGATGCAGGTCGCGCCCGGAAACTGATAGCAGAACTCCGGCGCCGAGCGTGCGCCCGCATCTTCGAGCACCTTGCGGCCGATCTGGTCGAGCTCCAGCGTCGTCATGCCGGGCTCCATCGCCGCCGCCATCACCTGGATGGCGTTGGCGCAGATGCGGCCGATCTCCTTGAGCTTCACCAGTTCGTCGTCGTTTGCGATAACCATTCGTCTCTTCCGCCCCTGGCTGCAGAGCGGCCGCGGCCGCCTCAGGCTGAGGCTTTCATCCCTTCGCCCTTCTCAGTCAACGCCTTTCTGACGAGTGGCGCCACTTTCGTTCCGTAGAGCTCGATACCGCGCATGATCTGATCATGCGGCATCAGGCCGATCGCCATCTGCAGCAGGAAACGGTCGTTTTTGAACAGCGCGTGCTGGGCGATGATCTTTTCGGCGACCGCCTCGGGATCGCCGACGAAGAGCGCCCCGTTCGGCCCGCGCGACATGTCGAAATGCGCCCGGCTTGTCGGTCCCCAGCCGCGCTCGCGGCCGATGCGGTTCATCACTTCGGCCTGCGGCCCGTAGAACTGGTCGGCCGCCGCTTGCGTCGTGTCGGCAATGAAGCCGTGAACGTTGATGCTGGTCTTCAGCTTCGCCTGGTCCTGCCCTGCCCGGCGCGCCGCTTCGCGGTAGAGATCGAAGAGCGGCGCGAACCGGCGCGGCTCGCCGCCGATGATCGCCAGCGCCACCGGCAGGCCGAGCGCGCCGGCACGCGCCACCGACTGCGGCGTGCCGCCGACGGCGACCCAGAGCGGCAGCGGATCCTGCAGCGGCCTGGGATAGACGCCGCGACCGTTGATCGGCGCACGCATCTCGCCCTTCCACTCCACGACCTCACTATCGCGCAACGCCAGCAGCAGATCGAGCTTCTCCTCGAAAAGCTGGTCGTAATCTTCGAGATTATAGCCGAACAGCGGGAAAGACTCGATGAACGAGCCGCGCCCCGCCATGATTTCGGCCCGGCCATTGGAAATCAGGTCGAGTGTCGAAAACTGCTGAAAGACCCGCACCGGATCATCGGAAGAGAGCACAGTAACGGCGCTCGTCAACCGGATGTTCTTCGTTTTCACGGCCGCCGCCGCCAACGCCACCGCGGGAGCGGACGCCGCATAGTCCGGCCGGTGATGTTCTCCGAGCCCGAAGACGTCGAGCCCCACCTGATCGGCAAGTTCGATCTCCTCGATCAGATGCTTCAGCCGCTCGGCCCCTTCCGTTCCCTTGCTGCGGGAAGGGTTGGGATTGACATCGGCGAATGTGTAAAGCCCCGTTCCATCATCGGCATCCTGTTGAATTCTGCCACGAGATAGGGATGGTGGGGATGGAGCGCAAATACAAATTCTGGAACGGAATGTTCGAGAATCTTGATGGCAGAGCGGTGATTTTTGGCGCGCGCGTTATTGTCGGCCTTTGTCGGCGAGACGACAAGGAGTCTTTGCACGGTAGACACGACGCTGCTGGAGAGGGCATGCAGTGGCACCCCAGAGCCGGGACCGAAGCACAAACCCCAACCACCAATTCGAATCCGAATTCAATCACTTCGAAGCTTCAGCGGAATCATCTTCCAAGCCATCTCAAACCGTAATTGAAGTATCAGAACGGCCCGGCCCTCGCCGCGCCGTCCCTGCCGCTCACATCCTCGCCAGCAGCTCCGCCAACTGATCCGCCGCCTTGCCCCATCCCTCATGGAAACCCATCTTCTCATGCGCTTCCTTGTCCTCGGCGCGCCAGTGCAGCGCCTTGGCCGTATATTTCGTCCTGCCATTGCCGAGCTCTTCAAGCAGGATGATGCCGGTGAAGAACGGTTTTTCCGACGGTACCCACGCGCTGCTATAGGCATCGGTGAAGACGATCTTCTCGTTCTCGATGACCTCCAGATAGACGCCGCGGTTCGGATAGTGATTGCCCTCGGGATCGGCCATGACGATGACGTTGGAGCCGCCGGGGCGGACGTCGAGCGTTGCTTCCGCCACACTCCAGGGGCGCGGCACGAACCACTGCTTCAAGAGGTCCGGATCGGTCCAGGCCTTGTAGATCTTCTCGCGCGAGGCGTCGAATTCGCGAATGAGGACGAGTTCATGCTGCGTGCTGGCGGTCATTTCAACATCTCTCCGTTTGAGTGAAACCTGTTACGTATCAGGTTGTTACAAGGACGTGTCGACGTTCGACATTCCGACAGCGCGCCGAATTATTTTGCCATCGGCTGCGCGGTCTCTTCCTGCATCTTGTCGATCTGCCGGCGGATATGGGCGGCTTCCGCCGCCGAATGGGCAAGTGCAATGGCGCGGTCGAAGGCTTCGCGTGCTTGGCTGTTGCGGCCGAGCTGCTTCAACAGATTGCCGCGCAGACCATGATAGTAGAAATAGCCGTCGAGTTTTTCGCCCAGCGGATCGATGAGGTCGAGCGCATCCTGCGCACCTTGGAGCTTGGAGACGACGACGGCCCGATTGAGCGTTATCACAGGTGACGGCTGAAGACGCTCCAGCGCGCGATAGAGCAGATCGATCTCCAGCCAGTCGGTATCCTCAGCGCGTTTTGCCCGGGAATGAACAGCGGCGATGGCCGCCTGGAGCTGAAAGGGTCCGGGCCGGCGGTGACGCAGCGCCTTGTCGAGCAGCGCCACGGCCTCGTTGATGAAGGGCTGGTTCCAGAGCGAGCGATCCTGATCCTCGAGCAGCACGATCTCGTCTTCGGCGCTGAACCGCGCCTGCCGGCGCGAGATCTGCAGAAGCATCAGCGCAAGCAGCCCCATCAGTTCCGGTTCGGACGGAAAGATACCCAGCATCAGCCGTGCCAGCCGGATCGCCTCGTCACTGAAGGCGGCCGCCTCATGTTTGGGATCGGCCTGGCTGTAGCCCTCGTTGAAAATCAGATAGATCATCGTGCTGACGATCGAAAGCCGCTCCGCCCTCTCCTCCGCGCTCGGTGTTTCGAAAGGCACGCCCGCCTTGGCGACCCGCGCCTTGGCCCGGGTGATGCGCTGCTCCATGGCGCTTTCGGACACCAGGAAGGCGCGCGCGATCTGCGGCACCGAAAGGCCGGAAACGATGCGCAGCGCCAGCGCGATCTGCTGGGTCGCCGGCAGATCGGGATGGCAGCAGATGAAGAGAAGCCGCAGGATATCGTCGCGGTAATGGGAATCGTCCAGTCGCTCGGCGATATCGCTTTCGGCATCCTCGGTATCGGAAATCATCTCCTCATCCGGCAGAGCCTGGAGTTTCGACCGCTTGCGCACCGCGTCGATGCCGCTGTTGCGGCCGACGAAGATCAGCCAGGCCGTCGGATCGCGCGGCGGCCCCTTTTCCGGCCATGTCCGGATCGCCCTCAGGCACGCCTCCTGGAACGCCTCTTCCGCGGTATCGAGATTGCGGAAATAGCGCAGCAGCGCGCCGAGCGCCTTGGGGCGGGCAGAGGCAAGCGCGAGGTCGATCCAGGCAATGTCGGTCATGATGCAGCATCTCCCGGCCTGAAGACGTAGAACGGCCGAATTTCGTAAGAGGTGGAACCCGGATTGACCGCAGATAGCTGTTTTGAGAAGGCGACTGCCTCCTCCAGCGTCTCGAAGTCGACCACATAAAAGCCGAGAAGCGCCTCTTTCGTTTCCGCGAAAGGCCCATCGATCACCAGAGCCTCGTCCTTGCCCTTGCGCACTGTCGTCGCCGCCGTCGTCGGCATCAGCCGGCCGACAGGGCCGAGCTTGCCGGACTTCGCCAGCGGCTCCTGCACCGCGTAAAGCTTTTCCATGACCGCAGCCTCCTCCTCCTTGCTCCAGGCGAAGACGGTTTCCTCATGGGCGTAACAAAGGATTGCATAAAGCATCGGGTCACTCCTCTTTCCGAATGACGAAGGAGTAACCGCTTAGCCGACAGGCCGCATTAAAAAATTATAGATGAGCGGTTGCCCTGCAACTGACCGAAAGATCTCACTACAGCCGCTCTTCGAGCATTTCGACGGTGACGTTACGCCCGCCGTAAAAGACGCCTAAAATCACGACGTCGTTGCCTTGGACTACGAAAGCAATCGTAACCCGACGGCGATATCCGATAATCCGCAGTCCCGGCACACTGCCTTCCCGAACGGTTCCTCGTTCAGGAAAAGCCGCCAGATCATCGATGAAATCATATAGGCCTTGGACATATGCACCGGCAATCACCGGCCCGGCTCGCGTCAGGAGCAATTCGTAAAGCTCATCAAGCTCAGCTTCCGCCCGGCGATGAAAGACGGTACGGTGGACCATCCGCTACTTGGCTTTCGCCAAGTTCGCCCGATGTTTTGCCTCGAAACGGCCGCGCGCAGTCTCCATCGGAACTGCCAGCGAGGGATCGCGCTGCAATTCTTCATATCTGCCGGGAATCTCTTCATGAAGCCAGCGCTCTCGGGACTCCTCATAATCTTCAAGCATGCGCAAACCGGCGCGGACGACCTCGCTGGCATTGTTGTAGCGACCGGATTCCAGCTGCTTCCTAATGAACTTCTCGTAGTGTTCGCTCAGCGCAAAACTTGCCATGGCAAATTACCGTCTTCCAATCTTAGAGGCAGAAGCAATTGTATCAACAGTTGCTAACTATTGATAGTTCCAGCCAAGCTCTCTCGAGGGCTTTTCTCACCCCTCGCTCAACGTGCGCCTGACTGCATTCTTCCAGCCCTTGAGCTTTGCCGCCCGCACCTTTTCGTCCATGTCGGGCTCGAAGCGCCGGTCCCGTTTCCACGTCGCCGAAAAGCCGTTCCTATCAGGCCAAACTCCTGCCCGGCTGCCGGCGAGCCAGGCCGCACCCAGCGCCGTCGTCTCCAGGATCACCGGGCGGTCGACCGGCGCGTCGAGCAGGTCGGCGAGGCGTTGCATCGTCCAGTCGGAGGCGACCATGCCGCCGTCGACACGCAGCACCGTATCCTCCGCGCCATTCTTCCAATCCTTCTGCATGGCGTCGAGCAGATCGCGGGTCTGGTAGCAGACGGCTTCGAGCGCAGCACGGGAGAGTTCCGCCGGGCCGCTGTTGCGCGTCAGCCCGAAGATCGCGCCGCGCGCCTTGGCATCCCAGTGCGGGGCGCCGAGGCCGGTAAAAGCAGGCACGAGATAGACTTCCTGCGTCGGATCGGCCCTCTCAGCCAGCGCATTGGTTTCGGCAGCGCTGCCGATCACGCCAAGCCCGTCCCGCAGCCATTGCACGGCAGCACCGGCGATGAAGATCGACCCTTCCAGCGCATACGTCGTCTCGCCGTTCAGGCGGTAGGCAATCGTGGTCAGCAACCGGTTTTTCGACCGCACCATGTCGGCGCCGGTATTGAGCAGCGCGAAACAGCCGGTGCCGTAGGTCGATTTCAGCATACCCGGAGCAAAACACGCCTGGCCGATGGTCGCCGCCTGCTGGTCGCCGGCAACACCGAGGATCGGGATCGCAGCGCCGAAAATCTCCGGATCGACAGTGCCGAAATCGGCGGCGCAATCCTTGACCTCGGGCAACATGGCGGCCGGCACCCTGAGAATGTCCAGCAGATCCTCGTCCCATGCGTTTTCGGCGATGTTATACATCAGCGTGCGCGAGGCGTTGGTGGCATCGGTGACAAAACTCTTGCCGCCGGTGAGCCGCCAGATCAGGAACGTGTCGATCGTACCGAAGCAGAGATCGCCCCTGGCCGCACGCGCCCGCGCACCCTTCACATTGGCAAGCATCCAGGAGAGCTTGGTGCCGGAGAAATAGGGATCGAGGAGGAGACCGGTCTTCTTGGTGAACAGCCGCTCGAGATCCTGTCGTTTCAGATTGTCGCAATAGCTCGCGGTGCGCCGGTCCTGCCAGACGATGGCATTCTGGATCGGCCGACCGGTCTCGCGCTCCCAGACGACGACCGTCTCGCGCTGGTTGGTAATGCCAAGCGCGGCGATGTCCTTCGCCGTCACCTTGGCTTCGCGCAGCGCCATATGAACGGTGGAGACGACCGAATCCCAGATCTCCTCGGGATCGTGCTCGACCCAGCCTGAGCGCGGATAGATCTGGGTGAATTCCTTCTGGCCCTTGCCGGCAACATGCATATCGCCGTCGAAGACGATCGCCCGCGTCGATGTTGTTCCCTGATCGATCGCCAGAACATACCCACCCATGAAAATCCTCCTCAAGCGTATCGATTATGGTGACAAATCAATAGGACACGCCGGCGAACGAGAAAAGCGAATAAAGCGGAATTGCCAGCCTGCCGGCTTTGGGCATAACCTCGCCCGAAACGTTGCAACGCAGCATCGCGATGTCAGGAGAGAGCAGCATGAGCAGATCAGTCGTCGTCACCGGCTCCACCAGCGGTATCGGCCTTGCGATCGCCACCGCCTTCGCCGAAACCGGCGACAACGTCGTCATCAACGGTTTCGGAAATGCCGATGAAATCAAGGCGATCGTCGCGCGGCTTGAATCAGTATCGAAGGGCCGGGCGATCTATCATCCGGCTGACATGACGAAGCCCGCCGAAATCACCGACCTGATCGAAACCGCCGCGAAGACCTTCGGCACCGTCGATGTGCTCGTCAACAATGCCGGCATTCAGCATGTCGAGAAGATCGAGGATTTCCCGATCGAGAAATGGGACCAGATCATCGCCATCAACCTGTCGAGCTCCTTTCACACCATGCGCGCCGCCATTCCGCTGATGAAGGCGAGAAAGCATGGCCGCATCATCAATATCGCCTCGGCGCACGGCCTCGTCGCCTCCCCCTTCAAATCCGCCTATGTCGCGGCAAAGCATGGTATATTAGGCCTGACGAAAACGGCAGCGCTCGAACTTGCCGAATTCGGCGTGACGGTCAACGCCATCTGCCCCGGCTATGTGCTGACCCCGCTCGTCGAAAAGCAGATACCCGATACCGCCAAGGCCCGCGGCATGACCGAGGAACAGGTGAAGAGCGAAGTCATCCTCAAGGCGCAGCCGACGCGAGAATTCGTCAAGGCCGAGGAGATCGGCGCCTTGTCGCTCTACCTCGCCAGCGACGCCGCCCGGCAGGTGACCGGAACCCATATCTCGATTGACGGTGGCTGGACGGCGGCTTAACCATTTGGAAAAAACAACCGGGAATATCATGAACGACAGCATCCGCTTCATCCTGAATGGCGAAGACATCGCGCTCACCGATGTCGGGCCGACCGAGACGCTTCTCGATTTTCTGCGGTTGCAGCGGCGGCTGACGGGCACCAAGGAAGGATGCGCGGAAGGCGATTGCGGCGCCTGCACCGTGCTCGTCGGCCGGCTCGCCGACGGCAAGCTCACCTATGAATCCGTCAATGCCTGCATCCGTTTCATCGGCTCGCTGCACGCCACCCATGTGGTGACGGTCGAGCATCTCGCCGGCCGGGACAGCGCGCTGCATCCGGTGCAGCAGGCGCTGGTCGATTGCCACGGCTCGCAATGCGGCTTCTGCACGCCGGGCTTCGTCATGTCGCTCTACGGGTTGTGGCTGACGAAGGAAAAACCGAGCCGCCGCGAGATCGAAAAGGCGCTGCAAGGCAATCTCTGTCGCTGCACCGGCTATGAGCCGATCGTCAAGGCGGCCGAGCAGGTGAGCCAGATGCGGCCGAGTGCCCTCTTCGATCCGCTGGAGCGGACGCGCTCGGAAATCGTCGCGCGGCTCTGGGCCATGCAGGCGAGCGGCACCATCCGGATTGGTAAGGACGAAGACCGCCTGATCGTGCCGGCATCGCTCCAGGCGCTCGCCGAAATCCTCTCGCAGGAGCCCGACGCAGTCGTGGTCGCCGGCTCGACCGATGTCGGCCTCTGGGTGACAAAGCAGATGCGGCGGCTGAGCCCTGTCGTCTTCATCAATCACCTGAGCGAATTGCAGTCGATCACCGAGAGCGAGGACGGCATCACCATCGGCGCTGGCGTCAGCTATACCGGCGCATTTGCCGCGATCTCGAAAAAGATCCCGGCGCTCGGGCGGCTGATCGACCGCATCGGCGGCGAGCAGGTGCGCAACATGGGCACGATCGGCGGCAATATCGCCAACGGCTCGCCGATCGGCGACAGCCCGCCGCCGCTGATCGCCCTCGGCGCGACGCTGACGCTGCGTTCCGTGGAAGGCCGACGCCGCATGCCGCTCGAAGACTTTTTCATCGCCTATGGCAAGCAGGATCGCAGGCTCGGCGAGTTCGTCGAAAGCGTCTTCGTGCCCTATCCCGGGGCAACCAGCCGTTTTGCCGCCTACAAGATCACCAAGCGCCGCGACGAGGACATCACCGCCGTGCTCGGCGCCTTCCTGCTGACGCTCGACGATGCCGAGACGGTCACCGACATCCGCATCGCCTTCGGCGGCATGGCGGCGACACCGAAACGCGCCCGCACGGTGGAAGCCGAACTGATCGGCAAGTCCTGGACGGAAGCCACCGTCGAAGCCGCCCGCCCCGCCTTCGACGCCGATTTCCAGCCGCTCACCGACTGGCGCGCCACGGCGGAATACCGGCAATTGACGGCGAAGAATTTGCTGACGCGATTCTATCTGGAAACGGTCGGCGCTCCGGCCGAGCTGAAGCGGTTCGAGGAGGTGGCGTGATGGAGAAATTGATCACTGGTGCCAGTCAGCCCCCTCATCCGCCTGCCGGCACCTTCTCCCCGCTGGGGAGAAGAGACAAGAGGCAACGTCTCGACTCCCTCTTCTCCCCAGCGGGGGTCCGAAGGACGGGTCGAGACACGCAGCTCGGCCCCGGTCGGTGCCCGATAGGGCGGATGAGGGGGGTGAGCGGCCCTGAGCCGCGAGCGCCCGGAGCTTCAGCGACGGGCAATCTTCCGTCAGGGAGACGCTAATGGACAAATCCACCTTCGAAGACCCCAAAGTCATGATCTCAGGCCCCATGCACGGCTCGCTGCGCCATGATTCCGCGCACAAACACGTCACCGGAACCGCCGACTACATCGACGACATCCCCGAACCCGCGGGCCTGCTGCACGGCGCGCTCGGCCTCTCCGACCGGGCGCACGCCGAAATCCTCGGCATCGATCTTTCCGCGGTCGCCGCCTACCCCGGCGTGGTCTGGGTTTTCACCGGCAAGGACGTGCCCGGCGTCAACGACACCAGCTCCAACGGCAGCCATGACGAGCCGCTGCTCGCCGAAAGCTTGGTCCAGTTCCACGGCCAGCCGATCTTTGCCGTCATCGCCGAAACGCGCGATGCCGCCCGTCGCGCGGCGCGGCTCGCCAGGATCGACTATCGCGACCTGCCGCACTGGAGCGATATCGACGGCGCGCTTGCCAACGGCAGCCCGCTGGTCATCACCCCGATGACGCTCCATCGCGGCGATCCGGAAACGGAAATGCCGAATGCTCCCAAGCGGTTGAAAGGCCAGATGCGCATCGGCGGACAGGAGCATTTCTACCTCGAAGGCCATATCGCCGTGGCGATCCCCGGCGAGGACGACGAGGTCACCATCTGGTCCTCGACGCAGCATCCGAGCGAGATCCAGCACATTGTCGGCCATGTGCTCGATATCCCCTCCAACGCCGTCACCGTCAACGTGCGCCGCATGGGCGGCGGCTTCGGCGGCAAGGAGACGCAGGGCAACCAGTTCGCCGCGCTTGCGGCGATCGCCGCCAAGAAGCTCGGCCGCGCCATCAAATTCCGCCCCGACCGCGACGAGGATATGAGCGCCACTGGCAAGCGCCATGATTTCCTCGTCGATTACGAAGTGGGCTTCGATACCGAAGGCCGCATCCACGCGGTCGACGCGACTTACGCCGCACGCTGCGGCTTCTCCTCGGATCTCTCTGGCCCGGTCACCGATCGCGCCCTCTTCCATGCCGATTCCAGCTATTTCTATCCGCATGTGAACCTGGTTTCGAAACCATTGAAGACGCACACCGTCTCCAACACCGCCTTCCGCGGCTTCGGTGGGCCGCAGGGCATGCTCGGGGCCGAACGCGTCATCGAGGAGATTGCCTATGCCCTCGGCAAGGATCCGCTCGATATCCGCAAGCTGAACTTCTACGGCCAGCCGGGCTCAGGGCGCACGCTGACCCCCTACCATCAGGAGGTCGAGGACAATATCATCGCCCGCGTCGTCGAAGAGCTGGAGGAAACGGCCGAATACCGGGCGCGGCGCAACGCCATCATCGCCTTCAACCGCGACAGCCGTTACATCAGAAAAGGCATCGCGCTGACGCCCGTCAAGTTCGGCATCTCCTTCACCATGACCGCCTTCAACCAGGCGGGCGCCCTCGTCCATATCTATCAGGACGGTTCGATCCACCTGAACCACGGCGGCACCGAAATGGGCCAGGGGCTCTATACCAAAGTGGCGCAGGTGCTGGCCGACAGCTTCCAGGTCGATATCTCCAGGGTGAAGATCACCGCGACGACGACCGCCAAGGTGCCGAACACCTCGGCCACCGCCGCCTCTTCCGGCTCTGATCTCAACGGCATGGCCGCTTACGACGCCGCCCGCCAGATCAAGGAACGGCTAGTGGCCTTTGCCGCCGAGAAATGGGATGTGGTGCCCTCCGAGGTGGTCTTCCTGCCGAACCGCGTGCGCGTCGGCGAGATCGAAATCGCCTTCCCCGATTTCATCAAACAGGCCTATTTCGCCCGCGTCCAGCTTTCCGCCGCCGGCTTCTACAAAACGCCGAAGATCCACTGGGACCGAAAGGCCGGCCGCGGCACGCCCTTTTATTATTTCGCCTATGGCGCCGCCTGCACCGAAGTCTCGATCGACACGCTGACCGGCGAATATCTGATCGACCGTACCGACATCCTCCACGATGTCGGCCGCTCACTGAACCCGGCCATCGATCTCGGCCAGGTCGAGGGCGCCTTCGTTCAAGGCATGGGCTGGCTGACGACGGAAGAACTCTGGTGGGACGATAAAGGCCGGCTGCGCACCCATGCGCCGTCCACCTACAAGATCCCCCTCGCCTCCGACCGCCCGAAAATCTTCAACGTGCGCCTCGCCGAATGGTCGGAGAATACTGAGGCCACCATCGGCCGCTCCAAGGCCGTCGGCGAACCACCCTTCATGCTGGCGATCTCGGTGCTGGAAGCGCTGTCGATGGCGGTCGCAAGTGTCGCGGATTATAAGGTCTGCCCGAGGCTCGATGCACCGGCGACGCCGGAGCGGGTGCTGATGGCAGTGGAGCGGATGAAGCGGGTGTAGGACGGCGGCGAAAAATGTCCGATCCCGAAGACATTAGGAAAACTCGTCAAGCTCGCAAATTACGCCAAACCGAAACTGAAGAGGAATATCGGCTTTGGGGCGATTTGCGAAATCGACAGCTGAATGGATACAAGTTTACGCGACAAGCTCCTCTCGGGACCTACATCGCCGACTTT
Source organism: Rhizobium esperanzae (assembly GCF_014197615.1). Classification (GTDB taxonomy): domain Bacteria; phylum Pseudomonadota; class Alphaproteobacteria; order Rhizobiales; family Rhizobiaceae; genus Rhizobium; species Rhizobium esperanzae_A. The sequence continues at coordinate 238,828 of NZ_JACIFY010000006.1, forward strand.
CTATGTCGCGAAGAGCGACTGATTGTCGAAATCGATGGATTTCAACATGCCGACAATAGGTCTGATACCGCTAGGACTTTGTGGCTAAACCAGGCTGGATATTCAATCCTCCGATTTTGGAATCATGAAATAACCCGGGAGCGAAGAGCAGTCCTCGAGACGATCCTTGCCGCACTTGAAAGGCGAATATTCCAGCGAGATGATATCCTTCGCTTCTATCCTGCGATCGTTCGTTCCGAGGGTGTGAAAACGCAATGCACTTGAACCGGGCCCCCTCATCCGACCCTTCGGGCCACCTTCTCCCCGCTGGGGAGAAGAGGGAGCACGACTCTCGCGCACTGCCTGTCCGAACTGTTGCACCGGAAAGCGCTCTTTTAAAACGGATGATGGAATCAACGGCGCAGCGGCGATCTCCCTCTTCTCCCCAGCGGGGAGAAGGTGGCCCGAAGGGTCGGATGAGGGGGGCTTCGCGGCATACTCCCAAGGTCGCGAGGTCCATCGGTGATGACTGACCTCCCCACCTTCCTCGCTGTCCACCCGGAAACCATCCTCGTCGACATCACCGGCACGCAAGGCTCCACCCCGCGCGAGGCCGGGACTTTCATGCTGGTCTCGCAAACCGCGCTCTGGGGCACGATCGGCGGCGGGCAATTCGAGTTCATGGCGATCGCCAATGCACGCGACATGCTCATGGGCGTCGGCGGTGTGACGGATATGGACATCCCGCTCGGCCCCGAGATCGGCCAATGCTGCGGCGGGCGCACGCAGCTCAGGTTTCGCCGATTGACGCACGCGCTGAAAGAGGAGCTTGAAGCAAGGCTCGCCGGCGAAATCGAGCATCTGCCCGAGGTGCTGCTCTTCGGCGCCGGTCATGTCGGCCGGGCGCTGGCCGCAGCCCTTGCGCCTTTGCCGCTGTCGGTAACAGTCGTCGAAACTCGCCAGGAAGAACTCGCCAATCTGCCGGATAAAACCAAGACCCGGCTCGTGCCGATGCCGGAAGCTTTGGTGAAGGATATCCCCGCCGGCGGCGCGATCGTCATCCTGACACATGACCATGCGCTTGACTTTCTCATCGCCCGCGAAGCGCTTGGGAGAAGCGACCTTGCCTATACCGGCATGATCGGCTCGGCGACCAAGCGCGCCACCTTCGCAAGCTGGCTTTCCCGTGAAGGCGGCGGAGAGCGCGGTTGGATGGAACGGCTGACGCTGCCGATCGGCGGCTCGGCGGTCAGGGACAAACGCCCCGAAGTGATCGCCGCCATGACCGCCGCCGAGATCCTGACGGCGCTTTCCGCCTACCGCATGCGCTCGTCCTCGTAATAGGGATCGCGTCCGTCGAGAAAACCGAGATCGCGTTTGACGCGATCCGGCATGGCATTGAGATCGAGCCGGGGCAGACGGCAGAAACGGTTGATAGTGTCGGCCAGCCGGGCGGCAAGACGCGGGAAAACGCCGCCGCTCCGTGGCAGTCGGTCCTCTTCGGCAACATGGCAATCCATGACATCACCTCATTCGTTTGATGGTATGAGTTGCAGTCTGCCGCCAAAAATGCTGCAATTCCAATCGAACGACCGTCTGCCTGCATCAAGAGAACTTATCCATGAAACTGTCGAAACAATTCCCGCTGAATGCGTTGCGCGTCTTCGAGGCCGCCGCCCGGCTCGGCAGTTTCACCAAGGCGGGCGACGAGCTCGGCATGACGCAGACGGCCGTCAGCTACCAGATCAAGCTCCTGGAGGAGAATGTCGGCGAGCCGCTCTTCCTGCGCCGCCCCCGCCAGATCGTGCTGACGGAGACCGGCGAACGGCTGGCGCCGAAGGTGACGGAAGCCTTCGCCATGCTGCACGACGCGATGGCGACGGCGCGCGACAGTGTCGAAGGCACGCTCGCCATCAGTTCGACCCACACCTTCGCCTCGAAATGGCTGGCGCCGCGTCTCGGCTCCTTCCACCTGAAGCATCCGGCGATCGCGGTGCGCTTCCAGGCAACCGCAGACATCATCGATTTTACCCGCGAACAGATCGACGTCGGCATCCGCTGGGGCGACGGTAACTGGCCTGGGCTGGTGCTGCACCGGCTGATGGGCCTGGAATTCACGCCGATGCTGAGCCCGAAGCTGGCAGAATCGGCAGGCGGAATCAGGGAACCGCGCGATCTCCTGAAGTTCGATCTCTTCGATGCCGGCGACATCTGGTGGAAACAATGGTTCGAGGCAGCCGGGGTCACGGAAACGGATCTCGACCGGCGCCCGCGCAACCAGCTCGGCTCCCAGGCTGTGGAAGCCGATGCGGCGATGGCCGGCCACGGCGTCGCCATCCTCAACCCCGCTTTCTATGCGGGCGAAATCGCACTCGGCCGGCTCTATCAACCCTTCGAGCTGACCCGCAGCGACGGCAAGGCCTATTGGCTCGTCTATCCTGAAAATCGCCGCAACGTGCCGAAGATCAAGGCCTTCCGCAACTGGATCCTCGAAGAGATGAAAGCGGCCGGGCATTAAAGCCGCGGGCATCAGGCCCGGCGCGCAGACCGGGCCTTTCCGTGCTCAGACATCAATATCCCATCTCCGGCGCATAGAAACAGCGCGGCGTATCCTCGTTCGGGAACAGACAGAGATGGTAGTCGTTGTCGCCCGATTGCATCGCCTTCGTCATCGGCAGCAGGAAGACATGGGCATGCGTGACCAGCCGGTGGTCGCCCGGCAGCAAGGTTACACGATATCCACCCGGCGTCACCGCCACGCTTTTCGAAGGGATCATCTGGCAATCGCCGTTATGACTGTCGCCATTGCAACAATAGGGGTCGTAACTCCACCCCGTGGGTGCGTCGTGAGCCGTGGCCAGCGACGCATACGCAATCATCACACACGTCAGAATACTGCGCATGGCATCTTCTCCGTCGATGAATGCGCCGCCGACGATCTAATTGTTCTTATTTATTCCGGCGGCCTGCAACATAACTGTAATCGAGGCATCGTAGTTTCAAGATCCACTGAATTAGCAGATCGAGTATAAGCCGGGGATAATGCACAGCCTTCTCGGCAGCTTTTAGGCACGCAACAACAGATCGGCGGTCCGGCCACGATCGACAGCTTTGGCCAAACTCAATCTCCTCTTCCCTCCCCGCAAAAATTTCCGCAATGTCACGAGTCGGAGGAAGACAAGGGGAACTCGATGTATGAATACGCCATAGCATGGGAATGGCTCGCCTTCGCGGCGCGCTGGTTCCATGTCGTTACCGCGATCGCCTGGATCGGATCGTCCTTCTATTTCATCGCGCTCGATCTCGGACTGGTCAAACGCCCGCATCTGCCGCCCGGCGCCTATGGCGAGGAATGGCAGGTCCATGGCGGCGGCTTCTATCATATCCAGAAATACCTGGTGGCGCCGGCGCAGATGCCGGAACATCTGACCTGGTTCAAATACGAGAGCTATTTCACCTGGATCTCAGGTTTTCTGATGCTCTGCATCGTCTATTACGGTGGCGCCGACCTCTTCCTGATCGACCGGCATGTGCTCGATATCAGCCCGCCCGTCGCCATCCTGATCTCGCTGGCATCGCTCGCCTTCGGCTGGATCGTCTACGACCTGCTCTGCAAATCGCCGCTTGGGCGCAACACCTGGGGGCTGATGGCGGTGCTCTACGTCGTGCTCGTCTTCATGGCTTGGGGCTATACGCAGCTTTTCACCGGCCGCGCCGCCTTCCTGCATCTCGGCGCCTTCACTGCGACGATCATGTCGGCCAACGTCTTCATGATCATCATCCCTAACCAGAAGATCGTCGTTGCCGATCTGATCGCCGGCCGCACGCCCGATCCCAAATACGGGCAGATCGCCAAGCAGCGTTCGCTGCACAACAACTATCTGACGCTGCCCGTCATCTTCTTTATGCTGTCGAACCATTATCCGCTCTCGTTCGGAACTGAGTTCAACTGGGTGATCGCCGCGCTCGTCTTCCTGATGGGCGTCACCATCCGCCATTGGTTCAACACCACCCATGCGAGGAAAGGCCGGCCGACCTGGACCTGGATCGTCACCGTCATCCTCTTCATCCTGATCATGTGGCTTTCGACCGTGCCGAAGCAGTTGACCGGCGAAACCGATGCGGCGACGGTCGCCCCCGCCTTCCAGCAATTCGCCGGCGATCCGCATTTTCCCGCCGTCAAGCAACTGGTCTCGACGCGCTGTTCCATGTGCCATGCGGCCGAGCCCGCCTATGAAGGCATCGTGCGGCCGCCCAAGGGCGTTATGCTTGAAAACGACGCGGAAATCGCCGCCCATGCCCGAGAAATCTATATACAGGCGGGCCGCAGCCATGCCATGCCGCCCGGCAACGTGACCGATATTACGCCGGACGAACGCAGGCTGCTCGTCGCCTGGTTCGAAAGCGCAGTCGAAGGCAAGAAACAATGACGATAACACTTCTCCGCGGCCGCCTTCTCTCTTTCCATCGCGCGCCGCTGAGTCTCGCCGACAGCCAGAGTTATCTCTACGAGGAGGATGGCGGCCTGCTGATGGAGGACGGGCTGATCGCAGCAGTCGGCTCCTATGCCGACGTCAAGGCGAAAGCCGCCGAAGGCACGGCCGAGATCGACCACCGCCCGCATCTGATCATGCCCGGCTTCATCGACATGCATCTGCATTTTCCGCAGATGCAGGTGATCGCCTCCTATGCCGCCAACCTGCTCGAATGGCTGAACACCTATACTTTTCCCGAGGAATGCCGTTTCGTCGAAAGCGCACATGCTGAAAGGATCGCCACGCAATTCTACGACGAACTGATCCGCCACGGCACGACGACGGCGGTCGCCTATTGCTCCGTGCACAAGACCTCGGCCGACGCCTTTTTCGCCGAGGCGATGAAGCGCAACATGCGCATGGTCGGCGGCAAGGTGATGATGGACCGCAACGCCCCGCAGGGTCTGCTCGACACGCCCGAGATGGGTTACGACGAGACCCGCCAGGTGATAGCGGATTGGCACGGCAAGGGCCGCAATCACGTCGCCATCACCCCGCGCTTCGCCATCACCTCGACGCCGGCGCAGATGGAAGCGACTGCAGCGCTCGCCCGCGAATTTCCCGACCTGCACATCCAGACGCATCTTTCGGAAAACCACGACGAGATCAAATTCACCTGCGAGCTCTATCCCGACGCGATCGACTATACCGACATCTATGCCCGCTACGGCCTGCTCGGGCCCAAAAGCCTCTTCGGCCATGCCATCCACCTGTCCGAACGTGAAGCCGATGCCATGAGCGAGACGGGCTCCGTCGCCGTCCACTGCCCGACCTCGAACCTCTTCCTCGGCTCCGGCCTGTTCCCATTGAAGGCGCTGGCGCGTCGCGAAAAGCCGGTCCGCATCGGAGTGGCGACCGATATCGGCGGCGGCTCCAGCTATTCGATGCTGCGAACGATGGACGAGGCCTATAAGATCCAGCAGTTGCTCGGCGAGCGGCTGAACCCGCTGGAAAGCTATTATCTGATGACCCGCGGCAATGCCGAGGCGCTATCGCTTTCGGACCGGATCGGCACGCTGGAACCCGGCACGGAAGCCGACCTCGTCGTCCTCGATGCTGCGGCCACCCCGGCCATGGCGCTGAAGATGGAAGTGGTCAAGACGTTACCAGAGGAACTCTTCCTGCTGCAAACGATGGGCGATGATCGGGCGGTCGCGGAGACCTATGTGGCCGGTATTGCTTTGAAAGCAAGGCTTTGACGATCTTGGCCGCAGCCGGAGCGGAACGTGAAAGCCGTCCGACGCGGCTAGTTTCCCATAACGCTCCTTTTGGAGTTCATGTTATGGCCGGTAGCCGCATTCAGATGTGAAGGTTCAATTCATGGCCACTCCGCTCACCATCGCCGATCTGAAAAAGCTCGCGCAGCGCCGTGTCCCGAAGATGTTCTTCGACTATGCGGATTCGGGCGCCTGGACGGAATCCACCTATCGGGCGAATGAGAGCGATTTCAGCGGAATCAAGCTGCGCCAGCGCGTGCTGGCGGACATGACCGACCGCACGCTGGAAACAACGATGATCGGCCAGAAAGTGTCCATGCCCGTGGCGCTCGCGCCGACCGGCATGACCGGTATGCAGCATGCCGATGGAGAGATGCTGGCGGCGCGCGCGGCGGAAGAATTCGGCGTTCCCTTCACGCTTTCGACGATGAGCATCTGCTCGATCGAGGACGTCGCCTCGGTGACGACGCGCCCCTTCTGGTTCCAGCTCTATGTGATGCGGGACAAGGATTTCGTCCTCGGGCTGATCAACCGCGCCAAGGCCGCCAGATGCTCGGCGCTGGTGCTGACGGCCGATCTGCAGATCCTCGGCCAGCGCCACAAGGACCTGCGCAACGGCCTGTCGGCGCCGCCGAGATTCACGCCGAAACATCTCTGGCAGATGGCGACCCGGCCCTTCTGGTGCCTGGATATGCTGCAAACCAAGCGCCGCACCTTCGGCAATATCATCGGCCACGCCAAAAATGTCTCCAATATCACCTCGCTCGCCGCATGGACGCACGCGCAGTTCGACCCGCGGCTCTCCTGGCCGATGTCGCCTGGATCAAGGAACAATGGGCGGACCGCTGATCATCAAGGGTATCCTCGATCCGGAGGATGCGAGGGCCGCCGCCGACACTGGCGCCGATGCGATCGTCGTCTCTAATCATGGCGGCCGCCAGCTTGACGGAGCCCCCTCCTCGATCAGCATGCTGCCTTCAATCGTCGACGCCGTCGGCGACCGCATCGAAATCCACCTCGACGGCGGCATCCGCTCCGGCCAGGACGTGTTGAAGGCCGTGGCGCTCGGCGCCAAGGGCACCTATATCGGCCGCCCTTTCCTCTATGGGCTCGGCGCCATGGGCAAGGAAGGCGTCACGCTGGCGCTCGACATCATCCGCAAGGAGATGGACATCACCATGGCGCTCTGCGGCAAGCGCGACATCAAGGACGTTAACGCCTCGATCATATCAGGGCGCGCCTGAGAGAAGTCGGCAAGGGTTGGACGCGCCGATGGCGTCGGCAGGATCTGCGATATACGCAGCCGCATGCGTATCAGCACAGAGGCTGGCCGTCGCCCGCAGTGAACAGAAGGATCGCAAAAATCACGAGACAGGCGGCGACCGCCAAACGCTGCCGCCAGACGATGCGGCGCGATCCGGCAATCCGCCGCTCGAGGCCACGCAGTGCCCCGTCAGGCTTGCGAAGCTGCATCCTGGACAGCAGGTCGTCGATGGCCGCAAGACCGGCGGCCTCCGTCTCGTAGCTCGACGCGAGGCGAAACAGCAGCGCATCGAAGAGGAGATGGACCGCCAGCGCAAGGACGATGAGGCAGAAAACGACCATCAAGAGCCAGCCGAGCGATGGAGCGACGCCTCGATATCCCCCCGCGATCAGTGGCAACAGCGCCGTCAGCCCGCAGACGATTGAATTGCGGCCGAGATTCCGTGCCGCCGCCGAGGCCGTGCTACTACACTGCGTCATTACAGGCCCTCCGTCACGGCGTGGATGCTTTGCGCGGGCAGATGAACACGCCGTCCCGCCCGTGCTATCAGCCGCACGGCTTCCGCGGGATCTTCGCAACGCCGGCTGACGAGCAGCCAACGCACGATGACGCAGGCGCTGCGCTGGAAGCCCAACGCACAGCAGACGAGAACCGGTCCCTGCTGGCGCGCAGCCTCGATGAGGTTCGCCGCGGCAAGAGTCTGGATCTTGTCGAGGGCGATAAGGTCAAGGGTCGGAAAGCTGCACCAGCGGGTTGACGTTCCGCTTGGGCGCTGAAGCTCGCCGGTCATGTCGATCACCGTGGCAAAACGGTCAGCTTCATGGGGATGCGGAAAACGGCCGAGATGGACGCCATCGGCAATCGCCACCGATGCCGGCATTGTCCGGGTCCAGAACCGAATGTTGATGTGAGCGCCGAGCCGGTAGGGTGCCAGCAGCCAGCGGCTGGCAAGCGTGACCCGGCCATCGACGCGTTTCTGGAAGATCTGCGGACCGGCGCCGAAATATCCAAGCGCGATAATCGCCAGCCCAACAGCCGGCCAGAGCAACAGCAGCGCTGCCGCCGATAGAGGAGCGCAGAGCGCTGCAAGGCCGAGAAATGCGAGGGCACCGCACAGATAATAGATACCGAGACGGCGCGACTTCGGATCGCCGCTCAAAGCAAAATTCGCAAGAGGAGAACCGGCATCGCGCGGAAAAAGCCATGCGGCAAACAGGCCGAGCAGCATACCGGTCGGTATGTCCATGACGTGATGCTGCCACGTCGTCAACACGGAGGCGCCGATCAGGAAGCACCAGAAATGCCAGAGAAGTCGCATCCTCCGCGGCAACCGGCCGCGCAGATGGTCCCAGATCACCACCAGCAGCGCGATATGCAGCGACGGCGCCTGGTTGAACGGCTTATCGAAGCCGCCGAGGACAGCGAACATGAAACCGGGCAGGCCGCTCGTTGCCGGCCGCACGAAGGTTGCTTCCAGCGGAAACGCGATAAAGCAGGCGACCGCGATCAACTGGATCGTCAGATAACGCCTCGCGAGCCTATCGACATCGCGCGGCGCCGTGTTGATGAACAGGCAGAGCCCGTAGAACAGATTGATCGACCAATAGGGGATGATCGTCCATCCCCAGAACGGAATGGCGCTTTCCCATGCGAAGGCGATGTTCGGCACATGAGCGCGTTGCGAGGCCAGCCAGTTGGCGCCGCCATAACTCAGATAGAAGAACGGCGCCAGGAAGGCGAGCCAGAGTGCGGCCCGCTTCAGGACCGGCGCTGTCTGGGAAAGAGGAGAATGTGCCTGCCCCAAGGCTTTGCCCTCAGACTTTCTCGGCCAGCGAGACGGTGAAAATGCCCCACTGGTCGATGCGCTGCTCGATCTTGCGGAAACCTGCTGCGGCAACCAGTTGGTCCATTTCTTCTTGCGTGCGCCGCCGCATCACCCACGCCTGGCCGCCGCGATGGGAGGTGAGCGCGCGGGCGATCATCTCCAACTGCGGATGCCATGGCTGGTTGGTGTAGACGAGCAGACCACCGGGCTGCATCGCGCGGGCGATCCCGTCGAGCGAAGCGGCGATCATCGCATTGTCGGAAAACAGCTCGTAAAGGCCGGAGACGATCGCCAGATCCGGAGCCGGCGTGATTTCAGCCAGCCCCTTGCCGTCAAAGGCATCCTGCTGGCGGAAACTGACGAAATCACCCAGTCCACGCGCGGCAATGCTGGCGCGGCCGGCGTCGACATTGATAGGGGAATAATCCTGCAAGCGCGCGCTAGCGGGACGCACGGCAGCCGTTTCGATCGCATCGAGGACATAACGGCCATGCCCGGCCGCGATGTCGAGCATATGGGTACTGCGGCCGGCGGCTTTCAGGCGCTGCAGCGCGCGGTCGATCAGCTCCTGCAAATGCAGCTTGCGCTGCCTGATGCCGCGCCAGCCGATCGCCTCGAGGAACACCTTGTCGATCAACCGCCCGCCGGGACCGAGCCCGCGCGGCTTGTTCTCGTAAACGTAATCCAGCGTCGAGCCGGAATCGAAACCGGTCTTAACCCCGGTCCTTATGCCTTCGGACACCAGCGCGCCGAGCCTGATGTTGAGACGGCTGAGCGCCCAGTAGATGCCGCGTGGGGATGTGGCATCCAGCGGGCTCGCAAGCCGGTCGGCCTCGTCCTTGGTATAGCCCTGGATATGGGCGGTGCTGAGGTCGGCAGGCGCCCGGGGCTCGGCGAAACGCGCATCGATAAAACGGCGGATCTCGGCGAGCGCAATCGCGCGATCCTTTTCGCCAAGCGTGTCATGGTAGAAGCCGGCAAGCACATGCCGTTCCTTGATGCGGCTGCCAAGGTTTTCGTAAAACCGGTGCTGCGGCGCGTGCCGCACCACCCAGTCGCTGCCGGAGATCAGCAGCTGGGTCGGCACGGTGATGGCGCGGGCGTCGCCGACGACGCGGTCTGCCGCCTCATAGAGCTGCAACAGAATGTTGGAGGCAATTGGTCGGGTGATCAATGGATCGGTTTCAAAAGAGGCGATGCGCTCGGGATCATGCGTCAAGAACCTCGCCTTGACATAGGAATTGACGAAGAACGTTCCCTTGAACTTTTCCCACAGCGCAATGCCTTCCCTGGCAAACGGCACGTAGAGCTTGACGCTGAAGGCCGGCGAGGCCAGCACGAGCGCTCGGATCGGCGGTGCATAGTCGTGCACCCAGGTGCTGGCCAGTACCGCGCCGACGCTCTGTGCAATGACGGCGATGTCTTCGACTGGAGTACCGCTTGTCTCGCTGACATGGCGGACAAAGCAATCGAGGTCATGCGCCGAGGCCGCAAAGGATGGCGAATAGCCGCGCTCTCCAGGCGAACGCCCGTGGCCGCGTGCGTCCCAGGCGTAGAAGGCAAAATCATCGAGGCCGAGTTCGGTGGCGAGATGGGCGACGCGGCCGCTGTGCTCGTGGCCACGATGGAGAAGAATGATTGCGCCCTTCGGCGAAGCACCGATCACAGGCCACGTCCGATAAAACAGTCGAGTGCCGTCATGCGATGCGAATTCGGATTCATGCACGGGTCTGGTCGTCGAGGACGGTTGCTCGCTATCGGTAGTCTGCAGCACGGTCTTCTCCAATTCTGATCGGTGGATAGGTTGCATCCATTGGCGGCAACAGTGAGTTGCTTTCATTGCAAAAGTCTAGCTGCAAATGATAAGTCCTTTGGGGGAGCCGATATGAAGTGCGGGCTTTCCCACAGCTACGACGATCCGCACTGCCCGAGCCGGGATAGACTGTTCAAATGCCGTAAAAATTCCACTGAGGTCGCATGTCTGTTTATCAATTGAAGTCCCGGTTTCAGAATATTCTTCGCCCTCTGGTGCGCGCCCTTGCGGCGCGTGGCGTCACCGCAAATCAGGTGACCTCAGTTGCCGCCGCCGTCTCGGTTGCACTCGGGCTTTTCCTGAGCGTCGCCCCGCTTCCGCATTGGTTCCTGCTGGTGCCTGTATGGTTTCTCCTGCGCATGGGCCTCAATGCCATTGACGGCATGCTCGCGCGCGAACATGGGCAGAAGAGCATTTTGGGCGCCTATCTGAACGAGATCGGTGACGTCGTCTCGGATGCCGCCCTTTATTTGCCGTTTGCGTTCATCGATCCGAACGATCTGATGCCGGTCATGGCCGTCATATTCCTCTCGGCGCTGACGGAATTTGCCGGCGTCCTGGGCCAAACGGTCGGTGCAGGCCGGCGTTACGACGGGCCGCTGGGCAAGAGCGACCGTGCAGTGCTTTTCGGCGCGCTCGGCATCTTTGTCGGCTTTGGCGGTACGTTTGCCGCATGGACCTCATGGCTTTGGGCGGGGGTGGCCCTGCTTCTCGTATGGACCGTCATCAACCGTATCAACGCCGGTATTCGTGAGGCGCAAACAGCCGCCAGATAAGAAGCGCCGACCGGCCGCCGGTTCTTCCATCGGCAATGTATTCCGGAAACTGTGTTGAACGCTTCTTCTTACGAGTTGCTTAGCAAGCGCTTCTTCCAAGCCTGTTTTTTGCCTCTCTCCTTGAAAGCACAAAAGCGGTGCTTTATGTTTTACTCATGGCAAACGCGAGCAAGACACAGCATCCATCGCAGTTGCGCTACGTGCTGGCGCCGGATGATCATGCTCGCCAGGCGCTTGATGACACGATCGCCGCCTATCGCAGAATGCTCGACATCCTGGGCGAGCTCATTCACGACAAGGCGGGCGCCAATCTCGTCGTCCTGCATGAGCTTGCCTATGAAACCGTGCGCGAACAGACGGGCCTGCCGGCGCGGCTGGTCACACTCGGCCTTCGCGATTTCGCCGCCAATCGCGGCGTGATCGCCGATCCGCCGCAACTGCCGCTCGACGACAAGCTCTTCGCCATCAAAGGCCCCGCGGATCTGACGATCGCCACGGTACACGGACGTGTAGCCGTGCCCTTCGATATCGGGGGTTATTCCAAGGGATGGGAGAGTATTTTTCCGGCCTATCTTGTTGGACACAATCATTACGAGATTCACATCGGCGTCACGCCGAATTCCGCTCGGATGGAGGAAAACATGACGAATGAAGGCATTCTTTCCCGCATGGGCCGCCTGATCGCGGGTATCGCCAATGCAGCAGTCGACAAGGCGGAAGGCGTCAACAAGATCGCCGTGATCGAACAGGCGATCCGCGAGATCGACGCCGCGGCTGATGAGGCCCGCACCGATCTCGGCAAGGCGCGCGCCGAGGAATATCGCATCCAGAGCCGCAGGGACGAGATTGTCGCAGACATGAACGCGCTCGACGGAAAGATCCGCCTCGCCGTCTCCTCAGGGCGCGATGATCTGGCAAAGGCCGGCGTCGCCCGCCAGATCGATCTCGAATCCCAGATTGCCGCGCTCGACAAGGCGCTGGCCGATGCCAGGCAACAGCTGGACGAAGGCCAGAAAGCCCTGCAGGCCGTGCTCGCCACCCGCCGCGAGGCCGACGCCCGCCTTGCCGATTTCAAGCGCAGCATCGCCAGGCATCCAGAGGACGCCGCACCCGGTCACAGCCGCCCCGCGCCGGGCGCCGATGCTGCCCGGGCTGCGGCGGCGGTGTCGCGGCTGACCGGTGTTCCATCAGGCGAACATACCAATAGTTCCGAACTGGACGAACTCGATCGGCTGCACCGCGAACAGGCGATCGAGGCGCGCCTCGCGCGCTTCAAGGCGGATAACCGGTAACGCCGATGGCACTTCTCTTCGCCCCCGAATGTGCTCCTTTCGCCATCGCCGCCGCCGTGCTCGCAGGCCTGACAGCAATCGAAATGCTTGCGACCGTCATGGGTTTTTCGATCATGGAATTTCTGGGAAAGCCGGATTTCCATGGCCATGACGGGTTTTCGGGCTATCTGTCCTGGCTCAATGTCGGCGGCGTTCCCCTGCTCATCCTCATCATGCTGGCGCTCGGCTTCTTCGCCATGACGGGCTTTGCCATACAGGCCGTCGCCAACGCCTTCTGGGCGCCGCTTCCCGCCACCGTCGCCGCCATTCCCGCCATCCTGGTCGCCGTCCCCATGGTCAGGGCGTCGAGCAGAACGGTGGCGCGGCTCGTGCCGCACGACGAGACCTATGCCGTCGATCTCGACACGTTGATCGGCCGGACCGCCGAAGTATCGCTCGGCCCGCTCGATCAGGGGCTGCCGGGGCGCGTCCGCGTCAAGGACCAGCACGGAAACTGGCACGTGCTGAGAGCCAAGGCCGCCAGAGATCAGGAACCTCTCAAGGTCGGCACCGAGGTTCTCCTCGTCGATCGCACGGCAGATGTATTTATCGCCATTCCCGCGCTGGCGGACCCCGCCGCAGCGGACAATCAATCTTTCAGGGAGCAGCCATGATGTATGACATTATTCTACCAGCCGGGATTGGCATCGTCCTCATTTTCGGCATCGGTTTTGTTCTCGCCTCTCTCTATACGCGCTCCAGCCGCGATGAGGCCTATGTGCGCACCGGCCTCGGCGGCCAGAAGGTCGTGCTCGACGGCGGTTCCGTCGTCCTGCCGATCTTCCACTCGATCGCCAGGGTCAATCTGAAGACGCTGCGCCTCGAGGTTCGCCGCGGCGAAGGCGACGCGCTGATCACCAAGGACCGCATGCGCGTCGATATCGGCGCCGAATTCTATGTGCGCGTGAAACCGGACGCCTCCTCGATCGCGCTGGCCGCCCAGACGCTCGGCAGCCGCACCAACGACGCCGAGGCGCTTCGCATCCTGATCGAGGCGAAATTCGTCGACGGCCTTCGCTCGGTGGCCGCGACCATGAACCTCGACGCGCTGCAGGAACAGCGCATGGACTTCGTCAAGGCCGTGCAGGAAGCCGTCGGTGCCGATCTCCAGTCGAACGGTCTCGAACTCGAATCCGTATCGCTGACCCGCCTCGACCAGACCGACATCAAGCATTTCAACGCCAACAACTTCTTCGATGCACAGGGTCTGGCCGCCCTGACCCGCATCACCGAAGGCCGCAAGAAAGAGCGAAACGAGATCGTCCGCGATACCGAAGTCGCCATCGCCCAGAAGGATCTGGAAGCCCGCCAGCAATCGCTGACCATCGAGCGGACCAAGCGGGAAGCCGAACTCAGCCAGGAACGCGACATCGCCAACAAATCCGCGGCGACGCGCGCCGAAACCGCCCAGCAGGAGCAGGCTGCCAAACGCGCCGAGGAGGAAGCCCGCATCGCCTCCGAACAGGCGATCGCCGAACGTGAGGCGGCCGCCAAGCAGGCCCGCGAAAGCGCCAACATCGATGCCGCCCGCGCCGTCCAGCAGCGCGACACCGAAGCCAAGCGTGACCTGCAGATCGTCGCCCAGGAAAGCGCCATCGCCGTCGCCAATAAGAGCCGCGAGGAATCCGAAGCGAAGGCGACCGCCGAAATGGCCCGCGCCCGGGCAATCGCAGCAGAAGAAAAGGTCGGCACCGCCAAGGCGATCGAAATCGCCGAGCGCGAAAAGCAGATTGCCGTGATCGACGCACGCAAGAAGGCCGAAACCGAAGCGACTGCCGTCACCGTCGGCGCCGAGGCCGAGAAACAGGCCGCGATCGACCAGGCCGAAGCCATCAAGACGCTCGCCACCGCCGAAGCCGATGCGGCGATCATCAAGGCCAAAGGCATCCTCGAAACCGGCCGGGCTCAGGCTGAAAGCGAGGCCCTGCTCAACGAGGCCCGCAACAAGCTGAGCCAAACCATCATCGAATTCGAGATCACCCGCGAGCGTATCCGCATCATTCCCGAAGCCCTCGCCGAGGCCGTCAAACCGATCGAAAAGATCTCCGATATTCGGATCTTCGACACCGGCGGCATGCTCGGCCGCGGCGGCGCGAACGGCGAAGGCGGCATCGGCATGGGCGAAGGCCTGGCTGGCCAGTTGCTCGCCTACCAGGCCAACAAACCGATCCTCGACAAGCTATTGAGAGAAGCGGGTTTTGACGGCGACAACGCGATCTCGGCGCTCCTGGGAAATCTCGATAGCGCCAAACCGGCAAAGCCGGCCGCGGCTCCGGCCAAGCCGGCAATACCCGCTGCACCTCCGGCAAAGCCGGCAGCAAGCCCGGCACAGACCATCATCCCGCCGGCACCGAAGAAGGAGTGATCGCAGCGCGGGCAGGCCCGGGCTATTTTAGCCAACCTGCTGCCAGTGCGCTCGCCCAGTCGGCACGCCCCCTTTCGACGGCCAGTGCCGACATCGCCATATTGTTATAGGCGACGTTCCGGAACTGCCATGTCCATCCCGCAGCCGTCTTTTCCAGAATGGCATAGCCGGCCAGCGGATGGCCGGCTTCGACCTTGTGGTAATAAGGCAGGACATCGTCATAGGCGGGGCAGCCGACACTGCCGGGATTGACGATCAGCCGGCCATCGGAAAGGCGGACGGCGCGGGGCACATGGCTGTGGCCGCACAGAATCAGCGGCAGGTCGATGCCGTCCGCCAGCGCCTCGATCGCTTCGATCGGCTTCAGGGAGACGATGCCCTCCGGCGAGACGGATTCCAGCCAGTAGAGATTGTCGTCCTTCGGAGTCGCATGGCAGAGATAGGCCTCGCCGCGATAGACGGCATCGAACGGCAGGCCGCGGATCCAATCGAGATGGGAAGGCGTCAATTGCCGATAGGCGGCAGCGTCCGAGGCATGCATGGCCGTCGGATCCTGCTCGATCAGATAACGGTCGTGATTGCCGCGAACCGAGGTCAGCCCAAGCGGCATCAGCATCTCGGCGGTCCGGCCGGCCTCCAGCGGCCCGCTGAAGAAATCGCCGAGATTGACGATCTCCTCGATGCCCTCGGCGCGAATATCCGCAAGCACCGCTTCGAGTGCCAGATGGTTGCCGTGAATGTCGGCGATCGCGGCAAAACGCATCCCTAACTTCCTCGATAGGTGGAATAACCGTAGGGCGAAAGCAGCAGCGGCACGTGATAGTGAGCCGTGACATCGGCGATGCCGAAGCGGATCGGCACGAGATCGAGGAAGGCCGGATGCGGCAGCGGCGTGCCGTTGCGCCTGAGATAATCGCCGGCGTGGAAGACGAGTTCGTAGGTTCCGACGTGGAAATTTTCGCCGCTGAGGATCGGGCCGCCGTCGACCCGGCCATCGTCATTGGTCTCGACCGTCGTCAGGTGCATACGGATTTCGCCGTCGAGCCGGAAAAGATCGATCCTCAGGCCAGCGGCCGGCTTGCCGAGGGCGGTGTCGAGAACATGCGTGGTCAGTCCGGTCATAGGGCTGGCTCTTTGATGATGAAGGAGGTCTCGAAGAAGAATTCCTCCAGATTATGACCAGGCCCGTCGCGGTCGACGACCAGGAAATCGGAGGCCTGGCCAAGCGCCATCAGCGGATGATGCCAGACATTGCGGCGGTAGTTCACGCCCTGATCCCCGCGTGCGAGAAACACCTGCGGCCGGCCGGGGCGTCCATTCTCGTCCTCGGAGACGACGACGAGGAAAGGACGGCCCGAAATCGGCGAGAAGCTCTGGCTGCCGAAGGGGTGGCGCTCCATCATGTCGATCGCATAGGGAAAGCTGCGCGGCTGGCCGCGGAAGAGATTGATGATGACGCGCGCCCCCTCGCCTGTTGCTTCCGCGGCGGCGAGCGCATGAAAACGCTCCGTCGTGCCGCCATTGATGAGCCGCATCGAGGCCGGATCGGCTTCGATCACCTCGCCGAAGGGAGCGAAGCTGGATCGGGTGAGCGGACGAATGTCGAGAAATTCGGGCAATGGTTTCACTCGCCTTGGGCATGCCAATTACGGACGGCATCGATCCCGGAAAGAAGCTCCGGCAGCGTGCGATACGTCTCCTCCCAGACGTCGACGGGATCGAGATCGAAGACGTCATCGAGGATACGGTTACCCGTGCCGCAGATTTTCGTCCACGGCAACTCGGGATGCTCCGTCGCAAATTCCGGATGCGCCACCAGCAGGCGCGACGCCGCCGCACCGATGGTGAAATGACAGAAGGCAACCGCCTTGAAAGTCAGCTTGTCTCCGACGAAGGCCGCCCCATCCATGCCACCGACGAAAGACAGTGCTTCGGATGCCGCCTCGTACATCTCATTGAGATAGTCGATTGCGCGCCGCTCTTTCATTCGGCCTCCGGCAGCATCGATGTCAGGCGCAGCAGCGCGATCCGTTCGACCTGCGCCGCGGCGGTCGCGAATTCTTCGTCTCGGCTGTTGGATATCCGCGTTTCGAAGGCGGCAAGGATGTCCTCCTTGCCGAGCCCCTTGACGGCGATGATGAACGGAAAGCCGAATTTCTCGACATAGGCCGAATTGAGTTCGGTGAAGCGGGCATGTTCGGCCGGGTTCAGGCGGTCGAGACCGGCGCCGGCCTGCTCCTTGCGACTGTCCTCCGTGAGATCGCCCGATATCGCGAGGCGTCCGGCAAGGTCGGGATGGGCGCAGAGCACACCGAGCCGTTCCTCGCGACTGGCCGCGCGAAAGATAGCGGCAAGCGCCGCATGCACACCCGATGCCGTCAGCGGCTCCTTAACGCCGCCGGCGTCATAGGCCCGCTCGGCGATGAAAGGCGAATGTTCGAAGACGCCGCCGAAGCGGGAAACGAAATCCTGGCGCGACTGCATCAGAGCGCGTCCGGCTGATGATGCTTGTGCCAATGCTCGGCGATCTCGATGCGGCGCGGGATCCAGACCTTGTCGTGCTTCAGCACATATTCGATGAAGCGCTTCAGCGCCGCCGCCCGGCCGGGACGTCCGACGAGGCGGCAATGCAGGCCGATCGACATCATCTTCGGGCTACCGTCCTTGCCTTCCTCATAGAGCGTATCGAAGGCATCCTTCAAATAGGTGAAGAACTGGTCGCCGGTGTTGAAACCCTGGGGCGTTGCAAAACGCATGTCGTTGGTTTCGAGCGTATAGGGAATGATCAGGAAAGGCTTGTCATCGACGCCCTTCACCCAGAAAGGCAGGTCGTCGGCATAGGAATCGGAGGAGTAGAGGAAGCCGCCCTCCTCCTGCACCAGCCGCAGCGTGTTGTCTGATGGTTTGCCCTGATACATGCCGTAGGGCCGCTCGCCGGTGAGTTCGGTGTGCAGGCGCACGGCTTCGAGAATATGCTTGCGCTCCAGATCCTCGGGAAAATCCTTGTATTCAAGCCAGCGGTAGCCATGGCTGGCAATCTCCCAGCCGGCCTCTTTCATCGCGGCAACGGCCTCCGGGTTGCGGGCCATCGCCAGCGTTACGCCATAGACGGTCGCCTGCACCTTGAGACCGGTGAACATCCGCCAGAGCCGCCAGAAACCGGCGCGCGAACCATATTCGTAGATCGATTCCATGTTGAGATTGCGCTGCCCGGGCCAGGCGGCCGCGCCGACGATCTCCGACAGCAGGTTTTCGGAGGCGGGGTCGCCTTCGAGAATGCAGCTTTCGCCGCCTTCCTCGTAATTGATGACGAACTGCACGGCGATGCGTGCCTCGCCTGGCCACTTCGGATCGGGCGTCTGGCGCCCATAGCCGACGAGATTGCGCGGATAGGTCTCGGATACCATCAAATCACCTTCTGAAAAGACGGGGAACGGTATCATCCGCAGCCGGAATGTCGAGACGGAAACTGCGTGGCGGCATTTTCCCGTTATGGAACAAATCCTTAGCGCGTCCGCTTGGTCAGGCGATCTTGCGCGCGCTGACCTTGCCCATCGGATGCAGCGAATGGACGCGGAAGGGGCCGCCGGTGCCCTCCTCGATCATCAGCGCCACATTCGAAACCATAACCGGCTCTCTCAGCACGGGCTCGAAGATCGTCCGCAGCGCCGGCTCGATGCGCGGCATGTCGATCGCGTTGATGGAACCTGTCACCGGCATATGGAAACGGAACTCGTCCATCACATAAGGATTGCCCCAGCGATGCAGATTGGCGAACTGCGCCGCCGACAACCCGTCCGGGTCGCTGCGCTCGATATCGGCTTCGCTGAGCGGCGCGCGAAAACGATCGAATTCCTGCACGATCGCCGAGGCGAGATACTGGATCTGTTCGCAGGGTATGTTCGGCAGCAGACTGTAGAAATTGCCGAGCCGGGCGACTTCGAGACGCGGAATCCGGAAGGGAAGCACCGTTCCGGAGAAACGCATCAGATCGCGCAAGAGTTGCGATTCCGACATGTCGGCAGACAGGTGGAACGGCGCCTTCAAAACAC
Source organism: Rhizobium esperanzae (assembly GCF_014197615.1). Lineage (GTDB taxonomy): Bacteria > Pseudomonadota > Alphaproteobacteria > Rhizobiales > Rhizobiaceae > Rhizobium > Rhizobium esperanzae_A. The sequence continues at coordinate 257,985 of NZ_JACIFY010000006.1, forward strand.
CGTGAAAACCATAGCGCCGCGGCACGGCCGTATGGAAGGCGATCTCGTGGATACCGAGGCCGCGAACGGCCGGAGGCTCCGTCACATCGCCGGAAAACACGTTTCGGCCAAGCCAATTGGCGGCCACGAGCGACAGCGGATCGCTCGCCGGGGGCGTGAAGCAAATGGCATAGCGCATGCAATTTCCTCCATCAAGGAATTGGGCGCCCTTCGGATCCGGCGCTATCGATGCGCAAGCAGATAGGTGATTTGCATGACAAAATAACGAAACGAGGCACCGGAAAATTCACGTTTAACGTGAAGCGACGGCGATATGGCTTGAAATCGTAAAACTTTCCGGCAGCGAAAATCCGCAATCTACATCGCCTGCGATACAAACCGCCGCCTCCGCCAGCCGATGTGCGAGCCCGAAGCTGACTTTGAAACCGCCGGTGAGCGCGATCAGCCTGGGATGGTTGGGATGGCGGCCGATCATCGGATCGCGGTCGATCGCCTTCGGGCGAAGCCCCGCCCAGCGTTCGACTACCGGCGCGTCGCGCAGGATTGGCACGATGCCGCGCGCCGCCGCGATCAGCGCGTCGAGCTGGGCATCGGTCGAAGCCGGATCGTCGAAACGGTTCTCGCTGGTGCTGCCGATCGCCACATGCCCGCCCTCATGCGCGACGACATAGAGCCCATCGAGAAAGATCGTCGGCAGCGCCGGGTCGATATCGGCTTTCAACAGCGCAGCCTGTCCCTTCACCGGCTGGCCAAGCGGCTGTTTCAATCCGGGCGTCAGCCCCTGCAGCAGCGGAAAGGACTGATGGCCGGCGGCCACGATACAATGATTGAAACCAATGTTTTCGCCGTTGATCTCGGCAATGCCGCGATCGGGATCGAGGCCGGCGACCGCTGCGTGCTCCAGGATGCGCACATGTTTCGCCCGCCGCAGCAAGGCGGTGAGCACCGCGATCAGCGAGCGCGGCGCAACGCGGCCGGCAAGCGTGTCGTGCACGAAGCCGCTCTCGCCGGCAGAGGCCCCGATCCAGCCGTCTACACCGGGATCGTCGAGCACATGCCAGTGGAAGCGACGCTCGCCAGCCCGCCAATGGCGTTCGGCGTCCTCGCTATGGCCGCGGGCGATTTTGTGGAGATGCGGCTTGGGCAGCGGAATCAGCCGTCCCGAACGGCGATAACCGGCCGAAAGCCCGGTCGCCGCTTCAAGCACGGCAATTTCGGCTTCGAGTGAGACCAGCGCGTCGAATTGGAACTGCTTCTTCTCGGACCACCGGTCCGGCATATGCGGCATCAGCGCGCCGAGCAGACCGCCGCTTGCACCTTCACCCAATCGGCCGACGTCGGCAATGAGAATATCGATGCCGCGGCGCTCGGCATGGACGGCTGCCCAGAGACCCATGATGCCGCCGCCGACGATCAGTAAATCGCAAGAAGATTGACCGGACGCCGGCTGAGGATTATCGGCTTTTCCCATGACAGACGTGAACCCCGATCAGATTGGCGCGGGCGCGCCGCAGCCACTCGAATGGCGCGACGGCGATATGCCTTATTCCACCACCTTTGGCGATCATTTTTATTGCCAGACCGATGGGCGGCTGGAATGCGGCCACGTCTTCCTCGCCGGCAACGGCCTGCCTGAGCGATGGAACGGCCGGCGGGAGTTCGTCATCGGCGAACTCGGCTTCGGCACCGGCCTGAACTTCGCCGAGACCTGGTGGCAATGGAAGCTGCACCGCCTGGCCGGCCAGCACCTGCATTTCATCTCCTTCGAACTCCACCCGATGCGCGGCGAAGAAATCGACCGGGCGCTCTCGCACTGGCCGGCGATCGACGCCGAGCGCCGGGCGTTGACGGCGTCCTGGCCGCAAACGCCTGCCCACACCGTCTCGCTCGATCTCGACGGCCAGACGAGGCTCAGCGTCGTCTGCGGACGGGCGCTCGAAGGCGTCACCGCGGCAAAACCCGGCTTCGACGCCTGGTATCTCGACGGTTTCGCCCCCTCGCGCAACAGCGACATGTGGTCGGAGGAACTGATGCGGCAGGTCGCCGAAAAGACTGTCCCGGGCGGCACCTTCGCAACTTACGCCGCGGCCGGCTTCGTGCGCCGCAACCTCATCGCCGCCGGATTTGCCGTCGAGCGCCGCCAGGGTTTTGCCGGCAAACGTGAGATGCTCTGCGGCACAAAAGCATTTCCCGGCAAGCACAAAGATCAGTAGCCGGTGCGCCCCGGCTGCAACTCGTCCTTGCCGAGCCATTGCCGGATCTTCTCTTCCAGCAATTCCGGGCTGATCGGCTTCGACATGTAGTCGTCCATGCCGGCGTCGAGGCAGGCCTCACGATCGCTTTCGAGCGCATGGGCGGTGACGCCGATGATCGGCACGCGGTGCCCCTGCCCCTTTTCGCGTTCGCGGATCGTCTGGGTTGCCTGATGGCCGTTCATGACCGGCATCGACACGTCCATCATGATGATGCGCGGCGTATGCCGCTCCCAGGCGGCGACCGCCTGCTCGCCATTGTCGACGACGAGGAAGGAAAGACCCGTTGCCTGCAGGATCTGCGTGAAGACGATTTGGTTGACCTCGTTGTCCTCGGCGACCAGCACATCGACGAATTCGGCCGCCCGCGGCTGCGGCAACGGCGCAGGCGCCGGGACAGGCATCGCCGCTTCGGCCTGCAGCCGGGCGACCTCGGCTTCGGAGGCCTGCTTGACGCGGCTGGCGCGCACCACTTCGACGACGGTATTGCGCAGCACGTTGGCGCGCGCCGGTTTCATCAGATGCGCCTGGCCGTTCAGCGCCGCGAATTCCTTTTCCGTCCCCGAGATATCCATCGATGTCAGAAAAATGATCGGCAGCTCGGCAAAGCGGCGATCGGCGCGCAGCCGGCGCGCGACATCGGCGCCGTTCATATCGGGCATATGATAGTCGAGCACGACGGCATCGACGGTGACGCCGAGATCGGTCGCCGCCTCCAGGATCGCAAGACCGGTACCGCCGCCCTCGGCGGCAACACCGTCGAACCCCCAGAGCGAAAGCTGCTCGGTGAGGATGCGCCGGTTCACTTCGTTATCGTCGACGACGAGGATGCGCGCGCCCTGCACATTGATCGGCAGCGGCTTCGGCTCGAGGCGGGCGGCGGCCACCGCAAACGGCAGGTTGACGGTGAAGACCGAACCCTTGCCCCATTCGCTCTCGACATTGAGATAGCCGCCGAAAAGATCAACGAGCCCGGCGGTGATCGCGAGCCCGAGGCCCGTTCCCTCATGCCGCCGGGTCGAGGAGGCGTCGACCTGCGAAAATTTGTCGAAGACCGATTCGAGCTTTTCACTGGGGATGCCGATGCCGGTATCCTCGATGCGAATGCTCGCCATGATCTCGCCGCCCCCGGCCGCCTGGAAGCCGACATCCACGAAGACATGGCCGCGTTCGGTGAACTTGACCGCATTGCCGACGAGATTGGTGACGATCTGGCGGAAGCGCCCGGCATCGCCGATCACGGCGGCCGGCAGATCCGGTGCTGCGCGCACCAGCAGTTCGATATTCTTCTCGGCGGCGTGCGAGGAGAGCAGCGTCGCCACATCCTCCACCGCTTCGGTGATATCGAAGGCGGCTTTGCGCAATTTCATCTGCCCGGCATCGATCTTCGAAAAGTCGAGGATGTCGTTGATTATAGTCAGCAGCGCATTGCCCGACTTGACGATGATGTCGACGAACGTCTTCTGCCGCGTATCTAGATTGGTCTTGGCAAGCAGCTCCGCCATCCCGAGCACACCATTCATCGGCGTACGGATCTCGTGGCTCATATTGGCGAGGAATTCGGATTTGGCGCGGTCGGCGGCTTCCGCGCGCGACAAGAGATGTCGCAGCTCTTCCTCGCGCCCCTTGAGTTCGGTGACGTCGGTGAAGAGCGCCACCCAATGCTGCCCGGTGCTGACCGTCGCATCCATGTTCACCCAGCGCTCGCCGCCGACATGGAAGACCGTGGAAATCGGCTGCCTCGCCGCAATCTTGGTGCGCCACTCCTGCAGGATCTCGTCCGCCGCATCGTGGAAATCGCCGCGGGCCGCGCAGAATTCGAACATGCCGAGCCAGCCCTGCCCGGCTTCGATATAGGCAGGCGGAATCTGCAGGATATCGGCCATCGCCCCGTTGGACATTTTGATGATGCCGTCCTGGACGATGGCAAGACCCTGCGACATCGCATGCGTCGCATCGCGCATCATCTCGCCGACCCGCTCGAGTGCTGCGCGGGTCTCGTGAATTTCCTTTTCCCGCTCGCGCACTGCCGAGATGTCGGCATAGGTGAGCAGGATACGGTCCTGGGAGATGCGGCGGCTGTCGAAGATGACGGATTTGCCGCCTGCCCAACCGAGCTCGATCGGCTCGGGCACTTCGGCCTCGAACAGATGCTTGCGGAAGGCGTAGATCTCCTCGGGCGTCTGCTTGCCGTCGTAGCGTCCGAGTTCCAGATTGCGGCGGATGACGTCGATGAAGGGGCGGCCGTCGAAGGGATCGTCGAGCGGCAGATCCCAGATACTGTAGAATTCGTCGTTGACGTAGAGAATCCGGTGATCGTTATCGAGGATCAGCACGCCGACCGGCAACGAACGAAGAATGCTCTCGATGTCCCGATGCAGTATTTCTTCCTGCCTGCGCGATTCAATCAGCGCCTTCTCGCGCTCCTTGAGCGCCGAAATATCGGAAAAGGAGCCGACGACATAGGTTCGCCCGTCCGTCGTCATGACGCGGTTGACGCGCGAGATGACGGGATAGACATGGCCGCTCTTGCTCGGCATTTCGCTCTCGATCTCCACCGAGGTGCCGTGTTTCAACGCCAGCAGGTTTTCCTGGTAGATCGCTTCACCACCTTCCGGCCCGAACATTTCATATTCGGTCAGTCCCAGGACTTCGGAGCGGCTATGGCCGCTGAAAGTGTCATAATATTTGTTGGCGTAGACCAGGCGATGCCTGTCGTCGCGCACGAAGACCGCTACCGGCAGGTCCTCCATGACGGTGCGCAGAACGTCGAGTTCGTTGACGCTCTCACCCCAGGCCGAATCGCCGGCGGGCGCAGCTCTTCCACCATCGCGATAGGCGGCATTGACGACCAGCGGCCGGCCGTCATCGGCAAAGATGCCGATCGGATGATCGAGCTTTTCCAGCGCCGCGCGCACCTGGGCGAAATCGGCGGCAACTCCGGAATCGTTTACAGTCCGAGAGCTGTCCGCGGTCTCCCTATTGGTACCCGCGCGGCGCTGCTCGCGGGCCTCGAAGATGCCGAGCACATAGATCCGCTCCGGCGACGGCGAAAAGCTTTCGATCTGGATGCGCTCATGGCCGAGGCCTGCGGCATCGAAGCAGATGGCGTTTTCCTCGGTGCCGAACACCAGCGCCCGGCGCTCCTTGTCTTCGCGTTCCTCTTCTTCGGGACGGTCGAACAGCTCGCGGCTGCGCCGGCCGATGAAATCGGAAATCTCGCAGCCCAGGAAATCCGCATAGGCCTCGTTGACCGCGACATAGCGCAGTTCGCTGTTCTTGACATAGGCCGGGGTGTCCAGATCGGCGATCCGGCGGCAAGCCAATTCCAGAATGTCCCCGGCTGATTTCAAGAAATGGTCGCTCCCGCAATGAGTGAAATATCAACTACAAAGACTATAAGGCCAAGGCTTTTAATAAGGTTTTAACCATAAATTTCAGCAGGGAAATTTTACGGGCCGGCTTATCAAGCAGAAGATGCGCTCATTGGCAGCCCGGGTTTGCACGGAACTGAAAAAACACCGCCATGACAGGCTGCCCCGCATGCGCGGCACGCCGCTATCTGTTGAAATCATGACGAAAATTTAATGCGGGAGGCGCTTGCGCGGCCATCGCGCCGCCGCGATCCGGGCGGAGTCTGAACACGGCTTTTTGGAAGCCAGTCTAGATAAGGAAATAGCATATGTCCGTTTTTCATAAGACCATGGCGACGGGCCTGATCGCGCTGACCCTTGCCGGCACCTCGCTCGCCACCGCCACCACCGCCGATGCTCATCCCCGCGATGCCTTCTGGGGCGGCCTTGCCGCCGGCGTCGTCGGCGGCGCCCTGCTGTCCGAGGCAGCCCGCCCCGCCTACCCGGTCTATCCGGCCTACCCGGTTTATCGCCCCTATCCCGTCTACCGGACCTACTACCGGCCGTCCTATTGCCACCTCGAATGGCGGCACGACGATTGGGGTAACCCCTACCGCGTCAAAGTCTGCCCGGAATAAAAACCCTATCCGGCGCCGCTTGACCTCCCGGCGGCGCCGGTCCAATCCTCCCACAGAGGGAGGATCAGCATGCCGGAACCACTCAAGAACCTGCTGCATGAGGCACTGGTCGGCGATATGGCCGATCGCATCGCCGCCAATGCGCCTGCCTTCGACCGAGACCGTTTCATGGCGCTGGCGACCGATCGTCTCGCGGCGCTGGAACTGATGGAACGCTCGGCGCTGATCCGCGATGCGCTGTTTGCCACCCTACCCGACGATTTCCCCGAAGCTGCCGCCATCCTGAAGGCAAGCCTGCCTGCCGCAGGCAGGCCGGGATTGTCCGGCTGGATGCTGCTGCCGGTCAACCAGTTCATCGCCGCCCGCGGCCCCGATCATTTCGATCTCGGCCTCGATCTCCTCAAGGCCCTGACGCCACATTTCACCGCCGAATTCGGCATCCGGCAATTCATCCACCGCGACCAGCAGCGCACACTCGCCATCATCTCCGGCTGGGTCGCCGATCCCGACCGGCATGTGCGCCGGCTGGCGAGCGAGGGAACGCGGCCGCGCCTGCCCTGGGCGATGCGCCTGCCGCAGCTCGTCAAGGACCCTGCGCCGATCCTGCCGATCCTGACCGCGTTGCTGGATGATCCGGAGGATTATGTGCGCCGCTCGGTCGCCAACAGCCTGAACGATATCGCCAAGGATCACCCGAATCTGGTCGCCGCCTTCATCGCCGGCCACATCGAGGTTGCATCAGCCGAGCGCCGCCGGCTGCTGAAACATGCGTCGCGCACGCTGCTCAAGAACGGCCATGCGCAGGCGCTTGCCAATTTCGGTTTCGGCGCGGCTGCCGCGCTGACCTGCGAGCTGCGTCTTCTGAACGGCGAGGTGATGTTCGGCGAAGGGCTGAATTTCGAAATCCGCCTGACCAATGCAGGTGAGACCGCGCACGCGCTGATGATCGACTACGCCATCCACCACGTGAAGGCCGACGGCTCGTTGTCCCCCAAGGTCTTCAAATGCAAGACGGTCACGCTAGCACCCGGCCAGAGCCACGCAATCGAACGCCGCCACGCCATGCGGCCGATCACGACACGGCGCTATTATCCCGGCAAACACCGCATCGCCATCCTGATTAACGGTGCCGAAAGCGCATCGGAGAGTTTCGTTCTGAGAATGCCCTCGCCCGACCCGGCCTAACGCCTTTTTGTGCACTGCACTTGACTTTTCCGGTGAACTAGCCCAAATGCGGCTCAGCTTTCACCCTTCCGGCCGCCGCGTGAGCGTGCCCCTGCTAAAAAATACGAAACGCAGGAAGAAGGGACAAAAGCGCATTTCGATATCGCCGCACTCCCAATCAGCGGCCAGAAGCGCTGGAAAGCTTTTTCCAACTTGCAAGTTCCCACTTCACGCGGGGTTCTTGACGCCAGAATGAAACCGGATCGCATGGTGCGTTCCGGCGCTAGTCGTTGTGGCGCCCCGAAAGGTTATGCCTTGACTAATTTTGAATCGCTTGGTGTCTCCAAGCCGATCGTCGCCACCTTGTTCCAGCTCGGCATCGAAACGCCGACGCCGATCCAGGAACAGGCCATTCCCCTCCTCCTGGCAGGCCGCGACCTGATCGGCCTTGCCCAGACCGGCACCGGCAAGACCGCCGCCTTCGGCCTGCCGCTCATCGAAAAGCTGCTCGCCGACGAACGCCGCCCCGACAACCGCACGACGCGGACGCTGATCCTGGCGCCGACCCGCGAGCTGGTGAACCAGATCGCCGAAAACCTGAAGAAGTTCATCCGCAAGTCGCCGCTGCGCATCAATGTCGTCGTCGGCGGCGTGTCGATCAACAAGCAGCAGCTTCAGCTCGAAAAAGGCACCGATGTCCTGGTCGCCACCCCCGGCCGTCTGCTGGATCTCGTCAACCGCCGCGCCATCACGCTGACGACGGTGCGTTATCTCGTGCTCGACGAGGCCGATCAGATGCTCGACCTCGGCTTCGTGCACGATCTGCGCAAGATCGCCAAGCTGGTGCCGAAGAAGCGCCAGACCATGCTGTTTTCGGCCACCATGCCGAAGTCGATCGCCGATCTCGCCGGCGAGTATCTGGTCGATCCCGTCACGGTCGAAGTCACGCCTCCCGGCAAGGCTGCCGACAAGGTCGAGCAGTACGTGCATTTCGTCGGCGGCAAGAACGACAAGACCGAACTGCTGCGCAAGTCGCTGACCGAAAACCCGGACGGCCGCGCCATCGTCTTCCTGCGCACCAAGCACGGTGCGGAGAAGCTGATGAAGCATCTCGAGAACATCGGCTATTCCGTCGCCTCGATCCACGGCAACAAGAGCCAGGGTCAGCGCGAGCGGGCACTGAAGGCCTTCCGCGACGGCAGCATCAAGACGCTGATCGCCACCGACGTCGCCGCCCGCGGCATCGATATCCCGGCCGTCAGCCACGTCTACAACTACGACCTGCCCGAGGTGCCGGACGCCTATGTCCATCGCATCGGCCGCACGGCGCGCGCCGGCCGCGACGGCATCGCGATTGCCTTCTGCGCTCCCGATGAAGCCAGGCTGCTGCGTGATATCGAGCGCCTGATGGGCATCGACATCACGGTCGCAAGCGGCGAACCGCCGGCCCATATCAGCGCCGGCGGCCCGCGCCGCGGCAACGGCAATGGCAACAGCCGCAATCGCGGTGGCGGCCAGGGTCGCGAAGGTCAGGGGCGCGGCGAAGGCCGTGGCGATGCCAACCGTTCGGAACATCGCGGCAGCCGCCAGGAACGCCGCCCCCGCCGTGACGGCGAAGGAAACGAAGTCCGCGCCGGCGGCGAGGAACGCCGCGAACGCCGTCCGCGTCCCGAGCGTACAAGCCGCAACGAGGATTTCCGCGGCCAGCGCCGCGGCGAGGCCACCCCGAATCTTGGCCCCGACAACGATCTGGTCTCGACCTCCGACTTCCGCCCGGCAAAGCCGCAGCGCCCTGCGCATAACGGCCCCAACGGCCATCACGCCAATGGCGAGCCGAGCGGTCATCACCGCGGCAACGGCCGCCACGCCCACGGCCGCCCCGCCCGCAAGCACGGCGAAGACCGCGGCCCGCAACAGGCCCAGGGCGGCGAACAGCGCCGCGACGGCAACGGCGGCAACCGCCGCGGCGGCTCCGGCTCCCGCAATGGCGGTGGCCAGCGTCGCGAACGCGCCTGAGCATTGATTTAAAGGAAAGGCTGAATATCTCCGGCCTTATACGTTGGGAGGCCGGAGCATCTGACAGGTGCTCCGGCCTTTTTCTCTTTGTGGTCGCACATCGCAACGACAGTCCGGGGCCGAGCCGGTCCTTCGCCCGTACCGCTTGAATGCCGGACGCTTGAGACCTAAATTGGCTAAATGCTTGACCATCCGTCCCGGCCGTTGTCGCCGTCAACCATCCCAATGGATGCCCTCAGCGAAGTCCTGCAAGACTTTCGCTTGAGCGGGGTCAACTATGGCCGCTGCGAACTCAGGCATCCATGGAGCATCGCCTTTCCGCAACAACAGCTGCTTCGTTTCCACTTCGTCAGCCAAGGTCCGTGCTGGATCCATACCGAAGTCGAAGGATGGCAGGAGTTGAATGATGGCGATCTGGTTCTGCTGCCTCAAGGCATCGCACATCGCTTGGCCAGCGCGCCGGATGTTGAAGGAGATTCGCTTAAAAGCTGTCAGATAACAAGGTTGGGGAGCAATGTCTGCGAAGTTGTGCGGCAGGGAATGGGGGCGAATAGCACCCTCTTCTGCGGTTCCATGGCTTTGGGCGCACATGCGCTTCACCCCTTGATCGCTCTGATGCCGCCAATCATCAAGGGCTGCGACGTGGCCGGCAATGACCCGATCGTCGGTCCCCTGCTGGCGGCCATGTCGGCGGAGGCGACACAGCCCCAAATGGGAAGCGCGACCGTCTTATCGCGAATGGCGGACTTGCTCGCGGCGCGGCTTATCCGCTGCTGGGTCAATTGCAGCGGAGCTTCGACCACGGGCTGGCTCGCCGCCATCCGTGATCCTCATATCGGTCGTGTATTGGCGGTCATGCACCGGGATCCCGGCCATAACTGGACCCTCGAAAACCTCGCTGGTGTGGCAGGTCAGTCGCGCTCGATCTTCGCCGAGCGCTTCAGCGCTATCTTGGGAGAAGGCGCGGCACATTACCTCGTCCGTCTGCGTATGCAGCTCGCCCGCGATTTGTTGGGTCAAGGCGGCATGTCGATCGCTGAAGTTGCTTCCCGGCTGGGCTATGAGTCCGAGGCTTCTTTCGCGCGCGCCTTCAAACGCGTCACCAACGTCTCACCGGGGATTGTGCGCCGCACAAGTTCCGGACGAACGGACATGGATTTCGGATTTTAAGACACATATCATCCTGAAAACTTCATCTACAAAGTGTCTCCGAACATAGGAGATGCTTCAAATGACGGACACAACATCGCAGTTCGACGGGGCCGCAATTGGCCCGGAGGCGGCTGAACCATCCGCGTGGAGCGCGGCGACCTGGTTTGCCGTTGTTTCGATGGCGGCCACCAGCTTTGCACTGGTATCCGCCGAGTTTCTGCCTGCGGGCCTGTTGACGCCGATGGCGCGCGATCTCGGCATTTCCGAGGGAACGGCCGGACAAGTCGTCACCGCCACCGCTTCCGTCGGCGCCGTGGCGGCCTTGTTGAGCAACGTCCTCATCGGCCGACTGAACCGCAAAACCGTGCTGGTCAGCCTCGCTGCCCTGGCGATCGGCTCCAATATTCTTGCATCATTGGCGACCGATTTTTGGCTATTGTTGCTGGGGCGGGCCGGGTTAGGCATCGCACTGAGCGGCTTTTGGGCGCTTTCAGTGGCCGTCGTGGCGAGGCTGGTCGGCGCCAATGCGACAGGTCGGGGCATGGCTATCGTCACCCTCGGCGTTTCGCTCGCCACGATAGCTGCACCGTCAATGGGTGCTTTGATCAGCGATTGGCTGGGATGGCGCAGCGCCATGGCGATGACAGCCGGGCTTGCCGCGCTTGCCATGCTGCTGCAGGTGCTCAGCCTGCCGACACTCCCTGCAAGCACAAGCAACAGTCTCGCTGATGTCTTCCGGCTGACACGACGGGGCGGCGTTCAACTGGGAATGCTTGCCATCCTTTTGCTGATGACCGGGCATTTTGCCGGGTCGGTTTATGTGCGTCCTTTCCTCGAACACGTAACGCTCCTGGAAACCAGATCGATCGCCCTAGCACTGCTCGGATTTGGCATCGCCTCCGTGATCGGCAATGTTGCCGGTGGCCGGATGGCCGACGCGAGCATCCGCATGGCACTGGCTGTGACCGCGGTATTGATGACGTTTGCAGCACTCGCTCTGGTGCTTTGGGGCGCTCATACCGGCGTCGCATTCGCCTTCGTCACGCTTTGGGGCTTTGCCTTCGGCATGGCGCCGGTCGTGCTGCCGACCAATCTTTCCCGCGCGGCCCCCGACGCTCTGGAGGCGGCAGGCAGCCTGATGGTCGTCTCTTTTCAGGTGGCCATCAGCATCGGCGCGGTTTTTGGCGGCTATATCGTCGACCACTACGGCGCCGTGGGACCATTGACTGTGACGGCGCTCCTGGCTGCCTCGACGATTGCTTTGGCGTTGCTGCAGCCGCGCAACTGATTGTTTGCTTCGTGCTTGCAGATCACGCGCACTCAAACTGAAGGTGCTCTGGATAAGAGGTCGCCGGCAACCGCCGGCGACCTCCAATGCATCGGTCGATAACAACGTCCTTGCCACTCGATGCCTGAGGACGACCTCAGTAAATCACCTTAAGAAGACGTTAGAACTTGCCCGAGGTAACCTCCTCGCGGCCTTGGGCAGCGATCAGGCTATACGCCCGCCTGTGCCTGCTGAACGACCCTGCGGTTCGTCAGGTAGACGCCCGTCACGACGATCATCGTGCCCAGAACCAACGGCAGCGTCAGCGGCTCGCCGAAAGCGATGAAGGCTTCGAGCGCGACAGCCGGTGGCATCAGATAGATCAACGAGGCCGCACGCGAGACCTGCCCCCGGCGGATGAGATAGAGCAGCAGCCCGACACCGCCCATCGACAGACCGAAGACCGACCAAGCGAGCGCGGCATAGGCCCGCGCGGCGCCATCGAAATGCTGATGCTCGAAGATCAGCGAAAGCGGCAGGGTGAGGATCAGCGCGCCGACATATTGCAGCGTCGCAATCGTTCTGAGGTCGCCGGATTGCAGATGTTTCTTTTGATAGAGCGTGCCGTAGGTGACGGAGCCCATGGCGATGAGATTGACCGCCAGCGGCAGAGCGGCATGTCCGAGATCGGCTGTCGCCGGATCGATGAGCTTGGGCGAAATAGCGATGGCAATGCCGATGAAGCCGAGCGCAAGGCCGAATTTCTGCGTTTGCTGCAAGCGCTCGCCGACGAGAAAGGGAGCCGCCATCGCCGTCATCAGCGGCTGCAGTGCTGCAATGATCCCCGATATGCCGGCCGGCACGCCATTGGCGATCGCCCACCAGAGGCCGGCGAGATAGAAGCCATGCAGGAAAAAACCGGAATAGACGGCGCGCAGCCACGTCGCCCGGCTTGTTGGCCATTGCGCCCGAGCCACCACGCAGAGCGCCAGGAATGCCAGCGCCGACAGGCCGTAGCGGATCGAAAGAAAGGTGAAGGGCTCGGAATGCAGCGCCGCATATTTCGCCACCACCCAGCCCGTGGACCAGAGCAGAACGAAGAGAGCGGGGGCAAGGCGATCGAGGGTCATGGCGGCGGCTCGGGTAGAGGAGGTTTCGCCCCGCTGATAGCCGCAGCCGGCTGCCGCAGTCAAAGGCGAAGCATTGATGCTTATTTGAAATTTGGTTGATGGGTGGGGATAGACCGGCCGGAGGACCGCTACGAAACAAAGAAAAGCTGTGCCGTGTGGCACCCCCCTTGCCCTGCCGGGCATCTCCCCCACAAGGAGGGAGATCGGCAAGCGGTAGAACCATCGTTTCCTCTCTACCGTCTCGAAGTGATCAAGCGGCAGTTGTTTGGGGAAACCATCGCGCCCAGCCGATCTCCCTCCTTGTGGGGGAGATGCCCGGCAGGGCAGAGGGGGGTGTCACACGGCGCGCCCCCTCCTCGCTACAGATGACAGAGTGTGCGATTGCGCCTGCACCCGATAACGACCGAATGAAAAACCATCACCTGCCCATATTTTGCGCAGCCATTGCGGAACAACCACCCGCCACACCACTTCAAACACCCGCATCCCCCCTTTTCCCGCAACGCAAAATCTTTTTCTCGAACTGCGCATGGTTCTTGCATTGCAATTTGCGTTGTATTCAAATGAACAAAAAAGGGGAGCCGCACCTTTGGCATTTGACGAAATGATTACCGGGGACGAAAGTCCTCGCCCGCCTTATGAAAAATATTTCGAATGGTACAACAGCCAAGACCGGTCGCATCTGATTGCCAAGTCCCGCGACGCGGAAAACATCTTCCGAAAGACCGGCATCACCTTCGCGGTCTACGGCCACGCCGATAGTTCCGAAAAGCTCATTCCCTTCGACATTATTCCCCGCATCATCTCCGCCCGCGAATGGCGCAAGCTTGCCCAGGGCATCGAGCAGCGGGTGATCGCGCTCAACGCCTTCCTGGACGACATCTACCATAAGCAGGAGATCATCCGCGCCGGCCGCGTTCCGCGCGAACTGATCGAAAACAACGTCGCCTTCCTGTCGGAGATGATCGGCTTCCGCCCGCCCGGCGGCGTCTACACCCATATCGTCGGCACCGACATCGTAAGAACAGGCGAGGACCAGTTCTACGTGCTGGAGGATAATGCCCGCACGCCTTCCGGCGTCAGCTACATGCTGGAAAACCGGGAAACCATGATGCAGATGTTCCCGGAGCTCTTCCACGAGAACAAGGTGCAGCGCGTCGAGGACTATCCTTACCTCCTGCGACAGAGCCTTGCTTCCCTCGCCCCTCCCGGCTGCACCGGCAAGCCGCGCGTCGCAGTGCTGACGCCGGGCATCTACAATTCGGCCTATTACGAACATTCCTTCCTCGCCGACATGATGGGCGTCGAGCTCGTCGAAGGCTCGGATCTGCGCGTCATCGACGGCAAGGTCAAGATGCGCACGACCCGCGGTTACGAGGCGATCGACGTTCTCTACCGCCGCGTCGACGACGACTTCCTCGATCCGCTGACATTCCGGGCCGATTCGGCGCTCGGCATTCCCGGCATCATGGATGTCTACCGCTCCGGCAACATCACCATCGCCAATGCGCCGGGCACCGGCATTTGCGACGACAAGGCGATCTATTCCTACATGCCGGAGATCGTCGAATTCTACACCGGCAGCAAGGCGCTGCTCGAGAACGTGCCGACCTGGCGCTGTTCGGAAGCATCGAGCCTGAAATACGTGCTGGAGCACCTCGAAGAGCTCGTCGTCAAGGAAGTGCACGGCTCCGGCGGCTACGGCATGCTTGTGGGACCGACGGCTTCGAAGAAGGAGCGCGCCGATTTCGCCGAAAAGCTGAAGGCCAAGCCGAACAACTACATCGCCCAGCCGACGCTGTCGCTCTCCACCGTGCCGATCCTCGTCAACAAGGGGATCGCGCCGCGCCATGTGGACCTTCGCCCCTATGTGCTCGTCTCCGACAAGGTGCAGATCATTCCGGGCGGGCTGACCCGCGTCGCGCTGAAACAAGGCTCGCTCGTGGTCAATTCCAGCCAGGGCGGCGGCACCAAAGACACCTGGGTATTGGAGGACTGATGCTCGGAAGAACTGCAAACGGCCTTTACTGGATGTTTCGTTACATCGAGCGCGCCGAAAATATCGCCCGCCTGGTCGATGCCGGACTGCGCATGTCGCTCACCCGCAGCAGCGCCGGCGACGACAATTGGGACGGCGTGCTGCAAAGTGCCGGTGTCCGCGAGGCCTATGGCGAGAGCCGCGCGAAGTTGACCAACGCCGAAGCGATCGACTATCTCCTGCGCGATCGTGCCAATCCGTCGAGCGTCATGTCCTGCATCGAGTCCGGCCGCAACAATGCCCGCATGGTGCGCACGGCGCTGACGCGCGAGACCTGGGAGGCGACCAACGAATGCTGGATCGAGCTGAAGGCGCTGCTCGAAAAGCGCGTCAAGGCCGCCGACCTGCCTGAAGTGATCGACGTCATCAAGCGCCGCGCCGGTCTCATCCGCGGTGCCTTTCATGGCTCGACGCTGCGCAACGAGCTCTATAATTTCGCTCGCATCGGCACCTTCATCGAGCGGGCCGACAATACCAGCCGCATCCTCGACGTGAAATATTACGTGCTGCTGCCCTCGGTCTCGGCGGTCGGTTCGTCGCTCGACAACGTCCAGTGGGAATCGATCCTGCGCTCGGTCTCCGCGCACCGTGCCTATAGCTGGGCCTATGACGGTGAATACCGGGCGATGAACATTGCCGACTTCCTGACGCTGAACGTCCAGATGCCGCGCTCGCTCGCCTATTGCTACGAGAAGATCGTCAGCAATCTCGGTTACCTCGCCCAGGATTATGAAGCGCGGCTGCCTGCCCACGATACCGCCGATGCGATCCGCACCACGCTGCAGACGCGGGCGATCCGGGATATCATGGATCAGGGCCTGCATGAGTTCCTCGAGGATTTCGTCTCGCGCAACAACCAGCTCGGCGCCGAGATTTCCGATGGCTACCGGTTCTACGTTTAAGCGGATCAGAACATGAGACTGAAGATCAGCCACCTCACCGAATACCGCTACGACGAACCGTCGCAATTCTCGCTGCAACGGCTCAGGCTGACGCCGCCGACATCGGCCGCCCAGAAGGTGCTCGCCTGGTCGCTGAACGTCGAGGGCGCCACGCCCGAAGTGGAATATGACGACCAGTATGGCAACCACGTCAACCTGGTTTCGCTGGAAGGCGCGCAGCACGTGACGCGCATTCTCGCCGAAGGCGAAGTCGAGACGGCCGACAATAACGGCGTCACCGGCCCGCATACCGGCTTCTGCCCGCTCTGGCTCTTCCTGCGCGAAACGCCGCTGACCAAGAGCGGCAAGCTGGTCAAGGAACTCGTCAAGGGTGTCGCCGGCGATAGCGAGCTTGCCCGCATGCATGCGCTGATGGCGGCGATCCACGCGACGGTCGATTACAAGCCCGGCACCAGTGACACCGCGACGACGGCCGAACAGGCGCTGGAGAAAAAGAGCGGCGTCTGCCAGGATCACGCCCACATCTTCATTGCCGCCGCCCGCGCCCTGCAGGTGCCGGCCCGTTATGTCTCGGGCTATCTGATGATGGCGGAAAAAGTCGAGCAGGCAGCAACCCATGCCTGGGCCGAGGCCCATATTCCCGGTCTTGGCTGGGTCGGCTTCGATCCCGCCAACGAGATCTGCCCGGATGCCCGTTACGTCAGGATCGCCTCCGGTCTCTGCTACCGCGACGCCGCGCCGATTTCAGGCATGCGCATCGGCACGCCGGGCGAAACGCTGTCGGTCACCGTCAAGGTCGAGAATGGCGGGCAGATGCAAAGCCAGAGCCAGAGCTGAGGAGGCGGCGGGAAGCGGCATCTATCCAGCCGCAACAACTTGGAGGTGACCGCGCGCACCATAGCTGAGGATTGCCTGATCTGCGGTCAACAAAGGTATGCGATGAAACCGAGCTGTGGCGGCGATGATGCGATCCGCGGGGTCGGCGTGAAACTCGCCGGGCAGCCGAACGCTGTCTATCGCGATGGAAGGCTCGATCGGCGCAAGCTGAAGCCCGGGCAGCGACAGAGCACTGTCGATCCATCGCCCGACATCGTCGCCCAGCGCTAAGCGCCCCTTCTGCACGAGCATCGCGATTTCCCAAGGTGTGATCGCCGAAATCAGAATCCGGCTTTTCCCGGCCATCTCGTCGATGATGCGCCGGGCCTGTGAACCGAGCCGAGCGTCGTCCTGCATTGCCCAGACGAGGATATGCGTATCGATGACGATCAACGGAGTGCGTCCCAATCTTCCGTCTCAACGGCCGGAGACAGAGGATCGTCGTAGCGCAATACGCTGCCCTTCATAACGCCGATGATACTTGTGCGGCCGCCTGCCGCGCGCGCTGGGGAAAGCACGGCAACCGGTTTGCCGCGCTTGGTGATGACGATCGATTCACCATCGTTACGCATCTGATCGATAAGGTTCAAGCATTTCGCTTTGAATTCTGCTGCGCCAACCACTTTGGACATGACCATATTTCCTGTACACTTGTACAGAATATAGCGCCATTTGCTGATTGAGCAAGCACAACGAAAAAGGCGGGGTCATGCCCCGCCTTCTCCTGTCATAGATCGATCTATTTAGTGGCTGTCCTTGCCGACAGCGTTTCCGCGACATCCCTTCAGGAAGTCGAGGTCGGCGCCGGTATCGGCGCCTTCGACATGCTGCTGGTGCAGGAAGGCATAACCGGACGTCGGCAGATCGTGGTTCGGCTGCCATTCGGCGAGACGGCGCGCCAGTTCCTCGTCCGAGATGTCGAGATGCAGGCGGCGGTTCGGCACGTCAAGCTCGATCATGTCGCCGTTCTTGACGACTGCGAGCGGACCACCGACTGCCGCTTCCGGCGAGGTGTGCAGCACGACGGTGCCATAGGCCGTTCCCGACATGCGGGCGTCCGATATACGCACCATGTCGAGGATGCCCTTCTTCAGCACTTTGGGCGGCAATCCCATGTTGCCGACTTCGGCCATGCCCGGATAACCCTTCGGGCCGCAATTCTTCATGACCATGACGCAGGTCTCGTCGATATCGAGATTGTCGTCGTTGATCTTGGCCTTGTAGTCGTCGATATCCTCGAACACGACGGCCCTGCCCTTGTGCACCAGGAGATGCGGCGAGGCGGCCGAAGGCTTCAGCACCGCGCCCTTCGGCGCGAGATTGCCGCGCAGAACGACGATGCCGCCCGAAGATGTCAGCGCCTTTTCAGCCGGCAGGATGACGTCCTCGTTCCAGTTGATGACGTCCTTGACTTCTTCCCAGACGGTTTCGCCGGAGACCGTCAGCGCGTCCTTGTGCAGAAGGCCGGCTTCGCCGAGGCGCTTCAGCACGACCGGCAGGCCGCCGGCATAGAAGAACTCTTCCATCAGGTATTTGCCCGACGGCATCAGGTTGACGATGGTGGGAACGTCACGGCCGCAGCGATCCCAGTCGTCGAGCGAAAGATCGATGCCGACGCGGCCGGCGATGGCGAGCAGGTGAATGACGGCGTTGGTCGATCCGCCGATCGCCGCATTGGTGCGGATGGCGTTCTCGAAGGCCTGCTTCGTCATGATCTCCGACGGCTTCAGGTCGTCCTTGACCATCTGCACGATGCGGCGGCCAGTGAGTTGCGCCATCACCTTGCGGCGGGAGTCGACGCCCGGGATTGCGGCATTGCCTGAGAGTGCCATGCCGAGCGCTTCGGCCATGGACGCCATGGTAGAGGCCGTGCCCATGGTGTTGCAGGTACCCGACGAGCGGCTCATCGAGGCTTCCGCCTCGAGGAACTCGGCCTGCGTCATCTCGCCGGCCTTCACCATTTCGGAGAACTTCCACAGATGCGTGCCGGAGCCGACACGCTCGCCGCGGAAATAGCCGTTCAGCATCGGCCCGCCGGTGACGACGATCGAGGGCAGATCGCAGGAGGCAGCGCCCATCAGCAGCGAAGGCGTGGTCTTGTCGCAGCCGACGAGCAGCACGCAGCCGTCCATCGGCTGGCCGCGGATCGCTTCCTCGACCGCGAGTGCCGCAAGATTGCGGTACATCATCGCGGTGGGGCGGAAGGTGTTTTCGGAGGCCGAGAACACCGGCACTTCGAGCGGGAAGCCGCCGGCCTCCCAGACACCCGCCTTCACCTTCTCGGCGAGTTCTCTCAGATGACCGTTGCACGGGGTCATATCCGACCAGGTGTTGAGGATACCGATCACCGGCCGGCCATCGAACAGGTCGTGCGGATATCCCTGGTTTTTAAGCCAGCCGCGGTGATAGATCACGTCGCGGCTCGTGCCGCCATACCATTCCTGCGACCTCAGCCTGCGCGGCCATTCGGCTTTCTTTTTCATCGTCTCTGTCCTTCAAGTGATTGCCGGGCCGCCTCGTACGGCCCGGATCATCGGATGTTTCAAGCCAGCGTGTAGGCGGTCTTGACCGTTGTGTAGAACTCGGCGGCGTACTTGCCCTGCTCGCGCGGACCATAGGACGAGCCCTTGCGGCCGCCGAACGGAACGTGGAAATCGACGCCTGCTGTCGGCAGGTTGACCATGACCATGCCGGCTTCCGAATTGCGCTTGAAGTGCGTCGCATGTTTCAGGCTGGTCGTGGCAATGCCGGCCGAAAGGCCGAACGGCGTATCGTTGGCGATGGCAAGCGCCTCGTCGTAATCCTTAGCGCGGATCAGCGAGACCACAGGCCCGAAGATCTCCTCGCGCGAAATGCGCATCTGGTTGGTCGCCTCGGTAAACAGCGTCGGCTGCAGATAGAAGCCGGGCGTTTCGCGCGAGATGACCTCGCCGCCGAAGGCAAGCTTGGCGCCTTCCTTTTTGCCGATCTCGATATAGTCGGTGTCGGTCTTCAGCTGCCGCTCGTCGACGACGGGGCCGATATGGGTGCCGGCCTTGAGCGCGTTGTCGACAACAAGCGTCTTCAGCTTGTCGGTGAGGGCTGCGACGAACTTGTCGTGGATACCTTCGGTGACGATCAGGCGCGAGGACGCCGTGCAGCGCTGGCCGGTCGAGAAGAAGCCGGAATTGGCGGCGGCTTCGACAGCAACGTTGAGATCGGCGTCATCGAGCACAACCATCGGGTTCTTGCCGCCCATCTCCAGCTGGAACTTGCGGTTATGCTCGATGGAGGCGGCGGCGACACGCCGGCCGGTGCCGGTGGAGCCTGTGAAGGTGATGCCGTGAACGTCGGGGCTTTCGAGCATGGCCTGGCCGACCACCGAGCCCTTGCCCATGACGAGGTTCAGGACGCCCTTCGGCAGCCCTGCCCGGTTGAGGATATCGACGATCGCCCAGGAGCAGGCCGGCACCAGTTCGGCCGGCTTGAAGACGATGGTGTTGCCGTAGGCGAGCGCCGGGGCGATCTTCCATGCGGGGATGGCGATCGGGAAGTTCCACGGCGTGATGATGCCGATGACGCCGAGGCCCTCGCGGGTAATTTCGACGCCGATATTCGGGCGCACCGACGGGATGACCTCGCCGGCCAGCCGCAGGGCTTCGCCTGCGAAGAATTCGAAGATCTGCGAGGCGCGGATGACTTCGCCGGTGGCCTCAGGCAGGGTCTTGCCTTCTTCGCGGGCGAGCAGCGCGCCGAGCTCGTCCTTGCGCGCCATGATCTCGTCGCCGGCCTTCTTCAGGATGACGTGGCGTTCCCAGATGCCGGAGCGCGACCAGGCCGGAAAGGCGGCCTTGGCGGCGGCGATGGCATTCTTGGTGTCTTCGGCACTGCCGTTGGCATAGAGGCCGACGACCTCGTTCGTATCGGACGGGTTGATGTTCTTCGTCGCGTCCGTGCCGACCCATTCGCCGGCGATCAGGTTTTGATAAATGGTCATGGGCTCAACAAGCCTCCTTTACCGTTTACATTACGATCCGGCCACCAGGCGGCCGGGTCTCAAAAATCAGAGCTGCCTGACGGCAACCTCTTCCTCGGCGGCTACCTTCAGCGGATTGCGCAGCGCCAGGCCGAATTCGGCGACTTCGATCTCGAAGACATCGCCCTCTTCCGCCTTGATGCCGTCGGCAAAGGACAGTGTCGCGGTGCCGAACATGTGGACATGCACGTCCCCCGGAACGCGGAAGATGCCGTATTTGAAATGGTGATATTCGAGGTTGGCGAAGGTGTGCGACATGTTCGCTTCGCCCGACAGGAAGGGCTTTTCGAAGATCACCTTGTCGCCGCGCTTGATGCGCGAAGTGCCGCGGATATCGTCGGGTGCGGCGCCGATGCGGATTTCCGGACCATAGGCGGCCGGGCGCAGTTTCGAGTGGGCCAGATAGAGATAGTTGATCCGCTCGGTGACGTGGTCCGAAAACTCGTTCGACAGGGCAAAGCCGATGCGGAACGGCGAGCCGTCCTTGGCGATGACGTAAATGCCGGCCATTTCAGGCTCTTCGCCGCCGTCGAGAGCGAAGGAGGGCGAGACGAGCGGCGCGCCGGGGGCAGCCGTGCCATAGCCGTTGCCCTTGTAGAACCATTCGGGCTGCACGCCCTTTTCGCCAGCCTTCGGCTTGCCGTTCTCCAGGCCCATCTTGAACATCTTCATCGAGTCGGTCAGCGTTTCCTCTGCCGCCTCGCTGGTCTTCTTGTGCATGGAATCGCGGGTAGCGGCCGAACCCAGATGCGTCAGACCGGTGCCGGTCAGATGCAGGTGGGCGGCGTCGGGATGGGTGATCGGCGGCAGGAAGCGGCCTTCCGCATAGGCCTTTTCAAGATCGACGGCATCGCCGTAGCCATGGGCCTCGATAACGGCGGCAAGCGACTTGCCGCCGTCGGCAGCTTCCATCGCCAGCGCATAGACGCTGCCGGCGTTCTTCACCGACCTGGCCGCGCCGCCCTGCTCGCGCACCGCGACGACGATCTCTCCGTTGGCACCCTTGATCTGGGAAATAAGCACGACTTCAATCCTTCTCGTTTCGGCGGGTCTTGAGAAAAAGCTCCGCCTGTCCGGCTCCCACGGGAGCCGGAATCCATCATTCATATGACTGCGAATGCCGGGGCTGCGCTTAGGCGCTCAGCCCTTGTTCTTGTTGTAGACGTCGAAGAACACGGCGGCGAGAAGCACCGCACCCTTGACCATCTGCTGCGAGTCGGTGCCGAGACCGTGGATCGACATGCCGTTGTTCATGATGCCCATGATCAACGCGCCGATCACCGCACCCGTCACCTTGCCGACGCCGCCCTGGGCCGATGCGCCGCCGATGAAGCAGGCGGCGATGACGTCGAGTTCGAGACCGAAACCGCCCTTGGCCGTCGCCGAGTTGAGGCGCAGCGCAACGATCAGACCGGCGAGACCGGCAAGCAGGCCCATATTGGCAAAGGTCAGGAAGGTCAGCCGCTCGGTGTTGATACCGGAAAGCTTGGTGGCCTTCTCATTGCCGCCCATGGCGTAGATCCGCCGGCCGATCGTCGTGCGACGGGTAATGAAGGCATAGGCAGCGACGAGCACGAGCATGACGACAAGCACGTTCGGGAAGCCGCGATAGATCGACAGCTGGTAGCCGAGCCCCAGGATGGCGAGCGAGACAATGATGTTCTGGGCAAGGAAGAAGCCCATCGGCTCGACGTCATTGCCATGCTTCTCGTTCGACAGACGCTTGCGCCAGGCCATGTAGAAGAGGGTTACGGCGCCGACGACGGTCAGGATGATCGAGGTCGAGTTGATGCCGCCCATATCGAAGAGGTTCGGCAGGAAGCCGATGCTGATCAGCTGGAAGTCCGGCGGGAAGGGACCGATGCTGGTGCCGGTTCCCGATGCCGTCATGACGAACAGCGTCAGCCCGCGGAAAACGAGCATGCCGGCCAGCGTGACGATGAAGGACGGGATCTTGTGATAGGCAACGAAATAGCCCTGAACGCCGCCGACGAGCGCGCCGAGAGCGAGGCAGATGATACCCGCCAGGACATAGTTGGTGTGCCATTGCACCGTCATCACGCCGGCGATGGCGCCGACGAAGCCGACGACGGACCCGACCGAAAGATCGATATGGCCGGCGACGATGACCAGCAGCATGCCGAGCGCCATGATGACGATGAAGGAGTTCTGCAGAATGATGTTGGTCAGGTTGAGCGGCCTGAAGAGAACGCCACCGGTCGAGAACTGGAAGAACACCATGATCGCGATGAGCGCGATGAACATGCCGTATTCGCGGATGTTGCCGCGAATATAGTCTCCGATGGAGACGACACGCCCCTGCTCAGCGATGGGTTGATTGATCGGTGTCATTGCTTCTTCTCCCCTGAGCGCATGATAGCGCGCATGATGGTTTCCTGGCTTGCTTCTCCCTTCGGCAGTTCCGCGACGATGCGTCCTTCGTTCATCACGTAGATGCGGTCACACGTGCCAAGCAGTTCGGGCATTTCCGACGAGATCATCAGAACACCCTTTCCATCGGCGGCAAGCTGGTTGATGATAGTATAGATTTCGTATTTTGCGCCAACGTCGATGCCGCGCGTCGGCTCGTCGAGGATCAAAATATCGGGATTGGAGAACAGCCACTTCGACAGCACCACCTTCTGCTGGTTGCCGCCGGACAGATTGACCGTTTCCTGGAAGATGCTGGAAGAACGGATACGCAGCTTCGACCGATAGTCGGTCGCCACGCGCGATTCCTTGACGCTGTCGATCACCGAGGCATTCGACACCGCCTTCAGATTGACGAGCGTCGTATTGTGCAGGATCGTGTCGTTGAGCACCAGGCCGAGCTGCTTGCGGTCTTCGGTGACATAGGCGAGACCGGCGTCGATCGCCTTGCGCACGGTGCTGACGTCGACCGGCTTGCCGTGCATCAGCGCCTCGCCGGAAATCTTGTGGCCATAGGATTTGCCGAACAGGCTCATGGCGAATTCGGTGCGCCCTGCCCCCATCAGCCCGGCGATACCGACGACTTCGCCCTTGCGGACGGTGACGTTGATATTGTGCAGGACCTGACGGTCGCGGTGCTGCTGGTGATAGGCGTTCCAGTTCTTCACTTCGAGAATGGTCTCGCCGATCGGCACCGAACGCGGGGGATAACGGTCCTCGAGATCGCGGCCGACCATGTTGCGGATGATGATGTCTTCGCTGATTTCGTCGGCGTGACAGTCGAGCGTCTTGACGGTCATGCCGTCGCGCAGGACCGTGATCTGGTCGGCGACCTTGCGGATCTCGTTCAGCTTATGGGAAATGATGATCGAGGTGATGCCCTGCTTGCGGAATTCCATCAGCAGCATGAGCAGCGCGTCGGAATCGCTTTCGTTGAGCGAGGCGGTGGGCTCGTCGAGGATGAGCAGCTTTACGCTCTTCGACAGCGCCTTGGCGATCTCGACGAGCTGCTGCTTGCCGACGCCGATATCGGTCACCAGCGTATTCGGAGATTCGGACAGGCCGACTTTCTTGAGCAACTGCTTGGTGCGGTTGAAGGTCTCGTCCCAGCTGATGACGCCGCTCTTGGCATTCTCGTTGCCGAGGAAGATGTTTTCGCCGATCGACAGCAACGGCACCAGCGCCAGTTCCTGGTGAATGATGACGATGCCGATTTCTTCGGAGTCCCTCAGCGCCTTGAAGTTGCGCGTCTCGCCTTCATAGACGATGTCGCCGTCATAACTTCCGGTAGGATAAACGCCCGATAGAACTTTCATCAGGGTCGATTTACCGGCCCCGTTTTCGCCGACCAATGCGTGAATTTCACCCTTGCGAACCTTGAGGTTCACGTTCTCCAGCGCCTTCACGCCCGGGAACGTCTTGGTGATGCTCCGCATTTCGAGGATGGTGTTGTCCATAGTCAAAGTTCCAGCGCCCCCAGCCGTTTAATGGATGGGTCATCATAAAATCGAAGGCCGGAACCCGCAAGCGCAGGCCCCGGCCTCCTGTTCAACTTACTTCAGCTTGTCTTCGGTGTAGTAACCGCCGTCGACGAGGATCTGCTTGTAGTTGGTCTTGTCGACAGCAACCGGCTTCAGCAGATAGGACGGAACGACCTTGACGCCGTTGTCGTAGGTCTTGGTGTCGTTGACCTCAGGCTCCTTGCCGGACATGACGGCATCGACCATGGCAACGGTGACCTTGGCGAGTTCGCGGGTGTCCTTGAAGATCGTCGAATGCTGTTCGCCAGCAATGATCGACTTGACCGACGGAACTTCAGCGTCCTGACCCGTAACGATCGGGAGCGGCTGAGCAGCCGTACCGTAACCAACGCCCTTCAGCGAGGAGATGATACCGATCGACAGACCGTCATAGGGAGACAGAACGGCATCGACCTTGGCGTCGGTGTAGTTAGCCGAGAGCAGGTTGTCCATGCGAGCCTGGGCCGTTGCCGGATCCCAACGCAGCGTGCCGACCTTGTCCATGCCGGTCTGGCCGGACTTCACGACGAGCTTGCCCGAGTCGATGTAGGGCTGCAGTACGGACATTGCGCCATCATAGAAGAAGAAGGCGTTGTTGTCGTCCGGCGAACCGCCGAAGAGTTCGATGTTGAACGGACCCTTGCCATCCTTGAGGCCGAGGCCGTCAACGATGGAACCAGCCTGCAGAACGCCGACCTGGAAGTTGTCGAAGGTCGCGTAGTAGTCGACGTTGCCCGAATTGCGGATCAGACGGTCGTAAGCGATGACCTTGATGCCGGCGTCGTGGGCCTTCTGGAGCACGTCGGAAAGCGTGGTGCCGTCGATCGAAGCGATGACGAGAACCTTGACGCCCTTCGTGACCATGTTTTCGATCTGCGAAAGCTGGTTCGGAATGTCGTCGTCGCCATACTGCAGGTCGGTGCCATAACCGGCGGCCTGCAGCTGCTTGACGATGTTGTTGCCGTCGTCGATCCAGCGGGCAGAAGCCTTGGTCGGCATTGCAATGCCGACGGTGCCCTTATCTGCGGCCATAGCCGGTGCAACGAACGAAGCGACGCCGAAGGCAGCCGCAGCCATCAATGAGATAATGGATTTCATTTCTCTCTCCCTTGTTAATAGAGCAGCGGACGAAAAACGCCCGCCCCGAAACTGTGGCAGGTTCCGTATTGGATAGTTACTTCAGATGGTGAGAAACGAAGTAGGTCTCCTCCACGATCTCACACGTGTTGAGTGCCAACCAGCACACGGCGGCAAACTGGTATGGATTCCTATAACTGTCAAATAGAATAACTGGTAAAGTGCATAACAATTTTGGTATATCGTTAAAAAGTATTACTTTTGATGGAGCGCAGTGGGGAGGCTGCAACCATGACGATTGTTTCCGAGCCGCTTTCGATGGACCACGTCGATATCCACAGTGATAATTTCGGCGATGACAACCTTTTACGTGCAGGACTTAAACTGAATCACCTGCGGATGATCGTCGCAATCGAAGATAGTGGACAGATTTCCGCAGCTGCGGAAGTCCTGAACATTTCGCAGCCCGCCGCATCGCGCATGCTGTCGGAAATGGAATCGATCACCAAGACCCAGCTCTATGAGCGGGTGGCCCGCGGCGTGGTGCTGACGACCTTCGGCGCGGCGCTCGCCAGACGGGCGCGGAAGATCCTGCTGGAACTGCGCGAGGCCAGCCGCGAAATCGGCGAGCTGAAGAGCGGCAAGGGCGGCGCGGTCTTCATCGGCGCGGTGACGGCGCCGGCCATGAGCCTCGTCGTGCCGGCGATCAACAGGGTGCGCAAGGCTTATCCCGGCATCGAGATCAACATTCAGGTGGAGACCAGCAATGTGCTCGCCCGCGAGCTGCTCGCCGCCCGCCACGACTTCATCATCGGCCGCATTCCCGACGATCTCAACCCGCGCCTGTTCGAAGTAACCGAGATCGGCGTCGAGCGGGCCTGCCTGATCGTGCGCAAGAGCCATCCGCTGCTGAAGCAGAAGGCGAGCAGCCTCTCCGACGTCCGCGATTACGACTGGGTGTTCCAGCCGCCGGGCACGCTGCTGCGCCGGACGATCGAGGATATTTTCCTGTCGCGCGGCGTGGCGCTGCCGGAGAATATCGTCAACACCTCATCGCTGTTGCTCACCTGCGCGATCATCTGCGAAACCGATGCGATCGCCCCCGTTGCCATCGACGTCGCCCAGTTCCTCGCCGGCCAGGGCGCCAAGGCCTCCGACGTGCGCATGCTGCCGATCGATTTCGACATCAACGTCAAACCCTACAGCCTGATCGCCGCCAAGGAGAGGGCGCTGCCGCCGAGCGCAAGGCTGCTCTATGACATTATCCTCGAGGAGAGCCTGAAACAGGCCGGCTAGGAGCATGATGCGAAAAGCGAATGCGGTTTTCGGGCGACAAGCCCGGCGCCATCTTGCTCTCCTTTAATAGCCTTCGAAAGGAAGGTGGATGCTGTTCGGACAGTCGGTATTTCAATCAGTCCTCGAGCGGCTGAAGGCGGAGGACGAGACAACAGATGAGGCCGAAGCGCCGGCCGTCCATCGCGTCGCCGGCTTCGGCACAGGGCTGGCATTCGATGTCATGGAGGGTGTCTCGGTCGCCTCGCAACGCCTCGGCCAGGCCTATTTCGACAATCTGGATATCGACACCGCCGAGCCTGTGGAAAAACCGGCGCCTTTAGCTCCACCGGAGCCCGTGATGCCGGAGCATCTCACCCGCACGGCGCCGCAGCAGGTTGCCGCCGAGCTGGCGATTTCGGCTGCCGATACGCCGCTGACGCTCAGTGAGAAGCGCCGCGCCTTTGCCCGCGCCAATCATCCCGACGGCGTCGCTTCGCCCTTCCGCGACAATGCGACGAAGCGCATGATGCTCGCCAACCTGCTGATCGACGAAGCCCTGCGGCGATTGCGCTGATTATTCCGCCTGCCCGTCCTTCGACGGTTTCGCCTGAGGGGTTTCCTCTTCCTCCTCGGCGTCGGGCTCGGCAGGCGCTGCGGCGACCTCAGGCTGCGGGTTGAAGGTCAAGAACAGCATATAGAAGGAATAGGCGCCGGCGCCCCCCGCCAGCACCGCCCAGAACGGATCGCCGGTGATCAGTTCGACCCCGGCCCAACCGAAGCAGACGGCGACGATGGCAATGCGCACCCAAAGACGCTGGTATGCCGGATGTTTCGGATCGATGAGTTGCATTCCTGCTCCGCGGTCGCATATGTCGCACGTGTCTCTGGCACGTGCCGCGCTGGCTTCGGCCTGCGCCGCGCTTGTCTTTAGTTCGAATCTTGCAAATGTGAAAGAGCCGCGGGCTTGACGCGACGCAGAGATGGTGGAATGAAAATTCCAGATTTTTGGCAATTCGGTTTATTTGTTCCGAATTCAATGGAGGTAGCAATGACAGTGAGATTTGGTCTTCTCGGCGCCGGCCGCATCGGCAAGGTCCACGCCAAGGCCGTCAGCGGCGACGCCAATGCGACGCTCGTCGCAGTCGCGGACGCCTTTCCGCAGGCGGCTGAAGCCATCGCCTCGGCCTATGGCTGCGAGGTCCGCACCATCGAGGCGATCGAGGCAGCCAAAGATATCGACGCCGTCGTCATCTGCACGCCGACGGACACCCATGCCGACCTGATCGAGCGTTTCGCGCGCGCCGGCAAGGCGATCTTCTGCGAAAAGCCGATCGATCTCGATGTCGCCCGCGTCAAGGCCTGCATCAAGGTTGTGGAAGAAACCGGCGCCAAGCTGATGGTCGGCTTCAACCGCCGCTTTGACCCGCATTTCATGGCAGTGCGCAAGGTGATCGACGACGGCAAGATCGGCGATGTCGAGATGGTGACGATCACCTCGCGCGATCCCGGCGCCCCGCCGGTGGATTACATCAAGCGCTCGGGCGGCATCTTCCGCGACATGACGATCCACGACTTCGACATGGCCCGCTTCCTGCTCGGCGAAGAGCCGGTCTCGGTTCTGGCGACCGCCGCCGTCCTTGTCGACAAGGCGATCGGCGAAGCCGGCGACTATGACAGCGTCTCGGTGATCCTGCAGACCAAATCCGGCAAGCAGGCCGTCATCTCCAACTCCCGCCGCGCCACCTACGGCTACGACCAGCGCATCGAGGTGCACGGCGCCAAGGGCATGGCGGCTGCCGAAAACCAGCGCCCGGTCTCGATCGAAGTGGCAAACGGCGACGGCTACACCCGCCCGCCGCTGCATGATTTCTTCATGACCCGCTACACCGAAGCCTATGCCAACGAAATCGCCGCCTTCATCGCCGCAATCGAAAAGGGCACGAAGATTTCGCCCTCCGGCGCCGACGGCCTGGCAGCTTTGGCGCTCGCCGATGCCGCGGTGCAGTCGGTCAAGGAAGGTAAGCTGATCAAGATCGGCTGAGGGTCTCTGCGTGGAAGCTGAGATGGCCGGGCTTTGCCCGGCCGTTTTGCGTTTGGGTGGCACCCGCAGGCGTGACCAAAGACCCCTCCCCAACCCCTCCCCACAAGGGCAGGGCTATCGCATATGAGCGATGATAGAGATGAGGAACTGATCATCCCACCCAGCCTTCTTGATCTTGCGACGAATAGAGGCCTTATCTGGA
>NZ_JACIFY010000007.1 GCF_014197615.1 Rhizobium esperanzae
GATGCTCGCTGAGGCACGAGTTCAAAACCCAAGGATGACACGCATCCCCGTCGCACGACCCCATTATACACCAACGGCAACGTACAAGGATGAGGCTCTCTTGGGGCGGCGAGGGATATTCAGCGGGTTGTCCGTGGACAATCCGGTGATCAATCTTCTCGCGCACCAGCCTCCGGTGCATCATATTGAGGGGCCGGCATTCTCCAACGTTCCTCATCCTGATGCGCGTAGGCCGTAGGCCGAAGCCTCGAAGGACGCGCTCCAGCGTCTGGTTGCGGTGGTGCGCCCGCCTCGTCGTTCGAGGCCTCCACGGGGCGCCTGAGGATGAGGCTCGCTTGGGCGTTGGCGCGGCATTCCTGCGCGCCTATTGTTGGATCGAGTCATCCGGTTGTCCGCGGACAATTGGATATCGAGGGGACGCTCCATGTTCCGGCCGCGTTGACACACCGCCATCCAGGCCATTCCCCGTCGAGTGGCCGTGCCGGCGCCGAGGTTGAGCGGCGGGATTATCGCGGGTTCCGGATGAAGCCGCCGGTTCGTTGAGGTGGCCGATATTTGGTCGGGGAAAACGGGGCTTGCCATTGCCGGCCGATGCTGCCGGCGCTATTGTTACTGTCAGGACGCCAGCATCTGGCCGCGAAAAGTTGGATGTGGCTGGCCGGATTTTCGGTCAAAAACGGCGTGTGATGCGCTATTGCGGCCTCTTCAGCCGTAAATCCGCGGCTCCGCCCATGGGCGTGCCAAAATCCCTCATGCAGCAGTAGCGAAACCAAACTCCGATTTCGGTTCCGTACCGCGAAGAAAGCCTAGTAAAATCAGCAGATTGTAATCCGCGAACTTTGGGGGTGCCTAGCGCCCCCGCCCTCCCCTGCGCCGCAAACCACACGCGAAAGCAACGGCTTGCATCCTTTTGCGGCACCCAGCGTTATCCACCCAGAAAAGCAGAGCAAATCAGGGGACAGGGTAATGGCAGATGCGCTTCCGCTCAAGAGGTTCTCCATCGCCGCCGCGGTGATGGCCGCGGTGGTCGGGGCATTTGTGTTGATACAGGCACGGCAGGTCGGTTCGCCGGTCTCAGCGGCGGAGAACGGCAGAGCCGCGAACGATCATGGGCGCAATGCCGCCGTGCCGGAGGCGATACCATTCCCAGGCCTTCGTGATGTGTTCTGGCGCCTCTTTCATGAAGTGCTGGACGACCGGGTGACGCTGATCGCCGCGGGCGTGACGTTTTATCTGCTGCTGGCGCTGTTTCCGGCCATGGGCGCTTTGGTCGCTCTCTATGGGCTGGTCGCCGATCCGATCACCATATCGGAGCACCTTCGCGAGTTGTCGGTGCTCATGCCGCCGGGGGCCTTCGATCTTCTTGCCGACCAGATCAAGGAGCTCGTCAACCGGCGCGACAGCGCGCTCGGCATCACGTTCTTCGTCGGTCTCGGCATTGCGCTCTGGAGCACCCATAGCGGCACGCTGGCGATCTTCGACGCTATGAACGTCGCCTATGAGGAGACCGAGAAGCGGGGGGTGGTCCGGCTCAACCTGATCGCCCTCTGCTTCACGCTCTGCGCCATGCTGCTGACGATTGTCATGGTCGTGCTCGTCGGGGTGGTGCCGGTCGTGCTGTCCTATCTCTGGCTCGATCAATTCAAGGAGCACATGGCCCTACTCCTGCGGTGGCCGGTGCTTCTGCTCATCGTCGCGGTGGCGGTGACGTCGGTCTACCGCTTCGGTCCCAGCCGCGAGCCTGCCAGGCTCCGCTGGATGACCTGGGGCGCGGTGCTGACGACGGTCGCATGGGCCGCCATGTCCCTCGGCTTCTCCTTTTACCTCGATCATTTCGCCAATTACAACGCGACCTACGGCACGCTCGGCGCGCTGATCGGCTTCCTCGTCTGGATCTGGCTTTCCGTTGTCATTCTCGTCATCGGCGCGGAACTCAATGCCGAACTGGAACATCAGACCGCCAAGGACACGACGACAGGAGCTCCGTTGCCGATGGGCGCGCGCGGCGCCTATGTTGCCGATACTTTGGGCGACACCGTCAGCTGAGCGTTAACGAGCGGCATCGATCCTTGCTCCGCCAATGCAGTTTTGATGTATCTTGTCCTTGGGCAATCCCGACAGAGGAGACGATCATGACGGCCCCGCATCCTTCCAAAACGCATATCGGCAATCATGCACTGCATCCCGAAACGCAGATGCTGAATTACGGCTACGATCCCGAACTCTCGGAAGGGGCGGTCAAGCCGCCGGTATTCCTCACCTCCACCTTCGTCTTCAATTCCGCGGAGGATGGCCGCGACTTCTTCGACTACGTCTCGGGCCGCCGCGAGCCGCCGGCGGGCAAAGGCGCCGGTCTCGTCTATTCGCGCTTCAACCACCCCAATAGCGAGATCGTCGAGGACAGGCTCGCCGTTTACGAACGGACGGAAAGCGGCGCGCTGTTTTCCTCCGGCATGGCGGCGATCGCCACCACCCTGCTCGCCTTCGTGCGGCCGGGCGATGCGGTCCTGCATTCGCAGCCGCTCTATGGGGGAACGGAGACATTGCTGGCCAAGACTTTTCTGAACCTCGGCGTCGCCGCCATCGGCTTTGCCGACGGCGTCAGCGAGGGCTCGGTGCAGAAGGCGGCGGAGGAGGCGATGACCAAAGGCCGCGTCTCCGTCATCCTGATCGAGACGCCGGCCAATCCGACCAACAGCCTGGTCGACGTCGCGATGACCCGGCGCGTGGCTGACGCGATCGGCGCAAAGCAGGGACATACGCCGATCATCGTCTGCGACAACACCCTGCTCGGCCCTGTCTTCCAGCGGCCGATCGAGCACGGCGCCGATATCTCGCTCTATTCGCTGACCAAATATGTCGGCGGCCATTCCGACCTGATCGCCGGCGCGGTTCTCGGCCGCAAGGCCGTCATCAAGCAGGTCAAAGCGCTGCGCGGGGCGATCGGCACCCAGCTCGACCCGCATTCCTGCTGGATGCTCGGCCGCTCGCTGGAAACACTGCAGCTGCGCATGGAGCGGGCCAACAGCAATGCGCGGGCCGTCGCCGATTTTCTGCGTGATCACCCGAAGGTCGAGAAGGTTCACTACCTGCCCTATCACGAGCCGGATTCGCCGGCCGGCCGGACTTTCGCCGCACAATGCACCGGCGCCGGCTCCACCTTCTCCTTCGATATCCGCGGGGGGCAGGCCGCCTCGTTCAAATTTCTGAACGCGCTGCAGGTCTTCAAGCTTGCGGTCAGTCTCGGAGGGACGGAATCGCTGGCGAGCCATCCGGCCGCGATGACGCATTCGGGCGTGCCCGCCGAGGTGCGCCAGCGCATCGGGGTGCTGGAATCGACCATCCGTCTGTCGATCGGCATCGAGCATCCGGACGATCTGATCGCCGATCTGGAGATGGCGCTGCAGGCGGCCTGAGGCCGACGGCGGAAACGATGCCCGGCGGCGCCGGGCATCGAGGCCGATGACATCACTTGTCGTCGGTCGTCAGCTCCGTCTCGTCGGTATTCAGCACGAAGACCGCAAGCAGGCGCGCCGGCTTTGTCTTGCTGGCATTCTTGCTGACGGCGTGATGATCGCCCGGAAACTCGGGAAAGCTTTCGCCTGATTTATAGACCTTCTCCGGCCCGTCATTCACCTTGCTGGTGATCGCCCCTTCGAGGACGGTGGCGTAAATGAAGGCCGAGGCCGGGTGCGTATGGCCGGGCGACGAGCCGCCCGGCCCATATTCGACGAGCACCGCCCGCATGCTCTTGCCGGGAACATTGGGAAGCTTCTGGTCGAAAACGACGCGAACCTTCGCGTCGCCGCCTGCAGCGTGTGCCTGCGTGCCGGCGGCAAGGACGATGGCGAGCGCGGCCGCCGAGATCATTTTTCTGAGCATGTCTGGTCTCCTCAGTTGATGGGATGTGGTCTTGCCGTCAGGCGCTCTTTTTCTGCGGCGGCTGCCGGCTCAGCCAGTCGTCGAAGCTGATCCGGCCGAGCCGCGCCTTGGGGCCGGTTACCAGCGAATTGTCTTCGAGCTCGACGCCGAAATAGCGGGCGTGCGGATCCGCCATCACCTGGCGCGGATCGTTCGTCGCCTTGAAGAGGCGCGTCACGATGTCGGTGAGGCGGACTTTCTCCGGCCCGCCGATCTCGATCGTACCGTTGACAGGTGCGGCGAGCGCCACCTCGGCCATGACGTCGGCGACGTCGTCCGAGGCGATCGGCTGCACATAGGCGGGCGACAGATGCACCATCTGACCCGAGGTGCCCGACTGGGCGATGCCGGCCATGAATTCGTGAAACTGCGTCGAGTGCACGATGGTGTAGGGGATGCCGGAGCTCTTGATCAGATCCTCCTGAGCCTTCTTGGCGCGCATATAGCCGCTGTCCTGCAGCCGCTCCATGCCGACGATCGACAGCGCGATATGATGCTTCACGCCGGCGGCAGCTCCTGCCTTGAGCAGGTTGCGGCCCGAGGTCTGGAAGAATTCCAGGACGGCCTTGTCCTCGAAGGAGGGCGAGTTGGCGAGGTCGAGCACCACCTGCGCGCCGACAAGCGCTTCCGCCAGGCCTTTGCCGGTGATCGTGTCGACGCCCGAATTCGGCGACGCCGCCAAGACCTCATGCCCCTTGCTGCGCAACCTTTCCACGGTCTTCGAGCCGATGAGCCCGGTGCCGCCGATAATGACGATCTTCATGGGTGGTCTCCTTGTCGTTTACGAGGATTTCCTCTGTTGACTTGCCTTTGCTGACACGCGCTTGACGCTGAGCAGGAACTGCTCGGAGTGCCGAAACCGCCTGCTTCACAGCGGCTTCATCGGCCGGAACCGATCGCCAGGAGAATGCGCCGGATCGCGGGCCGGAACCATTCTCTCTCGGTCGCTGTCGGCCTATGCCAAGGTATAGGGCGGCTCGCCGTGTGATCGAGACGTCTTAAGAACATGGACGAGATTTTGCGCTGGTGTCGCCCCTCATCCGGCTGCCGCCACCTTCTCCCCGCTTGGCGGGGCGAAGGGGATATGCCGCGACCTCTTCGTCCACCGCCAGCGTCTCATAGGGCACGTCCCCTCGCCCCGTTTACGGGGAAAGGGTTAGGTGAGGGGCAGCTTTGAGGATCCCAACGCGACGGCGAAGGCCGTCTTTTCAGGAAAGCCGGACGGCTTCGAATAGCGCCGTCAGCCCGATGCCGCCGCCGATGCCGATCATGGCGAGGCCGGTCGCGGCGGGTGACCAGCCGTGCGAGCGTACGAGTTGACTATATAGCCGGGTAACGAGAATTGCACCCGATGCCCCGAACGGATGGCCGAGCGCGATGGCACCGCCCTCCCTGTTGACCGCATCGGCTGATATATCCAGCTGATCCAGCGATGCCAGAACCTGGGCGGCGAAAGCCTCGTTGAACTCGATGGCATCGACGCCAGCGAGCGAGAGCCCGGGCTGGCGCTGCAGCAGCTTGGCGGTCGAGGCGACCGGACCGATGCCGAGCAGGTTGGGATCGACGCCGGCCGCGGCGCTGTCGATGAAGGCAAGGCCCTTTTCGATGCCGAGGCTTCTGGCCATGCCGCGGCTCATGACGAGCACCAGGCAGGCGCCATCATTGACAGGGCAGGCATTGCCT
Organism: Rhizobium esperanzae; assembly: GCF_014197615.1. GTDB lineage: Bacteria > Pseudomonadota > Alphaproteobacteria > Rhizobiales > Rhizobiaceae > Rhizobium > Rhizobium esperanzae_A. The sequence goes on from NZ_JACIFY010000007.1 coordinate 5,605, forward strand.
GCGGTCACCGAGCCATCGGCCAGGAAGACGGGCCGGAGGTTTGCCAGTGCTTCGATCGATGTCGTCGGGCGCGGGCATTCGTCCCGGTCGACGAGGCCGCTTGCGGTGGCGATCTCGACGATCTCCGGCTGAAAGAGGCCCGCTTCGGCCGCAGTGACGGCGAGCCGGTGACTGCGCAGCGCGAATTCATCCTGTCTCTGGCGCGAGATGGCGAAAGCGCGCGCGACATTTTCGGCGGCGACGCCCATTTCAGGGTCGCCGATCGTCTCCGGCGAAAACTGCGCACGTCCGTAAAAGCGCGGCACGTCACCATTGGTCTTGGGCCGTTCGACGCGCCATGGCGCGGTGCTGACGCTCTCGACGCCGCCGGCGAGATAGCAGGCGCCGGCCTTCGCCTGGACCAGGCGGGCGGCGAGGATGATCGCTTCCAGCCCCGAACCGCATTGCCGGTCGACGGCCACACCGGGCACTGCCATCGGCAAGCCGGCGCTGAGGGCCGCCAGCCGGCCGATATTGCCGCCGCCACCGGCGGCATTGCCGATCAGGACGTCGTCGATGGCGTCGGGCGCAATGCCTGTCTCGGCGATGATCCGGCGGATGATCGGAGCAGCCAAGTCTTCGGCTGTAACGGTCGAAAGCGATCGGAAGGCCCGGCCGATCGGCGTGCGGTAGGCGGCAACCACGACCGGCTGCCAATCCTCGTCAGGCTGATAGGCGTAGGACAAGACCATCTCCCGAAATCACCGATGCCTCCACCTGCCCGCGCGCGATCTTGCCGCTGCTCGTCATCGGCCAGGCGTCGATATGGTAGAACTGCCTGGGGATCTTGAACCTTGCAAGCCTGCCCGCGCAATGCTCTGCCAGCATTTTCGCATCCGTCGCCTCGCCCGAGACGACGGCGACGATCCTTTGGCCGTAATAGGCATCCGGCAGCCCGAAGACGACGGCATCTTCGACGCCGGGGCAGGTTTTCAGCGCACTCTCGACCTCGGCGGGATAGACGTTGTTGCCGCCCGTGATCATCATGCCGCCTGCCCGGCCGATCACCCGCAGCATGCCGTTTTCATCGATCTCGCCGAGATCGCCGACCGTCGCGCCCGCCGGGGTGACCCGGAACGCCTGGCCGTCGTCGCCCCAGAGATAGCCGTCGGCGATCAGGTCGCTGTTGACGAAAATGGTGCCGGGCACATCGGCGCCGACATCGTTTTCCTCAGGATCGCGAATGGAAATTTCGACGCCGGGATAGGCCTGCCCGACCCGGTCGATCGGAAAATTACTCGCGCCGCCGGCAAGCGTCGAGACCGTCATGAAGCCGATTTCCGATGCGCCGTAATATTCCCGGATGCGCGCCTGCGGAAAAAGGCGGCGCATGGATTCGACTTCGTTGAGATTGAGCTTGGCGCCGGCGGTCAGCACGTCGCGTAAGGACGCCATCGGCGCGCCCGCCCATGCCCGGGCGATGCCCGCGATGTGGGTGGGCACGGCAACCAGCCGCTCTATCTCTTCTGAGGAGAGAATGCGCGCGACCGCACCGGCATCCCATTTCCCGATCGAATGGAACGTCGCACCGGCATCGAGCGCCTCGACGAGTGCGTAAAGCGCCAGCCCATGCGCCAGCGCTCCCGGGCACAGGGTCGAGGGCGTGTCCTGGAGTTCGAAAACGAGGCGTCCCCGATCGAGGCTCCGGCGCCATTGCTCGCGCGAGCGGTAATAGGCCTTTGGCTCGGCTGTCGTGCCCGAGGTAAAACCGATCAGGAAGATCCCCTCGGCATCGACGGGCATATCGTCCCCCATCGCCATGAGGTCGAAGGGTTCCGCTCCGGCGACGATGACAGAGATGCCGAGCCTGCGGCCGATTTCGGCGCTCGGGCTCGCATCGTCGTCGACGACGAGCACGTCAGGCGCCAGCCGCTCGACGATACGCTCGATCCTCGCTTCCGGCATCATCGGATCGATGACGGCGCAGGCATTCGCCAGCGCGGTGGCGGCGACGAAATATTCGGCAAAGCCGATGTGATTGCCGAGGCTGACCGCCACAAGCTTCTCGACGCCCGGCAGATCGAATGGACGGCCGTTCGAGTGCGGAAGCGCCTGGATGAACCGGTAGATCGCGCCGGCGCGGCTATAGAGTTCGCCATAGCTCAGGGAGCGGCCGTCGATCACGACCGCCGGCTTCTCCGGTCTCTCCGTGGCGTGTGGAAGGAGCTCCGCGTGGATCGGCATGGGTCAGCCCTGCGACAAGGCGGCTCTGGTCGCCTCGGGGATCGGCGTCGGGCGGTTGTCGGAAAGGCCGACGCAGACCCAGACGAGCCCGCCCGAGGCGCAATGGGCGCCGTCGCGCTGACGAAAGAGTTCGATCGTAAAGGAGAGGCTCGACCGCCCGATCTTCTCGACCCTGACTTTCGCCTCGACGATATCGTCGACGTCGATCGGGTTGTGAAAGATGATTTCCGCCTTCTTCACGTGATAGGCAACGCCCGAAGTGGTGTGGCGGAAGTGGCTGAGGATCTCGCGGTGGCGCAGGAATTCGACGACCGCATCCTCGCAATAGTCGAGGTAAACCGAGTTATGGACATGACCATAGATGTCGATGTCTCGCATCGAGACCCGGAACGATGCTAAAGGCCTGTCGTCAACGCTCATTCGATCACCGAAATTTCGACGGCGTGTTCTAACCGACTGTGTGGGGGATGCAAATGCAATATCAGGCGGTCGTGCGAAAATTCGGGCCGGCCGAAGAGGTCGTCGGCATCGAACGCGCCGAACTTTCGCTGCTGCGGCGCGATCAGGTTCGCGTCCGACTGCTGGCGCGCTCGATCAATCCCTCCGATATCATCACCATCTCGGGCGCCTATGCCGGCCGCACGACCCTGCCCTTCATCCCCGGCTTCGAAGCCTTCGGTGTGGTCGAGGCATGCGGCGAGGAGGTGCATGGACTTGTGCCGGGAACCCGCGTGCTGCCGGTGCGCAGTGCCGGCGGGTGGCAGGAATTCAAGGATACCGATCCCGCCTGGTGCCTTCGCGTTCCCGACGCGCTTTCGGATTTCGAGGCCGCGACCAGCTACGTCAACCCGATGACCGCCTGGCTGATGCTGCACCACAAGATCGGGCTGAGGCCCGGCATGCGCATCGCCATCAATGCCGCCGCCTCATCGATCGGATCGATCCTGATCGGCATGGCGAACGCCGTCGGCGTGGAACCGATCGCAATCGTCCGCAGCGAAGAATCCCGCGCGCGCCTCAGTGGCCGGCTCGAGGCCGTCATCGTCGACAAAGCGGAAAGCGATCTCGCCGCCGGCCTCGCCGGCCGGCAAGGGCTCGATGCGGCGCTCGACTGCGTCGGAGGCGCACGCGCCTCGGTGCTTGCCGATGCGCTGAGGCCCGACGGGCACTTCCTGCATTACGGCCTGCTGTCGGGAGAGAGCATCCCGCCCTCCTTCTGGGCCTCCCATCCCGACGTCGCCTTTTCCTATTGTCACCTGAGGGAATGGGTCCATTCCGAGGCGATGGTCAATGTCCAGCGCGCCTATTCCGAGGTCGCCGCGCAGATCGCCTCGAAGGTGATCGCGACCGAGGTGCGCGAGGTCTTCCCGCTGGAAAAAGTCGGCGAGGCGCTGCGCGCCGCCTTGCCCTTCCGCACGGGTGGCAAGGTGCTCATGGCGTGATGGGGCCGTCTTGGGATGAGTGGAGAGAGATTGCGACCCTAATTATTGGCTTTCGCTTGTGCTCACCGAAGCCAGGCAATGAAAGATGTGCCGTGTGGCCCCCTCATCTGCCTGCCGGCATCTTCTCCCCGCTGGGGAGAAGGGACCAAGCCGCACGACCGTCATTCCGACAGCTGAAGTTCGAGAGGGAGCAAGGCGCTGCCACGATTCCGCTTCTCCCCAGCGGGGAGAAGATGCCCGGCAGGGCAGATGAGGGGGGTGAGAAGCGCCAGCGACGCACGCCTTGAGCGCTAGCGAAAGGCAACTAGCCGATCCCAAATCTCGATCAGGTGGCAAGTATTGAGCTATTGGCGGCTTAAAACCTAACCCCTTTCATTCCGCTCCCGTGCACTCATGATTTGCGGATGGTTCCGGTCCGCCCAGCCGATCAGCGCTTTCATCGGGATCAGGAACGAGCGCCCCATCTCCGTCAGCTCATACTCCACCCGCGGCGGAACCTCGGGATAGACGGTGCGGCTGATGAAGCCGTCCTGTTCAAGATGCCGCAATGTCTTGGAGAGCATCTGTTTCGAAATGTCGCCGATCTCGCGCAGCAACTCGTTGAAGCGTTTCTTCTCGTGCTCAAGCGCTTCGAGGGTGAGCAGGCTCCATTGATCGCCGATGCGATCGAGCACGCCTCTGATCGGGCAGCCGGCGCCGGGCTGTTGTTTCGGCTCGTCCGTTTCTCCAGGCATGTCCTCTCCTTGGTCACCGCAGGCTGACCTTGCCACAAAAACCTGCCTTCTTGCCGGGCATGGCGAGGTTTCATAGACCTGCTCTCATAGTCTGCTTTTTAGACTAGATCGCTGATCCATACCAAGGAGCTTGATGCATGAGATTTCAATCGCTTTTCGCCCTCGCCATTCTGGCTGGCATTGCCGCGCCGTCAGGCGCTTTCGCTGAATCGGCCGCCCGCGACTTGAAGGTCGAGGAAGCCAACCGCAAGCTGGTGGTGGAATTCTACGACAAGTTCTTCAACAAGCACGATATTGCGGCCGCCTCGGTCATCGCGGACGATTACCGGCAGCACAATCCGCAGGTTCCCGACGGCAAGCAGCCGCTCATTTCCTTCTTCACCGGCTTCTTCAAGGACAATGCCCAATCGAAGGCGGAGATCGTCCGCAGTGCCGCCGATGGCGATCTCGTCTGGCTGCATGTGCACGCGACGAATGGTGTCAGCGATCTCGGCGAGGCCGTCATCGATATTTTCCGCGTCAAGGACGGCAAGATCGTCGAGCACTGGGACGTGATCCAGCCCGTTCCGAAAGAGGCGGCCAACAAGAATACGATGTTCTGAATTCAACGGGCCGGCTTCCGGCCGGCCCTATGATTTACGCCCATTGGGCTTTCAGTATTTCCGGCAGCAGCCTTTTGCGAAAGTCCTCATCGTGGTTGCCCTGGAGCGCGAAGTGCATCTTGTCTTCCAGGGCGAGATAGGCGATGCCGTGGGCGGTGGACCAGGCGGCAAAGATCGGGGCGAGGTTCCGCGCTTCCAAGAGTGCCTCCAGAGTCGTGCCGTTGACCCGCGCGATGGCTTCGGCGAAAGGCCAAAGAGCCCGTTTGCTCGTTTCTTCGTAAACGGGGTTCGTGCGGTTGACGAGATCCTTGCGGAACATCAGACGGAACCGGCCGGGATGGTCGAGCGCGAAGGCGACATAGGCCGCGGCCAGGGCGCGCATCCTTGCGGCCGGCGTTCCGTCATCCTCTGCCTCACCGAGATAGCGGGCCAGTTCCTCGTAGCCCAAAATCGCAACTTCGGTCAGCAGGCCCGATGCGCTGCCGAAATGGTGCGCGGGCGCTCCCGGTGAGACGCCGGCCCGTCTCGCCGCATCGCGCAATGAAAACCCCTCTATGCCGTTTTCTCTCAGGATATCGTCGGTGGCGGTGATCAGCGCCTGCCTCAGCTCCCCGTGATGATAGCCCCGTTTTTCAGACACTCCAGCGCTCCATAATTTTTCGCACCACATCTATACAGCGTTCAAATTGACGTCTATATACGCATCTTAACACTGTTCAAAATAGGATGCAAAGAACTACGATGTCGAAAAAAACCGCTTTGATCACCGGTGCCTCCTCGGGCATCGGCAATGCCACGACCCGGAAACTGCTGCAGGAGGGCTACCGGGTCTATGTGGCCGCACGCCGCGTCGAGCAGATGCAGGATCTTGTGCAGCGCGGCGCCGTCGCCGTCCCGCTGGATCTCACTAAGGACGAGGAGATCGTGGCGGCGGTCGAACGGATCGTCGCAGAATGCGGCTCGATCGATATTCTCATCAACAATGCCGGTTACGGCTCTTACGGGGCGATCGAAGATGTCCCGGTCGACGAAGGCCGCCGGCAGTTCGAGGTGAACCTCTTCGGGCTTGCCCGGCTGACGCAACTCGTCCTGCCGAAAATGCGCGAGAACAAGTTCGGAAAAATCGTCAACATCACCTCGATCGGCGGCAAGATCTACACGCCGTTCGGCGGCTGGTATCATGCGACGAAGCACGCGCTCGAAGGCTGGTCGGATACGCTTCGCCTGGAAACCCGAGCCTTCGGGATAGACGTCGTCATTGTCGAGCCGGGCGGCGTCAAAACGGAATGGGGGCATATCGCCGCCGACAATCTGAGGAAAACGTCAGGCGGCGGCGCCTATGCCAAGGCAGCCAATCATACCGCGGCCAGCATGCATGAAATCTATTCCGGCTCACGGCTGTCGGACCCCGCCGTCGTGGCGGCCACCATTCTGAAAGCCATCACCGCAGCCAGGCCCAAAACCCGGTATCATACCGGATACATGGCAGGTCCGGTCTTGTGGCTGCGCCGCTGGCTCAGTGACCGGATGTTCGATCGCATCATCACGTCGATGGTCTGAACGGCAGACGAAGATCCTTAATATGCGGGCGACGGGGCCGGCTCGCGCCGGCCCCGCCATTGCTTATTGTCAGCCGCCAGTCGCTCGGCTCTGCAGGAAAAACTGCCGATTGAAAGCGAACATGTCGGCGAAGCGGCAGAATTCCGGGGCGCCGAGTTCGAATTCCGCCGGCAGGCGGGGGAGGAGTTCGTACAGCAGCGCCGAAAGCGCGGCCCGCTGCTCCTCATCGGGATGGCGGATCAGATAGGCGATGCTGAGGTGGAAGACATAGTCCTCATGCCTGGGGTGGCGGAGCTGAAGCAGGTCCGACAGCCGGTCGCGCGCCTGTCTGAGATGCGTTTCCTCGGTGCTCTCAGCCGCGAGCTTGAGCGCGATGCCGTTCTTGAGCGGCTGCCAGCCGGCGATGCGCAGGCGGTAGGGAGGCTCACTGCCGAGATTGAAGGCGGAGAGCTTTTCTGCGAAAAGCGCATCGCATTCCGCGAGGGTCGCGTCGAGGCCGAGATCGGCGGGCCAGAAGCCCGGCCGACGGACCTGGTCGCAGACGCCTTCGAACACGGTCATGTGCCAGCTCGAGGGTGGCAGCAGCGTGTAGAGGCCGGCGAGATCGCTTTGCTCCAGCGCGCTGTAAAGGCCCGATAGCGCGGCGTAGAGCCTGCTCGCCGGTGAGAGATGACAGATGATCGTATTGCCGGGAAAGGCCCGCACGCTGCCATCGAGATTGAATTTGGTATGGACGCCGGTGGGATAGGCGGGATAAGCGCCAGCCGATGGCTGACGCTCCTGATGCTCGTGAGATTGCTGCATGATATCGAATTGTTCCCGGATTACTGGCCCATGACGACCTTTTCGAGGAACTGCGCCGTGACGGCGTCGGCTTGCTTGACCGGCAGCCAGTCCACGGCATTGGCGCGCTGCTCGGTCGGCACGCCGCCTGGAACGGCGGTCGCGCCGCTGTTGACGGGCGCCGAGCCCATCTCCTTGGAAAGCATCGTCTGGGTTTCGGCCGAGGTCAGCCAGTCGACAAAGAGAAGTGCAGCAGCCTTGTGCCTGGCGTTGGCGGGGACGCCGACGATATTGCCGCCGCCGGGCATGCCGAACTTCGGAATGTAGAACTTCATGCGCTTGTCGACCTCGCCCTTCTGCTGCAGGCCGGCGAGGTGGTCTTCCCAGGCCGAGACGATCTGGAATTCGCCGCCGTTGAGGCGGGTCAGGCTATCGGCGTTGGAGGCGGTGAAGCCGTAATTCGCCTTGTTGGCGGCAAACCAGTCCCAAGCGGCCTGGAAATTGCCGGCTTCGATATCTTCCGGCTTGACGGTCGAGCGGACGACAGTTTGGAGGAAGGCCTTGCCGGCGCCGCCGCCGCGCGTATCGTTGAAGGCGAAGGCCTGAGGGTTCTCCTTGATCCATTTGGTGAGGTCGTCGAAGCTCTGCGGCAGCTTCGCTTCGTCGACCTGGGTCGGATCGTAGGCAAGCCCGGTCTGGTTGCCCCAGAAGGCGACCGCATAACCCTTGCCGTCGCCGCCGTTGATCTTGGTGCGCAGCTTGGAATAACCGGGCAGGATATCGAGCGGGCCGTAGAAATAGGCGGTGACGTCGAACTTCGGCAACTGATCGCCGCCGAGCGACATCACATCGATATCGCCTTCGGCGCGGTCGCGTTCGGCGAGGAATTTGTTCTGGTTGCCGTCGGAAGTGCCGTCGGGAATGGTGACCTTGATCCCGTATTTCTCTTCGAAGCCCTTGCTCAGTTCACGGAAGCGCGGCTGGAGGAACCAGTTGTACCAGACGACCTCGCCTTCCTGCTTGGCCTGGGCGACGATGTCGTTCCACGGCTTCTTCAGAAGGTCGTCGGCCGCTGCGGCGGGGGTGGCGAAGGCGGCCGCTGCGATCAGCAGCGGGATCAGGCGTTGTGACATGCGATTGCTCCGATGGTTGGACTGGATGGACCTCATCCCTTGCCGCCATGCGTGACGGCGCCATTGCTCTTCAGCAGCCGTTCGAAGAGAAGCATCAGGATGATGTTGGGGACGACCAGGATCAGCGACACGACTGCCGCATTCGGCCGGATGAAATTATAGCCAAGATAGGAATAGAGGATCGTCGGGACGGTGGTGAAATCGGGCGAACCGAGCACGAAGGACAGCGCGAATTCTTCGATGCTCTGGATGAAGACGATGACGAGGGCTGCGAGGATGCCGGGTTTGAGCACCGGCAGATAGGCGGCGGAAAAGCGGGTGAAGCGGCCGGCGCCGAGATCGCGCGCCGCGTCGATCAGATCCTGGCGAACGAGCGAATAGGAGACGGAGAGAATGCGGATCGCATAGGGCAGGAAGAGAACGGTGTGGCCGACCACGATGCCTACGAATTTGTTGTAGATGCCGATCCGGTTCAAAAGTGCGGTAAAGAACAGCGCGATGACGAAGCCCGGCAGCACGAGCGGCAGCAGCGCGATGAATTGCGCGACCGATTTGCCCGGAAATTCCAGGCGGCCGAAGGCATAGGCTGTGGGGGCGGCAAGGATCAGCGTTGCGCAGGCGACGATCGGCGCCAGCATATAGCTGTTGGCGATGGCGACCGCGAGATTGGTCGTCTCCCACATTTCGCTCCAGCGGCGGAAGGAGAGCTTCTGCGGCAGGAGATCGGGATAGCTCCAGGCCTTGTCGGGATCGACGAGCGACCAGAGCACGGCCATGCCGAAGGGAACGACGAGCCAGACGATCAGCACCAGGCCGAGCAGGATGGCGAGCAGGCGGTTCCAGGATTTTCCCGACATCACGCTCTCCTGCCGCCAAAGAGGATGTGGGCTGCCGCCGCCAGCAGCAGCGAACCGAAAAGGGCCGTGGCCATCAGGACGATCGCGACGACGGCCGCCTCGTTCCATTGGCCGAACTCATGCTGGACCGTGTACATGTACTGGGCGAGCGAGCTGACGCTGGTGGGGCCGGCGATCACCTGGAAGGAATAATCGCCGGCCGTCCCGATGAAGATGATGACGAGCGCTGCCTGCATGGCTTTCAGCGTCAGCGGCAAAATGATCTTGCGAAAGCGCGCCCATGCGCCGGCGCCGAGATCGCGGGCGGCGTCGAGCAGGTCGGTGTGGATGGAGCGCACCGCGCCGCCGAGCAGCAGCAAGGCGAAGGGCATGTTCTTCCAGACCTGCAGCAGCATGACGCCGGCGCCGTAGCGGTCGTTCTGCATCCGGAAGGGCTTGGCGATCAGCCTGAGCCCGAGAAGCGCCTCATTGACGAAGCCGTGGAAGGCGATGAGGTTGACGAAGAGGAAGGCGACGACGAGGCCCGGCACCATCATCGGCGCCTTGATCAGCGCGCTGAGCGTCAGCGAGCCGGGAAAGGGATTGCGCAGCCAGAGCGCAAGCGGATAGGCGAGCGCCACCGAGAGGATCGCCGAGACCAGCGCGATCTTCAGCGAATAGAGCACGGAGGCCGCAAGCAGCGGACTGGCGAGCTGTTTCGCCCAGAATTCCAGCGAGAAGCCGCTTACGCCGGCGAAGTTGAAGTAGCCGAAGGACTGGGCGACGGCCATGCCGAGCACGGTTCCCACGAGAAGGATGATCGGCCCGATGCCGGTCGCAAGCAGCAGGCCGATGAAGACGGCCCGCTTCCAGTTGCTGGCGGTGCCCGAGATCACGTCGCCGCCTCCAGGAAACAGAAGCTGGCGGGCGCGACGCGGAGCGTCACGGAAGCGCCGATGGCAAGCGGCCGGCGCGTCTGGATGCGGTAGGTCGCATCGCTTGCGCCGCTCCTGACGATCACGTCGGTGACGTTGCCCTGGAAGGCCTGGGCGGTGACGACCGCCTGGAAGGTATTGGCTTGCGGTGCACCAACATCCGAAACGATCTCGGCTGCTTCCGGCCGCCAGCAGACGAAATGGCTCGGCCCCTTGGGATCGACATCCCAGCGGATGTCGAACTCGCCGAGATCGGCGCGCACACGCCAGGTCGTTTCGCCCGCCAGACCGACGATGTCGGCCTTGAGAATATTCGCCGCACCGATGAAATCCGCGACGAAACGGCTGGCCGGGCGGTCGTAGATTTCGTCGGGCGCGCCGACCTGCTCGATGCGGCCGCCGTTCAGCACGACGATCCGGTCGGACATTGCGAGCGCCTCAGCCTGATCATGGGTGACGTAGATGGCGGTGAAACCGTGTTCGGCCTGCAGCGCACGGATTTCGAAACGCACCTGTTCGCGCAGCTTGGCGTCGAGATTGGAAAGCGGCTCGTCGAACAGGATCACACCCGGCCGCATGGCCATGGCGCGGGCCAACGCCACGCGCTGCTGCTGACCGCCCGAGAGCGCCGACGGCAGCTTGTCCGCATGCGCCTTGAGATCCACCTGTTGCAGGGCCGCCTCCAGCCGCGCGGCGCATTCAGCCTTGCCGGCACCATTCTGCCTGGGACCGAAGAGGATATTTTCCGCGACACTCATGTGCGGGAAGAGCGCGTAGGACTGGAAGCACATTGCCGTGTTTCGGCGTTCCGGCGGCAGCGCCGTCACGTCTTCCCCATCGATCAGGAAGCGGCCTGATGTGAGCGGATGAAAACCTGCGATCGCTTTCAAGAGCGTGGTCTTGCCGCATCCCGACGGCCCGAGCAGCGTCAGGAACTCGCCCGACGCGACATTGATGCTGATGTCGTCGAGCACTTGGTGCCCGTTCGGGAAGGTCTTGCTCACTCCCTGGATGGACAGGCTCGCCAATGGTTTCTCCCAGATCGCCAATTAAATTCACGACGTGCATTTATGTTAAGTGCATGACATGAATATGACAACGGCCTATTCTGGGATTCGCCCGTTCTTTTCCGAAAGTTGCTCGCTTGAACGTAGACCCGCCGCGACCGGTCAGCCTGACCGACATTGAATATGCCGTGCTGCGTCACATCCGCCTGCATCCGGGGAAAAGCCGGACGGAGATTGCCGCCGCACTTGGCCTGTCGAAATCGATGCTGACCAAGGCCGTTGCCAATTTCGACCGTTTCAAGCTGGTCCGTGAGGAGCGGGCCACGCTCGACGATGGCGAGCGCGGCCAGCCGCCGCTCCGGCTGTCGCTCAACGACGACGCCTTTCACAGCATCGGCCTCTATATCAGGCAGGGGCATTATGCCGTGACCCGCTCCGACCTCAGCGGCAATATCCGCGAGCGCGTGGCGCGACAGGCCGATGCGGTGATCGAGCCGATCCTCGACGATATCGCCCGGCTGATTGCGACGTCGCCGTCACCGATCCTCGGTGTCGGGCATGCGGTTCCTGCCATTGTCGGCGAGGACGGTACGCTGTTCGAGGTGACGCCGACACAGGCCGCTTTGCCGCTGTCGGAGCTTGCCGAAACGATAGGCTCCCGCTTCCGGCTTCCCGTCTATTGGGACAACGGCGCCTATTGCGTCGCGGCTTTCGAGGCGCACCGGCCGCGGACGGATCATCGCTGCCTCTTCTATATCACGCTCGATTTCGGCGTCGGCGGCGGGCTTTTTGCTAGGGATAGGGTCTTTCGCGGCGCCTATAACCAGGCGGCGAATATCGGCGCGCTAATCCCCGAAACCGGCGACCGGCCGAGCCTTCCCGACCTCGCCCGGCATCTCGGTTGTTCGCTCGAGCGGCTTTCGGATGATTTTCTGACGAGCCTGTTCCGGGAAGGGGATAGACGCCTGCTCGACTGGATCGACGATCGCGGCGAAAGGCTGTCCAAGCCGCTCGCGACCGTAGTGCAGCTCTTCAATCCCGATGCGATCGTCGTCGGCGGTTTTTTTCCGCGCGAGATATTGGAGCAGCTTTGCGCCCGCGTCGATCTCGGCGCTCTCGACGTGCCCGGCCGGCGGCCGCTGATCCGGCCGACGGTGTCGGTGACGCAGTTGTTCGGTCCTGCCGGACTTGCCGAGGCCGCCTCGCTGCTGCCGATCGCCGCCGAGCTGCTCGGCCAGCATTCGCCGACCGCCAACGCCCATCGCTCGCGATAAGGCAGTTCAATCGATGCGGGGGCGTTCCGATTTCGGCGTCGCCAGTCCATGCTTGGCGAGTTCCAGCGTTAGGATGCGGGTTTCGAGCAGGTTGAAGATGCGCAAAACAGCTTCGATCGCGTCGAAGGGCTTCGTCAGAAAGTCCTTGGCGCCGAGAGAGAGCGCACGCCTGCGCGTCGGCAAGGTCGCATCGGCGGTCAGCACCAGGATCGGCAGGTAGCTGTTATCGGGAATGAGCCTTGCGAAGGTTTCCAAGAGGGCGAAGCCGTCGAGATCGGGCATCATCAGGTCGAGAAGAACGAGATCGACCGGATGTTCGCGGAAGAGCCGCAAGGCCTCGCGCGGCTCGGTGGTGCTGATCAGCGCCGTGAAGCCTTCGCGCTTGAGAATGCGCTCCAGCAGCGAAACATTGGCGGGCTCGTCGTCGACGATCAGGATCGTCGAGCCTCGCACGGTGTCGGTGGGATCTGTCATGGACCAAACTTTGTCGAAAGCGATGCCAGACTAATATCAAGCGGCGCGGCCAAATCAAAGATGATGCCTTGCGGCATCGCTGCCGACAAACCAGAGCAAAGCCCCGACGTCATCCTCGGCCTTGTGCCGAGGATCTGCGCCTGTCAAATTAAGTATCTGAAAATAAATGGTTTCCTGTCAATAAGCTACCGTGGTCAGATACTCGGCACAAGGCCGAGCATGACGGAGAACTGGGGACGCCGTTAGTGCATGGCGACGTCTTGCGCCTCGACGTCCCGTATCGCCGCAGGCGCACGCGGCAGTTCGACATAAAAGGTAGCGCCGCCTTCCCGGGCGCTGAAGCCGAGGGTTCCGCCCATGGCGTCGATCAGATGTTTGGAGAGCGCCAGCCCAAGGCCGGTTCCCTCCTGGCTGATCCGTTCGGCGCCCAGTCGGTCGAATGGCGTGAACAGCCTGGCGACGCGGTCGGCCGGGATGCCGGGGCCGGTATCGCTGACCTCGATGCGAACCCGTCCCCCGTCGATCGCGCGGTGGCTGACGGTCACGCTTCCCAAAGGGCGATTATATTTCACCGCATTGGAAAGGAGGTTGAGGAACACCTGCAAGAGACGCCGCCGGTCGGCCATGACGTCAAGATCCGGCTCAGCCTCGATGACCTCGATCCGGATCTGCTGTTTGCCGCAGAGCGGTCTTGCCAGCGACACGGCTTCATCGATCACTTCGGCAACAGGCTGGGATTCTATGGCAAGATCCATGCGGCCGGCCTCGATTCTCGCCATATCGAGAACTTCGTCGATCAGGCTGAGCAGATGCCGGCCGGCCCTCAAGATCTGTGCGACGCTCTCCTTCGACTCGGCGTCGGTCACATCCATTTCCAGAAGCTGGGCGAAACCGAGAACGGCGTTTAGCGGTGTGCGCAGCTCGTGGCTCATGCGCGACAGGAACTCGCTCTTGGCGTTGCTGGCGCGGATCGCATCCTCGCGGGCGGCAAGCAGTGCCTCCTCGAATTGCTTGCGCTCGGTAATATCGCGGGTGATCTTGGAAAAGCCGCGTAGCCGGCCCGATTCATCTTGGAGGGCGGTGACGACGACATGCGACCAGAACCGCGAGCCGTCTTTGCGCAGGCGCCAGCCTTCCGCCTCGGTGCGCCCGTGAAGGGCCGCTTTGGCAAGCTCCTCCGCCGGAAATGTCTCCCTGGTTTGGGCGGGATAGAAGCGGGAAAAATGCTGGCCGATGATCTCCTCGGCGCCATAGCCGGTGATCCGCTCGGCACCGGCATTCCAGCTTACCACCCCCCCGTCGGCATCGAGCCCGAAGATGCCGTAGTCGCTGACGCCCTCGACCAGTTGCCGGAAGCGTTCCTCGCTCTCGGTGAGATCGGCTTCGCGTCTTTTCAAGAGGACGCTCGCATCTTCGAGCGCCTGTTCGAGACTGCCGAGCTCATCGCGGAAGGGATCGGCCACCCTCACGACCTCGCCCTGCGACAGGCGGTGCGCCTGGGCTTTCAGCGCGTGTACGCGGCGCACGATGCTTGCCGAAAACAGGAAAACCGCGACGAGCGCGCCGGCAAAACCGAGGAAACCGGCGGCGATCATCAGGCTGCGGGACAGGGTGCGAACCCGGTCGGCGGCTTGCGTCCTGGCATGAAGGAGATCGGCCTCACGCCGGTTCATCGCGTCGATCTCCTGTCTCAGCACGTCGAGGACCTGTTTGCCCTCGATCAGCTTGGCCGCAAGATCCTCTCGCCCGCCGGCGCGCAGGATGTCGGCCTGTTTCAGGAGCTGGAGACGGTCGACTTTCGCGTCGACCAGGGCGCGGATGCGGTCGAGGCGGCTCTTCTGCTCCTCATCCCGCAATCGCCGGCCGACTTCATCGAGCACCACGGGCAGCCTGTCCTCGGCCCGGTTGAAGGGATCGAGAAAATCGGTTCTGCCGGTCAGGAGATAACCCCGCATCGCCGTCGCGGCCTCGGCGATCAAGGCATGGATCTCCTGAATGCCCGACTGGATCTCCAGCGTCACCCGCACCTGATCTTCGGCGATCCGGCTCTGCCGGTCGGCGACGAAGACCGAGGCGAGAGCGGCAAGCAGCAGCGCCAGCGGCACCGTGACGATGACGATGCCCTTCGCCCGCAGCGGAAAATCGGCGAAGCGCAGCGCCCGCCGGTCCGCAGCCCCGGTAACTGTCCCTGTCATGGCTGTTCTTCCCTGGATGTTGCGACGAGCCCGCCGCGCACGGCCATCACCGCCGCCTGGGTCCTGTCGCCGGCGCCGAGTTTGCCGATGATGCGCTCGACATGGATCTTTACGGTGCCGGGCGAGATTTTCAGCGCCCGGCCGATCTCCTTATTGGTCAAGCCCTCGGCCACCTTCACCAGCACCTCGCGCTCGCGCACCGTTAGTGTCTCCAGGGTACTGCTGTTGGTTTGCGGCTTGGTGGCGGCACGCCGCAGCAGTCTTGCGACCAGCGGGCCGTCGAAGAAGGCGTCACCCGAGAGGACACGCCGGATCGTCCGCAGAATATCGTCCCGGCTGGCGTCCTTCAGCAGATAGCCGGTGGCGCCGGCATCGATCGCGGCTTCCAGATAGTCGAGGCTGTCATGCATGGTGATGATCATGACGCGTGTGCCGGGCGACACGCGCCGGATCTCCCGCGTGGCCGCCAGGCCATCCATGCGCGGCATGCGGATGTCGAGCAGTGCCAGATCCGGCTTGTGGGCCGCGCAGGCCTCGACCGCTTCCATGCCGTCGCGCGCTTCAAGGGCGACATGGAAATCGTCCTGGCCGCCGATCATGGCGATCAGGCCGGCGCGAGCGATGTCATGATCGTCGGCAACGAGAATGGATGCGGTCATCCCAATATCGTCTCCTGCGGAAGGGGCGCGAAGGCGCGGACACAGGTGCCTCCCGAAGCTCCGTTGCCGATCTCGATGCGGCCGCCGAGCAGTGCCAGCCGCTCGCGCATGCCTGGGATGCCGAGCCGCGCTCCCCGCTCCTGATTCTGAGACTGGCGCGCCTCGCCGATGCCTTTGCCATCGTCGATCACTTCGAGATGGGCTTGGCCGGCGCTGTCTTCGAAAAGGCGCACGACGAGCCGGCGCGCCTCGGCATGCTTGATCACATTGGTGATCGCCTCCTGTGCGACGCGGTAGAAGATGATCCCGGTCGATGCCGGCCAGCGATCAGCGCAGGCATCGAGATCGGCGATCACCTCCATGCCGTCGATTGCATCGAGGCGGGTGCGCAGCGCCGCCGCCACGCCGAGATCGTCGAGCTCGGGCGGACGAAGATCGGCGATAGCGGCACGAAGATCGGCGACGGAACGGCGGGCGAGTGCTGCGAGCTGGTCGATCTCCGGTTTCAGGGCATGCGCCTCGCCGATACGGGCGGCGAGATCCTGCAGGCGATAGCTGAGGCCGGCCGCGAGCTGCGCCGAGCCGTCATGCAGATCGAGCGCCACCCGCTGCCGCTCCTGCTCCTGCGCCTGGATCAGTTGTCCGACCAGGGCTGCAAGTTCGCTGCGCTGCCGCTCCAGGTTGCCGAGCAGCGCCTGCTTTTCCGCCGCCTGCCGCTCGAGACTACAGGCATCGGCCAATTGACCCGCCACCACTTCCAAAGTCTGTCGGTCGTCGGCACCGACAGTGCGTCCTCTCGACGGCCCGATGAGCGTGAGGCACAGACCCGAGCCGTCTTCCGAGGCAAACAGGATGCCGTCGTTTTCCGTCTGTTTGCCGATGGTCAGCCGCACCGGCGTTGCTCCATCCAGGGACGGGAAGACGAGTTCGGCCCGGGAGGCGCCGGCAAAATCGGAAAGCCGGGAAAGCACCTCGGGAGCGGCCGTTTCGAAGACCTGCGCATCGAGCAGGTTTCGTGCCTCGATGATGAAGCGCAGCCGCGCCGCGCGCGCTTCCGCCGCCCGATAAAGCGCCCGCATCTCCGCGACATCGGGCGAATGGGCGGTATCCGAATTATGCTCCAGACCCAACGGGACTGCTCCTCAAATGAATGACGCGGGCACGATAGTCATTCCGGCGCGAATGTCATCTATGCCGTTCGGCAGATCGGATCGAAGCCACCCGGCAGATGGGGCGGCCGCACCGGCCGGCTTAGATATTGGTCATGCGGTCGACCGATGCGATGTCCGCCGGAACCGCGATAAAGGAAGTCAAACATGCGTATGATCATTGCCGCCGCCCTCGTCCTCGGTGTCGTTCAGGTCCAGTCGGCCATGGCTGCCGGCGAAACGGCAACCTGCGCCCCGGTGAGCGACGAGCAGGTCGCCAAGCTCTTCGACCGCTGGAACGGCTCGCTTGCGACGCTGAGCCCACAGGAGGTTGCCAAGAACTACAGCGAGGACTCCGTGCTGCTAGCCACCCTCTCGAACAAACCTCGCCTGACCCAGGAAGAGCGGATCGATTATTTCAAGCACTTCCTCGCCAACGAGCCCAAGGGCCAGATCGACAGCCGCGACATCAAGACCGGCTGCAACTGGGCCGTCGACACCGGCACCTACACCTTCACCATGAAGGACGGCTCCAAGGTTCCCGCCCGTTACACTTATACCTATGAGTTCAAGGACGGGAACTGGCTGATCACCTCGCACCACTCGTCGATGATGCCGGAGAAAGCAGCGGCTCACTGATAGCTGCGGTCCGGCAGGAAGACCCCGTGTCAACCCCACACGGGGTCTTCTGCTGTTGAGGCGCCAGAGGAGCGACGGCGACTGATGATCCCGATCTGAGGCAGAGAGTGGCTGGACGCCAACCTCACACTCCTCATTCCTGTGGCCTCGAGCGAAGCCTGAGGCCACAGGGATGAGGGAGGAGAGGTAATGCCCGCTCTTCAACCATCAGGCGCGTCGAGGATCGGAAGCTCCTGCGGTCGTAGCCGCTCGGCATTGGAATAAAAAGCCCGGGCGCAGCCGAAACGGCGCCCGGGCAAAATGCGATTTTATCAGACGAGGTCGAAGCGGTCGGCGTTCATGACCTTGTTCCAGGCGGCGACGAAGTCCTTGACGAACTTCTGCTTGGCGTCGGCCTGGCCGTAGACTTCGGCGAAGGCGCGCAGCTGTGAGTGCGAGCCGAAGATCAGGTCGACGCGGGTGCCGGTCCATTTGGCAGCACCCGTCTTGCGGTCGCGGCCTTCATAGACGCCGTCCTTGCCGGCCGCCGGAACCCACTGCGTTGCCATGTCGAGCAGGTTGACGAAGAAGTCGTTCGTCAGCGTCCCGGGACGCGAGGTGAAGACGCCATGTTCCGGCTGTCCGGCCTCCAGTACGCGCAGGCCGCCGACGAGAACGGTCATTTCCGGCCCGGTCAGCGTCAGCAGCTGGGCGCGGTCGACGAGTGCTTCTTCCGGCTTCATGAACTGATGGCGCTTGCCGTTCACATAGTTGCGGAAGCCGTCGATACGCGGCTCGAGTGCTGCGAAGGAATGTGCGTCCGTCTGAGCTGCGGAAGCGTCCGCACGGCCCGGCGTGAAGGGCACGCTGACGGCGTTGCCGCCCGATGCCGCGGCCTTTTCGACGCCGGCAGCGCCGGCAAGCACGATCAGGTCGGCGAGCGAGATCTTCTTGCCCCCGGTCTGGGCGGCGTTGAAGTCCTTCTGGATGCCTTCGAGAACGCTAAGCACCTTGGCGAGTTGGGCCGGCTGGTTGGCGTCCCAATCCTTCTGCGGGGCGAGACGGATGCGCGCGCCATTGGCGCCGCCGCGCTTGTCGGAGCCGCGGAAGGTCGAGGCCGACGCCCAGGCGGTCGAGACCAGTTCCTGCACGGAAAGGCCGGTTGCCAGCACCTTCGCCTTGAGATCGGCGATGTCCTTGTCGTCGACGAGGGGATGGTCGACGGCCGGGATCACGTCCTGCCAGATCAGGTCTTCGGCGGGAACCTCGGGTCCGAGGTAGCGCACCTTCGGGCCCATGTCGCGGTGGGTCAGCTTGAACCAGGCGCGGGCGAAGGCGTCGGCGAACTCAGCGGGATTTTCGAGGAAACGGCGCGAGATCTTCTCGTAGATCGGATCGAAACGCAGCGCCAGGTCGCTCGTCAGCATGGTCGGCAGATGCTTCTTGCCGGCGTCGAAGGCATCCGGAATGGAGGCTTCGGCGTTCTTGGCCTGCCACTGCTTGGCGCCGGCCGGGCTCGTCGTCAGCTCCCATTCGAAGGCGAAGAGGTTTTCGAAGAAGTAGTTGCTCCACTTGGTCGGCGTCTGCGACCAGGTGACTTCGAGGCCGGCGGTGATGGCATCCTTGCCGACGCCGGTGCCGAAGGAACTCTTCCAGCCGAGGCCCTGGTCCTCGATCGCGCCGCCTTCCGGCTCGGCGCCGATCAGGGACGGATCGCCGGCGCCGTGCGTCTTGCCGAAGGTGTGGCCGCCGGCGATCAGCGCCACAGTCTCTTCGTCGTTCATCGCCATGCGGGCGAAGGTTTCGCGGATGTCGCGGGCCGAAGACAGCGGATCGGAATTGCCGTTCGGGCCTTCCGGGTTGACGTAGATGAGGCCCATCTGCACGGCGCCGAGCGGCTCGGCGAGCTGGCGTTCGCCGCTGTAGCGCTCGTCGCCGAGCCAGGTGCCTTCGGGACCCCAGTAAAGTTCTTCCGGCTCCCAGACGTCGGCGCGGCCGCCGGCGAAACCGAAGGTCTTGAAGCCCATGGATTCAAGCGCGACGTTGCCGGTGAGGATCATGAGGTCGGCCCAGGAGATGCTGTTGCCGTATTTCTGCTTGATCGGCCACAGCAGGCGGCGGGCCTTGTCGAGATTGGCATTGTCAGGCCAGCTGTTCAGCGGCGCGAAACGCTGCTGACCCTGGCCGGCGCCGCCGCGGCCGTCGGTGATGCGGTATGTGCCGGCGCTGTGCCAGGCCATGCGGATGAACAGGCCGCCGTAATGGCCGAAGTCGGCCGGCCACCAATCCTGCGAGTCGGTCATCAGCGCATGAAGATCCTGCTTCAGCGCGTCGAGATCGAGCTTCTTGAACTCTTCGGCATAGTCGAACTCCTGGCCGAGCGGATCGGCGCGGCCGGCATTGTGATGAAGAATCTGCACGTTCAACTGATGAGGCCACCAGTCGCGGTTCGCCCGGGCGGTCGGAGCCTTGTGATGGGCAACAGGACATTTGCCTGCGCTGTCAGTGGGATTGTCCATGATCGTCTCCTTCATTGCTTGATCTGTCTGCCGTTCAAAAAGATGAGCCGAGCCGGCGCCCTACTCTCTCCCTGCAGTCTTCATATCGGAAGCGTTCAATAATTTTAAGTTGGATTTACTGATTGCTGCGATAAGCTGAACTTATGAAGAATCTTACCCTGAAACAGCTACGTTATTTTGAAGCCCTGGCAAGAGACGGCCGTTTTCGCCGCGCCGCCGATGCCTGCGCCATCTCCCAGCCGGCGCTCTCCATGCAGATCAAAGAACTCGAGCAGGAATTGGGCAGCGAGCTCTTCGAGCGCAGTGCGCGCGAGGTGAAGCTTACCCCCTTCGGCCAGACCTTTGCACTCAGGGTCCGCGACATCCTGCGGGCCGTCGACGAACTGGGCGAATTTGCCCGCGCCTCGCGCGACAGTTTCCTCACGCGGCTGCGTATCGGCATCATCCCGACCATCGCGCCCTATCTGCTGCCGGCTATTATAAACGATCTCAACAAAAGCTTCGCCGGGATTCAGATCGAGGTGCGCGAGACGCAGACGGGCAAGCTGGTTCATGAACTGGCGCAGGGCCAGCTCGACATGGCGATCGTCGCGCTGCCGGTATCGGAACCATCTCTCACCGAACTCGAGCTTTTCCGGGAAGAATTCGTGCTGGTCCGGCGGCAGGAGGATGGAGACAAGCCGGTGCCCGAGCGCGAGGCGCTGCGTGAAATGCGGCTGCTGCTGCTCGAAGAGGGCCACTGCTTCCGCGACCAGGCACTGTCCTTCTGCAAGGTCGGGCCCGCCCGTCCGCGGGAAATCATGGAAGGCAGCTCGCTCTCCACCCTCGTCCAGATGGTCGGCGCCGGCATCGGCGTGACACTGATCCCGGAAATGGCCGTTCCCGTCGAAACGCGCTCGGCCCAAGTCTCGATCTCCCGCTTCCCCTCCCCGCAGCCGTCGCGAACGATCGGCATGGTCTGGCGCAATTCGACGCCGATGGCCAAGCAGTTGCAGGAGGTCGCCGAGGCGGTGCGCCGCTCGGCCGAGACGATGCGGGAGCAGCATGCGGGTGGGTGATTGAGGATGGTTCTCAGGTTGGCCTGATGGGCAAACAACTACTGCGTCAGCCGCAAAGTATCCCCACGGATGGCCGCCGCGATCGTCTCGTAGACTGTCTTGATGGTGGCAGGCGAGGCGGTGAAGAAATGGGCGGTGTTGGTGGCGCAGTTGCGGATGTTCACCACGTCGGCATCGGCGCTATAGGAAAGCGTATAGATTTCGATGCCGCTTTTCTTCATCGCGCTACAAGCGGCCTGC
The DNA here is from genome assembly GCF_014197615.1 of Rhizobium esperanzae. Lineage (GTDB taxonomy): Bacteria > Pseudomonadota > Alphaproteobacteria > Rhizobiales > Rhizobiaceae > Rhizobium > Rhizobium esperanzae_A. Next base: position 27,045 of record NZ_JACIFY010000007.1, read on the forward strand.
ATCGCGGAGGTGGCGACCTGGTTGCAGGCCGACGATTGGTTTTGAGAACAGATCCAGTCGAACTTGTCGTTCGGGTCGTATTTCGTGTTCATTTCCCCATCGGTCATGAACACCATGACTTTCTGTACGGAATCGGAAGCGGGGGCAGGCGAGGACTTGTCGCCCCAGACGCCCTGCCATTTCGGTGACAATGTGTACCATCCCGCGACCACGCCGGCGTCCAGCCGGGTGGAGCCTTCTGATGTCAGGCTCTTCACGGCATTTTTCAGATAGGCGAAGTCACCGGTGAGCGGCGTGACCGGCGGCGGACAGAAGCTCGTTCCCGATTTGGGATTGGAGTCCATGGCGACGAAGGCAGATGTGGCCGGTGGCGCATCGCTCATGCCGTACGCGCCGATCGCGCCGGTGTCCTTGACCTCGACATCGGCGCGCGGCTCGATGCAGCCCATCCAGTAATAATTCTTCGAGGTAGACATGACGGGCGTGATGCCATCGATCCAATAACCGAGCTTGTAGCTGGAGGACGTATAAACGGATTTCGGATCGGTCCAGCGCTTAGGGACCGCGGCGGCTCCACTATATGACTTGAGCCAGGCCGTATTCGCCATGCCGATATTGACGCGGCTCGAAAACGGCACGATCGAGATTTTGGTTTTGTCGACCAGCGACGCGTTGGACGAAAAGGCCTGCAGAAAGCCGGCAACCGCGGTTTGCATCGGGGCAAAGCGGTTCTCCTCGATCATCGAACTGGACACGTCGAGAACCAGCGCGATCTCCAATTGCTTCACCCCCGGCAAGGCTGCACAGGATCTGACGCTGATCGGCACGGACTGGATATTGGCCACCTGCATGAAGGTCGTGGGGACGGCGTCGCCCACGTCGAGGCACAGCTCCGCTTCATCGCTCGATACTTCGGGTTTGCCGATCACGGCGGTCTTGAGGGTCCCATTCGCCGAGAGGAAGGCGTTTACCGTGCCGGAAATGCTCGCCTCCGGCATCCCGTGCTTATATTTCGCTGCGGCCGCGAGCACCGCAGAATCGGCGGCCGACTGCAAATCTACCCGGTTGTTGTAAGCCCTGATGAAATCGATGGAGGCGCCGACCGCGAGAAGCAGAGGTACGGCGACCAGAATAACGATGATTGCGACGGCTCCGTCCCGATTGTCGATCAGGCGGGAAAGCAAAGATAAACGGCGTGTCATGGCATCGGCTCGAAATTGGTTTCGAGGCAGCGCTATGGCGGCAACCTTAACGACAGGAAAATGCGCAGCCGCCCGCGCACGGCGGGGCGAATTTTCCGACGCGAATCGTATAGTCGGCTCTATTTTTGGATAAGGATTGCGACGGCCTCAGGAGCGCCGCTTGAACGTATGCTCCGCAGCCGGAAACTTTCGCGATCGCACCTCGTCGGCATAGGCGGAGGCGGCCGCGGCGATCCTCTTGCCAAGTTCGTCGTAGCGCTTGACGAAACGCGGGGTGAAATCGTTGAAGAGCCCGAGGATATCGTCGGAAACCAGAACCTGGCCGTCGCAGGCGGAAGACGCGCCGATACCGATGCTGGGTATGTGGATGGCCGAAGTCACCTCCCGGGCGAGCGGTTCAACCGTGCCTTCGATGACGACGGCAAAGGCGCCCGAGCCGCCGATCGCATGCGCGTCACGCCGGATCTTCGATGTCTCGTGTTCGGAATGGCCGACGGAGCGATAGCCGCCCGCGGTTTGGACCTGCTGTGGCATCAGGCCGATGTGCCCCATGACCGGGATGCCCCGCTTCGTCAGAAAGGCGATGGTCTCGGCCATCTCCTCGCCGCCTTCCAGCTTGACGGCGTCGCAGCCGGTTTCCTGCAGGATGCGCACGGCATTGCGGAAAGCGATCTCCTTCGATTCCTGATAGCTGCCGAACGGCATGTCGACGACGACGCAGGCTTTGGCGACGCCGCGCATCACCGCCTTGCCATGGGCGATCATCATGTCGAGCGTGACGCCGATGGTGGTCTCCATGCCGTAGAGCACCATGCCGAGCGAATCCCCGACCAGCAGGAGATCGCAATGCTCATCGAGCAGGCGCGCCATCGGCGTCGTATAGGCGGTCAGGCAGACGATCGGTTTGCCGCCCTTCATCGCTGAGATGCGGGTCGGCGTCAGGCGCTTCTGCAATCCGGTGGCGCTCATTTCGTCCCTCCCTTTCCCGGCTGGCCCTGTCCAGGTCGGCCCTTTTCCGGCTGGCCCCTCCCGCCGATAATCCCGGCAATCCGGTTGTTGCGGACGACCCGGTTGTCGAGAAGCCGCGTCGAGCCGAAGCGCACGAAAAGCGCCACGACGACAGGCTCTTCGATCGAGCCGACCGGCTCAAGCGTCGAAGCATCCCTGACGGCGACGACCTCGGGCTTTGCCAGCGGCTCGCGACCGAGAAAGGTCGTGAGCTTCGCTTCCAATTCCTTGGCGTCCGTCAGGCCGTCGGCAACCAGGCGCTCGGCCTCGTCGAGGGTCTGCGGGACGATTGCTGCGGCACGCCGCTCCTCGGGGCTGAGATAGACATTGCGCGACGACAATGCCAGGCCATCGGCATCCCGGACGGTCGGCACCGATATTACCCGCACTGGTATGGCGAGATCCTCCACCATGCGCTTGATGATGACCACCTGCTGGTAGTCCTTCTCCCCGAAATAGGCGATCTGCGGCTGCACGATGTTGAACAGCTTGGAGACGACGGTGGCAACGCCGGCAAAATGCCCGGGCCTGACCGCGCCTTCGAGTTCGCGGCCGAGATCGGGAACATCGACCACGGTCTGCATCGGGCGCGGATACATGTCTTCGACGCCGGGGGCGAACAGGAAATTGACGCCGGCCTGCTTGAGCATGGCTGCATCGCGTTCGAGATCGCGCGGATATTTGCTCAGGTCTTCGGCCGGGCCGAACTGCAGCGGATTGACGAAAATCGACACGACGACGAGGTCGTTCTCGGCCCGGGCGCGCGTTACGAGCTCCATATGTCCGGCATGGAGATAACCCATCGTCGGCACCAGGCCGACGGTACGCCCCTGGCGCTTCAGCGCATCGAGCGTGTGGCGCAGCTCGTCAATGCTCGAGAAAACCCGCATATATCCTCCCCGTGGCCGGTTACTCACCTTGGGCGCGGATATGAAGTGTAATCGATGCTGGAGGTCAATGCATATTCGACGATAAAAACGATTAGATGGATGGCAAGGCCGATGGGGCCTGCCTATATCTGCGCGGAAATGGCGGCTTGCGGCGGGGCCGGCAATGTGCGAACTGCGCCGCTATTGGCCCTGTCCGTCAAGATACCATCACAGTCGGTCGCTATGGAGAATGCATGGACAAACCCTGGAAGATCAGCCGCGGCCCGATCGCGGCAGCCGAGCTCGACGTGGAGAAGGCAAACGCGATCAACACGCTGTTGATCCGGCCGATCGGCGTGCTTCCCGCCAAGCCGGGAGATCCTGTCCTCCCCTTTGCCGTCGGCCTCTTCAACGAGATGCGTCCGCTGCTGAAGCCCGACGCGGGCGTGACGACGCTGCGGCGCGCCACGGCTGCCTATGTTCATTGCCGGCGCTATTATTTCGCCAGCGCCCAGCCCGATTCCATGCGCTACGGCCTTGACGGCGAACCGGTGGAACCGCTGTCGTCAGAAGATCGGCTGGTCGCGCAAAAACGCTTCCTCAGCCTCAAGCAGAATGCCGGCAGGGCCGAGGCGCCCGAGCAGCCAGTCCCGCCTCCCCCTCCCCTTCTGAGCAAGAACGAACAGATTCGCGCCGCGCTCCTTAATAGGAAGAGTTCGTCGGCCAGAGTGGGGTGAGATAAGCGCGTCGCCCTTCCATCGTCCGCGACGTCGATCGGAATAGTAACCTGCCATTGTATTTCGCGGCGACTAATATCTTCACTGCAACCGCAGCCAGCAAAACTTTCACGCTGCCCTCAAGTATATTTTGCTTTACATAGCATTAATGCAATTGCGCTAAATTTAGCATCAGCCAGAAACTTCCTCCGGACTTGCTAGAACGATGCGTTTCCTGATTGCTGCTTCCCTATTCGCATTGGCCGCAGTCCAGCCCGGCGCGGCCGCCGATCTTTCCGCCTACAAACGGCCGCTGACCGTGCCTTTCGAGGGGGTGACGGCCTATTCCCCTCAGTTGGCGACGCTCGGCAAGATGCTGTTCTTCGATCCCCGGCTTTCCGGCAACAAGAACATGACCTGCGCCAGCTGTCATAACCCGTCCTTCGGTTTCGAGACGCCTGTCAAGACGCCGATCGGCGCGGCCAATACCGCACTCGGGCGCCAGGCGCCGACGGTTCTGAACGTCGCCTGGATATCGCCCTTCTTCTGGGATGGCCGTGCGCCGAACCTGGAGGAGCAGGCGGCAGGTCCGATCACGGCTTCGGCCGAAATGAACGGCAAGCTCGATACCGCCGTCACCGAAATGCAGGACATACCCGACTACAAAAAGTGGTTCGGCGAGGTCTTCCCGGACAAGGGCATCACCAAGGAGACGCTGCTGACGGCGATTGCCACCTATGAGCGGACGGTGGTTTCCAACTGGTCGCCCTTCGACCGCTGGGTGGATGGTGACGAGAAGGCGGTTTCGGACAGCGCCAAGCGCGGCTTCGAGCTGTTTACCGGCACGGCCGGCTGTTCCGCCTGCCATACGGGTTGGAACTTCACCGACAACAAATTCCATGACATCGGCCTGCCGGGTGACGATATCGGCCGCTACAAGATCGATGCGAGCAGCCCGAACAATAAATATGCTTTCAAGACGCCCGGCCTGCGCAACACGCTTTACCGTGGCCCCTATATGCATGACGGCAGCCTGAAGAGCATGGACGAGGTGATCGTCCATTATGAGGGCGGCGGCGTCAGCCGTCCGTCGCTCGATCCTGCCATGTCGCCTTTCCTGCTGACGGATGAGGAGAGCAAGGATCTGATCGCCTTTCTCGGAACCCTGACCGCCGAGAAGCAGGACATCCCCCTTCCGACGCTGCCGAACTGAGGTGCAGGCGATGACACTTTCCATACGCATGCAGATTCTCGTGCCCATGGTGGCGACGATCGTCGTCGGCTTCGGCAGCGCATTCCTGATCGGTTACCAGGCGGTCACTGGCCAGACCCGGGTCGCCGCGGTGGTGCAGGAGGCGGTGAACGCCAAGCTCGCCTCCGCTCATATCGAACAGCAGTTCAGGCAGGCGACATCGGTCGTCGACCGGGTGCTGTCGATGACGAATTTCGTGTCGGCGGCCGAGATCAAGACCGAGTTCGACGAGAGCAACGGCGCGCTGACGCAATCGCTCGACGAGCTCGGCGGCATCGATCTCGCGATGTCACTGACCGAGGGCGTACGGTCGCTACGCCAGGCGCATGATGTCTGGGAAAAGGACGTGAGGGTCAGCCTCGGCCTGCAGCCGGCCGATGAAGTGCCGACAGCCGAGAAGCTGGCGCGCTCACAGCAGGCGATCCTGACCGGAATTGCGGCGGTCAACGCCATCGTCGATAAGATTTCCACAGAGAGTGTGGCCGACGCCGGCAGCGCGCTGGAGACGAAGATTGAAATCGAGCTGGCCTTGGCGGGCCTCGCTGCCATTATCGGCCTCGGCATTCTGATCGCCATCGCCCGGCATGTGTCGCGCCCGATCCAGCGCATCACCCAATCGATGCAGGAGCTTGCGAACGGAGAGACTGACAAGGCGATCCCCTATGCCGGCCGCCGCGACGAGATCGGCCTGATGGCAGGCTCGGTGGAAGTCTTCCGCCAGAACGCGATTGCCCGCATCCGGCTCGAAGGCGAAGCCGAGGAAAACCGGCGGCTGGCGGAAGCAAACCGGCTGGTCGATCAGGAGCAGGCGGAACGCAGCGCGGCCGAGCGACTGACGGTCGCCACGTCGGGGCTGGCGGCCGGGCTGAAGCGGCTCGCCGAGGGCGATCTCGCCTTCAAGCTCTCCGACCGGTTCGCGCCGGAGTTCGAACCGCTGAGGCAGGATTTCAACGCCTCCGTCGAGCAGCTCGGCGGTACGCTGCTTTCCGTTTCCGAAAGCGTGTCGATCATCAATTCCGGCACCCGGGAAATCAGCAACGGCTCCAACGAACTCTCCGGCCGCACCGAGCGGCAGGCGGCGACGCTTGAACAGACCGCTGCGGCGCTGAACGCCGTCACCGCCAAGGTCACCGAAGCCTTCGAGATTGCCGAAGAGGCCCGCGGTGTCGCCGACGACGCCAATCGCAGCGCGCTCGCCTCCGGCAAGGTGGTGGCCCAGACGGTCGAGGCCATGGGCCAGATTGAGGAATCCTCCAGGCAGATCAACAATATCATCGCCGTCATCGACCAGATCGCCTTCCAGACCAACCTGCTGGCGCTGAATGCCGGCGTCGAGGCAGCGCGCGCCGGCGAGGCCGGCAAGGGTTTTGCCGTCGTCGCCCAGGAAGTGCGCGAACTTGCACAGCGCTCGGCCCAGGCTGCCAAGGAGATCAAGGAACTGATCGGGCGGGCATCCACCAAGGTCGCCGGCGGCGTCGAGCTGGTCAACCAGACGGGGGCCGCCCTCGGCGACATCGGCCGCTTCATCGTCGATATCAACCAGCGTATGGACGCGCTGGCGGCCTCGGCGCGCGAACAGGCGACCAGCCTGTCGGAAGTCAATTCGGCCATGCACCAGCTCGACCAGGTGACCCAGCAGAACGCCGCGATGGTTGAGGAAACAACCGCCGCCAGCGTCACGCTCGCCGGCGAGGCCGAGCGCCTGCGCGAACTGGTCACCCAGTTCGAGCTAGGCAGGGCCGAGCCCGGCGTACGAAACTTTCGCGACGCGGCCTGAGCGAAGGATTGGTGGTGGAAGCCACTCTCGAACCTTGGGATAGACGTCGTTCAGGGCCTGTCAGCGGGGCTTGTTTCCGAGCTGATAGCCGTCGACGTCCTCACTCAGAGATGCCAACCGATCCAGCGCCAAGCTCCGCTTGGCGTCTCTGGCTGCCTTGAATGCCGCAACATCCGTTGCTCTCAAGCGGCGATGACTGCCAACCAATTCCGCCGGGAGTTCCCCCGCGTCGACCAATCGAACCAGGTACTGCCTCGAAACATTGAGAATGTCCGCCGCAGCCTGCGTTGACAGCATCTCTTCCTCGGGCAGCACCGCCACAGAGCGCCCCTCCGCGAGAAGCTCAGCCGCCTGATGCATGATCTCAGCTAATGCATGGGGCACTTCCAGGCGCTCGCCGTCGGCGACCTGAACGCTCACATGCCGGTTGCTGGACGTCGCCTCTAGAAAAAGCGATGCGATGCGGGTAGCAGCCGATCTCTCCGGTGCTGGAACGGCATTCGAGGTTCGGGTAGGATTTTTATCCTGCGATGTGCGATGCGATATGGCCATGAAGATAATATGATGCGCAAACGCTATAAACGCAACCGGATTCGGAAATTTCGCGTGGGTGCCTATGTCCGTCGCCGTTCTTGATGCCAATGTTCTATTTCCCATGCTGCTGCGGGATACTCTGCTGCGCGTGGCGTCGGAAGGTTGTTTTGGAGCTCGCTGGTCCGCACGCATTCTGGATGAAATGACCCGTAACCTGGTCAGCGATTACGGCATGGAGGCGTCCAGAGCAGAAGCGTTGCGAAGTGTTATGGAAGAGGCATTTCCTGAAGCGAATGCGGAAGGCTGGGAAGAGATCGAGCCGGCCATGCGAAATGATCCGAAGGATCGACATGTCGTCGCCGCGGCGGTTGCCGCAGAAGCTATGATTATCGTGACCTCAAACATCCGCGATTTCGGTAATCTTCCCGACGGCATCGTTGCCTTGACCCTGATGAATTCCTCACCGAAACCCTTGCGAGAAACGAGACGAAGGTGCTGAGGGCGCTGACGATACAAGCCGCCGCCTATCGACGACCAACGTTGACCGTAAGCGAGCTCATCGAAAGACTCGCACTCACCTCACCTCGTTTTGCCGCGGAGGCGCTCCAGGCTCTTTCCCGACGTTGACCCGCTGGCAGCCTTTTTCCAGCAGAACTTTAAAGCGGTCCTTCGCGCGCAGCAGCGCCATCAGCATCGGGCCGAGCGCGAATTCGCCGTGTTCGGCGCGTCGCGTGAGGTCCCTGAGATAACCCCCGGCGGAGGTGATGCTCCCTCCCCTCTGCAGAATGCAGGCCATGACGGTGGCGGCGTTTTCCTGCCCCATCACCGAGGCTGCTTGCTCATAGGCCGAGGGGCTGACGCCCAGCATCGAGCGGACGACGACGGCCGCCATCATCAGATCCCGCCAACTGGCGATCGCCCCGCCCGGCCCGTAGTCGACGATATCAGGGCAGGCCTGGAGAACCATGCCGAGCGGGAAGGATTTCAATCTCGCCGCATTCGTCCGGGCAATGGCCAAAGGTCCCTCCCCGCCCATTCCGGGCTCACGGCTGTCCCGTCCTGCTCTCGGCTCGTGATGCCGGTCCGCCTCCCGTCCGGTTTTCAAGCCGGGTTCAGATTCAGATGTGGATTCGGGATTCGAATTCTGTATGTGACGCTCAATCTGGGATTCACTGGTGCTCGCAATTTGAATTTTCTCATGTGATTCCAAGGTGTTGATGATGTCGAGGCGGATCGTCTCGAGTTCTTCGAGGATCGGCGGGAGGTTTTCCGGCGTTGCCGCCCTTGGGATGCGCTGCAACAGCGCATGAAACATCGAAGAGAGCCGCCCCCAGTCGCCGGGAACCGCTTCCTCGATCGCTGCGGATATGAGCTTGGCGATGTCACGCCGGCAGATGGTCAACCGCTCCTTCATGCCGCGCAGCAACTGCCGGTCGGCGGCAATTCGCGCCGCCATCGCCTCGATCTCGCCTGCCCGCGCCAGAAGCGGCGCCAGGCTGAAGCCGTAAGCTTCGTCGATCACGCCTTCCCTGCCTCGGCGCACATAGCGTTTGCCGTTCGGACTGTCCTTGCGGGAGATGAGGCCGGCCTCTACGAGGACCGCCAGATGCCTGCGCAGCGTCGCCGGTGCCATGCCGCGGGCTCGGAGCGAAAGCTGCGCGTTCGAGGGAAAGACCACCAGCCCCTTTTCGCTGGAGAGTTCGTCCTCGGGATGAAAACTCAGCAAAGCATCGAGCACGGTGAGCGCCCGGTCGGTGACATCGAGGCCCGCTCGGGCTTCGCAGACCGATCGGAACAGCTTCCATTTGCTGCGCGTCGTTCCGGCCGCGATCGCTTCGCCGCGCCGCTGTTTCAGCAGCAAGGCAAGCGACATCGGCCGCCGCCCGAAGGGCGTCGTTACAGATTCACTCTCCATTTCCTTCACCTCTCATCAGGCAAAAGAAATCCGCTCACCGAAACGATGCGAGGATAAAAGTGCTGCAGCCTCTTTTACGCGCCTGAAAAGACACGGGTGTCGCTGCAGGACTCTTGACTGGGATTCGTGAAAATGCGATTCTCTGTCTTGCTTAAGGATGTGAGAAGGGCTTCCACGACTCGTTCGTTTGGGGGCCTTTTTCTTTTGCGGTTTCAGTCTCCTTGTCTGCCCTCCTCGGCGAGGAATTGCTCATAGAGCGCATCCAGCCTGCCGGAGAGAAATTCTCCGAAGCGGCCGGCATTTTTCGCCTTCATCGAGAGCGAGAACGCTTTGCCGTCATTCTTCATTTCCGCCTGGACCGCCTTATCAAGCGGCTGCCATTTCACCTTCCTGGCGGCGATGGTTTTCCTGACCGGCCGGGCGCTTTTGTTCAGCGCCATGTAGAGCGTTTCGAAACGTTTGTCGGAAGCCAGCCGCGGAAAGCTGTCCTCTTCGATGATCTTGGCGATGCCAGCTGCATTGGATGCCTTGCCGGCGAGCAGCGACAGTTCCACCCAACGCTCGCGGCCGATGCCGGGTGCAGGGCCGATCGCCTGGACGACCTCCGGCGAGATGCGGTCCATGACCGACAGCATCTTCGAGATCGACGCCGCATTAGCGGCGAGCGCCGTCGAGACGACCTCCCTGTCGTAGCCGAGTTCCTCCAGCCGACGGGCAAAGAGCGCCCGCTCGATGAAAGTGAGGTCGGCGCGGGCCGAATTCTCCTGGCCCTGGGCGATCACATGTGTGCGGTCGTCGATTGCCTTGACGACGGCGCGGACATTGCGGCCGAGCTCGCGGGCGGCGCGAAGCCGCCGATGGCCGAAGACGACCTGATAGCGGCCGTCGATCCTGGCGTGGGGGCGCACCAGAATGGGCGTGTCCTGGCCGCGCGCACGGATCGCTTCCACCAGCGCGCGGAATTCCCCGTCATCCTCCGTCAGGCGGTCCTTGATGAAGGACGCCTCGACGACATCGGGATCGAGATCGACCACCGCTTCGCCCTCAAGGAATTTCTCGGCCTGCTTGGCGAGTTCATCCAGCGAGCGGACGAGCGAGCGGCCTGCCCCGCGCATCGGATAATTCGGCGCGCCGGCGTTCTCGTCGGGCATTTCGGCCAGCCCTTCCAGAAGATTCTTTCGTGCCATCGCTTCCTCCGATGTCGGTCAATCAATTGATTCGGCTTAAGGAAAGCGTGAATTTGTCAGCCGACAAATTCACCGCCCCCATGCCTGATGAATAAGCGCTGCGATCTCAGCGTTGACGGCGTCCATCGCCTCCAGCGCGCGATCATAGGTTCCCCGGTTCAGCGAGGCTCGTTCGACCTCGTAGAGCGTCTGCTTGGTGATGCCGGCATCCGAGATCGCCGTCGATTTGACCATCTGGTTCTTCAGCATGAATTCGTGGAACATCGTCGACATGAAGCCGACCATCTGCGCCTGCGGCACGTCGGTCGGCTCGTAGCGGGTGATGAGATAGCGATACCAGGAGAGGTTCACTTCGGCGCCGGCGGCGCGGATCGGCTTCAGGATGCCGCCGAGCATGAGCAGGAACTGGCCCATCGACATGACGTCGAGCATCTGCGGATGGATGGTGATCAAGACGCTCGTCGCCGCCGTCAGCGCCGTCAGCGTGAGATAGCCGAGCTGCGGCGGGCAATCGATGACGACGACATCGTAGCGATCGTCGACCTCGGCGAGCGCCCGCGAAATGCGGGTGAAGAAGGTCTTGCCGTCATTGCTCGATTTGTCGGCCATGGCGAGCGGCGTGTCGTATTCATATTCCTGCAGGTCGAGATTGGCCGGCACGATATCGAGGCCGGGAAAATTCGTCTTGTGGATGATCTCGGAGAGCGGCTTCTTCTCGCCGTCGTAGCGGATCGCTTCATAGAGCGACGAGGCCTGGTCGAACTCCGGCTGGAAGCCGTGCAGGGATGACAGCGAGGCCTGCGGATCGAGATCGACGGCAAGTACGCGGTGGCCGGTCAGAGCAAGATGCTGGGCAAGATGGGCAGCCGTCGTCGTCTTTCCCGAGCCGCCCTTGAAATTGACGACGGCGATCACCTGCAGCTTCTCGTGGCCGCGGCGGTGGGGCACATACATGCGGCTCTCGGAGCGGCCATGCGCATCGAGATAGCGGCGCAGCTCCAGCATCTGCTCGGCACTGTAGGAGCGGCGGCCGGAAGGCGAGGTCTGCGGGCAGGGTCCTTTGCCTTCGAGATGCAGTTTCTTCAGCGTGCTTTGCGAGGCGCCGACATAAGTCGCGACTTCCGCCAGGGAGAAGCTGCGCAGCGTCTTCTTCGCATTGGGCGGAAAGCGCTGGACGCTGAGCAGGTGGAGCTTCTTTGAAATCACGTCGCCCTGCTCGAGGATCTGATCCTCGAAATGCAACGTCGCCTTGTTCAAGGCCGTCAAATTAGCGTTCATTGGCAGCAATCTTCCGGATAACGATTTTCGGGACCAAAAGCCCCTCTAACCGTTATTATCCGCGATTCTCCGATGCCGGCCAAGAATTTTAAGGTTAACGCAAATTAACCTTTTCAATGCTCGTTCAAGCACTTGGAAGAGCTGAATGACGGGGGAGGTCGAAGCTGTCGTGGCCGGGGGCGCGGAAAACGCGCCCCCGGCCGGTACCGGCCAAAAGGGGAGGGGGCAATCGGCCGGATCAGTTCAGCGCCACTTCGCCTGATGTGATCCGCTGTTCGTCTTCGCCGAACAGGTGGACGGTATCGTGGACCGGCGCAATCTTCAGGACCTCGCCGGGGGCGGCTCTGATGCGCTCCCGGAAGACGCAGGTGAGCGTCTGGGTGCCCAGCCGGACGATGACGAGCGTCTCCGAGCCCGTGGGCTCCACGACGACGGTCGTCACCTCGATGCCGTCGGGATCGAGTCTTATATGTTCGGGGCGAATGCCGTAGGTCACGGCACCACTCGGACGGCGCTCGCTCGGCAGCAGCAGGCCGTCGGCGGTTTTAAACCCGCCGTCCGTCATGCTGCCCCGGATGAAATTCATCGCCGGCGAGCCGATGAAGCCGGCGACGAACAGATTGTTCGGCCGATCGTAGAGCTCCAGCGGCGAGCCCGACTGCTCGATCAGCCCGTCCCTCATGACGACGATCTTGTCGGCCATGGTCATGGCCTCGATCTGGTCGTGGGTGACGTAGATCGTCGTCGTCTGCAGCCGCTGGTGCAGTTCCTTGATCTCCGAGCGCATCTGCACCCGGAGCTTGGCGTCGAGGTTCGACAGCGGTTCGTCGAACAGGAAGACGGCCGGATCGCGCACGATCGCTCGGCCCATGGCGACGCGCTGCCGCTGGCCGCCCGACAATTGCTTCGGATACCTCTCCAGCAGAGCTTCGAGGCCGAGGATCTTGGCGGCGTTGCCGACCCGCTGGTCGATCTCCGATCTCGGCATGCGCTTCATCCGCAGCGAGAAGCCCATGTTCTTGGCCACCGTCATGTGCGGATAGAGCGCGTAGTTCTGGAACACCATGGCGATGTCGCGATCCTTCGGCGCCAGTTCATTGACGATATGTCTGCCGATCTGGATCTTCCCCGAGGTGATGCCCTCCAGGCCGGCGATCATCCTGAGAAGCGTTGATTTCCCGCAGCCGGAGGGGCCGACCAGGACCACGAACTCGCCGTCATCGATATCGACGGACACGCCTTTGATGGCTTTGAACGCGCCGTAATCCTTGCGCGCATTGCTGACCGAAACATGGGCCATGAAATTCCTCCCGAATTCGCCGTCAAAGTCCGTTCAAGACATTTTTGAGATAATCGAGGCCGAGACGCTCGCCCTCCTTCCGCGCGGAGAGATCCTTGCCCGGCCAGCCGTAAGCGGCATCCTCGTGCTCGATCGACAGCGTGCCATCAAAATCATAGCCGCGGGCCTGTCGCAGGAAGCGCGGCCAGTCGAGCAGGCCTAGCCCCGGCAGCTTATATTGCCACCAGCCCTTGCCGTGATAGCCGACGGCCTGCAGGCTCTCCCTGTCGATCGCCGTATCCTTGGCGTGCAGGATGGCAATGCGATCTTTTACCGCCTCCATCGCCCGATAGGGATCGACGCCGATGCGGATGAGATGCGAGGGATCGAATTCCAGACCGAAACGGCGATCTTCGATCCTGCGAAAGAGCTCCTGCCATCCCCTTGGCGTCGTCCCGATGAAATTGTCTTTCGGCCCCGGCCAGTTCTCGATGGCGAAGGTGAGGCCGAAGGACTGCGTCTTCGCGATCAGTTCCTTCACGAAGTCGGCGAAGTCGTCATAATTGGCCTCCTCGCTGGCCGCGTCGTCCCGGCCCGGGAAGATCACGAAGATCGGAACGCCGGCCTCGCCGATTGCGCTCGCAAATTCTGATGTCCTCGCCCGAAGCTCCCGACGCTTGCCGCGGTCGGCATCGAGCTGGTTGCCGAAATAGGTGATTGAAGACACGAAGAGGTCGCGGCTGCGGGCAAGTTCGACAGCGGCCTCCACATGGTCGGGTCTCTTGATATGGCCGCCGACATCGATTTCGATGGCGTCGAAACCCGACGAGGCGGCGAAGTCCACCACTTCCTCCAGCGGGCGGTCGTTGAATGTCGAGGTATAAAAGCCGATCCTCACCAAATCCTCCGATCTTCACCAAAATCCCCGGGGCCTTGCCGGCCGTTTCAGCTGTTCAGGCGGTCCATATTCTTGAGGGGCGAGCGTGTGCGTTGTGCAGCATCGGCGGATGCGAGCATGAGGGCGGCTGCCATCGGCATCGCCGCGGCGCCCATGGCCGAGGCATCCTCGCCGATCGAGGCGCGATGAAGCGACGGAAGATTGGCGTCGTCGGCGTCGAGATGTTCATGCACATAACGCAGCAATTCGTCGACGACGCGGATCGGCAGCCTGCCGCCGACGAGCACGGCGTCGGGGTCGACGATCATGCCGATATGTTTGACGGCGACGGCCAGATGCGCGCTCATTTCCTTCAGCCACTGCGAAACCAGACGCCGGCCATGCGCATCGAGCGTCAGAAGATCGTGGGGAACGCTGACCGCGACGCCGTTTCGCGCCAGGAAATCATAGAGGGAAAACAGCGAGAATATCTCACCGAGAAGCTGAACCTTATGGGCTTTTTCGTCCCGGTCATCGGCAATCGGAAGCCAGCCGATCTCGCCGCTGAGGCCCATGGCGCCGCGATGGCCGTTGCCGTCGAGCACGAGGCCGCCGCCCGGGCAGGCATTGACGGCGATATAGAAGAAGCTGCTGCTTTCGGCACCCAGTCCATAATCGAGTTCGGCAAGGGCTGCGGCATTGGCTTCGTTTTCGATGAAGACAGGATGCTGCGTCAGGTTTTCCAGCGCCGCGCGCACATCGAATTCAGTCCATTCCTGATAGGCCACGGGCTTGCCGAGCAGCGAAATCTCCCCAAGCCAATCCGGCATGGCCAAGCCGATGCCGGCGAGCCGCGCGTCGTCGATCAGCCGGCTGCGCTGGAAATGCGAGATCGCATCTGATGTCAGCTGCAGGAATTCCGCCGGCAGGATGAAGCGCTTTTCGTGATGCACGCGGGCGCGGACGTTGCCGACGGCGTCGACCGCCAGGATCGTCAGGTGGTCGCGATCGATATTGATCCCGATGGCGAAACAGGCATCCGGATTGATCTCGAGTTCGATCGCTGGCTGGCCTCTCAGCCCATGCCGCCGGCGGGCTTCCATGATCAGCCCCTCGTCCAGCAGCCGGTCGACGATGCGCGCGATCGCCGGTTTGGTAAAACCCGTCTGCCGGGCAATTTCGGCGCGTGAAATCGGCGCCTGGCGATGGATGCAGCGCAGCACCACCGCCCTGTTGTGCTCGCCTGCATCTTCGACATTGGCGCCGGTCAGATCCGGGGAGAGCCTGGCGCCGAGCATCTGATTCATGGAGTCTAGTCCTTCATCGCGCATGGAGATTGAAACCGATCCTCATCCCTTCACCGCGCCGCTGGTCATCGCGCCGAGGATCAGCCTCTGCAGCGACAGGAAGGCCACGATCGCCGGAACGACCGAGATCAGGCAGGCGGCGGCAAGCAACTGGATGGACGAGTCGGTCTGCATGCCGCGGAAGTTAAAGATTCCAACGCCGATCGGCATCAGGTCATTTTTGGTGAGCAGCAGGAAAGGTACGAGGAATTGCGACCAGCCGGCAATCACCGTGATGATGAAGACGGAGGCGATGCCCGGCGCCGACAAGGGCAGGATGATGCGCCAGAAGACCGAAAACCGGTTGCAGCCGTCGATCATCGCGGCTTCGTCGAGGCTGCGCGGAATGCCGTCGACCGTGCTCTTCAGCAGCCAGGTCGCGAGCGGGACGCCGAGCGCGATATAGACCATGACGACGGCGAAATGCGTGTCCAGCAGGCCGAGCTTGTTCATGTAGCGGTAGAGCGGCACCATGATGACGAGCGGCGAGATCATCTGGAAAAGCAGGAGCCCCATCATCGACAGGCCCTTGCCGCGGAACTGGAAGCGGGAAAAGGCGTAAGCCGCAGGCAGAGCAACGATCAGCACGCCGATCCCGCTCAGAGCGGCAAGCTTGAGACCGTTCCAGAGATAGATCGGAAAGTAGCTGTTGTTGAGCACGGTGATGAAATTCTGGATGGTAGGATTGTCGGGAATATAGCGCGCCGCGCCGCGATAGACTTCGCGCTTGTCACGCAGCGCCATCGACAGGAGATAGGTGAGGGGACCGGCGAAGAAGACGAACATCACCAGCATGAAGAGATAGCTGAAGGCATCGCCGAGCCGGCTTCCGGTGCGTCCGCTCATTGCTCTTCCTCCTTGGGCAGGAACGATGCGTAGACGACGGCGAGCCCGAGGCTGATGATCAGCATGAGCACGGAGAGCACGCTGCCGCCGGAGAGATCGTAATTTCGGAAAACGATATTGAAGACGTAGAGCGAGATGACCTCTGTCGCGCGCCCCGGTCCGCCGCCCGTCAGTGTGATGATCGCATCGAAGGTGTTCACCGTCTGGATGGTGATCAGGATCATATTGACGAGGATGGCGGCGCGCAGTTGCGGCAGCGTGACGAAGAAGAACTGCTGCGATGCCGTGGCGCCATCGACCTCAGCTGCTTCATAGAGCGAGGGATCGATCGATTTCAGCGCCGCATACATGACGACCATCGAAAAGGCCGTGCCGCGCCAGATGTTGGAGATCAGCGTCGACCAGGGCGCCATCGCCGGGTCGGAAAGCCAGGCAACGGTCGGCATGTGCATGAGCCTCAAGATGCTGTTCAGCGCGCCGTAAGGCGCTTCGGAAAACAGCATCTGCCAGATGATGCCGCCGGCTATACCCGGCACGACCCAGGCGACGAGCGCCGTCGTCCTCAGGATCGTGGTGCCGAACAGCCCGCGCTTTTCGCCGCGAATGACGGTGACGGCGACCGCAAGACCAAGGATCTGCTGGCCGATGACGCTGCCGCCGACGAAGATCAGCGTCGCCCAGAGAATGTCGGGCAGCTGCGGCGAGCTCAGCGCATTGGCAATCGAGCCCAGCGTATAATCCTGGGTGTCGCCGATCAGCGTCGCATTGGTGAAGGACAGCCGGAAAACATCGATGACGGGATAGAGGTAGAATATGCCGATGACGATGATCACGGGCATGATCCAGGGCAGCGGCGCACCGGCGAACCGGCGCATGAACGTTCTGCTTTGAGGCGGGCTGTCAGCCTCGATGGCAATAGGGCTCATTGGCTTCTCTGTCCGGGTTTGGCACTGTCGACGGCGCCTGCTGACAGGCGCTGTCGCGGTCTGAAGCTGCCCCTCACCCTAACCGACCGGGGTCGAGCCACTCGTCTCGCCCCGTCCTGCGGACCCCCGTTTTAAGGGAGAGGGGACGTGCCCTGCGAGGCGTTGGCGAGGGACGGAGAGATCGCGGCTTGTCCCTTCGCCCCGTTCACGGGGAGAAGGTGGCGGCAGCCGGATGAGGGGCAGGCCGCGATCCCTAACTCAGCCATGACCTCACAGACGCTTGTAAGCCTCCATCGCCGCGCTGAATGCGGCATCCAGGGCTTCTTCGGGTTTCTTCGTTCCCGAAAGCACGTCGCCCATCATGATCTGGATCTGGTTTGAGATCTCAGGATAGATCGGCACGCCCGGGCGCGCCTGCCCGTCGACCAGAGCCTTGGCGAAGGTCTTGTTGGCTTCCGTCGAGAAGACCTCGTACTTGTCGAACAGCGACTTGCGGGTCGGCAATTGCTGCTGCAGCGCGTTTGCCGGTCCCATATAGACCTCGCGCGCCAGGTTGGCGCACATCTCCACCTTGTCCTTGTCCTTGCTGAAGGAGGCGATCGTCCAGCCGCCGGTTCCTGTCGATTTCTGGTCGGCGGTCGGGCCGGGGATCGGCGAGAAGGTCCAGTTCTTGAAGTCGCCCTCGTCGAGCGTCGACTTCAGCTGCGCATATTGCCAGTTGCCGCCGATGAAGAGCGCCGTGGTCGCGGCTGCCGCCGCCGCGTTCATGTCGTCATAGTTGGCGATGGTGGTGACGCGCTTGGGGGCCGCGCCGGAATCGACGAGATCCTTGAAGTAGTTCAGCGCCTTCAGGAATTTCTCCTTGTTCTCGCCTTCGCCGAAGACCGGCTTGCCCGAATCGTCGACGAGCTTGCCGCCGAGCGCCCAGTAGTTGGCGAGCCAGTCGAAGGTCGTGCCTTCCCAGCGTCCGCCGTTGAAGAGCACGCCTTCCATGCCTTCCTTGGTGGAGGCGAGCGCGGCCTTCTTCAGATCGTCCCAGGTCGCAGGCGCATCCGCGACGACAGACTTGTTGCGATAGAGCACGCGAAGGTCGGTATCCCACCACCAGGCGCGCACCGTCTTGTCCTTGTCAGTGATGCCGTTGCGGATGAAGGGGAAGAGATCGTCCACTTCTTCCTTGGAGAAATAGGGCGTGAAGTCAGCCAGCACGTGGTTGACCATGAACTGCGACAGCACGAAAGAGTCGACCGCGGCGCAATCCGGCGCATTGCCGGCCTTGGCCTGCTCCAGCATCTTGGCCTGCTCGGTGCCGATGTCGGAGGACATGAATTGCATCTGCAATTTCCAGTCCGGGTGCTTCTTGATGAAATCGACGAAGAGCTTCTGATAGCCCTCGGCGATGGCTGGATCGGAATTGTTCGGGCTGTCGTTCGTCAGGCGAACGATGAGGGTCTTCGGCGCATCGGCGGTACCGATCCGGTCTTTCGTGGCAAGTTCCTGGGCAAAAATGGCGGATGCGGAAAATAACATAGTGCTCAGCGCCAATGCGCTGACGGTCACGCTCTTCATGATGGGTCTCCTCCCCATTTTGAACGAATACAGCCAGGCGGTCGGTTGACCTCTCCTCATTTCCGTGCTGCATTAATTAGATTAAGTTACTTTGATTTGATGTCAAGCAGCAGCTTGGGAGGTTGAGATGCTGGCGACATTCAACAGCAGCTAGCGCGCGTCCCGGTTTTCGGAAGGGACCTGCGCCAAATTAAAGTGATGCGGCGTCGGGCTGGACGCGCGGCGCATCGACCCCGCAATTTTCCTGAAGAACACGAGCGATCGCGGAAGCCGCGATGGCGAGGTTTGGTTTTGCCCGGCTGCCCGCGGCCGGAAACTGTCCATGGAGGAGAAGATGCGTTTACTCATTCTCGGCACCGGCGGCATGGCCAACCAGCACGCCGCGCGCTTCAAGGCGATCGAAGGCGTCAGCGTCGTCGGTGGCGTCGATGTCGTCCCGGAGCGGCTCGCCGCCTTCTGCACCGAACACGGCATCGCCAACCATTTCACCTCACTCGAGGAGGCGCTTGCCTGGGGCGAATTTGATGCGGTAGCGAACGTCACACCCGACAGCATCCACCATCCGACGACGCTCCAGGCGATTGCCGCCGGCAAACACGTCTTCTGCGAAAAGCCACTTGCCACCGATGCGGTCAAGGCGATGGAGATGACCGAGGCGATCGAGCGGGCCGGCAAGGTCGGCATGGTCAATTTCACTTACCGCAATTCGCCGGCACTGCAGAAGGGCCGGCAGATGGTGCTCGCCGGCGAGATCGGCGCGGTGCGCCATGTCGAGGCGTCGCATCTGCAAAGCTGGCTGGTCGGCCGCCATTGGGGCGACTGGAAGAGCGAGAGTAAATGGCTGTGGCGGCTGAGCAAGAAGCATGGCTCGAACGGCGCGCTCGGCGATATCGGCATCCATATCGCCGATTTCGCCTCCTACGGTTCCGGCCTCGACGTTGCCCATGTCTTTGCTCGGCTGAAGACTTTCAGCAAGGCGCCTGACGATAAGATCGGCGAATATGATCTCGACGCCAATGACAGCTTCACGATGAATGTCGATTTCACCAATGGCGCGATCGGCACGATCCAGGCGACGCGCACGGCGGCCGGCCAGATGGATCAGCTGCGCCTCAGGGTCTACGGCGAAACCGGCTCGATCGAGATGATCTACGATACCGGGCAATCGACGCTGCGCGCCTGTCTCGGCGAAGACGTGCACACTGCGACCTGGCGCGACGTGCCCTTCGATCCCGTCGAGACGAACTACCAGCGTTTCGTCCAGGCGGTGCGGGCGGGCAAGACCCAGGAACCCTCCTTCCGCCGCGCCGCCAATATCCAGAAGGTGCTCGACAAGGCGATCGCCTCGGATCTCGGCCACGCCGACGAGGCGCTGACCTGACCCGGTCAAAGCGCGCAGCGCTTTTGGCCTTAAGCCGAAGCCGGCGGCAGCAGCAGCGTGTTGAGGAAGGGTAGCAGCGCAGCACCGAGCGCCACGCCGCCGCCGCTGAAGCTCGCAGGTTTCATCGGCGAAATCCAGGGTGTCAGCAGCGGTCTCGTCGCGGTGTCTCGCCGCTCGACGGAAAGCTGATGGATCAGCGCTTCGATCACACCCTGCGGCAGGTCGCCGCCGATCATGACGATGCTCGGGGCGATGAAGCCGGCCATCGCGATGATCGGATCGAGTAGATGCCCCGCGGCCTCGCGTATCCACTGCGATAGCGACGGCGAGGAGAATTCCTCGCCCTGGAGCAGGCGCGCGAATTGGTCGTCGCCGATCCGCGACCGCAGCGAATCGAAGCCGACGACGGTGTTGAGGCGGAGATTGTCAGGCCCGGTCAGCATTTCGCCGATGCTGCCCGCCCGGCCATGCACGCCGGAATAGGGAATGCCTCGGATGAGAAAGCCGGCCTGGACGTCGTCGTCGATGATGATCATCGCCAGCGCGCCTTCCCGCGTGGAGCTGCCGATGGTGCGCTCGGCGAGAAGGCCCGCCGTGCATTCGTTCTCGACGTAAGGACGCGCAATCGTCGACATCGCGGCGATCTGATCGCTTTCATCCTCCGTCCAGTCGTTGGCGGCGATGCCGAGCCCGATGATCGGCAACGCCGGGTGGCGATCGACCATATCCCTGGCGGCCGCATGCACCAGCTTGACCTTTTCTGCTGGCTCCAGGCCGAAATAGACCCGGTCATGCACCTGGCCGGAGAGATCGATGAGTACCATCTCGCCACGCCTCTGGCGAAGTTTGACCCCGATAGAGAAGGCACCCTCCGGCCGAAGCGCGAATTCAGTGGCGGTCGCGCCGCCCCCGAGCCCGTTGCGGCGATTTGACGTGACGAGTTTCTCTTCCGCCAGCCGCCGCAGAATATTGGTTATGCCGGGCCCGGTCAGCCCACTATGCCGTCCAAGCTCGGTGCGTGTCAGAGGTCCATGCCGGCGGATGGCTTCGAGAATGACGCGAATATTCCTGTCGGCGATCTCCCCCGATCTGAGACCCACCGTTTTGGCGCGCGGAGCGCCCGTGTCCTGGGTTTGAAGCCGCCGCGGCCCTGATCGAAGATACCGCATGGCTGTCTTTCCTGGAGCAACATCTCGGTGTGTATCACGCTTGTCGGTGTTCGTAACCGTTTTCCAAGAGAGGCGTCACCAACTAAATCAGTTGCATCAGGGGATTGGATTGGTGATGGGGCCGCGCGGTGTTCAGGATAAGTGATCATTTCTCGAGAAGACCCGACATAGCGACACCCATCCGAAAGCATCGGCATGCCTCTCCTGGATCAATGTGTTCTACGCGCAAGAGCGTGGCCCCATCGAGCGGCCGTTAGTCTAATAGCTGCAAGGACGATCGTTGCCGAATCCATCCCGGCAGGCGGGTCTGAGCCCATAGTCGACGCTGCTGTATCCAACCGAGCCCGTCTGTATCGAATCGCTTGAACTCGTCGTGCAGGACGATAACGATACGGCAACCGCGACGACGGCTGTGACCGCTGCCAATGATTTGCGAATCTGAAGCATCCCCGCCCTCTCTATCGCTCGCCGGGGCGAGCGATTTCAGCATCATAGGGCAAATAGGGCCGGTGCGGGGTCGGTAAACCGTTGCCGCCGATCAAGATTCCGTTATTCCGGAACGTGACACGTTCTCGGCCCCGGAGAAGTTATCGGTCTCAATCCCGCTGGATTCAGCGGGTGGAGAGCGGCGGCGGTGGCGGTGGGGTCGTCGAGCCGGAGGCGAGCGAGCGCTGAACCATCACGCTGTCCGCCCAGCGGTCGTAACGATAGGCGACTCCCGGCAACAGGCCGACGCGGACGAAGCCGAAGCGTTCGTGCAGGGCGAGCGATGCAACGTTGTCGGCCGCGATATAGCCGATCATCTGCCGGAAACCGGCGGCCGCACAGGCGTCGATCAGTCCCCGCATGAGCAGGCTCCCGATGCCCTGGCCGATATGGTCGTGATGCACATAGATCGAATGCTTGACCGTATAGCGGTAGGCAGGGCGTTTGCGGAACAACACCACATAGGCGTATCCCACGACTTTTTCACCCTCGATCGCCACGACATGTGGAAAGCGGCGGTCTTTCAAATTTTTGCGCCGTTGCTTCAGTTCTTCCGGTTGCGGCGTGTCGCTATCGTCCACCCCAACGTCGATGCCGCGGCGAATATGGCGGTGATAGATCGCCAACATGGCGTCGACGTCGGTTTCCCGGGACGGGCGAATGACGATCATTCTGTCCTGTTTCATGACTGACCTGAATTTCCCAGCCTATTCCGCAACGACGTAGGTATAAAGCCGGATGCGGCCGGATGCATCGATCTCGCGATAGAGACCCTGAATCTCCACTTCGAAGCCGGGGAAGGTGTTGAAGCAGGTTTCGAACATCTTGAGATAGTCGATCATGGGCTTGGCTTTTTCCGTCAGGCGCTCGCCCGGCACGATGGTGGCGATACCTGGAGGATAGACCACGAACGGCGTTGTTGCGATGCGGCCGGCAATGGCGTCGATCGGCAGATAGTCCACATCGTTGCGCACCAGGCAGCGTGCCGCATCATGAGGCGACATGGCGATCGGCGGCAGGTTCTCGGCGGAAAACTGCCTTGTCTGGAGCGCGCTGACATCGGCCTGTCGGAAGAAATTGTGCATGTCCGTGCAGAGATCGCGCAGCCGCACGCCGGCATAGCGGCCCGGGCGGCGGCGGTAGAATTCCGGAATTGTCTCTTCCAGCAGCGCATTGTCGTCATAAAGCTTCTTGAAGGCGACGAGGCCGCTGATCAAGGTGCCGGCTTTACTGGCCTCCACGCCGGGGGTGAGGAGGAACAACAGCGAATTGAGGTCGTTCTTTTCTGCAACGATGCGGTTTTCCCGCAGATATTGCGCGACTATGGGCGCGGGTATGCCGTGCTCGGTGTATTTTCCGCTCTTCCGGTCGAAGCCAGGCGTGAGGAGGGTGAGCTTGTTCGGATCGGTCATGGCGAAGCCCGGCTCCATCGCAGAAAAGCCGTGCCACGCAGCGTCGGGTGACAGTTGCCAGAAGGCGGGATTGGTGGCGAGCTGGTCGGTGGCGATGCTCTCCCACGGCACGTCGTGCACCGCGCCGGGGCCGGACACATCCGGAATCGCAACCCGATCCGGCACGAACGGCTCGAAGAACCAGCGACGCTCGGGGCGGTTTTCCTTCTCCTCGAATTCGCGGCGCACGGCACGGATCTTCTTGCGCAGCTCGATGCCGAGGCGGATCGTGTCGTCCCACAGCACTTCGCCCGAGCGGCCCTTCATCATCTGCGCTCCCACGTCGAGCGAAGCAAACAGTGGATAGAAGGGCGACGTCGAGGCGTGCTGCATGAAGCTTTCATTGAATCGCCGGTGCTCCACTCGGCGTTTCTGGCCGGTGATATGCCGGTCCTTCATGTGGATCTGCGAGGCCTGTGAAAAGCTTGCGAGCTGCTTATGGGTGGATTGCGTGGCGATGATGCCCGGCGCGTCGGGGCCGAGATCGGCAAGGCCCATCGCGAAACGCCCCGCATAGAGCGGATGAAATTTCATGAAGCCCGCCCATGCCTCGTCGAAGAGAATGTAGTCGCATAGATGGCCGATACGCTCGAGGATCATCTCGGCGTTGTGAATGGTGCCGTCATAGGTGCACTGCTCCACCACCGCGACGCGGAACGGGCGTGGCTTCCTGTGGGCCTCGGGGTCTTTCACCAGCGGATGGGTGCGGATGCGTTCCCGCAGGGCTGCCTCGTCCATGGCCCCGAAATCGATGGGACCGATCAGTCCATAAGCGTTGCGTGTGGTCGGCAGGTAAACCGGAATTCCTCCTGAGATCATCAAAGCGCCGTGATGAGCGGCCTTGTGGTTGTTGCGGTCGAACAGCACGAGATCGCCGTCGGTGACGAGCGCGGAAAGCGCGACCTTGTTGGAGGTGGAGGTGCCGTTGAGGACGAAATAGGTCTTCTCTGCGCCGAAAATCTTGGCGGCTTCCTTCTGTGCAGCCAGCGCAGGTCCCTCGTGGGTCAGCAGGTCGCCGAGATCAAGCACGGAATTGTCGAGATCGTCTCGGAATACCGCTTCACCGAGATGCTCCATGAATACCCGGCCGATGGGGCTCCGGCTGTAAAAGATACCGCCATTGTGTCCGGGGCAGGTCCAGAGATGGTTTCCCTCCTCGGCATAATCGACCAGCGCGCCGAAAAACGGTGTCTTCAGCGTCTCTGCATATTGCTTGAGGCGGCTGATAAGGCTCTTGGCGATGAAGGCGGGCGTTTCTTCGGAAAGGAAGACATAGCCGTCGATGAAATCGAGTACCTCAACCGGCACATCCTCGAAGCGCTTACGACGGATCAGCAGGATGATCGGAAACTCGAGACCGCGCCGACGCATCAGGTTGATGAGAGAGGCGGTCTTGCCCTCGAGGCCCTTCTTCCCCCAGTCGACCAGCATGCAGCCGATGGCGGCGTCCGTCTGCACGGCGATCTCGGCATCTTCGAGATTGCGCGCGCGCACCACCTCAAAGCCGGAGCCTTCGATCTCCTCGACGATCTGGCGGTAGCGGGCACCCTCCAGATCCTCGTTGTCAAAGGTCGGCGTTGCGAACAGAAAGTTGAAACGTCTGAAATAATCCATCTGGGTACCCGCTCCTGATTTGGCACGAGGTGTCGACGTATTTCATGACATGCTTGTGACAGAGTATAGGCTGTCCGAAACCCATGCACAGAATGACATTTTACTATTCATGTCGTCTGATCGTGGACGATGATGTCTACTTTGGTCCACGGGCTAGAGAATTTGGAAACGACAATCGGACATCGCCGCCCTCATGCCATCGCAATTGATTTTGCAGGCTTGACGGCAAATCAAAGTTACTTAATCTAAGCGCCAGCCGAACCCGCTGGGAGGAGGGGCCGGCATTTGCGATCTTTGTCGCACCATCTTCACCTCCCGAAGCCATGATTCCGGATCGCGCGCCGCCGATTTTTAAACAGGATAAGCCATGCCGCTGACCAATGCCCAACGCCTCGACAGTCTGAAGGTCCGTATCGCTGAGCTCGTGCATTGGCGGGACCGGTATAGCAGCCCGATCGACGGCTGGACCTTCGAGGGCGAGCCGATCGCCCATCATCAGGATTGGCCGCATCGCCAGGGCGTGGTGCATTTTGCCGTCAGCGTCGAGGCGCCGGCGAATTGGCCGCTCGAAGATATCCGCCTGCAGCTCGATCTCGGCGGCGAGAGCCTGATCACGTTGACCTATCCCGGCGGCGGGACGGAGACGTTCGGTCTCGATCCCTATCACCAGGAATTCCCGGTCACAGGTCGCCGCTTCAAGATTGCGACCGAAAGCGTCGCGCGCTTTCCCTTCGGTGAGCCGAACAGGTCGCCGCGGCTGAACAAGGCTCGGTTCATCTGGCTCGATCGTTCTGCTCATCAGCTGCATCTTCTCCTGAAGCAGGTTACCGAGGCGATCAGCATACTCGGCGAACATGAAGTCGTGCCGCATCTGATCGATGCCGCCGAGCAGGCCTTGCGCAGCCTGGACTGGCCGTCGGATACGGCGGCTTACATCTCCCGCACGTCAGGCGCCGTCATGCAGCAGAAGATCTGGGAACTGCCGGAGCTCGAAGCCAGCCCGGCGGGCCTCTCCGACGAGCAGGGTGCTTCGGCGGCTTCTGCTTTCGGGGCCCTGACGGAGCGGCTGAAGGAGCTCCAGAAGCGCTTCCCCCCGAATGGCGAATTGCTGCTGACCGGTCACGCCCATATCGACCTTGCCTGGCTTTGGCCCTATCGCGAGACGCGGCGGAAGATGCGGCGCACCTTCAATACGGCGCTGTCGCTGATGGAGCGCTCCGACGATTTCCGCTTCAACCAGTCGACCGCCCATTATTACGCGCAGATGGAAGAGGAAGACCCGGAACTTCTCGATCGCATCAAGGAGAAGGTCGCGGAAGGAAAGTGGGAAACCGTCGGCGGCATGTGGGTCGAGCCCGACACCAACATGCCCACAGGCGAAAGCCTCGTCCGCCAGGTTCTCTACGGCCAGCGTTATTTCGAAAAGACCTTCGGTACGCGCCACACGGTGTGCTGGCTGCCGGATTGCTTCGGTTTTTCCGGCGCCCTGCCGCAGATCCTGAGACTGGGCGGCATCGACAGCTTCTTCACCATCAAGGTCAACTGGAGCGAGACCAACCACATCCCCTCCGATCTCTTCTGGTGGAAGGGCCTCGATGGCAGCCAGGTGCTGACCCACACCTTCGACAATCCGATGCAGGGATATAACGGCTTCGTGCAGGCCGACTGCTATGTGCCGACATGGAAGAATTTCCGCGGCAAGGTCCAGCATAATACCTCGCTTCTCGCCGTCGGCTATGGCGACGGCGGCGGCGGCGTGACGCCTGAAATGGTGGAGCGCGAAGTGCAGCTGCGCGATTTCCCGGCGATCCCGCAGGCACGTTGGGGCACCGTCAAAAGCTTCTACGAGCAGGCGCACCAAACCGCAGGCGAAAAGAAGCTTCCCGTCTGGGATGGTGAGATCTATCTCGAACTGCATCGCGCCACGCTGACGACGCAAAGCGGCGTCAAGCGCAAACACCGCCAGGCCGAACGCGCGCTGATCACCGCCGAAACGCTCGCTTCGCTTGCCCATCTGCTCGGTGCCGAGAAGCCGAAAAGCCTCGAGGCGGATTGGCGCGTGGTGCTGAAGAACGAATTCCACGATATCCTGCCGGGGTCGAGCATCCGCGAAGTCTATCAGGATGCGGAGCAGGAACTCGGCGGCGTCATCGACCATGCCAAGGCCGAGCAGGCCAAGGCCTTGCAGGCGCTGTCGGCCCATCTGCCGAAGGGCGGGGTCGGCGATGCGCTCGTCGTCGTCAATCCGTCGCTTTCGCCGCGGCCGGTGAGTGCCACGCTTGCCGACGGCACGGCGATCTCTGCCGCCGATATCGTTGCCCCGTTGTCCGTTGCAGTCTTCGACCGGCAGGCACTTCAGCCGGCCGGCGGACTGAAGGCCAGCCCCGATCGCCTCGAAAACCATCATCTCGCTGTGACCATCGGTAGGGACGGGGCCGTTGCCAGCCTCATCCACAAGGCAACGGGCCGCGAAGCGGTCGATGGCTCCGCCAACCAGCTCTGGGTCTATCCGGCCGACAAGCCGCGCAATTGGGACGCCTGGGATATGGATGCGGATTATGCCGAAAAGGCGTTCCGCCTCGAAGCGCCCGAAAGCATCAGCCTCCTCGAAAGCGGCCCGCACCGCGCAGCGATCCGCGTCGTCCACCGCTACCGGCATTCGAGCGTCACGCAGACTTATGTGCTGACTGCCAATGCCCGTCGGCTCGACATCGAAACGACGATCGACTGGCATGATCGCCGCACCTTGCTGCGCACTCTGAACCCGGTCGATGTCCGAGCCCGAAAGGCGACGTTCGAATGCGCCTTCGGTGTCGTCGAGCGGGCAACCCACACGAACACCTCCTGGGAGCAGGCGATGTTCGAGGCGGTTGCCCATCGCTTCGTTGATATCAGCGAGCCGGGTTTCGGCGTGGCGCTCATCAACAATGCCAAATATGGCCACAGCGCCCGCGGCAATGTGATCGGCATGAGCCTCGTGCGCGGGCCGGTCTATCCGGATCCGCTGGCCGACGAAGGCGAGCAGAGCTTCACCTATTCGCTAATGCCGCATGAGGGCGCCTGGCATGAAGGCGGCGTGCTCGACGAGGCGATCGATCTCAATCAGCCGCTTCTCACAGCGGAAGCCAAAGGCCTTTCCACGGGCAGTTTCGCACCGCTCGCCGTCGACGGCACTCCCGTCGCTTTTTCCGGCCTGAAGCCGGCCGAGGAGGGCGACGGCCTGATCCTGCGCCTCTATGAACCGGCCGGCCGCCGCGGTCGCCTCTCCCTTGCCCTGCCGTCCGGATGGGCGGCATCGCAGCCGCTCAACATTCTCGAAGAGCCGATGGAGCGGAAAGGACCTGCCGACATCATGCCGTTCGAGATCCGGACCTGGAGGCTGAAAAAGGCCTGACGCGCTCTTCTTGAGAGACGCCGCCGCCGCTTCGATGCGGCGGCGCGCTCCGACGATCTCACCGGCCGCCGCTCAAGGCTATCTCCCGGATCATCGCCAGCCCTATCCAGATTTGGCATTTAATATCCCAATCACGCGGCCGAGTTTCGGCGGCGGCGAAAGTGAACTTTTTATTAGATTTTGATCGATTTGTTAGTCGGCTCAGGCCGCTTGGCAAACGTATTTCCTTCAACAGTAAGGTGATCGCGATTGCCGGCCGCAGATATTTCGGTCGAATGAAGTCGATCGCCTATTTCGTAGTCAGCTGGGGATATGACGACTCCTGTTGCCGCCAAGCAGGAACTCAATATGCCCGCAAGCATCTTTTCGCGCATCAGCACTAAACTGGCCACGCTGTCCGGGATCGGCATTTTCCTGGTGACGGTCATGCTCCTTACCGTCTGGCAAGGCGGTGAGCATGTCTATGAACGCGCGAAATATCAGGAGGGTCAACTGATCGTTTCGCGCGATCTGGTCGACGCCAAGGCTTCATGGCGCGGTATGCAGGTGGGCGTGCGCGATCTGCGTCTCGCCAAGTCCGCCGATGACATTGCCAAGGCCACCGACTACATCGCCGCTCGCCACCATTCGGTTATGAAATACCTTGACGATGCCATGGCCGGGCTGCGGATGCAGGTCAATAAGGACCGGATCGTAAAGCTCAAGGCTTTGGGCGAGACCCTTTTTGCCGCCACCGGCGACATAGCCGAAATCGCCAAGGGAAAGATCGCCCTCAAGGCTGGCGACACCTCCCTCGATGCGAAGGAGAAAGAGGCCCAGACGAAACTGCAGGCGATCTCGGATGAAGCAGCCAAGCTGCTCGATGAAGGCGTGGATTCGGCGAAGACGATGGCGGTGAAGGCGGAGGACGAAGCGAGTGCTGCCGCCACGCTCGTCCTGTTCCTCAATCTCGGCATCGGCCTGTTGACCATCGTCACGCTGATCGCCGCTGCCATATTCGGCGCCCGGGTGATCGCAAAGCCGATCGGCCGCATTACCGACAGCATGAACGATCTCGCCCATGGCAATCATGACGTCAATATCCCCTTCGCCGACCGGAGCGACGAAATCGGTCAGATGGCCCGCGCTGTCGAGGTCTTCAAGCAGAATGGTATCAAGATCCGGGAACTGGACGCCGCTGGCGCAGACAAGCGGATCAAGGTCATCGAAATGCAGAAGAACGTCGACGCGGTCATCACCGCCGCGGGTGCCGGCGACTTCACGCGGCGGGCGGCCGCGGAATACGGCTACGAGGACCTGAACAGTTTCGCCACGGGCGTCAACTCCCTCGTCGCGTCGGTCGATCGCAGCATCGCCGAGACCTGCCGCGTGATTGCGGCGCTTGCCAAGGGTGATTTGACCGAAGACATGAGAGGCGAGTTCCAGGGCGCCTTCGGGGAGCTCAAGCAGAATGTCGACGCGACCATGAGCAATCTGCGCTCCGTCCTCGGCGAGGTGCGGGCGGCTGTCGACATTATCAACGGCGGCGCCGGCGAGATGCGCATCTCCTCCGGAAATCTGTCGCAGCGCACCGAGCAGCAGGCGGCCTCGCTGGAGGAAACCTCTTCCGCCCTGGAGGAGATCACTGTCGCGGTGAAACACTCGACCGAGCGTGCCTCGGAAGCCAGCCATATGGTCGACGAGGCGAAGAGAAGTACCGGGCAGTCGAGCGCTGTCGTCAGCGAGGCCGTTTCGGCCATGGGACGGATCGAGCAGGCGTCGGGCGAAATCAGCAAGATCATCAGCGTCATCGACGAGATCGCCTTCCAGACCAATCTTCTGGCGCTCAATGCCGGCGTCGAGGCGGCACGGGCTGGCGAAGCCGGCAAGGGCTTTGCCGTCGTAGCTCAGGAGGTGCGCGAACTGGCGCAGCGTTCGGCCAATGCCGCCAAGGACATCAAGGTTCTGATCAACCGTTCCAGCGACGAGGTCCATTCCGGGGTGAAGCTGGTGACGGCGACGGGCGAAGCGCTCGGCAATATCCAGAACCATGTGGTCAAGATCGACGAGCATGTGCGCTCGATCGCAACGGCCGCCAGAGAACAGTCGACCGGCCTCTCCGAGGTCTCGACGGCCGTCAACCAGATGGATCAGGTGACGCAGCAGAATGCCGCGATGGTCGAGCAATCGACAGCCGCGACCAACCGGCTGGCGGAGGAGGCGGCCAATCTTGCCCGCCTGATCGCCCGTTTCAAGCTAGATGCTGCCCAAATGGCGCCGCGCGCCGCCAGCCCCCAAAGCAAACCGGTCGCCTCGCCGGCACGCACGCTCGGTCAGAAGCTTGCCGGCGCCTTTGGCGGACGTGCCGCAACCGCGACGGCCGCAGCCACGTCATGGGAGGAGTTCTGATGCCAGCACCTCACGGATCGCTGCGGTTCGTGACGCGGGAAAGCGGTGTTAAATTTGATCGATGAATGCCTGGCCCCTGAGGACAGGGGCTGCTTCATGAGGCATTTCCTGCGAGGGATGAACCGCTCCATCGATCGCAGGTCGCTTTGTCTGAAGCAGCCGGATACATCGACCTTGTCACTCGATGCCTTGCGTGAAGATGCGGCCAGCGATTGGTGCTGGTGCGCGGCCCGGCCGTATTCGTCAAGGCTGTCGAGGGTGTGTTGAGCCGGCAGCAGGATGACAGCAGCAAGGTCATCAAGGGCGGCCAGCTGGAAATCCTGACAACGAACAACGGCGCCTGAGGGGCGGCCAATGAAGGCGCTGAGGTCTCTCAGGCAGTTGCTGGAAATACGCAATCTGCGGGCGGACAGTCTTTCCCGTGGCCTCTCCGAGGCGCGTGCGGATGCCGAACGGGCAAGCGAAGAGGAGGCGAGAGCCACCGCAGCACGCGACATCGCCGCGAACCGAGCCGCAGGCGACCCCATTATCGAAGAATTGTGCAAGGACGGGATTATTCTCGCGTCGCGGCTTCAGGACGCCGTCATGCGGCAATCCTTATTGCGTGGGCATGAGGCCGATGCCGGCGCGTTGCTGGAAAAGCGCAAACTCGCCCGGCTCGCCGCCCAAGAGCGAGCCGAGCGGGCTGCCGGCGAATTTACCGAGGCGCAAAAAGCGGTGTTGCGCATAGAAATTCACTTGAACAGACGGAAATGCTGGCGCGAGGCATCGAGGCCTGGCCGAATTTTATGATTTCCAAGTCGTGTTGCCATGCGATTTCGCGGCCGATAGTTCGACTCCCTTCAACCGCAACGATAGAGGAATTACGGGGTCGGCGGTTCGACTCAGTTCAACTGCTGTGGCACTGTTATTGACGCAGAGTCGTTTGCGATATGCCCTTTGCGGTCATGAACTGGCGACAGTGGGCCATGCCCGATCAGCCCTTGCCGAATTTCCTGACAGCAAAATCGAGAAAACTCCTGAGTCTGGGCGTCATCTGACGATCGGGCGGATAGAGCATATGCAACTGACGATCTGGCGAACGGAAATTAGAAAGTAGCGGGACCAGCCGGCCGCCTTTGATATCTTCCCGCACCAACTCCTCCGGCTGGAGGATCAACCCCATTCCAGCCACCGCCGCCGCTCGTAGGGCCTCTCCGCTGTCGGTCGAAAAGCGCCCTTTGATCGCAATCTGCGTTGTTCCTTGGGGTCCGTCGAACAACCATTCTTTTCGCATGGACGTGTGAGAAAACAACAGGCATTCGTGATCCCGCAGCTCTTCTGGCGTGCTTGGCGTTCCTGCAGTTCGCAGATAGTGGGGTGCCGCGCACAACACGAGGCGAAGAGGTCGAAGGCGCCTGGATTGAAGAGCGCTGTCTGCGAGGTCGCCTGTTCGAAACGCGACATCGAAGCCCTCCTCTACCAAGTCCACGGTTCTGTTGGTCAGGCTGAGATCAAGGGTTACTTCCGGATGGTCTTTCGCATATTCAGGCAGCTCCGGCGCCAATGCGTGGCTTCCAAACGTAATCGGCGCGCTGATGCGCAGACGCCCTCGAGGTGTCGAGCGCGTCCGTGCAAGGAGAGTTTCTGCCTCCGCAAGCTCTTCCAGAATGTTCTTCGCCCGGTCGTAGAAAGCGCGACCGCTGTCCGTAAGGCTCTGCCTCCGCGTTGTTCGATTGAGAAGTTTGACGCCAAGGCTGGCCTCCAGCAGGCGCAATTGTTTCCCCGCGAGTTGCGGAGACAGGTTCAACTCGTTTGCAGCAAGCGAGATCGAGCCTTGCTCCACGGATTTCACAAACACGGTCATGCAAGCAAAGCGGTCCATTTGAAACGTCTAGTTCCTAGTGTTGCAACATTGTCGTTATTTATCCCTCTGAATTTCGAATGTAAATCTTCGGCGTCCTGAAGCCTGAGACGCTGCTCAAGGCCGAAACTCGTTCATATCGAACGACCTCGGGCGGAGTCGGAACACGGCTTACGGAAGAAAGGCAGTCGTCGTCGTGCAAGACCTCAATGGTGAGCGAGAGCTGCTGGGTAACAATTGTCTACGCAAGTCCTGAAGAACCACGGTTCCGTCGCTTGTGTTTCCAACCGGAGAATAAGATGATGTCTTTTGTAAAGAACGCGGCCCTTGCTGCCGCGCTCGCCAGCGTGGCCGCGGGCGCGACGACAACCAACGCGGCCGGCAAAGAAACTCCGACCGTTGTTCTGGTCCATGGCGCATTCGCCGACGGCTCGGCATGGAGCAGAGTAATCCCGCTTCTTCAGGCACAGGGGCTGAAGGTAATTTCGGTTCAGAACCCGTTGACATCGCTTGCCGCTGACATCGCCTCGACGAAACGGGTCCTTGATGCGCAGACCGGTCCAGTGGTTCTTGTAGGTCACTCTTACGGCGGCGTGGTGATTAGCGAAGCTGGTAACAACGAGCATGTTCGCGCCCTCGTTTACGTCGCCGCTTATGCTCCTGGCGAAGGTCAGTCGATCGCTGATTTGAACAAGGACTACCCAACCCCGCCCGGCTTTTCAGAACTCGTTGCCGACAAGGACGGCTTCCTGACTCTGACTCCAAATGGTGTTGCAAAGTTTCTTGCACAGGACGTTGCGCCAGAACAGGCCGGCGTGATGGCGGCAACGCAAAAACCGACCCGCGGAAAGAACTTCGAGGAGAAAATCGGAATCCCGGCCTGGAAAACCAAGCCATCCTGGTACATCGTCGCCGAGCATGATTTCATGCTTCAGCCCGATCTGCAAAAGGTGATGGCCAAAAATATTTCGGCTCACGTCGTGACGCTTTCCACGAGCCATTCGCCCCAGGTTTCTCAGCCGGCCGAGGTTGCCAAGGTGATCCTCGAAGCCGCTGCTCAGATAAACTGATAGCGAGACGAAGACGCAGGTAATCGAAGGACACCCTGCGTCTTCTCAAGGATACTATCACGGGAGGCACCTTCATAGGCAGCATCTGATCACAAACATCGATCAGCGAAAAGCGCCGAACCCATTTCTCCGATATCCCGACGTTTTTGGCGATGTCGGGGCGAGGATACCTGAAGGCATAGTATAGCGTGCCGTAGCCGACAATCTGCGTAGCGCCGAGGCCGATTAGCCCCAGATTGGAAGACGTCTCTCCATGTCCTCATGCGACCCGCTTGCCGTGGCCATCGAGCACGCGCTCGCCATCTTCCTTGACGAACTCCGAGGTGAATCTGTCTGCCGGGATGAGAGGTGATCGTGGTCGGAGGGCATGTGTTCCTCGGCCATAAGGCAAAAACGGCTTTGGCTGATCCGAACAGGATCAGCATCCTCAATCGCGGAGCTGGAGCTCTGATGGTCGGGGCAGGGTTCTTGTCGCTAGCCGTTAACGCCGTTGGGACGCCGGTCAAGCGTTACGCACGCTCTTCCAATATTGTCACGGGCCGGTCCCATTGGATGAGCACGACACAGCCGGTGTCGCTCCAGACCGAGTGCTCGGTACCGGGTGCGTTGACGATGTAGCTGCCGCGGCCGTAATCGCCGGCTTCATCCGATTGCACTCCATCGAGCACGAGAATGGTTTCCAGCCCCTCATGCCGATGGCGGGGAACGCCGGCGCCGGCTTCGTATTTCAGCAGCGCCACGCCGGGCTGATCACCCTCGAAGGGCCGGATCCAGTGGATCGTCACCTGATCGCGGAAGGGGCCGAACTCGAGATCCCTCCAGCCGCCCGAGGTCAGCAATTCGCGGGTGGTTTCAGGCATGGGCGATGCTTTCCAATATGTCGTCGACATGGGCCGTCCAGCCGACGATCGCGCCTTGGGCGCGGATCATGGCGATTGCGGCGGCCTTGAATTCCGGAAAATAGCTTTCCGTCGCCTCCACGGCGAGCAGGCATTCGTAGCCGCGGTCGTTCGCCTCGCGCATTGTCGTCTGCACGCAGACCTCCGTCGTCACGCCGGCAAAAACGAGCTGCTTGATGCCCTTTTGCTGCAGCACCTCGCCGAGCTCGGTTGCGTAAAAGGCGCCTTTGCCGGGCTTTTCAATTACGACTTCACCTTTGACCGGAGCAAGCTCCGGCAAGATCGCGGTGCCGGGCTCGCCCGAAATCAGGATCCGCCCCATCGGGCCTTCGTCGCCGATCCTGAGCGTCGGATCGCCGCGGTCGCGTTTCGCTGGTGGCAGATCCGAAAGATCGGGCTTGTGGCATTCCATCGTGTGGATGACCGGCAGCCCGGCGTAACGGAAGCCCTGGATCAGGCGTTTGACATCGGGCACGATGCTGGTGATGCGGCTGACATCATTGCCGAGGCTGGCGCCGAAGCCGCCGGGCTCGGCGAAGTCACGCTGCATGTCGATGACGATAAGCGCGAGCTGGTCAAGCTTCACCGGAAAGGCGAAGGGTTCTGCCTTGATCTCGGTCATCAGTGATGCCCCGCCATATGGGCGCCGATCACGCCGATGTCGGCAGATCGTGCCGGTGTCTCGTAGACCAGCTTGCCTTCGGAGATGACCATGATGCGGTCGGACATTTCGAGCAGCTCGTCGAGGTCCTCGGAAAGCAGCAAGACCGCGGTGCCGGAATTGCGCGCCTTCATGATACGGGCGCGGATTTCGGCGACGGCCGAGAAATCGAGACCGAAGCAGGGGTTGGAAACGATCAGGAGGTCCACCTCGCCGGTGAGCTCGCGGGCGAGCACCGCACGCTGCACATTACCGCCCGAAAGTGCCGCGATCGGCGATGAGGAGGAAGCGGTCTTCACCTTGAAATCGGAAATCAGCGCCGTGGCGCGCTTCTTCATCTTGCCCTTGTTCAGCCAGATCGCGTTCTTGCCGCCCGTTTTCAGGTCGAAAGTGCGGAAAGCGAGGTTTTCGCTGACACTCATCCTCGGAGCGCAGGCATTCTGCAGCGGCTCCTCCGGGATGAAGCGGACATTGTTCTTGCGGGTCTCGCGACGTGTTGCGCTGTAAACCTCGCCTTTGACGCTGACACGGCCGGTATTGGTCGGCCGCTGGCCGGCAAGGATTTCCGTCAGTTCCTTCTGGCCATTGCCCGATATGCCGGCGATGCCGACGATCTCGCCGGCGCGCACCATGAGATTGTCGATCTCGATGGTTTTGAGGCCGGAACGATCCGGCGCTTTGACCTGCGCCACTTCGAGGACCGGCCTTGCGGTTTCCGGGACGGGGACGCGGGTGTCGAGTTCGGCAAGTTTGACGTCCCCAATCATCATTGCCGCCATCTCGGCTGTGGAAACTTCGCCGACTTTTCCAGTGCCGACGAGCTTGCCGCGCCGCAGGATCGAGACGGCATCGGCAAATTTCGTCACCTCGTGGAACTTGTGGGAAATCATCAGCACGGTCAGCTCGCCGCGCTCCGTCATCCCGCGCACGAGGCCGAGCATTTCATCGGCTTCTGCCGGCGTCAGCACCGAGGTCGGCTCGTCGAGGACCAGGAAGGAGCGGCCGAGATAGAGCTGTTTGACGATTTCGAGCTTCTGCTTCTCGCCGGCGGCAAGCTCGCTCACCGGCCGGTCGAGCGGGATCTTGAAGGGCATCCGCTCCATGAAGGCCGCAAGATCCTTTCGCTCCTTCGCCCAGTTGATGATGGCGGGGACTTCTGCCCGGCTGATGACGAGGTTTTCGGCACCTGTCAGCGAAGGAACCAGCGTAAAATGCTGATAGACCATGCCCAGGCCGTAGGCCGCAGCGTCCCTGGGCGAGGCGATTGCCACTTCGCGACCGTCGACGGAGAGCGAGCCCGACGTCGCGTGATAGAAACCCATGATGCATTTGACGAGCGTCGACTTGCCGGCGCCGTTTTCGCCGAGCAAGGCATGGAAGCTGCCGGCAGGCACTTTGATCGAGACATGGTCGAGCGCGGTGAAGCTGCCGAAGCGCATCGTCATATCGATCGTATCGATGCCGACGGCCTTGCCGGCTTGCGGGAGTGGCGTGTCGCGGATCGTGCTCATGGCAGCTGGCTCACGAGGGTTTCGGAATTGGAGACGGAGCCGAAGACGCCGCCCTGCATCTTCACCATCTTGATGGCGGCGAGATGATTGCCGTAGTCGGTCGCGCCGCAGCAGTCCTCCAGCAGCAGGCATTCGAAGCCGCGGTCGTTGGCCTCACGCATGGTGGTGGAAACGCAGACGTCGGTGGTGATGCCGGTCAGGATGATGTTCTCGATACGCTTCTGATTGAGGATCAGCTCCAGGTCGGTGGCGCAGAAAGAACCCTTGCCGGGCTTGTCGATGATCGTCTCGCCTACGATCGGATAGAGTTCCGGAATGATGTCCCAGCCGGGTTCGCCGCGTGTGAGGATGCGCCCGCACGGGCCTGGATCGCCGATGCCTGCGCCGATGCGCTGTGAACGCCAGCGTTTGTTGGCCGGCAGGTCGGCGAGATCGGGTCGATGACCCTCGCGGGTATGGATGATGTGATAGCCCTTGGCGCGCATGGCGGCCAGCACGCGTTTGATCGGCTCGATGGGCGCCTGCACCAGCGACAGGTCGTAACCCATGTGATCGACATAACCGCCCTTGCCACAGAAATCGGTCTGCATGTCGATGATGATGAGGGCCGTATTGTCCGGCCGCAGGGCGCCGTTATAGGGCCAGGGATAGGGATCGGCGTCGATATAATGTCCTTTGGTCTCGACCATCGCATCCATCGTCTTCTTCTCCTATTCACCCGCAAGTTTGAATGTTTTGCTTGCCGCGGTTGGACATCAGCTGCTCCGTCTTCATTTCGTCAGCGACAGCGCGCCCGGCGCACCGGCAAGCGAACGTGTCGGCGAGGAGGTCGCGATCATGATGACGAGGGTGAGCACGTAGGGCGCGGCGTAGAAGAGATAGTAGCCCTGGGTCACGCCGATCGATTGCAGCGCCGGACCGAGCGCGCCGGCGCCGCCGAAGAGCAGGGCAGCGAGGAAGCAGCCGATCGGGTTCCAGCGGGCGAAGATGACGAGCGCCACGGCCATCAGGCCCTGGCCTGAGGAAATACCCTCGTTCCAGGAGCCGGGATAATAGAGCGAGAGATATGCGCCGCCGATCGCCGCCAGCGACCCGCCGGCGGCGGTGGCGAGCAGACGCACGCGATCCGGGTTGATGCCCATGGCGCGGGCCGCATCCGTGCTGTCGCCGACGACGCGCAGGATGAGACCCACCCGCGTATTCCTGAAGCCCCACCAGAGGGCGAAGGCAAGCAAGGCGCCCAGAATGAAGAGCACATTGATGTTCAGGGCGGCCTGGATCTGCGGCAGGCTCGACCAGAGGCCGAGCGGGATGGACGGCAGATGCGGCGCCACTGGCTGGATGAAGGATTTGCCGAGGAAGAAGGCGAGGCCCAGGCCGAACTGCATCATGGCGATGCCGATCGCAATGTCGTTCACCTTCGGCCATTTGCAGATCCAGCCGTGAACCAGACCGAAGGCGGCGCCGGTCACCATCGCGGCGAGCACGCCGAGCCAGGGCGAGTTGGTCATGACGGCGACGGCGTAGGCCGTCATCGCGCCGAAGACGAGCGTGCCTTCCAGGCCGAGATTGATGCGGCCGGAGCGCTCGGTCATCGTCTCGCCGAGGCTGACGAAGATGAACGGGGTGGAAACGCGGATGGCGCCCGCCAGGATCGCGAGCGGCACACCCCAGATGCCGATGCCCGTCTCTTCCATCAGAGGCTCCTTTTCCAGAGGTCGGGATTGAAGATCTTGAAGCGCCCGTAGAAGGTCTCGCAGAAGAGGATGACGATGAAGAGCGTGCCCTGCAGCACCAGCACGGTGGCATCGGGCAGGCCCATGCGGCGCTGGATGAGGCCGCCCGAGGCATCGATGCCGCCGAGCAGGATCGCAACGGGGATGATCGCCAGCGGATTGTGCCGGGCGAGGAAGGCGACGAGGATGCCGGTATAGCCGTAACCGGCGGCGAGCGAGGCATTGGCGCTGCCCTGGACGGCGACGACCTCGATCATGCCGGCAAGACCTGCGAAACTGCCGGCGATCGCTGTGAAACCGGCGATCAGCCTGCCGACCGGCAAGCCCTGGATCTGGGCGGCGCGCACGTTGCCGCCGGCGATGCGCGCGGCAAAACCGTAGCTCGTCACCTCGATCAGGACCCAGGAGAAGATGCAGGCGAGGATGCCGATCACAAGGCCCCAATGCACATCCATGCCGGGAATGTTGCCGAGCATGTAGTCTGCCGGCAACGGCTTGGTCGAGGGCTTGTTCAGACTGGCGGGATCGCGCAGCGGCCCTTCCACGAACTGGTTCATCAGCGCGATAGCGATATAGGAAAGTAGCAAGGAGGAGATGGTCTCGTTGACGCCGCGGTAATGGCGCAGGAAGCCGGCAAGGCCGATCCAGATGCCGCCGACGACCATGGCGGCGATCGCCATCAGAATGAGAGTGGGAAACACAGGAGCCGCTCCCACAAGCGGCATGGCCATGGCGGCGGCGGCAACGCCGCCCAGCACGACCGCTCCTTCCCCGCCAATGATGACGAGGCCGAGGCGGGCGGGCAGGGCGACGCAGAGTGCCGTCAGGAGAAGGGGTGCGGCACGGCTTAAGCTGTTCTGCACCGAAAACCAGCTGCCGAAGCCGCCGGTGTACATAAGCTGGAAGAGCGTTACCGGCGATTTGCCGATCGCCAGGATGAAGAGAGAAAAGAGCCCGATCCCGATCAGGATGGCGGCAAGGCCGATGACCACCGGTTCGGCCCTGCGCGCCGTCCATTCGAGCAGCGGACGCAGCGAGGCCGGGTTGTCGGAGGCGACTGATATTGCGGGATCATTGGCATGAACGGTCATGGCGCTTCTCCCTCTCGCGGTTTAGGCCGTCGACCCGACGACACCCTCGACCAGATAGTTCATGCTTTCGAGCTCGATCGCATCTTCCGCATAGGCCTTGTCGGCCGTGACGACAGCGTTGCCCTTGTTGTCCTTCAGCGGTCCCTTGAAGACCGAGAAGCCACCCGTCATCATCTCGGCATGCGTCGCCTCGAATGCCTTGCGGCCTGCCTCGGAAACGCCGGGACCGAGCGCGCTCATCTTCACGAAACCGTCCTTCAGGCCGCCACGCACGAAGTTGCCGAGCTTCTCGCCGGCCTGTGCCTTCTTGACGAAGTCGCCATAGACATTGCCCCAGGCCCATTCGGCGCCTGTGAGATATTTCTCCGGTGCAAGCGGGCTCTGATTGGCGTGGTAGCCGCAGACGAAGGCGCCGCGGCCGGCGGCCGTTTCGACAACCACCTTCGGGCTGTCGACATGGCAGGTGATGACGTCGGCGCCCTGGTCGACCAGCGCGTTGGTGGCTTCCGCCTCCTTGACGGCGAGCGACCACTCGCCGGTGAAAATCACCTGGCAGGTAATGGTCGGGTCGACTGCGCGTGCGCCAAGGAGGAATGCGTTGATATTCTGCAGCACCTGCGGGATCGGCTTGGCGGCGACGAAGCCGATCTTCTTGCTCTTCGTCGCATGGCCGGCGGCGATGCCGTTCAGATACTGCCCCTGGAAAATATAACCGAAATAGGAGCCGGTATTGGCCGGATGCTTGCCCTCCTGCCACATCCCGCCACAATGACGGAACTGGATATCGGGATATTTGGCGGCCATGGCCAGCATATGCGGATCGAAATAGCCGAAGGAGGTCGGGAAGAGCAGGGTGGCGCCGTCGAGATTGATCATCGATTCCATCGTCTTCTGCACGTCGACAGTTTCGGGCACATTCTCTTCTTCGACGACGGTGATGCCAGGCATCGCCTTTATGGCAGCGGCCCCCTCGGCATGCGCCTGGTTGTAGCCATAGTCATCCTTGGGGCCGACATAGATGAAGCCGACGGTGAGAGCCGTCTGTGCGAACGCACGCGAGGAGAGGAGGCCGGGTGCAGCGCCGACGAGAGTGGCGGCGGCGGAAGCCTGAAGGAAATGGCGTCGTTTCATGGAAAGGAGTCTGGTCATCGGAATGCTCCCCTGACGGCGGTTTCGCCGTTTTCAATTGGTTACAGAAAAGTGTATGCAATGGTCATGCCAGATTTTATTATGCTGATTTTATGAGTTAAATTCTTTTTATTTCGGCCGACGCCTGAAAAGTGCATGCAATTTCATCTTGGAATTAGATGAAAAAATATGCACAGCCTATAAAATCGTCCGATATCTGCGTCGTTGCGCTTAAACGTTGAATATGTCGGCAGAGAAAAATACATTTTTGCCAACAACATCAACTATATATACTGGCGTTTGACTTTGCCGGCTTGAGCGGGCATGTGTATGCAACCATTGCAATGTAGAATCATTCCTTGAAGCAAGTCAGGCGCAGAGAAATCATCAGGGCAGGAACGACCGTCGAGCAGATGGTGCGGGCGATCGCCGACATGATCGTCACCGGGCAGATGCTGCCGGGCGAGAAGCTCGATGAAGTTTCGCTGGCTGGTCGTTTTGAAGTGTCGCGCACACCGGTGCGCGAAGCGCTTCGTGAACTCGGTGCGATGGGGCTTGTCGACCGGGAGCCGAACCGCAGCGCCGTCGTCACCACCGTGACCGAAACCTATCTGCATTCCATGTTCGAGGCGATGGCGGAACTCGAAGCCATCTGCGCCAGGCTCTCGGCCGAGCGCATGACGGTGGATGAGCGGCGCACGCTGGAGCTGGAGCACAAGGCATCGATGAAGCTGGTGCATACCGGCGCGGAAGAGGACTATGCGGCTCACAACACCGAATTCCATACCCGCCTTTATCGCGGCGCGCATAATGATCATATCTTCGAGATGGTGACGCAGACGCGGGCACGGCTCGCCCCATTTCGACGGGCGCAGTTTCGGCTGCCCGGCCGCTTGGCAAAATCCTACGAGGAACATGGCCGGATCGTGATCGCGATCATGCGCGCGGACGGCACTGCTGCCGCGCAGGCAGCCTATTCCCATGTGGAGATGGTCAGCGATGCGAGCGCGGTGTTTGTCGCAACCGGCGAGCCGGGCGCGCGAAGCACCTGAGGGCGCGCACGCTCATCCTCGCCCCGTTCCCGCTCTCCTGATCCAACAAATGGAATGACGCGTCGTCTTCCCCTTAGAGCGGTTCAGGTTTTCTTGAAAACACCGAACCGCTCCAACTTTTTGTTTTTACGAGGAAATGCCGATGAAGAAGATTTTCAATCCGCCCTCGATCCGCCGTCCATTCGGAAATTATAATCATGGGTTGCTTGTGCCGCCGGGCGCTTCGCTGCTCGTCACCTCAGGTCAGCTCGGCATCGGTCTCGACGACGAGGTGCCGGAAGACATCGGCAAACAGGCCGAGCTATGCTTCGAAGCGATCAAGGCCATTCTTGCCGATGCGGAGATGAGTTTTGCGGACGTCATCCGCATTTCCGGGTTCGTGACGAAACGGGAGGATTTCCCAACCTATATGGCGGTGCGCGATCGTTACACGCTCGACCCGAAGCCCGTCTCGACATTGATCATCGTCGCCGGCTTCACCCGGCCGGATTTCCTCGTCGAAGTTGAGGTCACAGCCGCCAAAGTCTTATGACGCCCGGTGGCGCGATAGGCTTCAGAACCGTTCCATCGACGTCTTCACCTTCGCCAGAAACCTTGCCCGCGTTTCAGGCGTACATTTGTTCATATCGTAATGAGCAAGGAAGGTGACAGGCCGCAGCGGGTTGATCTGGGCTCTCAGCACGCGCTTGACGATCTTCTTCGGCGGGTTGCCGGCGACGAAAGCGCGCAATGGCGTTGCTCCATACGTCAGCACGGCGGCGAGCTTGCTGATATGGCGCAGCCGCGATTCCACCTTGCCGTCGACGAGTTCGAAGGAGACGCCCGGAAGCCAGACGCGGTCGAAATAGCCTTTGAGGATCGCCGGGAAACCGAAATTCCAGACCGGCGTCACCAGCACCAACCCTTCGGCCTGCTTCAGCCGCTCGACATAGGATTTCACCAGCTCGGTATTGCCGGGATAGTCGTGGTAGGTGAGCCGGTCATGCCGGGAAAGGACGGGATCGAAATTCTCGGCATAAAGATCGCATCCATCCACCTCGTGGCCGCCCTTGCGCAGGCTTTCCAGCGTCTGTTGGTAGAGCGCCTTGCCGTAGCTTTCCTCCACCGGATGCGAATGCAGCACGAGAACCCTCATGAAGCCTCCATGACGCTCGCAACGCCGGGGAAGAGATAGTTCTTGCCGGCATCGAAATCGAAGTCCGGGTTTTCCCAGGCGATCATCTTGCCGGGGTTC
Organism: Rhizobium esperanzae; assembly: GCF_014197615.1. GTDB lineage: Bacteria > Pseudomonadota > Alphaproteobacteria > Rhizobiales > Rhizobiaceae > Rhizobium > Rhizobium esperanzae_A. Next base: position 69,734 of record NZ_JACIFY010000007.1, read on the forward strand.
AGAAGCCCCTTGGGGTCGGTTTCGTGCTTGAAGGCGAGTTGCACCTTGTCGGTGCGCTTCATGCCGCCTTCCTCCAGCGTATAGCGGTGCGGATTGAAGATCGGGCAGCCGTGATCCTGGTGGATCTTGATAATCTCCTCGAGCCGCTCCTCGGTGGTGTAGCGCACCAGCGGCAGACCCGAGCACTGGATCTGCCCGTCGAAGCGGATGAATTCGAGATGACCGGGAACCTCGTCGCCGAAGATCTCCACCATCCTGGCCACCTTGGCCACGTGATCCGGGCCCGGGTACTGGACCTGCAGATAGGTGAAGCCGGGATCGACCTTCAGCGCCCGTAGCGTCGTATGGTTCCAGGCGAGTTCATAGGCATGCGGAATGCCCTTCATGCTCTCGACCTTGTCGGAGCGGAAGATGACCTCGCCCTTGTGGGCCGAGGTGAAGGCGAGGAAGGCATCCATCGCATGCGGCGCGATCATCAGCACCACCACCGACTGCCCCTTGCGGATATAGGGCTTGTGGCGGGTGAAATAGTCGTGCGGGATCGGAGCGGCGATCGGGGCGATTTCCTTGACAAGGATGCCGTTGCATTTGGCAAGCGCATCCGAAAAGCGCACGCACGCCATGAAGTCGTCATAGCCGACGAGAACGTCGACCCAGTCATAAGCGGGCGCCAGCGGCATTTCGACCTCGGTGATGACGCCGTTGGTGCCGTATGCATGGCTGACCTTCTGCAGATCCCAACCGGTGAGATCGAGCACGCGCGGCTCTGCCTCCATGGTGACGACGCGCAGGCGCAGAATATTGCCGAGATCGCGCAACCCGCCCCAGGTGATCGAGCCGACGCCACCGGAGCCGCCGGCGATGAAACCGCCGACGGTCGCCATCTGCGCCGTCGAGGGGTGGAACCGCAGTTCCTGGCCGGAATGGGCCTTGGTCTGCCTGTCGAGCTGGGCAATGATGATGCCGGGCTCGCAGATCACCCGGCCGGGATGGATTTCCTTGATCTTGTCCATGACCGCAAGGTTCAGCACGATCCCGCCGGAGAGCGGCATCGCCTGGCCGTAATTGCCGGTGCCGCCACCGCGGGGCGTGACCGGCGCGCCGTGGGCGAAGGCGACCTTCAACGTCCGGATGACCTCGTCTTCGTTTTTCGGCGTGACGACGAGATCGGCCGTCACGTTGTCGAGCTGCGCTTTCAGGATCGGCGAATACCAGTAGAAATCGCGGCTCTTCTGGCGCACCAGCGCCGGATTGTCTTCGATGGCGATGCCTTCGAGTTCCTTTTTGATCATCTGATAATCCGGCATGTCAGGCTCCAACGACGCTGTCGAGTTCACGATAGTCCGGCAGGCTGCGGTCGATCACCTTGCCGCGGCGAAGGACGACGCGATCGGACTGCGGACGGGAAAGAAATTCGCTCCAGCGCCTGGCGCTGAAGAGCACGAGGTCGGCAGCAGTGCCGACGGCGATGCGTCCCATATCGGGCCGGCCGAGAATATCGGCGGGCGAGGTGGTGATGACCCGCGCGGCCGTATCCAGGGGATGGTCGAGATGCAGAATGCGGACCGCCTCACGGAACACTTCCACCGGGTCGAGATCGCCATAGGCGTAGAAGGGATCGCGGGTATTGTCGGAGGCGACGGCGGTTGCAACGCCCGCCGCCGCCAGTTCGTGGAAAAGTGTGACGCCGCGCCAGCGCGGTGTGCGGCCGGGATAGCGGTCTTGCAAATAGAGGTTGCACATCGGCAGCGAGACGATAGCAAGACCTGCCTCAGCGACGAGCTCGACCGTGCGTTTTGCGGTTTCCCCGTCCTGGCGGGAAAGCGAGCAGCAATGGCCTGATGTGACCTTGCCGCCGAAGCGGTTGCGCAGCACGGCTTGCGCGATCGCCTTCAGGGTTTCTGCCGCCGGATCGTCGGTCTCGTCAACATGAAGATCGACATCGAGGCCGTTATCGGCCGCGGCTCTGAACAGCGTGTCGAGCTGGCTGTCGAGATCGGCGCTCATCCGGGTGACGCCGCCGATCAGCCCGCCCTTTTCGCGGATCAGGGCGACGAGATCGGCGAAATAGGCCGTGTCCGCCATGTTCTCCAACGGAAAGAGCGCCACCGCCTGCAAAGCGATCCTGTCCTTCCAGACATCGCGCATCTCGGCAAAGACCTCGAAGGAGATGCGGTGCTGCGGCGCAAGAGAATCCAGATGGGTCCGGATCAGGCTGGTGCCGTGCGCGTAGGCGCAGCGCAGGGAAAATTCCATGCGCTTCTTCACGTCGGCAGCCGACCAGTTCGCCTCTCTATCTGTGCGCACGGCCTCCAGCGCTCCCGGGAAAGTGCCGTCCGGATTGGCGTTGCGCGGCCAGATGTGGCCCTTGTCGAGATGCGTATGCATGTCGGCGAAGCAGGGCCAGACCATGCCCTCCTTCAGATCGGACTTCGCCAGTTCGACGGGCGCTTCGCCCGGCGGCAGCAGGGCGGAAATCATACCGTCGGCGATGACGATATCGGCCCTGACAAGCCCCTCGACAACCGGCGCCTCATAACCGGCGACGGCGGCGGCAGGCAGCGTCGCATTGCTCAGCACGAAGCGGCCGGCATTGGGTGGCGAAATGAAGGAATAGCTCATCAGTTTTCCCGTTTCAGGCTGCTCTCGTGCCAGCGGTGCAGGGCAAGCCACGAAATGAACGAGGTGACGGCGAAGATCGCGACGCCGAGCAGGGAGAGCATCAGCAGCGCCGCAAAGAGGCGCGGGATGTTGAGCCGATACTGTGCTTCGAGCAGCCGGAAGGCGAGCCCGGAGCCGGCGCCCGCTGAACCCGCGGCAAATTCCGCGACGACGGCGGCAATCAGGGCAAGGCCGCCGCCGATCCTGAGTCCGGTCATGAAATAGGGCTGCGCGGCCGGCAGCTTGAGAAAGAACAGCGTCTGCCAGCGAGAGGCACCGTAGAGTTCGAACAGGTTGATGAGGTTGTGGTCGACGCTTTTCAGCCCCTGGACCATATTCGATAGGATCGGGAAAAAGGCGACGAGGAAAGCGCAGATCAGCAGCGCCACCTGGGTCGACGGCGCATAGACCAGGATCAGCGGCGAGATCGCCACGACCGGCGTTACCTGCAGGATGACCGCGAGCGGATAGAAGGCGAGTTCGATCCAGCGCGACTGCACGAGGAAGATCGCAAAACCGACGCCGCCTGCAAGCGCCAGCATCAGCGACAGGAAGGTGATCTTGGTGGTGACCCAGAGGGCGGGGGCGAGCGTGCCCCAGTCGCTCACCAGGGCGTTGGCAACGGCGGCCGGCCCGGGCAGGATGTAGGGCGGGACGCCTGACAGTTTCACATAGAGGTACCAGACCAGGATCAAGAGGGCGATGACGAGGATGGGGATGGAAATGCGCAGCGCCAGATCACGGCGCCCGGCGCTTGCCGTGCCTTTCAGAAGCAGCGGTGGTGCATCGGTTTCGTCGCTCATCACTGACCTCCCGCCGCGTTGATGGCGCCGATCAGCGAATGCGACACCGTTTCGCAGGCTTTGCGATATTCTTCCGAGGTGCGGTAATGGGCGTCGCGTTCGCGGCTGGTGGCCAGCGGAACGTCGGCATGCACGCGGCCGGGTCTTGCCTTCATCACGACGATGCGACTCGAGAGATAGGCGGACTCGAAGACCGAATGAGTGACGAAGATGACGGTAATGCCGGTACTCTGCCAAAGCCGCAGCACGTCGTCGTTGAGCTTCTGCCGGCTGATTTCGTCGAGCGCCGCGAAGGGCTCATCCATCAACAGTAGCTTCGGTTTCGTCACCAGCGCGCGGGCAATCGAGACGCGCATCTTCATGCCGCCGGACAGTTCGCGCGGATAGGCCTTGGCGAAATCCTGGAGGCCGACGGTGGTCAGCACCTCCATGATCTGGTCATGCGCCGCAGCCTTCGAAACGCGCCTCAGCCTCAGCGGCAGGTGGACATTGTCGAACACGTTCTTCCACGGCATCAGCGTCGGCTCCTGGAAGACGAAGCCGACATCGCCGTCCGGCAGGCCGCGGGCATTGATGCGCGAGCTCGGCCAATCGATTGCACCCGAGGTAACGTCGCCGAGGCCGGCGATGATACGCAGCGCCGTCGACTTGCCGCAGCCGGACGGGCCGAGCAGGCTGACGAATTCGCCGCTTTCGACGGTGAGCGACATGTCTGAAAGCGCCACCGTTCCGCTGGAAAAGACTTTCGAGACCGAACGCATGACGACCAACGGCCGCGTGCGCGTCTCCTTCGGGGATAAGGCCTGGGCTTCGGCTAAAGGCATTGCCTGTCTCATTCACTGGGGAGAGGATGCGATCCGCCGCATCTGCGGCGGATGCTCGCCGGCGTTCGGCCAGCCTATTTCTTCAGCGCCACGCCGGTGTTCTTGCAGACGAATTTCGTCGTGAACGCCTTGGTGTAATCCGTCTCCGGCTTGAACACCTTGATATCGACCATTTCGGTGAAGAACGCCTTGTAATGCGCATCGGTGATGCAGCCGATGCCCTTGTCGAGGCTGTCGCCGGATTCGATGATCCCGTATTCCTTCATCTTGGCGATGGAATAGGCGATCTGGCCATCCGTCATTTCGGGATTGTCCTTCTTGATCAGCGCGTTCGCCTTGCTGTTGTCGCCATAGAGATAATTGTACCAGCCCTCGATCGAGGCATCGACGAAGCGCTGGACGACATCGGGCTTGCTGTCGATCATCGTCTGGGTGGTGGTGATCATAGTCGAATAGGGGGAATAGCCGTTATCGGCGAGCAGGAAGACTTTCGGCTCGAAGCCGGCCTGCTTCTGGATCTCGTAGGGCTCGGACGTGAGGTAGCCCTGCTGCGCGGAATCCTTGTCGGCGAGGAATGGCGCCGGGCTGAAATTGTAGGGCTTGTACTGCTCGTCCCTGAAGCCCTTGAAGTTCGCCTTCATCCATTCGAAATAGGTGAGATAGCCGTCCTTGCCGAGAAACAGGGTCTTGAGCTTGGCGAGATCTTCGAATTTGTCGATGCCGGCATCGGGATGCGCGATCAGCACCTGCGGATCCTTCTGGAAGATCGCCGCGACGTCGACGAGCGGAATGCCCTGTTCGACCGCCGAGATTTCGCCCTGCGGACCGCCCATGTAGAAATCGATCTTGCCGGAGATGAGCAGGGCGCTGTTGGCGGCATTCGGGCCGCCCTGGACGATGGTGACGTCGAGGCCGTGTTTGGCATAGGTGCCGTCGGCGACCGCCTGGTAGAAGCCGCCATGCTCGGCCTGCGCCAGCCAGTTCGTGCCATAGCTTACCTTGTCTGCCGCCTGCGCCGAGACGGCAGCGCCAAGCGCACCGCCAAGGCCGACGAGTGCGGAAAAGACCGTATTCTTCTGTGCAATGCGCATCATCAACGTTCCCCTTCTGAGTTCGCAACGCCCGTGGCGACGTCGGATTTTCTTCATAGGAGCGATTGCTTTGCTCTTTGAAAAGCATCAAATTTCGTGCGCAATGATGCCTTTTCGGCATCCCACCGAAAGCCTGTGCCTAATTTGTGCTGCCTGCTCTATTTTTATGCAAAGAGGTTGCGATGCTGCATTCCAGAAAGCTTCTCTACATCAACGAGATCGCCCGAGCCGGCTCGATCCGCAAGGCGGCAGCGCGGCTGAATGTGGCGTCTTCGGCGATCAACCGGCAAATCCTGGCGCTGGAGGAGGAAATCGGCGCGCCCCTCTTCGAACGCCTGCCGCGCGGCCTGCGCCTGACGGCGGCCGGCGAACTCTGCATCGAGCATATTCGCGAGGTCTTGAAGAATTACGAGCGGCTGGAGAGCCGCATTCGCAGCCTCAGAACGCAGCAAGCTGGCAAGATCCGCCTGGTGACGACGGTGGGCCTGGCCGCCGGCCCGCTGCCCGAGATCATCGCCCGGTTCCAGTCGGAGCATCCGCGCGTCTTCATGCAGCTGCGCAATGATGCGGGAACGATGACGGTCAACCCGGTGCTGTCGGGCGAGGTGGATATCGGCCTGGGCTTCAACATTCCGGCGACGCCCGGCATCCGCACGCTCGGCAATTTCGACATCCCGATCGGCGTTGTGCTGCCTCCCGGCCATCCGCTGATCGCTTCGGGTCCGATCAACCTTGCCGATATCGTCCAGGAGCGCCTGGTCTTGGCGCAACAGGGCACCAGCCTGCGTGACGTGATCAATCTGGCGATGGCCCGCCTCGACGTGCACATAGAGCCCGTGCTGGAAACCAATGCGTCGGAGATGCTGAAGAAGCTGGTCAAATCAGGGGCCGGGGTGACGATGCTGAACCCGCTCGACGTGATCACCGAATGCCGACAGGGCGAACTCGTCTTCCGGCCGATCGCCGAGCCGCATGCGCGCCACCAGACGATGAAACTTTTCGCCCGCGCCCGCACCCCGCTCGATTCCGCCACCAGCCTGTTCGTCGAATATCTCCTGGCCGAGCTCGCCGGCCTGGTGCAGGAACTGCAGGCCAAGGGGCATATCGCGATGGAAAGGTCCGTCGCGATCTGAGGCCATCTGCGGACGGGCCTATTGCGAATAAAGATTGGAAAGCGGATAGCGCTTCAGGTCGCAGAGCAATTCGATGAAACCCTTGACCTGATGACGGCAGATCGCTTCGCCCTTTTCGGCTGTCCCGAGCGAGGCGTCGCCGACGACGCCGTTGGGATTGAGGTCGTGGGCGATCCAGGCGAGCGAATGCGGTGGCAATGGCTGTATGTATTTCGATTGGCCGCGCATCCATTCCGCCTTGGAGGTGAAATTCTGCGCCTTCTCCATCCGCACCAGATCAGGCCGGAAATGCAGCATGAGCGACGTTTCCACTTCGCCGCCATGGATGCCGTATTTCAGCTCGTGGTCGCTGATCATCCCCTCGGGATGGCCGAAGCGGCCCCATTGCGTGGCGACGGCGGCCATCGCGTGGCGCACGCGCAGCTCTCGCGCCACGATGCTCATGATATCGACATTGCCGCCATGTGAATTGACGATCACCATCTTGCGGATGCCGGCTTCGGCAACCTTGGCGCCGATCGCGGTCCAGACTGGAATGAGCAGCTCCGCGGAGAGCGACAGCGTCCCCGGCCCGTAAATATGTTCATTCGCCTTGCCGATCTCCTGCGTCGGCAGGACCAGGAAATCGAGGTCGTCCGGCTGCTGCTTTTTCAGTTCAGCCAGCATGCCGTTGGCGATCGCCACGTCGGTCGCGATCGGTAGGTGCGGACCGTGCTGTTCCGTCGAGGCGATCGGCAGGATGGCGATGGTTGTGTCGGGCGAAAGTCCGGCGAAGTCGGAGCTATTCAATTCGTTCCAGTAGAATGGCATTGCCATCGCCGCGCCTCTCGTTGCTTTTCAAGCAGGAGTAGGGAAAATCATTGCGCGCGAAAAGCATCAATTTGCGCCCATACCGATGCCTTTTAGGTGCTGGTGAAGCAGCTGTCGCTCTCTGAAGAGTGCAGCTCGTCGCAAGCGCGGCACATATGTCGATTTATCACGATCGCTTACCCGCCCATATCGCGCCGGTCCTGGCAATGAGACCCCTGAGAACGAACTGCGCGGCCTTTGACAGAAGTTTTTGCATCCCATCTCCCCTCAGGCTGCGGGACTGGTTGCGCTGACATAGTTGCGCCAGCCGCCGAACCCGGTGATCTCTCGTCCGCCGGTGACGGCATGACCCTCGCAGAGAAATCCGGTCAGGCAACTTCCATCGTCGAGGGTGATCTTGCCCACACCGAGCGGAGCCGGAATGTTCTGCACGAAACGGGCGAATGCCGACGGTGGGAGGGCCCAGACTTCGATCTCAACGCCATTGCCCGCAAAGCTGGGATCACGGACCAGCCCCGGCTTGGGCGGGATCGTGCCATGCAGGGCAAAGAGCCGGTAGCTGCCATCCGTGCGTCCTGTCTTCAACCTGTAACCGCCCGCCCGCGTCAGCTCATGGTTCAGCGGCATATCCGTCAGATGCGCGCCGACGACCACGATCGGAACGAAGTCATCGGCTGGAGCCACCACCCGGCTTGCCTCCGGCAAGGCGGCCTTGCGGTCCTGCCCCATGCCGGCGTTTGCCGCCCGGTGCATGGCATCGGCGAAGGAGGCAAGCGCGTCATCGGTGAAAGCGGGGCCGATCAGGGTCACGCCGGCCGGGAGATGACCGTTGGCGTCGAAGCCGGCTGGAACGGCGATCGCCGCGCAATCGAGCAGATTGACGAAGTTGGTGTACCGGCCGAATTGGCCGTTCTTCACGATCGGATCCGCCATCATTTCTTCGACCGTATAGGTGGTCGGCGAGGTCGGCAGCATCAGGATATCGGCCTTTTCCCATTCCTTCCCGGTCTTCTGGCGCAGCGCTTCGAGCTTGTAGCGGCCTTCGAAAGCGGCGACCGCGTCATAGGCTCTCGCGCCCTCGATGATGGTGCGAACCGTCGGGTCGAAGTCGGCGGCATTGGTTGCAATAAAATCCTTCACCGCCGCCAGCCGTTCGGCGACCCAGGGGCCGTTGTAGAGCAGCTCTGCCGCCTGCCGGAACGGTGCGTAGTCGAAAGGCACGATCGTGGCGCCGAGTGCGCGCGCTCTTTCGATTGCGGCATCATAGAGAGCTTCGACATGGCTGTTGCCGAAGAATTCCCGTTCTGCTCCGTCGAGCACACCGATCCGCAAGCCGGCGGCGGGCAGGCTGGACGGAACGGCCCTGCGCGAGAACGGATCGGCGGCATCGTAGCCCTCCATCACCTTGCGGATCGCAACGCCGTCGCCGACCGTTGCAGCAAAGACGGTGACGACATCGACGCTGCGGCAGGCAGGCACGACGCCGACATTCGGCACCAGTCCCGGTGTCGGCTTGATACCGACGAGATTGTTGAAGGCCGCCGGCACGCGTCCGGAACCGGCCGTGTCGGTGCCGAGCGCGAAGCTTGCCAGGCCCGAGGCGACTGCAACCGCCGAGCCGGAGCTCGAGCCGCCCGACACATAGCTCCTGTCGAAGACCGAACGCGGCGCACCGTGAGGCGAGCGCGTGCCGTTGAGGCCGGTCGCAAACTGATCGAGATTGGTCTTGCCGATCACGATTGCGCCTGCAGCCCGCAGTCTTGCAACGACGGTTGCGTCGCGCTCGGGATCATAGGCGAAAGCGGGGCAGGCGGCAGTGGTCGGCAGACCCTCCACATCGATATTGTCCTTGACCGCGAACGGAATGCCCCAGAGCGGCAGGCTGTTCGGCTCAGGTGCCCGTTCCATGAGGGCGCGTGCTTCGGCCCGCAGCGCTTCATCCGGCGTCGGCGTGATGAAGATTGCGGGATCCTCCGAGGCTGCGCGACGGACAATGATGGTCTCGACAATGTCGAGCGGGCTTTGGCCGGCTTCATAGGCTGCGCGAAGGCTGGTCAGATCGAGAATAGTCGGCAGCATGGTTCAGCATTCCTCCAGTACAACAATGATATCGCCCGCTTTGACATTGCGGCCGGGGCCGGCACGCAGGTCGCGGACGCGGCCCGGCGCATGTGCGGTGACGTTGATTTCCATCTTCATGGATTCGATAATGGCAAGCGTATCGCCGGCTGCAACCGGTGCGCCGGGCTCCACCAGCAGTTTCCAGATATTGCCGGGCACGGCGCTGGCAATACCAAAGCAGCCTTCCGGGATATCTCCATCGGGGCTTTCGCCGGTGCCCTCGTCGGTGACGAAGCTGTCGAGCCCCGCCTCCTTCCAACGCTGGCGTTCGGCCTCGAAGGCGGCCTGCTGGCGGGTCTTGAAGGTCGCGATGGAGGCTGCATTTGCCTGCAATTCCCGCTCGTAGGCGGCGTAGGAGAACTCCGTCTCCTCGATCCGGACAGGATAGCCGCCATGCGGGAAGGCGCTGCGGGCTTCCGCCAATTCCTGATGGCTGACCGGGAAGAAGCGAATCTGATCGAAGAAATCGAGCAGCCACGGTTTGTCCTTGGCAAAGACCGGCGTCTGCCGCCAGCTGTTCCATACCTGAATAGTGCGGCCAAAGAGCTGGTAGCCGCCGGGACCTTCCATGCCATAGATGCACATATAGGCCCCACCGATGCCGACGGCATTTTCAGGCGTCCATGTGCGGGCCGGATTGTACTTCGTCGTCACCAGTCGATGACGTGGATCGACCGGCGTTGCCACCGGCGCGCCGAGATAGACGTCGCCGAGGCCGAGCACGAGGTAGCTCGCATTGAAGACGACATCACGCACGGCCTGTTCGTCTGCCAGCCCGTTGATGCGGCGGATGAACTCGATGTTGTCAGGGCACCAGGGCGCATTCGGACGCACGAGTTCCTGATATTTGCGCATCGCAAGTGCCGCATCCGGATCGTTCCAGGAAAGCGGCAGATGGACGATGCGGCTCGGCACCTTGACGTCCTGGGCCGCAGGCAGGCTCGCCTCGATTTCGGCCAGCAGGCCGAGCAGGCGGTTGCGGGTCAGCGTCGTGCCGTCATAATGGATCTGCAATGAGCGGATGCCGGGCGTAAGATCGATGATGCCGGGCAGACGTGCCTGCGAGACAGCCTGCATGAGCAGGTGCACCCGCAGCCGCAGGGCGATATCGAGCGTCATCGGGCCGTATTCGACCAACAGGTTGTCATCGCCCTGCCGGCGGTAGACGACAGAGACAGGCCCGTCGTCACGCTTGCCGACGATAGGCGAGCCGGCATCCTGCTTCGCCCGATGCACGGCCGGACCGGCGATGGGATCTTCGGGCCGCGCGACGGGATGGAAGCGAATGCGATCGCCCGGCTTGAACTGGCCCATCTTCCACTGCTCACCGCGGGCGATAACCGCCGGGCAGACGAAACCGCCGAGGCTCGGCCCGTCCGGTCCGAGGATGATCGGCATGTCGCCGGTAAAATCGATAGCGCCGATCGCATAGGCATTGTCATGCAGGTTGGAGGGATGAAGACCGGCTTCGCCGCCATCGCTGCGCGCCCATTTCGGTGCTGGGCCGATCAGGCGAACGCCGGTGCGAGCGCTGTTGAAATGCACCTCGTAACTCGTCGAAAACAGCGTCTCGATATCACCATCCTGGAAGAAATCAGGCGCGCCATGCGGACCGTAGACGACGCCGACCTGCCATTCGCGCGTCAGTTCCGCAGGTTCGGTTGCCGGCTTCGGCGCATCAGTGGCCGCCTGACGGGCAAGATGCAGCACATGGCCGGTCTTCAGCGTGCCGGTGGCGTTGCCGCCGAACTGGCCGAGCCCGAAGGTGGCGCGCGAGCCGAGCACGACGGGCGCGGCAAAGCCGCCTGACACGGCGAGGTAAGCCCGCTGTCCCAGTCCATCGATGCTGCCGATTGCGAGGATCTGACCGGCGCGGATGGTCACGGCCTTGCCATGCGGCAGTTTCACGCCGTCGACGCTCATCGCCATCCCGGCGCCGGCAAGTGCGACCACCGTGTCGGTATGGAATTTCAGCACCGGGCCGGAAACCGTCAGCTCCAGCGCTGCGACCATGTCACCATTGCCGACGAGACGGTTGGCGTGACGGAAGGAGCGCTCGTCCATCGGGCCGCTCGGCGGCACGCCGACATGCCAGAGGCCAAGCCGGCCCGGCAGTTCCTGGAGGCTCGATTGTGCGCCCGGCGCGATCACCTCGATGACATCGGGCACGAAGGAAAAATCGCGCAGCGCGGTCGTCGCCACCTTGGCGCTTGCCAGAAGTTCGGAGCTGGCGATGGCCCTGAGATAGTCGAGATTGGTTTCGATGCCCGATATCGATGTTTCCGCAAGTGCCGCCTTCAGCTTTTCGATCACAGCCGGGCGATCCTCGGCCGACACGATCACCTTGGCGAGCATGGGATCGTAGAAGGGCGTGACATCAGTGCCGGTCTCGATCCAGCCGTCGATGCGTGCGTCCCTGGGGAACGCCACCTCGGTCAGCAGGCCGGCACTCGGGCGGAAATCGGCATGCGGCATCTCGGCATAGACGCGCACTTCGATCGCCGCCCCTTTCGGCCGCAGAGCCTCCGCATCGGACAGCACGTCCTCGCCCGCGGCCTGGCGGATCATCCACTCGACCAGGTCGATCCCGAACACGGCTTCGGTGACGGGATGTTCGACCTGCAGGCGGGTATTGACCTCAAGGAAATAGAATTCCTCGCGCAGGGGATCATAGATGAACTCCACGGTGCCGGCGGATTCGTAGGAGACCGCAGCACCAAGATCGACAGCCGCCTTGTGCAGGCGGGCGCGGGTTGCGGCGGAAAGGCCGGGAGCGGGTGTCTCCTCGACCACCTTCTGGTTTCGCCGCTGCAGCGAGCAATCACGCTCGCCAAGCGCCATCACCTTGCCTTTGCCGTCACCGAAAAGCTGGACTTCGACATGACGGGCTGCAGCGACGAAACGCTCGATATAGACGCGCGCATCGCCGAAGCTTGCCCGCGCCGTGCGCTGCACGCTTTCGAAGGACGCTTTCAGGCTTTCGGCATCTGCGCAGAGCTGCATGCCGATGCCGCCGCCGCCGGCCGTGCTTTTCAGCATGACGGGATAGCCGATCGTCTCTGCCGCCGAAAGCGCTTCATCGGCGCTCGACAGCAGGCCGGTGCCGGGCAGCAGCGGCACGCCGCTTGCCTTGGCGAGTTCGCGGGCCGTATGCTTCAGGCCGAAGGCCGAGAGGTGTTCGGGCCGCGGGCCGATGAAGGTGATGCCTTCGGCAGCGAGGCGTTCGGCAAAACCGATATTTTCCGACAGGAAGCCGTATCCAGGATGCACCGCCTCTGCCCCCGTCGCCTTGCAGGCGGCAATGACGGCGTCGACATTGAGATAGCTTTCGCCGGCAGGCGCCGGTCCGAGACGGATCGCCTCATCCGCCATCATTGCGGGCTTGGCGAAGCGGTCGGCATCGGAATAGACGGCGACGGAGGCAATGCCCATCCGTCGCAGCGTCTTGATAACCCGGATGGCGATTTCGCCCCGGTTGGCGATCAGGACTTTCTTGAACATGCTCAGTCCTCGCCGTCCCAGATCAGCACCCGGATCGGCGTCGGATCGAAGCCGTTGCAGGGGTTGTTGATCTGTGGGCAGTTGGAGATGACGCAAAGCACGTCCATCTCCGCGACGAGTTCCACATAGTCGCCCGGCGCCGAAATGCCGTCGACGATCGTCATCTCGCCATTCGGCCTGATCGGCACGTTCATGAAGAAATTGATGTTGGGCACGATGTCGCGCTTGCCCATTCCGTGTTTGCTGACCTCGAGGACGAAGTTGTCGCGGCAGGCATGCAGGTATTTCGTGCCATGGCCGAAGCGCACCGTATTGCTCTCGCAGGAGCAGGCGCCGGCGGACGTATCATGACGGCCGCAGCTGTCGGCCGTCATGGTCAGCATGACATTGCCTTCGTTCGACATGATCTTCGTGCCGATGCCGATATAGGCAGCACCCTGCATGCGCATCGTATCCTGATTGGAATAGCGCTCGGAGAAATCATCGGCACGGTAGAAGAGCGTGTCGATCGCCTGCTGGCCAAGACTGTCTTCGATGCGGATCGTCTGGCCCTTGCGCACAATGCCGGACCAAGGAGCTTCGGCCGGAATGAAATGATCCTGCGCGGCATTCTGCAGATTGCGGGCAGGGGAGGTCTGAATGAAATCGGACATCGTCGTCTCCTCAGGCCTGCATCAGGGTGTTGTTTTCGAAACCGCGCGCAGCTTCGGCCGTTGCCGTGCGGCAGAGATCGTCAGCAGCCGGGATTGCCGCCTTGTAGCGGGTGATGACGACAGGCTTCGGCTGATAGGCGGGATCGGGATCGAGCGGATGAGGGCAAGTGGAAAAGCCGACCAGCATGTCCATCTCGGCGCGCAGTTCGACATAGTCGCCGCTGTTGGAGCGCTTGCCCTGCCAGCCGAAACTTCCGCCCTCGGCCAGGCGGACGGGCGCGAAAAGGTTGAGGATGCCGGGAATATCGCGCCTGTCGAGGCCGAGCTTGACGGCGACGAGGATCAGATTGTCGCGGGTATTGCGTATCTTCTCGCCCGGATATTTCGCGGCATTCGAGGCAGCCGTCGAGCCGCCCATCAGGCAGTCATGGGCGCCGGAACTATCCTCGATCATCGAGAACATGACGCGGCCCATATCGGAGAAGATCACACGCCCCTTGCCGAGCGCCGTCGTCCATTGAACCTTGGCGGTATCGACGAGATTGATCCGCTCGCTCGTATCACCGGCATTCCAGGCGACAAGCGCCACGGTGGAATTGCTCTCTGCCTGATCTATGCGGATCGCCTCGCCGCGCAAGAGTTTCGTCGACCAGTACCAGCCGCCGGGGATGGTCTCCTGGTGGATGACGGCGGCAGCATCGATGGCCGGCGCCGGCAGCGGGCTTGGGCCGGGAAGCGCCTTGGGCGCGAATTCCAGACCCTTCTTCTGGTGCTCCTCGTAGCGCGCGCGATTGGCGGCGATCTCTTCCGGCGAGCGTCTCACATGCATCATAGCGTCTCTCCTGATGATGCCAGGTCGTCCCGGCTGTGCCCCAGGGAAGAGACCGGGCCGTCCCGGTCAGGGCTGAAGATCGATGACTGGCCGGCAAGGCGTGGCGGCCAGATGGAAATATCCTTGGTGATGGTGGCGCCGTAGCGCTCCTTTTCTTCCGGCCGATCGCGGCGGCGTTCGAAGGCGACCACGCGGTTGGCCAGCGTGAAAGCCTCGCGCATATCATGCGTGACCATGACGACGGTCATCTGCGTTTCATGCCAGAGCCGCTTCATCAGCGTGTGGATCTCGGCGCGGATGCCGGGATCGAGCGCGCCGAAGGGCTCATCGAGCAGCAGCACCTTCGGCTTCATGATGAGCGTCTGGGCGAGCGCCAGGCGCTGCTGCATGCCGCCGGAAAGCTGGGCCGGATATTTGCCCTCCGAACCGGCGAGCCCGACCTCGGCAATCAGCGCACGTGCTTCCTCGATGGCGTTGCGGCGTGCCGCCCCGAAGAGCTTGGCTTTGTAGCGGACGGCGAAAAATTCCTTGCCGAGCAGCACATTGCCGAGCACCGTCAGATGCGGAAAGACGGAATAGCGCTGGAAGACGACGCCGCGATCCGGTCCCGGCTCCGGCGGCAGAGCTTCACCGTCGAGCAGGATCCTGCCCTTCGTCGGTTGCTCCTGGCCGAGCAGCATGCGCAGGAAGGTGGTCTTGCCGCAGCCGGAGGGGCCGACAAGGGCGACGAAGGCACGCGAAGCGACGGTCAAGGATACGTTTTCGAGCACGATCTGGTCGCCATATTCCTTCCAGACCCTTTCTATCTTCAGTTCGCTCATGCCTGCTTCTCCAGTTCGGACCAGGGGAAGACGGCGATGCGCAAGCGATCGAGCAGGGCGTTCATGACAACGGCAAGCAGAGTGATCCAGACGACATAGGGAAAGATGATATCCATCGAGAGATAGCGGCGGACGAGGAAGATGCGGTAGCCGAGGCCGGAATCCGACGAGATCGCCTCGGCCGCGATCAGGAACAGCCAGGCCGGGCCGAGCTGCAGTCTGAGGCAGGTGATCAGCCGCGGCAGGATCTGCGGCAGCACGACACGCAGGCCGATCTGCCAGGACGAGCCGCCGAGCGTCTCGGCCTTGACGATCTGTTCGCGGGGCAATTCCAGCGCCTTCAGCGCCAGATCGCGGATCATCGTCGGTGCGACGCCGATGACGATGAGGGCAATTTTCGATGTTTCGCCGAGCCCCATGACGATGAAGAGAATGGGCAGCAGCGCCAGCGGTGGCACCATGGAGATCACGGCGACGAAAGGGGAAAGCAGTGCTCTGAGATAGGGCAGCATGCCAATCAGCATGCCGACAACGAGCGCGATCGCCGTCGAGATGCCGAGGCCGGCAAGCAGGCGGATGAGGCTCGCGCCCGTGTCCGACCAGAGCAGAAACTCGCCGGTGCGCGGGTCGGCGACGAAGGCCAGACGGTTGATCGCATCGGCAAAGCCGGCAAGGCTCGGCAGAAGCTTGTCATTGGCGTTATCGGCCAGTCGCACGGCCGAGCCGAAGGCATAGGCAAGGGCGAGAAGCACGAAGGGCAGCATCGTCAGGGCGAATTGCGCGCCCCGGCTCGGCCTCGTGTTGATCCAACGCATGGGAATGCTCCGCTGGTGAAGGGGAGGGGCGCGAGCCAAGCCGCGCCTCCGTTGCGATCAGAGCGAACCGTCGGCGGCTGCCTTCATATAGGTCTCGGTGAAGCGCAGCTTCACGTTCCCGGTATCGCCCAAAACCTTGCCATCGGGCATTTCGATGCCGATGACGTCAGCCGACGGCGCGCCATTGCCGAGCAAGCCTTTCTCGAAGAGGAAGTTGCGCACCAGATCCATGGTCTTCGGCAGATTCGGCGAAGCGGTGAAGGCAACGGCATCGGCCGGCTTGTCAAAGAGCTTGGTGGCGGCGAGCTGGGCTTCGAAGCCGGCGAGATCGGTGCCCGACGCCGAGCCCATGGCCTCGCGGGCTGCCTTGCCCTCGGCGGTGTCTGCTCGCAGCAATGCGGCCGTCTCATACCAGATCCCGGCGAGTGCCTTGCCGAAATTCGGATTGTCTTTCAGCACGCCGCTATTGGCGACCATCAGATCGATGATTTCGCCCGGCACCTGCGAGCTGTCGAACACCTTCTTGGCCGAGGGATCTTCGAGAATGGTGGAGACCAGCGGGTTCCAGGTGACGACGGCGGTGACGTCGGGTGTCTTGTAGGCGGCAACCATGTCGGCATCGGACGTGTTGACCACCTTCACGTCGCGTTCCGTCAGCTGGATGCTTTCGAGCGCACGGGCAAGCAGATAGTGCGAGACGGAGAATTCGACGAGATTGACGCTCTGCCCCTTGATATCGGCAAGGCTCGCCTTGTCCTTCAGGATGACGGCGTCATTGCCGTTCGAGAAGTCGCCGACAATCACGGCCGTCGTATCGACGCCGCC
The DNA here is from genome assembly GCF_014197615.1 of Rhizobium esperanzae. Taxonomy (GTDB): domain Bacteria; phylum Pseudomonadota; class Alphaproteobacteria; order Rhizobiales; family Rhizobiaceae; genus Rhizobium; species Rhizobium esperanzae_A. The sequence continues at coordinate 86,624 of NZ_JACIFY010000007.1, forward strand.
GGCGGCCGGGATCGACAGCCCGTCCATATTGGTCAGTGTCACGGCGTCGAAGGCGCCGGCCGTGTACTGGTTCATCGACTCCACATAGTCGTTGAACTGCGTGACATCGATCTTGATGCTGTATTTGTCAGCCCATTTCTTGACGATGCCGTGGTCAGCAGCGTAGCCCCAAGGCATCCAGCCGACATAGATCGACCAGGCCACCTTGAATTCGGTCTTCTGTTCCGCCTCTGCGACGGAAACAACCCCGAGCATCAGCGATACCGCCAGCGCCGTGGTGGAAACAATCTTCGAAAAAGTCTGCATTGAAATTCCCCTTCTGCTTTTCTTCAAAAGGGATCGGCAAAGACCATCGTGCCACCAATCCCTTGGCTTACGAGGTCTCCCGGGCTTTTGTCCCGCCGTGCACCCGACGGGATTTCTCCCCCGTCGGTGGTGGCTCTCGGACCAGCCGCACTTCTGAAAAGCGCCGGAACCCTAGCCACCAACTCAGCACATTTACTGCAAGAGGTGTGCCAGCTTGTAACCTATTGATTTTTCTCGCCTCAGTTCCTTGGGTGGTTCGGAATTGTGTACACTTGCAGCATTATGCTCAAAATTTGAGCATAGACCAAGGGCCCGCGTCGGGAGGCGTTCCGTGTACGAGAAACGACGTAGGCACAACGACGAGGCGCAGAATTAGCACTGAGACAACACGAGGAGCTTGTCGCCTTCCGGCTATGACTCTAGCAGAAGTCCGGGCGGTGCTATTGCTAATGTTGTTTGATCGCGCCAAGCCGAACCAACGCATACCCCGCACCACCCATTTGAATCAAAAGGTCTGCTCTCATTTCCCTGTCGGTCACGACCTTGATTTTGGTCCATTTGCCTATCCTGGTGTCGAGTGGCAGAGGCAAGTCTTCTCGCAGCAAGAGGGTAAGCTCAGGTGCTCTTTCCGACTTATAGATGCAAATCCTCATCGCACGACGCCCCAACTGCATAGACTTGTGAGAGTGATATTGCAGTGCGCTATCAATTATTGCAATGCCGCAAACCCTTCTCCGCAAATGTGCCGAGCTACGTTATCCGTCTCACTGTCTATACTGCCGCTTCTTCCGACTATGAGCATGAGTGACCGGTCGACTACGCAGTTTCCGGCAAGGCTAGCGGAACATATGCGACTCGCCGGCCTAGAGAGGTCATTTGATCGTACTTTTAAAGACATAGTAAATGGCCGATAAGTGAACAAGTCTTGGGCCTTCCCGAAAGTCTTAAGGACCGGGCGCGAGCTGCGCTGGGTCAGCGCAATCTTGTCCTGGTCGGATCAATGGGTAGGGAAGTCCTCGATTGGCCGGTTCCTCGCACAGCAGTTCGGCATTTCCTTCGTCGATACCGATGTCGAGATCGAGCGTGTTTCGCGCATGACGATCCCCGACCTCTTTGTCGCCTCTGGTGAACTGGAGTTCCGGGCGCTGGAAAAGCGTGTCCTCAATAATGGCCCCGTGTCGTCTCGACCGGGGGCGGCGCCTTCATCAACGAGAGCACGCGCCAGCACGTCAAGCGCGGTAGTCTTTCCGTCTGGCTGAAGGCCGATCTCGACCTGCTGTGGGGACCACGTCAAAGAACATGATCAACGGCGCCCGTTGCTCAGACCGAGGATCCGAAATAGACCCTCGAGAACCTGATGAACGCGCGTTATCCGATCTATGAGGAAGCCGATCTCACGGTTCTATCCCGCGACGTCGACAAGGACATCATGGTCAAGGAAGTCCTGGCCGCCAATGCACGCGGGCGTGATCGACCGTGCAGGACGTGAAAATGTCTCCCGTTTAAAGGGTTGCAAGGCGGCTAGGATCAGCGACGCTAAGACAGGACGATGCCAAAATTCTTTTGGGTCAACGAAGTTGGTATAGGCGGTTCGTTATCCATCAAGGCGAGCATTGAGCGCTGCCTATTCATCCGCTGTATGCGCTCATCTGCGACTTGATATTTTCAGTGAGCCTTGCCGCAGCAGTCTCCAGTACACCTTTCGACCGGACGACCAGGCGGAGGGATGGGATGGGGAAATAACGCTCTACGAGTGGCAGCCATATCAACGCTCCGCGTTCCGTCTCCGCACTGATGTCGAAGGGGTTGAGGAAAGTGATGGCGCTGCCGCTCGTCGCGAACTGTTTGATAACTTCGATCGAATCGGTTTCCACTGTCGGCTGCAAGGGCAGTTCGGCAGAGGCGAAGGCATGATCCATGACGCTGCGGATCGCCATCGTGTCGGTCCCAGTCACGATCGGATACTGAATGCAGTCCGATAGGCGAAGAGCCGGCTTCCGTGTGAGGGGATGGTCCGGCGCAACGACTGCACCGATCTCCACGTCGATGGTCTGCAGAATACGAAGGCCAGGGTTCGGCAGTATATTGTAACCCAGCCCAATATCACTTTCTCCCGACATGACGCGTGCAGCGATCAACTCGGGCGACGGCTGGATCTCGACGCGCACCAGCATGCGGCTGTGTTGGCGGATGAATTCGCAGGCGAGCGTCAGGAGCGGGCCGTAGATCAATCCTCCCATGGTCGAGAGCCGGATCGTGCCTCTTTCCATTCCCTTCAGCGCCGCGATGCGCCCCATCGTCGAACGATAGTCGCGTTCCACGGCCTGGGCGTGCGCGACCAACACTTCGCCAGCCGCTGTCAGCCGGAGCTTGCGAGGAAGCCGCTCGAACAGGGGCATCCCGACTTCTTCTTCCAGAGCCAAGATCTGCCGGTTGAGCGCGGACGAGGAAATATTGAGGTTTTCGGCGGCCTTCCGCATCGATCCGAAACGGGAGACCTGTTCGAGAAACCGCAGGGTCTTTTGGTTCATGGACTTTGTCTTTCGTTCGCGTCGTATTATGATGCATAAATCGGGACAGATATACGCAAAAATGACGCTGTTGTCAGGACATCAGTTGACATAGTTTGGTCGGACAATACCAACAATGGGGAACAACAATGTCAACCAAGACCACCCGCGTCGGCGGGCTTGCAATGATGGCCGCAACGCTTCTTCTCGGCGCCTCAGGCCCTGCCGCCGCACTCGACAGGATCCGTTTCGGTCTTGGCTGGCTGCCCGAGGCGGAGCATTGCGGCTTCTTCCAGGCCAAAGCCACGGGGCTTTACGAGAAGGCGGGGCTCGACGTGGATCTGATGGCCGGTGGACCGGGCATCAATACTGCCATGCTAGTGGCGGGCGGCGAGCAGGATCTCGGCATGGGCTCGAGCTTCACCACGCTCAATATGGTCAAGCAGGGTATACCCGGCGTCACGGTTGCGGCCTTCTTCCAGAAGGATCCTCAGACCCTCGTCGCTCATGCAGGGCAGGGGGTGACCAAACTGGAGGACGTCAAAGGTCGTCCGGTGATGGTCGCCGACTTTGCCCGCGGCGAATTCTGGCAGTTCCTCAAATACCGCTTTGGCTTTACCGACGACCAGTTGCGCCCCTACACTTACAGTTCGGCGGTCTTCGTCTCCGACAAGACCGCGATCCAGCAGGGCTATGTTACCCGCGCGAACTCTCGGGTGGCATGAAGATGCGTGTCTCGATCGCCCGTGCGCTGATTACCAGGCCGCAACTCCTTCTGCTGGACGAGCCGTTCGGGGCACTCGACGAAATCACCCGGGCGCGGATGGCATTGCCCCCACGACCGTAGAGGAAATGGCTGCGGATGCCGTTGCCTTTGTCAAAGCCTTGGGGCTGGAGAAGATCGACCTCTTTGGATTTTCGCTCGGAGGGTTCGTTGCTCAAGCCTTCGTCCAGCGCGAACCTGGGCTCGTTCGTAAGATCATTCTTGCTGGAACCGGCCCAGCAGGAGGGGAGGGCATATCGGGTGTCGGCGGCCTGATCCAAAATGCCTTTCAGAAGGCTGGAGAGACGGGAAAGCACCCGAAGCACTTCCTGTTTTTCACCGAGACGGCCGACGGGCAGGCTGCTGGCGACGCATTCCTGGCACGCCTGGAAGAGCGCGCGGAACACCGCGATGCAGCCGCGCGGGATGAGACTATCGGCGCGCAGATCGCCGCCATCGATAATTGGGGCACGAGCGACGCAATCGACCTGAGCACCGTCGAACATCCGGTTCTGGTCGTGAACGGAGACGCAGACATCATGGTGCCCACGGTGAACTCGTTCGAGCTCGCAAAGCGCCTGCCCAATGCGCAGGTGAGCATTTTCCCGGCAACGGGCCATGGCGCGATCTTCCAGCACCACAAGCTGTTCGCACAGCAGGTTGTTGAGTTCCTTCGCTAACAGTCCGCAAACAGCACAACAAATTCAGGTGTGAAATGATCAAGCGCTTAGTACTGTCCACGATGCTTCTTTCGGCGGCCGTTATCGGCAACGTCGCATCGGCCCAGCCAGTTGCAGCCTCTGACTACACAACGACGGAAAACAAATATGTCGAGATCGGCGGCACGCGTTACGCCTATCGAACGATCGGCGACCGAGGCTCCAAGCCACCGCTTGTTCTCTTCCAGCATTTTACCGGCACCATGGATGATTGGGACCAACGAACTATCGAAGGCCTAGCGAAGGGACGAGAGCTCGTGGTATTTGACAATGCCGGCGTCGGAGCATCTGGAGGCCAATCTCCAGATAATGTTGCAGGTATGGCTGACACCGCCGCGCGACTTATCGAGGCTCTAAAGCTGCAGCAGGTCGACGCACTGGGGTTCTCTCTCGGAGGCTCCATAGTTCAACAGCTTCTGATAGAAAAACCGTCCTTGATCAGGAAGGCCATCTTGGTAGGTGCGGCGCCGCAAGGATCGGCAGGATTCAGACGGCTGCCCGATGTGATTTCGACCGCCATCAAAACCAGCGGCGAGACCGGACGTCCGCTCCGTGCCCTGCTGTTCTTCACTGATACCGAAGCGGGAAAGGCAGAAGCCGACGAATATCTGAAGAACATCAACAATCACTCAGTTGATCCCGAAGCTCCAGTGTCTGAGCAGACCATGGGCGCGCAGGCGAAGGCTCTCGTTACCTGGGGCAGCATGCCGGAGAATACCGAGCAGCTTTCCCAGATTAAGCAACCTGTTCTGATCGTTAACGGAAGCGATGACAGCATCGCACCGACGCTCGAATCCGTTACGCTGTTTCAGCGCATTCCGAACGCCCAACTTAGCCTCTACCCGGACTCCGGGCACGGGTCGCTGTTTCAGCACGAGACTCTCTTCGTCTCACAAGTCGATATGTTTCTTGACGGACCGAAGTAAGCCTGCTTGTCGGGCCCAATGTGGCGAGATCGAATTCCAAATAGCCGTGCCGGGAGCGGCGTGAAGTCGCCCCCGGCTCCATCCGATGAAACTTTCCTAGTCCTTGGCTGTGCCGTTTGCTGACGTAACCGCGGCTCGCGGAGGCTAACCACCTATTGCTGACCAGCACCTTGGCAATCGGCGCTAAACCAGTGCGGCTAGTCTTTTTATGTCATGCATATGCCAACAGCACGCAAGCGGATGTCGGCACCGACATCAGGGTATTCAACCGGTTACGCCTGGCGCTGCAAAGCAACACAGTTTCATTTGACTCGAAAACAAAAACCTATATATAGATTTCGATCGAAATCTAAGAAGTAGGTATGTTAAGGCGGTTTTTGAGCAGGCATCCTGCTGTCAGCCAACAGTTTGCCCGCTTCGCTCGAAGCTCGGGCTAGTTTGTTAAATACCCCAATCCAAAGAATGATCGACATGCATCCAATTGTATCAATCTTTAAGAACCCTCCCGACGGTGGCCGGGGCTATCACAGGGATATGCGTGTGCGTTGGGCACTTGAGGAGGTTGGCCAGGCTTACCAACTGCGACTGCTTGCGTTCTCTGAAATGCGCCGTCCCGAATACCGCAAGCTTCATCCCTTTGGTCAGATGCCGACATATGAGGAGGGGGATCTGGTACTTTTCGAGTCCGGGGCGATTGTCCATCATATCGCCCAATCCTATTCCGGCCTGCTACCGCCGGATCAAAATGCCAGGTCTCGCGCCGTCATGTGGATGTTCGCGGCATTGAATACGGTTGAGCCGTGCGTAGACTCCGGAAGCGTGGGCTATCTGGTTCAACGGCTTCACGAACTGTCCGCTGTGCTTGATGCGCACGACTGGCTCGATGGAGAGTTCAGTGGGGGAGATCTGTTGATGGTGTCGGTGCTGCGTCCGCTGCGTGGAAGTGACGTCCTGCAGGACACTCCAAATCTTGGTGCCTATATCGCACGCGCTGAAGCGCGGCCAGCATTCCAGCGCGCCCTAACGATGTCCTCCGACTTGATCCGAACGGCATAGCCGCAACCTGTAACCAAACAACGGAAAAAGCTCGTATGTCATTCAACACCAAGCGGATTTTTGTGATCGGGGCCACCGGAGCCCAAGGAATGTCTGTCGTGAAGGGCTTGGTCAGCGACGGCCAGTATAATGTTCTCGCTTTGACCCGTGACCGTACGTCAGATCGCGCGAAAGAACTTCTGGATTTAGGCAATGTCTCTGTCTTGCAAGGCTCCTTTGCGGATGAGGATATTGTTCGTCGAGGTCTTCGAGAGTGCGACGGGGCCTTTGTCAATATTGACGGGTTCAACACGGGGGAAAAGACAGAGACTTATCTCGCAATGAGAATTTATGAGATCGCCTTGGAGGAGGGGATCAAGTTCTTCGTTTTCGGCAATCTCGATTATGTCCTGAAAAAATCTGGATATGACTCGCGTTTTCGAACGGGCCATTATGACGGTAAAGGCCGCGTGGCCGAGTGGATTTTGTCGCAAAACCAAGACAATACTGCGAGGATGGGTGCCGCGATATTTACCACGGGCCCATACATTGAAATGGCATTTTCGCCCTTCACTCCTATGACGCCAAGAGTCGAGGACGGCGTTGTCACATGGAGGGTGCCGCTTGGCCAAGGCGCCGTGGTCCATGTCTCACTGGAAGACTGCGCATTTTACGTACGCTGGCTTTTCGACAACCCTGAGCGGTCCACGGGGATGAATCTTGAGGTTGCCATCGAACATGTCCGCTACGACGAGCTGGCCGCCGCCTTCGAACGTGTGACGGGACATCCAGCACGCTACATCGACACCGACATCGACGATTATTTCGGCGGGCCGCTTAAAAACGCAGCCGATCGTCCGGCTGGCTACAATGCGGACCCCGCAGACAAAAGCACCATGAGTTTCAGGGACAATTTCACAGGCTTCTGGAACATGTGGAAACATGACGTCATCAAACGCGACTACCGGCTTCTTGATGAGATTCATCCCAACAGATTGAAGTCCATCGATCAGTGGCTCGAGCGGCATGAGGAGTTGGCGCGCAAAAGCGGGCTCCCTTCGCTTTGGGACAAGATCCAGCCCGACGCGTTGCGAAACAGCTTTTCGATTTTGAAGAGTAGTGAGGATCGGCAGAAGGGCAATCTCGGGGGACTTTGAGCGCCCGGCATGCTGTTCCAAAACCTGTGAGGAGAATCCGATGGTTAACCACTCTGCACCCGACATCGTCATCTGCAATCCCGTTCGAACCGCGATCGGCACCTTCAACGGCTCTCTCAAAGAACTGCCGGCGACGGAACTTGGTGCGCTCGTGATTGCCGAAACTTTGAGACGATCGACGCTGGCTCCGTCAGAGATCGGTTCAGTGGTGATGGGAAATGTCATTCAGGCTGGGAACAAAATGAACCCGGCACGCCAAGCTGCAATCAGAGGCGGCCTTCCTGTAAGCGTGCCAGCCATGACGGTGAACAGGGTCTGTGGTTCCGGCGCTCAGGCGGTCGTGAGTGCCATCCAGCAGATCGTCGCCGGAGAGTGCGAAGCGGTGGTCGCTGGAGGAATGGAAAACATGGACCGCGCTCCATACTTGATGACTGGCGGACGCTGGGGCTACCGGATGGGTGCTGCAGAGATACTCGACAGCATGCTCACGGACGGTCTCGTCGACGCCTTTTCCGGGGCGCATTCCGGCTGGCACACGGAGGACCTCGTTGCGACGTCGCAACTCACTCGCACAGAGCAAGATGACTTTGCTCTGCGCTCGCAGCAGCGCTTCGTTGCCTCCCAGGATAGTGGCAAGTTTGTGCGGGAAATCGTACCGATTGCGCTAACGACAAAAAAGGGTACGGCGGTCTTCGCCGTCGATGAAGCCCCGCGGCCGGACACCACCATGGAGTCACTTTCAAATTTGCGGCCCGCCTTCCGCAAGGATGGAACCATCACCGCTGGCAACGCGCCCGGTCTCAACAGCGGTGCTGCGGCGATGATCGTGACAAGTGCCGATTTTGCGCAGCGTTGCAGCGTACGGCATCGCCGGGGTCGAGCCCGGCCTATTCGGCCTCGGACCCGTGCCGGCTGTTAGGATCGCCCTGGAGCGCTCCGGTTGGTCGCTGGCAGACATCGAGCGCATCGAGATCAACGAAGCCTTCGCTGCCGTGCCATTGGCCGTTCAGAAAGAGCTCGGTCTTCCCTTGGACATTGTCAATGTGGATGGCGGAGCTATTGCGCACGGACATCCGATTGGAGCAACCGGGGCCGTGCTGATCACGCGCCTCCTCTACGCTCTGGAGCGTGAGGACCTGAGGCGCGGAATCGTTACGCTCTGCATCGGTGGCGGACAGGGCATCGCCATTGCACTGGAGCGGCTGACCACCTAACCGCCGATCACGACGCACATGTTTACGAGGCCAACTACTCAAGCGTTTGCACTCGCTGGCAATCCCCTGCAGACTGGCGAGCGGCTGCTGATCTCGCGCCCACTGCCTCAGCGCGGAGCGGTGACCTCCCGGTTGCGAGCAACAATCGCCTCGTGGCTGATCGGCTCGACACTCCTCATAAATCCATTCATTACCCTGTCGCGATCACGGGCCGAGCGGTTCTGATCGGCAGAAGCCAGAGCATGACGAAGATCTGGAGCCGACAGTTCGGTACAATAGGCGGGTGAACCTGGCTGCTGCCGCCATGAATCAGCCAGATCTCCTGCATCAAGTGCATCAAAGCCGGCGGTTTCAACGATCCCCTGCGCTACGCTCTTTCCGCGTTGATCGTCTCCAGCAACAGGGATTGCAATCCGACCCGCAGTCCCCTTAGTTGCTCCACTTTGTCCCAGCGTATAGGCCAGAACAGCATTGAACGCTTTGATAACTGGCCGGCCAAGTTGCTCGCTGACCCAGATGCTCTCTGGTTTGCCTTCGTTGACCTCGGCGATCTGCCCGTCACGCTGCGGGTAATAGTTGGAAGTGTCGATGATTGTCACGTCGGCCGGAACATCGGCGAACAGCTCTGCGACATCAGGGATTTTCGCAAACGGAATGGACAGAACGATCACTTCGACGCCTTTTACTGCGTCCCGTGCGGTGGCCGGCACTGCACCAATCTTTTCTGCCTGGTCCCGGACGGCGTCAGGCCCTTTGGAACCCGCCAGCTTCACAGAATGTCCAGCCGCGACGAGCTTCTTCGCGATCGTCCCGCCGATATTGCCTGCACCGATAATTCCAATATTCATTTGCCTTCCTTTCAGCATTTGGATGTGAAGCCGCGGATCGAGCCCACATTGAGGGGGTACGCCGAGATGGGCGCGCAGGGTGGAGCCTTCGTAGTCATGGCCTTGAACTGACGCGCGAGATTATAGGGTTCATTGAATGTAGCCGAGCCTGTAGCCACCAGTCCGATCCGGCTGGTCCCGCGCGCGACCGCAGCGAGCGTCATCATCGGATCGATAGTGATCTGTGGGGCTTCGTTTTCGATATCGCCCTTCATTGCCGGGAAGTCGGGGACGAAGAGGAACTGAAATTTGCCGCGCTCCGCCGCCTGAGCGTAGCGCACCTGATTGTCGAAGTTGGTATAGCCCATGGGATCAACACCCGGCATACGCCAAGCACCGGGCTGCGAACCGTAGCCGTTGCCAAACTGCATGCTTATGATCATCTGCCGGGCCACAATGGATCCTCCTGCCGCAAAAAGTGCGTTTGGCCGGGGACCGCATTTGCTGTTTGACGAGCCGGCTACTAGCTATATGGAGAGCATCTCCGTTTCGCAACAAATATGGAGAGTGTCTCCACTTTGCAAGAGGGCAGTGATTTTATGTCTCCAACTTCATCCTCACGCAGCGCCCGCAAGGATGCGCAATATAACAGAGCGCAGATATTGGATGCGGCGAGCCGCGCATTCGCAAGCCAGGGGGTCGACGCTTCCATGGACGCCATTGCCAAGGACGCGGGTGTCGGGGCAGGTACGTTGTATCGGCATTTCCCGAACAAGGATGCTCTGCTGGCCGCGTTGCTTGATGCACACTACCAAACTTTGGAGACAAAGCGCCAACTTATTGCCAGCGAAGACATCGAAGCTGACCAAATGCTCGACCGGTGGATAGATGCGCTCGGTGACTGGATGCTGGTGTACGACGGTTTGCCGGAACCACTCCGCGCGGCATGGTCCGAGGTGCGGTCACCACTGTCGCCAACTTGTCGGCAAGTAATCGAAACCACCGATCAATTTTTGAACAAAGCGAAACGCGAGGGGAGAGCTCGTCAGGATTTGACGGGCCATGAGATCTTTCTTGCAGCACTGGCAATCGCTTGGGCGAGCGGCGCGTCCACCGCGGACGGCAGCACGCGGAGCGCGCTTCGGAATCTGCTGAAATTGGGCTGGACTACCGGAAAGGATCAACAAAGGAGTTGAGCATCCCTAGATGAGCCCAAATGCCTGTAGGCAAGGTCAGAGCCGTTCCTGATCAGTTGCCCGTGCCGTCGAGGACACGAGAGAAGCGACTTTGCAACGCGACTGCCGCAACACTTGGACGACAGGAGCCGACTTGCTGGTTTCGGAAATCCTGTCTTGACCAAGGTCAAATTCGACCGTCCAGACTTTATCAGCCGTCGGCATAGATATCCGCTTTTCACCAGAGTGTCCGTTTTGCGGAGCAAAGGAATTGTGTCCGGTTAAATGCAAGACCTTGTTAACTCTACTCGGCGAGTTCTCGGGGCAGCGTTGTGCCAATCAGCGGATCATCAAGCCGCTCACCTCTCTTCAGGAACTCCTACATGAAACGAAATTTTGGATCCTTCGGAATCGGAACCCGCCTGGGGATAGGTTTTGGTTTTCTTCTGCTCTTGATGCTGGCGCTAACGCAATACTCGGCAAGCCAGGTCAACGCGATTAATGAAGGTCTGGGCCAGATCAACGACGTCAACAGTGTCAAACAGCGCTTCGCCATTAACTATCGCGGCAGCGTTCACGATCGGGCCATTGCTATCCGGGATGTCACGCTGGTCGAAACACCTACGGAACTGCAGGCCGCCGTCGATCTGATTGCGAAATTGGCGGAAACCTACGCTGTTAACGAGAAAAAGATGGCGGACATGATAGCCTCTTCCGCCGGCGCCTCGGTCGAGGAAACGACCATACTTGCTGAAATCGCCGACATTCAGGCGAAGGCCAATCCGCTGGTTGCACAAATCATCGATCTGCAGAAGAAGGGCGATAAAGCGCAGGCAAAGACCATTCTGCTTGAACAGGCGCGGCCTTTGTTCGTAGCTTGGCTAGGCGCAATCAACAAATTCATCGACTATCAGGAGGCTCTGAACCAGAAGCTTGGTGCAGAAGTTCGTCAATCCGCCAGTGGTTTCCAGACATTGGCATTCGGCTCACTCGCGGGCGCCATTCTTTTGGCGATCGCCTCAGCCCTCTTGACGGGCCGTTCAATTACGAAGCCCATCGCCAAGCTGCGGTCGGCACTCCACCGTATGGCAAGTGGGGAAGGTAACGAAGCTGATACTAGCCTCGACACTCGCGGCGACGAAATCGGTGATCTTGCACGCGCAATCGGCGCTGTCCGCGACACAATCAACGAGCAGGCGGCACGCCGGGCTGAAAGTGATGCCAACCGTGCGGCGGCAGAGCGCGAACAACTCGAGAGTACTGCCAGGGACCGCGAGGCGGTGGCGGCAGAAACCAATGATGCGGTCGCACAACTCGCTCAGGCGCTGGAGGCCATGGCCGACGGCAATCTCGCTTTCCGCCTTACTCGAGCATTCGGCCCTGCCTTGGACAGGCTGCGTGTGAACTTCAACAATTCCGCCGACAAACTGCAATCGACCCTGAAGGCCGTCGGCGGCAATGCGTTCTCGATCGACGCTGGCGCTGCTGAAATTAGCACAGCAACAAACGATCTGGCTCGCCGCACCGAGCAACAGGCGGCATCGCTCGAAGAAACCGCAGCCGCACTCGATCAGATCACGGCGACGGTCAACGGCTCGACTGCGCGTGCGGAAGAAGCTCGTACCGTTGTCGCCAAGACGCGGGAGAATGCCGAGCGGTCCGGCGACGTGGTCAAGCGTGCGGTCCTCGCCATGGGGCAGATCGAAAGCTCGTCCAGCGAAATCAACAACATTATCAGCGTCATCGACGAAATTGCATTTCAGACCAATCTCCTGGCACTCAATGCCGGTGTTGAAGCAGCACGTGCGGGCGAGGCTGGTAAAGGGTTTGCCGTTGTCGCCCAAGAGGTCCGAGAACTGGCGCAGCGCTCAGCGACTGCGGCCAAGGAGATCAAGCAGCTGATCCACACATCCGCCGAGCAGGTCCGCTCCGGCGTGGCGCTTGTCGACGAGACAGGCAACGCTCTCTCGGAAATCGTTTTGGAAGTGCAGGAGATCAATCAACACGTTGACGCTATCGTCGAGTCCGCAAGGGAGCAGTCAACCGCCCTTAAGGAGATCAACAACGCCGTCAATGCGATGGATCAGTTCACTCAGCAGAACGCTGCAATGGTCGAGGAAACTTCTGCGGCAGGACAGAAGCTGGCTTCCGAAGCGGCGGCGCTATCGGCCCAGCTTGGAAAGTTTCGTTTCGATGGTGCAGATGCTGCGTCGATCCATCTGGCAGGGCCTGGATCCGAGCCGCGACCTTCCGCTCCCGTCGCCATGATCCGGAAGATTTCATCAGCGTTCGGCGGTGCTAGGGGTTCGGCGGTCTCAGCCGCGCAGCACTGGGAGGATTTTTGATGAGCAATCTTATCATCTTCCCTGTCAGCAAACCCGGGGATCGTTCAAATCGATCGAGGTCGAGATAAGACTGAAAACGGAGGCTATGGAGAGCGCCCGGGACCAAATTCAGGAGGTCTTCGCTAAACTTGCGGTCATTCACGGAACTTGCACGGGTGCGGATCTCTGGCACTTAACCCCAGACAGCTCACCAACGATTGCCTCCACAAGAAAGTGTTATTGTGCAATCGCCGCGCTTTCGGCGCGGGGCTAGGAGCGGATTGCTTTTCCGCAACATCAGTTCGCTGGGGCGGTGGTTTCGAAGCACAGCTGAACCAATCGCGGACGCCAGTCGTCCGCGGCTTCTCCCTTGAGAAAGGCGACTAACGAGTCTGCCGCATCTTCGTTTGCCGCGGGGTTTCCCCGTAAACGGACTTGTAGAATGCGGAAAAGCGGCCTGGGTGGAAGAAACCCCACTTGAGACAGATGGTCTTGACGGATTGGCGGTTAGAAGCGTCCAGAAGGTCTTGTCTGACAGCCTGCACTCGCAGCATTCTTAAGTAGTTTGCCGGTGTCTCACCTTTGAAATTTCGAAATCCATTTTCTAGGGCACGAACGGATACATTGATCGATTGTGCGACCGTCGAAATTGTGATCGGGGTACTGATATTTTCCTGCATGAAATCTATAGCGCGTCGAACATGCCACGGCGCTGGCGTGATCCTTTGCTGGTCAAAACGTCCAGGATAGCGATGGCGCACCGAGCCAACCAGCAAATGAGCGAACGCTTCGGTGAGGCTAGCCATTGCCAACGGAGACTGTCGCAAGCCCCCGTCTTCACGCATGCCACAGATCAACGTCTCAGTTAAATTCTTGAACAGCGGACCCGTGTGGCTCAAGTCGTCGACCACGGGTGCCAGATCCAGAGATCCGGTCAAGGGAGCATCGAAAAAATCGACGAACGCCTTGGAAATCACGCTCCAGTCCAGAAAAAACTTCTCTGATCTGTGAAAGGCGCCACCGACAAGGAAGTGGTCCACCTCATGATTGTGTCCAACGAGTATCTGGCCAGGCGACGCTATCGCCTGGATATCACGTCGCCCTATTCCGCAGATGCCGTGACGGGGCACATACACCGCAAGCCATGCCGGAGCATCCGATGTCGGCCGACATTTCAGCTCTCCATTACATTCGAACCTGGCAGATGTCATCGTTCCATTAGACCAACCATCAGCAGTCCAGCTAAAGCCTGTGAGCGTATTGACGGGTGTGGCTTCGAGCCGAGCAACTTCGGCCAGTGTGTCAAACATGCTCTGGGCATTCGCACCAGCGCATGGTGGCGTGACATCTGCGCTATTGTTCATGTGAATGCTCCGAAGGTCAAAGACATACAGCCTGATGCGAATGGTTTGAATTCAAAAGTACGAAAACGAAGACGGCTGGATGAAGCGAAACTCGTTGCTTCAACATCTATATTATCCCGCCATTTAAATTCAGACCAATGGCGGAAGCTATTCAAATCCATCATCCAGGCTAGCCGGCTATGCGAGACGTATTTTTGGATGTCCCATCCGTCGCGTATCGGAATTCTCGATCGCGGCCCCCCTGTAGCTCGACTTTCTCCCATTTCGGCCAATACACAGCTATGGTCGACAGGATTCCATAGATGATGGCCGATAGCGCCACGATAGCGTACAACGTTGGAAGGTCAGCACCCATCCATTCGACCGTGGCCCATCCTATGAACGCGGCAATGACCATACGCATAGTCCCTGCGAGAACGGGAAGCAGCACTCGCTTTGCGCCTTGACTGGCGAAGTAGAGTGCTAACCCAAAGGCGACAACCGGATAGAAGGGTGCGACCGTCGTCAGATAGAGACTGCCCTGAGCCACGACCTCGAACGAGCCAGTGAACAGCCGCATCCACACCCATGGCCAAGCGGTCGCCACGATTCCTACAACGGCTGAGAACCCGAAAGCCAAAGCAGCGCCAAGCCATGCGACCCTGCGGGCGCGTTCCACCTGACCCGCTCCGATATTGAGCCCCACCATGGTAACGATAGCGGTCCCGACGCCGAAAATGACCGGTATCTGGAGGTAGTCCAGCCGCGAGGCGATGCCGTAGCCTGCCAAGGCGTCGATCCCGAAATGGCCGACGGCTGCCGTGACGAAAACGACGGAGAGATTGACCTGGATGGTTCCGATCGCAGATAGAAGGCCCACGCCCAGGATCTCACTGAACAGGCGCCGCTCCAGGCGCACGATCCTTAATCTCAGGGTGCTACGGCCGGATCGCAAGTACGAGACCAGAGCCAATGCCGCAATGAGATAATACACGACCACTGCAACGCCGCCGCCGGCCACCCCCATGTTTGGAAATGGCCCCCAACCGAAAATGAGCGCTGGAGAAAGAGGAAGAAGAATAAACGTTCCAGAAATGATGACAATCGCCGGGACCTTCGGGTTGCCTGCACCGCGCAGCGCGGATGACAGCAGTGCCGTGACCCAGATCGGAACTGCGCCTGAAAATACGACCGCCGAGTAAGTCAACGCAGCGTTTAATGCGTCGCCCTCGCCCCCCATCGACCGATAGAGCACTGATCCGAGCGAGAATGCCAGCGTCGTGAACAAGATCCCAAACACCCATGCAATCACGACCGAATGCCACACCAGTGCATCGGCGTCGTCCCGCCGGCCGGCGCCTATCGCTCGAGCGACGGCTGCGGCAGTTCCGCCTCCAATTCCACCGTTCGACATCATCTGCATGAGCATCAGCACAGGGAACACCAGGGTTACGCCAGCGACAGCATCGGTACCCAAAAAGCTGACGAAATAGGTCTCCGCTGCACCAACGGATGTTTGCACCACGAGCACGAGCACCGTCGGTATCGAGAGACGCATAATTGCCGGGATGATGGGGCCGGCGAGAAGGCTTCTACGATCACTGGTTGGCGCATTGCTTGTGACTCGGCCCATGGCATTCCCTGCAAGTTCGTTCGCACCCATTTAGAAGGGAAAGGAAATCTAAGTCAATATTTAGATTTCACCTAACATCTAAATATATATGATCGAGCCACTCCCATGAAGTTCGCCGCGCGACGCCGGATCGGAAATTTATTGATGCTGAATACGACATCGAGGGAGACCTTTGCTTCATCGTGCAACGGCTGAATCGCCAATTGTCGAGGCGTATCGATCAAGCGTTGAAGAGCATCCAACTCACGCAGACAAAGTGGATCGACGCGCGAAAAGACTCTCATTAACGGCTGACGGTGCACGCCAACTCGCAACCGCTCGCAGCATAGCTGTACAATGCCTTGAATGCAGTCGAGCTTTGGGAATGCGGCACCTCAGTTTTCAAGCGGCGGTATCGCGCGCAATGACGCCAGCTCTTTCTCGAGTCGAGCAACACGTCGTTCAAGGTTCAAAAAGGCTTGACCCTGAAGATCATCGATTCCGTCAAGGGCCTCCTCCAATTCTCTCCATTTTTCAAAGAAGCGTTTCAGCATAGCTTGCCATTGACCTTATTGATGCTCGCGGACTTGGCCGTGCGACTTTTCGGCGCCGCGTCATCTGAGAGCGTGGACAGGGATGTGTTTCTGTACGCGTTCCGCCAAGACAACCACATCCGCCGACCGCCTGAGGCCGGCCGCTATGATCGAAACCTTCAGCTTTTCGCCGAGGGATTCATCGAATGTGGCGCCCAGGGTGATCTCGGCATCCGCGTCGACCTGATCACGAATGCAACTCGCTGCCTCATCGACTTCGAACAAGGTCAGTTCTCGGCCGGCCGCGATCGACACCAGAATGCCTTTCGCGCCTTTCAGGGTCGCCTCCCCAAACAGAGGGTTTTCTACAGCCGCCTTCGCCGCGTCGGCCGCGCGACCTGGCCCTGAGGCCTCGCCTGTGGCCATGACGGCTGGTCCCATCTCCTGCATCACGGACCGGACATCGGCAAAATCGAGATTGATCAGGCCTTCCTTCGTGATCAGTTCCACGATCGACATGACCCCCGAATAAAGAATCGAGTCGGCCATCGCGAAGGCCTCTTCGAGCGTCGTGTGGGGACCCGAAAGCCGGAACAGGCTCTGGTTCGGAACGACAATAACGGTATCCGCCGCATGGACCAGTTGTTCGATTCCTTGTCTGGCCTGGCGAGCCCGGTGCGTTCCCTCGAAGCTGAACGGCTCCGTGACGACCGCGACAGTGAGAATGCCGGCCCTGCGCGCTGTATGCGCAATCAACGGTGCCGCACCGGTTCCTGTACCACCTCCCATTCCGGCGGTCAGGAAGCACATATGAGTATCGCTCAGATGCGTCATGATTTGATCGATCGATTCCTCGGCCGCGGCCCGGCCGAGTTCCGGCAGCGAGCCTGCACCCAGCCCCTCGGTGGCTGTCACGCCAAGCTGGACAATGTGGTGGGCTTTAGACATCGCAAGCGCTTGTGCATCGGTGTTCGCCGCAATGAACTCCACACCGGACAGGTTTCGTGCGATCATGCTGTTGACGGCGTTGCCACCGCCTCCACCAACGCCGATTACTGCAATCTTGGGCTTCCAGCCGGTCATCTCAAGCGAAGGCATCACTACCATCCCATTCGGTTTCAATCTTGGCACTCGAAACGGCATCAGCTGCTGAATGCTCAGAATATCAAGCTTCTGCTTAGGAGCTCTGCCGCAGCTTCATCTTCTGGACCTGTGTTGTTCAGGCAGGTCATTCGCTCCAGCGCCGGAAAAGAGCGCTCGCGTTCACACCCCCGAACCCAAATCCGTTGGTAATTGCATAGTCCATCTGAACCGGCCGGGACTTGTTCGCGACAAAGTCGATTCCGTCGCCTGCAGGATCGGGCGCGTTCAGGTTCAACGTTGGCGGTGCGACCTGGTCTCTGAGAGCCAGGATCGTGAAGATAGCTTCCAGTCCACCTGCGGCGCCAAGAAGGTGCCCGGTCGCGGATTTCGTGCCGCTGACCGCGATCCCTGCAATCGAACCGAACACCGTCTTAATCGCCTCGATTTCCCCTCGATCGCCAAGCGGGGTCGACGTGGCGTGCGCATTGAGATGCTGGATCTCATGTGCGGCAATCCCCGCCTGCCTGATCGCGATTTGCATGGCTCTCGCGGCGCCTGATCCGTCTTCAGGACCGGACGTCACATGATAGGCATCGGCCGTTGTTCCGTAGCCCACCAGTTCGGCCAACGGCTTCGCCCCACGAGCCAGAGCGTGGCTCAGGGATTCGATCACAAGGACGCCCGCACCTTCACCCATCACGAAGCCGTCGCGCATCATGTCGAACGGCCTGGAGGCGAGGGCAGGAGTGTCGTTGAACCCGGTTGACAGGGCCCGAGCGGCTGCGAAGCCTCCGAGGCTTACAGTGTTCATGCACGCTTCCGTCCCACCGCAGACGGCAATGTCCGCCTCGTTCGCCCGGATCATCCGGGCCGCGTCGCCGATTGCCTGGACGCCGGCCGCACATGCTGTCACCGGAGCGCCGAGCGGCCCCTTTAGACCATGCCGGATGGAAACCTGACCTGCCGCTAGGTTGACCAGAAACGATGGAATGGTGAAGGGCGAAAGGCGTCGCGGCCCCTTCTGGTCGACGATTCGTACCGCGTCTGTGATCGCTGGAAAGCCGCCGATCCCGGAAGCGATGATCGTTGCCGTTCTGAGGCGATCCTCTTCCGAGACAGGTTTCCACCGGGCCTGTGCAAGGGCCTCGTCTGCCGCTGCCAGTGCGAAGAGAATGAAGCGGTCCACCTTGCGCTGATCCTTTGGTGGCAAGACGCTGTCAGGATCGAAACCAGCGTCGGCATCCTCTGCCACAGAGGGGACAACACCTCCGACCTTGGCGGGCAAATCGCCGACGATCTCGTCAGGAAGACGACGGATCCCGGACCTGCCCGCCAACAGGCGGGTCCAAGAGCTCTGAACGTTGGCACCGAGCGGGCTGACCGCTCCCATTCCCGTTACGACGACACGACGCATGATGACTCCAGAATAGAACTGCGAACTAGCGGACTGCGGTTGCTGAACCGGTCAGGAACCTGTCGTTCCGGCCGTTACTCCGCCGCCTCCGGGGCTGCGACACGTTTTGCTTCGGTCGCGGCTGCTTCAAGCAGGCGGTCTGCCAGCTTCTCGTCGGTCACGATGCGCGACAAAGTGACCGCACCAACCATGAGCGCAAGCATCGCCATGGCCTTGCGGGGCGCATCGTCATCGTCACCACTGGCCGGCAACAGCTCTTCGATAACCTGCAGGTGGGCTTTGATACCGTCCTGAAACGGCTTGCGGACCTCAACGCTCTGGCGAGCCGCATCGGATCCAAGGGCGACCAGGGGGCAGCCGTCTCCGGTTTCGCCACGGTGCCCTGCCGAAAGATAAAGATCGACGACGCCCTGCAGTGGATCCGGGCTCAACGCAGCGACCGAGGACCATCTACGGGTTGCGCTTTCCATCGCTCGACGCGACGCAAGGGCTGCTAGGTCATCCTTGGATTCGAACTGCTTGTAGAAGCCGCCCTGGGTAAGACCGGCACCTTTCATCAGGTCCTTGAGGCCGATGCCATCGAACCCCCGCTCGCGAAAGAGCCTGCTGGCGACGTTGATGACTGTCTCTCGGTTCGCTTCGGCCTGGGCACGACTGACCCTCATGATAATCTCCTTTTAGATTTCTGTTGACATCTATATATCTTTTAGAGTTAGAATGCAATCTAAGAATTATGCCGTCACCGTCAAGAAGGCCAGTGTCATGAAACGAACAATCTTCCTCTCAACCGTGGCAGTGGCCGCCCTTGTCGGCGTCGCCGCTGCAATTTTCCTGCTGCCGCCAACGAGCAAGGACGCGGAGGCAGCGGATCCCCGCAGTCTGGCTCCGCTGGTAAGCGTGACGAAGGTCAAGACCCCAGACGCAGCAAGCCGAAGCTTCACCGGCACGGTTGCTGCCCGCGTGCAAAGTGATCTCGGCTTTCGGGTGCCCGGAAAGATTGTCGAGCGGCTTGTCGGCCTTGGCGAAGAAGTCAAGGCGGGGCAGCCATTGATGCGGGTCGACGACACCGACCTGCACCTTGCATTGTCGGCAAAGCGCAATGCCGTTGCGGCCGCCCAGGCAACATTGATTCAGGCGCAGGCCGACGAGCGGCGCTATGCTGCTCTCGTCAAGAACGGTTTGGCTGCTACTCCGCAGCGATATGAGCAGGCGAAGGCAGCGCTTGATACGGCGACCGCCCAGCTCGCCGCGGCCGAAGCAGAAGCGAAAGTTGCCGAAAACGAGGCGGCATATGCGGTTCTCGTGGCGGACGCGGACGGAACCATTGTTGAAACGCTTGGCGAGCCGGGGCAGGTGGTCTCGGCGGGCCAGCCGGTTATCCGCCTGGCGAAATCGGGACCCCGCGAAGCCCTCGTTTGGCTGCCTGAAAATCTGAGACCCGGGATCGGCGCCATGGCACAGGCCACCATCTATGGCCGAAGCACGGCAGAAAAGGCGGCCCTCAGGCAGATCTCCGATGCCGCCGACCCTCAAACCCGTACCTATGAAACGCGCTGGGTTCTGCAAGGTTCTGCAGCGGCCGCGCCGCTAGGGGCAACAGTTACGATAAGCCTGCAGAACGAAACAGCGCAGTCACACGCTGAAGTCCCCGTTGGCGCGCTGCTGGACGATGGCACCCGCACGGGTGTCTGGGTCCTGGATGAGCAGGGTTCCAGCGTTCATTTCCGGGACGTGAAGGTCGAGCGGATCGGGGAGGAGAAGGCCATAGTCTCGAACCTGACGGCCGGGGAAGCGATCGTTGCCCTTGGGGCACATCTGCTTCAGGACGGCGCAAGCGTGCGCACAAGCGTTGAAAAGGCGGAGGCGGCAAACTGATGAGCTTCAATCTCTCCGCGCTCGCCGTCCGTGAGCGAGCCGTCACCCTGTTCTTCATCGTCCTCTTGGCCGCCGCGGGCGCCTATGCCTTCGTCAAGCTGGGCCGAGCCGAAGACCCGTCATTCACCATCAAGACGCTGACAGTTACATCGGTTTGGCCGGGCGCGACCGCGCGCGAAATGCAGGATCTCGTCGCCGAACCGCTCGAAAAGCGCCTCCAGGAACTGACCTGGTACGACCGTGTGGAAACGACTACGCGACCCGGCTATGCCTTCCTGACAGTGACGCTAAAGGACAACACTCCAGCGTCGGCCGTCGAGGGGGAATTCTACCAGGCGCGCAAGAAACTTGGCGATGAAGCTCGAAATCTTCCTCCCGGCGTCATCGGTCCTTTCGTCAATGACGAATACTCAGACGTCAGCTTCGCCCTTTATGCCTTGAACGCAAAGGGCATGGCGATGCGCGACCTCGTGCGACAGGCCGAGACGATCCGCCAGGACATGCTTCACGTTCCGGGCGTGAAAAAGATAAATATTCTCGGCGAGCAGCCGGAACAGATTTTCGTCGAATTTTCCTATTCCAAGCTCGCAACTCTCGGGATCTCGGCGCAAGACATCGCCGCTGCCCTGCAACGGCGCAATACCGTGACCCCGGCCGGATCGATCGATACGCAGGGTCCGCAAGTCTTCATTCGGTTCGATGGTGCCTATGACAGCGTCGAGTCGATTGCCGATACGCCGATCGTCGCGGGTGGACGTGTCCTGAAGCTGTCGGATTTCGCCGATGTGCGCCGCGGCTATCAGGACCCGGCCACCTACGTCATTCGCCATGACGGCGAGCCCGCCATCATGCTTGGCGTGGTGATGCAGCAGGGTTGGAACGGGCTGGAACTCGGCAAGTCGCTCGAAGAACGATCTTCCAAAATTGCGGGAAGTTTGCCGCTTGGCATAACGCTGACGAAGGTGAGCGATCAGGCCGTCAACATCGACGCGGCGGTCGGTGAATTCATGCTCAAGTTCGCGATGGCCCTTGGCGTCGTTCTATTCGTCAGTCTCGTCGCTCTCGGCTGGCGCGTCGGCATCGTGGTGGCGCTTGCGGTACCGCTGACACTCGCCGTTGTGTTTCTCATCATGCTGGAAACAGGCCGGTTCTTCGACCGCATTACGTTGGGCGCGCTGATCCTGGCGCTCGGTCTGCTCGTTGACGATGCTATCATTGCCATCGAGGTCATGGTGGTGAAGATGGAGGAAGGCATGGACCGTATCAAGGCGGCCGCCTATGCCTGGAGCCATACGGCCGCCCCCATGCTGTCGGGCACGCTCGTCACCATCATCGGACTGATGCCGGTCGGCTTTGCCAAATCCACCGCGGGCGAATACGCTGGCAACATCTTCTGGGTTGTCGGGTTTGCCCTGATCGTATCCTGGATCGTCGCGGTGATCTTCACACCTTACCTTGGCGTCAAGATGCTCCCTGAAATCAAGCCGGTGGAGGGCGGCCATCACGCCATCTATAATACCCCAAATTACAAACGCCTTCGCAGCACGATCGAGTTTGCTGTCCGTCACAAGTTTCTGACCTGCGGCCTCGTCGGCGTTATCATGGCTGTCTCCGTCGTTGGCATGGGCTCCGTGAAGCAGCAGTTCTTCCCGACGTCTGATCGTCCGGAGGTTCTGGTGGAAGTGCGCATGCCGGAGGGGACCAGCATCGAGACGACCACTGCAACGGTCGAGAAACTCGAAGGCTGGCTAAGGGAACAGCCTGAAACGGAAATCACCACCAGCTACATCGGCCAAGGCGCGCCGCGCTTCTTCTTCGCCATGGCGCCCGAATTGCCGGACCCGGCATTTGCGAAGATCGTCGTGCTGACACCCGACGCGCATGGACGCGAAGCCTTGAAGCATCGCCTGCGCGAAGCAGTTTCCAGCGGCTTGGCACCGGAAGCCTTTGTGCGGGTAACGCAGCTTGTCTTCGGCCCCTACACGCCATTTCCCGTCGAGTTCCGTATCATGGGACCGGATCCGGATAAATTATACAAAATCTCCGAACAAGCGCTTGCAATCATGAAGGGCGTGCCGGACGTTCGTCAGGCAAGCCGCGACTGGGGCAATCGCACGCCCGTGCTGCGCTTCATTCCCGATCAGGACCGGCTCAACCTCATTGGCCTTTCTCCCGCAGAGGCAGCCCAACAGATGCAGTTGCTGCTGAGCGGCGTGCCGATCACGCAGGTTCGCGAAAACATTCGTAACGTGCCCGTGGTCGCGCGGAGCGCCGGTGAAAACAGGCTCGATCCTTCGAGACTGGCGGACTTTTCCCTGATGAGTAGGGATGGCCGACCGGTTCCGCTCGACCAAATCGGTCACTCCGAAATCCGCTTCGAGGAGCCGATCATGAAGCGGCGTGACCGCACTTCAGTCATTACCATCCGCTCGGACATTAACGAGACCACCCAGCCGCCGGAAGTATCGCAGGAGGTCATGAAGGCCCTTCAGCCGCTGATCGCCTCTCTCCCTGTCGGCTACCGCATCGAAATGGGGGGCAACATTGAAGAATCACTGAAAGCGAATGTGGCACTTGTCCAGATCTTCCCTGCCATGATCGCCGCCATGCTGATCGTCATCATCCTCCAGGTTCGGAGCCTGTCGACCATGACAATGGTGATGCTGACGGGCCCGCTCGGGCTCGCGGGTGCTGTTCCGGCCTTGCTCATGTTCAATCAGCCCTTCGGATTTAACGCCATTCTGGGCCTGATTGGCCTAGCGGGTATTTTGATGCGCAATACCTTGATCCTGACAGAGCAGATCAAGGAAAATCAGGCGACTGGTCTGGATGATTATCATGCTGTCATCGAGGCGACTGTGCAGAGAACAAGGCCGGTCATTCTGACAGCGTTGGCGGCCGTGCTCGCCTTCATCCCTCTCACGCACTCTGTGTTCTGGGGATCCATGGCCTACACGCTGATCGGCGGCACGGCGGTCGGGACGATTATGATCTTGCTGTTTCTCCCTGCACTTTACGCGACCTGGTTCCGGATCAAACCGCCCGAGAGGGTCATTGTCCCAGACACGGAGGAGAAGATTCCGAGCCTGAAACTGTCGGCAGCAGCAGAGTGACCCTCATGTCCATACAATGTACTGGCGTAAAGGAGAAAACCAGCGGTGCGGCATCGACGGTTCGTGATGACTTGGCGCACCATCGGCAAGAGCTGAAGCCTGAGGAGCGAGGTCTTCGCTCCGCAGTTCCGGGTGACCCAGTCTTGATGCAGGAACGTGATCGGATTCTGGACGTCGCAGAAAAGCACATTCGCCGTATTGGTCACCGCAAGACAACCGTTGACGATATCGCTTGTGATCTGGATACAAGTCGGGCGAACGTCTATCGCTTCTTTCCGACAAGAGCGGCAATTGATCAGGACGTTTACGCCCGCATTGCTAACCGGACACTCGATATCGCACGAGCGATCTCGCGAAGAAGGGATGCGTCAGGCATCAGACTGGCTGCAATGTTTGACGAAATTCACCGGCAGGCCCGAACACAACTCGCGGATGAGCCCTATGTTCATGAACTATTCGTCGCTGCCACAGAGGGCAAGTGGGGCGTCGCGAAGTGGTACTTCGATGAGATGACGCGGATATTCGAAGCGACTGTTCGCGAGGGCTTGCAGGTCGGAGAACTTGAAATCGACGATGCGGGTGATGCTGCTCGGTGCGCCATGGCAGCAATCATTTCGTTCGTTCATCCGAGCCTTTTAGAGCAACGGATTAGCAGTGGTAAGGATGTGGAGGATGAACTCGGAGCTCAGACCCGCTTCGTATTGCGGGCTCTTGGGATTATGTCGGGATGAGCTTTTGCACGTCAGAGCCTGGTGGTCATCCATCAGGCTTTGTCGACCTGGCTCGAACCAGCCTCCACCGGCACACCAAAGCCTTTTGACTTACCGGCCTTTCCGCACGATCATGCAAGTCGACGTACCGTGCGCGTGAATTTTACCCTCCTTCGTTTCTATTCTGCCTTCCAGCGTGATGATGGTCCAGCTAGGCGAAATAACCTGGCCGACAATGCAGTTCTCCGCTATCTCCCAGAATTGGGCGGACAAACTTCACTGATGTTTCCACCGCAGGGCATAATTCTCCAGGATCGAGCATCGTATGCGCGGACAGCGCCATAGACGTGTCAAGGATTGTCATGCTCCAACCGCCGTGCACGGTGTTCAAGGTGTTGAGGAAGCGGGGCCTGGGAGAAGCCCTGAGTTTGACCGCACGTTTCTTTGGCGACAGAAGGAACAACGGCAGTAATTCGACCATCGGTGGACGGTTTTCTGATTGCGTACTGAGCCACGCCTTGGCGCAAGCGTTTGTTGCTTCGCATGCATCGGTAGCGGTAATCGGGGGCTGCCCCGTGCATGTCCTGTCTCTACATCAAAGTTCGGGCTTCCGGCGAAAATGCGAAATTCATGACATTTTTAAGCCTTTTCGCTCGAATACTACTTGATTTTTAATATTACGGGTGACATCTAATAGCAAGATAGATTTCCAACGAAATCTATCTGCTTCGATGCCACCGCCGCGTGAATTTCATTTGACGAGCCACCGGTCTGGAACAGACGATAAATTTCAATAGAGGAGCCCGCAGTGGCCGAACAGAAAGTAGTAGTGATAACAGGGGCGTCCTCCGGGATTGGTGAAGCTACAGCCCGTCTTCTGGCGCAGAACGGCTATCGTGTGTTCGGAGGGGTGCGCGACCCAAGACGGGTTAAACCGACTGCTGGTGTGAAATTCGGAGCGCTGGATGTGACGGACGATGCGTCGGTTGCGAATTTTGTAGAATGGGTCCTGTCCGACGCAGGGAAGATCGACGTCTTGATCAACAATGCCGGTGTTTCCCTTGTCGGCCCGGTCGAGAATACCACGGTCGCCGAAGCAACGAAGGTTTTTGACGTAAACGTCTTCGGCCCCCTTCGTATGATCCGGGCGGTCCTCCCGTCGATGCGGAGTGCACGCAGCGGACTGATCATAAATATCAGCTCGGTTCTGGGCTTCCTGCCGGCGCCGTTCATGGGAATCTATGCCAGCACCAAACACGCCCTTGAGGGCATGTCCGAATCTCTCGACCACGAGATCCGCGACTTCAACGTCCGGGTTATCCTTATGGAACCGACGTTTACGAAGACTAATCTCGATGTGAATGCCACGAATACGGAAGCGCCTTTGGGTGTCTATGCCGATCAGGCCGAAGCGACAATCAAGACTGTTCTGGCGCAGATTAAATCTGCGCCCGCCCCAACGTTGGTTGCAGAAAAGATCCTCGTCGCCCTTAAGAGCCCGTATAAAATGCGCCAGCCCGTCGGGGGCCAAGCAACGCTCTTGAGTCGTCTGCGCAGGTTTGTGCCAGCAAAGGGATTCGACGGAAGTCTGCGAAAGACGTTCGGTTTCCGTAAGAGTTAATCCTTCTGTCCGGCGATGCCAAATAGCCGGTGTACGGAAACGAGTCGTATATCCCCCACTATCCCTGCGACTCGGCCGCCCATCTCCTGATGGGCGGCAATCTGTCCGGAATCACCGAAACGCAGAAGGCCGCCAGGACGGCACCACGGATCCGCGGTTCGATCCCCTCAGGGCTTGGAGCAACTCAAGCGAGCGATGTCGCTTGGCAGTCGCTGGGATCGACGGGGCCGGCGCTTATTTCTCAAGTGCGCGCAGGCGACTGTCGAAGGGCATGAAAGACGCGGAAAAGTGTTGATATCGTCGTGCTAACCCAACACTTTTAAGCATCATTCAGAAGCGAGCATAGCGCTCTTCCGGCTGGGGCGACTTCAACTCCTGGCAGCCACATGATGCGCCTGAGGGCAGTCGTGCTGCCGTTTCAAGGGCGACGCGCGAGGCGAGCACGGACAAGCTGGGCAGCACGCCCTCCTGAAGCAACGTGCCACGGCTCCGATCCATATAGTCATTAAATCCCGCAGTGACGAATGCGCATGGCACGAAGCACGCGCCTATCTCGCGCGAGAGCGTCGCTTCGGGCGCTATCGAATGGTTGATCACATCTGCGCCCATCGAGCGAAAAGCCAGCGCCTCGGCGGGAGTCGTCAGGCGTGGACCGTAGGCGTGCGCCGCAACTAACCCGTGTTCGATCCCATGGACCCGGCAGGATGACGGCCAGAGGCGGCGGGCCGTATCTGCCAGGACGGCGGCGCAATTCGGGCAGACGATCTGTTTGCCGGAACAATCGAAACGTTGCCGCCCCGGAAGAAGCGAGTACGGGGTCTGGGTCAGCTCGAGGATGTCGGCATTGATCACCATATCACCCGGCTGAATGGCCTTGTTGACTGCGCCAAGGGTCGAGCAGGCCAACACGTGACGAACGCCAGATTCCATGAGAACCCAGAAAGCGCGTCGATGACAGGCGTGGTCTATATGATCTCGGGGATTGCCATGGGAATACATGCAGAGCGCGCGTTTGCTGTGTCGATCCGGCACGATGCTTGCGTCGAATTCCAGCAGTTTCCAGTTTTCCGACACACCGTAAGGGGTATCGAAAGACAGGTCGCGTGCGAGCACGCGGACCCCCTGCATGGCGACATCCTCGGGGAAGGCAAGGCCCCAATTGGCTGAACCGGTGATGATCGCCAGCTCGGTCTTCGGAATGACGGGAGTGATTGCAAGATTAGTCATGAATTATCTTTCACGGCATCCGAGCCCCGTTCGCGCAGGTTAAAAAACAGAAGCACGACGGAGACCAGGACAGTCCAAAAGGTTGAGATGGCGGCAATGGTGGGGTCGATCTGATCCCGGAGGGACATGAACATGAGTTTCGGCAAGGTGCTGCTTGGGCCGTTGGCGACAAAGATCGAGATGACCGCCTCATCAAGGGATGTCAGGAACGCCATCAATGCGGCGGTCGCTAAGCTGAGGCCCAACTGGGGAAGTATGATGCCTCCCATGGTGCGGAACCAGCCCGCACCAAGGCTGCGGGCCGCTTGGGCCTGAGCCCAGTCGAACCGATCGATGGCGGGGTAGAGCACGATCACAGCCACCGGAATTGCCAGGACCACATGCCCCACAAGAACTCCAGTAAGGGTGCCTACGAGTCCTAGCTTTGCGAGGATAAAAAAGAGCCCGATTGCCAGAAGGATGCCGGGCGTCACCGACGGGGACAGGAGAAAACCGTAGATCGCTCTCGCGCTTGGTCGGCCGAGCCTGTTGATAGCAAAACATGCCAGAAAGCTGACCGGCACCGCTATTACCGCCGTCAGCATACCCAGAAGCATGCTGGTTCTCAACGCGGCCATCCACACGGCCGACGAGAAGAAAGCCTCGTACCAGCGTAGCGACCAGGCCCTCGGGGGAAACTCCAGAAGGTCGGAGGCCGAAAAGGACAGTGGCACCACGATTAGGGTGGGCAGCATCAGAAAGATGAGAATGAGTGCGGAGAAGATCCAAAGGACCGCCTTGGTCAGCCGGCTGCCGTAATAGGCGTCAAGCATGGCGTGCCCCCTTCATCAGAAACCAGCGGAGGCCGAACAGCATGCCACCAGTTACCAGCACTAGGACCAGGAGCAGGACGCCAAGCGCGCTGGCCGAACCCCAGTCCTGAAATGTAGAGAGAGTACGATCGATGCGGACGGAGATCGGGTTGACCTTGCCGCCCCCAAGAATGGCAGGCGTGATAAAGAAACCAAGCGTGTAGATGAACACGATGGTTGAGCCAGACAGGATTCCGCCAGCCGAAAGCGGCAGGATGACGGTCCGCACGCAGTGCCAGAGGCTCGCCCCCATGCTGGCGGCAGCGCGGATCACATTATTGTCGATATCGCGCATCGCGGCATAGATGGGCAGAACGAAGAGCGGCAGCATGTAGTGAACCATGCCGATCAGTGTGCCGGTGAAATTGTAGGCCAGCGGCAGAGGCGTATCCGTAAGGCCGAGGCTCTGCAAGGTGGAATTGACGAGACCATCACGGCGCAGAAGTACCAGCCAGCCATAGGTACGCACCAGGATGGACGTCCAAAGCGGCAGCATGATCAGGATCAGGACCCTGTTCGCTATGCGCGTGCTGGTGCTGGCCAACGTCAATGCCAAAGGAATGCCGAGGACCATGCAGATGAGCAACGTCGCGCCGGACAGGGCGAGGGTGGTGCCAACCGCGGACCAGGTGAGGCCGCTCGAGAGGATCTTTTCGTAATTAGCGGTCGACAGGTCGCCCGCGATAGTCAGGAACGATTGGCGCAGGATCCACATCACCGGCAGGATAGCCGCGAGACCGACAAGCACCAAGGCCGGCACGGCAAGCGACAAAAAAAAGCGACGTTCGCGCCGGGCATCCTGCAAAAGGCTTGCAGCGTTCATCTCCCGGCTCCCTCGGGCAATCTGTGTACGTTCGCGGCCGCCGCATAAGCGGTTATCGCCTGACCGGTCCTGAGCTCGGCGCAGCCGACAGCGCGGGTTGCCGGCACGCTCAATGTGACCAAGACGCCGGTCTCGTTTTCCACGTTGAGAAGCCAGTTCTCGCCACGGAAAGCCTTGGCGCAGAGGCTGCCGGTGATCGCCACGGCGTCAGGTCCGGCATCGGCGGCGTCGAGATGGAAACTTTCTGCCCTGATCATCGCAAATCCCCGGGGGTCCTGCGTTGATCCGTTGAACCCCGTCAGACTTGCTGCGGGAAGAATGTTGGCTTCACCCATGAATTCCGCCACGAAGCGGTTGGTGGGATGGTGATAGATTTCGGAGGGCGCGCCAATCTGCTGGATCCGGCCGGCATCCATGACTGCAATTCGGTCGGACATCGTCAGCGCCTCTCTCTGATCATGTGTCACATAGATCGTCGTGATACCGAGATCGTCGTGCAGACGTCGGATTTCGAACTGCATGTGTTCACGCAGGTTCTTGTCCAGCGCGGAGAGAGGCTCATCCATGAGCATGACACGCGGTTCGAATACGATGGCCCGCGCCAGTGCAACGCGCTGCCGCTGGCCGCCCGACAAGGCGACGATGTTGCGGTCGCCGTAACCTGATAGCTCGACCCTTGCCAGGGCCCCCATCGCGCGCGCTCGAGCCTCGGCCTTTGGCACCCGGCGCAGCATCAATGGATACTGCACATTGGCGAGCACGCTCATATGCGGGAAGAGCGCGTAATTCTGGAAGACAATCCCGATTTCCCTTTTTTCCGGGGACAGCCGGGTGACATCCCGGCCGCCGATGGTAAGGAAGCCGCTATCTGGACGGACAAACCCAGCAAGTGCCATCAACAGCGTTGTCTTGCCCGATCCTGACGGACCAAGCAGCGTGAGGAATTCGCCAGCTGCAATCTCCAGCGAAACATCGTTGAGCGCCACGTAGGAACCGAAGACTTTCCTTACGGTGTCGATGGTTATTGGAAGCGAGGTTATGGCCATCTTGATACCAGCTCCCTGTCCGTCAACGGTTCATCATTTCGTCGAAGGCGACCTGGGCGGCTTCACCATTTTTCTGCCACCAGTCGGCTTTCGAAAAAACCGAGGTTTCGACATTGCCGGGAGCGGTTGCAAGGAGTTGCATGCGTTCCGGCGGGATCAATCCACCCTCATAGGCCTTGGGGTTGACCGGTCCATAAGCGATGAAGTCCGTCAGCTTCGCGCCTCTTTCTGGCTTCGTCATCGCCGCAATGAGCTTCATGGCGGCATCCTTGTTTGCCGCGCCCTTCGGAACGGCAAGGCAGTCCGTACCAATGACTGAGCCCTTGAAACTGTAGTCGGCAGCACCACCGTCAGTCTTGACGCTTTGGGCGCGACCATTCCAAGTGACGACCAGGTCGGCTTCGCCGTCCTTCAGGATCTGGGCCGATTGCGCACCCGACGTCCACCAGATCGCAACATTCGGCTTCAGCTCTTCGAGCCGGGCGATGGCGCGCTCCAGCCCACCTGATGCGCTCAAGACGTTGTAGACGTCGCCCGGTGCGACACCCTGCGAGAGAAGTGCTATTTCTATGAGATCCTGCGCATTGGCTCGCAGCGCGCGGGTTCCGGGAAATGTCTTGACGTCCCAGAACTCGGCCCAGGTCTTCGGCGGATTCTTGCCGATGGTCTTTGTGTTCCACGCCATCACAGTGCCGTAGGAACTGAAGGGATAGCAGTATTCCGATTGCGCGCCTGCTGGCAGTGATTTGCCATCGATGACGGAATAATCCAGTGGCTCCAAAAGTCCTTGAGCGGCAGCCTGCGCACCTTCCGGCGACCCGAGGTGGATAACGTCGGTCGTGACTGCACCTGAAGTGACCTGCATCTTGAGTGCTGCAAAGCCATCGCTCTGGGTTTCTTCACGCACGTCAAAGCCAAGTTCGTGGGCGGCAGGTTCCCACATGGCCTGCTTCATGGCGGCACCATAGTCGCCGCCGGCAGTTGTGATGGTCAGTGTCTGTGCAGCCAGCGGGCTGGCGGCGATCATGGCAATAGCGGCCACGGATAGGCGCAGCATACGAAACATTCGATATCTCCTTTGTTCACCTCTGAATGACGATTCTTTAGGTCTAACGCCCCGTTTTTTAGAAATCGTAACGTTACGATTGCTGGATGTCGACGCTTTCGTCAAGCGGAATCTCGTTCTTCAACCGGCCCACTTCCAATCTTCCGGCGGAAAGGGCAGTGTATTGAAGAAGCGAACCACGGAAGATTGACAGACGCGATGGCAGTGAATTCGAGACCCAATCTGAGGCAGATCGCGACAGAGCTTGGTCTTTCGGTGACAACAGTTTCCAGGGCATTGAAAGATGGGCCGGAGGTTCATCCCGATACCATAAAGCGTGTAAAGGCGGCCGCCAGCGCTACGGGCTATGTCCCGAACTTCCATGGCAGGGCCTTGCGCACAGGTCTCACACGAGCGCTCACAGCCATACTGCCGATGGAGACGCGGGACTACCTGTCCGACATTGTGAAACTGCCCCTGATCGAAGGGCTGACGGTCGCCGCTCGGGAACACGGGTATAGCCTCTCAATATACTCCACCACACCAGAAGAAGATCCGCAGGAGAATCTCAGTCGGCTGATCTATGCCGGCGGCGCTGATGGAATCGTGATTACCCGAATGCTCTCGGAAGATCCGCGCATACCGTTTCTCCTGGATCGCAGCATTCCGTTCATCGCCTTCGGCCGAAGCGGCAGGGCGCTCGACTACGCCTTTGTGGATGTCGATAACGAGGGTATAGCCTTCCAGGCAGCCAACATGCTTCTCGAACGAGGGTGCCTGCGCATTGCACTTCAACTGCTCACCCGAGAGGATCAGTCCAGCACCGTGCGGATGACCGGTTATGCCAAGGCTGTCAGCGGAGCGGGGCTTTCGATAGATCCTCAGCTGATCGGGCACGAGGATTTTACCATGGAGGCGAGTGAACGCTGGGTAGCGCGCTTGCTAGAGCTTCCGGAGCCGCCGACAGGCTTAATCTGCGCCAACGAACTCGGCCTTCTCGGAGCGCTAAGTGCCGCGCGCCGAAAGGGCCTGACTGTTGGCCGCGATTTTCACATCGTCGCTCGCGACAACACGCATATGTGTCGCTACCTCTCTGTCCCGCTCATCGCCCATACCGTGGATATGGTAGCCGTCGGACGCAGCCTGGTCGAAGGGCTTGTGCGTCAGATCGAGCGGCCGGACGCCCCTCATGTGCAGTTGGTCGTGGATGGAAAAGTCGAGTTTATCGAAAACGCCTGACGCTCGTGCCATCGCTGCGAATAACAACACAGCCGCGCGGCCCGCCGGGTTATTTCCGGCAGGCCGATGCTGAGCCCTTTTCTGCTGAACTTCGATCGGACAATGGTTCAGCCGAGGGCAGCGGTCAGCGGGTCGTAGGCATAGACCCAAGCGGGATCTTCCGGTTGCTTCAGCCACGTGTTGGCGTTGGATATGGTCTGGACCGTGGTGGCCCGTTCACGCCGTGTAGCCTCATAAAGCGAGAAGGCGTCCCTATAGTCAGCCATGCCGCTTTCTTCGAGGCATCGCACCAAGATCGCTGCGTCCTCGATGGCCATACAGGCGCCCTGCGCCATATGTGGACGCATGGGGTGGCATGCGTCGCCCAGCATGACAAGGCGACCACGGCTCCAAAGGTTTAAGGGGTCGCGGTTCCAGAAAGGCCATTTTGTGACGGTTTCGGTGGCGTCGACCAGTGCCTGCACCATCGGATGGGAACCTCCGAATATCGCTTCCATCTCCTCTCGGGAACTGTCGACGAAACTGGTTTCATGCTCCCAGCTGTCCACCGGCACACCGGTGACATAATAATATTCGCTGCCATTGCCCTTGGTGGCATAGGCCATCATGTGGCGGGAGGCTTCCCACCACCACTTGACGCAGGCTTCGAACTCGAGACCGGAACCACGCAGCTTATCCATGTTGACGAGAGCGCGATGGCCAATCCAGCCGGAGAAGCGGGGTTTTTCCGGCCCGAGCAGCATGTCGCGGATCATAGAATTGATACCGTCGGCACCGACGACAAGACCGGCGGCAACTTGCCGGCCATTCTCGAATGTGAGCAGCACGTCGGTCTCCCGCTCTTCGATGCCTGTCAGGCGGTGGCCGAAATGGACCCGGTCCTGCGGCAGCGCGTCTATCTGTACGGCATGCATGTCGCCGCGGTGGATGGTGATGTAGGAGGCGCCGTATTCCTTGCGGCCATAATCGCCGAGAGGAATGCGCGAGAGATAGTCGCCAGTTACGCCATCCCGAGAGAACCAGAAATCCGGATGTGAGCCGATCTCCTCCAGCTTCTTTTCAATGCCGATGCGGCGGAAGATTTTCATCACGTTCGGGCCAATGTGAATGCCGGCGCCGAGACGCGTGAAGGCCGGGGCCTGTTCGAAGCTATGCACGGAGAACCCGGCGCCGGCGAGCAGAGCTGCTGCCGCAGCGCCGCCAAGGCCCGCTCCAATAACTGCGATCTCGACCTTCTCAATGTTCATGCTCATGGGTTGATCCTTCTTCTCTCAGGCATATTGTTGGTCAACAATCAAGTGAATGCGAACCGGTCGTTGTCGTCGCCGGAAGTAGACCGTGCGTAATCACGGGCTTCCGGCATTACCAGGGTGGCAAGTCGGGGGCGAAGCGCTGCCGCAGATAGCGAGCGAGGGCTTGCCGTTCCACGTCTGTGAATTCACCGTGGAAGGACGGCATGTCACGCAGATCCAGCCCGTCCGGCGCCTTCAGGCCTTCGTCCAGAACAGAGAAGAGGGCATCGGGCACGGGCGCGCGTAGTGCAGCCGACCGGCTAATCGGCGCAAGAGCCGCCGTGACTGTCCCGGCAAGCGCGGGCTCATGGCAGACGGCGCAGGCGCTTTCGTAGATCCGGCTGGCTCGTGAGGGTGCAAGTTTGGCCTCAGGAGCGGACACGGCGGTCGCGGTATCAACGCCAGTCAATGAGGCCAAATACGTGGCCATTGCGCGGATATCACTATCGGGCAGGGCGGTAAGGCTGGCGGCGACTTCCGCCATCGGGCCTGATGCAGTCGCTGCCTCGGAATGCCCACGGCGTAGATAGGAAAAGAACGTCTCCTCGTTCCAGCCACGGGTGGCGACTTGCGGACCGGCAAGGGCAGGGGCGTACCAGCCTTTGATCATGGCTCCGGTCAGCTCGGGCAGTTCCGCCCCGGCAATATTGCGGGGGGCATGGCAGGCGGAACAGTGGCCCGCCGCCTCGACCAGATACTTGCCACGGTTCCATATCTCGCTGCGGTCCGGATCGGGTGTGAAGGGCGCGGCGTCATGATAGAGCCAGTTCCAGGCGGCGAGGGCCGGGCGCAGGTTAGTCGGCGCGATCATCCGTGACGGTGGTGGTTCCTGGCGCACGGGCGTCAGCGTCTGGATGTAGGCGTAAAGCGAGAGCATGTCCTCGCTGCCGATCTTGGCAAAGGAGGTGTAGGGGAAGGCGGGGTAGAGGTTATGGCCGTCGCGGCTGATCCCATGACGCATCGCGCGCTCGAACGCCTCGAAACTCCAGCGGCCAAGACCTGTTTCCGGCTCGGGGGTAATATTGGTGGAATAGACCGTGCCGAAGGGGGTGACCATTGGACGTCCACCCGCATTGAGCAACCCACCGTCAGCGGTGTGACATGTGGCGCAGTTACCGAGGGCAAACACCTGCCGGCCACGTTCGAGTGTCTCCTTCGAGAACATGCCGGACGCAGGCGCAGCGGAAGGGGCAACGGGCCGGTTGAGCGGCAGGGCAATAGTACCCATCGTAAGCATGCCACCGATGACGGCGCCAAGCCCGAGCAGTTTCTTGCGCGGCGGGCTACGGCTCCTGGGCGGGCGAGCCTCCGCGGCGGCGAGGGCGGGCATGATCCCGGTAGCTGTCAGCGCCGCGCGAATTTTCTCCGGTGTAAACGGCACTTCCCGCATGCGCACGCCGGTCGCGTCGAAAATAGCATTGGCGATGGCCGCCGCACTTGGCACCGCCGCGCTTTCGCCAACGCCGAGCGGAGGATCGTCCGGCCGCTCGATCAGCATGGTCTCGATCTCGGGCACAGCAGGAAAAGTCTGGATCGGATAGGTCGCCCAGCTTCGCGGTGTAGGAGAAATTTCGTTGAAGGTGACTTCCTCGAGCAGCACTCGGCTCGCCGTCTGAATGGCGTTGCCATGGATCTGCTGGCGCACGCCGTCCGGATTGATGACGAGGCCCTGATCCTGGCCGATGAAGATGCGAGTGAGCGTGACGTCACCGGTTTCAGTATCCACGGCGACATCCACCACCCAGGCGGCGGAGGCCGCCGCCGTGCCGGGGAAAGTGCCATGGACATAGGTGGCGAAGGCAAAGCCCTGACCGAAGGCCATACGGCCCTCCCGACGCAGGCGCGGACCGACACGCTCGGCCCATCCGGCCTGTTCTGCCGTGCGGCAGACAAGATCAGCCTGCCGCGGGTCGTCGAGATGACGGAGCCGGAAGGCAACCGGATCCTCGCCCGCCTCGTACGCCATCTCGTCCATGAAGCTCTCATGGGCAAAGGTGTTGGGCAGGGCGGAAACACCGCGCATCCATGCAGCCCGCACGATCGGCGCCATGTCATGCACCGTGATGCGCCTATGAGGCACCCGATAAGGCGGTATAATAGTGCGGTCGCCCATGTCGGAAGGCCGCGCCTCCGAACTGATCCGGCCCGTCAGCAGCAGCGACAGGTTCGGCCCACGGTTGGATGGATACCAGGTGTCGATGGCATAGGCGTGCAGCGCGCCGGCCTTAAGTCCGCCGTGCACCTCCATGAGTTGCGCGGCCCCTTTGGGCTCCCAAAGATGCTCCTGTGCGCGGGTGAGCTGGACCCTGACTGGCCGCCCCGTGGCGTGCGACAGAAGCAACGCGTCGCCGCAAACATCGTCGGCGCAATTGCGGCCATAGCAGCCGGCGGCCTGATAGCGGCGGATCTCGATCTGCTCAGGCTGCACTCCGACAAGGACGGCCAGATCACCACGCAGCATATGCGGATTCTGCGTGCCCGACCAGACGAGAGGCGTGCCGCCGTTCCAGTCGGCGATGGCGCAGGACGGGCCGATGGAGCCGTGTTCGTGATAGGGCCAGACATAGGTGCGCTGCCGGGCCACGTCGGATTCCGCAATAGCCCGGGCAAAATTACCGGCACGATCAAGGCTGCGCGGCGTGGAGGGATGGTCCGTCAGCGTCTGGCGCAAATCGGCCATGTCAGGGATTTCGGGCGGCAGATGCCAATGCACCGGCAAAGCCTCGGCGATTGCCTGGGCCTGATCGGCATGTTCCGCCACAACGCCAAGGAAATCACCGTGGCGAACGACCGCGATAAAACCGGGAAAGTTTTGAACCGCGGCCTCGTCGTAACCCATGAGGCTGTGGCCGACGAAGGCTCCACTGTCGCGTCCGGCATAAGGCGGCCGGATGACATGGCCATGCACCATACCCGCAATCTCCACATCATGAATGTAGGGATGTGTCCCGCGCAGCTTGTCCGAAAGATCACGGCGTCCGGTCTTGCGGCCGACGATGCGATAGTTCGCCGGAGGCTTGACCGGAGTTGCCCGGTCAAGCTCGAGTGCGACATCCTGCCCCGCAATCAGGTCACCATAACCACAAGACTTGCCTTGCCAGCTGAGGCGGCCTGCCTCGATCACGATGCCGTCTATTGGGGCATTGAAGCGACGGGCAGCCTCCGCCGCCAGGAAGAGGCGGGCCTGTGCTGCTGCCAGGCGCAGCGGAATGGCGGCGATCTGGATCGTTTCGGAGGCGATCGTCGGCCCCTGGTCGGGGGTTGAAGCCGTATCTCCAAGCACCATACGCACCGCACTCAACGGTAGGTCCAGTTCCTCCGCGACGATCTGGGAGAGCGCAGTGTCGATGCCGGTGCCGAGATCCACATGGCCGTTGAA
The DNA here is from genome assembly GCF_014197615.1 of Rhizobium esperanzae. Classification (GTDB taxonomy): domain Bacteria; phylum Pseudomonadota; class Alphaproteobacteria; order Rhizobiales; family Rhizobiaceae; genus Rhizobium; species Rhizobium esperanzae_A. Next base: position 123,786 of record NZ_JACIFY010000007.1, read on the forward strand.
ACCAGTGGCAACACCACGCTCGTCCATCCTCAGGAAGACGGCCGGGCCGGAAGATAATTCGTCATGGATGGACAGGCTGCCGGGGAGAATGCTGTCAGTCATTCCGGGCTCCACGCATCAGTTCGGCGGCGCGTTCGACGGAAGCGATGATCTCCAGATGCGTTCCGCAACGGCAAAGATTGTGGCGCAAAGCCAAGCGAATATCGTCCCGCGTCGGCGACGGGTTATTTTGCAGGAGAGCGGCGGCAGTCATAACCATTCCGTTCAGACAGTAGCCGCATTGCGCGCCTTCGCACTCCAGAAAGGCCTGCTGGACCGGACAAAGAACTCCGGTAACGGGATCGGCTAGGCCTTCGAGCGTGGTAATGACGCGACCAAAGGCACGTTTTGCCCGCAGCACGCAAGCCCGTGCCGGCGAGCCATCGATGAGCACGGTGCAGGCGCCGCATTGCGCCTTGCCGCAGCCATACTTTGCCCCCTTCAGGCCGAGCTCATCCCTCAAGATGTCGAGAAGGGTTCGTTCCCCGGGATGCTGAAGCAGGTGTGCGGTCCCGTTCACCGTCAGTTCGAAGGTATTCGTCATCGGTTCCCTCGGGCTCTATTTTCGACCCTTACCCGGAATTCAGCAGAAACATCGTTTGTATGCAAATGAATTTCTGCTGCCTGCGAGCTTTTTTGCCCAACCAGCAGGCGGTAAGAGCGTTTGGCCGATATTTAAGCAGCTCCGCACGCGTCTGCCGTCGCCAATCGAGGCGCCGCATCATCAAGGCGGATGCGGAATTCCGACTTGACGCCAGGCATTGGGATGTTGCAGTTCGACCTACTTCCTTCAGAAGCTGGAAATCGCCGATGACCGACCCAAACGAAAGTTACGTCCTTGACGAGCAGGTCGGCTTTTTGCTGCGTCTCGCCTATCAGAGGCATATGGCCTTGTTCATGGAACGCATGACGGGGGGATTGACGCCGACGCAATTCTCTACGCTTTACCGGCTGCGTGAGGCCTCGGAACCGCTTTCGCAAAACGCTCTCGGTCGTCTTGTCGGGATGGATGCCGCAACCACGAAGGGCGTCGTCTCGCGCCTGTTGGCCAGAGATCTGATCCATGTGGAGAAGGACGGCGAAGATCGCAGACGCTACACGCTCTTCATTACCGACACAGGCTGCCACCTTCTCGATGCGGTGCTGCCGGACGTAATAGGCAGCAGCGAGGCCACGCTTGCTCGATTGACATCGACGGAAAGGGACCAACTTCTGCAACTGCTGAAAAGGCTGATTTGAAATTATACAGTTGGATAATAAACAACCTGAACATACCCAGTGAAATGGGCGCAGGGCCCTGACGAGGACGATCGCGTGGTCGAGCAAAAGCTCAAAGCAAAAAACCGCAGTCCGGGGCGACCTCCGAGAGCCGATACCTTCGGCAATGCCTCGGATCTGCGTGACAGCATTTTGGATCATGCCGAATTGGCGTTCGCGGTAGCAGGCTTCGAAGGTGCCAATCTACGGGAAATCGCTTCCCTTGCGGGTGTCAACCAGGCGCTGATCCGGTATTATTTCGGCTCGAAGGCCGACCTCTTCGATGAATGCTTCAGGCGGCGCGGCGGACTTCTGGCGGGACATAGGCACGTCAACCTCGACCGGCTTTTGGAGATCAGCGAAAACCCATCCGTCGAGGATCTTGTTTATGCCTACCTTAAACCACAGTGGGACATGAAATATTCGAGCCCCAATGGCGCCGCCTTCGTGGCGATGCAGGCGCGTTTGCATGCTGAGCCCGAGGAGCATGCGCTGCGCCTTCGAAGGGAAGTCTACGACGCTTCGGTCAAGCGCTATATATCAGCACTTTCACAGGTTCTGCCGCAGGTGCCGAAAGATATCATCAGCGTGCGTATGGCCTTTCTTGTCGGAGCATATCTTTTCATGCTCAACGACTTGGGGCGCATCGGCGATCTAACCGAAGGCCATCTGACGTCCTTCGGCAAGGACGAAATGCTCGACCAACTCGTCCGCTTCCTTGCCGCTGGGCTGCGCGCGCCCGCCTAGACGACACAGGAACATGCCAGTCTCTGCTCAATTTCTGAGCCGGCCGAAAATTTGTGCTTGTTATTATTCAAATGAATAATTAACATCCCTCCATCAGATCGAGGGAGCCCTGTATGAGAACCTATCGGATCGGACAGATCGTCCCGAGCTCGAACGTTACGATGGAAACGGAAATCCCGGCACTGTTGCGCGCACGCGAGATGGTCGCTCCCGAACGCTTCACCTTTCATTCGTCCCGCATGAGGATGAAGCACGTGACGAAGGAAGAGCTGGCCGCCATGGATGCTGACAGCGACCGTTGCGCGCTGGAACTTTCCGATGGCCGGGTCGACGTGATGGGTTACGCCTGTCTGGTCGCAATCATGGCTATGGGGCTCGGATATCATCGCCAAAGCCAAGCGCGCCTGCATGGCATCACGGTCGCCAACGGCAATCCGGCGCCTGTGGTGACGTCTGCCGGAGCGCTCGTAGACGGTCTAAAGGCGCTCGGCGCCAAGCGCATCGCGCTGGTCGCACCCTACATGAAGCCGCTGACGGAATTGGTCGTTTCCTACATTCGTAATGAAGGGATGGAAGTCTCGGACTGGCGCGCGCTGGAAATTCCGGACAATCTGGCTGTGGCCGCCCATGACCCGATGAACCTGCCGGAGATCGTCAAGAGCATGAATACCGACGACGTGGATGTCGTTGTCCTTTCGGCCTGTGTCCAGATGCCATCACTGCCGGCCGTTTCCATGGCCGAAGCGATCACGGGCAAGCCGGTCCTGACGGCGGCCATTGCCACCACCTGGCAGATGCTGCGAGCTCTCGATCTCAATACGCGGGTCCCAGGCGGCGGCAGGCTGCTGTCCGGCGCCTATTGAGGAGGGCGATAGATGGCAAAGGGATATCATGTTCAGGCAAATGGAATACGCCAGCATCTCCTCCATTTCCCGGGGCAGGGGCCGACCATGTTGCTGGTTCCCGGCATTACGTCGCCCGCCATCACCTGGGGTTTTGTGGCCGAGAGATTGGCGGCGGTCTTCGATGTGCATGTACTTGACGTGCGCGGTCGCGGACTGAGTGAGGCGGGCAATCTTGATTATTCGCTGGATGCCATGGCAGCAGACCTCGTGGCATTGGCGACGACGGCAGGGATCGGCAGCCCGATCGTCCTTGGTCATTCCATGGGCGCGCGCACGGCCATCCGCGCGGCCCGCCAGGCTCCAGATGCATTTTCGGGGCTGATACTCGCCGATCCTCCGGTCTCGGGCCCAGGGCGGCGTGCCTATCCCTCAGCCTGGAGCTGGTATGAGGACTCCATCCTGATGGCGCAGAAAGGCTGTTCGGGACAAGACATGCGCAGTTTTTGCCCGAGCTGGACGGATGAGCAGAATGCCCTGCGTGCCGAATGGCTGCACACGTGTCAGCTCGATGCGATCCGCACCGCCTATGATGGTTTCCACACCGACAACATTCATGCCGACCTTGCCGAGATCACCGCGCCGGCCCGGCTGGTCGTTGCCGGTGGCGCCACCGTGATCGGCGCGGCCGACATCAACGAAATCCGGCAACTGAAGCCCGGTATCGACGTGCGCATCGTCGAAAAGGCCGGTCACATGATCCCTTGGGACGACCTCGAGGGGTTCCTCACCGCCATCCTCGACTTCCAGCCCGACCGCACGACGAATTGAAAAGGACCCAGCCATGGACCATGCGAGCTTCACCGAAATCTGCCTGCATCAGCTGAAGATGTCTGGTGTGCGCGAAGGCGAAAAACTGATCGTGCTCACCCAGGGCAGTGATCGCCTGGACTATGCCGACGCCTTCATGGCGGCGGGCCAGCGCCTCGGCGCAAGCATGTATCACATGCGTCTGCCCGCACCCCTGCCGGTCGGCGGCTGGAATGTCGGCGTCACCGGCCTTGCCGCCATGCCCGATGCGGTCGAGGCGCTAAAGGCCTGCGATATGCTGATCGACTGCATCTTCCTATTGTTTTCGCCGGAGCAGATGGCGATCCAGGCGGCCGGTACGCGCATCCTGACCGCCGTAGAACCGCCGGAGCTGCTGGCTCGCATGCTGCCGACAAAGGAGATCCGCGAGAAGGTCGAAATCGCCGGTGAAATGCTCGCCAAGGCCAAGGTCATGCGCATCACCTCGCCGCACGGAACCGATGTCAGCTACAAGCTCAATACCTATCCGACGGTAACCGAATATGCCTGCACCGACGAGCCGGGACGCTGGGACCACTGGCCGTCCGGCTTCGTCTTCACTGGAGGCGACGACGATGGCGTCGACGGTCAGATCGTGGTGGCAAACGGTGACATCCTGCTGCCCCAAAACATATATGTGCGCGAACCGATCATCTATACCATCGAAAAGGGCTGGGTGACCGACATCCGCGGCGGGCTCGATGCGGAACTGGTGAAATCGTACATGGCGGCGTTCAACGATCCGCGCGGCATGGGCATGAGCCATGTCGGCTGGGGCATGAACCCGCATGCGAAATGGCACAACCTGGTGCCGGGCGCCTTCCCGGGCGGCATGGGCATGGAACCGCGCAGCTTTTATGGCAACGTCATGTTCTCCACCGGCCCCAACAACGAGCTCGGCGGCCCCAACGATACGGCCTGCCACCTCGATATTCCCATGCGCGGGTGCTCGCTGTTCCTCGACGACGAGCCAGTCGTCATCGACGGCGACATTGTCGTGAAGGAAATTCAGATGGAGCGCGCCTGATAGCACTCTTTCCAGCGTGAGGGGACGGCACATGTCGCAGCAGGAAATCTACAAGACCGCCGGGTTCGGGCAGCCCGTCCCGCGTGGCATTCGCCCGGGAATCGTCGTCGTTGATTTCACCTACGGGTTCACCGACACGATCTACCCTACAGCCGCAGACATGAAGGCCGAGATCGCCGCAACGCGGCGTCTCACCGATCTTGCCAGGGCGAAAGACATTCCGGTGGTATACACCACCATAGCCTATCATCGAGGCGAGGTGACGATGCTGCCATGGCTTCGTAAGGCAACCGGCATGGCGGCCCTGATCGAGGGCAGCCGGCTTGTGGAGATCGATGCGGCCACCGGTATTCAGCCCGGTGACCCTGTGATCACCAAGACGGGCGCATCCGCATTCCATGGAACGCCTTTAGCCGCGCTTCTCACCGGCGCCGGCGTCGATACGCTGGTGGTCGCCGGCGCGACCACTTCCGGATGCGTGCGAGCAACCGTCGTGGATGCGGTCCAGTCAGGCTTCAATGTTCTGGTGCCAGCCGACTGCTGCGCGGACCGCGCCCGGGCGCCGCATGAAGCCAATCTTTACGATATGCATCAGAAGTATGCAGACGTCACGGACGCTGACGATATAGAGCGTTGGTTGGTTTCCCTCTGATCACTGATGCTGCCCGTCACTGTGCCCTATAAGCGGGCTCCCAGGTCAAGCTGCCCTCAAACAGGACAGCCCGGCGGCGCCTTTGGTGCCAGCAACCGATTCGCTCCGATTATCTTGATCGACATGAGGGCATCAATCTCGCGTCGCTTAGCCGCTGCGGGCGCTTCGAGCGAGACTTACGCGGACGTTGGAAGCGACAGAATTGAGATGGGGGCTAAGAAGGCGATTGCGGTGATCTAAGCTTGTTGCTCTGGAAAGGCAGCGAAGGGGCGGCATTGTGCTTCCGTTGAACTAAAACACCTTGTATTACGGGCAGTCTTAAAGCCGGACCGCCGTTGCTTTCCCAAGGATGTCTCATGGATCAGACACTCGCGACCATCGCGGCGCCAATTCCCTTCAGGGTTTCAGCCACCGACGACCCTGCGGCACTGCTTCGTTTCGCGCTAGACGCCCACGGTCGCGGAGCGGCGGCGCTCGCCACCCTCGTCGACATCCGCGGCGGGGCGGCCCGCACGCTCGGCTCCCACGTGGTTGTCGCGGCCGATGGCCGTTTCTGCGGTTATGTCTCCGGTGGATGCGTCGAAGCTGCCGTCGCTTCCGAAGCGCTTCTGGCGATGACGGAAGGACGCGACCGCATGGTGAAGTTTGGCGACGGCTCTCCCTTCTTCGACATCGTCCTTCCCTGTGGCGGCGGAATCACCGTCGCAATCCATGTACTGAAAGATGCCGGAGCTATTCAGGATGCTCTGGATCGTCTCGGACAGAGGCAGGAAGGCGGCTTGGCCTATTCACCAGAGCGGCAGACGGTGCAACCGGCAGACCCTCCGCCACGGGCCAGCTGGCTGGAGCGAGATTTCGTCAGCGTCTACCGTCCCTGCACTCGCGTCGTCATTTCCGGACAGACGATCGAAGTGCAGGCCGTCGCACGACTGGCCGAGGCTTCCGGCTACGAGGTGGTCATCCGCGGGCAAGGCGTGGAGGGCAGGGCGGCGGCCGGTGCCATCGATCCCTTCACGGCCGTTGTGCTCCTGCATCATGATCTCGAAGCCGAGGCCGCCATTCTCGAGACCGCGCTTGTCTCGCCAGGGTTTTATATCGGCGCGCTCGGCAGCACCCGGACGCATCGCCGACGTGTCGAGCGGTTGGCAGCCATGGGTTTCAGACGCGACGAGATCGATCGTATCAAGGCGCCCATCGGGATTTTCGGTCCGACCCGGGATTCAACCTCGCTCGCCCTGTCGGTTCTGGCGGATGTCGCTGCGGCAAGACTGATGGCTTATGCTTAAGGCGTCAGTCGCGATCGTCATTCTCGCTGCCGGCAAGGCAAGCCGGATGGGTGAGAGCGGTAGGCACAAGCTACTGGCCGAGTTCGATGGCGTGCCGCTGGTGCGGCGCTGTGCATTGACCGCGCTGGGGTCGGATGCAGCCTGCGTTATTGTGGTTACAGGCCATCGCAGGCGTGAGATCGAGGCCGCACTCGCTGGGCTTCCAGTCACTCTCGTCGACAATCCCGACTACGAAGACGGCATGGCGAGTTCGCTGATAGCAGGACTGTCATCAAAGCGCGCCGACGACGCCGACGGCATTCTCGTCATGCTGGCCGACATGCCCGGCATTTCCATCGCGCACCTGAATGTTCTGATTTCCGCATTTCGCAACTCGGGCGGCAAAGCCATCGCCCGCGCCGTTTCATGCGGCAAACCCGGCAACCCCGTCGTCCTGCCACGCTCTCTCAATCACGTGATCCTAAGGCTTGAAGGCGATGTCGGCGCGCGCGATATCATCAAGATGTCGGGCCTGCCGGTGCTCGGCGTTGATGTTGGCGATGCAGCTAGCCTCGACGTCGATACGACTGAGGATATATTGGCCACCGGCGGCGAGATGAAGAATTAGGCAGATCCTGTGATCGAGGAATCGCTCTTGAGGTGACCAGGCGAAAGGTCGATGTTTGTGGGATGCGGTAGGCCTCGCCGTCTCACGCCAGCCCAATGCGCAAGCAACTTCAAAGCTGCAGGATATGACTTGAAAAGTGAAGTTCCATAAATACCTTTTGTGCGATATGCTATAACATAACTCGACCAGGCGACCTCATGGGCCTCGTTTACCCGCATGTGGCCGGCTACAGAATCGCCTTGGCAGGCCTTTGGCTCTGGTCCGCCGCCTTCTGGACCGATCTTGAAACTACCTGAGCGCTGGTGGCAGCCTCACTATCGTGCTGCCCGAGAGCGCCTTGGGCTTCTGGACGTCGACGGTCGAGCGGGTCCGCGCCGGCAACCCCTGTAATTTGACAGGGGCGCCACTGACTAAGCTGTCCCCGCTATTAGTTAGCCGTACCGTGAATTTAAATTTGCCGAGCGTGTACTTTAAATTAGCCGAAGACTCGGTCAATGATAGCCGATGACAGATTCGCCGCCGCCGAAAAAGCTGATTGAACGCAAAGCCCGACCGATCGTCGAAACTGCGCTGGCTGACACACGCGTCGTGCTCATAGCCGGCCCGCGGCAAGCCGGAAAGACGACCCTTGCGCGACAGGTTTCTGGCTCCGATCGTCCGTTTATCACCCTCGACGATGTCGGTACGCTGAATGCAGCCAGGACCGATCCGATCGGGTTTATTCGAGGTATCAAACGGGCCGTGATCGACGAGGTGCAACGAGCGCCCGAACTGATACTGGCGATCAAGGAAAGCGTTGACCGCGATGACGAGCCCGGACGGTTCTTGCTCACGGGCTCAGCCCATCTGGCCACCGTTCCGGCGATTGCAGACTCGCTCGCCGGTCGTACGGCCGTTGTCCCATTATTGCCATTTGCCCAATCTGAAATCCGGTCCACTCCCGGTCGCCTGCTGGATCGGCTGTTTGCCGGCGAGGAGCCTTCCACAGGGGAAGACACGGTGGTTGGTGACGACCTGATGGCGACAGTGCTGCAGGGCGGTTACCCAGAAGCCTTGCGTCGGCCGACGCCCGGCCGGCGGACTGCTTGGCTGGAAGATTATGTGAAATTGATCCTTGATCGCGACGTGCGTGATATCGCCAACATCGATCAGTTGGACCGGCTTCCACGGCTGCTCGATGTCCTGGGGGAGCACGCCGGACAATTGGTCAATCATAGCAGTTTCGGCGCAGCACTCGGATTGTCTAGCATCACCGCACAGAAATACGTTGCTATCCTCGAGCGCCTCTTTCTGATCAGGACACTTGTCCCGTGGTCCAACAACCGCTTGAGCCGGCTCGTCAAGACACCGAAGCTTCACTTTCTGGACACAGGCTTGCTTGCCACTTTGCGAGAGGATGAAGCGGATGTTTTGCGCGATGATAAAAGTCGTTTTGGTGCCTTGCTTGAAAGCTTCGTGGTTTCAGAACTTTTGAAGTTGACGTCATGGTCAGACCGGCGCTTTTCCTTCTCCCACTACCGGACGAGAGACCAGGATGAAGTCGATGTCATCATCGAGGATCGGCGTGGCCGGGTTGTTGGGATAGAAGTAAAGGCGTCGGCAACGGTGAAGTCTGACGACTTTCGCGGGTTGCGCCAGTTACAAGAGGCGGTCGGCGATCGTTTCGTGCGCGGGCTCGTCTTACACGATCACGACCGAGTAACGCCATTTGGAGAAAAGCTCCAGGCCGCCCCGCTATCTCTTCTATGGACAATGTGAGCCGCGAGCCAGCAGCGTCGCGCGGTCAGTGGATCGGACTGCAGGAGATGAGCCTTCAAGACTCGTGATATTCAAGCGTAACCTGCGCCGTACACAGTGCGGACTTGCAGATTTGCGAAGCCAGCAAACGCTTTTCGCAGCCGACCGATATGCACGTCGACCGTCCGACTCCCTACCGCGTGCGGATTTGGCCAGACGGCCTTAATGAGTTGCTCGCGAGTCGTGATTTGCCATTGCCTTTCCAGCAAGAACCTAAGGATTCTCGCCTCTATAGGCGCGAGCGTTATTCTCTTTCCCCCGACGACGACAGCGGGCGGCGCCCTGACACACGTGCCAGTTCTCCGGTGCATCAACGCCATTCAGCCTGGATTCGCTGGGCGGCAATCTCGATCGTGTCGCCATCGATAACCGACGCACGGCCGACGAACCGCTCGGCGTCCACCGGTATCGTTGCCACCAATGCGATCAGAAGAAAAGGCAGTAGAATCTGAGCCATTCGAGCATTTACGTCGCTGTTGATATCCCCCAATAGTCCGCGGACACGCGGACCAAAGCAATGAAAGGCCCGCGCAAGCGCCTGTTGACAGAATATCTCGCCCGGCCGAAAAAGTAACCGGCTGTAAAGGAGATGATCGATGGCTGAAGAGAATATCACCGCCCCCGCTGTTGCCGTGGGCGTAGCGGCGCCGGTGGAGACACCCGCTTTGAAGAAAACGCGCGCACCTCGCCAGAAGAAGGGCGTTGCCGCGCCGGCGGTCGTCCCGTCGCAAGCCGCCGCTGCACCGGCTGAGTCCGTAAAGGCTGCCAGCGGCCGTGGCAGGAAGGCCAAAGCGGTCGCTGCAAAGCCCGAGGTTGCAGCCAAAGCCCCCAGAGCCAAGCGCACGCCCAAGGCTGTTCAGCCTCAAACGGCCGCTGTCGCAGCGCTTGATGAGATTGAAGATCTGATCAAGCTGGAAGAAGAAAACCAGCGCCTTCGCAAGTTGCTTGCGGAAAAGCTCCGCAACGAAAACGCCGATTTGCGCAAACGGCTCGATCGCGTCTGACGCGAACAGTGCTGTCGTTCTGCCTTTTGACAGCGACAAGCATACCGATCCAAGAAATTTGGCAAGCGGGATCTGCAAGGATCTCGCAGCGCTATTGCGCATTCAGTCAGGGGGTAAAGGACTATGAAGTCACCATGGCGATTTCTCGCGGACCTGACGTCGCGCCCTAAAACGCAAGTGTCACCGTTGGTTCCCCCCGCTCCGGAGAAACCGGCCGAGGACCAGGCGGGTGATCAGGACGTAGCGCCGGCGCTGTCGGTAACGATAGCGGAGCCGACTGGTCATCTACTCGGAACGACAGACAGCGCCGCCGCTTCGCCGGCTACGTCATCATCGGTGGTCGGTGCCGTAGTCGAAGCGAGCGAAGTCACCTCCCGTTTACCGTCGGAACCAGCGGTTGACGTAGTTGAGCCGGACGTCGCGATCGAGCGACCAGATCCAATCCCGGTGGCAATAACACCGCCAAACCTTGGCGAGGTTGAAGCACGGTCGAGCCCTAGCAAAAATCGCTCGAAGCGTATAAAGCCCGGTCCGGTTCAAGTCGTGACGCAGTCTCGGTCTAAGCCGAGCGAAGGCTCACGGGCCGTATCTCCTCCGCCGCAGCCTCTGACATTTCTTGAGGAAGTTGTGGCTCTCGACGAAGAAATCGCGGCGCTGAAGGCTGGCCTGGCGCTCAAGCTGAAGCTGCAGAACGCTCAATTGAAAAAGATGCTCGAGCGCTTTGATATTCGATAGCCGGCCGGACAGGCTGTTATGATTGGAATGACATGAAGACCCCGCAGAGAAATTTCGTTGTCGAGATCAAGTCGAAGGGCCGCCGATCGGCAGTCCGGCAGGAATCCATCTGGGGCAGCACAGATCTGAAGGCATTTGCCCGTCAGGCAGCCAGCGTGGCGCCGCAGCTGTTCGAGGACGGGCAGCAAGCTGAACCAACGGTCGAAGACATTATCGTCGCGCCTGCTGTAGAAAATGCGCCAGTCGCAGAGTCGGTTCTCGCGCCGGTGGCCCGGACTTCCGATGCCATCGTCTGGGTTTCCGTTTCTACAGCAGAAGAGCGGTCAGATCTTGCCGCCGTCGCGAAAAGAAAGCCGCGTCGATCGGGATTGATAGGCCGTCAGTCGCCAATTATGCCTAAAGCCGGCGATAAGCTTGGGATCTCAGTAACCTCCCCCTTGGCTCCGAGCGAAGCTCCCATTGATGAATTGCCCGCTCTCGAAGCCGAAAATCGTCGATTGAAGACGCTTTTGGCTGATCGGCTTCGCCAACAGAATCTGCAGCTTCGAATGATGTTGCGCCGCTTCGGCACTGAGTGAATCCGCCAGCATATCCTCGGGTTGACGCGTTTTGACTAGCTCATTGTTTGGAAACATTTTCGGTGGTGCGATAGCCTAATTGCTTCGTCGAACCGCTGTGTCTGAACGGGCGGCCGCCTCATCCTCATTCCCAAGCCGAAAACCCCTGACGAGACCATGGGCATCGTTCGGGAGTATGTCGGCCAGGCGGTGGTCCGGGTGGGGTTGAATCAGTTTCCGGCCGGTGTCGGCGTGAAGGATACCTCCGAGATGAGTTCAGATCTGGTCGAGCCCTGCGAGAACCTCCGCAAGGGATCTGCGATGTTCGCGAAGATCCTTCGGGTCGTAAGAAAATGCTACGGCAACCCCACGAGCACAGAGGTCTTTCCGCAAATCTTCGACGATGCGGTCTATGTCTGGAACAGGTTCGAGGGCCAGGGCGTGTTTCAAGCTCAGGATCCCCGTGGTGCTATCACGGAAACGAGCGACAAGGCGAAGGCGGTGGAGGCGGAGGCGGAGGCTGCTGATGCCGCGCCGGTTGAAAAAGAGGCCGAGCCCTCAAACCCAAACGACATCGGAGCGGCGGGCATCAGGATCGATCTGTCGAGGATCGGCGGGCAGAAATGACTTATCTAGCAACGCTGAAACGCGGAGCCGGATCAGGGATCGATAATCGCAACCTTCAGGTCATCGAGCACATTCGCGAGACCCGGCGCTTGTATCAGCCTTGTCGCGCCGACAGCCTTCAGCTTGCCGATGGATCGATCGAACACTGCAAGATTAGTGTGTTCGTTTAGCCTCGAGGGATAAATGATGCCGTCGGCCTGATCGCGATGTTCATGGATGCGACAGCCCACTCGCGAGCAAGGGATTGCTTGGAGGATTTTGCCACATCCGTCGGCACACCCATCTTGATCGCGCCGTCGTCGCGCAGATCAACCATCGTCAGTGGCTTGATCACCTCGATCTGCGCAAACTGCCGGTCACGCAACTCTGACTCGGCAATTGGCAGGTCACCGATCAACCCGTCGCGCTGATCCCTCAGCAAAGCTTCGAGAAAGCAGACTTTGACGGTGTCGCCCATATAGAGCACGCCAAAGCGATTGGCGGGCTTTCGGCGCCGCGGGTCGCTGAAGCGGCTCGGTGTCTTTCCGTAGCCGGGCGGATCAGGGTATCTACCGAGGTAGATGCGGCCGAACCGTGCGCCGGGCGCAACGACATGTAGATGCAGGCTTGCTGTTTCGAAGCCCGTGGGCGGTAGTGCATTTCCCATTTACCGGAAATCTCGCCCAACGCTTTCCGCTGCCGCGATCGCCTGTTCAGTTCGCCCACGCTCCAGAGCTTCACGACCCGTCAGACCATCCAGTTCACCATGCGACTGGACCAGGAAGCGATAGACTGCCCAGGCTCCACCAAGCCTCTCGTGAAGGATAGGGAGCGCAGCAAATGGCTTGCCATCGGAATCGAGCTGCCAATCGGGGAAGCGATACCCACGCTTGGCGCCGTCTAGTCCGAGCACCTGACCGCTTTGCCGCTTGGTATTGACTGTCACCCGCGTCGTGCCGAGCAGGCGAGCAAAGTCGTCAGCGCTGAGCATATCGGCGCCCCCGAGGATTTCTGCTGCTTTCGAGCGTCCGCGTGCCCGGGCTGCTGCAAGAGCTTGCTCAAGGCCAGCATCTGCGGCGCTGTCCTCCTCAGACAGCGCAGGGGCGGCCAATGCGTCGTCTTCGACCGGGGTTACGACCATCTCGCCTTCTGGATCGACGTCGACGCGGAAGCTCACACGTCTGCCGGCGGTTCGGCTCCTTGAAATCGCCTGACCATATTGCTGCAGCAGTGCCTGCACGCGCTTCGGCTTGTCGGACAGGACTTTAGTCGCACTATCCGGAACTTTGATTTTGAAGCCGCTCATGCCTTCCGGCAGCGCGCCGGCGCCTGTCGCCAGGAAAATAGCCATGGACCTATCTGGTCCATCCCTGCGGGCCGAGCCGTCTTTGATGCTGGGTTTTGCCTTGGGAGATGCCATAACATTTCCTCCATACAGAAGTACTCATATGGCAAAGATGGATAAGTTCGTCAAGTTCGTAAAGACATTTCAACTTTTGGCACGCGGAGCACCCGATTGAATCGCTGACACTTCAGTTGCCCGGTACCGGGACAACTCAAGTGAGAATTTGTTATAACGTTACACTCAATGTTCTGGATGGTTTACGCGGCTCTTTAGAATGAATGCAGTTGCTCGCAAGGAAAAGGGTTCGGGTTTGCGTTGCGTGAACGTTGCTTGCCCGTAATCGGCTGCGATACTCGGCCACGGGCCACTCCCGCCAGATTGAGTTTGACCATGCGGCTTCACCACGGCACCTCTTCAAGACATCTCGAATCCATTCTCGAAAACGGTCTTCTGCCACGAGGTGATGGAGCATCGAACTGGCGGGCCACCTCTTCAGGCGAGCGCGTGTATCTTACAAACGCCTACGCAATGTATTTCGCCCAGTCTTCCCGCAAGGAAGCGTCTGAAGACCTGGTGATCGTGGAGATCGACACCGATCTATTGCCGGATCAGTCGCGGTTGCAGGCGGACGAAGACACCGCATGGTTCATCTGGCGGGCCGGAGAAATGAGAGATGAGTTCCGTCCGCCAGCGGAAATGACAGACAAACACGAACAGGGAATGCATTTCTCCAAGCTTCTAAAACCCCTTTCGGAGTGCGGACTTGGACACGAAAGGTCGCTTGCCCTGCTCGGCAACTGCTCTCACAAGGGATCCATCCCTTCAAGCGCAATCATCAGAGTGCTGCGCTATTCGGCAGCTGGCGGACCATGGTGGCTTTCATTCCGTGATCCGGCCATTTCTCTGCTGAACTACCGTTTCAACGGTTCGGACTACCGGGCTACTCAATTGGTTGTCGCCGGTAGGTTGGGCGAGGCCCGTCATGTGGAACAATTGATCCCTGGCTTTCTCGATCTCGACTTTGTCGAGGAAATCTGCGCTCCACGAAGGACGCTCCGCCGGCGGCCGAACGACCAGCTCAGGCTGCATCAGCTCTCCAACATGGCGGCTGCTATGGGTGTCGCCACGGTCGTCACCAGCGACGTGCTGTTTCATGTCCCCGAACGGCGCATCCTGCAGGACGTCGTGACCTGCATTCGTCACAACATCACCATCGACGATGCTGGATTCCGGCGGGAACGGCACGCCGATCGCTATCTCAAGCCCCCGGAAGAAATGGCGCGGCTCTTCCCGCGTTATCCCGAGGCGCTGGCCCGTACCCTCGAAATCATCGAGCGATGCCGCTTCTCGCTCGACGAACTTGCCTATCAGTATCCGGAGGAGCGGGCACATCCGGACCTGACGCCGCAGCAGACGCTTGCGCAACTGACCTGGGAGGGTGCCGCCTGGCGCTATCCGGAAGGTTTGCCGCCGAAGGTCAAGGCGACGCTCGAGCACGAGCTGCGGCTGATCGAGAGGCTCGACTATGCGCCTTACTTTCTAACCGTGAACTCGATCGTCCGCTTCGCGCGGTCGAAGGACATTCTCTGTCAGGGCAGGGGATCGGCCGCCAACACCTCGGTCTGTTATGTGCTCGGCATCACCTCGATCGATCCGGATCGCAACGCTCCCTTGTTCGAGCGCTTCGTTTCCGAGGAACGGCGTGAGCCGCCCGATATCGACGTCGACTTCGAGCATGAGCGGCGTGAGATCGTCATGCAGTGGGTGTTCGAAACCTATGGGCGCGATCATGCGGCTCTCTGTTCGACCGTCATCCGCTACCGCTCGAAAGGTGCCATCCGCGATGTTGGCAAGGCGCTGGGCCTGCCCGAAGACATGACGAAGATGTTGTCGTCACAGGTCTGGGGCTGGGGCGAGGATGTCGGCGAAAAACATGCCGAAGAGCTCAACCTCAATCTGGGCGACCGGCGCCTGCGTCTGACGCTGGAGCTTGCCAGGCAGTTGATGCGTGCACCTCGCCACTTGTCGCAGCATCCTGGCGGCTTCGTGTTGACCCGTGACCGTCTCGACGAGCTCGTGCCGATCGAGCCGGCGGCCATGGTCGACCGTCAGGTCATCGAGTGGGATAAGGACGATATCGACATCCTGAAGTTCATGAAAGTGGATTGCCTGGCGCTCGGAATGCTCTCCTGCATGAAGCGCGGCTTTGATCTGCTCGCCGAGCACAAGGGCATCAATCTCGATCTCGCGACGATCCCGCCCGAGGACCCTCGCACCTATGCGATGATCCGAAAGGCGGACACGCTCGGCACCTTCCAGATCGAAAGCCGGGCGCAGATGTCGATGCTGCCGCGGATCAAGCCGCGCACCTTCTATGACCTCGTCATTGAGGTCGCCATCGTCCGTCCCGGCCCGATCCAGGGCGACATGGTGCATCCCTATCTCAGGCGCCGGGAGGGAAAGGAAAAAGTCGACTTCCCCAAACCGGAGCTGGAGGCGGTGCTCGGCAAGACGCTCGGCGTGCCGCTCTTCCAGGAACAGGCAATGCGTGTGGCGATCGAGTGCGCCGGATTTACTGCCGGCGAGGCCGATCAATTGCGCCGCGCCATGGCAACCTTCAAGCACACTGGAGGCGTGTCGAAGTTCGGGCAGAAGCTGATCACAGGCATGGTGGCAAATGGCTATGAGCAGGAATTCGCCGAAAAGACCTTCAAGCAACTGGAGGGGTTTGGCAGCTACGGTTTCCCGGAAAGCCATGCCGCTTCCTTCGCGCTGATTGCCTATGCCTGGTCCTGGCTGAAATGCTGGCATCCGGACGTCTTCTGCGCCGCTCTCCTCAATGCTCAGCCGATGGGGTTTTACGCGCCGGCCCAGATCGTGCGCGACGCGCGCGATCATGGCGTCGTGGTTCGCCCCGTCTGCGTCAACGCCAGCCGCTGGGATTGCATGCTGGAGCCAACGGTGGACGACGGCCGGTTTGCTGTTCGCCTCGGCCTGCGCATGGTCAAGGGGCTGGCCAATGCCGACGCCGCCAAGATCGTCACGGCGCGAGCCGATGAGCCCTTCGCCTCGGTTGACGATCTCTGGCGCCGCGCCAATGTGCCCGCCGCGTCGCTCGTAGAGCTCGCCGAAGCCGATGCATTCCAGCCGTCGCTGCAGCTCGCCCGCCGCGAGGCACTCTGGGCGATCAAGGCGCTGCGCGATGAACCCTTGCCGCTCTTCGCGGCAGCATCGGAACGGGAGAAAGCGACCGTGCCGGAACTCGACGAGCCGGCGGTGGAACTCCGGCCGATGACAGCGGGTGGCGAGGTGGTCGAGGACTACGGTCATGTTGGACTGACGCTTCGCACCCATCCCCTCTCGTTTCTGCGCTCGGACCTGCTGAAGCGTCGCATCGTCACCTGTCGCGAGGCGATGCAGTCCCGCGACGGAAAGTGGCTTGAGGCCGCGGGCCTCGTTCTTGTCCGCCAGCGGCCGGGTTCGGCCAGGGGCGTGATGTTCATCACCATCGAGGACGAAACCGGCATTGCCAATCTCGTGGTCTGGACGAAAGTCTTCGAAAAACACCGTCGCGCCGTGCTCGGCGCCGGCATGCTCGGTGTCTACGGCCGCATCCAGCGGAAAGGGGAGGTCGTGCACCTCGTTGCGCATCGTCTCACCGATCTTTCGGGAGAACTCAGGAGCGTCGGGGAGCGCGATCAGGCTTTTGCCCTTCCGCATGGGCGCGGGGATGAGTTTCATCACGGATCGCCGGCGCCCGATCCGCGCGGGCTGCCGAAGGGGCCGCGGCCGCGCGATATCGTCGATCCCTATCTGCATCTCGATGAGATCAGGGTGAAGACGCGGGATTTCAGGTGATGACAATTGGGCGGCCGTCGGTTCGAATCCTGTCAAGGCGAACGAGACCAGCCCCATTCGGCGGCGCATATTGCAGCTAGCAAGATCGCCTCGATGCGATGCGCCGCGGGGATTAAAAACACAGTACTCCCATCTTGCGATATTCACCTTCGTTCTACATCGTTCCGGCGACAGCTAAGCTGCCGCTACAGTCCGATCGCGCTCCCTGAACTGGGGCGCTCGTGAAGATACCCTAAAGCGGCCAACGACTTCGCTTAGGAGACGCACCTCGTCCCACAAAGAGGCGCTCGCCGCAGTCATTTCTTCCACCATCACGGTATTTGCCTGAGTGAAGTGCTCCATCTGGTTCAACGCAGCACTTATTCCTTTCAAGCCTGAAGACTGTTCTTGAGCGGATGTCGAGATTTGCTGAACGCTGGCGTTGATATCCAAGATCTGAGTGGTGATGCGCGCCAGCGCGTCTCCGGCGCCTGCCACCCGTTCGACACCCTCTTTGACCTCGACGGCGGAAGCACCGATCAGCGCTTTGATTTCCTTTGCGGCGATCGCTGAGCGCTGAGCAAGCTCGCGCACCTCCTGAGCGACCACGGCAAATCCTTTGCCGGCCTCACCGGCTCGAGCTGCCTCTACACCGGCGTTCAAAGCCAAAAGATTTGTCTGGAAGGCAATTTCATCGATTACACCAGTAATCCGGGTGATCTCCAGCGATGAGCGGCTGATATTTTCCATAGACGAGATCGCTTGCCCTACGATCTCACCAGTGTTTTTGGCATTTTCGGTTGCGGCTCGGACACTTGTTGACGCGGAGCGTGCGTTGGTTGCGCTTGCCTGAACTTGCTCTGTCAGTTCCGTCATTCCCGCGGCGGTTTCCTCAAGTCCTGAGGCTTGCATTTCGGTTCGGCGAGAAAGATTGTCGGAGCTGCTGCTGATCGTGTCGACGCCAGCGCTGATCTGGCACACGCTATTATTTACGGTTGCGATCGTTTGCTCCAGACTTTCCAGCGCGGCATTGAAATCGAGCTGCAATTTACGGTATTCCCCGGGAAACTCCTCGGTGATCCGGCAAGTCAGGTTGCCGGCCGACAGATCGCCAAGAGCTCGGCCAACCGTGCCGACGATCCTGCGCTGCAGGTTTAGTGCATCGATGCGCGCCGCCTCGGCGTCGGACCGTTCTTTTGCTGCGATTTGGCGCGTAGCTTCTGACTCGGCCTCAGTGGTCTTGGCATTGATCAGAGCTTTTCGAAGTTTCGCGAGCGCCGTCGCAGCTCCACCAATCTCGTCAGACCGTGATTGATCACTTGGCGATGCACTGAAATCTTCAATGGCCAGTCTCTCGATTGTGCCCATCAAGCGGCCAAGCGGACGCTGAATCATTGCTCTAATCGTAAGATAAAGAGTTCCGGCGATGGCCATCAACACGACTATGCCGGCGCCTACCAGCAGCGTGATTTGCTGACGCGCTGCTGAAGTTATCACTGTGGTGGGAACGTCGACGCACACCATCCAACTGGTATTGAGGCCTGGAACATGAAAAGGAAACAAGATGCGGCTGTACGATGTTTCGTCAAGTTCAACGTTCGCCACTACGACGAGTTCTTGATTAGACAACGCCTGTTGTACGTCTTCCGAACCGGGACCATCGTAAGCTTTGGTAATGAGATCGGGATTCGGGGCAACGATCCATTTCCCTGACTGAGAAATCAATCGAACGCGGCCAGAACCAAACGGCCGCAAGTCGGAGAGCTTTTTCGACAGCGCCGTAAGGTCGATGTCCGTGCCGATAACACCGATCAACTTACCTGAAGACAGGACCGGATAAGAGATGCTGGCAAGCAAGAAGGAGCCATTCTTGTCGGTCCACACATATGGTTCCGTTAGATATCCTTTGCGCGATTTTGCTGCCACCCGATAATATTCGCCGGTGTAGTCGAGTGAGACCGGCGCCATCGATAGGCTATCTCCGCTTCGGGTCCAGGTTGGCGAAAACGCACCATCTTCGGCAGTGCCAAGCTTGGCGTCACCCTTATGCTCAGATGCCTTGCCGTCGAAGGCATTCGGCTCTTCCATGAACCAACTGCTCAGTACTATTTTTGATCGCGCGTTCGCACGAAGTATGTCGATCACCGCCGATCGATCCAGATAGTCCTTTTCTCGTCCTTGACCGATGACTTCGGCCATCGTGGCGGTGGGCGCCGCAAGCTGTCCGAGCTCGGCTGATATCTCATTTGCGACTTTGGAAGCTTCAAGCCTCGCCTGCTGAACCGTTAGTTCCGCAATGCGGTTGCCGGTTGCGTAGACCAGCAGCGTATTTGCAAGCACGAGAACCACCGTGATCGAAATGACGGTGACCCCAATGACCTTGAAGATAAGTGATTTCCTCGCGCTCTGTTTCATGTCCGACTCCCCTGCGACACCACATCGTCGGATCATAACCCGACTATATTAACGAACGATTGTTAATGTAAGCAATGACTGTGCGCACATTGGGGGGCAGCGGGCAATTTGGTCGCATCTTGGAAGCATTCTATGAACAATCGTTCATGATGTCCGATCAATGACTTGTGCGCTGGGTCATCTGCCTCGGGATAGCCAGGCTATCGCAGGATGACGCGCCGTCAGAGAACCTTCGGTCTTCCGATGAGCTGTTCAACAAACCATTCGGCTGCGACGCGACTGGAGCGCTCGAAAAGGTCGGTGTATGGCGCGAAATGACCGCCAGCCAGAACCTCCAAAGCTTTTGGCTCCCCGGCCCGGTCAAACGCGTCCAATGCAAGGTCGGTTGGGGTGAGGTGGTCGTTTTCCGCAACGATCATCAGCAGTGGCGTCGGGCTGATTAGTCTGACAAAAGCGCCGGGCTCGTTTGCCCTTGCCAATTCAAGACTCCGCAGCGTCACCTGGGGGTTCCAATTTACCGCCATTGTCCGAGAACGGCTAAAATACTCGAAGCTGTCGGCCCCGGGTAAGGCGCACGGTCCTTCGGGATCGCTCGTCACGACGTCAACATATGCGCTCCCCTTACCAAGCACCCGAGCTATACGATCGTTCGAGAGACTTTTCCTCAGTTTCGCAGCTTGCGGGGATGTCGCGCGGCGAACGGCAACTTTTGATCCACTGATTGTCGGAACCTGGGCGACCACTGCTCTTACACGCCGATCCTGAGCCGCGACCACCAGGACATGTCCGCCGCTGTAGCTCGTACCCCATAGGCCGACACGCTCTGGGTCTGGGCCGTCCAGAGTTTGGACAAAGGTTATGGCATCGCGATAGCCCCGCCGCTGTCGTTCCGGATCAACTTCGAATCGCGGTTCACCTTCGCTCTCGCCGAAGCATCCGTGATCATAAACCAGCGCTCCCAACCCATGTGCGGCAAATACCTCGGCGTATCTGTCGAGATATTGCTCTTTCACGGCCGAAAACCCGTGACTCAAGATGACCGTCGGAAATGAGGAGGCGTCTTTCCTTGGCCTATAGAACCAGCCCCGTAGTCTGTCTCCCTCTGACCAGAAAGTCACGTCCTCACGCATTCTTCACTCCTTTCATGCAGATCTTGGTCCGTCGGTTGGTCATCCGCAGGCTAAAGAGCACTCACGAGTTGCGGCAGAGCCTCGAAAATATCAGCGACGAGGCCGTAGTCGGCGACCTGGAAGATCGGCGCCTCCTCGTCCTTGTTGATGGCGACGATCACCTTCGAATCCTTCATGCCGGCCAGATGCTGGATGGCCCCGGAGATGCCGGCGGCGATGTAGAGATCAGGCGCCACCACCTTGCCGGTCTGGCCGACCTGCCAGTCGTTCGGGGCATAGCCGGCATCGACCGCGGCGCGCGATGCGCCGACGGCGGCGCCGAGCTTGTCGGCAACCGGCAGGATGACTTCCATGAACTTCTCGGCCGAACCCAAGGCGCGGCCGCCGGAGATGATGATCTTGGCCGAGGTCAGTTCCGGACGCTCGGAGGCCGACAGCGCGTTGGAGACAACCGCCGAAAGATCAGAAGAAAAGGCTGCCGTTGAGATCTCCTCAACGGCAGCAGTTTGGCCTTGGGAGGCCGGGGAAAAGGAAGCCGTGCGCACAGTGATGACGTTCTTGGCATCGGTCACCTGCACGGTCTGGATAGCATTGCCGGCATAGATCGGCCGCTTGAAGGTGTCGGGGCTGACAACCTCGATGATTTCCGAGACCTGGGCGACGTCGAGCAGGGCGGCCACCCGTGGCAACACGGTCTTGCCGACCGAGGTGGCGGCCGAGACGATCGTGTCATAGGAACCGGCGAGCGAGACGATCAGGTCGGCAAGCGGTTCGGCGAGATGGTTGGCAAGCGCGTCGCTTTCGGCGAGCAGCACCTTGGAGACGCCGGAGAGTTTGGCCGCCGCATCGGCCGCAGCCCTGGCGGCCTTGCCGGCAACCAGCACATGCACGTCGGAGCCGATCTGGGAAGCTGCCATCAGCGCCTTGGCGGTTTGGTCGGAAAGGTGATGGCCGTCATGGTCGGCCAGAAGAAGAATGGTCATGATCGTTGCTCCTGTTCTTGCCCGTTACAGCACGCCGGCTTCGTTCTTCAGCTTGTCGACAAGCTCAGTGACCGACTTGACCTTGACGCCGGCCTTGCGGCCGGACGGCTCCTCGGTCTTCAGCACCTTCAGCCGCGGCGTCGTGTCGACGCCGAAATCGGCAGGAGCTTGTCTGTCGAGCGGCTTCTTCTTCGCCTTCATGATGTTCGGCAGCGAGGCATAACGCGGCTCGTTCAGTCTGAGATCGGTGGTGATGACCGCCGGCAGCTTGATCTCGATCGTCTGCAGGCCGCCATCGACCTCGCGGGTGACCTGCGCCTTGCCGTCCCCAATCTCGATCTTCGAGGCGAAGGTTGCCTGGGCTGAGCCCAGCAGCGCCGCCAGCATCTGGCCGGTCTGGTTCGAATCGTCGTCGATCGCCTGCTTGCCGGTGATGATCAGGCCTGGCTGTTCGGCATCAGCCACCGCTTTCAGGATCTTGGCCACCGCCAGCGGCTCGACCTGATCGTCGGTCTCGACCAGGATCGCCCGGTCGGCACCCATGGCAAGGGCCGTGCGCAGCGTCTCCTCGGCCTTGGCCGGGCCGATCGACACGACCACCACTTCCTCGGCCTTGCCGGCCTCCTTCAATCTCAGCGCCTCTTCCACCGAGATCTCGTCGAACGGGTTCATCGACATCTTCACATTGGCAAGCTCGACACCCGATCCATCCGCCTTCACCCGGATCTTCACGTTGTAGTCGACGACCCGTTTCACTGTGACGAGAACTTTCACCTTCGCAGTCTCCGTTTAAATTATTTGGGAAATGGTGCGCGACGAGCCAGCTGCCTAGCACCTAGGATATGCAACGCGGTTGCAGCCCTCAACCGGCGCTCAAATATCCAGCTGTGGAGCCTCCATCCAGCGCAATGACGGCCCGTTCAGATAGGCTCCAGCTGTCGATGCAATGAATGCTGCCAATTCGGCAACATCCTCCGGGCGCGCAATCGTCCAAGCGGAACGCTCCTTTCGTAAAAGCCACGGTCGAGCGGGTTGTAAGCAAACAGCTGCTCCAGCATCGGAGTTTGGACGAAGCCCGGGCAGATAGCGTTGCACCGGACACCCTGCGGCCCATGGTCCAATGCCATCGACCTGATCAAGCCCAGCACGCCGTGCTTGCTTGCGCAATATGCGGCATAGCTCGACGCGCCTTGCGTACCGGCGTCGGATGCAATCGCGGTAAAGCTTCCTTTCCGTCTCACAAGAAAGGGCATTGTTTGCTTGGCCAGCAAGAAAGTACCCTTGAGATTGACGTTTATTACCAGGTCAAAGGTCGCCTCATCCATTTCGGTGACGGTTCCGACCCGCGCCACACCGGCACAATGAACGACGTGGTCGACGCCCCCGAGGCGACCAATCTCGGCAAAGATCTCTCCAAGCTTTGCGCCGTCGGAGACATCCGCCTGGAAAGCCTTCACCGTTCCGCCGCTGCCATCCGCGTCTGACAACAGGTTTCGAAGGCCGTCGACGTTCCGGTCGAGCATGAAAACGTTCAACCCTCGTTCCCAACACCGCCGCGCCACGGCAGCACCAATGCCCGACGCGGCACCAGTGACGAGAGCGGTTTCGCGTGGTGCTGGAGCTTTCACGTTCTGGCCCTCGCTCATGCCGGGGAACCGTCTGCGGTGGACAGCCATCTGGGTTCACCCGGCGTGGAACGATCCTGGCGAACCCATTGCGGTTGGCCATAAATGGATTGCCCGCCGTCGACGAGCAGCGATGCCCCCGTTATGAAACCAGCTGCTGGACTCGCCAGAAACGCGACTGCCTCAGCAATGTCCTCCGGTTTGCCCAGGCGCCCTGCCGGTGTCTCTTGTAACAGCGCATCCCGGCAGCCGGGAACATCAAGCATTGGCCGGGTCATCGCGGTTTCCACGACGCCCGGAAGGACGGAGTTGGTCCTGATACGGTAGATTCCCAGCTCCGCTGCCATGGTCCTGGTCAACATCAGCAGCGCAGCCTTTGTCGCGCTATATGCGCCGGTTTGGTCCGCGTGGAACAGAGCAAGGCAGGACGAGATCAAGGTTATGCTTCCTCCCTTGCCCCCCGCGACCATGTTGCGTGCGACGGACTGGCAGAGATGAAACGTGCCGTTGAGATTGATGTCGACATGGAGATCCCAAACCTTTCTGGAAGTTTCGAGGAAACCCCCAAATCTCGCGAAGCCGGCATTTGCGACAAAAGTTCCGATCGCGCCGAAGCGATCGCCGATCTCAGAAACGGCTTTTTCGAGCGCGTCCGGATCCGTCTGATCGGCAGCCAAGGAAAATACCCTTGCGGCGCCGGCTCGAAGCAACTTCTCCTCGATTGGACCAAATTCGGCGACATCACGATCAAGCAAGACGATATCATGCCCGTCGCGAGCAAATCGGCTGGCCAGCGCCCGCCCCATCTCGCCGCCGGCACCGCTGATCACCACGCAGGAATTGTCGTTCATGATCCCAGCTCCTTTCCCGATTGCTCGGAAGCGAGCGCTTCATTGAGCTCGGCAACAGCGGAGCGCGTCCATCTGGCGAACCCGCGTCGCGCGCCTGGCAAGGTCCATTCGAAGTTGAGGGGCGTGAGCGCCGCATGGCCCTGTGACAGCACCCAGGAATCGGATCCTGGTCGATGCTCAAAAATCGGATCGCGTTCAGGATGCGTGTCGAAAAGCAGCCATCCGGGACCGTTCTCTGTCTCGATCGAGTGGATGCGAGACGGATCCCAGACGCGGCGATCGAGACTTGCGATCTTGATCTCGCCCGCGGGCAGGGCGGGTGCATTGAAGTTCAAAACCGATCGGGGCGGAAGCTTTGACCGGTCCCGGATCATCAGCCTGGTAAGCTCCGCCATTATCTGGGCGCCGCAGCTGAAATCGTAGTCGGTCAGATCGACCAGCCGGAAACGGCCGTCCCGGGACTGCTGGGATGCGGCAAGTGCTGGAAAGCCCAACAAAGCGCCTTCGATTGCAGATCCGAGCGTGCTGGAATAGGTGGCGTCATCGCCGAGGTTCGCACCTTCGTTGATGCCGGACACAACGGCGTCGACTTCCGAAGCAAGGCCGGAAAGAACGGCGACGCGAACGCAATCGGTTGGGGTACCATTGGTGACATAAATCGGATTGACGTCGTCACCGCCGGCCTTGGTCATCGTAATCGCCTTGCGAAACGAGGCGGATCTCGATGTACCGCTGCGCGGCCCGTCGGGCGCAACCGTCAGCACCTGAAGGCCGCAGGCGATCAGCGCGTCGCGTGCCGCTGCAACTCCGGGGGATTGGTAACCATCGTCATTTGTAAGCAGGACTTTCACGTCGGCGCCTTTCCTGGAATGATCTGTTTCAAGCCGCCCGCGATAGCCTATCGGGCAGAAGCTTCACGGCATTGGGAACGCTGGCCGGCTTGCCGAGTATCGCCCACTCGGCAGCAAGGGCTCCTGTCAGCGCACCGCTCGTTACTCCCGTGCCACCCATGCCGGCGACGGCGATGACGGAGGGATCAGCGGCGTAGGGGCCGATTTGGAACTCCCCGTCGGCGCTCAATGGATAGAGCCCATGCCAGCCGTTTCTGAAGCCAAGGTCGTCGATCTGCAGCCGATCGCTGACGAGTTGCGCTACCTCGAGAAAATAGTCGTCGCCATCCGGCGGGCTATAGGAGTCGGGATTGCTGACTTCATGGCCTTCGACAGAATAGTAGGTGTGAAGCCCGGCAATCAGCGAATCCTCGCCGTCTTGCCTGAAATAGATACCGGCGCCGTTCTGGCCAGGCATATAGAAGTTGCACATTGGCACAACGTAATCGAGCTTGCGCGGCAGCTTGACGATGATCACCTCGTGCACTTCTGGTTTGATAGGTGCTGCATGTCCCAGCAAATTGCCAACTTGCCCCGCCCAGGCCCCTGCGGCGTTGATCACCACGTCGCATTCGATCTTTCCGCGCGTGGTTGACAGTACATGCGTCGATCCACGCTTTTCGTAGGCAAGCACCTCTGCATTGTTCATTACCTTCGCGCCGAGATCGCGTGCTTCATCGATCAGCGCGGAGCAAAGGAGGTGTCCGTCGAGATGACCGTCGTTGACGCCGTACAGGCCGGCGACGACATCGTCGCAGCGCAGGTCGGGAACGAGAGCCTGCAGCTCCTTTTGTGACAATATCCGCGTATCGTCCGCCCCGAAGCTCTTGATCGTTGCGAGTGCGGATTCCAGTTTGGGGATGTCCGCTTCCGTTGTTGCAATGCGGATATTGCCGATGCGGGCCAGCGGCAGACCGCGGTTGCGTTCCAGCTGGAACAGAATTTCCCGCGAACGGATGCGGATCTCGATCTGCAAGGGATCGAGCGTTTGTGTGTTATAAACCCCTGCCGAGCGGCCCGAAGATCCGGAGGCCGGCGTGCCCTTTTCCAGAACGACGACGTCCTTGGCATGAAGTTGCGTGGCTCTCAGCGCGGCACCGCAGCCTGCGACCCCCGCTCCGATAATGGCGATACGTGGCGACATCGTCGTCCTCCTTCAGAACAAGGGCCGGATGGTTTCGTAGACGTAGAGCGTCGCCAGCGTTCCGCAGTCGACCGGCAAGTCGATTCCGGTAATCGCGGAAGCCTTGTCAGAGACAAGAAAGACGACCGCGTTGGCGAGCTCAGGGATCTCGACAAGCCGCTTCATGGGCACGCGCTGAAAGTCGGTCATCATGTGCTGAAGTGCCTTCTCAGACACGAATTCCTCGACCATTGGCGTGCGCGTCCAGCCCGGGCTGACTGAGTTCACCCGGATACTGTGTTGCGCGAGCTCGACCGCAGCGTTCTTCGTCAGACCGACAAGGCCCGCCTTCGCGGCGACATACGAACCCTGAGGACCGTCGTAGCCATTGGCGTCAATCGAGGCGATGTTGACCACGGAGCCGCCGCCTGTGCCGCGCATCCTGCGTGCGGCCCGCTGGGTCACCAGGAACGCTCCGGTCAGATCTGTGCCGATGGTCTTGTTCCAGCCCTCGAGCGAGATATCGAGGAAATCCGCTTCGTCAACGATGCCAGCATTGTTGACAATGATCTCCAGGCTACCATGTGCGGCCAGTACATCATCAAGCACGCGTTCGACTTCGTCGGGATTACTGACGCTTCCGATATGAACGGAAGCTCTCCCGCCGCCCGCCTGAATACGCGCGGCAACCTCCTCAAGCGGTGCCCGGCTTCGTCCCATGAGGGCCACCGTTGCACCGGCCTGAGCCAGGCCCTCCGCAATGCCGGCGCCAATTCCGCGGCCGCCACCGGTAACAAGGGCAACCTTTCCTTCAAGCTCTTGCATCATGCCACCTCCCTTTGGCCAATTTCTCCCGCCACCAGATCGCGGATTCTCAACCGTTCCGTCGGGACGCCGTCTTCAAGTCTGAAGAGAGACAAGCCGCCGCCGCCCGTGCTCACGCGTCGCAGCACTTCAAAAAAGTCGGCGGGGTGTACCACTTCCGGCGCAAAGGCGCCCCGGCGGTTGATCTTTCCATCAAGCATCAACAACGCGCCGGCTGCGGCCGGAATTCCGGTGGAATCGTCCATCCCACCGTCGCTGCCAGCTGCAAACCTCAGACCGGAGCCAGCCGTGTGCACATCAATGATCATGCCGCTGCCAATCCGTGGCGCTCCAACGCGTCTTTCCCTGTAATGGCGAAAAAGGCTGGCCGCGGGATCGGTAAGTTCTCCATTGGAACGTTGTTCATCGGCAATATGCGCGAGCGCCCAGGCAGTAATGAGTGCCTCTTCCGGATTGAGCCCTCCGAAATTGGAGGCGCGCTTGACCGGAAGAAAACGCGGCACCGTCAAGGGCTCCGGATGGGCGAGCCTGACGACCGTCTGCAGGCCGACCGGCGCCGGGAACTCGACATGCCGGCGCTCCAGGCCATCCCAGCCCGTCACTTCATGTATCGTGCCGTCCGCATCGACCAAATTGAAGCAATGCCAGAAGTGCCGGATTGCGGCTTCGGTCAGATCTGCGACGTCTACGGTCCAGTAGATGTCAACATCGTCGACTGGGCCGAGATGGTCGACAGCACTTCGGATCAGGATGTTCGTCGTTCCGGGGGAGGAGCCCATTCCGATGAGGGCGGAAATGCCGGCCTGTTTGGCGCGGGTGTCCCGCTCGAGCATCGGTAGGGTGATGTCAGCATCATCGCAGATATCGAGATAGTCAGTCCTGGTTTCGATGGCGGCGTCGAGGATGGCAAAGCCGGTCTTATAGTAAGGTCCAGCCATGTTCACCACGAGGCGGGTCGTTTCCAACAGCCTGTGCAGAGTTTCCGGTTGTTCGAGCGGATTCAGTTCCTGAACGGCGAAGCCCATCTCTTCAGTTGCAGCACGTGTCTGCGGCCGCCAGGCGCGATCGATAGCGAGCCAACCCTCAGTCGCTCCGGCGCGCGCAATCCCGCGCAGCATCGCTTGTGCCTGCGACCCGCCTGCACCGATTACAATTGTCTTCCACTGACGGGCCATTAGCGGCACTCCTTCATTTTCGCGACTTCGACAAAGCCGTTGCAGTTGGGTGAACCCTCTCTTCCAAGCAAGGGCGATTGATTGGCATGCGACCAAGCTCCAGCATCGCGTAGCCTCCTTGGCGCGGGGTACGTCTGATGCGGGTCGGCGACCGTCTGGAGAAGAACAGTGGACATCGGTTCCTCCGTCAGAATAATGCGCCAGGCCTGACAAATCCCGCCTTGGAAGCGAGGTCGTCGAGGGGGTTTTGGCGAATGAGAGCCTCGGCCAAGCGGATGTTGACGTCGGCATGGGAGCGATAGCTCCAACCGTCGAGGAGGGTCGTCTTGGCCGCCATGAATGGCTCCGCCATCGCAGCCCAGGCCACCTCGCGCAGCGCGTTGACGAAACGAAGGACCTGTACGCGGGCGATCTGGTTCTTATCGAGGTTCGGATCGTAGAGCCGCAGAAATGTCGTCGTTTCGTCGTCGGACATTTCCGCTTGCGAAGTTACGCTTGCGAGATCTATCGCGAGCAGGGCTTCGCCAGCGTAGTCGAAATCGACCATCTTCACGCTGTCCGAACATGCGATGAAGTTCTGCGGCACGAGATCGTTGTGGCCGAAGCCGACAGGTGCGTTCGCTCCAGCGAGAATGGATTCGAAGCGTTGGGCAATTTCCCAAAGCGCCGCGTAGGATGCTGGATAGGAGCCTCCCAGTTTGGCGGCTCCCGCCATAAAGCCTCGCAGATCGTCGAAAATGTCAAATTTTCTGGGCGAGAAGTGATGCGCGTGAAGTTGCTTCAGCGTATCGACGATCCTCGGCGCCATGGAAGGATGCCGGATGTGCTGCGGGCGCAACGTTTCCCCCTCCACAAATTCGGACATGAAATGCCCTTCGGGCAGGCATTTGGCGACTACGGCGGGCGCCAGTCCGAAACTCGCAGCCATGGCTTGTGCCTCGACAGCGGCTGTTACCGACGTGCCGGCAAACGATGCATCGGGCTCACGAATCTTCAGGGCCCATTTCCCGTCGGCGTGTCGAAGCACGAGGTTGATGTTGTTTGCGCCGCCGGGCAGGATCGAGAAACGTATGGCACCTTCGTCGGGCAGGAAGCGCCATTGATCGAGAAGATTGACAGCGGTGTTCCGCACAAGGTCAGGCACGTCGTCCTCGAATACACATCGAGCCTGAAGGTCACCGGATCCTGAGTTTTTCGAGCTTGCAGCCGGGATCATCAGATTCGCTCCCGGTGTGTGATGGCTATGTGCTTCAGTTCGGTGTGCGCTTCGATCGCATAGATCGACAGATCGCGGCCGATGCCGGACTGTTTGTAGCCGCCGAACGGCATCTCAGCCGCCGTCGGTCCGTGATCATTGATCCAGACGCTGCCGGCCTTGACCCGGCCAGCGGCGACGATCGCCCGCTCGATGTCGGACGTCCAGATCGAAGCGGCCAATCCGACCTCAAGGTCGTTTGCCTTGGCAATGGCGTCAGCCTCGTCTTCAAACGTGGTGACGGCTACAACAGGCCCGAAAATCTCCTTCTGGATGATCTCGGCGCCGTGCTCGACACCATCGACAACGGTCGGCGCGTAGAAGTAGCCGGGGCCGGCGATAGGTCCACCAGCGACGACGCGTCCCGATGCATTCTTTACGGCTCGATCGACGAATCCCGAGACGAATTCATGGTGTTTTGCAGACACCACGGGGCCCATGTCGATCCCGCGCTCAGCATACCCATTGCCGACCTTGATCCCCTTGGCCATCGATGCCAACGCCTCGACGACGTCCTTTTCGCGCTTTTTCGAGACGTAGACACGGCAGGCGGCTGTGCAGTCCTGACCGGAATTTCCGAAGGCCGCGCTTCTCAGCGTTGTCGCCAAGCGGTCGATATTCGCATCCTCGAAGACAATAACCGGCGCCTTGCCGCCGAGTTCGAGATGAACGACCTTGATGCTCTCAGCTGCGTCCCGCATCACGGAACGCCCGGTGTCCGTGCCACCGGTGAGCGAAACCATGGCAACATCCGGGTGCCGAACCAGATGCGTGCCGGTCGTGCTGCCGAAACCGGTGACAATGTTGACGACGCCCGGTGGAAAAAACTTCTGCGCTACTTCGCCCAGGAGAAGGGCAGTTAGCGGCGTCACCTGCGTGGGCTTCAAAACGACAGTGTTGCCGGCTGCCAACGCGGGGCCGATACGCCAGGCGGTCATGCCCATCGGGTAGTTCCAGGGAGCAATTGCGCCGACGACTCCGATTGGCTCGCGTCGCACCATGCTCGTGATGCCGGGTTTGTATTCACCCATGGCAGGCACCAGCATGGTCCGGCACGCACCAGCGAAGAAACGATATTTGTCTGCGGCAGAGGCCATCTCGGCGCGCGCCTTTTCGAGCGGCTTGCCAACGTCACGTGCTTCGAGTTCGGCAAACTCGTCGACGCGGGCCATGATTTCATCGGTAAACGCAAGCAACGCGGCGGCCCTGTCCTTGGGCGGCGTCGAGGACCAGGTTCCGAAGGCTTCCTTGGCGGCGGCTACGGCAGCATCCACCCCTTCTGGTCCGACATTCGGCACGCGAGCGATCACATTTCCAGTCGCCGGTTCGAAAACGTCGAAGTCGTTTCCCTTCGACCAGAAAGATCCGCCGATAAGCGGACGTAGTTCCCTGATTGTCATTTTTTCCTCCTGTTTAATCGCATGGAGCCGGTTGTGGCTTGTCACCGCTGGTTCTGGCGCTTCTCCGCGCGATCCGCTGGATCTCGGCGAAACCGTGGTTCGTCGTGCTCGGCGGCTTGCTCGGTTCCCGGTATTCGGGAGCGCCAGATAGCTGGGCGTCATCCCGATATTAATTAACGCTCATTAATCCACGTATTCAGGCGGTAGTCAATGAATCTTTTTGAATTGCGTCATCAAACTGACGGAATCGCAAATCTGCGTTCGCCGATTTAAAGCGCGAACGTTAACGGCGCCGATGGATGCTCCACCGCCGCCGCGATTTCTCGTCAGAGCTGTCTGGTTAGAGGGTAGGTATGACTTCCGGCGAAGTAGTCGCGGAACCAGCCTGCTTATATCCGCCCTTGCCGCTGGGAATGACGAACATCCTCATAATCAGGTAATATGCGATACCGGAAACGACCACAGTCGGAATGCCGGCCCCCAGCGTGTGGGCCAACGGATGCATCGCAGTCGTGACTGGATTGTACAGGTAAAGGTACAGCGCGACCGAAAGCACCGATATGATCACCGCGACCCAATTGACGCCGCCCCAGAACCAGTACTTGCTCGACGGATCACGTGAGAACAAATGTGCCGGTGCAAGCGTCTCTTTGCGAAGGATGAAGTAGTCGACAAAGGTAACGCCCGTAATGCCGACGAACATAACGCCGTTATAGGAAAGCCAACTCATGACGATCGAGAGAGTCCACTCGGTTCGAAATGCCACATAGACACCGGGCAGCAGCATCAGAGCGATCAGGATATCCCAACGAACGCGCGTCAACGGTTTTATTTGTTGAATCGAAACCCCTGCCAGATAAAGCATGATCACCATCGTCGCAATGTTGGCCGCGAGAACGAAGGTCATGATCAGCGAACCCAATGCGGGGCCGGCGAGTTTGATCATCCAGATCGTCGGATCGGGCGTTCCCGCAGACAGAGCGGCAAAGGCGGCGACCATCGATATGAAGGCGGCGCCCAGCACGCCGACGCCGACGACGGACGGACCGACGATATGCGAACGGCGTCTCACCAATCGTGTCAGGCCACCCATAATGGGCCACCATGTCAGCGAGTTCGAGATGCCGAATTCGACTGCCAGCGCGAAACCCTGTCCTGGCGTGGACGCGAGGCGCTGATCCGCCGGAACCTGCAGCGTCCAGAGGCCGGCGCCATAATGATAGAGCAGGATGGCGAACATCACGACGGTCACCAGAATGTGGCCGGGCGCTATGTAGTTGCTGATGCGTTCGAACAACCATGGTCCTTTGCTCGCGACCAACCAGACGGCGAACATTGTGAACAGCGCCAAGCCGATTACCACGGGCTCGGCCGTCGCCACCTCCGATTGCTCCACTGTCTGCAAGACGTTGGCTGCTCCTCGGGCAGTCAACGCAACCACCACATATGTCCAGCCGACACAAGTTGCCAGCAATCCAAACAGTGGCAGGACAATGCCATAGGGACCGAAAGACGCCTTGGCCGCATCGATCGGCTCAACGCCATATTTGAAAGACGGCAAGCCCGACGCCAACACGACGACGGCCATTCCAATCAGCATCCCGGCCAGGTAACCGAGCACACCTACACGAACATCGCCAACATAGGGAAGGAACCCTCCAATGAGGAACGCCCAGGTCGCGGCGCTGAATGCCGTGCATGTCCAAAGAAACGAGCCGTAGCCGTTGTAGACTCGTTCGCTGCTGCGCAACGGAAGTCGCCCTGATAGAGCCTCCTCCGTGACTCTTGATTGGGTGAGTTTGATATCGCTGCTCATGGGTTCTCCTCCTTAACCGAAATAGAACAGTGTCGCGATCCAGATCGCGACCCCGAGAATTGCCCAACTCGTGGCTTCGACGAAGCAGGCGCGCGTCGGCGCGTAGCATTCGGAGTCGATATGCGGAGACTCTTCCAAGGATTGGATTCGTCTGGCGAGCTCCGCATCCAGAGCAACCTCGAACCCGCGGGCTTCGGGCAGGTGGGCCCGTTCCAATTCAATTGACATCGTCGTTCCCTTTTCTGGACGTTCCCGGCCGGTTGCCGGCTCTTTACTATTTGGCCCGCAGCAGCGGCGCCTCGTTCGCCATCAAACCCTTTTCCAACAAGAGCAACAATGAATGAACGATCATTAATACTCCTCCCATATCGCCGATATGTCAAGCGCTTCCGTCGCGGCCCATGCCGATCTGAAAAGCCCACAAATGCAGTTGGATATGCTCTAAATGCGCCCGAAAAGTAATTCCGAGCGAGAAGCGAATTTTGACCATGTTCCTTTGACAGATCGGCATTGGTGACGCATTATGTGAACAGCTATTCATGAGGATCAATATTGTGAACGAACTCGCACGCAACTATCAGGAGGCCGCTCCTGATGAGGCAGAGCGGCCACCCCGTCGTAACAATCAGGCCAGCAAAGTGTCGGCGAGTCGGTCGGACACACGAGAGCGACTGCTCGGCGCAGCGATCGAACTTTTTGGGTCAAGGGGTTTTGACGCTACCTCGATGAAGGACATTGCAAACGAGGTCGGCATCAAGGCACCGGCCGTCTACAATCACTATAAGTCCAAGGAAGAACTTCTGGCCGGGGCCGTGACGGAAGCGCTAGGCGCCTTCAACGAAGCGATCGCAGCCGCCGATTCCGCCGGGGCCGCTCCACTTGAACGTCTGCAAAGCATCACTGCCGCTCACATCCTCTACCAGATCAACCATTCTAGGATAGCGCAGGCCAACGATCGTCTCCTCGAGTCCGGTATTCTCAGCAAGCTGGATCCGAGTGTCAGACACAAGGTGAAGGGCATGATGAGAGAACATCTCGACCGGTTGACCAAGATCGTCGAGGCAATACCTTCGCCGGCGACAGGCTCGCCACCCGAGGCGCGGCTAACGGCCCTCGCAATCATCACGATGTGCGACAACGTGCTCAATTGGTATCGACCGAGCGGACCCTATACCCCAGAAAAGATCTGCAAACACTTCTATCATCTTGCGCAGAATATGCTTCTCGCTCGGACAGGTGCGTTTGAGAGCTAGCAATCGACTTCCCGTTGCCCTCGACCGGCATTGATCTCGATGCCGTCAGGTCGATCGCTTTTACACTTGCGTCGCGTCTTGACTGAGCCGGTTGCGCCAATCGACTGGAGCGATCGCGATAAAGACGAGACTGTCTGCGCCGTCGTAAGCGAGTTCGGTGTCCTTCGGGATCCAGATCACATCGCCGGGGTGGAGAGTGTAAAGGATCAGGCCGACGCGAAGACGGAACTCGCCCTCGATACACGTGATGAGCTCATCATAGCGCACTGTCCAACGCACAGACCGACCGTTGAAGCGGGCGAGGTAGGCGCCCATCGTCTCACTTTCCTGGGGCCCGACGAGGCGCGCAATCGATGCCTCACCGGGCCCTTCACCATATGCCGCAAATTCAGTCGTATCCTTGCGGAATACCGTTGGTTCTCTATGCATGGCTTGTTCCTGCTGCTGTAGCCGAGAAGAGGCGGCGGCTCTCCTAGTGACCTTGCGCGGACGAGAGGTAGGCGGCGCGCACGGCACGTCTGTCAAGCTTTCCCGAGGCCGTGCGCGGAAGGTCGTTGCCGACGATAATCGTTTCCGGCACGGCATAGCCCGGAAGTTGCGTACGCAGGAAATCCAGGAGCGCCGGGACATTTACCTTTGTCTCTGGACGAGGCTCGAGCGCGGCGACGATGCTGTTCTGCAGCACTGGGTGAGGAATGCCAAATACCACAGCTTGAGCGACTTCGGGGATCTTTGCCATTGCCGCCTCGATAAAGGAGGGAAGAATCTTTTCCCCACCCCTGTTGATCACGTCATCCCGGCGGCCGACGTGATATAGAAGGCCAAGCTCGCGACGTTCCCCGAGATCGCCGGTTCGAAGCCAGTCGCCTTGGATTTTCTCGGCGGTGACGTCGGGGCGGCGCCAGTATTCGCGCATGCGCGTTTCGCCACGCACCCAAATCTCCCCCGGAACCCCGTCCGGCACATCTTGACCATTCTCATCCACCAGCCGCAACTCCACGCCTTTGGCCGGATAGCCGATCGAGTCGCCGTGGCTTAGGATGAATTCAGGCGGAAGAAGAGTGCAGCACGACGTGAATTCGGTCAGGCCATAGCCATGCACCAACCGCAGGTTTGGCCAGCGCTGATGCATTTCCAAGGACCATGGCGCCGGCATCGGTGAACCGCCGAACAAAACCAGCCGCGCCGGCCCGTAAATGGCCTCGGCACCTTCGGCTGTCATCATCATCCGCAAAACGCTTGGGACCGCCGTGACGAAGCTGACGGGACGGCGCTTGCATGCCTCAATGGCCCCTTGCGTCCGATATCGTGGCAGAAGATCGGAGCGGCCGCCGAGAAAGAGCATGGTGCAGAGTTGATCGACAAAGCCGGTATTGTGAAACAAGGGGGCGACAATCAACGTCGAGGGCGACGGGTC
The DNA here is from genome assembly GCF_014197615.1 of Rhizobium esperanzae. Taxonomy (GTDB): domain Bacteria; phylum Pseudomonadota; class Alphaproteobacteria; order Rhizobiales; family Rhizobiaceae; genus Rhizobium; species Rhizobium esperanzae_A. The sequence continues at coordinate 159,131 of NZ_JACIFY010000007.1, forward strand.
ATCGCCTATTAGGTCAGCGAATACCTCCGCGTTCTGTCGCAGGGCCTTATGAGTGATGACTGCACCCTTGGGAACTCCTGTGGTGCCGGAGGTGAAGCTAATCAAAGCGTCTTCCGACGTCTCTGGCAGGGCAGGGAGTTCCGTGGCTGTTTCAAGCGAGAAAAAGGACCTACCGGCAGAGCCGGTGATCGAGAACAGGTCGACACCGGCGCATTCCTTAAACATGCCCAAATGGAGGTCGTCCGCGAGGACGATACGTGTCCCAAGTATCTCTAGCAATTCGCCGACTTGCGCGGGCGCCAGCCGATTGTTCATTGGCACGGAGATTGCGCCGATGCGCATCGTCGCCAGATAGCATACGACCCACTGCCAGCTATTGTTACCCACAAGGACCACCCGGTCCTGCCTTTGTACACCGAGAGAGACCAGCCGCCTGGACGCAGCTTCCACTACGGAAGCCAATGACGCATACGAAATCTCCGTATCCCCGTCGGTGACTGCGACAGCGTCGGGCGTGCGCTGGCCCCAGTCGAGCAAGGCATGAAGAATCGTCCGGTTACGGTAAGCCACTGACTTCTCTCCTGATTCGAAATAAATCCGATCGCTGGTCGGACTGAGAGATCGTCGCTTCCAGACCGCTGGCCCGTTCGGCTAAGCGGTCCTGCGATCGATGCTACCACACAACGCGTGTCGAGACCGCGCCTTTGCGGGAGGCGACACCGTGTCAGTGTCGCCTCAGCGGTTCACAGCCGCAGCGTCATAAGATCGCGATACTCATCGGCGGTCATCAGATCGCGGCCAAGTGCAGCCGCTATTCCGGAAATCTGCTGGAATACCTCGACGTTCGACTGAATCTTGTCGTCACGGTGAGGCCACTTCCAAACCGTGTCTTCCATGCCGACGCGCACATGAACGCCCAGCAGGATTGCGAGGGTCGCAAGATAACTGCTGGTACGACCGCCGGTGCAGGCGATGATGGTAGAGTCTGCGTCGATGTGGCGGATGAGCCGAACGAGCCGAAGGAAGCCGTCGACCATCGTTTCGGGCGAATACATCGGGCTGCAGCCCGGAAGACCGGGCAGAACCAGCCAGTTCAAAGGGCCCTGAATGAGGCCACTGTCGATCAGGTATCGGCGGGCGTTGTCGATGTCGGCATCGGAGTAAACTGCGATCTGCGGCGTGAGGCCGGCGTCGAGGGCGCGCTTGGTTTTCTCAATGATTGTCGCTGGAGATTTGACGAAGTGATTGTCGCCGAGAATGAGGGCCGTCGTGTTGACCGGCACGCCCTCCATAAGGCCGAGCTTCATCATTTCGGCCATCATTCGCTCTTCATCCGCGTTCACTGCAACGAGGCAGGCGTCCAGTGCGACATGCTGATGGTGGGTGCGCAGATGCGTGAGCGTTTCGCGGAAAAGGCCTGTGTCGAGCACGTTGTAGCCGCGTTCGTCTCTCGCGTGAATATGGATGATCTGCGCTCCTGCGGCGATGCATTCCTCAGCGGAGCGGATGATCTCCTCAGGCGTAATCGCCTGATTGGGGTTCTCGTTCTTCGTATAGAACGCGCCATTGATCGCGGTCGACAGGATGAGCTTGGGCGGAGCCTCCCATTTTGGCATCGGCTCGGCGTCCGAAAAGGCAGTTCGGTCGATCGACATAATCGACGGGAAACCGAAAACTTTCCAACTCGCCTGGGCTCCCTCCCGGGATACCCATTTGTTTACCTGCTCCCAATTTACCGTGTTTGGTCTGCGTGACATTAGAGCCTCCCTTGCAATATGAATGAACGTTAATGCATTTTGATCACCATGTAAAGGACTTGCGGAAGAATCCAAATCGCTTGAAGCTGCCTTCAAAACAAGTCGGCACTCTTGACGAACGAGAAAATCAAGCGTCTAGTGAATTAACGTTCATTCTTTTGGAGGCGGCGATGAGTCCAATTATAATGCTCGTGGGCGCTGGCCACATGGGAAGGAGTGCCCTCGCAATCCTCGCGCGGTCGGTGCCGAGCGCAAGCTTCGTCGTCGTCGATCGGTCCGCAGAAAGCTTGCGATTGGGTGAAGCCATCGCCCCTGAAAGAATAGCAACCCGTCAAGTCAATATTTCGAGTGACGGCCTCGACGCATCAGGCATGGACCTGGTGGTGAACTTGGCCGGCCCTTTTTTTCTCGGCTCGGATGGAGCGGCACGCGCGGCAATCGCAGCAGGTGCGGCCTATATCGATGTAGGGGACGATGCCGAAGGCACGACGACAATCCTCGCTCTGGACGAGTCGGCCAAATCCGGAAATGTGCCGGTGATAACGGGGGCCGGACTCTCGCCGGGCGTATCAAATTGGCTTGCCTGCAGCTTGCTTGAAAGTCACCCGGACCTCGACGGCGTCAAAATTGTCTGGATCACGCGCGAGCCGGATCCGGGTGGCCTCGCTGTATTGCGGCACATGTTGCACATGGCGGTAGCGCCGTGTCCGACGTGGCGCAACGGCCGTATGGAATTCACCAAGGGCTTTGTTCCGGAAACCGCCGAAAGCTTCGATGTACCGCCCCCCTTTCATCGGATCGAGGCCTACGACACTGCCCATCCGGAGCCAGTCACGTTAGGGCGCTTTCGTCCCGATCTTTCGCTGGTTCAGTGCAAGGGCTCGCTCTTCCCGAATTGGGCGAATGCCGCCTTCTCGACACTCGGACGAATTGGTTTCGGCCATTCCGACATGGTAGTCGAAATTGACGGCAAGGACGTACAGCCGATCGAGGTTTTGTGGAAGTTGCTCTGGAAGAGACATGAATTGAAGCCGAGCGCGCAACGAATCTCGGCGACCCAGGTCAACGTCATCGGCACGCGAGGGAACAAGCCAATCGTCATGAAGTCGATCACGGACGCGGGAGATATGAGCCGTGGCACAGGGCTCGGCATCTCCGCCGCGGCGCTCTCGCTTCTTGAGGACGGTGTTCCAGCGGGAGCCAACGGAGTGGAGGCGATTCCGTATCAGAGCGGCATCGACCGCTTCCTGCGTCTTGCCAGCGACGCCGGGTGCTTCGCAGACGGTGTCGTGACCACCCGCTTCTGAATGTTGCGCTGGGCTTGGTCACGAGCCATACGCGTCGAGTGGCCCCGACGGGGCAACCGTCATGCGATGAGCCGGGTGAGAGGATGCCAGCCAATGCAGGTCAGAGCACTAATTAAGGGAGAGCTATGAACAAGACCTATCCAACAGCTGAGGCCGCACTCGCCGGTCTCCTTTTCGATGGCATGACGATTGCGTCGGGCGGCTTTGGGCTGTGCGGCATCCCGGAACTCTTGATTGTCGCGATAAGGGACGCCGGAACGAAGAATATGACCATCGCCTCCAACAATTGCGGCGTCGATGATTTCGGGCTCGGTGTTCTCCTGAAGACGAGACAGATCAGCAAGATGATCTCGTCCTACGTCGGTGAAAACGCTGAGTTCATGCGGCAGTTTCTGAGCGGGGAGTTGGAGCTTGAGTTCAATCCGCAAGGCACTCTTGCCGAGCGCATGCGCGCCGGTGGGGCGGGCATTCCCGCTTTCTACACCCCCACTGGCGTGGGCACAGTCATCGCCGATGGCAAAGAGCATAAGGAATTCGACGGCAGGACCTTTGTCCTCGAACGTGCGATCGTCGCAGACGTTTCCATCGTGAAGGCCTGGAAGGCCGACCCCGCAGGCAATCTCGTGTTCCGAAAGACGGCGCGCAACTTCAATCCCCCGGCAGCCACATGCGGAAGGGTTTGCGTCGCCGAGGTTGAAGAGATTGTCCCTCTAGGCTCGCTCGATCCTGACCACATTCACCTTCCGGGAATCTATGTTCATCGCCTGATACAAGGGCAGCAAATGAAACAGATCGAGCAACGAACAGTTCGTAAACGGGAGGCTCAATAATGGCATGGGACCGCAATCAGATGGCCGCCCGCGCAGCGCTGGAACTACAGGACGGCTGGTATGTAAATCTTGGCATTGGCATTCCGACCCTCGTATCGAACTATATTCCGGACGGGGTCAAAGTCACCTTGCAATCTGAAAACGGGATGCTCGGCATGGGCCCTTTCCCCTATGAAGGTGAGGAAGACCCGGATCTCATCAACGCCGGGAAACAGACGATCACGGAACTACCGCAGACGGCCTACTTCGATAGCGCGACTTCCTTTGCAATGATCCGTGGTGGAAAGATCGCAATGGCCATCCTCGGCGCGATGGAGGTGTCCGAGGAAGGAGATCTCGCCAACTGGATGATCCCCGGTAAGCTTGTGAAGGGGATGGGCGGGGCTATGGATCTAGTCGCCGGGGTTGGACGTGTGGTTGTCCTCATGGAGCATACGAACAAAGCAGGCGAATCGAAGATTCTGAAGAAATGCAGTCTACCCTTGACTGGAAAGGGCGTAGCGAACCGGGTCATCACCAATCTCTGCGTATTTGATGTGGTCCCAGGCGGATTGAAGGTAGTGGAATTGGCGCCGGGAACTTCAGAGAGTGATGTTCTGGCAGCGACCGAGGCCCGTATCGTCAGCTGAGTATTGTAGCCTTCTCATGAGCGCGGCGGACGGCGTGTTGCTAGGATGTTCATGTTCTTGGCCAAAAAGATCGCATAATGGATCGACTGGAAGTGGCTGTGTGCCAACGCATGGAAAAAATTATCGATCGCCAAACATATAGCTATTCCGGCGAGCGGTCTCCCGTTCGATTACTTTCAACTGCGAAAGCCGAGTTCTCGATTGCAGATACACTGGCGCTGCCTCTCCTACGTCGACCCGAACCTTCATCAACTCAGCGGGCCTGCACAAGAGTCGCATTGCCCCATGCGACAAAATGGCGTCAGGGCCGAAATACAGATGGTATCACGGAGCCGTGATTTGACCGATAGTTGTCTCCGATTAAACGTGAGCCAACCAAAACAAAATCATAGGTAGTCCTTCTTACAAGAATTGGCTGCCCACCTCGTAAGTTATGAAATAACCAACTGGCGTTGACGAGCGGGGGCTCGGAGTAACCAATTCTTCTCGTAGGGCGCGGCGGGATTAGCCAAAGCCGGTTGTTTTAGGAGCCTTTGTTAAAGCCGAAGGAGGCAGGTGCCCGTTTGTCGGCGGTGGCGGCGATGACTTCCTCGACGGTGGAACAGGTGCCGATCACCTAACCGGCGGCATCGGCGACGATGACTACGTAGTCGACAATATCGGCGACGTGGTGACGGAGAATACTGGCGAGGGAAGCGATACGATCTTTACGACGCTCGCGACTTTCTCATTGGCAAATGTCGCCAATGTTGAAAACCTGACCTATACAGGGACAGCAGCGTTTACGGGTACCGGGAACGCGTTGAACAACGTCATCAGAGGTGGTGACGGTGTCAACATTCTAGATGGCGGAGCCGGCGACGATACCTTGATGGGAGGCTTCGGCAACGATACGTTCATCGTCGACAGCCCGAACGACGTCATCATCGAAAATGCCGGCGCCGGGACCGACACGATCAAGACGGCACTTGCGAGTTACTCGCTGGCCGCAATCAGCAATGTCGAAAACCTCACCTATACCGGGACCGCTGATTTCACAGGGACGGGCAACGAGCTTGCCAATACGATTACCGGAGGCATGGGCAACGATGTCCTGGATGGGGGAGCCGGAATCGATACTCTTGTGGGCGGTGCGGGCAATGATACCTACGTCGTCGACAATGTCAGCGATGTGGTCACCGAAGCTGCCAACGCCGGGATCGATACGATCAAGACGGCGCTCGCCAGCTATACTCTGGCCTCGCTCACGAATGTCGAGAACCTCGTCTACACCGGGTCCTCTGATTTCGCGGGAACGGACAACGCATCGGCGAACGCGATTATCGGAGGGGCTGGTAATGACACGCTCGATGGTGGAACCGGCGCAGATACGCTGACGGGCGGCACCGGAAATGACATCTATGTGGTCGACAATGTCGGTGACCTGGTGATCGAGAATTCCGGCGAGGGGACCGACACAGTCAAGACCTCGCTGGCGACCTACACCCTCGGGGCGAATGTCGAAAACCTCACCTATACTGGTACGGCGGCGTTTACAGGAACGGGTAATTCGCTGGACAACGTCATCACCGGCGGCAGCGGTGCAAACCGGCTGTCAGGTGGTGGAGGTGACGACATCTTGATCGGCGGCGCGGCTGCGGATACGTTCGCCTATGGCGCCAACGATGGCATAGACACGATCGTGGGCTTTGCCGCTTCCGGAACTGCTCACGATGTGCTCGCTGTCGATAGCGCGGTCTTTGCCGACTGGGCGCATCTTTTGGCGGCTTCCACACAATCGGGCAGCGACGTCATCATCACGGCAGACGCGGACGACAAGATCATCCTCAAGAACGTGACGGTTGCGAGTCTCCAACCCGCAAATGTGCAATTCGTTTGATCGGCTCTCCGGCTCGTCCGGCACGGCCGGGCGAGCTCACCCTCTTTCACGTTGGACAGGTGGGTTTTGACGTCTTGGGATTATGGTTTCGCGGGACAGTGCTTCGGTCCGGTATCGCTGGAAGAATTGAGAGCTTTGATTGCCCGGAACTTGCTTCCCCAGGCGGCCTTCGTTCGCCAGACGGGCGTTTGGCGGTATCGCGCCGAGAGCAGCTGTCTCCGATCCACTGATGGCCACGCGATCCGCGGTTTTCGACACCGCCGTCACGAAGTAAGTTTAGAGCCGCAGCGCCAACTTGCCGACGCTGACCGACCCTCCAATGCGCAAGCGCATTGGTCTGTCGGCCAATTCGCGGAACGCATGGATAACCCGCAAAAGCCGAACGTAAAACTGAAAACAGCAACCGCTCGGCACATCCGTCATCCGTTGACGCTCCGAACAGTGACTACGCTCCCGCTGCCGGCAGCCCGGCGCGTAGCAAGCGCCTTGACCGAAAAGAGCGCGTAGATGATTAGCGGAAGGCAGACGAGATAGGAGGTCCTGATGCCCGCATGTTCGGCAATGAAACCGAGCAGCGGCGGCGCCAGGAAGAAGACGACGAAGGTCATCTGGCCGAGAGCGGCGACGTTGAGATACGCCGCGCGATCGGTGCGCTGGGCCGCCGCCGAGACGGCGAGGGGATAGACCGCACTGCAGCCGGCGCCCATCAAGGCGAAGCCCGCCAGAGCGACATAGGCATGCGGTGCGCCCGAGACGGCGCAGGTGCCGATCGCCGAAAGAACAAGCAACATCGTGGCGATGGCCCGCGCGCCAAACCGATCGACCAGCGGATCAACGAAAAGGCGCGCCAGAGCCATGCAAAAGGTAAAGAGTGTCAATCCCAGTCCGCCGATGAAGGGCTCGACTGAAAACACATCGCGCATATAGATCGCCGACCAGTCGATCCCGGCACCTTCGACGAGAAAGGCGGCGATGCCGATCACGCAGAGCGGCATCAACCCCCAGGTAGGCAGCGCGACGAGCGGCGCCTTGCCTTCATCCAACGTGATCCGCGCCGGCGCATTGCGCATGCCGGCGATCGTGCAGATGCCGATGACAAGGACTACGACAAAGGTTACGGCGAGATGAAGCTGCATCGAAATACCGGCTTGCCGGACAACCGAAGAGACAAGCGCCGTGACGAAGAAGCCGAGGCTCCAGAAACCATGGGCTCTGTTCATCACGCCGCGTCCCAGCTGTGCTTCGATGCGGTCGATCTCGACATTGAGATTGATCTCCAGTGCCCCGGCGAGCAGCCCCTCGACAAAAAGCAAACAAAGCACGGCCGGCGCAGCGCCGATCCATGGCACCAGCGACAGCAGCGCAGATGTTCCGAGAACTGTAATGAACGCCGTCGTCCGCGCCCCGAGCCGGGCGATCAAGGGCGAAGACAAAGTCAACGAAATCAAGGCGCCGATCGCACCCCCTATCAAGGTTAACCCAAGCTCCGACTTATCGACGCCAAGCGCATCCTGCAAATCCGGCATCCTCGACAACAGCGCCCCCAGTGACACGGCGAAGAGAAAGAAGCAGACATAGATCCGCTGCTGCGGCGCGATTTTCATAATGCAACTCCGGGGATTAACGCGTCGAGGCAGAACACGCGCTTTTGGATCTGTGATGAATACCTCACAGAGCCGGAGATCAAAACTTGTTTCTGAGGGTAAGCGACGGAGCAGGCAGCTTTACTTGACCTTCTTCATGATCACTCGCGAGGTCGGCTTTTGGAAAGGCGTGATCCTTGTGATCTTCACGATCGCTCGCGAAACACGCTGGCGGCAATATCAGCACTGCGACGGGGCCGCTCAATCTTTCTTGCCGCCCTTCGATCGATGCGTGCGCATTTTCCCGACGTGCCACTGATCGTCGATGCCGGCATTGGACGGCCGTCGCACGCAACGACCGTGATGGAGTTGGGTTTCTATGGGTCCTTCTCAACACTGCGGGTGCCGGCGCCGGTGACCACGCCGCAATGGTAGGAGCCTTCGCCAAGGCAAATTGAGGCAGGCAGGCATTCGGCGCCGGCGTGCTGGAGCCACGAGACCCGTGATTGGAAAGGCGGTTTTTGAAGGTGAACTATCCCGATGGTTCGATTCCTATCAACTGCACCAGACGTCGAATAATAAGGTCTCAGGTTCATCGTCACCGCGCCTCACGTCGGCGATGACTACGACGTGATCCAATCCGCAAAGATCTTCGAGAGCCGGCGTTGGCTACCAGCTTTTGGGTAGGCCAAATAATGCCCGATGTAGCGATTGTCTCTGCTATTGGTGAAGGGGCGCACGAGCCGACCACTTCTCAATTCCCGATTTGCGAGAGTATTCGACTCCAAAGCGATCCCCAGACCATTTGCCGCCGCGTCGACCGCAAGAAAACTTCTGTCGAAGCTCATGGCAGGAAGAGGTGGGGGGCCGAGATTGTTGAGTTCGAACCAGTCGATCCATTGGATGCGCTTCAAATCGCTTCTGATGAGCGGCAGGCGCTCAAGATCACGCGGCGTTTTCAGCCGCTCTGCCATTTTCGGACTGCACAAGGGCGATACGGTTTCCTCCCCCAATGGCACAACGATGAGATCCTCACGGTTAGAAGGCTCACCGTAGACAATATCGACGTCAAAGAGGCCGTCGACGAACCGCGCGTAATTCGTGCTCGCCGCCACCCTGACTTCCACCCCTTCATTCTTGCTGAGAAAGTCCGGTAGCCGTGCCGACAGCACCTGCGCGGCATAGCTAGGCGCGCAATGAACCCGCAAAAGATGCGCCTTGTTCGATGAAATCGTCTCAACACCGCGCCGAAGCTCCTCGAATGCGTTGGATGCATGGGAGAGGAGTGTCTGCCCTGCGAGGGTAAGGGTGACCTTGCGTGTGCTGCGTTCAAACAGAGATGTGCCCAAGTCCCGTTCCAGCTTTGCAATGGCGTGGCTGACGGCACTTGGCGACAGATGCAACTCTTCAGCGGCAGCCCGGAAAGAAGCAAGCCGGGCTGCCGCTTCAAATATGCGAACCGCGGAAAGGGAAGCCATCTGTAACATGCCATAAGTGAACCAGATTCACCTACCGTTGTAAACTTCGCGTTTGTCGAACGTCATCAACTGCGGCAGTTTCGGCTCGCAAGCCGACTGACTTGTTCATGATTTGCCAGATGCTCGGGAAGCATCGGGAGGAGATTGCATGCTACTGAATGGAAAGACCGCGGTCATTTCAGGCGCGGCGAGCAAGCGCGGCATCGGCCGTGCGACCGCACAGCTTTTCGCCGAGAATGGCGCCCGGGTTGCCATCCTCGATATTGATGCAGAAGCCGCCGGGGAAGCCGCTGCCGCCCTGCCGACCGTTAATACCGGGGCTCACATTGGCCTCCGATGCGACGTTGCCGAAAAGGACTCCTGCACGAAGGCTGCCTCCGAGGTGATCGCATCCTTCGGCGCGGTCAACGCGCTGATCAACAACGCTGGCATTACTCAGCCCGTCTCAACGTTGGACATCACGGATGCTGATTGGCAACGGATTGTCGCCGTCAATATGACCGGCGTGCTGTTCCTGAGCCAGGCTTTCATTCCCTATATGCGCGACAATGGCGGCGGATCGATCGCCTGCATGTCTTCGGTCTCGGCGCAGCGTGGCGGCGGGATCTTCGGCGGCCCGCACTATTCCGCCGCGAAGGCAGGCGTCCTGGGCCTCGCCAAGGCGATGGCCCGCGAATTTGGGCCCGCCGGAATTCGGGTCAACTCGGTCACCCCCGGCCTTATCCAGACTGACATCACCGGGGGCAAACTCACCGATCAGATGCGCGCTGACATTATCAAAGGCATCCCATTGAGCCGACTCGGGGACGCAGCCGACGTCGCGAACATCTACTTGTTCCTTGCCTCGGACCTGTCGGCCTATGTCACGGGTGCTGTGATCGACGTCAATGGCGGCATGCTGATCCACTGAGATCCACCGCTCGGCGACCAGGAGAACGCTCGACCATGACACAGATTGGCCACAACATCAGCCTGACGGAGCGAGCCCGCCGCATCCGGCGTCACGCACTTCGCATGGGCGAAGTCCAGGGACAGGGCTATATCGCACAGGCGCTCGGCGTCGCGGACGTGCTTGCAGTGTCGTATTTTCATGCCACGAACTATCGTCCCGAAGATCCGGAATGGGAGGGACGCGACAGGTTCCTTCTTTCCATTGGGCACTACGCCATCGCTCTCTATGCAGCTCTGATCGAGGCCAAGATCGTTCCAGAGGACGAGTTGGAAACCTACGGGATCGACGATAGCCGTCTGCCGATGTCCGGCATGTCCGCCTACACACCTGGCATGGAGATCACCGGAGGATCGCTCGGGCATGGTCTCGGCATCGCCGTCGGCATGGCTCTCGCTCTTAAGAGGAAGAAGTCGTCCTCCTTCGTCTACAACCTGTTCTCCGACGGCGAACTCGACGAAGGGTCGACTTGGGAAGCCGCGATGTCGGCAGGATCGTTTAAACTCGACAACCTGGTCGGCATCGTTGACGTCAACCAGATGCAGGCTGACGGCCCATCGATCGGCATACTCAATTTCGAGCCTCTTGCTCCGAAGTTCGAAGCGTTCGGGTGGTTTGTCCAGCGAGTCGATGGAAACAACATCGAGGCACTCGTGACGGCATTCGACGCTGCTCGCAATCACGCGGAGGCCAGACCCCGTATCATCATATGCGACACGAAGATGGCGAAGGGCGTGCCGTTCCTCGAAGTACGCGATCGGAACCACTTCCTGCGAGTGGAGCCGCACGAATGGGCGGAGGCCCTCAGGATTATAGATGCGGGAGTGGAGGCATGAGACGTTCGAAGTACATTCGGCCAGCGCATCTTGAAAACGGTAGCGACAAGCCTCGCCTGACGACCTCCGCGATGATCGCGTCGATCGCCGGCCCCGATCAGCCGACCAAGCCTGCGCCCTTCGGGAATGCATTGGCGGCGCTGGCGCAACGAGACGACCGGATTGTCGGTATGTCCGCCGACCTTGCAAAGTATACGGACCTACATGTTTTCCGAGCTGCGCATCCCGACCGCTTTTATCAGATGGGAATGGCGGAACAGCTTTTGATGATGTCGGCCGCAGGTATGGCGCGCGAAGGCTTTCAGCCATGGGTCACCACATACGCTGTCTTCGCGTCTCGGCGAGCTTACGACTTCATCTGCCTGGCCATCGCCGAGGAGATGCTCGACGTGAAAATCGTCTGCGCTCTTCCGGGTCTGACAACCGGCTACGGCCCGAGTCATCAGGCCACGGAAGATCTTGCGATGTTCCGTGGCATGCCAAACCTAACCATCATCGATCCCTGCGATGCCAGTGAAATAGAGCAGGCTGTTCCGGCGATTGCGGGTCATAAGGGGCCGGTCTACATGCGGCTGCTTCGCGGCAACGTGCCGTTGGTCCTAGACGAGTATGGCTACAAGTTCGAGCTTGGAAAGGCGAAGCTCATTCGGGACGGTCGGGACACTCTTATTATTTCGTCGGGCCTGATGACGATGCGTGCGCTCGAGGCTGCCAAGCAGCTCCAGAAGGACGGCGTCGACGCAGCTGTACTGCACGTCCCGACGATCAAACCTCTCGATGAGGCGGCGATCGTCGCCGAATGCCGGAAGGGTGGGCGCCTCGTGGTCGTGGCGGAGAACCACACTGTCATCGGCGGGCTCGGCGAGGCCGTCGCCGGGACGCTGATGCGCGCCGGTGTCTCACCTCCGGCTTTCCGCCAGATCGGCTTGCCGGACCAATTCTTGGAGGCAGGCGCTTTGCCAACTCTCCACGACCAGTATGGTCTCTCGACACTCAAGGTTACAGAGGCGGTGAAAGCCTGGCTTTCGACGTGAGAGCGATGGCCGGTTGAGGAGAGCCGGCCGATCAAAGACAAGCTTATGATGGAGGATGATATGAGCTTTCAAGTCAACAGACGCATTTTCCTGGCGACTGCCGCCGCTGTTCTTGCAGCCCCGGCAGTCGTGCTATCCAGTCGATATGCAAGCGCGGCGGCCACGACACTGACACTCGGTCACGGAGCAGCGCCAGGTAATCCCAGAACCGTCGGGGCCGCAAAATTCGCGGAACTCGTCAAAGAGAAGACCGAGGGCCGAATCCAGATCAACGTCGCGGGTGCCGAGACGCTCGGCAGCGATTCAGCGATGCTGACCAGCCTGCGAACCGGCGCGCTCGACTTCACCGCCAACAGCCAAGGCGCAACCTCGGCAATTGTCCCTGAGTTGAACGCGCTCGGCCTGCCATTTCTTTTCCAAAACACCGACAAGGCGATGACCGTCCTCAACGGACCGGTGGGCGCCGAACTCAACAAGCGTTTCGAATCGGTCGGCGTCGTTCCGCTAGACTGGTGGGACAACGGCATCCGCCACCTCACCAATTCGAAGCAGAAGGTGGCAGCCCCGGCCGATCTGGCCGGCATGAAGATCCGAACGCCCGCTGACCCCATGACGATCGACATCTTCCAGGCTTTGGGAGCCGGGACCGAACAGATCGCCTTCGGCGAACTTTACATCGCGTTGCAGCAGCGTGTTGTGGACGGGCAAGAGAACCCTCTCGCCAATATCGAGAGTTCGAAGCTTCACGAAGTTAACAAGTATATCAGCCTGACAGCGCACAAGTGGGAATCGACGCCATTCCTGATGTCGAAGATCGCTCAGGCACGGCTTGGATCCGACCTGGAAGCTGTGAAGGCGGCAGCCAAGGAAGCGGGTGATCTGCAGCGGAAGCTCTCGAACGAGAAGGCCGCCGAAGTGCTCGAAAACTTCAAGAAGAACTCCGCTGTCGAAGTCGTGGAAGTGGATCACGATGCGTTCGTGAAGGCCACCGCCTCCGTCTCGGACACTTGGAAGAAGAAGCCCTTCGGCGATTTCGTCGCTCAGGTAGAAGCAGCAGCGAGGGGCTGACGCCCGTCTTACGACCTAGAGGCCTCATGAACAGGTTATACTCGGCCGTCGATCTGGTCGCCGGCATCATCGTCATGTTTGCACGTTTGGTCATCATCGTCAGCGGCATCGCCCTGACAGTGGTCACTACGGCCAACGTCGTTGTTCGCTACCTATCCACAAGCGGCGGGCTTTCCTTCGCCCAGGAGCTGCCGATGCTGATGTTCCCATGGTTCATCATAGCAGGGATTGTCATAGCCGCCCACGCCGGCGGGCATATGGCAGTCGAGTGGCTTTACGACAAGCTTGACGGCCGGGCGCGGACGGCGGCCCTGATCGTCGCAAATGGCATCAGCGTGGCAGCATTTCTCGTACTGGCGTACCAGGCAATGGTGGTGGCCGAAATCGCCGGCGCCGAACACAGCGCCGTCCTGCAGCTTCCGAACAGCATCGGGTACTATTCGCTTTCCATAGGCGCGGTTCTCGTCTCCATCGTAACCATCGCTGCGACCGGCCGCGTTCTCCGACTGGGCTGGGACCAGCGACTTGAAATCAAACCCGAGGAGATCGCACTATGACCCTCGTCATGATCATTTCCTTCTGCATCCTGATGGTCCTTGCGGTTCCCGTCGGATATGGGCTCATCATCGCAGCAGGTTTAGGGGTGCTGTTTAACGGCTATGTCCCGCTTTCGGTCGTTGCCCAGCAGGTCTACGATCAAACTCAGTCCTTCCCCATGCTGGCGCTTCCATTCTTCATGCTGGCAGGGACTTTGATGCTGGGCGGTGAACTCGGCCGTCAGCTGTTGGAGCTCGCTTCTCGCGCGATGCAGCGTTGGAGGGGCGGACCTCTCTCGACCACGGTCGTGTCTTCGGTCGTGTTTGGCGGCGTTTCCGGCTCCGCCGTGGCGAATGCGAGCGCGCTGGGATCCGTCCTCATCCCCTGGCAGAAGAAGCACGGCTTTCCTCCAGCGCTTTGTGCGGCCAACAATGCGACCTCGGCGGTGATCGACGTGCTGATACCTCCGTCGATACCGATGATCCTCTACGCGCTGATCAGTGGTGTCAGCGTGGGCGACCTCTTTATCTCGGGTATCATTCCGGGGTTGATCATGGCGGCGAGCTTCGTGTTCGTATGCTGGTATATCTCGGTAAGGCGGGGTTACGCCGCGGAGGCCGTGAAGGTCCGCAAGCGCGAGCTGGCGCGATTGGCTCTCCAGAGCCTTCCGGCGATCCTTCTGCCGATCCTGATCATCATCTTCCTTCGTTTCGGCCTTGCAACGCCTACCGAGGTCTCGGTCCTGTCGGTGGTCTATTCGCTCGTGCTCAGCATCCTTTTTTACCGAGACCTGACCTGGAAGCGTTTCTGCGACAACATGGTCGAGGCGGGCGTCGCGACGGGCGTGGTCATGCTTGTAATCATGGGGAGCGCCGCGGTCGGCTGGGTGCTCACATTCGATCAGGCTCCGCAGCATATGGCGGAGTGGGTTTCTGCTCACATTTCCAGTCCAATTGTCATCATTTTAATGATGAACATCATCATGCTGGTTGTTGGCATGCCGCTCGACATGCCACCCGCCATCCTCTTGCTCGGGCCGATCTTCGTCCCTCTCGCCGACTCAATCGGCCTCGACCGGGTACAATTGGGCCTGATGATGGTGATCAATCTGGGGATCGGCCTCTACACGCCGCCGATCGGGACGACACTGTTCATCTCCTCGTCCATCGCAAAAGCCCCTCTGGGAACGACAACCAACGAGCTCTGGCCGTATTTCGGCATGGCCATGCTTCTCCTGCTGGCGGTCAGCTTCGTGCCCGCGCTGACGATCTACTGAGGAGCAGTCGATGAGTGAAACTTCAACGAACGTCATGACCGTGCGGGGACTTACAAAGTCGTATGGTGCGACGTCGGTGCTCCAGGGCGTCGAGTTCTCGGTTGCGCGTGGAGAAGTTCATGCACTGCTTGGGGGGAACGGCGCCGGGAAGTCGACGATGATCAAGATCATCACCGGCGCTGTTTCCAAGAACGATGGCGATATCCGCTTCTTCGACGAGGACGGCAGGGAGCGAAGCGAGACTGAGGGCAGGGCGAAGGTTGCTGTCGTGCACCAGGAGCTGGCGCTACTGCCCCATCTCACCGTGGCAGAAAACATTGCCTTGCCGAATCACCGGAAAGGTATGGGTCTGTTCAGACGCACGGCGGCCGCAAGAGAGGCCTTCGAGTCCCTGCGCATGATCGACCAGGGCTTCGCAGCCACCTGCTTGCACAGGCCTGTCGGGAGCCTGAGCCTTCACGAGGGCCAGATGGTCGAAATTGCCAGGGCTCTCTCATCGGGCGCGGAGTTGATCCTCCTCGACGAGCCGACGGCCAACCTAACCGCCCTCGAAACGGAAAGACTGTTTACGGTATTGCGGAAGCTGACCGGCGAAAATGGACTGTCGGTCGTGTTCGTCTCCCATCGCATGAAGGAGATCAGGCAAATCGCGAACGTCTGCACAATCATTCGTGACGGACGGACGGTCGTGGATCGGCAGGCGATAAATGAACTGTCCGACGTCGCAATCATCGAGAAGATGGGCCAGGTGACGGCCTCCCACGCGGTCGAGCGGACGCGCCTGTCGGCGGTCACGTTCGACGCTTCTTCCGCGACGAACACGCTCACGATCCAAGAGCAAGGATTCAAACTGGAACTGCGTCCTGGCACGATTCTCGGGGTCGCCGGAGCGCCAGCCGGACCTGCGATGCTGATTGACGGGCTGACCGGGGCGGCCCGGAGTAAAAGATGGACTGTCGCGCGCGCCGGATGGCCGGATCGCCTCCAGTCTCCCCGTCAAGCCGCTCGTCTTGGCGCCGGATATATCACCGGCGACCGGGCCCACAAGGGCGTGCTCCACAGCCTGCCCATCATCGACAACGTCATGGCGTCGCGACGGGTTGTCCGCGGTGCCGCGATCGCAGGCGGATCGGAAGGTGCCGAGTGCCTCGACCTCTTGAAAGCCCTCAAGGTGAGGGCGGCTTCGGTCTGGGATCTGCCGAACACGCTGAGCGGCGGGACGCAGCAGAAGCTCCTGATCGCTCGCTGGCTTGGCGTCCCGTCGCGGCTCCTTGTGCTGGAGGAGCCCACGCGCGGCGTCGACATCGGAACGAAGCGTGAGATCTACCAGCTCATCAGGCAGATGGCCGCCAGCGGCACTATCATCGTCTGGTGGTCGACAGAGAACGTCGAACTGCTGGAAGTATGCAGCCGGGTCGTCGCTTTCGATACCGAAGGTAGATGTGCTGGCGTCCTGGCGCAGGCCGACTTTAGCGAAGAGAAACTCGTTACATTGACTGGAATGGCAGCATGACCAGGACACAGGCCCAAGTCGCTCGAACGGAAACGCCGACAGCAGACATCAAACAAAGGGAAAGCCTCTTCAGCGCCTATCGTACGGAGATCGCGATTGCGGTCGCCATCGTCCTTCTTGCACTGGCGGTTGGCTCCCAGGTTCCCCAGGCGTTGACATGGGGCAACTTCGCGAACATCACACAGGCAGGCGCGCCACTCATCATCATGTCGCTCGGTGTCCTTTTGGTCGTCGTGACCGGCGGCATCGATCTATCGGTCGGGTCGGTCTTCTCCCTCACCGGCATGGTAACAGCGCAGGCGATGGCTGGCGGTTTCGGCGGTTTCTCGTCAGGTCTCATCGGGCTCTGCGTCGGGCTCGTGTTTGGATCCGTCAACGGCTTTTTGGTGACAATCGCAGGCCTGGCGCCTTTTGTTGTCACACTGATCACGTTCGCGGTCGCCGGATCCTTGGCGTTCATCGTAACAAATGGACGATCGATGCCGATCGGCGATCCTGATTTCTGGCTTCTTAACAGCGGTAGCATGATACCCGGCGTTCCGAATTACATCCTGTTCTGCGTCGTTCTTCTGATCCTGATCGAGCTCTTCCTCAAGAAGATGGTTGCGGGCCGGTGGTTTTATGCGGTCGGCAGCAGTTCCACTGCGGCATACCTGCTCGGAATTCCGGTCAAGCGGACGAAGTTCATGGCTTATGTTGCGTCATCGCTTCTGGCGTCATTTTCGGGGCTCCTGACGATCTCGTACATCCTGAACGCCGAATCCACGGCGGGATCGAGCCTTATGCTTCAGGCTATCGCAGCGGTCGTGATCGGCGGAGCAAGCCTCTCGGGTGGCACGGGAACCGCTGTCGGCGCCGTGCTGGGAGCGCTAATGATCACGGTTATTCAGAACGGCGTCAATCTCATCGGTATCAACAGCTTTTGGCAGGGCTCCGTCACCGGTGTCGCCATTCTCATCGCGGTTCTCATCGACCGCTTTAGCAAATCGCGGCGGGGATTCGTTTGATCTTAACCCGGCATGTCGCCGGACAAGTGGAGGAGGAACGTAAATGAAAAATCTCAAACAGGGGCTCAGGCTCGCTGCCGGTGTCGCCATCGCTACCCTGGCATTTTCTGCCGCAGCACAGGCTCAGGACAAGAAAACCGTGGCCTATCTCGCCCCGTCACTCGACATCTCGTACTGGCAGTGGGTCGGGTATGGTGTGAAGGAAAAGGCGAAGGAACTCGGCATGGATTATGTCGAGTACACGTCTGAAAATTCACCTGCAAAACAAATGGACAATGCTCGCACGGCGGTGACTAAGGGCGTCGACGCGATCGTGATCGGACCTGTCAGCTCGACCAGCACTCCGCCGCTTCTGGCCTATCTCAAATCACAGAACATTCCGATCGCCTTTGCCGGCATCGGCCCGCAGCCCGGCCAGACCGACTATACGTCGTCAGTCACGGCGAACAACTACGAGACCGGCAAGGCGCAGGGAGAATTTGTCTGCAAGCTGGCCAAAGACCGCGGTGGCAATCAGGTCGGCATGCTATCACTGCCCCAGGACCGCGAGAATGCCCAGAAGTATCTGAAGGGCGCGGAAGAGGCGTTCAAGACAAGCGGCTGTGATCTGGCGCAGATGCTTGAGACAAGGGGGCTTACCGTGAACGAAGCCGTCACCCAGGCCAACGACATGCTCACCGCACATCCTGATATCAAGGCGATCTACGGCATGTACGACGAAGCCGGGACGGGTGCGGCGAAGGTTCTACAAACCCGTGGATTAACGGGCAAGGTTGGCATCGCCGTTGCGGACGGCAGCCCGACCACCATCTCGCTTTTGAAATCAAATGCGATTCAGGGCATTTTCTTCCAAGAGGCTGTTGGGCAGGGAATAGATGGGACGCAGCAGGTTTTCAACGCCATCTCCGGCGCCCCCGTCAAAAAGGATCTCGCTCTCATCATGCCGCTCGTCACGGCGGATAAGGTCGACACTCCGGAAGCAAAGGCGGTCATAGCGCGCGTATTCCCGCCGGCCAACTAGCCCAGCCTCGGACGCCGGCCTTCATGTCCGGCGTCCAATTTACCGCGATAACATCCGAGGGCATAACTTATGGACGACCTACCAATCATCGATCCGCACTTCCATCTTTGGGATCTCGACAACAATTATTACCCATGGCTGTCCCATGGCGTGAAGCCATCCGCCTTCGGCGACTATACCGCGATCAACAAGACCTATCTCATCGAAGATTTCCTTGCCGATGCGAAGAAACAGAACCTTCTGAAATCGGTTCATCTGGATGTCGGCTATGATCCAAGGGATCCGGCCGGCGAGACGCGTTGGCTGCAAAGTGTGGCCGACAAGCACGGCTTCCCTCACGGGATTGTCGGATACGCCGACTTGCGCAAGCCCGATGTCGGCGATCTCCTGGACGAGCACTTGTCGTATGCGAACTTCCGCGGCATCCGACAGTCGATGAACTTTCACGACGATGCCGCGAAGACCTATCTCACCGAAGCGGAAGTCAGTCGGACGCCGGACTGGCGCAGAGGCTTCAAGGAGCTGGCACGGCGGGGCCTCAGCTTCGACCTTCAGCTCTACTACTGGCAGATGGAAGAATTCCTCGAACTCGCCCGGGATTTTCCTGACGTGCAGATCATACTGAACCACACGGGGATGCAGGTTGACGGTCCTAGCCATTTCGAGGGCTGGCGAAAGGGAATGCGAATGCTGGCCCAGGCGCCCAACATTGCATGCAAAATCTCCGGCCTCGGTATGGGAGATTGGACGTGGACGGTGGATAGCATCAGGCCCTACGTCGAGGAGACGATAGCAGCTTTTGGCGTTGAACGGTGCATGTTCGCTTCGAACTTCCCGGTCGATAAGTTGTTCGGCAGCTACGACAAGATAATGGATGGTTTCAAGGCTCTGGTGGTCAACTACTCGCGAGATGAGCAACTGGCGCTTTTCCATGACAACTCGGCGCGCTTTTACAGAATTTAAGATGGAGATCGTTCACAACTGATCTCCATGTCATACACGCTGCGCCGCCGATACCATGCCTGTTAAGGTCGTTGTTCGGAGGAACGGTGATGATGCAAGCCGCAAGTGATCACGAGGCCCTTGAGCGCTTCCTCAAAGCGAGGAATGGATAAGAAGATCTTTCACGGTCCTTACCGCAATGGTCAATGGCAAGAGGCTGAAGATGCTATCACTACTGACCTGCAACAAGTTCAGCGTGGCGACATTGCCAGACTGGTTGAACTCGACCAATCCGCCGCATCTCAGCATCTTGCGAAACTTCGTAAAGTCGGTTTGGTCGAGACGCGCCGCCATGGACAGCAGATTTTCCATGAGTGCCGCGCACCGGAGGTTTCGCGGGTTCTGTCGGCACTCATAACTAACGATATAAGTCAACGCTATCCTACAAATCTGTGATATCGCGCGTCTGCCCCATAGCCGGATGAGAAATCCATCTGGGACGGCTGCACCAAGTCCTGTTAAAGTCTACATTATGGTCAACAACGCTGGAATCCTCTACACTTGCGCGGGTTTTTACAAGGTGGATCCTGCCGAAATCGGCGCAGTGATCGATGTGAACCTCAAGGCACACCGAGGCATCTGACCCGTGCAGTATTGCCGGGCATAATGAAGCGGAAACGTGCCCACATGATTGGATCGACTGGGATTGGCTTTGTGCCGACGATCGGAAAAATTCCCGATTGCCAAACACATGGCTATTTCCGACGGGGGATCTCCGGTTCGATCCTTTTCAAGGTGATTCATAGACAGCATCCTCCCGGACTGTAGTCAGAGTTAGATGCAAAGGACTTGGGTTGTTCTTGCGCCCTACTTGACGTAGCAATCGCCCAAAACACCCGGCCGCTTAAAGAGAGCCCGCAGATTTTGTGAGGCGTTTATGTGCCCAGCGCCGGTAGTCGGCCGGCGTCATACCGATTAGTTGTGTGAATGCGCGCCGAAACGCTGTTTCGTCGGTATATCCACATTGCACGGCCACTTGCTTGATGCTCGACCCAGGCGTTTCGAGAAGCACACAGGCGGTCTCTACCCGAACCCGAGTGATGAAACTTTTCGGTGACTCGTCGACCAGGTCCTTCAGGCGTCGGTGTAGCGTCCGTGCGCTGAGGCTCAGTTCGGTTGCCAGGACCTCAGCGGTCAGACCCGGATCGGCACCCCGAATAATCCGTTCCGCCCTCAGTAACAAAGGGTCGGTTGCGTTGATGAATCCACGCGGGGCGTAGACCATCTGCGGCATCGAGGAATTATCGGCCACCGACACGTCCGCCGCCAGTTTGGCAACATCTGCCCCAGCGGTGCGCTTTATGACGTGCAAGGCTAGATCGATCCACGACAGCGGCCCGCCGGTCGTGATGACATTATCCTGCTCTTCGATCGCCGTGCCCCAAACGGGTTTCGCGTTGGGGAAACGGCGCTTAAACGCGTTGTGCAACCACCATGTCGTGGTGCATCGCCTGCCATCGAGCAGCCCTGCCTCGCCGAGCACGAAGGTGCCCGCGCAGGCCCCGCCGATCAGCACACCATGACGATGCTGAGCATGCAGCCAGTCCGCTGCATGCCTGACCGTGTCCGAGGCTGGCGGCAAACCGTCCGATCCGAGCGCCATGCCGGCAACAAGGGCGACATCGCAATGCCCGAAATCGGCGAAAGCGGCATCGACGGGAATGCGTCGCCCCTGAGCCGTCGGCAGGCTCGTCCCGTCGGCACTGACAATGGTGGTTTCGAACAATGGCCGCGCCCGAACTGACTCCTTGGGCAGAGTGCCTTCCGGCGGCGCCCTGAGCGCCTGATTTGTGATCCAGAACAGATCGGTCAGGCCGGCGATCGCCGAGAGCAGGCTGCCCTCCACCGCGATGACGGCTACACGCACGACCCTATCATCGGGCCTAACGGTTGGCGAATTTTGCATGAATAGTGTCCAATTTGCCAGATTATATCCGCGAGAACTGCCGCCTACAATCACTTCAACAAGTTCTTGAGGTGGTTTGACATGAAATTCCTTCGTTATCGAAAGGGCACTACCGATGCTCATCAGCTCGAGCGTGCCCGTCCGGCCGTGCGGCCACTGCGCCATCTCGCCGCCCTTGTCGGCGTGACAGTCGCGATCTCCCCCTCGCCGACAGAAGCCACCAAAGCGCCCGTTGCGGTGCGTAATATCGTCCTCGTCCACGGCGCTTTTGCTGATGGGTCCAGCTGGGCCGCCGTCGTCGGGCGGCTTCAGGCGCGCGGCTACCGTGTCACCGCTGTCCAGAATCCCTTGACCTCACTCGCCGATGACGTCGCCGCTACCAACCGGGTCCTACGCCGCCAGACCGGCGACGTTCTCCTTGTTGGCCATTCCTGGGCCGGTGCCGTCATCACCGAGGCAGGCAATGCATCCAATGTGAAAGGCCTTGTCTATCTCTCTGCGCTCGTCCCTGACAGCGGCGAGTCTGTTGCCGACCTGCTCCAGCGTCTGAATGCGCCGATGTCGGGTCTGACGCCTGATCCAGAGGGACTGATCTGGCTCGACGACGCAGATACCTACCGGCAAGTCATGGCGGCGGATGTTACGGCGGAGAAGGCCGCCGAGCTGGCAGCGCTCCAGCAACCAATCGCGGCGGCGGCCTTCTCCGCCAAAATCGGACACGCCGCTTGGCAGGACAAGCCGAGCTGGTACCTGCGCACCGAAAACGACAACGCGCTGCCACCTGCCGTCCAACAGACGATGGCCGAGCAAATCGATGCGCAAATCACGTCCATCCCGTCTAGCCACATGTCGCTTGTCTCACATCCCGACGCTGTCGTCGATCTCATCGATCGCGCAGCACAGCAAACCGGGCAGTGACCGGTGGGTTGCCGGCACTATCAACAGAGCACCACGAGGTTCAAATGAAGCTTCTCCACATCGACTCCAGCATTTCCGGCGACAACTCGATCAGCCGCGACCTGACCGCCGCTGTCGTCGCAGACATTCTCGCCGGCAACCCTAGCGCCAAGATCACCTATCGCGATCTGGTCGCTGACCCAGTCACTCACCTGGAGGGTGCCATCGCCGCCGGCTTCCGGCCGCTTGGTGTCAGCGCGTTCGATGACACCGCTCTGCAGGAGCACGGAATGTCGGAACAACTGGTGACAGAGTTCCTTGCCAGCGACACCGTGGTCATCGGAGCACCTATGTATAATTTTTCTGTCTCCACCCAGTTGAAAGCTTGGCTCGATCGAATCGCTCAGCCCGGCAAGACCTTCAAGTACACGGCGTCTGGGCCGGTCGGTCTTGCTGGCGGCAAGCGTGTCATTGTCGTTTCAGCTCGAGGCGGCTTTTACATCGAGGGGCCGATGGCGCGCCTGGATTTCCAGGAGAGCTATCTAAAAGGCTTCCTCGGTTTCCTGGGCGTTGACGATGTTCGCTTCGTCCGCGCTGAGGGTGCCTCACGCGGCGATGAGATTCGCCAGAAGGGCATTGCCGCAGCCCGCGCTGCCATCCCCGATGCGATCGCCGACATTCGTGCCGTCGTCTGAGAACCCAAAGGAGCTTCCATCATGCTGTTCGCCATCAAGCTGCGGTATATCGGTCCTAACGAAGATATCCAGTCCCATCTCGACGCTCACAAGGCCTGGCTCGTTAAATACACAAAGGCCGGCAACATTCTGGTTGCCGGCCCCGTCCCACAGGGTGATGCCGGCTTCGTTCTCGCCCATGCCGACGACCTCGCGGTCATCCAGAGCATGATCGCCGAGGACCCGTTCGATATCCACCGCCTGGCAACGTTCGAGATCGACGCCTGCGACCCGGCGCTCCGGGCAGCAGACTTTCCCGCCCGCGGGGCGGGAGCCGCAAAGCCGATCTAGAAGGGTGTTGAAAAATTCCTAGCTCCCGGGCATTGGTCATGATTCACTCGCTGTCGGCGGCGATGTGAGCACAGGCTGAACTCTTCAGCTATGTGGATTTGGAGGCTCGGGTTCGAAAAGATCATCCTTTACAGGCCATCCGGCAGATCGTGAACAAAGCGCTTGTTTTATTGGAACGAGATTTTTCGGCGCTTTATTCACCGGTCGGGCGGCCGTCGATCGCGCCAGAAAAGCTTCTGCGCGCCATGCTTCTGCAAGCCTTCTATTCGGTCCGCTCTGAGCGCCTTTTGATGGAGCGGTTAGAATACGACCTCCAACCACAAAACCGTGTTCACAAACAGAAGGTTATCCTGCCCGCATCGGCCAGGATCTCCGCACTTTGCCGGCAAAAGACCGCAGATACGGTGCCATTGAGATGCCGTCAGTTCATATCGCTTGGCCATCTGAGGTCTCCAGATCAATCAATCCGGAGACCTATGAATCACACATTAAGCCTAACGTGAATCCCGAATGTCGAATGGACTTAGCATCCTTCCGAGCATCCATGGCAAGAACGTGACCGGGCGGGCAAGTTTCCATTGCGACGCGTTGCGGCCGGTGGTGCCCCCCGAAATTTGCGGCCATGGACGAACTAGCGCGCTTTCTCCCTACCAACGACCTCATCGTTGAATTGTAAGCGCTCAGTTAGGCAAACTGACAACATGACTGCGTCTTCCTTGCTTTTCGACACGAAAGCATGCCCCATTGTACTGTCGATGTAAGCGCTGTCCCCGGCCTTTAGCAGCAGCGGTGAATAAAGGCTGGTGTGCAGCTCCAGTTCACCACTCACGACAAAAATGAATTCCTCGCCGTCATGCACGGACCAGTCGCCACGAGGCGGGACCTCCCGAGTACGAATTTTCATTACAAGTGGTATCATCCCCTTGTGGAGAAGATCAGAGGAGTGGACTTGATAGTCGTAGTAGTCCGACGCAAACCGCTGTCCTTCTCCGCTACGCGTCGACACCCTTCTAGCGGAATAATTTTTTGATGAATCCGGTCCCCGTGCGGCGCTCTGCTCGGTAGATTCGAAAAGCTCCGCCACCGGCATTCCAAGCCCATGCGCTATCTTTACGAGAGTGTCGAATGATGTGGAAACTTGCGCATTCTCGATTTTTGATAGAGCGGATATAGATAGCCCCGAGGCTTCGCCCAGCGTCTCGAGAGTCCAGCGTTTTTGCTGCCTTAGATGTTTGATGTGGGCACCTAAATTGAAATCGCCACCGTCCTGCCGGATGGGTTTCCTCATTACTAACTCCGTTTTGCCTTGCGGCCAAAAATAGCTCCGCTCGAAAAAAGGTTTTACTATAATAAAAACTCGTCCGCTAGGGGCTCCACCCGCTGGCCGTGCTTTCCTCGCATGACACATGCGATGGGCCCCGATTAGATAGAATCCAGTCCCGCAAACGCTATCTTCCGCGTCGCACAGCAAACCGCGGGAGGCTGACAGTTGCGCAGCCGAAGGCAGTTGCGCGCGATCTCCGGTCCTGATTTACGCTTCTTCTTTACGGCGTTTCTCACGTTTTCTGACACATGCCGCCGCTGTCGTCGTCGAGAAAAACAAAACAAATTGTTTTCTGATAAGAAAAATACTTGACGTTTTTCCCATGGGAATGTTCACTATTGCCACCATGAGTGCGGTGCTGCGGCACGCGTGGGGAGGCAAAACGATAATTGACCCAACCAAAGGGGAACTACGATGATCATTCAAAAGAGTGGACTGACAATTAGCCGACGCGAAGTCTTGAAAGCTGGCGCGGGGCTGGCCGCCGTAGCGACCCTGGGTGCGCCGAATATCGTTCGTGCGCAGTCGAAAACTATTACCGTTGCGAACAGCGGTGGTGCGATCGAAACGGCGTTCAAGGCAGCTTATTTCGACACGTTCGAGCAGAAGACAGGAATCAAGGTTATCAGCGCCCCTTATCTGGATTCGGCAAAGCTCAAAGCGATGGTCGATGCGAAGTCGGTGGACATTGACGTTTCGGACCTGGATGCTGCGGAGGCCGCCCCTGCGTCCGAAATGGGTCTCCTTGAGGAGATCGACTACAACGTCGTGCCGAGCAAAGGCCTCCAAACGGGGTCCGCGAACCCTTATTGGACGAACATTTACATCGCCGCATCCGTAATCGCATGGAACATTGACGCCGCAAAGGGCATGCGGATTCCCAAGAACTGGAAGGAGTTCTTCAATTCCGATATCAAGGGTCAGCGCACACTTTGGAAGAGCGCCAATCAGACGCTGGAACTAGCGGCGCTTGGCTCAGGTGTCGACCCGAAGAAGCTTTATCCGATCGACCTCGATGCAGCCTTCAAGACCCTGGACGGCATTCGGTCGGAAATTTCCTGGTTTGAATCCGGCGCTCAGGCGGCACAGCTCGTCAGTGACAATCAGGTCGATTTCGGTATGGTGTGGAACGGTCGTATCCAGCCTTTGAAAGCTAAAGGCGCGCCTGTGGACTATACATTTGACAACGCGCTGTTCACGTATGGCGATCTGTGCGTTCCCAAAGGCGTAAAGGACAAGGCGCTGTCGATGGAATTCATCGCTCACTGCGTTGATGCCAAGAACCAGGCTATTTTCGCCGAGAACATTCCTTACGGTCCCACAAACCAGGAAGCGTTCGCTCAGCTGTCGGCGGCTCGACTGGCAGAAATTCCGAACTCCCCGGAGAATTTCTCGAAGGGTACGATGATCGACGTCGATTACTGGGTCAAGAACGGCAAGGAAGTGTTCGATCGCTTCAACAACTGGGTCGTTGGCTAGGCCACTGACCACGTGATGCCCCGCCGCAGCGTCTAACGTTGCGGCGGGAAGTGAGCCTACGAAAACAAATTTGCATTGGTGAACCCGGCTGCTGACTTGGGATCAGTAGTGATCAGTTCCACTCTCGACCACATGACGTCCCGATCAAGAATGACTTCGGCGCATCAACTATCTGCCGTCACATTGATTGATCATTAGAAAACGCGCGGAATCATGGGTTTCGCGCCTTTGCTCATCAACATTTAGCTATTGGCTATGCTTCGGCGGAGACTGTGCGAAGCGTCCTGAACGGCGTGCCGCTTGCCGCCCGCTTGCGCAGTTCATCCTCTCTCAATGCAATTCCGATCCCGGGGCGATCCGTTAGTTCAATGTGACCGTTAACGGGAACGAGCGGTTCATCGCAGATGTCGGAACCAACTTTATCGAAACTGAGGAAATACTCAGTCAGCAGGAAATTTGGCATGCTCGCGCTAGCCTGCATCGTGGCGGCAAGCGACACTGTCGTCGAATTGTAGTTGTGCGGGCTGACGCCTACGAGATGGGACTCGGCGGTCGCCGCAATCTCCTTCAACTCAAGAAGGCCCCCACATACGGAGATGTCGGGATTGATGATGTCGACGCCACGGGATGCGAAAAGTGATCGGAATTCGTCTTTCGTATACAGTGTTTCCCCGGAAACGATCGGGGCGTCGGAGACCTGTCGCACTTCTCGCAGTCCGTCGAGGTCGAACGCAGGAACTGGCTCCTCTATCCAGTAAGGGCGCAGTTGGGCGATTGCCTTGGCGAAGCGAGAAGCGATCGTTGGACTGAAGCGTCGGCTGCATTCGACGAGAACCTCAACCTCGTCTCCGACGGCGTCGCGAACGGCCGAAACCATCGACACGGCATGCCGTTCAATGTCTTTGTCGACGTAAGTGCGGACAGGCAGCGGGAACGGGTCGAATTTTAGCGCCGTGAAGCCACGGCTAACGACGGCCTCGGCCGCCTTGGCTATGTCCACTGGCGTTTTCGCATTGTAGGCCCACCCATTTGCGTACACCCTGATCTTATCGCGGTAACGCCCTCCAAGCAGGTTGTGAACGGGTTGACCGCAGGCCTGGCCGACAATATCCCAGAGGGCTATCTCAAGTCCGGAGAGCGCGCTATAAAATTCCATCGATCCGCGGCGGTGGACGTAATCGTCCCGGAGCATCGTTGTCGTGTACTTGATCTGAAATGGGTCGCGGCCGATCATGTAACGGGCGAATTGAGCAAGATGGCTGATGATGGCATCTTCTCTGTCTGACTGTGAATACGATTCACCCCATCCAACAATGCCGGCGTCAGTCTCGAGCCGAACGAAAACCCAATGTTTTTTCGTGCCATTGTCGACGATGTAAGACCTGATATTTGTGATTTTCAACTCTTGTCTCCGAGTTTGCCATTGCGCGAGAGCATGGAGTCTTGAAAGCTGGTCCCGGGGCGAACTCAGTCCGACGGCGCTATCCAGACGGATTTGACGTTGGTGTACTCTTCCACGTGCTGCCGACCTGACTCGCGCCCAAACCCGCTCATCTTGTATCCACCAAAGGGAACGCCTGGATCAGCAAGCTGGTACGAGTTCGCCCAGATAACCCCTGATTTGATGCGCCGTGCCATCGTATGCACCGTATCCAGATGGCTCGACCAAACGCCAGCTCCAAGTCCGAAAACCGTGCTGTTTGCCAAAGTGACGACTTCGTCGATGGTATCGAATGGAAATACCGTCAGGACTGGACCAAATATTTCCTCTCGCCCGATGGCCATTTCGGAAGTCAGGTCTGCAAACACTGTCGGGGCGACAAAGTTGCCGTTGGCGAGTTCGCCTTCCTGGACACGGGCTCCGCCGGAGACTACTCGCGCCCCTTCTCGAACACCGCTCTCAACAAACCCGCAGACGCGTTCGAGCTGTTTCGTAGAAACAAGGGGGCCGATTTGCGTAGAGGTATCAAGGCCGTTCCCCATTTTTAGACTTCTACCAAACTCGGCGACACCCTCAACAACCTGGTCGTAAATTGATCGCTCGACAAAAAGGCGCGATCCAGCACTGCATATCTGACCGCTGTTATTGAAGATGGCTTGTGCAGCCCCAGGTATGGCTTTACTCAAATTGGCATCGGCGAAAACGATGTTTGGGGACTTGCCTCCCAGCTCCATGGTCAACCGCTTCATTGTCGGCGCGGCAGCCTGCATGATCCGTTGGCCGGTCAAGTGACTTCCCGTGAATGCGATCTTGTCAACCTCGGGATGCTCGACGAGTCGTGCACCTGCGACCGCTCCCGAGCCAGTAACAATATTGAAAACGCCTTTCGGTATCCCGGCCTCTAGGGCTAGCTCACCCAATCGCAAAGGCACAAGAGGGGCCTCTTCCGCAGGTTTCAGGACAAGCGTGCAGCCAGTTGCCAACACCGGACCGAGCTTCCAGATGGTGGACGGAATCGGGCCGTTCCACGGCGTAATCGCGCCGACGACCCCGATAGGCTCGCGTAGCGTATAGGAAAATATGTCGCCACCATGGGAATTGGGAACCGTTTCGCCGTGTACAGATACCGCCATCGCCGCGTAATACCGGAGCAGCCCGATCGCGCGCTTGCGAAAACCCATCTGCCGAGAGATAGGCGCGCCCATATCGATCGTTGCGAGTGTCGCTAGTTCTTCGAAATTGGCGTCCACGAGGTCGGCAAATGTCAGAAGGAGATTTTGACGTTCGTACGGCGTGCTCGTGCTCCAAGGCCCCGTCTCGAAAGCTCTCCGCGCAGCAGCTACTGCTCGGTTGATGTCTTCCTCGCCACCCATCGCGACATAGGCGATGGTGACTCCAGTGGCCGGGTTGATTGAGGGGTAAGTCTCACCTGTGGCGGCCTCGATCCACTCACCGTCTATAAGCAGTTTCCGCGTTCCCCTGAGAGACGGATAATCGGTTCGGATTGATGGTTCTTGAAGCACTTCCAGTTCTCCTTTCTCCCTCTCGAAGCTATTTCGCATATGCGCCGCGATGGCGACGTCGAGCTCACTCTTCCGAGGACGGGATAGTCTTGCGCTTCTCGAATGGGGCAAACTGCTGCTTGCGCCAGTCCAGTGCGGCCTGGAGGCTTACATTCGTGCGAAGGTCGTCGAACATGTCGCGTTCCGGAGAACCGGCCGTCCGCATCATCGCGGCCATGTCGGCACCGTGTCGCAATGCGGTGAAAAGGCCCATTGTCTCGAAACTTTGATTAATTGAGCGCTTGTTCCAACGCTGGCAGTTTGCTGCGACGCGCGACATTCGCTTCGCTACGAGCAACGTTTCCTCAAAGAGAGAGGCTGTCGGGAAGACACGCTCGACAAGGCCTACTTCCAGGGCCTCATGCGCATCCAGGATATCCCCGGTGTAGATGAGTTCACGGCACTTGTTCCCGAGTATCCAGGGAGCCATCATTGTCCCGATCGCGCCCGCGAACCGTGCTTCCAGAACGCCGATTTGCGATCGGTCCGAACAGTACCTGATGTCGCAGCAAAGGGCCAACTCAAGGCCGCCCGCCAGGCAGAAGCCGTCGATCATCGCGATCACCGGTTTGCTGCAGCGCCAATTTGACAGAAGGAATTCCTGCTGATCCAGGTATCGATCGTTGATTTGCTCGATGTTCCTTTTGGCTCCGGGATACTCTTTGAGATCGTATCCGGCCGAGAATGCTCGGTCGCCTGCTCCCCTCACAATGATCACCCGGACGTCGTCGTTGCCATCGAGCTCCGCCATCAACGCCCGATACTCGACGGTCAGTTGATCGTTGATGGCATTCATGCGATCCGGGCGATTGATGGTGACCACGGCCACACGGTCATCGACTTCAAAAAGTAGCGTTTCAAACATTGGTCGACCCCTTTTTCTTGGGTTGCATCTTTATCGAATTTGACCTGAACGTCTAGTTTTTTTCTTATGGGAAATATATTTCTTGACACAAAATGTTTCGAAGCTTTGAATGCGTCCCAATCAAGGAGCCGCAATAAGCTCCGATAACGATGAAGGGGACGGTCTCAATGATCGTTAGTTTAAGCCGGGACCTGACAGTCAAACTGCTGCTTCCCGATGATTTCAAAGCTCTTTCCCTGAGACTCGATGAGAGTTGGCCTACGGGCTTGTCCGGTGGGGATTTTTCATCGGGTCTTGCCGGGTGGGGCAGCCTTGAAGACCCCAATCATGTCTGGGTGAGAACCGAGCGGTTGCGGAAGCTTGGACCTCAGGCCGCCGATTGGCTCGCCCGTTTTGATGCAATGATCGACAAGGCTGCCCAATATGGGTGGACCCGCGACTATGGGGCTGAAGTCCGCATGCACATCGACCGATCCAAAATTAGTTAGTAATAAAGGAAAACGCATGTCCTACCTGCCTTTGAAGCACGGGCTCTTTCTGCCTCCTTTCCACAAGGTGACTGAAAGCCCCACGATCTCCCTTCATCGAGATATGGAAATCATTCGATGGGCGGATGAACTCGGATTTGACGAAGCATGGGTTGGCGAGCATCATTCCGGTGGCTTCGAGACCATAGCCTCGCCAGAACTTCTTCTCGCCGCTGTTGCCGAGCGAACCCGCAGGATCAGGCTTGGAACTGGCGTCGTATCGTTGCCTTACCACAACCCCCTGATGGTCGCGAACCGGATCATTCAGCTCGACCATATGACCCAGGGGCGCATCATTTTCGGCGTCGGCCCAGGCCTGCTCGTCACAGACGCGCGAATGCTCGGCATCGACCCTCAGCAGACCCGAGACCGGATGGCTGAAGCCTTGGAGGTCATCGTTCGTCTTCTCAGGGGTGAAACCATAACCCACACCGCCGACTGGTTTGTCCTCAAGGACGCGCGGGTCCATTTCGCACCATATCAACAACCGCATCCCGAAATCGCACTCGCCAGCTCGATTTCGCCGTCTGGCGCGAAGGCGGCCGGAAAATATGGATTCTCCATGCTTTGCGTTGCTGCGGCTGACCGGGCCGGCTTTGATGCCCTAAAGACCAACTGGGATATCGCGACGCAAGTTGCGGAAGCCAACGGTAAAAAAATGGACCCCCGTGGGCTTCGTCTTGTGGCACCGATGCACATCGCCGAGACCCGTGAGCAGGCGGCCAAGAACGTTCAGTTCGGCCTTCGCGATTACATGGATTACTCGAACAGCGTTGCACCGGGCCGCTTTCCAGCGGATGGCGATCCGGTCGCCTATATGAACGAGGTCGGCGGCGGCGCGATCGGTACCCCTGATGACGCAATTGCGCTGATCGAGCGGCTGATCGGCCGCCAAGGCGACTTTGGGGTATTCCTCCAGATGGCTCACAATTGGGCGGACTGGGAGCAAACCCGCCGATCCTATGAACTCTATGCGCGCTACGTCATCCCCCACTTCACGAAGGTGAACGCAAATCGGCAAGCTTCGCTTACCGAGATGGCAGGGAACGCAGCAAACAACGAGGCCGAACGCCGGCGCGCAGTCGAGGCTCAAATTGCGAAATATGCGACCGAGTCGAAGAAGGGCTAATCGTCTTTGGGCCGCGGACGTCCAAACCTCGGCGGCCCAAAATTTCAGACGATCGGAAAGGACCCGTTCCGGGAACGATGAAAATAATGGGAACAATGTAATGGGTGGAACTCTGATTGAACGACGTCAGCGACGTCATAGCGGCCATTTATGGCTGCTGTTGCCTGCCGCGCTGCTGATTTTGCCATTCTTTGTGTGGCCGTCAGTACTCATCATCGGCAAGAGCTTTTCTGGCGATGGCGGGCCGCTCGAGCAGTACAGGATCGTGTTCACGAATCCCGGCATTCGAGCCGTCCTCGTTTACACCTTCTACGTGTCAGCAGTCGTGACTGTGATAACTCTGCTTGTCGGATATCCGGTTGCCTTCGTCATCACTCATCTGCCCAAGAAGATTGCAACCGTTTGTGTCGCGCTGATTTTTCTTCCTTTCTGGGTCAGCACCGTCATCCGAACCTTCGCCTGGATGATCATCCTGGGACGCAAAGGTCCTCTGAATGAAGCTCTGATGGCCATCGGGCTACTCAGCCAACCACTTCGTCTTCTCGACAACGGGGTCGGGATGATCATTGCGATGGTATACATCCAGATACCATTTATGGTGATCCCGCTTATCAATACTATGAGGACGATCGACCCCAGTTTTATGCGCGCCGCAGCTATATTGGGGGCCAATCCATTCTGGCAAATTGTCCGCGTCTATTTCCCACTCTCCCTGCCGGGCGCAATGGTTGGATCAATATTGGTTTTCATTTCGTCTCTTGGCTTTTTCGTCACTCCTTCGCTACTCGGCGGCTCTCGAACAATGTTGTCCATCCTCATTAGCCAGCAGGCATCAAGACTGTTGAACTGGCCCCTCGCGTCCGCTTTGGCGACGGTCGCGCTTGTTCTGACGGCAGCGTTGTTTCTGGTTTACAAGATGGCGCGTGGCGCAACCGCCAAGAGCGGAGGCATAGCATGAAGAACGAAGGAATCGTCTGGAAGACTTTACGACTATCCGTACGTGCTTTGACGATGTTGCTCTTGCTTGCGATGCTAGTGCCGCTGGCAATTATCGTCATACTTTCCCTGTCGGACCAATCCTATCTGTCATTTCCCCCGAGCGCCTTCTCGTTTCGTTGGTATCGGTCGTTTCTGTCCAACGCGGACTACCAGAGCGCCATCGCCAACAGCCTGACAATTGGCGTGTCTGCCGCTTTTTTAGCTACGGTTGCGGGAACGCTGGTAGCCATCGCCGTCATCCGTGGAGCCATACCCGGGAAGAACGTTCTGTCGACATTGATGATGGCTCCTGCGATCCTTCCTCAGATCATCCTGGCGATCGGCCTCTACCCGATCAGCGTTCTGCTGTCTTTGAACGGCACCTACTGGGCCGTCATTCTGGCCCACGCCGCTGTATCGATACCTTTTCCCTTCATCGCTGTGTGCGGTGCGCTACAGGGTTACTCCGAGCGCATTGAGTATGCGGCGATGAGCCTGGGCGCTTCCCCTCGCCAGACTTTTCGGCACGTCACTCTGCCTATGATAGGCGCTAGTGTCTTCTCGGGCTTCGTTTTCGCTTTGGCGTTTTCGATTGATGAGCTCGTCTTGGCGATCTTCCTGACGAGTCCGTCGACTAGAACGCTACCCCTGCTTTTGTGGCAGCAGTTGAACTACCAGGTCACCCCGGAAATCGCGGCCGCCGCCACCGTTCTCCTCACATTTACATTGTTGCTGATCCTAAGCGCCACACTCGTGCGACGGTTCGGTCAGCAGAAATACAAGGTCTCGAGCGCATGATGAACATCGGAAAAATCAAGACTGGCTGCGCGGTTGCTATCAGGGAACTCACGAAGGAATACCATCCGATTGTCGCTGTGGCTCCGACCAGCGTCGATATCGCTTCCGGGGAATTCTTCGCGATAATTGGTCCCAGCGGTTCGGGAAAATCTACCCTCCTGGGCATTTTGGCCGGATACGTCCAGCCAACGGCGGGACGGGTTGAGGTTAATGGCAAGGACATTCTGTCGGAGCCCATGTATCGACGCAACATCGGCATGGTATTCCAGAACTACGCTCTCTTCCCTCACATGACCGTCTCAGAGAATATCGCGTTTCCTTTGAAGATGCGTGGCATGAAGAATGCCGACGTGGCGGAGCGGGTAAACCAATCCTTGGCGATGGTGCGGTTGGAGCAGTACCGCGACCGTAAACCTGGGATGCTCTCTGGCGGCCAGCAGCAGCGTGTCGCACTCGCAAGGGCGGCTATCTACCAGCCGTCGCTATTGTTGATGGACGAACCGCTCGGTGCCCTGGATAAGAACTTGCGAGACGAGATGCAGGAAGAAATCAAGCGGTTCCAGCAGGAGCTCGGCATTACGGTCATCTACGTGACGCACGATCAGCAAGAAGCAGCGTTCCTGGCCGATCGAATTGGAATCATGAAGGATGGCGCGATGGAGCAAATTGGCACGCCGCGGGAGCTTTACGAACGACCCAAGAGCCGCTTCGTTGCAGGCTTCCTCGGCGAAGCGTCAGTGTTTCCAATCACCGAGCTGTCGACGGGCTCCGACGCGTCCGCGTCCATCGAAGGTGGTCTCAGGATGAGGCTCAACCCGGCCAACGTTGTACGTGGCGGGAAATACGTCTGTATTCGCCCTGAAAATGTAGTGATTGGGGAAGACGCGGCGCGGCTACCCAACGCTTATGAGGGCCTCATCACAGAATCCCTCTATACGGCGGGCAGTGTCAAGTACCGGATCACCGCACCAACAGGGCAAAGTCTTGTCGCGCGTGCTTTACCACATACCGGGTTCCAGCTTTACGAGACGGGCCGTACCGTGAAATTCGGATGGTCGCCCGACGACGTCTGCATCATCAACTAAGCAGGCTGCTTCCCATATTTTCTGGAGACAATGCGATGTCGCATTTAAAAACGTTTGATTTCATTGTGGTGGGCGCAGGTTCCGGTGGCGCGGTTGTCGCTGCAAGGCTCAGTGAATCAGGCAAATATAGCGTTCTTCTGCTCGAGGCCGGTCCTGAGGACAAAAGCCCGTTGATCAAGATACCTCTCGGTCACCCTCTCCTTTACAACAATGCAAAGTACAACTGGAACCTCGAAAGCGAGCCGGAGCCCGAACTCAACAATCGGACTTCGTTCCAACCTCGCGGTCGTGTGCTCGGCGGGACAAGCAGCATCAACGGTATGATCTATGTCCGCGGCAACCGACTCGACTACGACGATTGGCGTCAGATGGGTTGCACTGGATGGTCGTACGAGGATGTCCTTCCGTATTTCAGGAAGGCTGAATCCAACATGAGAATAAACGACAGGTTCCACGGCAACGATGGTCCGCTCACCGTTTCTGACCAGTCGCCACCTAACGCGCTTGTCGCCGCAGCGTTTCAGGCTTACGGCCAATCTGGAATTCCGCACAACCCTGATTTCAATGGTGCGGAGCAGGATGGCTATGGACTCTATCAGTTTGCGATCAACAATGGTCGCCGCGCAAATACTTCGGCCGCATACTTGCGGCCCGCGCGGTCGCGGAAGAATCTCGTCGTGCAGACCAACTCTAACGTACGGCGCATCGTGCTTGAGGGACACCGTGCCGTAGCGGTCGAGGTAGTACGCGACGGTGTGGTGGAGACCATCTTCGCACGTCGCGAGATCGTGGTTTCTGGGGGTGCATTTCACAGCCCGCATATCCTGCAGCTATCCGGTATTGGTCCTGGGGACCTGCTTAGACGTCATGGAATGGCCGTCGAGGTTGACCTGCCTGGTGTCGGCGAGAATCTGCAGGATCACTTCTGGACATCCATCATCTACAGATCATCGAAAGCGATGACGCTGAACGACATCGCAAACAGTTATCCGCGGCGTGGCGTGGCTGCGCTTCAATATCTTTTTGGCAAGGGGCCGATGCGCGGCACCGGTATGCACATTGGTGGCTTCGTTCGAAGCGACGAAAGGTTGGACCGACCTGACCTCCAAATTCATATGGGTACGTGGGGTGCCAAATCCAGGACGGCTGCCGGCGTCGTACCTCATCCTTTCTCAGCGTTCTCTCTCAGCCCGGTGCATCTTGCTCCTCAAAGCCGCGGAAGCGTTCGAATCCGAAGCGCGAACCACCTAGACAAGCCGGAAATCCGCTTCAATTTCCTCAAGCATGAAGAGGATATGGAGACGTTAAAGCGGGGCATCAAATTGTCTCGCAACATTGCGCGTCAAGCGGCATTGAAGGAGTTTATCGTCGAGGAGGTTTTGCCCGGTCCAAATGTGAACACCGAGGCCGAGATGGAGGCCGACATTCGGAATCGCGGGATGTCGAATTTGCACCCAACGAGCTCGTGCAAGATGGGTGTGGATAGCGCCGCCGTGGTCGATCCACGTTTGAGAGTCGGAGGGGTAGATGGTCTGCGTGTTGCGGACGCTTCGATCATGCCACGCATCATCGTGGGCAACACAAACGCACCAACGATCATGATCGGGGAAAAGGCTGCCGCCATGATCCTCGAGGATGCCCTTTGAGCTTCCGCTAGTACCCAAGGCGAGCCTCTCCATGAACACACACCAGCAAGTATTTCCTGCGGAGATAAATTTTCCTATAGGCAATATTTTTGTAGATTTACCGTGTGTTGTGGGGTAGGTTCAACTTTAGGAAAGTCACTCTCTCTCGCGAAAACGAGGAATGTTTTATGCAAGATATGTTGCCGCAGCTCGCGGGAGCAGCGCCGTCTTTTGCTGCTGTCCAAGACGATCTGAATGCCCTGAAAAGTGGCCGTCCAACGGTATGGCATAACGATCGCTGGCGGCCTTTCGCAGAGGCGTTGTCGCGCGCATCAATGACACTATCGGACGTGGAGGAGGCCGCGGCCTCATGGAAGGAGTATAGGGGGGTACTTGCAGCACTATTTCCAGGAGAAGTTCCTGAATCGGGCGTTGTTGACTCCCAGCTTGTAGACATTGCTTCAATCGCGGGCCGCGAGAACGTTTTTCTGAAGGCGGACCATGACCTCCCGATCGGGTCGTCAATCAAGGCTCGTGGCGGCGTGTTCGAAGTACTTCAGCATGCAGCTGACCGCGCCGTCATCGACGGCACGGAGTTTGATCCGCTTGCACCAGATTGGGGGCGACTGCATTCGAACCTGGAGACGAGAAGGATTGTGGTCGGCAGCACGGGCAACCTTGCTTACAGTGTCGGCCGTACTGCTCGCGCCCTTGGCTTCCAAGCCGAGGTCCACATTTCCGCCGATGCAACCCCATTCAAGAAGGCAAGGCTAGTTGAGTTGGGTGCAGATGTCGTTGAGCACTCCGGGGACTACAGCGAGGCGGTCGCCGCTGCCCGGAAGTCTGCGGCCGGCGACGATGCGGCCTATCTAATTGACGACGAAAGCTCCCCCCGCCTATTTCTCGGCTATTCGTACGGAGCGCGCCTCCTCGCCGACCAACTGGCCTCGCGCGGGATCACGGTGGACGAGGAACATCCGTTGATCGTGTACCTGCCGTGCGGCGTTGGTGGCGCGCCGGGCGGATTGACGTTCGGGCTCAAGGCGATTTTTGGAGACAACTGCGCGTGCGTATTTGTCGAGCCAACTCAATCTCCGTGTTTCCTGGTGCAGTTGATGTCCGGGAAAAACACTCCGACGTCCGTCTATGATGTTGGTCTCAACAACAGAACGATCGCAGACGGACTAGCGGTGCCTTCTGCGTCGATCTTCGCGGTCGAGCAGGTGGGTGAGATGGTCGAGACTTGCGTCACTGTCTCGGAATCTGAAATGCTGGAGCTGTCGGCCAAACTCGGCGAGCATGGGTTTCCGGTTGAACCCTCTGCTGCATCGGCGCTCGGCGCGCTGGAGCCGTTTGTCAAATCCTGCAACGAACATGTCGAGGAGCGGAAGAGGCGGTTCGCAAGCGCGAGTGCCACCCATGTCATTTGGAGCACCGGGAAAAGTACGCCTGATACACTCAAGCTGCTGACGGAGTTTGCAAAGCCAAACTTCAAACGAGTTGGAGTATAGATGCTATGACACCGCGCGATGAAGTCGAACTGATCGAAGCCGGCCGTCGGGCTATAGAATCCGGGAGTCTGTCGGCTAGTCTCGGGGAGTTGCTCAGGCTCCAAGCCGACAAATATCCGCAGCGAGCCGCCTTGAGAGAGATCGATGGGCAGAGCAGAACCCTGACCTATCGCGATCTCGATGGCTTAGTGTGGCGCGTCGCCGCGTTACTCTCTTCATTCGGGGTGCACAGGGGTACGCACGTCGCGATAGCATTGCCGAACTGTGTAGAGATTATCGCGATCTGGATCGCCCTTTCTCGGCTTGGAGCGGTTGCCGTTGGCGTCAATCCCGGCCTGACCGAAAAGGAACTCGAGTACATCCTCGGCACATCCGACTCGGAATTCCTCGTCCTTGGCGAGGGGCGCATTGATTGGGTGTCAGACTGGAAAGCCTTTCGACTTCCCTCGGAGCGAATAATCGTGGTCGGGGCCAGTGTCTCGCAAGATATAGGCCGACCATTCGATGCCAATCTAGTCGAACAGATCTATCGGGAGCCGCAACTTTACGGTTCGGATATCGATGCGCCCGCCAGCATCTTGTATACTTCTGGATCAAGTGGTCGGCCCAAACCCGCCATGCTTCCGCACCGTTGGCACACGATGATGGGGCACGTGCGCTCGCTGCAGGGCCCCGGCATTGAGAACGTCCTCATCGAGAACCCCATTTACTACATGGGCGGTCAATGGCGACTGGCGATCGCGCTGACCCAGGCCGCTTGCGTGCTGGTGGCCAGCAAGCCGACCCTCAATCATTTCGCGCAGCGGATCACATCCCACGGCGTCCAGTTCTCTTCGCTGCCGAACCTGATCGCCAAGCGCCCAAACTTCGCGCTTGATGGTGGGTCTCCGTTGAGGTGGATGGCTTCCTGCGCTTTGCCAAAAGAGCTTCATACCGAAGCGGAAAGAAAGCTCGGAGCTCCCATCCGCGAAATTTACGGTTCAACGGAGATGGGCTCGACGATCGTTATGCCGACGCAGGCTACGACGATGGTTGGCTCCGGTTCGGTAGGTCTTCCCGCGGCGTTTCGGTCTTGCCGCATTGTGGACGCGCTTGGCAAAGAGGTGTCGCAGGGCGATGTTGGCGAGTTGCAGGTGCGCGGCCCTGGGATGTTGTCAGGCTACTATAACTCGCCCGAAGCCTCCACCGATGCATTCGACGACGGTTGGTTCAAGACCGGCGACCTTTTCCGTCAGGACAGCGATGGCTACTACTTCTGGGTTGCACGCGCCAAAGACGTAATCAGACGGAGCAACGAAAATATCTCAGCTACGGAGTTGGAGGAGGAGGTCGGCAAGTTAGCCGGCGTGCTCGAGGTCGTGGCACTCCCGGTCCCAGACGATTACCGAGGTGAGGAGGTGAAACTCTACATTCGCTTGCAGCCTGGTGCCTCGACCAGGGACGTTTCACCCCAAGTTATCCTGGATCATTGCCGGGGACGTTTGGCTGCCTACAAGTTGCCGAGATACATCGAGTACATCGATGAGTTTCCGCTCACCGTATCTCTCAAAATTTCGAAGCCTGAGCTCAAAAGGGCCAAAGCCGATCTGCGCGTCGGCAGTTTCGACCTATCGGAGAATCTCTGGCGATGACATTACCGGCGACACCCGATGGACAGGGCTTTATGAGCCGAGTCGGTTCCAGCGATCGGCACGAATTTGGGGACTTCTTCCTGTCCAGACTACTCGGCCTGAAAATCGAATATCCCGACGCAGGGTGCGACGTGACCTTCGAAGTAGTTCCGGAGCTTACCAATCCTTTGGGCACGCTCCACGGAGGAATAATGGCGACTGCGATGGATGTGTCGATGGGACATCTGCTGTTCAAGACTCACGGCTCGCCAGCAGCCACGCTCGAAATGAAGATTCAATATCTCGCGCCCGCATCCGTGGGTGAGGCCGTCACATGCAGCGCGTCCTTTCTGCGGTCGGGCAAGTCGATCAATTTCGTCAGGTCCGAAGCTCGCAACCCCCGTACGGGCGCGCTGTATGCGTTCGCCACGGCAACATGGAAGGCCATGAAGCCTTAAGCAATCTGGGAGAACAGTCATGAATGCATCACCTTCGAGTGCTCATACCTTAACTGGATCGTCAAATCTCATGAACAACGCAGAAGTCGCCCGCGACGTCTTCCGTTCGATTGCAGGGCATTGGCCGAGCGGCGTTGCCGTTATCACCAGCGTCAGTGAAACGGATGGGCCTGTTGGTCTGACAATGAGTGCGGTGATGTCGCTCTCTGTGGAACCCCTTCAGTTTCTGATCAGCGTTGATAACAAATCGAACACATTGCCCTCAATCATCTCTAGTGGAAGGTTTTGCATCAATTTCATGGCGCAAGGCCAAGAAGCGATCGCGATGCGTTTTGCCAGTAAGAAGGGCGAGAAATTCGAGGGCTTGCCTTCACGGCAACTCGAAAGCGGATCGGTTTTGATCGAAGGCGTCCTCGCTTATGCGGATTGCGAGGTCGGCGCGGTTTATGATGGCGGCGATCACCGCATCCTCGTCGGGCGTGTCACGGACATGGCGCTGTTGGGAAGCGTCCCCCTGGCATACTTCGCAGGAAAGTTTCGACGGGTGACCGATGCCTGACAATCAGGACCTGATCTGGGATTGCCATGTGCACGTGTTTGGCGATCCTCTGCAGTTTCCATTGGACCACTCGAGAATATACACTCCGGGCCTAGCAAATGCGGAAACTCTGCGATCGTTCCGCGC
This sequence comes from Rhizobium esperanzae, assembly GCF_014197615.1. GTDB lineage: Bacteria > Pseudomonadota > Alphaproteobacteria > Rhizobiales > Rhizobiaceae > Rhizobium > Rhizobium esperanzae_A. The sequence continues at coordinate 199,742 of NZ_JACIFY010000007.1, forward strand.
GCAGCACGGTATCGGCCGCACGGTCGTCGTGCAGCCGAGCGTCTATGGTAACGACAACAGCTGTCTGTTGGACACTCTTGCCTGGTTCGATGGAGGTGCGCGAGGAATCGTATCTCTCAAGCCGGACGTCGACCGTTCAGTTCTGCTGGAATACCAGGCAGCAGGGGTTAGGGGCGTTCGGTTAAATCTGGAGACAACCGCGCACAAGGATGACCCGGGGATTGCGCGGCGACGGCTTGAAGAGGCCGCGGCGCAGATCGAAGGGCTGGGTTGGCATATTCAAATCTACACGAACTTAGCGGTGATCGCTTCGATCGGTGAGGCTATTTCCAGCCTGCCGCTTCCCGTAGTTGTGGACCACTTTGGGCTGGCCCGGGCCGAACACGGTCTCAAGCAGCCGGGCTTCTGTGAACTGACTGATCTCGTTCGTCGTGGGACGTACGTAAAGCTCTCGCTTGCGGATCGCCTTGCCCAATCGCCTGACAGAATGAAGCCCTTTGCAAAGCAATTGATCGACGCCAATCCCGAAAGGGTGCTCTGGGGTTCGGATTGGCCCCACTCCAGGCGCGGCAATAGCGTGGAGGAAGTTGCACCATTCGGGATTGTTGACGATGCGCTTTCTTTGAACCTGATTAAAGAATGGTGTGACACCGACCAACAAATTAGACTGACGTTGAACGTGAACCCGAGCCGCCTTTTCGCTTAAGCCATAACAGTTGTGTGAATAGGAACTCCTGAACTTCCATGATCAACTTTGTCTTCGTTCCACCCCAATCGGATGTCACGCGAGCCTTTGCGGCACAGTTGCAGAATGATGTCGAGGGTCTGGTCGTGCATGTCCCTGAATCCGAGGCAGAAGCGATGATGTGTCTGGCAAAGGCCGACGCAGCCTTTGGGGCGCTATCACCCGAGCTGCTAAGACACGCACCCAACATACGCTGGCTTCATTCGCGACAGATCGCCCCGCCGCCCGGTTATTTCCATGATGCGCTCGTAGAACACCCGCTTGTCGTTACCAATACCCGGGAAGTCTATAATGATCATATCGGCGCGCACATTCTCGCTTTCGTGCTCGCGTTGTCTCGTGATCTCCCATACTATCACACTCAGCAACTAAAGGGGCGGTGGGCTCCCAAGCCATTGAATAGCGATGTGGTATTCTTGCCGGAGGCGACGGCGCTGATCATCGGTGTGGGTGGCATCGGTGCCGAAGCCGGGCGCATGCTCTCGGCCTTTGGCACACGCATCATTGGGATCGACGCGCGACGCACGTCAATGCCGGAAGGCTTCGCAGAGATGCATGGTGTCGACGCCATGGATGATTTTCTGCCGTCCGCGGATTTCGTGATCCTGACGGTGCCTCATACGCCGCAGACTGAAAATATGATGGACCACCAGCGATTTCGCCGAATGAAGGCATCGAGTTTCTTCATCAACATCGGCAGGGGATTGACTACGCGACTAAGTGATCTGGTTGTGGCGTTGGAAGAGGGGCATCTCGCAGGAGCAGCGCTTGATGTGTTCGATCAAGAGCCGCTTCCGGAAGGTCACCCGCTCTGGAGTATGCCCAACGTATTGATCACACCCCACATGGCCGGCTTCGGACCATACCTCGAGGAGCGTCGTTATAAAATTCTGCGCGATAACTGCCTGGCGTTTGTAAAAGGCAGGCAACTTGCAAATATCGTCGAGAAGCGGTCTTGGTTCTAGGCACAGCTATATCCCCATCGCCTGCTGCCGGTATCTCGGACACTGAGTTAGGCTAATCTCACTTTGTTTTCAAATTCCATCGGGCTGAGATAACCCAGCGTTGAATTCCGGCGCTGCGGGTTGTAGAAGCGCTCGATGTAGTCGAACACCTCCGCTTTTGCATTGTCTCTGGTTCTGCAGACCTTGCGAGCTGTCCTTTCCATTTTGAGTGATAAGAAGAAGCTTTCCATCGCGGCATTGTCCAAGACATTGCCGGATCGGCTCATCGAGCATGTCCGGATCGGCTCATCGAGCATGTGATGCCGTGATTGGCCATGAAGTGCATGCTTGGAGCCCTGGATCGTATCGGCGATCCGAAAGGCGGTTTGGTGGCCAATGCTGTAACGTGATTAGCGCATTCCATACCCGCCATCGTTCGCATGGGCGAGATGCGGTTGCCGGCATTTGGAAAAATTTTCGGTGTTGCCATTGCCCTGGCGTCTGCTGTCGTGGCAGGGCCTGTCCGTGCTGCAGAGCAGCCCAAGGCGGTGCGAAATATCGACTTAGTCCACGGCGTCTTCTGACTGGTCAAGCTGGCCAGACATCATTCCGCCCCTTCAATCCAGGGGTTACAATGTCACCGCTGTGCAAAATCCGCTGACTTCGCTAGCCGACGATGTCGCAGCGACCAGGCGTGTGTTGCAGCGGCAAAGACATTCCTGGGTCGGTGCCGTGGTGACGGAGGCTGGCAATGCTGAGAACGTCAAGGGTCTGGTCTACCCATCCGCTCTCGTTCCGGATGCAGGGGAATCCGTCTCCGAGATTTTACAGATACAGAATGTGTCGATGGAAAGACTAGCACCGGATCACGAAGACCTTGTCTGGCTGGATGATCCGAAGATATACGCGCGTGTGATGGCTGCTGATGTCTCGGCGTCTCGCATTGCTGTTCTCGCCGCAACCCAGCCACCAATTTCGGTGAAAACCTTTTCGGAGCCTGTCACCACCGCCGCGTGGACCACCAAACCAAGCTGGTACCTGGTGACGGAACGTTACAACGCGCTTCCCACACCATGTGCAGCAATGGCTCGCGCAGCACATTGGCGCCACCACAACAACGATCAACTCAGGGCACATGTCTATGATATCGCATCCTCAGACCGTCGCCGCGGTCATTGCGCGGGCCGCTCAACCGCTTTGAGGATCCCACCGACGCGGTGCCGGTTCGATCAAGACCTGAACCCGTCGCCACCATCAATGATTTGTATCGGCAGTGGTACAACAGAAGGTGTCAGCTACCAAATTTCCAATCCAGCAAGAGCTCATAGCCTAGGCTACCAATCGGGCATGCACTCACTCTCATCGAGACGAGGAAACCCTGTCAGCTTGAGACGCGATCGACTGCGGCCGAGGCTGCCAGCAATCGTTCCAGTGGCAGGCGCCCGTCGTCGACCGCTTTCTCGATGGCCCGGGCGAGGAGGCGGAGATGTGGCACCGCTGCTGGCGAAACCAAGAGAAGATCTGCGCCGGCGATCAGCGCCTCCACCACGATTTGTTCAAGCGACTGATTACCCAAGGTCGAACGGTGATCCAGATCGCTGGTAATCACCAGGCCCGAGAAGGCGAGTTCCTGGCGCAAGAGGTTGATCAGATCCGGCGAGATCGAGCCGGGCTGCGGCGGCGTCACGGCGTCGAAGATGGCAGGACTGAGCAAGACTGCATCGACGCCGGCCTCGATTCCAGCCGCGAACGGTGCGAGATAGGGCCGCAAGGCTTCCATCGTCATGGGGATGCGGGCGTCTTGAGTTGCCGGCAGCCCGGTGATAACCGGATTTCCCGGAAAATGCTTCAGCGTGCTGCCGATGCCGGCCCGCTTCACGCCGCGGACATAAGCGGACACCAACCGTGAAACCTCGGCGAAATCATCCCCAAGCGTGCGTCCTGCCAGCCATGGGTTATCTTTGGCGACAACGTCGGCAGTTGGAGACAGCACCAGATTGATCCCCAGCTGCCGTGCATCGTGTGCCATTGCATGTATCTTGGCTGTGAATGCCTCATCGGTCATGGCTTTGCCCTCGCTTAAAGTGGGCAAGGCAGCTGTCAATCTATGCAGGCGGTGAACAGCAGAAATATCGGCATCCAAAGCAAGCAGGGCAAGCCCGGCAATCGCGCGAACTTCATCCGTCGCGGCTCGCCAGGTTTCGGCCGTTTCGTCTCGTATGCGGTCAGGGTGCATTATGCCGGTTGCGTATTCGGTGCCGTCTTCACCGAAGAGGATGGCTCGGCCGCCGCTTTTGAGGAATTCGACAAGATCGGGGGAGAGTTGCAGCTCTGTCGTAACCGGAAAGAGCGTGCTGTAGGCAAGCCGCAAGGGCGTGTTCATTGCAGATCCTCGCGTTGGATGGATGTTGATCGCAAGAGCAACCATGGAATTACACTAAGGTACAACATCATGCTTAGTCGGAGATCGGCTTCTGCCCGTCAAGGGATATGGACAGAAGCCCGAATGCTTTAGGGCTGCGACCGTGGCAACCTTGGGGACATTAAACCCGCGAGTTCGCAACTTTCGGAACTTTGCGCGACATTTCATCAATCCAAGAAGACCGCGAAACCCTATCACTTCGTTTCCTTCCGTGTTTTGCGAGGCTAATCGAAGCGAACGCGATTTTAGCCCGCTTCTGTGCCGGATTACTGCAGCACCAAGGGACACCGGGAAGCGCCGAGTGACCCATGATGACCGGGCCGCCAGCGGTGGAGGCAGAAGCAATGTCGCTGCTGGCGGCGGAGTTTAACGACCATTGGTTCTGCTAACGCCCGGTCTTGATGCGCCATTCGGCGTATTTGAGTTGATGCTCTTCCTTAGTGCACGGGTAGAGGCCTATTATGGCTGCGCCGCATTGAACTTGTTCGAGAACGAAATCTTCGTAGCTTTCCATACCTGTGCATTCATCGGCAAGTTCGTCAGCTAGATGAGCGGGAATAACCATCACGCCGTCTCTGTCTCCAATCATGACGTCTCCGGGAAAGACAGCCACGTCACCACAGGAGATTGGCACGTTGATATCCAAGGCTTCATGAAGCGTGAGATTGGTCGGCGCGGAAGGCTTGGCGTAATAGGCCGGCATGCTGAGAGCGCCTATTCCCTCTGCGTCACGGAAACCACCATCGGAAACGACGCCTGCTGCGCCGCGCACGGCCAAACGGGTTATCAAGATGGAGCCCGCAGTTGCGGCTCTAGCGTCTTTGCGTGCATCCATCACCAGCACGTGGCCCGCGGGACATGTTTCCATAGCGATGCGCTGTGGATGATGCGGATCGCGGAATACAGTAATCGGATTGCGATCCTCGCGAGCCGGGATGTATCGCAGGGTAAACGCCTGTCCTACCATATTATCCGCCTTCGCCGCGACCGGTACCACGCCCTGGATGAATTGATTGCGAAGCCCGCGTTTATACAGCGCGGTCGCGATGGTAGCAGTTGAAATCTTTTTATACTTTGTCCTAGTCTCTTCCGACAGAATATAGTCAGACATCAGTCGTTCCTCTTCGTCAATTCATTGCGCAGATCTGCTTTACGATGTTCGATGCTGCGATTTTCCGGGTGGCCGTAGCCTCCTCCGCCGGGTGTTTCCACAAGCAAGCGATCGCCAGCGGGGATGATCTGCTTACCCTTGCCCTTGAGCTTCCCTCCGGATTTTAACGCGACGACGCCGGGCGCGCCGTGCTCGCCGCCGAAACGTCCACGGGCTGGATTCTCAATTCTGTCGAGCGCGGCATAAATGTAGAAGGGATGCCCTTCACGATGTCCAATTTCGATACTTTGGCCGAGGCCCCCTCGAAACTCGCCATCACCACCTGAGCCGGATCGGAGTTCCTTCCGCCAGAAAATTAGTGGTGTAAGAGTTTCAAGAATCTCTACAGGGACTCCAGAAACTCCAGAGGGAAACGCTGTTGCGTTGAGACCATCGAGTCTCGACCGTGCACCCGTGCCGCCGGTCTGTACGGACAAGGCGGAAAAGCGTCTGGTGGACGTTATGCCTTGAGTTAGGCATGCGTCATGCGCGTCTTCCAAGATAAGGTTCCAAAGTGCGGATGCTCCTTCGGCAAGGACGTTTTCAGGAACCAGTTGAGCAAGGCACCCGTAGACGACGTCGGGAAGCATCTGGCCTATCACATGGCGCGACGACACCGGCGCCGGACGCAACGCATTCACGATCGTATCCGCGGGAGCCGTTACGGTCACGACGGAGAGACTGCCTGAGTTATTGGGCACCTCCGGAAACAGGGCGCAGGCGAGGGCGTAAGTGGAATAGGCTTGCGCGTAACTGATAGGGACATTGATGCCACGTGCCGAAAGCCCGCTGGTCCCGGTAAAGTCGACGAATATATGATCTGCCGAAATTTCCGTACGTGCCCTTAATTTTACCGGTTTATCATAGCCGTCCATCACCATCTCGGCTTCGGCCATCCCCTTCGGCAAAGCGGCAATAGCCTTCAAGGCAGCCTGTCGAGATCGACTGACAATCTGGTCGCAAAGAGGTGTCAAATCCGTTAGATCGAATTCATCGAGCATGTCGGTCAGACGGTTGACGCCGATCTGGTTACAAGCCACCAGAGACATGAGGTCACCCTCAAATTCCGCAGGATAGCGTGAGTTCGCTCGCGCAAGGGAAATAAGCGTCTGATTGATTTCTCCGGCGGCTATCAGCGCAGTGGGCGGGACGTAGAAACCCTCTTCGAACACATCACGCCCATCGGGACCGAAGCCAATTCCGCCAACATCCATGAAATGACAAGTCGAGGCGAAAAGGCCGACCATCGTTCCCTTGTAAAACGCTGGTGTGACAGCGACGAAGTCATGAAGATGGCCTGTCCCCATCCAAGGATCATTCGTGATGAAAACATCGCCCTCGCACATGGATCGCGCGGGAAAAAGACGGAGGAAATGCAAGACCGATGCGGCCATCGTGTTTACGTGACCAGGAGTTCCGGTGACAGCTTGCGCGATCATACGTCCGTCTGGATGAAAATAGCCAGCCGAAAGATCGCCAGACTCGCGGACGATCGGGCTAAAGGCCGTGCGACGGAGCGCCTGTGCCTGTTCTTCTACGACAGCGATAAGCCGATTCCACATGATCTGGAACTCGATCTCACCAATGGCTGGAGTTGCACCGTTTGCAGGATTTGCAGTCATCGTTCGCTCCTCTCTCACTGAGCCGCAGCCGTGCGAGCGGCAAGGTTGGTGAGCACTAGATGTCCAAAGACGTTGCACTCCGCACTGAAGCCCGTGGGGACAACCGTATTGGTCTCCCGCTCAGTGATCACCACTGGTCCCATCAGCGTCACGGCGGGTGTCAGATCTGTCCTTTCGAAGACAGGAGCATTGACTGTCGTGCCATCGACATCCGTAAAGACAGTCTCCCCCGAGGGGTTGATGGAGTCGTGCGGTTTCCAATCGCCACCCACTCCCACAAGCGTCGGCTGTGGGGCAGAAGCCGTCACCGCCCATGTTAGGATCTCAATCTCATGATTGGGAAGGAAGCGGCCGAAGACCTTAGAATAGCGGTCATCGAAGGCACGCTTCAATGCTGAGGGATCAATGGAGCCGCTGGGATCGACCGATAGGTCGACTTCGAGTTCATGCCCTTGTCCGACATACCGAAGGAATGCCGAAAGACGCTTTTCGATCGGTTGTCCACCTGCAGCAGGAGAAACCACTGCAACAGCTTCCTCGCACATCTCCAAAATCAGTTGGCTTATTGAGTCTTCATTGACGCGATCAAGGCTGCTATGGCGACTGCGGACCACCTCATAAGCCATCGGCGCTTCGAGAAAGCCAATCGCAGACCCAACGCCGGCTCCCAGCGGGATGATGACAGTGTTCAACGATAGCTTGCGGGCAAGCTGAGCGGCATGCATCGGGGCTGCGCCGCCGAACGCGATCATGGCGCGTCGACGCAGGTCCTTTCCGTGCTCAGCCGCGTGCACTCGGCTGGCATTCGACATGTTCTCTTCGACGATCGCGGTAACTGCGGCGGCGGCTTGAACAGAGTTCAGCGAAAGAGCTTTTCCGACGTGAAGATCTAGCGCTTTCTCCGCCAGATCCCGCCGGAGGACCATGCGCCCGTCGGCAAATTTTCGGGTGTCAATACGGCCTAGGATGAAATCTCCATCCGTGACTGTCGGCCGTGTTCCTCCAAGCCCGTAACACGCAGGCCCAGGTTCCGAGGAGGCGCTTTCCGGGCCCACCGTTAGCCGGCCAAGTGCGTCGACCTGCGCGATCGAACCACCGCCAGCCCCAATCTCCACCATCTCGATTACGGGGATGCGGACTGGCAGACCCGACCCTTTAAGGAAACGTTCCGTGCGATCGACTTCGAAACTCCGAGATTTCAACGGCTGTCCGTTGTCAATCAAGCAAATCTTGGCGGTTGTGCCACCCATGTCGAATGAAACAATCTCCTTGAGACCGCATTCATTCGCGATTTTCGCGGCCAGGATTGCTCCTCCGGCCGGCCCGGATTCGACAAGCCGAATGGGATAGTCCGCAGCTTGATCAACAGTTGTAAGGCCGCCTCCCGAGGTCATTAGCAGGATCGGCGCGGAGAGACCTCGCTGGCCGAGCTCGGATTTCAAACGACCAAGATAGCTCGCCATGATAGGACGAATATAAGCGTTCGCGACCGTCGTCGAGCCCCGTTCATACTCTCGCACTTCTGGGCAAACCTCGCTAGACAGACTGAAGTATACTTCCGGCAGCTGCGCGGAGAGAATTTCGTAAACGCGTCGTTCGTGGCAAGGGTTAGCGTAAGCGTGCAGGAAGCAAATCGCTATCGATCTAACATCCGCCGCCTTAAGCTTGGTGACAAGCGCAGCAACCTCGCTCTCATCGAGGCCGACAAGGATCTCACCGTTCGCCGCGATACGCTCCTTTACGGTGAACCGAAGTTCCCGTCCGACAAGCGGTTGAGGCTTCTGGATGAAGACATCGTACTGATCATGACGACTTTCGGAGCCAATTTCTATTGTGTCGCGGAAACCTTCCGTCGTCACCAACGCGGTAGTCGCACCGCGTCGCTCGATAATTGCGTTCGTGGCAAGCGTCGTGCCATGGAGGAAGATGTCGAGGTCGGCGAATGCCAAAGATTGTTTTTCGAGAAGGCTCTGAACCCCATCAATAACCGCGCGTTCGGGCGCTTGATGGGTTGTCAGGACTTTGGTTGAACTCCTTACACCATCAGTCTCGATAACAATGTCAGTGAACGTTCCTCCGATGTCGGCCGATGCCCGATTGATCCTTGAACTCATCGTTGCAGCTCCACTATGTTTTTTCCACATTTGTAATTTTGTCCAGCTTTTGTCAATCACGAAACCAAGCAGACATACATTATTGTAAGCGCCACTCTCCAAAAGCGTACTCTGGGTAGCCTTTCCGTCTATGCATGCAAGCTCCGGCAATAAAAGGACAAGAGAGTAGAGGCCGAACGTCCGAAAGACGCCGCGTCATAGTGACTCTAAAAAATAAAATTGACAAAGATGTAAATTCTGCTCCTATTAGAGCTGCGATTGTCCGACAACAATTGGGACTACGACACGGACATCACGTTTCGATCGTGATGCTTGGCACACCCGGGCATCATCTCGGATATCGAGTTACCGCAAATCTGATGACAAAAGGGGAATGCCGATGCGTAGAATTGCCTTGAACGTGACCGCCGCGGCAGCGTTCGGCCTGCTTGCCAGTAGCGCCTTGGCCGCTGACAAATCTGTCGAAATGCTGCACTTCTGGACCAGTGGAGGTGAGGCAGAAGGCGTGCGGGCGCTTAAAGACGCACTCGCTGCCAAAGGGATCGAGTGGAAAGATGCCGCTGTCGCCGGCGGAACCGGAGCCAACGCCTACCAGGTTCTTCGTTCGCGTCTAGCCGCTGGTACACCTCCCTCCGGCGCGCAGATGCATATTCAGGAGACTTTGGCCTGGGCTAATCAGGGGCTGCTACGCGACCTTTCGCCACTTGCAGAGAAGGACGGTTGGCGGAAGGAAATCTTGCCTGCGATTCAATCAAACTATGAGGTAGACGGAAAGTGGGTGGCGGTTCCCGTCACCATGCACCGGTCGAACTGGCTCTGGTACAATTCTGCGCTCTTAATGAAGGTTGGCGCCGAGCCGCCCAAGTCATGGGACGAGTTCAATGCCATCGCGGATAAGCTCAAGGCTGCCGGCATTACACCACTCGCTCTCGGCGGTCAGAACTGGCAGTACGGGGATCTTCTGGAAAGCGTCATCGTGGCAAAAGGGGGGGCGGATTTCTATCGAAAAATCGTCGCCGGAGATCTCGAAGCAATTAAAAGCGACACGATGATCTCCGTATTCGATCAGATTGCCAAACTACGCGGCTATGTCGATGCAAACTCTCCGGGTCGCGATTGGAATCTCGCAACTGCGATGGTCATCAACGGCGAGGCGGCTTTCCAGATTATGGGTGACTGGGCCAAAGCGGAATTCGCGCTTGCCGGCAAAAAGCCCGGGATAGATTATGGTTGTGTTGCGTCGCCTGGCACTGACAAGGACTTTATCTGGCTCGTCGACAACTTTGCGTTTTTCAATCTCAACGACAAGGCAGCGGAAGAGGCGCAGAATACTCTTGCGGAAACAGTTCTCGATCCAAAAGTGCAGGTCGACTTTGCGATAAAGAAGGGCTCTATTCCAGTGATCGACAATGTTGATGCGACGCGTCTCGATGCATGCGGACAGAAATCCTACGAAGATCGGAAGAACGCCGCCACAACCAATGGCGTGGTTCCGTCGATCTTCCACAATGCAGCGCTTCCCGCCGCTCAGACGGGCGTATATCTTGACGTCGTGTCCGAGTTCTTTGTCACTCCGTCGATGACGTCCAAGGATGCGGTTGAAGCGATCGTAACCGGACTTGGCCAGCTCTAGACCTACGAGTTTTCCGTGGCCGGCATCGTTCATCGGCGCCGGCCTTTCGGGTTAGCCACTGCCACGCATGACGACATATATTAGGATCTGACAATGGCCACTGCGTTCATACCACCCACGCCACCCCGACAATTCGTTAGCTGGATCGATGGAAAGTGGTCACATACGTCCGAACCAGGAACGGACGTACGAAATCCATCGAATAGTGCGGTTGTGTCTCGCTTGGTGCAAAGCACCGAGCGCGAAGTGCATCTTGCCTGCGAGAGTGCTCACGCAGCTTTCGTTGATGGCTGGCGGGACGCAAGCGGAGAAGCAAGGGCTGCGATTCTGTTGAAGGTCGCCGCTGGTATCCGGACCAATATAGAAGAACTCGCGTGGTATGAGATGGCCGAGAGCGGTAAACCTTGCCGCCAGGCTCGCGCAGAGATAGAGCGATCAGCAATGCTTTGGGACTATGCCGCGACCCAAGCACGATCTTTAACCGGTGACAGTTTTGGTGGACTCGGCCGTGACTATCTCGCATTGACTCTGCGGGCACCGATCGGTCCAGTTGCAATTATAACGCCGTGGAACTTTCCATTTCTCATCATCAGCCAGAAGCTACCGTTTGCGCTGGCGGCTGGATGTTCGGCAGTGGTAAAGCCATCGGAGTTGACGTCGGTAACCACTTTGTTGCTAGGTCCAATTCTTAAGGACGCAGGCCTTCCCGACGGCGTCGTGAATATCCTGGCAGGCACTGGCCGCGTCGTCGGCGAAGCTCTCCTTGCTCATCCGCGAACGCGGATGATTTCCTTTACCGGCTCGACGACCGTCGGCAAGCATGCGATGCGGGTCGGCGCCGATTGCCTGAAGAAGGTGTCGCTGGAACTCGGCGGCAAGAACGCGCACATCATCATGGCAGACGCGGAATTGGATGCGGCGCTTGACGCAGCATTGCATGGAGCATTCTTGAACGCCGGCCAGTCTTGCAATCAGGGCGGCAGGCTTTTGGTGCAAAGCACTATCGCGGCCACATTTACGAAGCGGTTTGTTGAGGCTGCCAAGAGAATCCGCGTCGGCGACACGCTTCGCGATGATGTCCTCATGGGGCCGATTATCAACGAGACCCAGTACCGCAAAATAATTGGCTATATCGAAGCTGGAAAGGCGGAAGGGGCGAATTTGAAGCTCGGAGGCACGTGGCGCGAAGAAGACGGCGGACGTTTTATCGATCCGACGGTCTTCACTGAGGTCGAACCCAGCATGAAGATCGCGCAGGAGGAAATCTTCGGCCCAGTATGCACCATCCAGACGTTTGAAAATCTTGACGATGCGTTCGAGCTCGCAAATGGTACGGAGTACGGCCTGTCTGCTGGAATTTGGACGCGCGATACGTCCTCCGCGATCAGGGCTGCGCGCAGCCTTGAAACAGGTACCGTTTGGATCAACACGTATCTCGACGGTCCGGCCGAACTTCCCTTCGGAGGTGTTGGAGCAAGCGGAATCGGTCGCGAAGTCGGTCGTGTCGGGTGCGAAGAATTTACGGACGTCAAAACGGTCCAGCTCCGCAGCAGTGGCTATGAGCCCCGCTGGATCGGCAAGGCTCTCTGAGAGCAAAGAAGGAACCGTCCATGGAAAAAGAATATGACTACATCGTCGTCGGCGGCGGTTCGGCGGGTTGTGTTGTGGCTTCGAGATTGAGCGAGAACAGTGACGCGCGGGTTTTGCTGCTTGAGTTCGGGGAGAAGAATGATGGCCCTCTGGTCCGTTGGCCAGCAGGTTACGCCAAATTGCAAGGCCCTAGGTACCGCTACGAATGGGAAACCGTGCCCCAAACTGCGCTCAACAATCGTCGAATGCTGTTTCCGCAAGGGAAGATACTGGGTGGCGGGTCATCCGTAAATTCAATGGTTTACGTTCGTGGAAACCGGCGTGATTACGATCATTGGCGCGACCTCGGCAACGATGGTTGGGGGTACGATGATCTCCTTCCCTATTTCAAGAGGTCTGAAGACAATGAGCGTTATCTGGACAGTTTTCACGGGAGCGGCGGCCCGCTTGGCGTTTCAGATCAACGGTCACCGATCGATTTGACACGAGTGTATATCCGCGCCGCTCAGGAAGCCGGCTATCCGTATAACACCGACTTTAACGGCCGGCAGCAGTACGGGATCGGATATTATCAAGTCACCCAACGCGGCGTGCGTCGCTCGAGTTCGGCTCAAGCCTTCATTTATCCGAACATCGGGCGAAAGAACCTGACGGTGAAAACCGGCGCTCATGTCTTAAGGATACATGTCAAAAGCGGCCGAGCTACCGGCATTGACGTCTCCTGGAATGGGGAGGTCATGTATGTCGCGGCGCAAAATGAGGTCATTCTCTCTGCCGGGGCAATCAATTCCCCGAAAGTGTTGCTGCTCTCCGGGATAGGTCCCGCTGGCGAGCTAAAACAGGCAGGGGTGACGCCGATTCATGACCTTCCAGGGGTAGGCAAGAACCTGCAGGATCATTTGGACGTCTACTGCTGTGCAAGCCTCAAGGAACCGGTGTCATATAATGGGCACGACAAGGGGCCAATGGCGCTATGGTACGGATTACAGTTCATGATGTTCGGAACCGGGGCCTTGACCTCAAACGTCTGCGAAGGCGGTGGGTTTGTTTCCACAGAGGGAAACGCCGATTGGCCCGACATACAAATGCACTTCCTCCCAGCCTACGTCATCGATCACGGTCGGGTTAAGGTGCGAGGCCATGGGATGACGCTGAACACCGCGTATCTGCGGCCGGAAAGCCGCGGGGAAGTGACCCTTGCTTCGGGCAACGCGGCCGACGAACCAGTGATCGACCCAAAGTATATGACGAATCCGAATGACTGGGCCCACACAATCGATGGATTCAAGATTGCCCGCGAAATCCTCCGCCAGCCGGCGTTCGAGAAACTGTACCAGGCGGAACTTTTACCCGGCGCAAAAACGGCCGCTGAAGAGGATCTGCGAGCGTACGTTCGCGAATGGAGTAAAACCGACTTCCATCCTGCCGGCACTTGTAAAATGGGGGCAGATGAGATGGCGGTGGTGGATACGGATCTGAAGGTTCGTGGGGTTGCTGGTCTGCGGGTAGTCGATGCGTCGATCATGCCGACCCTGATTTCGGGAAACACAAACGCGCCCTCGATCATGATTGGGGAGCGAGGGTCAGATGCGATCCTCGGTCGACGCCTCGCCGCCCAGCAAACGGTCGCAGCATAAGTTCAAGCGATGTTTGAGCGGCACGCCACTAACGATTGAGCGGTCGACGCGGGAGGCGAACGTCACCTTCCGCGTCAAGGGTTTGTCATTTGACGGCGACCACAAGTTCGATTTCAACACACGAGTTTCGCGGCAGTTCGGCGACACCTACGGCCGATCTTGCGTGGTCGCCACGCTCGCCTAAGACTGCACGCAGAAGATGAGTGGCGGCATCGGCGACCTGTGGCTGCTGATTGAAGCCATGAGCCGATGCGACGTAAACGGTGATCTTTAGGACCTGAACAACATTGTCCAGCCCACCTATTGCATAGGACAACGAAGCCAGTGCGTTTCTAAGCGCAAGGTCAGCAGCTTCTTTCGCCTGCTCCAAGGTTACGTCAGCGCCCACCTTGCCGGGATGCAGGTCGCTATTGCCGGTTTTTGGTACGCTGCCGCTCACCCATGCCTGCCCGTTGTGGACCAGCACTGACGTGTAAGCGTAGGCCGGCGGCTGGTACGCCGGGATGTCGTATCCGTTGTATTGAAATGCTGAGTCCAAGGTCATTTCCTCTCAAAAATTGGCGGCCTGTAACGATCCCATCAGGCGCTCTCCTGAAGCCAGCACGTCCGATTTGCCGATCAACAAGAATGTCGGACTATAAGAACTTTTTCGGCTTGATGTAAAACAAAAATGCTGCCAATATTACAAATATGTAAACAGGCGAGCTTACCGTGCCACAAAAAGTGAAACTTGCAGACAAACTGTATGACCTTTTTTCCCAAATGATCGCATCGGGAGAATGGGCTGCGGGCAGCCGCATTCCAGCGGAAACAGACCTTGCCCACTTGAATCGTGTGTCTCGTCCCGTCGTGCGTGAGGCCCTGATCAGATTGAGGGCCGACGGGTTGATCGGGCCGCGAGGTAGAACTGGCAATTACGTTCTTGTTGATGGCGACGAGCGTGACGCTGGCTATCGGCCGATCGAGAATGTTGCCGACCTTATCCAGGTATTCGAGTTCCGCTTTTCCATGGAGTGTGACATCGCTGCACTGGCTGCAATTCGCCGTGACGATTCCGACATGAACGAAATTCGCAAAGCCGGTCTCACCTTGATGGGGGAGGCGTCAGAGGACACTTTCGGAGATGTAGATTTTCGCTTCCATTTCGCAATCGCAAAGGCCAGCCGGAATGCGATGTTCGTCTCGACGATGAGCATGCTGCGACGCCAGATCGAATTCGGAATGCGGCTAGTCGGAGAGTTTAAACAAGGTAAGCCCGCTAACCGCGTCGAAACTGTCTTGGAAGAACACGAAGCGATTATCGACGCTGTGTCGAGGAAAGATGCCGACGCTGCCCATGCTGCAATGGGCGAGCATATAGCGATGTCTCGCAGACGGCTTCTCGGGTTCGAATTGCCGGTCGAGTGGCAGCGATCGTCACACTTCGTGTCGAACTACAATCACTACACTGAGAACAAGGACTTGGGACGCCATGAGGCTTGATGCGCAGTTACATCATGACGGTCGATTAGCGCAATTCTCCGCGCGGTACATGTCAAAGCTGGTCGTAGCGCCATCGCTTTTTGCGATCTCAATTGGCGTCTACGGCTTCATGGTCTGGACCGGCGTCATTTCACTCACGAACTCAACAATTATGCCGACATACAGCTTCGTCGGTTTCGAGCAGTATGTGAAGCTCTGGACCAATAAGATGTGGCTGACAGCAGTCAGTAACATCGTTGTTTTCTCTTTTCTTTTCATTGTCTTCTGCATCGCGATCGGACTCGCCCTTGCCATATTTCTCGATCAGAAGCTGAGGGCCGAAGGCCTGTTGCGAACGATATATCTCTACCCTATGGCTCTGTCCTTCATTGTGACCGGCACAGCGTGGAAATGGATCCTCAACCCAGGTCTCGGACTTGAAAGACTTGCGCGTGATTTAGGTTGGACATCCTTTCAATTTGACTGGCTGGTCAATCCCAGCATGGCCATTTACACCGTTGTCATTGCAGCAGTTTGGCAGTCATCGGGATTTGTCATGGCGCTCTTCCTCGCTGCCTTGCGGGGAGTCGATAACGATATAGTGTTTGCCGCGCGGTTGGATGGAGCGCGACCCGTTCACATTTATCGGCGGGTCATCCTTCCTCTCCTTGCGCCCAGCTTCCTCACTTCATTCGTCATCCTGGTCCACCAAGCGGTCAAGAGCTTTGATTTGGTGATCGCACTGACCTCCGGAGGGCCGGGCAACTCCACGCAACTCCCCGCTACCTTCATGTACATTCAAACTTTCGGGCGCAATTCGATGGCGCTTGGCGCCTCAAGCGCGGTGATGATCTTCATGACGGTGTTTGCGATCATCGTTCCATATCTCTACTGCGAAGCGCGGAAGAACGCCTATGCTCATTGATCCTGAAGGTTTGCCCGGAGACAAACGGTTCACGATTGGCAAGGTTGCGATTTACGTTTGCGTGATCGCGATGGCACTTGTCTATACTCTGCCGTTCATCGTGATTGTGCTCACATCGCTCAAGGATCTGGATGATATTCGGACCGGGTCGATATTGTCTCTGCCAGCCAGGTTGACGCTCGAACCATGGAAGCTTGCTTGGGATTCTGCATGCATATCGGTGCAATGCGAAGGACTCCGGCCGTATTTTCTGAACTCTGTCACGATGGTGATCCCCGCACTGATGGTTTCCACATTCCTGGGCGCCCTAAACGGTTATGCGCTCACGCTAGTGCGTTTTAGAGGAGCAGACTTCGTCTTCGCCGTTCTGCTTTTCGGCTGCTTCATACCCTATCAGATCGTGCTCATCCCAATGGCGCGCGTCCTCGGCTTTGCCGGCATGGCAAATTCCATTCCGGGCTTGATCCTTGTGCATATCGTCTACGGAATTCCTTTCACGACGTTGTACTTTCGCAACTTCTTCATGTCAGTCCCTCATGAGCTGGTTCAGGCGGCTCGCATGGACGGGGCCGGCTTCTTCACGGTCTTCACAAAGATCCTCTGCCCGATTGCGATTAGTTGCTTCGTTGTCTCGGTGATCTGGCAGTTCACCAATATTTGGAACGACTTCCTGTTTGGGACCACATTTGCTTCAGGCGCAAACGTGCCCGTGATGGTGGCACTCAACAACTTGGTGAACGCCACGACTGGCGTCAAAGCTTACAACGTTGACATGGCCGCGGTTCTCATCACCGCAGCCCCCACCCTCCTGATTTACATTGTTTCCGGGCGCTACTTCCTACGCGGTTTGATGGCCGGCTCGGTGAAAGGATAAGACAGATGTCGTCACTTTCCCTCGTCAACGTTTACAAGTACTACAGCCCGCATCTGTGTGTCCTCAACGATATCAATATCGAGGCTCGCTGCGGGGAGTTTCTCGTCCTGCTAGGGCCTTCCGGTTGCGGAAAGTCGACGCTCTTGCATGCGGTCGCCGGTCTGCACAAGATTTCCGCTGGCGAAATACGCCTTGCGGACCGCGTGCTCAACGACGTTCCCTGTCAGGACAGGGACATTGCAATGGTCTTCCAGTCATACGCCCTCTATCCTTCAATGACTGTTCGGGAGAACATCTCTTTCCCTTTGCAGATGCGCAAAATGCCGGCGGTCGACCGCAGGAAAGCTGTCGACGACGTGGCCTCGCTGCTGCAGATTGGTCACTTGCTTGATCGGAAGCCTGGGCAGTTGTCGGGTGGGCAGCGCCAGCGCGTCGCCATCGGTCGGGCGCTCGTTCGCGACCCTAGTCTGTTCCTATTTGATGAACCACTTTCCAACCTTGATGCGCTGCTGCGCGTTGAAATGCGAACCGAGCTGAAAAAGCTTCATCATCGTATGGGACGAACGACAGTCTATGTAACGCACGACCAAATTGAAGCGATGACGTTGGCGACAAGGATCGCCATCTTGGACAGGGGCATAATTCAGCAATTTGGGACGCCGCATGAGGTCTACAACAAGCCGGCCAACCTTTTCGTGGCTACGTTCATCGGAAGTCCTCGCATAAATCTGATTACGGCGACGAGCCAAAACGGTGCGATTCACTTAAACCAAGGTGAATTGCGCTTCGGTGTTCCGGAAGAGTTGGTCAAGGCTGCCGGCCAAAACCAAACCAAACTAACGGTAGGCATCCGTCCGGAACATTTCTCTATTCCTAACGAGCGTCCTGCGGGACTCGATTCCATTGATATAGATGTAGACGTCACGCTCATCGAGCCCACAGGTTCCGATGACGTGGTCCTGTTCCGCTATGCAGGAACGGAAATGTCGGCTCTGCTCCGGGCGGGATCGATCTCCAATCCGGGGCCGGCCCGCCTGCGCGTGGACATGTCCCGCGTTAATGTCTTCAACCAGGAAACGGGTACCCGGCTGTCATGACTTTGTCTGTTGACGTCCGCATCATTGGCTCTGAGGCGGCGCGCGTCGACGGCCCGGGTCTCGTTTGCGAAAGGAATGGGCGTTAGGGAAATTTCTCATCAATGCGCCTGCCAATACGGGAAACGACCCGAGTGTTGGGATTGCTGCACAGCGCATGCCTTGCACAGTGCATTTCCGCGGCGCGACGTTCTTCCGTCATCTATCGCTGCCCCAACAATTCGCCTGGGCAATAGACCAGGAATACGTTCCACAAATCAAGGAGATACAAATGAAAAAGAAAGTCAAATGGGGTCTGATCGGCGCAAGCAGAATTGCGGCAGAGTGGATAATTCCAGCGATCAGGGAGGCAACTGACAGTGAAGTCGTCGCCGTTCAGGGTTCCGATAAGGATCGTGTGGAGAAGTACGCCCGTGCTCACGGAATTCCATTGGCATTTTCGTCTGTAGACGACTTGCTCGCATCAGACGTAGACGCTGTTTATATATCCAATACCAACGAAAAACACGCTCCGTGCGCCATCCGCGCGCTGCAGGCGGGGAAGCACGTTCTCGATGAAAAGCCGATGGCCATGAGCGTAAAAGATGCCCAGGCTATGGTCGGACTTGCTTCGGACAAGGGCCTCGTGTTGGGAGTCAATCATCATCTCCGTTCGATGAACTCCCACCGCAAGCTGCGCGAGCTGGTAGCCGATGGCGTTCTCGGAGATTTGGTGGCTGTGCGCATTATGTTCGGCGTTCTGTTGCCCCAGGCCAACCGCGGATGGAGAACGGAGAGTGCAGATGCCGGTGCGGGGGTATTCTTCGATCTAAGCGTGCATGACGCGGACCTGCTTCATTTCGTACTTGGTGAAAAGATTACCCAAATCGCGGCATTTACGTCGAACAACGGCATTTCCGCCCAAGGCATTGAGGACACAGTTGCCGCAATAGCTCGAACGGAGTCGGGACTGCTTGTTCAGATCACCGAAAGCTTTGCGATGCAGCATGCAAAGACCTCCCTCGAGTTGCACGGAACCAAAGCTTCCGCTTTTGCTGAAGACGTCCTCCTTCAGCGCGCAGGAGGAACAATATCTCTCAGTATCGACGGATCAAGGGTACCGATAGCCATTGAGCATTCGAACGCTTACCCGCGCGTAATTGGTGCTTTCAATGATTCAATCAGGGGTGAGGGCAGACCAGTGGTCACTGGGGAGGACGGACTGGCCTCGCTCAAACTCGCAATTGCCGCGCGCGAAGCCGCCAGAACCGGGCAGGTAGTAGCCGTTGACACTATGCGTTGACGCCCCAGGTACGCGCGGCGGCAGTTCGTCTCTTGTGTCGATACGCGCTCTGCTCGAACTCGAAATTGTAGATAGGATATTGTTTTGCCATGCCCATTCTCACGCGAGCGCAGCTAAAGCTCGCTCTTGACGCCCTTCCGCGAGTTGAACTCGCACATCTCCCGACACCTCTCGAAGCGTGCCCGCGATTCTCCGCAAAATTAGGGGGACCCCAAATCTGGATCAAGCGCGATGATTGCACGGGCTTGGCTTTTGGAGGCAACAAGGCGAGACAACACGAATACATTTTAGGCGACGCAATCAGCCGGGGTGTTAACGTCGTCATTCAGGGCGCGGCGTCGCAATCCAACCAATCTCGCCAGCTTGCCGCCGCGGCTGCGCGATTGGGCATTCGCTGCATTCTAATGCCGCGCAAGGATGCTCGTTTCGAGGAGGTGCAGGGTAATCAGCTGATCGCGCGTCGATTTGGCGCCGAGATCGTCCCAATTGATCCGGCAGACTCCGCTAAGGTTGCCAAAGAGGCTATGGCGGAGCGGCTGCGTGCACAGGGCCTCATGCCGGCGATCCTCGGGATGGGGTCGGAACGTGCGCTTAACTTGGCGGCCGTCGCATACATTGACGCATATTGTGAACTGGTAGATCAATTCGATGCGATGGGCGCCCTACCGCCAACCCACATATATGTAACCTCTCAGGGAAGCACGCAGGCCGGGTTGCAGGCTGCGGTTATGCTATTGGGTCATGAGACTCTGGTTCGCGGAATAAATCCGATGGACGCCCGCAATGAGGCCTATGAGCCGCCGGGGGTCATCGCGGATCGATGCGTTTCCGCCGCCCGAATGCTTGGTTTCGATCTGGATGTAACTGAAGAAGATATCGAAAACTCCGTTGATTATGTTGGAGCAGATTACGGTCAACCATCAGATGCCGCACAGGAGGCGGCGGATTTGATCGCGAGTTCTGAGGGTATCCTCGCGGATCCGGTGTACTCGGCGAAGGGGCTCTCGGGTTTGGTAGGAGATATCCGCAGTGGAAAACTTACAAAATCAGATCGTGTGGTATTCCTTCATACCGGCGGCTTGCCGGCGATATTCTCATATGCCGGCAGCTACTCAGGCTAATCCTCCACCACAGCAACAGGCGGCCTGCCACAGCGCTATCAAGGCCTCTGCCAATCGCCAGCCACTTCGAAACCAAGAATGCGAAGCCGCGATGCCCGCAAATGCTGTCGCATAGCTTGAAAAGCAGCCTTGGGTTCTCGGGCGCCGATCGCGTCCACGATCGGCTGATGCTCACGTCTCACGACGTCAACTCGGGATCCCTCGGAAGCCGATCTAAACTCACCGGTGAGGCGCATACCGAAGATAATTTGTGAGTGGAGCATGGTCAAAGTTGTCTCAAACATCTGATTTCCTGTCGCCTTCGCTATGGCAACGTGAAAATTTAGGTCGAGATCGCCAAAATTTTCGTCATTTACGATGCCATTGAATGCGTCATGAGCACCTTTAATGATATTTATTTGTTCATGTTCCGCACGCATGGCCGCCACTGCGGCGGCGTCACATTCGACCGACAAGCGAAACTCGAATGCATGAATAAGATCCGCGACGTTTTCAATCGGCTTGTAGCTGCTGTTCACTGGAGTGGCGGCGCTTGCGAGGACGCTGCTGCCTGAGCCGCGCTTGGATCCAATTATCCCCTCTGACCGAAGCCGGAAAAGCGCCTCCCGTATGACCGGTCGGGATACGCTATGCATCAGAGCAAGCTCTGCCTCAGTTGGAATGCGGGTGCCCTCAGGCCACTCGCCGGTCGAAATCTTAGAACTAAGGCTTTCATAGACCTTGTCCGAAAGCTTCACCCGTTCCTCAATTTGAAGACTCATTATATGTCAGCCGCTCCGAAATTTGTCGGACAATGCTTCTATCATTCTACAGAACCGCGGGCTACTGGCTAGCGCCGGGGAATTTCACTCTGCTGAATTGGTAGCGACAACTGTCAATCGGCGTCTAAAGTCCGCCCTGTCTCAGAATGGGGTGGGTTTCAAATTTGTGCAGAGCCATTAGATGGAAGTCGGCAGCAACTCGGCAGCGGATGCCGGATTTTTTGCCTTCAGCGGGATACTCGATCTCGAGACCGAGCAGCCTGGATAGAAAAATCACCAAACTTGGCGACCGCTGGACCCAATCCGGCTTATTAACTTCTGCTCTCGCGAGATTTGGTCATTGTCATCGCCAAAGGTTATCGACCAAGTCGAAGCTTCCAACCCACAGATCCCAGTACATTTGCAACGGCGGGTCCTTGCAGAGATCGTAAGTGCCCATCATGGTATGCCAATGATGCGGGAGCAGCGCCGGCTTCGGACGACCGCATGACCCAGACGTATGGAGAATGCTTGCCGGGGCGTCGACCTTTCCGGCTCGCGATAGCATTGCTCCGCGAAAGTTTAGTCGAACGAACGACCTCTCTCTCCGCGAACTGGTCGTAAATCCCAGGTGTTCGATGCTGTTCACGTCCGACATCGGCGGACAGCGTCACATCGCGTCAGGTTTGACGACCTTGCGAAATTGTAGCCGATGAATTCCATGCGATTCTGACGCATGTCTTGTTGCGTTGCCTTTTCTTCTCACCAAGACGCGTCGTCTTCTGGGTCAGGCGTACCGGCGCATTCCAGAACTAGCGGTCCATTTCATAAGCGAGCGGAAGTTGTAATGAACTTGAACAAGATGCAAGTTAGGGGCGAAAAGCACGGAACGGCGGTAGTCGGCGACAAGAGCTTGATACTGACCGCCAACGGGAACACTGACTGGTTTCATCACCCTGCGGACAGTTTTCGCCGCAACGACGTACTTTCGCTCGTTACGGAAGTTGCTGAGGAGACGTTTTCAATTACTGCTAGGGTTTCTGTCGAGTTTTCTTCCGCTTACGACGCAGGCGCAATTTTTCTGCAAGTTGACGAAGATAACTGGGCGAAATTGGCGTTTGAATACTCGGCTGCCAAGAAGCCGACTATTGTAAGCGTCGTTACGAGGACGACCTCGGACGATTGTGACGGTCCCAACTACGATGGAGAACATGTCTGGCTTCGCGTCTATTGCGACGGGGATACGATTGCATTCCATTTTTCCGAGGACGGCAAATTTTGGCAGTTTCTACGCTGGTTCGCGATCCCGGGCACTGGCAACCGTCCGATCAAAGTCGGTTTTGGCGTTCAATCGCCGACGGGAGAAGGCTCCAAGGCGCACTTCGACCAGATCGGCATAAGTTATCAAAAGATCGCAGACCTGCGGAACGGCACGTAACCTCGGGGCGAGCTTGCCAACGCTCTTGCCTCGTGCAGGACCTGGCCGAGTTGGCGCGCAAGTCCACCTGTTCGCAGAGCAAGTGAGCTCAATACAGATCGACCAAGCTGTTTGAAAATTGACCTCGCATTTTGTGTGACGTTCGTCTGCGTCGGGATGAGGCTGTTCGTGTGAAACTCGGACAACGGACGACGGCTACAGCTTCTACGAAGCCGCAACAGCGATGCCGGATGAACAGCGAAATCAACGACCGATGTTGGGCAACGAGGGTGTCGCCATGTGGCCGCCACCTAACGAGATAGAGATAGACGATGAAACTTCCTACGGCGGACTTTTTGCACAGGCTGGCCGACCTGGCCGATCGCGAGACAGTGTCGCGATTCCGAAAAACGCTCGAGACCACGACGAAGCCAAAAGAGGGATACCGTTTCGATCCAGTGACGGAAGCGGATCGAGAGGCTGAATTGGCAATGCGAGCGCTAATCTCCGAGGAGTTTCCTGATCACAGCATTGTCGGTGAGGAATACGGGCTCACCGGAACTGGGGCCTGCCAGTGGGTCCTCGATCCGATCGACGGCACACGTCCTTTCCTGCTCGGAATTCCGGTATGGGGCACCTTGATCGGTTTCTGCGAGCAAGGGCGATCGACCGTAGGTATGATGAGTCAACCGATCACCAGAGAGAGATTCTGGGCCTACAAAGGCGAGAGTTGGCTTAAGACCGACAACACAACGACGCGCCTGAAGACAAGTGGGTGCGCGCAGCTATCGGATGCCGTCTTGCACACCAATTCGCCCGAGGGTGTTCGCAGGAACCCCGACGTTCGGTTTGATATCCTCGACGACGCTGTCAAAATGACCCGATATGGCGGCGAATGCTACGCTTTCGCCATGTTGGCGGCCGGTCACATCGATATCTGCGTCGAATTCAATCTTCAGCCCTACGATATCGTACCGTTGATCCCCCTTATCGAATCGGCAGGGGGCGTAGTGACGACATTTGACGGCTCGCGCGCGGAAAATGGAGGTCGCATTATCGCTTCCGCAAACAAGGATCTTCATGCCGCTGCGATCAGCATTTTAATGGGTGGACGGTAAGATAGAACCGCTTCTGTGGCGCAAGCGGCGTCGGTTTGCCGAGACGGCATTGATTAAACATTGAAGCAATTCGGAGATAGCCAGTGAGCGAGACAATTCAGCGTGATGCGAGAGCTGTGTTTCTGCCAGCATTCGATACATTGGATTTCCATAACATAATGGTTCCTTTCATTGATGCTGGCGGCTGCTCGGTCCTGATCGGAGAATCCCGTTCCGAATATGTCGCCAGGGGCATGTCCGGCGACCGACTCGCTCGAGAGAACAAGCAGGCAGTTACCGCGGCCATCGACGGTTTGCACCGTGGTCAGGCGGGTTTGATTGTTGCCGTTGATCAAGAACTCGGGGGCATCAGGCGTCTTGAGGGGCTCGCTCCACCTTTACCCACACTACACGAGGCGAAGCGTCTGCCGGCCGATGAGATCGAAGGCAGTTGCTTCGAAACAGCGCGGGCGGCCAAGGAGCTGGGAGTAACAATGTTTCTCGCGCCTATAGCCGACGTTGTTGTGGGGCAGAACCCGTGGCTTGAAGGTCGAACCCTTGGAACGGACAGAAGAGAAGTCGGACGTATTGTCTCTGCATTTGTCAGAGGGATTCAGCGAGCCGGGATCACGGCGGTCACGAAACACTTTCCCGGGTTCATCGACCTGGCAGGCGATCCAGCTCTCGTAGATGTTTCAATGATGTCCGGACTGGACAAAATCCTGGAAAATGCGACGCCTTTCCGCGAAGCTATAAGAGCCGGGACGATGGCCGTAATGGCTGGACCAGCTCCCGTTGCCGCTTTAGACCAGGAGAACGCCGCTTGTACGTCAGCCAAGGTCATCGAGCTCTTGCGCGGCGAGTTTGGATTCACTGGCCTGGTCATCAGCGATGACCTCGACGCGCCTGCCACGATGCGCGGGCAATCGCTGGTCGATACTGCTGTGACAGCGCTCAGCGCTGGTGTGGATCTGCTGTTGGTTGCTGGCGGTCCACATTTGCCTGAGCTCTGCGACGGTATAGTCGACGCCGTTCAAACGGGCCGACTGCCTGCCGAGCGGCTGATTGAGGCCGCCAACCGCGTACGGCATACCGCGTCGTCCAGCAGCCAGTAATTCGCTCTGGCTGCTGGCTCGTTTTCCAGTGGATAGATACATGCGGATTGCTGCGTTTGATCCCGCTCGAGAACGACTGGCGACGCGTTTGGTCTTCTGCTTAGCGGACATCTGCCTTGGAGCTTGGGCTCCCCTCGTACCGCTTGCGAAGCAACGGCTTCGGGTGGATGAAGGTACCCTTGGTTTCCTATTGCTTTGCATGGGCGTTGGATCAATTGCTACAATGCCCTTCACAGCGCACCTGACATCCAGATTTGGCTGCAGACGCATAATTCCGGCTGCTGTGGCCGGATTAATCGTTCTTCTGCCACTGTCGGCCGAGTTAACCGGCGTGCAGCTTAACTTCGAGCTTCTCTGTTGCGATTGTGGCCGCAAGCTCGAAGCGAGTTTCTATGCGCGTCCAAAACAGCTGCTAGAGGGTAGCACTGATGCGAAGTTCTGTCGCCACGTTTGCTGAAGGACAGGCGAAGGGAACCTAAAGTCATCGAAGGCCGTGATTGTTGACTTCGATCCAATACCCATCGGGATCCTGGATATAGACCTGTCGATACCCATCGAACCGTTCGCCCACCCTGTTGATATTCCCGGGCCAGTCGTAGTAGGCGATACTCCGGTTTTCCATGTCGGCGAGAAATGCTTCGAAATCTCTCACACGCAGGGCAAAGTGCGTATCCTTTCGAAGAGAAGTTGTGCTTGTGTCGCCTTCGCTCAGGTGAACCGTGTCAGTGCCTCCAATCTTGAGCCAGCGGATCTTCGCATTGTTGGTTTCCTCAATGATCTCGAAGCCGAAGACGTCTTGATAGAATTTGATGCTGCGTGCGAGGTCTTTGACCAAGAGCGAAAAATGATCAATCCGATATTTCAGATCCATTGTAGAAGGTCCTCCGTGCTCAGAATGGGCGTACAGACTCTTAAGCGTTGAATCGACTAAGGTAACTCAAGCTTCGTTTGGCAAATTCCAGTGGCTGTCTCGGGTTGTCGTGCTCAACCACAAGCAACCACGCACCGCACTCGGTGGCGGTTTTCCAAAGCGACGGCCAAAGAATGGTACCGTCACCAACATCGGACCAACCGTCTTCATCCTCGTGAGTGCCGACGGGCGCCTCGTCCTTGATGTGGGCAGATACGAGAATGCCCCGATATCTCTTCAACCAGTCCGCTGCGTTCATTCCAGCGCGGTTCATCCACGCGATGTCTGCCTGCCACTTCAGCGGGCTTCCTCGGGCGGTGTCGACTAGGACTTCGAAGCCAAAGCGCCCATCTGCGAGGGGCAAAAAGTCCTGGCGCATATTGTGGTAGCCGAGTGTTATCCCGGCATTGTGCAATCGCTCGGCCAATCGGGCCAACTCCCATCCCATAAAGCGCCAGTCACTGACGCTGCCCTTCGGCGTACGAAATGCAACGCCGGGAACAAAGAGCTGCTTGATTTCGCAAAATTCACATACATCGATAAGTCGCGCGAGGTGATTGCGTAGTGCCAAATGGCTTACATGCGCGGACGGCGCCACTACCTGATGATCCTCGAGTAAAGCCTTCAGAACAGTAGGCTCTTCCAAATGCTCTTCCAAAAGCTCGACCGCCTTGAAGCCGGCGCTTGCGGCCCCAAGCACCTGGGCTTGAAGAGACCCTAGTGATCTAAGCGAATACAACTGCAGCGCTATAACGTTCCTCATCGTCTTCTCAACATTCTCCACGGGCGCATCCGACTGCTGCACTTTTCTGCAACGCTCGAGCGCGTCAAAGGAGCTTCATTGACCTAGCCATGAACGCCAATCCGACAACAGCCACTGTCGAAAAGACTGCCGGCAGGAAAAATACATAGGGAAGACCGAGCAAGGCGATACCCAACCCGCCCGCTGCTCCGCCAAGTGCGCTGCTAAGCGCCGTAGAACTCATGAATATGGCTGAGGCAGTTGCGACCGCCGTCGGGAGCAGTCGTTGGGCGGCGATAATTCCCAGGGCCGCGAATACGCCCCACACGCCGCCCATGAGGATCTGACCCGCGAACATGCCCATGACGCTGTTCCAGCTCGCAAAGCAGATGTTTGCAAAAACACCAAGTGCTGCGGCAATAGACATCAGCCAAAGCATACCTGTTCTTCGCGCGAGGAGAACACTAAACGGCATAATCAGCAGCTCTACGAGAGGCTGAATTCCGATTACGGCTCCGCGTGTCGCAGCGTCTAGACCAAGGCTCTC
Source organism: Rhizobium esperanzae (assembly GCF_014197615.1). Classification (GTDB taxonomy): domain Bacteria; phylum Pseudomonadota; class Alphaproteobacteria; order Rhizobiales; family Rhizobiaceae; genus Rhizobium; species Rhizobium esperanzae_A. The sequence goes on from NZ_JACIFY010000007.1 coordinate 226,924, forward strand.
GTCCATGTACAACAGAAGGAAGCCATATTTGATCGACTCTCCCGCATAGACCAGGACGAACAGACCAGTAAAAGCAAGGAGGGGCAGCATCTTCTCGAGACTTGGCTGGCGACGCTGCTTTTCCGCCACTCCCGGCGTTTCGGAGGGCCGAGGTGTGGCGAGCGTGCCTAGAGGTGCTATTTGAAGGAGGAAGCAGAGGGAGGTAAACCAAAGCATCTCACGAATTCCAAACTGCGCCGTTATCCACGTCCCCACGACAGGCCCGATGACCCACCCGGCTGTCAGCGCCATTCGGACCGTTGGAACGATGTCGTCACTCACCAGCGTTGTTCTGCACTGAATGTCATCGTGAATAGCGGCGAAAAGTTGCGAGGCGGCCGCTCCGGAAAATGCCAAGACAAATGTATTGACGATAAAGGGCAGCCAGCTGCTGGTCGACAGCGCAATCCCCGCCCAACCGATGAAGCCCATGAAAGCACATAAGCGAAAAAGGCTAAGGCGGTCGCCAGTTCGATCAGAAAAGCTGCCGATTGCATAACCGGCCAACGGCACCGCCAGGTTTGTCAAGTAAAACAGGCCGGCAGCGGCCATCGGCGTATCGAGTTCCTTCACAAGGAACAATACGATCTGCGGAGCTGCGGCAGATGTCCCGAGGCCCGATAGGAACATCGCGATTGCTGCGCCCAAATAAAGTGGCGACGACGTGACCTGTCTCAGTGTGGATCGTTTTTCGAGAGCTTCCAATTGCTGTATTTCCGATGAGCCAAGACGCAGTCAAGGCGGGATAGAACGCACTGAGAGAATTCAAATGCCCAAGCGCTGACGGAAGAACTGACGCCTAACCCCGTGGCAGCTTCAACGACTGCGAGCTCCGTCGAAACGTGACATATTCAATGTGACCTACGCACGAAGGAGGCTTTTGGGATGTAGGCGACAGGCTCGCCATACCAGCCGCTGCTACGTTTATGCCAGTACGAGTGGTGGATGCGACGGGTTTGCTCGCCGACAGCGCCTGAGCCGACCGTGGTTCCGTTCACCGAAGACACTGGAATGATTCCACCTGCCGTCGTCGTAAGGAAAATCTCTGTGGCCTTTAGAAGCCGCTCGAAGGAAATGTGCTCCTCCACGACACCGACATTTAGCTCGTTGCAGAGCTCCATGACGCTCCTTCTTGTCATTCCGTCCAGTATGCCGGAGGAGGGGGTCCGCAGTGACCCGTCAATGACCGCAAAGATATTGAAACCGGGTCCTTCGGTGATGTTGCCGTGGAGATCGCTGAGAACCACTGTATCGGCCCCTTTCTCATAAGCCTCAAACAAGCTCATTTCAAAGTCGAGCCAATGGTAGTGCTTCACCAATGGATCGACGGACTGCGGCGGAACTCTGACGCGTCGGCTTATATGAAGCGCCATGCCCGCTTCCTGTTTTTCTGGACTGGCGACCCACATATACGGCATGCAGAACGCCTGAAAGCGGTTTAAGCAGAGGCGCAGGTCTCGGCTACCGATGGGGGGACGTCCCCGCGTCATGATGATTTGGACGTAAGCATCACGGAACCCGCATACGGCAACGAGCTCGTGGACCACTCTGAGGATATCGGCCCTTTCGACAGGAGCCGTATCCATCCGGAGACGCTGGATAGACCTTTGAAACCGGTCAAGGTGGTCACTTAATCGGAAGAAACTGCCGTCCCACACCGAAATCGTCTCCTGACATGCGTCAGAGCGCAGGAAGCCCCAATCCAAGAGGGGCACCTTCGCTTCCTCAATCGGTACGATTTTCCCATCGACATAGGCTGAGCCGTTCGCGTAGGCGGGATCTGTGCGGAAATCCGGCAAATTTGTCGTATGCGCAGGCCAAACAAGCTTGTTGCTCACGGTCGTGTTTCTCCCAGAGACTCCGGATCCCGGCTTCGTTGCCGTCTGTCAATTCCCAGGCGCGCCAGTCCAACCATTACTTCCGGGGCTTTCATGAATAAGCGCCATAGCAAACCCGTGCGATAGTTCTCGATCATCGCCACGATCGGTCCCTGGTTGATCGCAAGATGGCAATCCGAAACCCAATTTTCAGCCGGGGCAAAGGCGTCAGCAAAACCGAACGCTCCCCACAAACGTCCGTTTCCGTAAGAAAGAAATGCACGTGCCGCGGCTTCAGCCTGAGCGGGCAGAAATGGAAAGCTCGATAACGCGGCGGTCGGCGCAAGAACGCCGACGTCATTCATCGGGCAGCTCACGAGGTAACCCCTGGGTCCGTCTGATGCGGTTAGACCCCACCCATAGACTCCGTACCCAATGTGCCCCTTTGGGTTTCGTCTGCAATGCTCATAGTTAATTCCCGAATGAGCGACGGCCTGATCCCAATAGTCGATATGTTCATCGAACAAGCCGCGAGGATCCAAGCCGCAGAACGAGTACTGAGAAAGGAAAAGCGGGCCGCCGTAGGGCGAGCCGGCGGGGAGGGTATGGCCATAATAGCTTTCGCCGTTGCGATAGGCTCCCTCGTTTTTCCATCCGAGATGGAAGACCTCTGGGTCAATAGAATGATCCTGTGAGCCTGCAGCAAGGACATAGGCAATAAGGCCTTCGTTCCATCCTGTGATCGGCACGTTGAGGGACCACTCATACTGCGGGCTCCAATGCCAGAACAGCGATGGTCGGGCTCCCGGACGGACGAAGCCGCTCCATTCAATCGCCGTTAAAATTCGATGTATTTGCTCTCGGATCTCGTCTTCGGCCGGCGATTTCTCGTCGAAATATTCTCGAGCGCATAAAAGCCCCTGGGCGAGTAGCGCTGTTTCAATGAGGTCGGCCCCATCGTCCAGTGGCACCAACGGGACGACCGTGAGATCGCTGGCTTTTACGAAGTGGGGAAACGCTCCGCGATATCTCGGTATCCCGGCCAGGGCGTCGAGTATTGCAAATACGCGTGAAGCGGCGTGGTGCCTCGCCACCCAGCCACGATCAGCCATCACTATTATCGACATCAGCCCGAAGCCAACCCCACCGAGGGAAACGAGATCCGATATTTTCTCACCTTTGGTTCCCCGCCTGTCATAGGGGAGACCGGTGGCCGTGTCGGCACCATCCCAGAAATATGCGGCATGCTGGCGTTGAATAGTGTCAAGGAGACTAGGAAGCGATAGGTGCTGGGGCCGAGGCGGATGACTCATGGACCGGGGTTGGCTCACGGCATCATATGTTCCCAATAAAGAAATTACATCCGCCATTTCAGTTCGCGTCTTTTTATTGCGTACTCTGCAGCCAGTCTCAGCTGCGTGCGGGTTCGCAGGAAAAATGTGTTTCGAGGACGCGTCATCGGCGACACGCTTAGCGGTCATGAGAATCGCATCCGCAACTATGTTTTTGCACTTCGCAACGCGAACTTTTGAGCATCGATATGCCGCAGAATTCGCGTCAAGTTGCGACTCCGTCGGCGGCACCAAGGCAGCAACCCAACTGTCCTTGGCAGGATGGGAACTCCGCCTCCGATCATCAGTGATCGGCGACCAACGATAAGTCGCCGCACCCATGCGCAAACTGACGCCGTCAAAGCGCCATAGTGTGCCGAAACCCCGCGGGCCGGCTTTCAAACGTCCGCCTGTCGCCAGATATGCAAGTCGGCCACCGGCTTTTCCCGCAGGCTCCTCCGCCCAGATCCTGCAGGCTTGTTCAATCGAAAAGACAAGCGTTTTCACAGCATAAGCGACCGACAGAAGCAGCTTATCGCGCTTGGCGCTTCACTGTGCATCAGCGTTTCGGTGCCTGCGAAGTTGCGGAATCGTCGAGCAAAGGCGCACACTGACCTAACTGTTGGAGGACAGTGCCAGCAATGCCGGCAGCCTTCAACCTGTCTTAAGCAAGGAACGAGGGTTGAACAATGAAGCTCACTGGTGGCCAAGTCGTCGCGAAGGCCTTGAAGGAATACGGTGTGGAATATGTGGCTGGTGTACCCGGTCACGGAATCTGGTCGCTCTTCGATGCCTTTTTGGAAGAGGGGTCTGAAATCCCATTCATCCAGGTCATGCACGAGCAGAGTGCTGTCCATATGGCCGATGGATACTATCGCGCTTCGGGAAAACCGATGGCTTGCTCGACCTCCGTCGGACCAGGCGCCGCAAATACCATCATCGGTCTCGCCACCGCTCTTTGCGACTCCACTTCGCTCTTCTACGTTTCCGGCTCCCCCCAGACTTACATGCACGGCCACGGGACGATGCAGGAACTGGAGCGCCATCAAGACAACGCATTTCCGCGCGTGACCGAGCAAGTCACGAAACGTGCATGGCAAGCCAATTCGGTGCAGGTCCTCCCAAGCATCATGCACCGTGCCTTCAACGCGATGATGACGGGGCGCCCTGGACCAGTCCACGTTGAAGTTCCGATGGATGTCCAGGTTGAAGCTGCGGATGTCACCATCCACCAGCTCGAAAAGCGCCTTCCCATCGGTATTGCCTATCCTGACCCGAAAGCGATCGAAGCTGCTGTTAAGGTTCTTATGACCGCTGAACGTCCGGTCATCGTGGCGGGTGGCGGCGCGATCACGGCCAATGCATCTGCAGAGCTTACTCGCCTCGCTGAGAAGTTGGGTGCGGCTGTCTCTATCACCTGGAATGGCAAAGGCGCGATTTCAGAGGATCATGAACTCTTCATCGGCGCTGTCGGACAGACCGGAACCACGTGCGGCAACAAGATCACTGCTTCAGCAGACGTGGTTGTCTCAGTCGGCTGCCGCTTCACCGATTGGTCTGCATCTTCCTATGCCAAGGGGGTGTCATTCTCCATTCCGTCGGCGAAGCTGATCCATATTGATCTGGACCCGCGCGAAATCGGCAAAAACTACGAAACGGAAGTCGGTATCGTGGCCGACGCGAAGGTCACGCTCGAAGCTATCCTGTCGCTTATCTCTGACACCGACTCGCAGAAGTTGCTGTCACGGCGCGAAAACTTCCTTGCTGACGTTCAGAAAGCGAAAGCCGACTGGCGCGCTCAGGTAGGCCCTCGTGAAAACAGCGTTGAAACACCATTTACCTCGCAGCGTCCGCTGATGGCGCTTCGCAAGGTCCTCGATCGTGACGGTATCGTCGTCGTCGGCTCCGGCAATACTCAGGGTTCAGTCAAGCAAAGCTTCCCTGTCTATCAGCCACGCACCCATCTGACGTCCGGTTCTTACTCGCCAATGGGTTGGGCAGTGCCGGCTGCTCTTGGCGCCAAGCTCGCGTGCCCTGACAGGCAGGTCGTGGCGATCGTCGGCGACGGTGATTTCATGATGTCGTTGCCGGAAATGGGTACTGCCGTGATGAACGGTATCAACGTCGTGTTCCTTGTTCTCAACAATCAGGGCTACATGTCGATCCGTGGCGGACAGCGCAAGTTCATGGGCCGTCATGTTGCCTCGGAATTCAATCATCATGCCGGCAACGGCGAGCCATACTCCGCTGACATTGCCGCGTCGGCACGCGCGTTTGGGCTTGAAGCCTGGCGTGTCGAGAAGAACGAGGACCTTGAGTCCAGCATCAAAGCCGCTCTCGAATGCGGTGGGCCAGCGCTTGTCGAAGTGATTGTTTCGCGTGACGCGGCCGGCCCGTTCGCGACGGGTTGGTGGGACTTCCCGTCGCCAGCTTACTACGAAAAGGAACAGGCGGCTTACGCGGAAATGCGTGCCCGCGAGCAGCATCTCTAAGCTGCCCTGATCCTCGGGGCGCCGGGCAGGCGCTCCCAAAACCCAGGTTTTAATCATCGCGACTGCGGAGCGTGCTGCTTCCGCGAACGAAGAGCTATGTCATGATCAGACACATCAAAACAGCCAAGGCAAGCAACGGAGGCGGCAGTGACGCCGCGGTAACCAAGGCAGTCGAAACACTTCTCGCGAAGGTGGAGTCGGGCGGCGACAAGGCTGTTCGGGAGCTGTCGGTACAGTTCGACAAGTTTGATCGGGAGTCCTATCGCCTGTCGAAAGAGGAAATCTCAACCGCAGTCAATTCGTTGACGAAACAGGAGCGTGAGGATCTGGACTTTGCCCAGGATCAAATCCGCCGTTTTGCTCAGGCTCAAAAAGATTCCCTCAAGGATCTTGAGATCGAAACGATCCCGGGTGTTGTCCTCGGCCACCGGAATGTCCCGGTTCAGAATGTAGGCTGCTACGTCCCGGGTGGAAAATATCCTCTCCTCGCATCTGCCCACATGACGGTTCTGACTGCGCGGGTGGCAGGATGCGAACGCGTAATAACCTGCGCACCGCCGTTCAAGGGGCAAATATCAAACAAGATTGTTGCTGCGCAGGCGCTTGCCGGAGCAGACGAAATCTATTCTCTGGGCGGCGTTCAGGCGATTGCAGCGATGGCATACGGGACTGAGACCATCCAGCCCGTCGATATGCTCGCCGGCCCGGGCAACGCCTATGTGGCCGAGGCAAAGCGTCTGCTTTTCGGAAAGGTGGGCATCGATCTTTTCGCCGGTCCGACGGAGACTCTCGTCATCGCTGATGACAGCGTCGACGGCGAGATTGTCGCAACCGACCTGCTCGGCCAAGCGGAACACGGCGCTAACTCGCCGGCTGTCCTGATAACGAATTCCGAAAAGCTCGCGCGAGATACGCTTAGCGAGATCGACCGCCTTCTCAAAATCCTTCCCACGTCGGCTATTGCAAGTCAGGCATGGGCCGAATTCGGCGAGATCATCCTGTGCGATACCCTGGAAGAAATGGTTGCTGAAGCCGATCGCGTCGCTTCGGAGCACGTCCAGGTCATGACCGGAGATCCCGACTATTTCTTAAAAAACATGACGAACTATGGCGCGCTTTTCCTGGGCGCCCGCACCAACGTTGCTTTCGGCGACAAGGTTATCGGTACCAACCACACGCTCCCAACCAATAAGGCGGCGCGATACACCGGCGGTTTGTGGGTCGGGAAGTTTCTGAAGACCTGCACTTATCAGCGGATCGAGACCGACGAAGCATCTGCATTGATCGGCGGCTATACTTCGCGGCTTTGCATCATGGAAGGCTTCGCGGGTCATGCGGAACAAGCGAATCTTCGCGTGCGCCGATATGGCGGGCGCAACATTCCGTATGCCGAGGCGGCGGCGCCCGTCAAAGCATGATTCCTTGGCGGCTTCATCGCCGATCGATGGGTAGCCGATCATCATCTCTAACCAAAAAGGGGAACTACCATGAAACTCAAAACTCTACTCGCAGCCTCGATAGCGCTTCTCCCGGTAGCAGCCGTTGCTCAGGAAAAGACGAAGATCGAAGGTATCCATCACTGGGTCTCCGAGAGCGAGGTGAACGCGCTTAAGGTGATCACAAACAAGCTCGCCGAAAAAGGTTACATTTGGCAAGACAGCGCAGTCGGAGGCCTATCTGGCGGCAACGCGCTTCAGGCCCTTAGGACGCGCCTCGCGGCAGGAAATCCCCCTGCTACCATGCAGTTTCTAGGTTTCGAAGGCTTGGACTGGGCAAAAGAAGGGGTTCTCCGTTCGCTGAACGACCAGTACGAGAAAAACGGTTGGGACAAGGCACTTGCTCCGCAGCTGCTGGCTTTCGTAAAGAGTGACGGCGATTTCATCTCGGTGCCGATCAACATGCACCGGCAGAATTGGGTTTGGGCCAACAAAGCTGTGTTCGACAAAGTTGGCCTTACCGAACCCAAGAGCTGGGATGAATTGATTGCCGACGGCGACAAGTTGAAGGCCGCAGGTGTCGTTCCTTTGGCGATGGGCGATGAGCCGTGGCAGATCCTCGAAGTGTTCGAAGCCATCCTTGTCGATGTGAACGGCCCGGAGTTCTACAAGAAGGCCGTTATGGATCTGGATGAAGAGGCCCTTGGCAGTGACAAAATGGTCGATGCATTCGAGAAGCTTCGCAAGGTGCGCGGCCTCGTCGACGAAGGCTTCACCGGCCGCGATTGGGCTGTTGCAACTGGCATGGTTGCAAGCGGAAAAGCTGCAATGCAAATCATGGGTGACTGGGCCAAAGGCGAATTTCTGGCGAAAGGCATGAAGCCTGGGACAGACTTCCTGTGCTTCCCGACCCCGTCGGCCACGCCGAACTATAAGTTCGTCATCGATGCTTTCGGCATGTTCAAGATCGATAACGAGGCCATCACAGCCGGCCAGGATGCGTGGGCAGAGTCGATTATGGACCCCGAAGTCCAGAAAGAATTCAACAAGATCAAGGGGTCGATCCCGGCTCGCTCCGACGTTTCGGTCGCCGATTTTGACGCGTGTGCCCAGCGGAGCTTTGCCGATAGAGAAGCGGCGATTGCGAGCGATGCCATGCTCGGTGGACTCACCGAAGGTTTCGCCACTCAGCCACAGTTTTCCGGTGTGTTCAGTGACGTTGTCGGTAAATTCTTTGTGACAGATATGTCCGCCAAGGACGCCGTCAAGGCGCTTGTCGACGGCATTGACAACGCTCGATGACCCATCATCAGGGCGCCGGCATTAAGCCGGCGCCCTGAATCGTCAATACGCTTCAACGCCGGATTACTGTGATGCACAGGACACCTTCGCTAAAAGATAAACTGACGCGCTGGCTACCTCGGATCGTTTTGTCGCCGAGCCTGGTCGTTGTCTTCGTCGGGGTTTATCTCTTCATCGCCTGGACGGCCGGAATTTCCCTGTCTTCCTCGAAAATGGTTCCAAGGTTCGATTTTGTTGGCCTGGAACAATACGCGCGCCTATGGGCAACGCCCCGGTGGGAGACAGCTGTCGCAAATCTGTTCATCTTCACTGTGCTGTTCCTTGCAATCACCATTGCGCTTGGTCTGTTCATTGCCATCCTTCTTGATCAACAGGTGAGGGCAGAGGGCTTTCTTCGGGCTGTCTACCTTTATCCAATGGCGCTGTCGTTCATCGTAACGGGTACCGCGTGGAAGTGGATTCTCAACCCCGAGTTGGGTGTCCAGAAGGTCGTCAACGAACTCGGCTGGACAGGCTTCGTCTTCGATTGGATCACGCGGCCAGAATACGCAATCTATTGTGTCGTGATCGCAGCGGTGTGGCAATCAACGGGCTTTGCCATGGCGATCTTCCTCGCCGGTCTCCGCGGCATCGACACGTCGATTATCAAGGCTGCTCAAATCGAGGGCGCGACGCTGCCGCGCATCTATATGAGCATCATCGTCCCCATGCTGCGACCGGCGTTTCTCAGCGTCGTTGTCTTGCTCAGCTACATATCGATCAAGAGCTTCGACCTTGTCCTGGCATTGACAGGCGGTGGTCCGGGCAGCGCGACCGAGATGCCCTCGACGTTCATGTTCTCCGCCACGTTCAAGCGGAACCAGATGGGCATTGGGGCGGCCAGCGCGATGATGATGTTGATGACCGTTGCGGCAATCATCGTGCCCTATCTGTACTCCGAACTGAAGGAGAACCGCAATGCACATTGAAGCAAGGCCAGCGCGGCGTTCTCTCCAGCTTGGCCGAGTATTTATCTACGGGTCGCTCATTGCACTTGCCGCTTTTTATCTGATGCCGCTATGGGTGATGATCGTCACGTCTTTGAAGTCACTTGATGAAATCTATTCCGGCTCGTTCATTGGACTTCCGAAGGCAGTGACGTTCGAGGCCTGGCAGAAAGCTTGGGACGAGGCATGCATCGGTACTGCATGCGGCGGTCTCAAGCCGTACTTCGTCAACTCGCTTCTCATGGTCGTTCCTGCTGTCACTCTATCGACCATGATCGGGGCGGTTAACGGCTACATTCTAACGAAATGGCGATTTCCGGGTTCCAACTTCATCTTCGGAATGTTGCTGTTTGGCTGCTTCTTGCCATTTCAGGCGGTGATTCTGCCAATGGCGCAGTTGCTCGGCGCACTGAAACTTTCCGGCACGATCCCAGGACTGGTTTTGGTTCATACGGTCTACGGGATCAGTTTCACCACCCTGTTTTTCCGGAACTACTTCATTACAATTCCGGACGAACTGACACGAGCGGCTCAGATCGACGGTGCCGGATTCTTCCGCATCTTCTTCTCGATCATGTTGCCAGCTGCTCTTCCGATCATCGTGGTCTCATGCATCTGGCAATTTACCCAGATCTGGAACGACTTCCTGTTCGGCGTGTCATTCACTGCGGGTCAGTCATCACCGATCACCGTAGCACTTAACAACATCGTCAACGTGACGATGGGTCGAAAGCAATACAACGTCGATATGGCCGCGGCAATGATTGCCGCGATTCCAACCCTTGTCGTCTATGTCATCGCCGGGCGCTATTTCGTCCGCGGACTGACTGCCGGTGCCGTGAAAGGCTGATACAATGTCTACTCTTGAAATCGATCGCGTCCGCAAAGCATATGGTGACCTCGAAGTGCTGAAGGAGGTCTCGATCTCGATTGGGACCGGCGATTTTCTCGTGCTGCTGGGACCATCTGGCTGCGGAAAATCGACGCTCCTCAACATGATCGCGGGTCTTGAAACGATCACCGGCGGTCAGATTCGCATTGCTGACAACGTGGTCAATGATTTGTCCCCGAAGGATCGGGACATTGCAATGGTGTTTCAGTCTTATGCACTTTACCCAACCATGACGGTGCGTGAGAACATCGAATTCGGCATGAAGATCCGCAAGGTCACCCATGCTGATCGCGACAAAGCTGTTCGTGCGGCAGCAGAGCTGCTCCAGATCAGTCACCTGCTAGATCGAAAGCCGTCGCAATTGTCCGGCGGACAGCGTCAGCGCGTCGCCATGGGACGTGCTATCGTCCGCCAGCCAAAACTTTTTCTGTTCGATGAACCTCTTTCGAACCTCGATGCAAAGCTTCGTGTTGACATGCGGACAGAGATCAAGCGCCTCCATCAGCGCTTGGGAACGACGATCGTCTACGTCACGCACGATCAAATCGAAGCAATGACGCTCGCGACACGCGTTGCCGTGATGAAGGACGGCATCGTCCAGCAGCTGGATGAACCTCAGAAGGTTTATGATCGGCCTGCCAACGTTTATGTCGCGAGATTTGTCGGCTCGCCGTCCATGAACATCGTTCCTGCAAAGCTTGAAGCCGACGGCTCCAATGTAAGCGCCGTGGTGCAAATCCCGAACCGGGCGCCCGCTCGCATTTCAGGGATTCAAATCTCCGCGTCGGCGCTGAACAAATATTCTGCCAAGGAGGTGCTGATCGGTATCCGACCAGAAAACTTCAGCCCCGCATCGAGCGCAGGCGCGAATTGCCTCACAGTCGATATCGACGTTGTCGAGCCTACCGGACCGGACGCGCTTGTTGTGTTCCAGCTCGCGGGCGTGGAGGTAACTGCACGGCTTCCGCCCAACACTGCAAGATCAAGAGCCGAAGCTTGTTTGTCTGTCGATGGCTCGAAGATCGTGTTGTTCGATGCGCAAACGGAATCTCGAATCGATTGAGGATCAACGCTCCCATGCAGCACAATGCAGACATTGTGATTATCGGTTCCGGTGTTGGCGGCAGTTCCCTGGCGTACAGCCTGGCCGACTCGGGGCGACGGATCGTTATCCTCGAGCGCGGCGACTACCTTAAAGACACCGCCGAAGCCCGTGACGACATTGCGATCTTTCAAAAGGGGTTCTACCGGCCGACCGAGAACTGGCTAGGAACTGACGGCGAGAGCTTTCTGGCCAACAACTACTACTACGTCGGTGGAAACTCGAAGTTCTTTGGAGCGGTCATGTACCGTTACCGGAAAGAAGATTTTTTGCCTCGTCCCCATCTGGATGGAAGCTCACCGGGCTGGCCTATATCATATGATGAACTCGAGCCATGGTATGAGCGCGCCGAAGAGGTCTTCCGCGTGCGGGGTGCCATTGGAGAGGATCCTACGGAACCTCCCCACGGCCGACCTTATTCCTACCCTGCTGTTCCCGATGAGCCGTCCATCGCATCGGTCCGAGCGCGTCTAAAAAATGCGGGTATCCATCCCGCTAGTCTTCCTCTTGCTATCGATATTGAGGCATGGCTCAAGCGTGCAAGAACCGGCTGGGATGCCTTCCCAAATACCGGGTTAGGTAAGATAGACGCCGAGGTCGGGCCTTTAAGTGGTGCCCTTCAGCACCCGAATGTGCGCATCATTACTGGCGCAAGCGTATCGCGCCTGGAAACAGATGAAACAGGAAAGCGCATCATATCAGCGACCTTCACGAAGGATGGAGCGGCACATTCAATTACGGCGGATGTCTTCGCTGTGGCTGCCGGGGCTGTTCAGACATCCGCATTGCTTCTTCGATCTGCAAACGCGGCTCATCCGAAGGGTTTGGCAAACAGTTCGGACCAGTTGGGCCGAAATTTCATGAACCATAACACGTCCGCGATGCTCGTGCTGGACTACAGACGGAACGCCTCAGTCTATCAGAAGACTTTAGCGTTCAACGATTTCTACAATGAGAACAACGAATTTGGCGCGCCGCTAGGAAACGTGCAACTGCTTGGTCACATCACCGGCAACATTCTGAAAGCGAATTTTCCCGTACCTGCCCCATCCTGGCTCATTAATATCATCGCAAGACATGCGTACGGATGGTTCCTCACCAGCGAAGATCTTCCGAACCCGGAAAGCCGGGTCATGGTCAAGGACGATCGGATTGTCGTCAACTGGGTGCGTTCAAACGTGCGCGCGCATGAAGCGCTGATCAAGAAGACGAAGCAGGTGATGCGCAAGGCTGGCTTCCCAGTCGTGCTTACCCATACGTTCGGAAGGAAGACGACGTCTCATCAGTGCGGAACCGCCAGGCTTGGAAGCGATCCGAAAACTTCGGTTGTCGACCTGAACTGCCGGAGCCATGATGTCTCGAACCTGTACATCACTGACGCTTCGGTATTGCCGACCTCCGCAGCTGTCAACCCGGCCCTTACAATTGCTGCTCTCGCAATCAAGGCCGGTGCATCGATAGGGAGCCGCTAATGCTCATGGACTGTCTCGGTTCTGCTCGTTATGGCGTGAAGCCGGCCTCAGGCAAGGAAAGCCGCTATGACTATATCGTTGTCGGGGGCGGCTCGACCGGTTGCGTGATTGCAGCGCGCCTTTCTGAGGACGAAACCGTCAAGGTGGCGCTTCTCGAAGAGGGGCCGCCCGATGCCAGCCCATACATACACATACCTGGAGCTTACTATAAAACAGCGCAAGGTGGATTGCTCAAGCGGTTGAGCTGGGAAGCTGGCCCCGAGTTGGCCCGAAACGAAAAGCAGACAATGGTTCAAGCCCGCGTCCTGGGCGGCGGCAGCTCTGTGAACGCCATGATCTACATTCGCGGCGTACCGTTTGACTACGAGCAATGGGTTCAGCTCGGCGCTGAGGGCTGGGGATATGATGACGTTCTACCCTATTTTCTCCGCGCCGAAGACAACAACCGCTTTTGCAACGAAGTTCATGCAGTTGGCGGACCATTGGGTGTCTCTGACATCGACTACATTCATCCGCTGACACGGAGCTGGCTTCAAGCGTGTCAACAGGCAGGAATGCCTTACAACGCCGATTTCAATTCTGGAAATCAGGCCGGTTGTGGCCTCTATCAAATCACGGCCAAGGACGGTCGACGCAGCAGTGCGGCTGTTGCCTATCTCAAGCCTGCGCGAGGGCGGCCAAATCTGCAGGTTGTTACCCGAACTGTCGTTAGCCGCATCATCATCGAAAACGGAAAAGCTGTCGGCGTTGAGTATATTAGGAACGGCGAAAAGCATGTTCTTCGGGCTGAACGAGAGATTATCGTTTCGGCGGGGGCGATCGGTACCCCGAAGTTGCTGATGCTATCCGGAATTGGTCCTGCAAAAGAATTAAGCCGTCACGGCATCACGATACACGTCGATCTACCTGGCGTTGGCAAAAACCTTCAGGACCACGTCGAAATTTCGCTCATCTATCAGCTGAATGGGCCTCACAGTTACGACAAATACAAGAAATTGCATTGGAAAGCCGCTGCGGGTCTCAACTACGCGCTCTTTAAGGGGGGGCCTGCCTCTTCGAACCTCATCGAGGGAGGGGCTTTCTGGTGGGGCAACAAGGACGAACGGGTTCCCGACATTCAGTATTTCATGGTCGTGGGCGCCGGTATCGAGGAAGGAGTCGATGCTGTTCCGGGTGGTAACGGATGCACCATCAACCTAGGGCAGATCCGACCGAGATCACGCGGCGAGGTCACGCTGACGAGCTCCGATTATGCTGCCGATCCTAGAGTCGCTCCCAACTACTTCTCCGATCCCTACGACCTGGACGCAATTACGGAAGGCACGCTGAAAGCAATGGATATCATGTCCAGACCTGCCATCGCCACATACCTTCACTCCAGATACGTGCCCGACCGGAGCGTGCTGACGCGGGATGAGGTGCGCGCTTTCTGCCAGCGTCATGCACATGCAGCCCTCCACCCGTCGGGTACGTGCCGAATGGGCACGGATGAAATGGCGGTTGTCGATCCAAAGCTTCGGGTTAATGGAATAGAGGGGCTTCGGGTTGCCGATGCTTCAGTCATGCCCACTTTGATTTCAGGAAATCCAAATGCCGTATGCATCATGATTGGCGAGCGAGCTGCGGATTTCCTGCTTGCGCGCGCATAGCGCATTGGCAGGAAAGTTCGACCGGGCAGAAAGGCTGGATAGGTAAAAAACGAATGCTTTCGAGACGGCGGACGTCTGAGCTCGCGTGACTTACAGCCGAACCACCTTTCCACTTGGCGAACACCGGCGTGGCGGTGGAAAGCTGGTTCTGCCGGCACCCGAAGACCGGTAGCGTTCGTAGCAATAATCGTCGATATACCCGCTTTGAGCCGACGATAGATCAAGCTAGTCGCACAGAAATCATGGTGGTTTCCGTCACGATCCATCTCGAAGAAAGGCCGTCTGCTGCTGCCCAGATCGCCGCTCTCGCACGTGCCTGCGCGGTCTCGGTCGAACGGGCGGCTGGTCGGCGGCATCGGGCGCGTTTACGGCCGGAACTCTGCGCCGTGGGAAGCAGGCCGCCTCTGGCGACAATCTTCGAAAAGCCTAGGGCATTTTGGTCAAGGTGTAGCCGGGGCACCGCTTATGACGCAAACACCATGCGTCATATAGCCAAGGCTCCGATCTTTCACCATCTGGAAGGGCAGGAGGGCACACGTGATGGCGAGGCCGCTCCGATCTCAAAGCTCGAAAACGATCCTAGACAAAGCAGCCTCAAGAATTGCTCTCAAGCAGCTACGCCAATGAGGGACTGCATCAGCGATTTGAGCTGCCGGGCAACTTCAAAGCTGTTTTCCTGGTGGTTTCGGTTGCAGAAGAGTTCGCAGCTCCACCAGCCTTCATAGCCGGTCGACTTTACCGCGTCTGTCCATTCCTGCAGGTTCAAAACTCCCTCACCGGTCGGCACATCGCGAAGCACTGGCTCGTCCGGTATGCCTCCCTTGAACTCAAGGGAATCGCACACGTGAACCCCGTATATGAGATCCTTGTCGATCTTTGCAACTCGTTCTGGGGTATCTCCCGAGGTGTAGCAGTGCCAGTAATCGATCAGCAGCTTGACATTGCTTCGCCCTGCCTTCTCTATCACCTTGAGCTGCTTGTCGATCGTGTTCAGCGGTGTCCAAGAAAGCGATTCCAAATATAGGATTAGACCATGCGATGCGGCGAGGTCGGCGAGTTCCTGCAGATTGGCTGCAGTAAGGTTGATCTGCTCCCGTTCCGGGCTGTCGATCAGTCCGCGATAAAGTCCCTTGTTTAGAGCCTTGGATTTTACAACCTCAATGCTGAGCGGTCCCGTTATGACCTCGACACCCTTCGCGCCGACTATCGTTGCCAATTCGAAAAGGCGTGCCGCGTCACTAAACAACTGTTTTCGTTCATGGTCTTGACGCTCGATGTCAACCAGAAAACCAATCCCAGGGATAAGCATGCCGCCGATCATCTCGGTCAGGGAAGATTTGGAGACGCCGGCGGCAAGGCAGTCGCTGATTTTCGTGCCGGATGCCTCGAGGCCATCGAATTTCAACTGCCTCGCGATCTCCACATCGATGGCCATCGTTGAGTGTTTCGCCACCAGAGAGTGTAGGATGATCTTTTGACGAGTTGTCACGACGGTGCTCCTGTACCGGTTGCCGATATATGATGTAAATCAACGAGCTCGCCCGTCTTCACCGATGTTTGCAACGCCTCGATGGTGTAAAGGTTGGAGACGCTATCTTCTCCGGTCGAAAGCCATGTCGGCCTTCCATGCAGTCCTGCAACGAAATCCTGCAATGCGGCAACGTGGACATCGCGCTCGCGTATTGGCATCAGTTCATTCTTGCCTGCAATTCGCCGGGTTAGGGTTCCAGCTCCGCGCCCGTTCAAGGTGCCATTTGCAATCAGTGAGCCTTTGCTGCCGGCCACCAACACCATATCCTCGATGTCGGAGACTGCGAAGCTCTCATGCCCCTGAACGATGCAGCCGTCGTTCATGCGCATTAAGAACGCAAGATGCAGCGGGAGTTGATCCTGTACCTTTTTAAGCCCGCTGATTTGGCGAGGTTCGGCATCCGTAAGGTATCGGGCAAGGTCGACACTTTCGATGGCTGCATCGAAGAAGATGTCGCCAGCAGCGCGTTCGACCTTACCGCGCCGTTGCGGCGGTGGCTCGTGGGGACCGCCACGAACGACAATTATCGATTGCAGTTGGCCAATGTCGCCGTCGCGGATTAGCCTCTTCATCGTCTGGTGCACATTGGATGCGCGGGCGACGTGATGCACTGCTAAAGTGACCTTCATGTCATGGCAGAGTTTCACTAGTTCCGCGGCTTGCTCGCGATCATCGCAGAGGGGCCCATCGCATAAGATGTGCTTACCGGCTCTCGCTGCTGCAGCCACGTGATAGGGGCGCCGATCTCTCGTCGCGCTAACATAGACAAACCGGACCTGGGGGGCAGCCCAGACAGTTGTCAGATCACTGGTAGCGTTCGAAACATCTAGATCGCCTGCAAAAGCCTGCGCATATTGAAGGTTTCGGCTGAAAACCCAGAGGGGCAAATGGCCAATCGATCGGATCGCAGATACCATGTGCTCCGTAGCAATGGTTTCCGTGCCCATAATCGCCCAACCGATTTCGGCGCTTGCTGGCAATGATCGATCCCCTTCATATTCCCGATAAAATGTAAGGGGAATGACGGCCGGAGCAATTTCGCATTGCGTTTGAGGCTTTCGCGATATAGCGTAGTTATAGCGTCAATACGCGTCATATTCTGGACGGCCAATGAACCATCTGATTAGCGATACGGCCTTCTTCGCCGCCAATCTTCGAACTCTTTGCAATCAACAAGGGTCAGTGGCAGCTGTATGCAGGAAGATAAAGGTAAATCGGCAGCAGTTTAATAAATATCTTTCGGGCTCTCATGTTCCGTCAGCAGCGAATATGAGGATCATCGCAAACTACTTTGGCCTCAGTGTTCCCATTCTTTTCTCCGACCCCGAAGAATTCAGAACCCTCGTCGATGGCAACTTTTTCCACGCTATGTCGGCGGCGCGGCAGTTGCCGGAGTTTTCGCGATTTGTATCGACCATGTTGGTGGAAAACTCGGTACCCGATAGCGACCTGATCGGCGTCTACGATCGATACCAATTTTCGTCGATCTACAAAGGTTTCGTGCTGAAGTCGGCATTCTGCATCTACCGATCCAACCAGTTCCTGCAACACTATTATGTCGAACGGTTCCCCAGTTTCGACGACCCGAAGAAGATGGAGTATGTCTTCAAATATTATGGGTTTTGCTTTCCGATCGCAGATCGCCTCTTCACCGCGGATTTTGAAGGAATTCAGTCAAACGAACTGACCTTCGGTGTCTATGCGCAGGTGAAGCGAAACTCCAAAAAGTTCATGTTCGGGATTTCAAGCGGCATTGCCGCAACCGTCTTCCGCCAGCCTTACTCAACCAAAGTTGCCCTTCACTATCGAGGGCCGGGGCTGCTTAGGAGGGAGCAAATCAAGGGGATCACGGTAATGGATAAAAACGACCCCGCGATACCTCGCGAGGCCCTTCAATATCTAGGTGATGGCTCGGACATGATCCAGATGTCTTGAAATTCGCCCAAGGCCATCAAGGATGCAGCTCAACAGCCAACCAAACGGAGTCCGTGTCTGCGTAATATCTATGCCAAGGATAGGTCCACTGATTATGTCCTGTCACCCTGCAAAACGGATCGTGCGAATAGCCAATCGGCATGACGACGTCTTCGTAGAGCGTTGACTGATCGCGTTCAGCGAATTTCTGCATCCGCCCGAGGCCGTGGATTTGCGTGTGTACTTCGAGGAACGGATGCTCATTGTGAATGAAGCAATCCGTGTCGCCAGGGGACCACCACAGGTTCAACTTCAGCGTAAAAGTTTGCTCAGCTGTAGACTCGGCGGATTCGTTGGTGAAAACGCGGGGGTCCATCCTCACCTGACCGATCTCGTCTTGAGCGGAAATGAAGAGGGGCGTGTCACGCGGGAAGCTACGGATACGATTTCCGAGCCAATCCCACCCGCGGAATTGCGCGCCCCCAAGGTTCGTCGCTTTGACGACCTTGATCAATGCTGCACGTTCCGCCGACTTGATTCTCCCACCCTTCAGCCAGGTCGATTTCCAAGCAGGAACGATCGCTGGATGTTCCGTACCCGTTACCATGGGCGAGGGGCCGAGGTTGACAACAACCGCGTCGCTCACGTCATAATCGACAACGTCCTCCACCAACTTGGCGGAGATGAATTCATCTGCGAATGCAAGGTCTCTTGTTGCGTTTCTCACGGTCGTCGGATCCCCAATATTCCAAAGCTCAAGCATATCAAGCCACGGATGGGCACTTGAAAACAGTGCGCGGACGCCGCATTTCTGAAGTGACGCGCCGCTCTGTTTGCGCCACATTGCGTCAGAAATCGGCATGGGGACAAAATGACTCAGTCCGAGCCAGCGGCCATACCGACTGGATGGTGGATCGGCGCTGTCGAAAACGTGCATCGAGCTTCTGTGGTAATTGCCAGCCTGCTATGCGTTCCAGGACGATGGTGAAGTTTGATTGCGTGGAACGTGCCACCCTTGAACGCGCGCTAAAAAGGGCTAGATATTTAGTCCCGGGAATTGATGGGCTGGATCGAGCCAGAATCGTTCAGGCTCGATTGTTCAGCATTTGCAGATATATTCGTAGGGTGTGAGGCCTTTGAGGGTCTTGAGGCGGCGAGCGAAATTGTAAGCTGAGACGAAGTCGGCGAGGTGCTGGCGGAGTTGCTCGTGGCTCTCGTAGTAATAGCGTTTAACGGTCGCCTCCTTGATCGTCCGGTTCATCCGCTCGACCTGGCCATTCGTCCAGGGGTGTTTCGGCTTGGTTGTTCGGTGTTCGATATCGGCCTTGGCGCAGGCATATTCGAACGCATGTGCCCAGATGATTTCGCCGGCCGCCATAGCTTCCTTGATCAGGGGGACGGCCGAGCCGCCGGCGCCGGGCGTGGTGAACTGGATGCCGTTATCGGTAAGAACGGTATGGTCCTTATAGGGCACGGCCTTGAGGCGGCGTAGGAAGTCTGCCGAAACGGCTGTTGTCGCCTTCTCATGCAGCTCCACGAAAGCAAACTTCGAGGTTCGGTCGATGGCGACGAACATGTGCAGTTTGCCCTGTTCCGTCCGCACCTCGGCCACATCGATATGGAAATAGCCGATCGGATAGGCTTTGAACTTTTGGCGAACAGGCTTGTCGCCGCCCACATCGGCAAGCTTGGAAATGCCATGGCGCTGCAGGCAACGATGCAGTGAGGAACGGTCAGATGCGGAATGGTCGGCTGCAGCGCATAGAGGCAGTCGTCGAGAGGCAACAGCGTATAGCGCCGGAACGCGACGATCACCGCTTCCTCCTCGATCGACAGAACCGTCGATCGAGGGGCTTTCGGACCGGTCACCAAGTCAGTCGTCGAAGTTCGTTCTTCCATTTGGCAACGGTCTTCTGGTTGATCCCACACCGCTTCGCCAGAACTCTCAGGCTCGCTTGACTATTTGTATTGCTCGACGGATCGCCTCTGTCGTCGTGGCGCTCCCATGCAGAATTTGTCCCATAGCGAATCTCTCCAAGCTTGCGAGAAGATTGCACCATCAAAATCCGGGATCAAACATCTAAAGCGTGTCGCAGCTTACGTGATTCAGGATTCCGTTGAAGCTTGATTTGTGATTCACTTGTGCATGGAAGGAGATCGACCATGGGCAAGCCGCATCCGTTAGAGTTGCGTGTGCGAGTGGTTGCGTTTGTAGAGGAAGGCAATAGCCATCGTGAAGCCGCCCGGCATTTCCGGGTATCGCCGCGGTTCGTCAACAATATGATGATCCTGCACCGGTCGCAGGGCTCGGTGGCGCCGGCCAGGCAGGGCCATGCAGCAGGTGGTGGTAAATTGACGGCGCATAGCCAGTGGATTGTCGCGCGTGTTGCCGGCGATGGCGATGTGACGCTGGACGAATTGTGTTTCGAACTGTCCGGACGCGGTGTGATGGTCCATCGCGCCACGATCGGTCGGTTTCTCCAACGGCTTGGGCTGAGCAATAAAAAAAGCCTCATGGCCAGCGAACAGCTGCGGCCGGAGATCGCGCACGCCCGTGACCTGTGGATCAAGCGACGCCGGCGCTTCTTCAACAAAGCATTGGCCCGGCTGATTTTTATCGATGAGACATCGACCAATACCAAGCTGACCAAGCGCACTGGATGGTCTCCCAGAGGCCAGCGCTATCGGACCCATGCGCCATTCGGCAAATGGAGAACCCAGACCTTCATCGCCGGACTGCGATGTCACGGCTTGACTGCGCCGTTCATCGTCGATGCACCGATGAACGGACGGATCTTCGAAGCCTGGATCGAAACTCAACTCGCCCCGACATTGTCGAGGGGCGATGTCGTCATTCTCGACAATGTCGGCTTCCACAAGAGCGAGCGTGCCGCACAACTGGTCAAGGAGCGGGGAGCATGGCTGCTGTTCTTGCCGGCCTATTCACCCGACCTCAACCCGATCGAAAGGGCATATTCAAGAAACCTCTCAAAGTGAGTTTCTGTTGATGCCCTATGTTGGCCATAGAGCATTGATATTGCTGGCCCGATGGATGA